>CAZPYV010000005.1:0-185605 GCA_964590895.1 uncultured Methanoregula sp. | reverse complement strand
CCGCGGTGACCTTGACGGCGCAATGAAACTCCACAGGGAAGAGGAACGGATCTGCCGGGAACTCGGGGACGTCGACAGTCTACAAAAATCCCTCGGCAACCAGGCAGGAATCATCTATGACCGCGGTGACCTTGACGGCGCAATGAAACTCCAAAATGAACAGGAGCGCATCTGCCGGGAACTCGGGAACATCAAAGATCTACAATTATCCCTCGGCAACCAGGCGGTCATCCTCTACGACCGCGGTGACCTTGACGGCGCAATGAAACTCCACAGGGAAGAGGAACGGATCTGCAGGGAACTCGGGGACGTCGACGGTCTACAGAGATCCCTCGGCAACCAGGCGGGAATCCTCTACACCCGCAGCGACCTTAAAGGCGCGATGAAACTCTACATAAAAATTACAAAAAAAATCTTCACAATGTGTCCCCGCAGCGACCTTGATGGCGCAATGAAACTCTATATGGAACAGGAACAGATCTGCCGGGAACTCGGGAACATCAAAGGTCTACAGTTATCCCTCGGAGGTCAGGCGCTCATCCTCATGGACCGCGGCGACCTTAACGGCGCGATGAAAATCTACATGGAAGAGGAACGGATCTGCAGGGAACTCAGGAATGTCGACTCGCTACAGAGATCTCTCGGCAACCAAGCGAACCTCCTCTACGCTCAAGGCAACCTTGACGGCGCAATGAAACTCTATATGGAACAGGAACAGATCTGCCAAAAACTCGGGAAAATCGCGGGATTATCTGCTTGTCTCATAAACCAGGCACTTACTCTCTCACAGCAGAAACGGCATCGAGATGCGCTCGCTGCGGCTGAAGAGGCATACAAGCTGGCATTCGGTCATGGATATGCTGCGCTCGCGAAACAAATTTTGCCGATTTTGGAGCGTGTTAGGAAAGGAAAATAAGGGATTATTTGTGGATTATCAAAACCGAAAAGAATTAACTTAAAAAATATTGAATCTACATCACTGGCTTACCTGACAATCCCACCATCTCCACCACTCTCTTACCCAACAGCTCAACATTCACCGAAAAACTATCTCTGGGCTCCTTATCGATGAACATCCCCTTCCGTTGAGAAGCCTGCTGGAAGAGAGAGAGTTTCTCCGAATAAAGGAATGCCTTCTCGTGGATTTCTGTTTTACCGGACTGAAGCGCCGGAGGATCTGTGCATCCGAGCGTGCAGGGCTCATGCTCAAACTGCTTTTGCAGTGCATTCAGTTGCTCAACGATTGCGTCATTCTCCATATCCTGAGAAACGTTACGGGAGTGGTCAATCTGTACATTGGTGATTACAATCAGTTTTTGTTCAATATCCTGAACAGAGGGATCTTTCAAAAGAGACTTCAGATTCTCAAAATCCATCGGGTTGATGCGGGAGATGATCAGGAGTAGATCTGTCATACCCATCCACACTTCATTGATTCGCTCAAAACTCGGGTGAGTGTCGATGATGAGGAGATCGATTTTGTGTTTTGCCATTGCCTCAAACACCGCCTCGGGAATCTGACTGTAGATATCGGTACCAGAATTTAGGGTCTCCTGAAGGGCAAAACGGGTCTTCTGGTTGTCCCGCTCTGAGGGTGTGATAAAGAGGGGCAGGGGATGAGGATTTGAATAGATCCGGCTCAACGGGTAAACCGGTATCTCTTTTATTTTGGGATTTATAATAAAATCAGTAAATGTCGGACCTTGTACGTTGAAGCCGAGGATGAAATCCTGTGCCGGGGCAAAGGTGTTTGCATCAAGCACCCATGTTCGGATACCCTTCCGCGCGATGCTGAATGCAAGGTTAGCAGCAATCTCGCTCTTTCCATTCCCGCATCCGGCAGAGTAAATGACAAGAATCTTTTTCCGAAGCGATTCAATGAGAGCGGCGTTCATTCTATCCTTTCATCCTTCTTTACGACTGCTTTGTATATTATCTCGTGACCTATTCTCTCTTTTTGTGCAAATTGCATTAATACTAACGTATTGAGATGGGTCGAGACCGTTGTCCGGTGCCTTCTTAAATCAGTAGCAATAGTATCTGCAGTCGCTCCATTATGATATTTATAGAGCACAATCCAGACCTTTTTGAGTTTGTTGTCTTCAATAGGGATATCGGGGATGCGTTCAAACTCAAACTGGTCGGCATCCATCAGGGTCTGGTGGAACTCAAGTTTTACTTCTGAAAGGAGATCATTGCATTCATCAAGAATTTGTCCTGTTGCTTCGTAGGATTTTTTCTGCTGTACCTCGATCCGTTGGATCAGATCTTCAAGCTGGAGGATCCGGGCATGTATTCTCTGGATATCGGTAGTAACAGAACGCTCATCCATGGATGTGAACCCTTAACTGTTGGATAATCCTCGTTTTTCCGACAACTGGTGTACCTTGTCTTGCATATCCAACTGTTCTGATAAAAACCTGTTGTTTCCTAAATCCTGATCCTAACGGTAAATGCGAGGTTCGTCCATCAGTTTCATCTCATCTGTTCAACATTTTCCAAGATAACAAGTGTTGAAAATCCAACGATATATTAATTAGTGTTGGAAACCAATGAAAGTATATCTGCGGAAATCTGCAGTAGAGGAAGATTGTCATGGGAACAATGGATCAAATCCAGCTGGAATATGCTGATAAACACGTTACCATCCATCTCTGTGAACCTGACATGGTTGATAACGAATGGATTGGCCAGAAAGAAGTACACCGCCTGCTCTGCGCGGCTTGGTTAAAAATGGATGAACATGACCGGTCAATGACACCGGTACTTGTCGGATCACCGGGTTGCGGCAAGACAAAACTCGGTTGTTGTGCTGCAAAGGAGTTCGATTGCCCGGTGTATATCATGAACTGCACTTCGGACATGCAACCGGAAGATCTTCTCGTCACAACTGTCCTTTCATCAAACCAGCAAGTCCTCTACCGTGGAAGCTCCCTGGTCTCTGCCATTATAAACGGGGGTGTATGCATACTTGACGAGGCAAACCGGATGAATGAAAAGTGCTGGGCAAGCCTTGCTGCCCTCCTTGATGACCGTCGCTATGTACAGTCAACAAACACCGGTATCAAGATTCACGCTCACACAGAATTCCGGCTTGTGGCAACTATGAACGAGGACTCTTCGACATACATCATCCCGGATTACATAGAATCGCGGCTGCGTCCGATCCTGGAAGTCGAACTCCCGACAGAAAAGGAACTTGTTGCGATCGTGTCAAGGAACGTACCGTTTGTGAAAGAGCACCTGATCGAGGCGATTGTATACTATCTTTCGGAGAAGAAGAAAGCCGGTGCCCTTGAGAAATATTCGATACGGGATATTATCCAGATCACACGATATTCAGCAAGAATATGTGAAGATCCAGACTTCTCAATTGCCAGAACAGTTTCCCGATTCTTAACAATTGAAGGGGTGGATAAAAACCAGACTGCTATCTGTGCCGGAGATACGGCGACAAAATAACCAAACCTGCAAGCATTGGAGGATATAAGGTGGATAAAAACAGGAGGAATCTGTGTGCAGAATTACCAAAATCTCACGATAATTCCATATGTTGCCGATTATGCGGAATTTGCAGCCAGTACCAGGGATGAAATCTTACAAAGGAAAGGCACTGATTTCATCGTTGCCGTTGATCTTCCGCAGGGACTTGAAGACCAGATCATAAAAGCCGTCCGATCCCTGCCACAAACATCGTTACTGATTGATGCTCTGAGAAGGGCGATCCTGATCACCCCGACATCTGCACCAGCAGAAGCGATCCGGTCCTTTTTGGAATACGGTTACGAGATGCATTGTATTGATGCCAGCCTTCCTGTTACTGGTAACGTTTCCGAATATGAATATTTCATCCAGATGTGCAAGCTTCACGGACCGGATAAAGTGATCAGCCAACCTGAGCAGTTCGGCATATCACAAGATGATCTCATTCATGCATGGGCTGGCACGGTAACCAGTAATATATCGGGAACTCCAGCGTTTGTCAGCCTTCCGCAACGGTCTACACCCCAGGACTGCCCACCCTTTGATCCGGCGTTGCTTTCCCAGTACCAAATCACCCGGCTGCAGTGTATGGCTATGCACCTGAAAAAACTATTAGAGTCAGAACTTGAAGTCATCTTTGTCTGTTCACGGGTAAATGTCGACGGGGTTCTCAACTTTTTATCATCAGAACTCCCGTCGTTCGATGACTCATACCATCTCCCGGTCAAGATGTGCAGGGTTCCCGAGTCGTTGCTCTACACACTAAGCCGGGAAATTCCGTTCCTCATGTATACCTACGAACTCTACCGTGATACACCGTTTGATAGGGAAAAATGGATCCGGCATCTGTACACGGAAAATTGCGGATCTCTGTCCTCACAGCAGATAACCGGAACAATCGAATATGCATGCAAACTTGCACTTGCAGACAACCAGATCTTTCCTGATCTCTATAATGTCAGTGCCGCTGCCAAGTTTTTTTTGGACGATTCATGTGCATTAAAAGTCTATGAAAAAGCGATATCCTATCCCCCATCGCGGAATCTGACATCCAATTGTGCATTCAAATCGATCGTTGATTACAATTTCAACCCATTCAGTGAGACACGGGTACTGAATCTCAAATCAGCGGTTGTTAGTAAACCCATCCGGTCGATAAATCCACGATCAAAGAAACAGTGGTCTTCTCCCAGTACTTACTACCGGTTTACGCGTACCAATCAATGCCTGAAAGCAGAACTGGATTTGATGAAATATGTGACATCAATGTTCAGATCTTCAAATATTTCTGAACATGAAACAATTCCGGTTCCATTCACCTGTGGCCTTCAGAACGGCATTGATTATCGTCAAACAATCCGGCATCATCATCTTGGCAGGGTCTATGTCAGGCAACCGGTTCGTGAGAACAACAGCTGTTACATCTTTGATTTCCGGTCCCGGAAAGAGAGAACACAGGTGACGGAGAGCAAAGGCGAACACTTCCAGTTTATAATAACAACTGAATCTGAGGGGAGTCCGACCCATGTGTTTTTCGATAAAAATTACCCGTGGATCGGCACTACCCTCCATGCAAGGTACCATTATATCTCTAAAGTAATGGTGGCATTTATGAGCCTGCCCTTCTCACCCACAAAGATCTATGACCAGATTTCCTATTCCAATCCGTTGGTGTCATCAGTAAATACGGGACTGAAATATTCTAAACAGGTGTTTGTCTTTTCAGATCACTCAGGAGAACTGGATAACCCCAACTATCCTCGCGACCGGTTGAAGGTATACCCTCTCAAGGTGCTTCCCAAAACTATCCAGGACAAGATGAGGACGTTTGATATCGTAGGGTACCGGTACAATGACCGGCCTGGGGATTAGGAGGCGGTTAAACATGATTCATTATGATGGGTACTCTGAAATTCAACCGGAAAAGAACCGTATCTCCTTGATTCATGTCGGTCGTCATGATCCGGCATTGTTCAATAAAATTCATGCGGGTCTGCAATCCTTTGTAAACTTTGTCTCAGGACCAGAGAAGAATCTCATTGTTACAACGGATTTTATCAGTGAACCATATTTTCCGGTCAAGAAATATTCCGGGTGGGAAACTGCATATTCTTCTCTCCTTTCCAGTGCTGATCTGGGACCGATTGCAATTGCGATAACCTCGCAGGGCCTCTGGGCAACAACCCCAAAACCTCGGTTTATTTTCTGTTCCGTTATCGGACCCGGTAACGTCGTAGTCTCACTTAACCGGTTTCAAAGAATGAACATCAACCGCCTTTCACGGATCCAGAAAGAAGTCATAAAGGGGCTGGGAATGGCGCTCGGTATCGGCCATTGTAACGATCCGTCCTGCATCCAGTCTTATCACTGGAATGATGAGGACTTTGATCGGAACACGGGGGTTTGCGAGCCCTGTGTAAGAACAATAAAAAACAGGTTCCGGCAGTGTTTCGATGATAAAACCGGTAAAGAACATGATGATTGCAGGAAAAACAGCGGTGTATTACCATGATCTTCAATTCAAAATGGTTTGATAATTCCCGGATTGATGGATTTGCAGTCCTGGAAATGGCAGTGAATATTTGTACTGAATGCATGTTTGTCCCATTAGCAAGGACTCGCCTTGAAGGACGTATTGACGGTCCACTTGCGGATTTCACTATCAGCCAGACATTCCGGTATTCAAGGGAAGTTAACCCTTCGATTATTGAAGCATTCTACCGTTTCCCACTTCCGGGAGATGCGGCAGTCCTTGATGTGGAAGTGCGTTTCGGGGACGTTGTTATTCAATCTACCCTTAAACCGCGGGCTGAAGCGGAGTCCGAGTACAACGCGGCAAAAAAAGAAGAGAAAGTAGCAGTGCTCATGACCCGGGAATCTCCTGACGTGTTCACATTAAAAATTGCCGGGATTGTCCCGGATGAGGATATTGTTATCAGGACGCACTATATCCAGATGGGTATGCCAGAGCAGAAAGGGTATTCGTTCCGGGTCCCTTTGACGACAGCACCCCGGTATGTCCGGAGTGATGAACGCTATTCCCGCCACGCCAAAGGTCAGCCGCTTGCACTCCTCCGTGATCCAGGACACCGGTTCAGCCTGAACATATCCTCAGGAGGAACAGGAACTCTTCGGAGCCCGACACACCAGCTTGCTGCCATAACGGAAAACACATTCACCCTTTCAAGCGGAGAAGTGGTACCTGACCGGGACTGTATCCTAGTCTGGGAACCTCTAATCCAGGATACGATTCCAGTCTGCCAGATATTTTCCGATGGACCTGATGAAGCGCATTTCCTTGCGCTTGTCTCTCCCCCGGAAAAAAGCCCGGTCCATTATCCCCGTGATGTCATTATCCTTGTCGATCATTCTGGTTCTATGGAGGGGGCTAAATGGGAAGCAGCCGACTGGGCGGTAGAACGGTTCATATCAGGACTCACAGATAAAGACTTCTTTAATCTCTGTCTCTTTGAATCAAATTCATACTGGCTGTTTGAAAAGCCAAGACAAGCCACCAGTACGTTCAAAGGACAGGCCATCGGTTTTCTTCACGACAAACGGAGCGGGGGCACCGAACTTGGCATTGCACTGGAACAGGCGTTATTGCAGTCACGACAGAAGGGTGTAGTCGCCCGGCATGTCATCATCATTACCGATGGCGAAGTAACAGATTCCGGTCGGATATTCAGGCTTGTCGATCGCGAGTCAGAAAAGAAGGATGCCCGGCGGTGTAATATCCTGTGCATCGACTCGGCGCCGAACTCGTATTTTGCACGTCAGGTTGCTGAACGGGGGGGTGGGATCGCAAAGTTTCTCACCAGTTCGCCCCAGGAAGAGGATATCACATCTGCTCTTGATGAGATTCTCTCATTCTGGGATTCCCCGGTTGCCGTTGGGCTTGGTCTTACGGTCAACCGTTCCGGCCTTCTTGTCGATCAACGGAAAGTCAGGAAAAGCCATAACGGGAGATCAGTAATCGATCTGGGCGATCTCCCGTCAGGAAAGAGCCAATGGGTTGTTGCACGGGCCGAACCTTCAACTGAACGTATAACATTCGAACTGACAGGGTTAGATCCGGGTGTATCAATCATACCGACAACGACATCCCCAGCAGTTCGTGCCCTGTTCGGTGCCCGTCTGGTTGCAGATCTGGAGTTCCTGATGCATGCCAATTATTCAGATAAGGAGTTAGAGCGGAATCTCCTGTCGCTCGGGTATGTGTCGGATAACCGGGCAGCCGGTTCTGGCGATAGCGTGTATGCCGAAAACCGGATGCAAGGCGCCGTTAACCGGGTAAAAGAACTCGTTATTGCTGAATCCGTCAGGTATGGTGTATTGTCATCAGAGACCGCATTTGTTGCCATACGGGAAGAGAAAGGCCGTAAGGTGGAAGAACGTGTCATCGTCCCCAATGCACTGCCCGAGGGTTGGTCTGATTCTTTTCAAAAATCATGGACAAAAGCGGTATTCATGCCAAAAACATCCCCGCGAAGGTGTTCCGAGCCATCTGGGGGGAGTATAATTTATGGTCACCAAAGCACCGGGGTACTCGAATGGATCGGTGGTGGAGGGGATGGGATGATTTGTCAGCCGGATGGAACGATGAAACTGGAGCCACGAAGACTTTCATCATCCGTTAATAAATCCAGCAACTTAATCGTACCAAAAAATGTTTCATCACCATTGCAGAGTAAAGATTTACCCGTGGATTCAGAAACTCATAAAGGGTATCTCCTTTTTTCAGGAATACCGGTCTTTAGTAAAAAAGAATCAGTCCTGTTCGATTCATCGCTTGCCAGGGATGCAAAGGGTATTCCGGAAAAAATCGTGTTGAAAAAGTTAAAGCTGAAGGTAAAAGATAAGACATCGCCCGTTGGCACAGGAATGTCCCTGATCCTCTATATGGGAGATCCCATTGTCCCGAGAGTGAAAGTATCTATCAATGACTTGCTCCAACACCAGGGAGTCCGGCCACTGAACATCCGTCGCATGAATAGCGAACTGCTGAAAATTGTCTTGATCGATCCTGACGGCGAATGGGAAAAGAACTGCCCGGAGATAGAGGTGATGATAGTATGATTCAAAATCCAGACGACCTTCAGGAAACAGGAAGCACCCCTGTAGCATCAAATGACAAGAGCATTTCCGACCGGACCATTGTCAACTCCTGGGTACTCGTACAGGATTTCGCGCCATACATATTGGCGTTACGCGAGAAGTTCCCGGAAATTCCTGCGGAAGCAAATGCTGGTATCGGCTATGTCTATATAGATCATGATGCCGGTATCAGCTTGAAGGTTGAATGCCTCTGTACGATCCGGTCCCTTAAAGATCCTATTGCTGCAGTCCTGCTTCTTGAGGATATTGCATCCCTAAAACTCCGTTATTCTGCGTTGAAAAATTTAACTTTATACCAGTTCACTCTCGGGCAGATTCAAGATCTAGGGATTTCCCCGGTTCCTGACTGGCTTAAATTCTATGAAACTCCTGACCTAACGCTAATCCGAGGACTTGCATGGCTTGACCCGTTCCGGGCACATGGATTCTTTGATGATGTTATGGCAGTCCTGCCCCTTAAAGATGGGAATGTACCGGAATTAATCTGGGTCCGGTTACAGCAATATTTTGACGATACCGACCGGTTCCATGGCACCATGCTCAATGAACCGTTCCGTAATCACGGAATTCACCGGAATGATATCATCGAAGTTCAGGTTGCAAGAAATCCCGATGGGATAACACTTGTTGTGATACCTGCCAGTGTCTCTTTTGAGAAAGCGTTACCGGGAAATTTCCCGGGGACCGGGGGTGCTCCATGATAACGGACGATAAAGCTGGGTTTTCGAACTCGCGGCTTTTTTCCTGCAGGAGGTTTTGTTACGCACATGGGCAAGGTCTTCGAGATACCTGTTGATGAGGTTAGGCTGAACCATGACTGATCTGCTGGGAGACGATACAAAAAACATGCAGTCTGCCGGCCCGGGATGTGAGTGATGTGGAGGAATGTTCAAAGGAAACACCACGGTTTCTGGTCATCGGGTGTGGCGGAGCGGGCAACCGTATTATCGACAAGATGGCGGTTGCTGGTCTTACCGGGGTTACTACAATTGCAATAGATACCGATAGGGAGGATCTCCGTTTCACGCATGCTGACCGTAAGATCCTTCTTGGAAATGGAATTTTCAAGCGATTAAGGGAAGGTGATCCCGCAGAGTCTGCAAATGCGGTGATCGGCGTCCAGGATGAGATAGGATCCCAGTTCCAGCCATGTGATGTTGTCTTTATTGTAGCCGGGCTTGGTGGAGGGGCCGGATCGGGTGCAGCCCCGCAGGTCGCCAAGATAGCCCGCGAAAAAGGCGCATTTGTCATTGGCATTATCTCCCTGCCGTTCCTGATCCAGCAGAAGTGGATTAACCAGGGCCAGGAAAGCCTCAAGTTGCTGCGGTGGCATACAGAGTCAGTTATTGTCATCGACAATGAGCAGTACCGACAACGGTACCATAATGAACCCATACTCGTGGCATATGCAAAGGCTGATGAAATTATTCTTGGCGTGATACGGGGCCTTGTAAACGTCGTGACTCAACCATGTCTTATCGAAAGTAGCATGGAGGATTTCCGGGTACTATTCCGCAACCGTGGACTTGCCATTATCCTTGAGGGTGTAGCCGAGATTGGCGATGGCAACATGAATGAATCAGTTGTCACGAAGTGTCTGGAATCCCTCTCACTGGATATCGATTACCGGAAAGCTTCGGGATGTTTCATCCTTATAACCGGAGGATACGACCTTGACCTCAACGATGCCAACGAGATTTCCACATCGCTTACGTATGAGATGGATCCCCACGCTGATATTGTATGGAGTGCGATTGCCGAAAAGCCCATGGAAGGCCAGGTCCGCGTGTATGCGATCGTGACAGGTATCCCTCCTTCAGGGAACCACATTCATTCCCAGTATAAATTTTCAACAGAGAGATTCCGGTGATCCCATTGTCGAAAATAACAAATATGCAGGTTCCCTCCAGATACAATTCTTTCTTGGTGATCGCTTGAACTTCCAGAATTACGGAGGTCCGAGAAAGGAAAACGTGACAAAAACGAGGAGGTAAACCTTGCCGGAAAAATCGGAGATTACCGGCTCTTTGCCGTTGCAGATGGCATCAGGGGTCATATAGCCGGGGAACGGGTAAGCGCCACGGTCTTAAAGATTCACTATGGCGAATTGGAGAAAGGAATTCCGGAACAAAAAGATCAGTTTGAGAAGATATTCGGGTTTGGATGGTTGCGATGTGGTGGATCAAAATGGGGAGAGGAGATCTTAATGCAGGGTATCTTCCGTGATCGCGAACAAAGAAAACTCAGGAAGATACTATGACATTCATGTCGGTTGAGGATGAACCCTGTCATCCCCTCGCTGATTTGGTAAAGGAAGCTCTTCTTTCGTACGAATCCGATATGTCTGCAACAGTTTCAGTATCCCCTTTACCATCGCCCGAATTCGGGGGGAGAATACCAGAAGCGGACACCGGGCTCCTCGTAATCGGCATAGGAACCGCAGGCACAAGAATTATCGAGCGGCTTTTACATCTCGCAAGGCCCGAGCTCCGGACACTTGCTATTGATTACAATCAGGAATCGTTTGAAATCACCTCTGTAACATCACGGTTTCATATGAAGCATTCATATTTTTCAAAGGGTTTTGGCCTTTGTGGTGGGGATCCGGATCTCGTGGACCGCTATACTGAAGCAACAAAAAAGGCCATGCTTGATATTGAACCTCTGTTGGGAAACCCGGAATTCTGTTTTATTATAGCTGGTATGGGAGGCAACATGGGGACCGAGGCGGGACCGGTCATTGCACGCATGATGCGGGACCGGGGTGCAATCGTTACTGCAATCGTTTGCCGCCCGTTCGCTTTTGAACAACAGCGATATGTCCGGGCTGAACAGGGCATCGCAAAGCTCTGTCAAGCAGCTCACACGGTACTGATCCTTGAGTTTGATCGATTGAGATCCATCCTTCCGGCAGGATTGGTACTGCCGCAGCACTATGCGGTAATGGATCATATCATTGCCATTGCCGTTTGGAATCTCCGTGAGAGCACGTATTGCACGTCTTATCAGAATTTTGACTTTAAAGACCTTCATTATATACTTGAACGGGGAGGGAGCGGAACGCTCCTGCTGGGCGAATTCGACCGTTTTAACAAAGAAGACGGGCGTTCGCTTGCTGAGATCCAGGTCCCGCTCATGGATTTTCCTGCTCACCGGGTGAAAGGTTGTATCCTCCACATCACCGCGGGAGACGATATTGACACCTATGACTCGGAACAGCTGGCTCTTGCATTGTGCAGGCAATTTGATCCCCATGCGGATGTGATCTGGGCGACAACGCTCAGACAGGAAATGGAAGGAAAAGTGCGGATGTTTTCAATCGTAACCGGACTGGACGATGAAAGAAGACCACCGGTAAAACGCTGGATCAGTGGCTGGCTGAGCCGTAATTTATGGGAGTGATTCAATGGATATGCTGTTTCACGGAAGATCTGAAACCGGAAAACGGGAGAACAACGAGGACGCGTTCCTTGCAGAAAAGGTTGGCGAGTACTGGCTCTTCGCCGTTGCGGACGGGCTGGGGGGTCACATGGCCGGGGAGCAGGCGAGTGCCATGGCCCTGAAGATTCTCCATGATGAAGTGAAAAAAGGGATCACAGATCCGAAAGCCCAGCTTGAAAAGATCGCTCTCCTGATCCATGGAGAGATCCAGCGGTATGCAGAAACCGACCGGGAATTCTACGGGATGGCGACAACCCTTGTCGCCGCCCTTGTGAATAGTGAATGGAAGGCCTGGATTATGAACATCGGCGACAGCCGTGCGTACCTCATCGGCGATACTATCCGGCATACAAAAGACCAGAGCGTAATCGAAAACCTCATTGACATGGGGGAGATCACACGGGAGGAGGCCCGGCACCATCCCCTGCAGACGATGATCCTCCAGGCACTCGGCGACCCGGAGAGTAATATCCGGCCGGACTTCTACGCGGCCGATCTCCAGGACTGTGTGCTGCTGTTGTCAACGGATGGGATGCATAACAGTGTGGGCAAGGAGACGATTGAGAAGATTGTGAGGAGTCATCAAGATGATTTACCTATGGTATGTGACTTGCTGATTGCAAAAGCGCTGGTATGCGGGAGCGATGATAATGTGACAGTTGTGGGGGTAGTGAAAGGGAGAAAGACATGAATTCTTTCCTTTATCCCTTGAGGTTCAGTAAGAAAACATTGCCCGTTGTCGGATTGATATACAGATGATTATTGCCAGTGGATTTTTCTGAAGGAAAAAAGAATAGATTATTTATTTGTACAAATTATACACACTCTATAATCCGAGGTCTCTATGCACCATTTTATCTCATATTCTTCCGTTGATGCACAGGACTTTGCCCTTAAACTTGCAGACACTCTCGTCGCAGGCCCCCCTTCAATACCCGTCTGGATAGATAAGAGGAATATCCGGCCTGGGGATGACTGGACCAGAGAAATAGACAATGCAATCCGATCCTGTGAGAGCCTTATCTTTGTGATGACATCGGATAGTGTAGAAGATAATTCGGTTTGTAAAGGTGAATGGACCCAGGCACTAGCATATAAAAAACCCATTATCCCTATAATGCTTCGCGCTGATGCAAAGCTTCCATTCAGACTTAATTCGCGGCATTACCTGGGCTTTACTCATCAGCAATTCGATGTCGGCCTTGCCAATCTTCGGGAGCATATACAATGGTTATCTACCAATGAAGGGCGACTTCACGCGCTTAAGGATTGTCTGGCCGATGCAAAACGTGATCTGCGGCGGGCTTCAGGGGATGAAAAGAACCGTATTGAGAAAGAAATTGCAGAACTTAACAAAGAAATTCGCAAATTGGAACAAATCGGCGAGGGTCTTGAGATTGAACGAAAACCGCCTCAGCTAGGAGATGTTCATACCAGATTTATAAATCCGCCACCATTGTCAGCACCGGGTTTTTTTCAGGACCGTGAAGTGGAAACCGGCATTATCTCTGATTTTATCAAAGATGATTCTCATCGAATAATTTACCTGGTTGGACGCGGCGGTATCGGTAAAACCGCAATAGTCTGCCGTCTGCTGAAGTCTCTTGAAAAGGATCTTCTCCCTCATGATCGTGGCAGGTTATCTCTCAGGGGGATTATTTATCTGAGTCAAACCGGCCTGCATAAAATTGGATTTGCTAATATTTTTGGCGATCTGTGTAAGCTGCTCCCTCCTGAAACTGCACGCCGTTTTGATCAAATCTATAAAGACGAGCAGCCGGTCCGGCTCAAGATGTTCTCACTGTTGGAAGAATTCCAGGACAAACCGGTTATCATTCTGCTTGACAATCTGGAAGATTTGATTAATCCTGAAACCTTTTCCTTAATCCCGGATGATCTCCGTGAGGCGTTAAAAGCATTACTCGAAGCACCTCATCATACAGTCAAGATAATTGTCACGACCAGAATCCCTCCGGGGGACATCCTTAAAATCCATCCGGAGCGTCTCCAAAGCCTTCCGCTTGATGGAGACCTTGAATCACCGTATGCAGAAAATCTCCTTCGCGAACTGGATCCTGATGGTACACGCGGCCTTAGAGATGCACCGGATACGGTCCTCAACAAAATCCGTCAATATACGCGGGGATTCCCTCGTGCCCTTGAACACATTGCGGGATCTCTCGCTGCGGATCGAAGTACGACTCTCGATGAACTGCTTTCAAAGATCCAGAATGCCCCTGATCAGGATATTGTTTGTGTCATGGTTGGTGAAACATTCAAACGTCTGGACAAGAACGCACAGATGGTGATAGAAGCTCTCGCCATTTATGGACGTCCCGTTCCACCGGTAGCGGTGGATTTTTTACTTCAACCTTGTATCAAGACCACTGACTCTCTTCCGATATTGAAACGACTTGTGAATATTCACTTTGTGCGTAGGGAAAGGGACAGATATTCCCTTCACCCGGCTGACCGCGGGTATGTCCTACGTCTTGATCCACCGGAATTAAAAGCAGCTCCGAGTGCGGAGCAGGCCATTTTTTCGCAACAGGAAATGTACAAACGTGCTGCTGATTATTTCCGCGAGATACGACGTCCGAAGGAAGAATGGAATACCCTTGCTGATCTTGAACCACAACTTTCTGAGTTTGAACTCAGGTGTTCAGCCCATGATTATCAAACCGCATTATCGCTTGTGAATGATATTGACGAGAATTACCTGATAAAGTGGGGACATTGCGGGATGGTAATTGAAATGCGAAAAACACTGATCGGGAAAGTTATGGATCCTTATATGGAATGCCATAATAATGCTTACCTCGGGAGTGCATATGTCAGGGTCGGTGACTCCCGCACTGTCCTGAAGTATTGCAATGAAACTCTGGAATATTGCAGAGCCGCCTTGGATAAATCGATGGACAGCCAGATGTCGATGGATATTGAGAAAATTTCCTCGCTTAAGGCACATTGTCTGAGTCACCTTGCAATCACAAATCGTCGCCGGTTAGGTCAGATATCAAAAGCAATTGAGATGTATGAACGTTCGCTGATCATCCACCGCAATCTTAAACAACAATTAAAAGAATCCATCGCGCTGAAAAATCTCGGGGTCGCATACCGTTATTCGGGCCAGCTTTCCAAGGCTCTCGATTATCATGAGCAGGCATTAAAAATTCAACGTAATAATTCTGAATATATTCTTGAGGAAGGGAGATCACTAGGGACTCAGGCTGTCAGCTTTCGGTACACTGGTCAGCTTCAGAAAGCAATTGAATCCAGTAACCGGGCATTAAAAATTGCTTGTGATAAAAAGGATCGACAATGGGAAGCATACCATTGGGCGGAACTCGGATCAAGTTACCTGGATTTGGGGGATTTCCCGACAGGGACACAATACTTTAAAATGGCTTTGGACATAGCGCAGGAGACCTCAGACAAACATTATGAAGCGATCTGGGCTTTACGTCTTGGTGTCAAGGAATTGATTTCCAATAATCTTGATGAAGCTGTTGAAAACCTGAAAAACGCTGCAAGTCTTGCCGAGGGATTTGAAAATTCACAATTCGATATAGATTTCAGGCTTGCACGTGCGATGACTGAGGTACGGTCTGGACGACCTGAGGCAGCCCGCGAAATTATTACTCCCGGTCTCCGGACAGAATACGGCTTGTGTTTACCCGACATTATGGCGTTGGATGGAATAATCCTCCTCCGCTTGAAAGAATTCAAAGAGGCGGCACAACAGTTTAAAGCGACAATAGAAAAAGCCGACAACCTGCTCCAGCAATCGCCACAATTTTATTCCGCTCTTGAAGCAAAAGGAGTTGCATCATGTGGTTTGGCCCTCTGCGAAAATGCAAAAGATGCAGAATATATCGACATGGCGATCAGTTCCTACAGGCAGGCCCGGTCGATAGTGACGGCCCCGGGGGTCATCAAGCGAGCGATGTTTTTCTTTGATGAATGCGCCAAAGCGGATGAACAGGGGATTCTTTCGGGGGTTAGGGCCGCAGTTGAAGGATTGAAGTGAGTTTGAATACTTGGATTCGTCACATAGTCCGGGCTTGTATCAATCGCGAAAAGTAAGGTATCCCTTATTACTTCCCAAAGGGTTCTGTTGCATTGACGGGACTTTTAATTAGTAACTACGCCAGAATTACGACGGAGAAGATGTCATCAGATTCCGGCAACGCAACAGAACCTTCTTATTCTATATTATATGGGATTTCATCCATAGGTTTTGACAAATAAGGCAAACAATTAATCTCATATTCCTCAATTTTGTTTTTACATGTAATCATATCTGAGCAATTCCGTAAGTGCAAAATATTTCGAACACCCTCTTTTAGAAGACTTATGTCATTGACGCCAGTGTAAAAACCATTATTATCAGATTTTATCTGATCCATTCTCATTAACTCATTAAGAATTATGAAAGATGCATCTTTGTACGGTCTTTTGGTAGGTAACCGTGATCCCAATCTTATGTCGGCAACAAGATATCCTACAAGCGCAGTAAGTAAAGCATTGTAACGATCAATTGTCAGAACCTTGTATTCCAGTAAAAGTCGGGCAAAATATAACCCCAGCATATGAGCTTTAGCCTCTTCAATACCGGTAGTTATTTCACCCGGATTAGATGGATTTTTGGCAATTCCCATAGGGTGAGCCATCTCATGAAGCAGAATAAAATTAAAATACCCTTCTCTGATTAGTTCATCAGAAGGATGATCTTTAAACAATCTTCTGACAAGAGGAATGATTATCTGATTAAGACGCATCTCCATTATATTCTTGAATAATATTTTCTTCGTCCCTTTTGATTGTATAACTTCAGGATCATTGGGAAGAACTTTTGCATTCATTTTATGGAGGGCAGAATGACCAGAAAAGGCAATTACGTTCATAACCTCGAGACGCGTCATGGTGTCTGCATTATCCCGGTAAGCAGCTACTGTTGGTACATGGCTAAGGAATACATCAGTATACAATAACAAAAACTGAAGTTGGTCCTGCATTTCTGTATCGCGTACACTTAAAGTACCTTCAAAAGCGGTCTTAAGCCCCATGAATCTGTCAATGTATACTTCAAAAGGCCCTAAAATTAAATCCATGAGTGTATCATTTTTATTAAGATCCAGCCAGAGACAATCGCCTTGTTTGTAGGAATTTTCTTTTAAGTCACGGGCACGAATAAGAAGATAATCTCTAAATCTTCCCTGAGGAATACTCTCGCTCGCACTTTTTAACAGCGTCACAATATCATTTATTTCACGACTATATACTTCGTTATACGGCAAGGATTTGAGACGGGCACCATCTCTTACGACTACAGTTGCAGGATCATTGACTTTTGTATCATATTTTATTGCATCATAGAATTCTTCAAGAGTGATATCGTGAGGATAAAGATTAGATCCCGGATATCTGACATCCAATTGCTTGTTGTAAATGGATTGTACAACTTCTAATACTTTTAATAGAATTGGAATAGCAGGAGCCTCATCAGAAATTAGTGAATCATATGAAAAACCAGTTAGAAAGATGTTATTCTTCATTGACAATCTCCTTTAGAATAATTTTGCTGTTTTAAAACTAATCTTCGATGTTATATTAGATTATCCGGTTCTGTTGCATAGTCAGGAGTTATGTTATTTATGACTCTTGAAAACTGAGTAGATTTTTTCTTTAAATCTCTTATACGCAAAAATAACGGTTGGTGTAATGCATATCGTTGAACGTGCTGCTGATGAAGACGCTGACAATCAGCCCCGATGTAGATGACATTATATCTCCTAAAAAAATATTTCTGATTCTGTTTTCTCTATCATTTTCGGGCAAGATTTGAATGAAGACCGCTAATTTCCAATGATAAAAAATGAAATGATGGTTATAATAAATAAAACGTGTAATTGTATTTTGAATGTATTCGCGAATCACATTTCGCATTATTTGGATTTGTGGTGTCAGTTTATGATTGAAATGGAATGTCTCGTAATAATGCCATTTCATTCAGATTTCGATGACGTATTTAAGGCGATACAATCATCGGTATCATTCTCTTTGCCGGATATTAAATTCAATTTTTATTGGTTAAAAGAAGTAATTTATGCGGGTAAAATCACCGATGATATCATCGATGGAATCCAGATGTCAACACTTTGCATTGCTGACATAACAGGAAATAATCCCAATGTTATGTGGGAAATCGGGTATGCGATGGCACTGGGTAAAAAAATAATTATCATAAGTCAGGATATCAGTTCAAAACCTTTTGATCTGCAGGTTCACAGAATTATTAAATATCAAAAGGAAAACCTTGAACAATTGAAAAAAGATTTGAACAATGCTGTATCAGCAACATTCAAGCAATATGATTTAATCACCAGTAAAAAAGGGAAAAAAACAAAACGGGGTCATGGTCAGATAATCGCGATAACCGGATCAATGAATGGTGATGAAAACAAATTATTGAAAAGAATCAGCAATTCTTTATACCCATATTTATCACCGGATAATTTATGGCTAACTGGAACTTGGGGAAATACTGATGAAGCAATTGTTGAGTACCTCTTACAATTCAAACAAAAAATTACCGGTGTCGGGTTTTCAAATTACGATTTGACCAAGAAAATTGAGGATTACATCGAATCTGACCAGATATCGTTCATCGATCCTACTCTGGAAAATTTTCCAAAAGGCTTGAATGGTCCTTCTGAACGTGATAAATTCTATTGTATGAAAGCAGATCTAATAATACTACTCTGGGATGGTTCGAGTAAAGGGACCCAAACATTGATCAAATATTTCATGGAAAATTCGAAAAACGTCCTGATAATATTTATTTGATATCGATTTTAACCATTTTCCAGTTATTAAAATCCTCACTCAATTTGGTTCTGCATCACAACATGATGGGGTGATCTGTGTGAAAAATATAAAGGCCATGATTATTAACTTATCCAATTTTTCAGGGACATTCCAGATTACATGTCTCTTGGGAGAGTTAGTCCAAAAACCGAAGAACCTATTGATGCCCGTTCCTTTCCATGGGGAGTATCGTCAATTTACCATTCTCTTAACTCAAAGAAAACCCACTTAACGAGATAATCCCTCAGGCATGTATGTCGTTAAACGTGCTGCTTATGAATACGCTGACAGTCTGTCAGGAAGTGGACATGAGAAAGAGAGATATTAACGGTGGGCATTAAAACAATTGGATTTTATTTATTTCACAATCTTTTAGAGTCCCCCTCGACAGAAAAATACCCTATCCTATACAACAAACGTCTTTTTGATCTCACCGTTTTTCATGATGGATATCTTTCCCCCGGTTGTCGATACGACAAACCCGATTGCGTTTGTCATCTGGGTAATCCCCGCTACCGAAGAGTGTCGTGTCCCGTAACCGGTAGGGATTTTCAATACCAGATTGTCAATGATGAAATGCCGGCCTGATGCCTCGATGTAACCGTCCTCGCGTATCACAAATGCCCCATCCATTTGAGCCAGACTTTTTATCACCTCAGCGTTCTCCGGAGTGGTGATCTGTCGTTTTTCCCGAGGCTGTCCCTCAAACGAATTGATGGTGCAGGATCGGGAATGTTCCATTATGTTTGCTGTGTCCCCGATGACAAACGAGGTGCCGACCACATGCCCTTCCCTGCCATCCTGGGATATCTCTATGCAGAGGTGGAATACCGCATCAAAGACATTCTCGTTTACCGTAGTGCCTTCGAGGATCTGGTACTTCCAGGGGTCGGCGCGAATCCGGCCCGGTTTTCCCGCATCATGTTCGGAAATATCCTCGCCAAGAAGGAGCATACCGGAGATCTTTTCGCTACTATCCCGCAGGGCAAGTATTTTCCAGGCAACCCAAATCTTCTCACCGGTTTTTTTCGTGTTTTCAAAAGCATGGATGGCGTACCCGTCCCGGCAAAACACGGGATCGTTAATCATCGCTGTTGTTTGTTTTGCATACCTTGAATGTTCAGGCACGATAGTTCCGATCAGATTCTGTCCGGTAATCTCGCCCTGATGATAACCAAAGATCCCAAGCGCCATAGCATTTGCATGAGTGATGAGACCTTCGTTATCGGTAGTAATGACAATTCCCGGTACTTTTGCAATAATATCCTCAAATGAACCGGAATTAACATTCTCTAAAGTAAACACCTGCAGGAATTCCCGGGATGGTGATCTAATATCATAAGTTTTCTCGATAATCATGAGGTGTCCCTTTGAATGATCGAAACCATCTATCCTTCTTACCATGATGGTACAAAAAATCCCGATACCATTTCTGGTGACAAGCGTATGAGTGGAACAATGCCACCCGGCTTCATTTTTATCCCGCGACATAATGCGGGAAAACTCACGGTACTCATCCTGCGAACGAAAGAGTTCGGGAAGTTCCAGCGAATGTAGTGCTTCAGGAGTATATCCAAAGAGCTCGGACAACCGATGGTTGACCTTCTGCAGTTTCCGCCCGTATGCAATTGCCACTCCCATCTGGGATCCCTCAAGGGCTGCAAAGAGCTGAAGATTTTGTGAGTTCAAGGATTGTGATTCGAAATGTTCCCAGATATACCGTAAAACATGACCGGATGCCGCGATGAACAGATCCTTCTCATTCCTGAAACCGGTAAGGTTGAATTCTGCCGAATGATTGAGATCTTCGATCATCAGAGCCGCGTTCTGTATAACACCCTGCCGGTCTTTTTTTGGCCTGTCAGGAGCGAGGTTAACCGAAAGAAACGACGCTTCGGTATCTTTAATGATGTCCCGCACTTTTTTGTTCCCGGGTTCCCTGCCACACATCAAAACGAGATTATAATTGCGTTCTTTAATTTTGTTCATAGCATTGACTGGTGAGAAAGCCCGGTCAATCCTGAATTTTCCTTCCTGTAAAAGAGCAGATAACAGTATCTTGGGGAATGGTTGGGAATTCTCAATGAACAGGACTGACGACAAAACCTGCACTACCTTCTGGAAACAGACTTAAATTACTGATAGATTGCCATACGGATAAATATGTATTGGAATTAAGGGGAAGCAACGGTAAAAATTGTTGGAATGAAGATAGTTCTATAGGTGAGAGGCTCATCATAAGGTTACCTTGAGGTTTCAAGTGAAATCATGCAACTTCACTGCGCACCTAGATCTAGAACCTTCGTGATCACTAAACCAACTCTGGCAACAATCATCGTCCAAATCATCCAAATCACATGCTCGCTCTTTCCGAACACCTCAATCGCAGCATCCGCATCTGCCTTTATCGCACACAGGATCAGTTTAGGCACTCCCACAATATTTAGAAATAATTATTACCAAGACTTGGGTCCAAGCATCCCCACGAGATCGGGCCCGGATCCTCCAATCCCCCGCCCAGATCTACGGGGATCCAGCTGCCGGATCATTTTACCTAGATAGATCTGTCTGTTCACGGCATTTTTATTTTCAATCGACTGAAAAAACGGAAAATTATACAAGGCCGAAAAAGCGGCGCTGTTTTGGTTTCCTAATTGCGTAAACAAAAAAATTCCAGACGAAAAATAAAAAACTGCCGGGAAATCTGGACAAGATCTCCAGGACAGATCACAAAAAAATTGCCTGACACAACAAATAAGGCAAATAGAATATTAGCAATTTTTAACATGACCCCTCAAAAATGCACACTAAATATAGTGTAATATTTAAAAAAACAATGTGTCGATAATTATTGTTTTTAACCGGTAGTTTGTGTAGCCTTTCATTATGGAAATTGATCTTCATTATTTTTTAAATGCACGAATCGCCACGGCGTTTTTTTAAGGGTCGTTCTCTGCAATTCTCTTATTGCAGGACACTTTGATATCTGGATTTGATATCGTGATATTTTAAAACAAGGTAACTGCATCTGAATATGATTTAAGTTTGATAAAAGCCAAATGCACCCGGTTATATCGCACCGCCACTTCTTTTTATGAATGCGAATCCAGAAATTGATAGAACGTTTAAAAAAACGAATTCATTTATACTGCAAAAACCCGGAAAATTCCTAAAATTACATATCGATCCCGATTTACGTCGCTTTACAGGTAAGAATGTTTATTAGTAACTAATGTAATATATCGCATGGATACACTATGGCAGTAAATCAGTCGCAGGTAGATCATATTATCACTGCCGCATCTGAGGATGACCCCGAGGTCAAGCTCCAGAACCTCGAACGGGAAGTCGACCTGATAAAAACCTCCATCAAACGTCTCTTAATGGACATCCGTGAACGGATGAATGAACTCGAAAATCCATTCACGCTTACTGCAGTGGCCGGGGTATCGTCCGGTCATTCAATATCAGCTGCTGAAGCTGAGGCCGGAGAGGCAAAACGATCCGCTCTTGAAGCGCGGGAAGCTGCCCTTGATGCCCGTGAATCGCAGATAGAATCAACCAAATCGAAAAATGAAACAGAAAAGTATAAGGCAGAATCTGCAAAAGAACCCGAAAGATCTCAACCTCCTGTCACTCAATTTGATGCAGAACGAAAGATGTTAGATGAACAGATGCTCGCAGCCTTAAGAAATCAGATGATCGTTCCTCCCATGGCAAGTCACCCTTCATATGCAAATCAACCTTCATATCTTCCGGCAGGTTTCCCTTCGGGTTCCCCTGCAAGTCAGCCTGCAAGAACAGCAATGCCCCCACCGGCAATTCCGATAAACGAGAAGCTTCGTCTCCAGAAGGTGTATAAACTCTTCAAATGGACAACCCAGTCGGTAAAAAAATTCGGACATGATCGTCTTGAGATCATTTTGGGATCTTATCAGGCGATGGGGTATATTTCCAAAGATTCCTGCGATGAGATTCGTGAGATCTCCCGCTTAATGCCCGCAAATCTGGGCGAGGAGCACGAAGTGGGTCCTGACGAATTCGTTGCTGAACTCTATGCTTTAAACCGCATTCTCTCCCCGACAGACACATCCCTGGACCGGGATATGATTGAAGTGATGATGGAACAGCGCCAGCAGGATCTGCCGGTAAAGGAAAAATCCAGTGAGGCAAAACTGAATATTTCAGGCATCTCTGTGAGAGAACGCTCCTCCCCATCAAAGAGCAAAGAAAATGATGAAGACTGGATGAACCTTCCCGACAGGATCTGATAAATGTCTGCCGAGACCATCACCACCGCTATTTTTTTAATTACCGCTGTAGTTGCAACGGCAGTGCTTGTGAATGCAATTTACCCGGTCATCTACACTACGGCAGGAACATTCCAGACTTCCACGCATGACGCGGACACGAGATTACGTACGGATTTTAAGATTGTTGCTACTTTCGCAACCGCCCCAACAGCCGATATTTATTTGAAAAATATCGGAAGTCAGCGGATATCAATGGCGGAAATTGAGAAAGCAGATGTTTTTTGTGGGACTGTTGGTAATCGACTTAGTTATAATCAATTATTAAGTGTAGATAATACGTGGAAGGCAGATCTACTCCCTGATGATAGTTACTGGGATACCGGTGACACTCTGCACATCACCACAAAAAATTCCAATGTAGGAACGGTTTATTTCCAGTTTATCCTGCCAAACGGTATTTGGCGTTCCACTGAATTTACCGCGAGCTGATTCACCATGGCTGTCGCTGAGATAATCGGAGCTGCCGTCGGGGTGATGATGCTGGTAATCGTGGCATACATGCTTGTCGGGAGCGTGCTCACAGCTGCAGAAGTTGTCTCAAACGCACAAAAAGATCTTACGCTGCTAAATGAGGCACGAATGCGAACGGATATATCCTTTTTTCCATCTAGTGTCCAAAACAGCTCGTTAAATGACTTATCGTTTTGTTTGAACAATACGGGTAGTGAAGTCATAAGAGATTTCACTCACATGGATGTTTTTACAACGAATTCAAATGGAATGACACATTATATCAAGGCTACTGATTCTGGAGCGGGATACTGGACAATTTATCAGTTTGATCGCGATTTTATTCATCCGGGAATGCTTGATCCCGGTGAAGCTGTTTGGATCAATGCAACATATGTTGGAGAAAAACCGGCAACAGTTCTTGTAAGCACAAGCAATGGAGTGTATACATCAACCACATTGAGGTGACTTCAACGGCAACCATATCCGATCTGATGGGAGATAAAGACCGGCAAATCCTCTCCACTGGCAACAGCGAACCGGATAAAAAGTTCACCCATGGTCGCCTCCTCGGGTCGCTCACCCTGATTGAATCGGAGAATGACACCGGGACCCCCGATCCAATATGGCTACAAGGGACAACAGGCAATGGGGTAAATGCTCAGACAACAATATAACAATAGTAAAAGGAGTTCCTGAATGGCAACCATTTCCGATCTGATGGGCGGTGAAGACCGGCGAATCCTCTCCACAGGTAACGCGGAACTGGATAAAAAGATCGCCGATGGTCTTCCGCTTGAATCGCTCACCCTGATTGAAGGGGAAAATGATACCGGAAAGAGTGTATTGACCCAGCAGATCATCTGGGGCGCGATGAAACAGGGATTTTGTGTTGATCTCTTCACCACTGAGAGTACAACCAAGAGTTTTTTAAAGCAGATGGAGTCAATGAGCCTGGATATCTCCGACTATTTTGCCTGGGGCTACATCAAGGTTTTCCCTCTTCACGTAACCGGATTTGAATGGAAAAAAGAAGACATGGTCGGCATCCTTTTGCATCTGATATCCTTTATCAAGCAGAGCAAAGCAGAGGTAATTGTCATAGATTCTCTCACCTTATTTACTGAATATGCACAAACGGACTCTATCCTTGCTTTCTTTACCGGCTGCAAATCCCTTGTTGATCAAGGAAAGACAATTCTTGTTACACTTCATACCTATGCCTTTGAAGAAGATACTCTTGTGCGGATACGTTCAATATCAGATGCCCACCTGAACATGAAAAAAGCTCAGGTTGGCGACAAATATGTGATGGTAATGGAGGTGAACAAGGTTCGCGGTGCAAGAAAGACTACCGGAAACCTTGTAAGTTTTGAAGTCCACCCGGGTTATGGAATGAAAGTCATCCCCATGAGCTTTGCGAGGGTCTGATATGGGCACCCTCACCGTTGCAGTCAACCTTCCATATAAGCCCGAAGTGGTTGATTCAGATGTAGATTTTTACAATGATATTGAATCAAGTCCGCTTTACAAAATGCTTCCGGCTAATGCCAAAGAATATGTAAAAGCAAGTCCGCACCTGCTCGAATATCTTCATACATTCCCGGTTAACACCTATGGCATCCCGCTCTTTTTATCGGAATTGAAAAAAGATCTCCGCAAGATGGAGAGCCCAAATATCATTTATCCGGTCAATGAAACCACCTTTATCCATATCCTTCCCGATCCTGATGATGTAAGAAACTATTACATCCCCATTGAACCATCGTTCCTCCACAACGTGAACCAGATGATGCCGGCAATCGAGATCAAACTTGTAGACTTAATTGATGGTCTGGAAGAAGATCCAATCAGCGACAAGGAGCGGGCAGAAGTCATTAAAAAGATGCTGGCTCTTGTAACAGTCATCCGTCCAAAAGGAGTCGCACTTGCCCAGCTCACCGGGGGGGGTGCACAAGGTCAGGATATGAAATCCAAACTCACGACATTTTTAAAAACGGACTTCTCGGCAAAAGACAAGATGAAAAATGTCAAAAAGAAGCATCAGGTGCCCCAGACTCCTGAAGGAAAAGTGATCCTGACAAACGAGGAGTACCGGGCGATTGAATACCTGCTTGTCCGGGATAAGATCGATATGGGGGTGCTAAAACCCTTCCTTTCTGATAGTTATATTGAAGATATTTCCTGTGATGGTGTCGGTCCGATCTTCATTGAGCACAAGATCTTCAAAGGCTTAAAATCTGTTATTGAATTCACCGTATCAAGCGAGCTTGACGAATTTGTTGTCAAAATGGCAGAAAAGATCAAGCGCCCGATCACTTACAGAAGTCCTATTGTTGATGCCACACTCCCGGATGGTTCACGTATCAATATTGTCTACGGAACTGCCATCAGTCGCCACGGAAGTAACTTCTCCATCCGTAAAGTGAACGAAG
Organism: uncultured Methanoregula sp.; assembly: GCA_964590895.1. Lineage (GTDB taxonomy): Archaea > Halobacteriota > Methanomicrobia > Methanomicrobiales > Methanospirillaceae > Methanoregula. Next base: position 159,495 of record CAZPYV010000005.1, on the reverse strand, counting down.
TCCCGCTTTCAATCTTAAACATCATTGAAAGCAATGGTATTGACTACCTGGCTGCGGCGTATCTCTGGATCTGTGCAGAGTACGGCATGTCTCTTTTCGTTTCGGGGGAAACTGCAAGCGGAAAAACAACCCTGTTAAATGCCATCACCGGGTTCATACCACCGGAGAACAAGATAATCACTATCGAAGATACTCCGGAGCTGACCGTGCCCCACAGGAACTGGATCCGGGAAGTTGCACTTGCAAAAGGTAAAGGATCCGGTGGAGGAACCGGTGGAGAAGTGACCATGTTTGACCTGTTAAAAGCCGCGCTGCGTCAACGCCCCAACCAGATCCTCGTCGGTGAAATCCGTGGAGAAGAAGGGGCCGTGGCGTTTGGTGCCATGCAGACCGGTCACCCCGTAATGAGCACGTTCCACGCAGCATCTGTTGAAAAACTCATCCAGCGTCTCTGTGGGGATCCAATCAACATTCCCCGGACGTATGTGGATAACTTAAACCTCGTTGTCATCCAGAGTGCAGTCAAGCGCCCGGATGGGCAGCTGGTGCGGCGAATGATCAGCTGTAATGAATTAGTAGGATTCAACCCGGAAACCCAGGGGTTTACCTTTGTTGAAATGTTCAGCTGGGAACCGGTTTCCGATACTTTTACCTGGAGCGGAAAAGGCAGTTCATTCTTGCTGGAAAATAAGATTGCCACCATGCTGGGGATGCCTGAGAGTAAAAAATCAGAGATCTACCTTGAAGTGGAAAAACGTGCAAAAATTCTTGAACGCCTGCATAAAGCCGGGTACACCAAGTTCTGGGATCTGTTCCACATGATGACAAAGATCAAGAAACAGGGACTCCTGCAGATTGGTTCCTGATATGGTTGATGTTCCAAAAGACTCAAAAGATAAACCGGCAAAGAAAGAGATCCCCTTTGCGTCTACGGTAAAAGGACTCAAAGAAAAAATTAACAATTTTTCTGAAGCAAAACAGATGCCAGCAGATCTGCTCTTTATGATAACCTACATGGCATCTCTGGGACTTGCCAATGCCACCCGTCCCGAAATTTTTTCCTATGGTGGTAACAGAAAGGAGTACATATCTGCCATATACATCGAAAAAGTGGATACGTTTGCAAAGAAATGGGGTTTTAGTTATTCCGAATCGTTAAGTATTGTAGCCGAACGCGTTAGTAATACCAATCTCAGGAGCCTGCTTGACCGGTATGCAAATGCGATTGAATCCGGTGTTCCTGACGAAGATTACTTAAATAACGAGCTCTCAACCGTGCGAGCCGTGTACCGGAGCCAGGTGGAGCAGGGACTTGAGATGCTCAAAAAATGGGGAGATGCTTATATTGCCATGCTCCTCTCAGGAACCGTGATTGCCGTAGTCATGATGATCTCAATTGCCATTTATGCTCCAACCGGTATTCAGAGCACATTGAATGTTGCCTATGGCATTGTTTTTGCCATCTCCCTTGGGGGCAACGTGCTCATGTATACATCGGTTCCCTATGATCCAAAATCCCATGGTCTGATGACCCGTGCATCGAAAGAGCAGGATACCGTTCATGCCATGGAAAGGATCATCGTACCTGTCACCATTGTCGCAATTATTGTTCTTGTGCTGCTCGGTGTTCACGCAGGATTAATTTTTCTTCTTGTAGGAATCTTAATGGCACCGCTGGGTATCATTGGCTTTATTGATGATTCCAATATTACACTTCGGGATGCAGATTTTTCAACATTCATCAGCAGCCTTGGGGCAATCATGGGAGGACAGGGTTCTACTGCAGTAACCGCGCTTGGAAAGATCGATCGTAAATCACTCCCCGCTATTGAATATCTCGTTAATTCTGTTTATTCCAAAATGAATCTTGGTCTGGATAATAAACAGATCTGGGATAAATTTATCGGGGAATCCGGAAGCAACCTGATTTACAAATACTTAAATATCTATCTGGATACCGTTACGCTGGGGGGCCCTGCAGAACCCATCGGTAAAGTGGTGGGATCTTCAGTACTTGAACAGACACTTCTTCGAGAGAAGAAAGATATGCATGCCAAAAGTTTTTTTATTCTCCTTATTCCGATGCATGCCGCAATGATTGGAATTTTTGTCGGGCTCTACCAGATCATGGTAGTCCTGACGAGCTCCGTATCAAAAATGATGACTACATTCCAGCAAACCTCAGTAGCCGCAGCTGGATCTGCAAGTGGGGCCGCAAGTGGGGCCGGTGTCTCGGCGGGTTCTGCTATGGGAGGTATGACCATGCTTTCAAACTTTCCTGAAAAGGAGATGATGACCTTTGTTGTCATTATTTGTACCATCATCACCGTATCCAATATCTTTGCAGCACGCATAGTAGGAGGAGGGGATCGGTATATGTATTATTTCTACATAGCAATATTCTGTACAGCTACAGGTTTTGTCCTGCTCGTAGCACCAATGGTAGTCGGTATATTCTTCAACCCTGAAGCTCTCCAGCATATGGGATCAGCGGTAAAATAAGAGATTTGCCATGAAAGAAAGTCTCCGCAGACCAATATTGTTTGTCGTGATTGTTATCACCGGATCTATCCTGATCCTCTTTGATATCCCCCTCATTTTTATGTTTCCCATCATCCTTATCGTGGGCTTTTTAATCCTCATCATTCTCGGTGCGATTACTATTTCTGATATAAAAACCGCACTGAACAAATTAAAACCGGCAAATTTAAAAAATATCGGCATAATCAAAAAACTCAAAGGGATGAAATTTTCAAAAAAATCAACACCCGTTCCAAAGGATAAAACCCCCCAAAAAAAGGCAGGAGAAAAGCAATCCGAAAAAGGAACGGATAAGAAAAAAGGCATCGGTCTGCATATCCGTTCGTTTGTATCCTCCATTAAATCACTCGGATCTGTGTTAAAAGCGCGCGGCAAGTCTGGAAAAAAGGTTGACGACATCAATAAGCAGCTTGACAGAACCGTTCGTGAAAAAGTTGAAAAAAGTTCGGCACTTGATGATGCAGGAAATATTGGAAACAACACTGCACTATTGCCATCCGCTGGTGCAGGAACAACAGCCATTGGTACAGCAAAAGATCAGGATCCATTCCTGTCCCTGTCTGAGGATGAATTTGATTCTGGGCTGCTCGATTCTTTAGATGGACTTGAATCCCCGCAATCAATGCCGGGAATTTCAGATGGTTCTCCCAGTTCGTTTCCGAGCGCCAGCTCACTTGAGATCAATGAGCCCGATATTCCCCTCCCCTCACTCGATCTTGACGGTGAAGCAGGCAACATTCTCCGGGACAATGCCGAGGGACTCGAAGAGTTCAGCGGTCTTGAAGGCGCTGATGCAATTGATAGTGATTTTGGAGATCTTGACAACCTGAGCCTTGACGATGTTGAACTTGATGAAGATAGTGAAGAAAAAACACCGCAGAAATCCGCAACCCCTGCAGAACCTGCTCCGATAATTGATGCAGTTCCCGCAGAACCTGCGAAAGGACAGGTGAAGACTGACTGGATTAAATCTGACGCTCCCGACCCCAGTCAAACGGAAGAACAGATCTCAACTCAATCTGATATGGCATCATTCTCCAGCGGTGGCGGTGGTGTTGATGCAGATCTTTTAAGCTCACTTGCTTCTGAGGTAAAGCAAGTCAAAAAAGAGAAAAATCTTGCCCTTCTGCGAGATTTAGCGGATTTCAAAGCCCCCGGTGAAGAGATTGAGATCGAACTGAATGAGGTGTTTACAAGGATGAATGCTATTAAGGAAACTCAGAAAAAGAAAACATCTCCTGCAGAAGGAATAAAATAAGCCATAGTACTACATACATGTATCTAAATATTTTAAAATCCCTCTAACTAATTATTGAGGTTCCATGACGGAAGTACCGGTAAAAATTGAGTTCAACAAGGAATGGGTCGTCACTAAACTAGCGGTAAGTGAAGATCGTATGGTAATTCCGGCTCCGATAAACAAAGAGATCCTCTTTAAGTCCGTATTAGACGTTTCGGAAAAGAAAAGCATTCTCATCATTACGGTAAAAACGGACATTGAAGTAGTGTATAAAATACTCTCCGTTGACAAAGTCCTCCAGTTTTTAAAAGTACGCATTCTCCCGCTTTGCAATGCGTATCGGCTCATGGCGTACTTTATGTCTCCTGCTATACGTGGCGGAGTGATGATTAAAGAAGCCACTTGGGAGAAGGGAAGTGTTGTCGTTGTCAAAAGCGGCATATGGTTTGTCAGTGCAGCAAAACAGATCAGTGTTCCTATCACTGAAGTGGCAGCAATAGAGCTCACCAAACGGGATGTACAGGGAAAACCTACTGAAGTGATAAAAATCGATTATCTTGAATCAGCTGAAGTGGTCTCAAGCCTTGTGCTCTGCCCCATCTCAACCCTGCAGGTTCTTTATAATTTCTTAAAAGAAACCACAAAAAGCATGGATATGAAAGGAACCGAGCTTGACGGTGTTGACCAGCAGGTAGCGATGCTCGTATATTCTGGAATGGACTCACATGCTATTGAAAATATGTTAACCATCCCTCACAAACAACTCGACCAGATCTATGATAAAATATTATCCCTCGGTCTTGCTGAAGTGGTCATTATCCGAAGAGAGATTCAGCTCTCGCCCAAAGGTGTGAGATATATTACAGATGCCAGCAAATCCGGAACAAATTAAAAATTACTCCTGTTTTATCACCAATACTTCTATATGCAATCATCTCACAAATTGTAATTTGATCGTCAATGGGAAAGATTTTGATTGTGGATGATACGCTCTTCATGCGAACCCTTGTTAAAAATATTCTGTTTACTGGAGGACATTCGATTGCCGGAGAAGCTGGGGATGGCGAAGAAGCGATAGCAAAATACAAGGAATTGAAACCTGATCTCGTCACTATGGATATCGTGATGCCCAAAATGAACGGCATTGAGGCATTAAAAGGCATCAAGGCGATTGACCCTGCAGCAAAGATCATCATGTGTACGGCAGTAGGTCAGGAACAGATGGTCAAACTCGCGATAAAGAGCGGTGCAAAAGGGTATATTGTCAAACCATTCCAGGCACCCAAGGTTCTTGAGGAAGTCAAAAACGTACTTGCGTCCTGATTATGGTTAAGGTACTTATCATAGATGATTCCGTGTTCATGCGGACGATCATTAAGGATATGCTGACAAAAGATAAGTCCATAGAAATAGTGGGCACTGCAACAAATGGTGTCGAAGCGTTAGACAAAATCCAGAGTCTTGCACCGGATCTTATCACCCTCGACATTGAAATGCCCGTGATGAATGGGATTGAAGTATTAAAAGAACTCCAGAAAAGATCAAAACGCCCAAAAATCCTGATGCTGAGCACCCTCACTTCAGAAGGTGCTGAACTGACGACCCAGGCAATTCAGCTGGGTGCAGATGATTTCATGCTCAAGCCAAAGGATATTCCCCATGTGCGTGATATCAGTCAGGAACTGATCGAAAAAGTCAAACATCTCATCACCCTGCCTTCAAAATTTGTTACCCGAAAAGAACCCGTTAGTACGGAAACCGCAGACAGGGTAGTACTCATTGGATCATCTGCCGGTGGACCGCCGATGCTCGATACTCTTCTGGCACAACTTCCAGCAGATCTTCCGGCAGGCATCATTGTCACCCAACACATGCCCCCGGGTTTTACCAAACCCCTTGCCGAACGGTTTAACCGGATATCGCAGATCCCGGTCAAGGAAACAGAAACAGGAGATTCCATACTGACAGGAAGGATTCTTCTCTCACAAGCCGGGGTCCATACCGTAATCAGTGGAGCATTATCAGAAAATAATAAAAAAACCGGGCGCATCATCCACACGAATTCCCCCCCGCTCCATGGTGTCAAACCGGCGGTTGACAAAACATACGAATCCGCAGTCACCGTATATGGAAAAAATATTGTCTCCGTAACATTGAGTGGCATGGGAAATGATGCCGGTGCCGGAGCACTAGCGATAAAAGAGGCCGGTGGAAAAAATCTGGTCTGTGATGAGAAAGACTGTCTGGTCTATGGCATGGCACGATCGGTGATTAAGTATAATGCTGCCGATCTGATCCTGCCTCTGAATAAGCTTGCAAAAGAGATTGTGAAAGCTGTACATGGTATGGAGGGCATAGATGTCTGAATTTGAAGCCTACAGGGGTCTGTTTGTTGCCGAATCACGTGAGAATCACGAGAATCTGGTAAAGAACATGCTGATTCTGGAAAAAGGGGGAAGCCAGACGGCTATTGATGAGATATTCCGTTCGATTCACACCCTCAAAGGTGCATCAGCATCCATGGGTTTCATGGAGATGGAGAGACTCTGCCATACCATGGAAGATGTGTTCCAGATGATACGTAGTGGAAGCGCTGTGATCACTGCGGACTTAAACAACATGCTGCTCGCGTGTTCTGATATAGTTGAGTTGATGCTGGATGATGTGGAAGGTGGTGGAGATTCGTCTTCTGTCAATCCTGATGAGCAGGTAAAAGCCTTAAAACAATGGATCTCAAAAAATTCCGGCAAACCAATAGAGAAAGACTCAAAACCGGCTCTCACACAAAGTAAGGCAACCACAGAAAAAATTAAAGAAATTGTTGATAATACAAATCGCCCGCGCTATTCCATAACAATAAAGGTTGCCGATGACTGTGCCATGAAAGATATCCGGGCAATGTTAGCCATAGGAAATCTTGAGTCCCTGGGGACCATCCTGTCTTTCAATCCATCACGTGAGTCAATCGATGAAGGTGTGTTTGAAGGCACTCTTATTCTGAAAATTGCCAGCGATGTGGGTGAGGATGCTTTAAAAACCGCTGCAACCGGAACAGATATCGCATCGGTAGAAGTTGCACCTGCAGTAAAAGAAGAGCCAGCCCCTTCCATAGAAACATCTGACGAAATAAAAACGGTTGAACCCGATAAAAAACAACAAGCTGCAAGCCAGGACAAAAGCAGGGAGATCAAGAACCTTCGGGTTGATATCACCCAGCTCGACCATATCATGAATCTTGTTGAGGATCTGGTGATCAACCGTGGCAGGCTCAAGCAGATCGCTGAACAGAACAAGATCAAGGAGATGGATGAAGCCATAGGGATGGTGGAGCGATCGGTATCGGATCTCCAGAACCTGATGATGAACATCCGCATGATCCCCTTGAATCATATCTTCAACCGCCTTCCAAGGGTAGTCCGGGATGTCGCCCAGTACGATGGGAAAGAAGTGGAATTTGTCATGGAAGGCGGGGAGACGGAACTTGATCGTAGTGTCATGGACGGGCTCAATGATCCGCTCCTTCACTTAATCAGGAATGCAGTGAATCATGGGATCGAATCACCCGAAGTCAGGGAAAAGGCCGGCAAACCCCGAAAAGGGTATGTTAAACTCTCAGCTCACCGTGACCGGGATAATGTAATTATCGAACTTCTTGATGATGGCGCTGGAGTCAACGTAGAGAAGGTCAAGTCAAAAGCGGTAGAAAAAGGCTTGATAACAAAGGAAAGTGCTGAAACATTGACAACAGATCAGGCAGTAGATCTGCTCTTCATGGCAGGATTCTCCACAGCCGATAAAATATCAGACATCAGCGGACGGGGTGTGGGACTCGATGTGGTAAAACGATCCATCGAAGCCTTAAAAGGTTCAATCCGGGTGGAGACAAACCCGGGAAAAGGGAGTCGTTTTGAACTGTTGCTCCCCCCCACCATGGCCATTGTCGACGTAATGATCGTGCGGATCAATAAGCGCAGACTTGCCATTCCTATCAGCAGTATTGTTGAAGTGGCAAACTTCAAAGACGAAGCAACTCACAGGATTGGCAAGAGTGATGCAATTTTACTTCGCGATGAAGTGCTTGAAGTCTTCTTACTCGATGATATGATGGGAAAATCCGAAGGCAGAGAGATCCTTATCGTAGTGCAGTACCAGAAACGCAAGTGCTGCATCGCAGTCGATATAGTAGAAGGAAAGCAGGAAGTTGTGGTAAAACCGTTAAGCAGCATTATCGGCAACACCCGCGGAGTGAGCGGGATTACTATTCTTGGTGACGGCGAAGTAGTACCGGTGCTTGATGTAAATACCATGGTGTAGGTGTGACATGAAATTATCAACAGTACAGGCAGATGCAATCCAGGAACTGGGAAATATCGGTGCGGCTCATGCAGCAACAACATTATCACAGATGCTATCGAGCACGGTTTCGATGAGTGTCCCGGCAATCAAGGCCGTTGACCTTGCCGAACTGGGAAACCATATCGGTGATGAGTCCGCTGCAATGGTTGTATTTGAACTTCAGGGTGAGATCTCGCATGGAGGATATATAATATTTTATATCACAAGAGAATCAGCCATGCGATTGACCAACACCATGCTGGGAATGACCGACATGGATCGTGAATTTAATGAGATGGACCAGAGTGCCCTTTTAGAAGTGGGAAACATCATGGTCTCTGCATTTTTGGATGCCACAGCAGAGCTGCTTGGTTTTGTCATGCTCCCTTCTCCACCTGCCCTCAGTATCGATATGGCCCATGCAGCAATGGAGTCACTCATTGCCCAGTTGGGAGAGGAAGTGGATGAAGTTCTCCTCTTCTCAACAGAACTTATCTGTGAAGAGCACAAGATTGACAGTGATATTATCATGCTACCGGAGCCCAGTACGTTAAAAAGAATTACTGAACTCCTTGAAGCGATGATGAATGGTACATAAAAACCCGTGACTAAAAATGGCCGATCCAACAACTCAGACCCCGCAAACGGCGATGATAGGTATTGGTGAATACCGGATCGGTTCCTTTCCCATGATGACCATCGGGCTTGGTTCCTGTATTGGACTTAGCCTGTATGACCCGCAAAAAAAAATCGGCGCTATGGCACATATCATGCTGCCGGATAGCGGAGGCAGAACGGATCGCCCGGGAAAATATGCAGACACAGCCATTCCTTTACTCTTAAAAGAACTCGAAAAGATGGGAAGCAGCAACCGTTCACTTGTGGCAAAAATGGCAGGGGGAGCATGCATGTTTGAGTATTTCGGTACTAATCTCAATATTGGTGAACGCAATACAGAAAAAGTGCGGGCTGTTTTAAATGAGCAGGGCATCAAGTTGTCTGCCGAAGATGTCGGGGGAAAAGTCGGCCGAACGGTAACATTCCTCCCTGCCAGTGGCGGAAAATTCTCTATCAGGAGAGCAGATGGCGTCACGAGCGAGTTATGAAATTGCAGTAATTATTATTATTTTTCTTATTTTTTCCCCGGTTAGTGCACTCCCACAGAATGATACTTCATTAATAGCAAAGCCAACTGCAACTAGCTCACAAACACTGCCGTATTCCATTAAGTTGTTCATCCCCGCTCCAACGGAGGTGCATTCAGATGAGATCAAAGACCAGATCAACTACCTAAACGGCGATGTCCTAATCGCAACTGCATTCGGGTTATCCACCTTTAATGGAACCTGGAGTACACGGCACATGGACCTGAATAATATTTCGGCAGGGCTGATGGATGATTATATCACTGCCGTTGAATTCGATCATAAAGGAAATCTGTGGATCGGATATTCCGGCGGGATTCAGATTTACAATGGTGCCTATTATCAGGCAATCCGTGAACAGCAGCTGCTCAAGGAGACACGGATCCATGATCTCCAGCGCTGGAACAATGACATGTGGATTGCAACCGGTCATGCCGGCATTCACCGTTACCGCGATGGTGTATGGACATGGTTCCAGCCAATGACAATAAACGGGTCGGGTTTTTATGAGATCGACAGCATGGCCCTTGATTCTGTGAGTAATTCGCTTGTGATTGCAACGCTAAATGAAGGTCTGTGGATTGTAAGGAATCAGGATGACCCGGTAAAGTTTGAGATGCTTGCGGGAAAAGATGATGCCGCTGGAAAGATGGAGCATGTGAAACGGGATCCATTGGGGGGGGTCTATTTCTTCAATCGTGAAAAGATCATTCACTTTGACACATCATCAGGTTTTAGGGATATCCTGACGACCGGTGATCTGACATTGGAACAAATTAACATCAACGATATTGCTGCAGGATCCGATGGCAATCTCAACATAGCAACGGATGACGGATTATATATCTGGCGTGACGGGGGGATATATCGTCACCTGAATCGCTTTGAAGGGATTGGGACATCCGAGGTTGTCAGAACGGTGAATGTGGATCAAAAAAACCGGGTATGGTTTGCTACACAGGGACATGTCGGTTATTACACGGACAATACGAATCCAGAAAAACTAATACTGATTGATCCGGTTACCCCGACTCCTTCACTGATTCCGGTAACAATTATTAATGCAACGACCATTAATTCAACGACTATGACTCCAAACCCTACCCCAAATACCGTAGCCACTCCCTCAACGGATTCCTCATCCATTCTGACCACCATAACCCGGATCACCGATCCAATCGCTCGTGCTATCAGTGCGATTGCTCAAAAATTTGGTGTGAATATTTTATCCTGATTACGGATTTTTTCAAAAAAAGGGTATGGCCGTTCAGTTTTTTAATTACTTTTTTTCTTCAGGTTTTCAGTACAATACTGCTCTATCGAATCGAGAAGAGCTTTTTTGGCCCGTTTGACCCGGGTTTCATTATCGGAAAAGAAATCTGCAGCAATATACCTGAGTGCGGTGATGTAATACTGGTACTGCGGAAATTCCTTTTCAAACTCCGTAATCTTGCTCATTGCCGCCTTTTTGTCCTGTGTCAGCAGATCAAAGGATAGATCAAACAACTCGAGAATTGAAGCAGGCATTCCTTTTGTAGTGGCAAGTTTCCTGAAACTCTGGTACGTGATCTTTTTTGTTAAGAGCAGGGATAATTTCAAACCAAGGTAGACAGGTTCGAGTTCATCGGGGTACTGCTTGATTAACTGGTTTACAACACCTGCAGCTCCTGCAGCATCACGGTTCTCCAGTTTTAAGTGATACATCTCCCGTAAAAAGACCATATCTGTATAGAACCGTTCAGAACCGATCTCCAGCAGGTGTTTTTTCATCTCGTCATTATGGGTAAATGAAGCATTTTTCAATCCCACTTCGATGAACCATATTTCGCTCGGGAACCATTCGATTCCTAAGAATATCATCTGCCAGAAGATCTTTTCTAAAAATGCCGGATCTTCAATATCCAGCTGCTTTAACTGATTTACCGGTGGCCGTACGCGGGTAAGATTGAGCATGGTTTCGCGTGCCTGAAGTTCCATATCCCCAGGCCGCTGGTTTCTCTGAACCGCTTCATTTTTTTTAAATTCCCTCAGTGACAGGATAAAATGACAGTAGGCTACTGCCGTTCCAATCTTCGCATCGAGATCCTGATATTTTTTTAAGAAATCAAGAGCATGACCATGGTCCCCGTTCTTTAAGAGTTTCAGGCCAATAACTAAGTTTATTCCAATGTCGGCATCTTTTCTCTTTTTTAAGCGAAGCGCATTGATATTAACTTTTTTTATGTATTCAAAATCATTGCTGTTGGAACTCGCATCCAGCACCTTGAACGTTATGCCGTCGATGAAATCATCATAGGATTCGTCTGATATATCAGGAAACGATTTTTCCAGAGCAGAGATCATGTGCCCAAAAAAGACCGGGAGATTTGAATCCACTTTTTCCGAATTGCGTTCAATATAACCAGAAAAATCCTTATATAAGAGATTCAACTTGTCATAAATGATGGCATCGGTAAGTTGCTCTCCCCGCATATAGGGAAAATTGCATGTCCTAATATTAAAATGTATGACAGAGTTTTAAGTATCGTCTGCTGTATAATAATAAAATTCACCGGATCCTTTCTGCTCGCGGTCAAGGAATGAGCCGGGTTTATTGATTCGTGGTCGTCCGCTCTGGTCACGGCGGAAGGTGACATCGAGCGCATCCAGGAACCGGTTCATACCATCCCGCATCTTAAAAGGCCCTGCTGCAGTACCGGAGATCCCCGGCTCGCCTTCAAAGACCAAAATGCGCTCGCTGATCATGTCGATTAAGTAAATGTCGTGATCGATTACCATGATGCCGACTTGTTTTCCTTCAGCATGATGCTTGATCATCCGGGTGACCTTGACCCGCTGCTCGACATCGAGATGTGCGCTGGGTTCATCGAGAATATACACATCGGCTTCCCGTGAGAGGCACCCGGCAATTGTCACCCGCTGGAGTTCTCCGCCACTGAGCGTATCTACTGATGACTGGAGTATGGACTCTAACGAGAGTGATTCTATGATCTCGTGCTGGTAATATGAAGTGTCATATTTTGTTGTGCACCGGCGCAGGTACATCTCCACGCTGTCAGATGTGTCGGCTTTGATATACTGGGGTTTATATGATATACGCAGGGATGTTTCCATATTGCCTGTTGTCGGTGTTTCCACGCCAGCAAGGAGTTTTGCAAAGGTGCTCTTGCCCATGCCGTTAGCACCAACAACCCCGAGCACTTCCCCGCTCCTGATTGTGCCCCCCGAGACCGTGAGATGGAACGATTCGTATTCCTTTGTCATCGCAGGTATCTCGAAAAGATCTTCCCGGTTGGATCCTTTGTCATGCGCCCGCTTCTCAAAGACCACCTGCGTGGTGCGGAACCGCACGTTCTCCTCGGTTAAAAATCCCTCAAGGTACTGGTTGATGCCCACACGGACCCCCTTTGGCCGGGTAATGATCCCAAAGACTGCAGGTTTTCCATAGCCTACGTGAACGGTATCGGCAAGCATATCAAGGATAGCCAAGTCGTGTTCAACAACAACTACGGGCCTGTCCGCTGCAAGTTCACGAATAAGTTTTGCTGCGGCAATCCGCTGGTAGATATCTAAAAAAGGCGTGATCTCATCGAGGAAGTAGAGGTCTGCATCGCGCGCAAGGCAGGCAGCAATTGCCACCCGCTGCAATTCCCCTCCGCTTAAAGTGCTGATATCGTGATCGAGTATCGCATTGAGCTTGAGTGCCGGCAGCATCTCGGAGAGCTTATTGCGTTCATCAGTTTTTTTGAGAAGTGCCCGGACAGTTCCGGTGAATAATTTGGGGATGTAATCGATATACTGGGGTTTTGATGCGATCTTCAAACTCTTTTTTGATACCGTCTGGAGATAATCGAAGAGTTCCGTGCCCGCGTACCGCTTGAAGATCTCATCCCATGCAACTTCGATATCGAAATTTCCCAGATTGGGACGGAGTTGGCCTGATAGGATCTTGACTGCGGTACTTTTCCCAATTCCATTAGCGCCGAGAATTCCGGTGACTTTTCCTTCCAGGGGAATGGGAAGACCGTAGAGCGCAAAACCGTTCTTACCATACCTGTGCGTAGGGTGCTCAAGTTCTTCGGGCAGGCTGACAATATCAATCGCATCGAACGGACATTTTTTTATGCAGATGCCACAACCGACGCAGAGTTCTTCAGATATGACGGCTTTTCCCTCTTCTCCGATAATAACGGTTTCGTCACCGGTCCTGACGCGGGGACAATAAATAATGCATTCGGTGCCGCATTTTTTTGAGTGGCATCGGTCTTTATGAACAATCGCTATTCTCATGAGGATCAAAAATGTAAATTATTTAGGCATTGCAGTCAGCAGGATTGTCCAGGACATGAACCAGAAGGCAAAGGTCATGAATCCCTGGTAGAACCAGTCCTTTGCACCGAGTTTTCCAGTATCCATATGCAGGAGCATGAAGATATGCTTCTGGACAACAATTCCTGCAATCATCAGCATGAGTGCAAGGAGCCCTGAATCTTTGCTATAGGATATGCTGATGTAGTATGACAGTCCGCCAATAAAGATACCAATGAGACTGGCCACAAGCGTCCGCTTGATCCGTTCGATGTGTTCTGCCTGTTTGTCTGCCTTGGTCTTCTGCTTCTTGGTCTGGACTGGTTGTTCTTCAATTATCTCGTCGCTCATCCCGTTACACCAGTAGTCTTATTTTTTAGTGCGCAAGCCATATGTAACTTGGTACAAAATATGGCATCCGAACAGGGCATGAGCGGAATTGACGTTAAGGCGATGACGTCTGAATTGTGTGAGAAGCTGCCGCTCTGGATCGACAAGGTCTACCAGTTCGATTCCCGGACTCTCGGCATCCGGCTCAACGGAGAGAACAAAGCCCGGCACCTGCTGCTCATCGAATCCGGCAGGAGAACCCATCTGGTAAAAGAATTTCCCGCACCCCCAAAAAATCCGCCCCAGTATGCAATGCTCCTGCGCAAGTACCTGTCCGGAGGAAAGGTGCTGGCAATCCACCAGCATGGACTCGAACGAATCCTGATATTCGATGTTGGTAAAGGGACCACAGTATACCATCTGATCATTGAACTGTTTGATGAAGGAAACGTGATACTGACTAATGAAACATATTCAATTGTCAAACCCCTCCGGCATCACCGCTTTAAGGAACGCGAGATTGTTCCCAATGCAGTATACCAGATGTCTGCAGTTGATCCCACTGCATCATTAGAGAACCTGACCGCTGCCCTCAAAGGAGAAGACCGGGATCTTGTCCGGGCGCTTGCGATGGGATGCATGCTGGGAGGCGCCTATGCAGAGTATATCTGCGTAAAAGCAGGGCAGGAAAAAACCATGCCTGCAGCATCGGCAGATCCGGCTCTTCTGTTTACCGCAGTTCAGGATTTCTTTGAACAGGTATTGCACGAACGCACACCTGTTATCTCGGCTAAGCACTGCGAGTCGGTTGACATACGAGGTGAAACGGACCAGCAGACGTTTCAGTGTTTTTCTGATGCCCTTGAAGCATTCTATCCCTTAACAAAGAAAGAGACGGCAACAAAAGCGGCAAAACCCAAATTCTCAAAAGAAGAACGGATCAGGAAATACCAGGAATCGGCAATAAAAAAATTCGATGAGAAAGTTGCAAAAACTGAAGAAGTCGTTGCAGCAATCTATGAAAATTACCAGTTTGTCTCACAACTGATCGCATCTCTTGATGCTGCAAGCAAGCAACTCTCCTGGCAGGAGATGGAACGGCATCTCAAAGGAGCAACATCAGCAGATGCAAAAAAGATTACCGCATTTTATCCCGATGAAGCAGCAGTCGAAGTTGACATAGGAAAACGGGTGAAAATTTATGTGCACGAAGGCATTGAGCAGAATGCCGGCCGGTATTACGATGTTATAAAAAAATTTAAGAAAAAGAAGGCCGGCGCACTCGCGGCAATGAAGAATGTTGTTGTTAAAAAGAAGGTTACACGGCGCGATATCATCCCGTTAAAAAAACTCTGGTACCATCGCTTCCGCTGGTTTATAACAAGCGATGGCACAGTGGTTCTTGGAGGACGCGATGCATCCCAGAACGAAGAACTGGTCAAGAAATACATGGCAGGCGGAGATCTTTTCGTGCATGCCGATGTGCACGGGGCAAGTGTTGTAATAGTCAAAGGTAAAACAGAGCGTATGGACGAAGTGGCACAGTTTGCCGCCTCCTACTCCGGCGCATGGCGCAGCGGGCATTTCTCTGCAGATGTCTTTAGTGTCCTTCCCCCGCAGGTCAGTAAGACTCCTGAAACAGGGGAATTTGTTTCGCGGGGTTCATTCATTGTCCGTGGAGAACGCACCTGGTACCGGAATGTGCCGCTCTCTGTAGGTATCGGTCTCATGCTCGAACCAAATGCCGCAGTGATTGGTGGCCCCCCATCAGTGATCAAGGGAAAATGCAAGGCCTATAACGAGCTCAAGCCGGGGCAGTTCGAGCCGAATGATATTGCAAAGAAGATGCTGCGTCTTTTGAAAGGTAAGATCTCTGAAGATGAGGAAAAGGCGCTCAAAGGGATCCTGAATACTGATACGGTTGCTGCGTTTGTTCCCCCCGGCGGCTCAGATATTGTAGGTCAGCATGAAGGCTGAATGTGGAGATCTCAAAGGCAACAATGGCGAGGTTCGGTTGTTTCCGGAAAGTGTAGACGATCTCTGGCATCTCCAGCATCTTGTGGCACCCGGAGATCTCATCTTTGCCACCACATTCCGGAGCGTGGATACCGCAAGTGACAAACTTCGCCCGGAGAAGATGGAAAAGCGCCCGGTCAGGCTCGGTGTCCGGGTTGAACGCGTAGAGTTCTCACAACACGGTGTCCGGCTCCGCATCAGCGGAGTGATTGAACAGGGTATTGAAATTGGTTCATACCACACGATCAATGTAGAGACGGGTTTTGAAATATCAGTTATCAAGCAGTGGCGCCCCCATGAACTGGAGCGCATTGAACGGGCAGTGAAATCCTCGGCGTTCAGTCTTATCCATATCCTTACAATCGAAGAAGGAGAAGCCGAACTCTTCAGGCTCCGGCAATATGGCCCGGAGAGTGTAGTTACCTTCACTGCCGGCAGCGGCAAAGGAGGAGAATCGGACAACCGTCCCGCATTCTTTGAACTGGTGCTAGCCCCTCTCTCAGCAATCGATGGCCCGCTGATCATCGCAGGTCCGGGTTTTATTAAAGATGATTTCATAAAATATGCGAAAAACAAAGGAAGTCCGGTTGCCGAGAAAGTGATCAGTGTTGAGACACGTCGCATAGGACGGGGCGCAGTGCAGGACGTGATTGGCAAAGGTGCGCTTGAGAAACTGATCGATGATCTCCAGCTCTCCCGCGAGGTGAAGTTCATGGACGAGGTGCTCTGCCGGATCGCACAGGATGGGGCGGTTGCCTATGGGCGGCAGGAAGTGCAGGATGCGATCGGGTACGGCGCAGTCGAGCAGGTGCTGGTTGCAGATACACTGCTGCGGGACCCGGCAACCCTGGCACTCATCGAGAATGCTGAAGCGATGCGGGCAGTCGTTGTTGTACTCTCCTCTAACTTTGAGCCCGGGGAACGACTGGTGGCGCTGGGCGGGATTGCGGCACTGCTGCGGTATAAGATGGGAAAATAAAAAGAACGATTTATACCCGCGTAAAAAGAGAATAACAAATAAGGAAACAAAAATTTCATGAAAAGCCCGTTTCACATCATGCTCATCCCTACACTGGGCTGTCCTGCCCATTGCAGTTACTGCTGGAGTTCAGAAGCAGGTTCCCCAAAGATGAGTATTGATACCGTCAAGGAAACCGTGGCATGGCTTAAGGATTTTAGAAAAGATCAGGTCACTATTACCTTTCATGGTGGCGAACCGCTCCTTGGGGGCCTGGATTTTTACCGGCAGGCACTCCCCATTATTTCTGATGGATTGAGTGAACTCAAGCCCACGTTTGCCATGCAGAGTAACCTCTGGCTGCTTACACCAGAGCTTGCCGACCTTCTGGCGAAATACCATGTTCCGATTGGCACAAGCATCGATGGCCCTGAAGCACTCAATGACTCCCAGCGGGGTGATGGCTATTATAAAAAGACCATGCGGGGGTACGAACTGGCAAAAGCGCAGGGCCTCCAGGTCCGGTTCATCTGTACATTTACGGGAGAATCCGTAAAACAGAAAGAGGAGATCTTCAGGTTTTTCCTTGACAATGGGTTTGTGATGAAACTCCATCCTGCACTGCCCTCCCTGCGCAGCGAATACCCGAAACAGTGGGCGCTCGAACCGGCAGCATACGGTGAACTGCTCGTCTTTTTGCTTGACAAATATCTCGAAAATTTCGGAAAAATCGAGATCATGAACATCAATGACCTGTGCCGGTGCGTCTCTACCCGCAGGGGGTCGGTCTGTACGTTTGCTGACTGCATGGGCAACACCTTTGCCATCGGTCCTGATGGCAGCATCTACCCGTGCTACCGGTTTGTCGGAATGGACGAATGGGTGATGGGCAATGTCCGGGATCGGCCTTCTCCAGAAACACTTGCAAATACTGTTGCAGGAAAGCGTATGCAGGATTACAAAAAATTTGTTGACAGCGCATGCGGGGAATGTTCGCATATCAAATACTGCCGTGGCGGGTGTCCCTACAATGCGATTGTCCCTACCGGGGGAGAGATACGGGGTGTCGATCCTCATTGCGTGGCCTACAAACGGATCTTTGACGATATGAACGACCGGCTCAACAAGGAAATGTTTGAATCCGATGAGATGGATATGAATGCCTTTTTGCCATTTGGATCCCGGCCAAAGCGGGCGACAAAAGCTGGAATAATGACCCTGGTGCATTCAGTGCTTTCAAAATAAGAATATGCTCTCCGACATAACGTGAAGAGAGTTTAAAAATAATTATTCTTCCTTCTTCTCAGGTTTCTTGTAGCTCTCAACAAGAACGATCTCGGAGATGCCCTTGATCTGCTCAAAGCCCTCGTGAATGATCCGTCCACGCCAGAGCATCCAGCGGCGGTCGTAGTTGATTCCTGCCGGGAGGATAACAGTTGCCTTTTCATCGTCAAGAGTTGCTTCCATCTCCCTTCCTGCATACAGGCGGATGAGACCTTTGAGTTCTTCGAGCGGGTCGGTGACTTCTTCTTCAATTTTATAATGGTAGACGAGTGTCTGACCCGCGAGTGGCGCATTGAAGTCCACAATCACGCGGTTACCGATCACATCGACAACCGTCCCTTCACCGTGCTCTTCCATCTTCACCGGCATACCGCGGACCGGTTTCTGCGTAAACTTGTTCTTGGGATACGACTGGACACGCTTTGGATCGCGTTCCCCGAATGCTTTTTCGGGGGCAACGGTTATATCGCCCTCTGCACCGGCTTCTTTTCCCACAAGTGCTTCGTCAAGACCGAGAATCACATGCTTCTGGCCGACACAGACCGTTACCGGGCCGTAGATCGCATTTTCGCTGTGAATACCGGCAGTTTTTGCTTCATCTTCAAATGTAGAATCAAAAACATTACCATTCACACTGCCCGTATAGCTCAGTTTGATAAAATTTCCTTCTTTTATTGCCATGCTTCACCTGACTATATTAAATCGCAACGATGACAGATAAAAGTGTGGCACACCTATGCTCGAAGTTGAATTGAAAGTTAAGGTCCCATCGCTTGAACCCGTCCGCAAACAACTACTGGAAAAAGGAGCGGTATGTTCGGGCCGGATACACGAGCACGATATCTACTATAATGCTCCCCATCGTGACTTTGGCGTTACCGATGAAGCCGTCCGGGTCAGGTATACAAACGACCATGCCGTAGTCACCTACAAAGGGGCGAAGATCAAAAAGTTCGGGCTCAAGGCAAGAGAAGAGCTGAATACTGCAGTGGAATCCGGTGAAGTTTTTGAGACAATGCTTAACCGACTCGGGTTTACCAAAACCACCGAAGTTAACAAGTGGCGTGAGAACTACCAGTTCTCAGATGCGGCAATCTCGTTAGATGAAGTCGATGAACTCGGGTCTTTTGTCGAGATCGAGATCATGGCAGAAGATGAGAATTCCAATGCCGCTGTTCTGATTCAAAGGATTGCAAAAGAGATTGGTGTATCCGGCGAGCCAATACTCGCCTCGTACCTTGAACTGCTCCTCTCTAAACGGTCAGCAGTTCAATTTTGATATCTTTGGCATCGTTGCCGAAGTGAATCATCGCACAGTGCCCGTCCATTGCCGGACCGGGATTTACAATTTTTACACCGTCAACTTCCATAATGCCCCGTGCCTCGTGAATGTGGGCACAGCACACGATATCAAACGATTTCATGTGCTTTCTTATACTGTGGCTCCCGATATGCTCCCCCGCAGGTTTGTCGAGTGTCTCGAACGGTGGAGCATGGCAGAGCAGTACATTATGAATGGACTTTTGCATCTTTTTCATCGCGCTGTTCAACACGTCATCTATCTGCTTGTCGGTCAGCTCGAACGGGGTTCCGAACGGTGTTGGGTTGGATCCGCCAACACCAGCGATCGTCATCTTGCCAAGGTTGATACTGGAGCCATGGAGGCTGACGGTGTCGGAGTGTTCAAGTGTCTCGAGGATCTCACGCGGGTCACAGTTTCCGGGAACTGCAAAGCACGGTACATCGATACGTGAAAGCACGTCGTCGACCGTGTCAACTGGACCCATATTGGTGATATCTCCTGCAATAAATACCGCTTCTGGATTCAATTCCAGAAATGAATCAATTTTACCGAATTGACCATGGAGATCTGCTATCAATAGCACATCTTTCATGGTATATCATTTGAAGGGGGTCTAAAAAACCTTACCGCAGGTTCATTCCACAAATCCGTGATTTTTCCCATCAAAGCGAGATTTCCGCAGACTTTTTTTGTTTCATTCAGGAGTGAATGCGCGGTTGTTCCGGCGAGCGGGGGTTTTTTGTGACAGGAGATGGGGCCGGTATCATACCGGCGAGTTCTCCCGCACAGGCGTCCTTAATCTTTCCAAGAGAGCACAACAAAGGCAATACACGGGATCAAGTAAAGGATGGTATCAGGGATAAGGCCGAATGATGAGACCTGGCTGTCAATAAGCAGGCCGGCAACTGCGGTTAAAGGGAAGAGACAGAGCCGCAGGGAAATACTGTTCACCCGGGCTGCGCCCGTTCCCGGGTAGATAAGCCTCCCGCTTCCAGAAGCGTGTTTCCAGAGGATAATCATGATGGTACCGGAGATTAGGATATTGGCGTGAAACAGGATCCCGTACGGAACCGGCATATCGGAGATCACATACAGGAGCGATGTCAGTGGCATGAAAATGAGAGCGAGGACAAAAAAAAAGGAGATATATACGAAATACCGGTCAAGTGAACGGATGTATCGCAACATTTCGAAGAACAGGATATAAAAGATTGCAAAGATGATGAACAGGAAAACAAAAGTTACCAGATCTCCCAGTACCCCGTCTCCCATGTATTCTAAAAGGAGAGCCAGGTCATCACTACCGGATAATTTGGGCAGCGGGATATTGTTCCTGATGATGAGCGTCATAATAAAGGCAAAGACTCCGTTCATCATAATCTCGAACATGTCATGCGGGACTATCCCGTTGCAGATACTGTCCGGGCTGTGATTTCTGCACACGGTTTCCTGAACGATACCCCCGTCAATCCTGCAGCTCCCCTTGCTTGCCTTGAGATTTCTCCAGGAATGTAACGAGGTGAGTGCAAACGCCACCATAGTAATATAGTAAATGTATTGTGTGTAGGGAAGATCACATGCTGCAAGGATGATGCCGGCAACTGCCGTTACCGGAAGAAAGATCAACTTGAGCGTTATGCACTCTATCTGCCAGCCGAAAACACCAGGCCTCATCACCGATGGCGTGCGGGTGATATGGAACCACTCGAAAAACAGTAAAAGACCCAGCAGGAGCATGATGCAATGGAACAGGACCGGAAAGAGGGATTTATCCGGAAAAACTACCGAGTAATGGCACCATACCGGTATCATAATCAACAGCATCAGGAGAGCAAGGTGGAGATAAAGATAGGTCCGGTCAATACGGGCAACCATGTGAAAAACATGAAATGCCAGGATCCATATCATACCGATGATCATGTATGCGGTGAGAAAACTCAGGATATCCGGCAGCTGCAAAAGCCCGAAAACATGCGGTGACACCCTCTCGATCACATCGCCAAAGGCCGGTATCCTTATCTTGGTAAAGAGAAGAAGCAGTGTAAAGACGAAGATTGTATTCGTCAGCCTTCCGATATTTACCTTTGTTACCGGTCCTTCAGTACCAATATCCTGCGGCATTCCGATCAATACGTATATGGCGAGGATTCGTGATAAGGTTCGCGGATGATTCTTTTTTTTATAGGACTGTGATCCAGGTCAGGAAAGACGATTTTACCGTTATGATTGCCAGCCGGGTATTTTTTTTAAACGCTTACAAAAAGGGGGAATCTAAAGATGGCGGGGTTAATGTCCACAAATAAAAAAACTCCGGTGGAATCATTCTATACTGGTTGGAGAGCACCTCAATACCACGGGTTAAAAAAAAGGTGAACTCAGATCCTCGCGATCAGTTAGCTCCGGGAAAACATTCGTATATCTATCCAGATCAGGCATGCATCAATTGCAAAGAAAACCAGACCCACGATTACTGCCACAAGCGGTGAGAGAAACAGGAGATTGGTAGCCTGGGCAACTATCAGAACCATGATCAGGATGATCAGTATCCCGGATCTGGTAGGCTTCCATGAAAGTCTTCACCCGTGTGGAGATGATGACCGTTGACGCAACACCGAGCAGTGCAACCGCCGGCACGACAAAGATCATAAGTCCTCACCAGCTTACGATTGGTGTAACGATGGTTCTGCCCATCTGTCGCGTGAATTGAACCCGTTCCGGCGAACCCAACACGCCGGTACAAACGGTGAAGCAGATCCGCCAGCCGGTGGGATGGTTGTCTGAAGTTCATCACTAAAATGATTGTTAATTTCATCATAATGATAACTTTAATTAACAAAAAGTGAGAAATAATAAACATTAGGAATATGAATGATAGCAAAACCTGAATGGTTTGAGAGAAGGAAGTACTTCGGCTGGGGCGTAACGCCCCGAAACTGGCAAGGCTGGGTCTATATTCTGGCAATTATTGCACCGCTGGTAATCTTCCAGGCAATGCCGAATTGGGATGCCCAGGTCAGGACCGCAGGAACTGTTTTGTGGGCGGCATTTATATTACTGGATATCCTGCCTATCATGGTGACTCTGAAGAAAGATGAACGGGAATACAAGAACGAAGCAATTGCCGAGCGGAATGCGGCGTGGTTTATGGTCATGATCTTGGTTATCGGGATACTGTATGAAGTCGTCATCAGCGGCTTGTACCATGAATTTTCCATAAACTGGTTTATGGTCCTTGCACTCTTTGGCGGAGCCGTCGTGAAGGCTGTTTCCAACTACAATTTGGACAATAAAGGAGTCTGATATCATGATTGCAGTCAGATTCCCTAGGGAAATCTGAAGATGAAGACAAAAATTAAGGAGTTACGGGCACGGTATGACCTTACCCAGCAGGACCTTGCCGATAAGGTGGGGGTCTCCCGCATGACCATCGTGTTTCTGGAAAAGGGAACTTACAACCCATCGCTGAAACTTGCTTGCCGGACCGCACGGGCACTAAATACAACGATCGAGGATCTCTTCAGTTGCGATGAAGACAATGAGGATTGAATCCCTGTTCTCTTTACCCGTCCCGGGTTACTATCGCAGTCGGATAGGTAAAATAACAAATTTAAAAAATAAAAAGTCCGCAGGAGAGAGTTTCTCCCCATCACATCATAACCATTATTCCGGCTAACTGTTACCGGAAAAACCGTATCTCCGGGTCTGTCCATGACCCGGTCAGCCTTCCTGTCAGAGCAAGGGACCCGCAGACTTTTTCGGTCTCCGGAAGAAGGGAACGCGCAGTTGTTCCGGCAAGCGGGGTTCCGGGCAACGGGATGAACCGGTGAACATGGACTTTTCCGGACCGTGTGACCTGCCGGATCAGGTTCAGTGTCGCCAGCTGGTCAGCGTCACTCTCGAACGGGAAACCAACAATAAAGTCTACAACAGGAGTAATGCCGGATTCCGTGCAGAGTTCGACTGCATGGATCACATCATCCACATTGTGCCCGCGATGCAATCGTTTCAGAACGGCGTCACTTCCTGACTGGGCACCGAAATGGAGTTTTGTGTTCGTACAATACCGGTTTACGAGAGAAAGGGACTCTTTGCAGATAAATTCCGGGCGCACTTCGGAAGGAAACGTGCCAAAAAAAATCTGGTGAGAAAGCCGTTTAAAGAGTGCCTCGATCTTTTCCCAGCGGGGATGGATTCCATCAGACCCATAAGCAAACGCATTGGGCGAGACAAACCGAGCGTGCTCATAACGGTTTGAGAACTCAGCGATCGTATCGATCGAGCGGTGTCGCATGCAGTGACCAAAGATCTGTGGTGTCTGGCAATACCCGCAGGCGAACGGACAGCCCCGTGAGATCTCCACAAACCCCTGCTTATCAGAAAACGCCGGGTATGCATCGAGCCTGACGCAGGATGTTGCTGGTATGTGGTGATCGCGTGTTGCCACCCCGGAAATATTTCCCGAGCCGCCACGCTCGATATCTTCCAACAGCCGGGGCAAGGTGTACTCCCCCTCCCCAACTATAACATAGTCTGCATACTGAGCAACTTCATTGGGACTGGCAGTTGCATGTGGTCCGCCAACAATGGTGATACTGTCGGCTCTTGCAATCTCATCGCGGTAGAACGGCTCATTGAGCGAGTTGAGACTGTAGCATGTCACATCTGTTTCAGGATGATCTACTACCCGGAGAGAAAAACCATTTAGTTCGCATGCAGCAGCGAGTGCTGCATTTGAGTTCCGTGCCGCTTGGATCTGTCGCCAGTTTACCCGCATGATAAAAAAAGTCCTTTTGTGTTTTTTTAAATAAAAAGAAAGGGGAAAAAAGGTTACTGGCGGGTACGGTACGGGCTCATCACATCATTAATCGTGTAACTCTGCCCGTTGTCCATAGATACCCTGACAACAACACGATCCGTCTGTTTGGTGCCTTCAAGTTCAACCTGATCGCCCTTATTTATACCAATGGTTGCAGTCTTTACCTGCCCATCAGAACGATACAATGTCACATCGATCTTTTTTACATGAATCTGACCCATACCGCCCTGGAAAATCACAGGGATATTACCCAGATAATCCTTCTCACCGACATCAGCCTTTACAAAGTTGTAATCAGGTACTGCATCGGTTGGGGAGACAACCATGTTTCCGGCAGAAGAACTTGAAGATCCGGTTCCTGATCCCGCTGCGGGTGCAGCGGAAGGGTTCTGCGTTCCGGTACAGCCGGCAATCGCGAGTGCGGCACAGATAAGAATAATTATGGAAATCGTAACGCGGTACTGCATACCAGAACGTACGAGTTGGAGTTATATGATGCTTGTGCTCAGGCTCTTCTACTCAGGGAGAGGCAAGCTCACCATCATATTCCAACTCCCCCAGATCCCCATCCACAGTCCCGAGGGTACCATTTTTAAGCCTAGTTATTGCCACGTCAATCCGGTCGATCATGGGAATTTTGCTGATGATAGCACCCGTTGCAATGATCGCTTCTGCTTCAGCATTCACCATTGCCAAAGGTGCATGTCCGTTCCTGCTCAGTGCATACAGCACATAGGAACCGACCGTTGAACCCTTGCCATACGGAAAAACCAGGATTTTACCGGTGATGCACTGCCCATTGAGCGGATGGCCTTTTTCTACAATCACTCCGGATTCCGGATCCACACCGGACAGAAACGAGATCGGCTGCGGGCTCACCAGGAGCGGTCCGCTTGCCTTTCCCATAGAAATCCCTCTTCCCCTGATTAGCAAAATCACACCTAATAAATGTTTGAAGATTTCAGTATAAGATAGATATGGAAGAGACTGCCGTTAAAAACACTGCACCGCAAAATGAGCTCAAATACCAGATTCAGCTCAACGAGTTTGAGGCTATTTTACTCGATCTAAAGGTGAAAGTGGACGAACTCCAGAAGGAAAACGGCCAGCTCAAGCGCGAAAATAACCAGTTAAAGCGCATGCCACTTTTTGTTGCGGTGGTTGTAGACATCCTTAAAAACGGCGAGATATACCTCCGCCAGCAGGGCAATAACCAGGAATACTTGTCCCTTGCTCCTGAAGAACTCCGCCCTTATATCAAACAAGGGGCAAAAGTTGCAGTCAACAACGCGCTTTCAATTGTAAAAGTGATCGGAAATATTTACGATTCCCGTGTTCGTGTCATGGAACTTGAGGAATCCCCGGATATCAGCTATGCGCAGATCGGTGGTCTTGTTGAGGAGATAAAAGAAGTCCGTGAAGCGGTTGAATACCCGCTGACACGACCAGAGATATTCAAGCGCGTTGGTGTTGAGCCGCCAAAGGGCATCCTGCTCTACGGGCCACCGGGAACCGGTAAAACCCTTATTGCAAAAGCAGTAGCCCATGAAGCTAAAGCCACCTTCATCCGCATGTCCGGTAGTGAACTCGTGCACAAGTTCATCGGGGAAGGAGCCGGTCTTGTCCGCGAATTGTTCCAGCTTGCCCGGGAACGTGCACCTGCGATAGTCTTTATCGATGAGATTGATTCCGTTGGCAGCATGCGCACCAATGACGGGACTTCCGGAAGTGCCGAAGTCCAGCGGACAATGATGCAGCTTCTTGCAGAGATGGACGGGTTTGACAACCGGGGCGATGTACGGATCATGGCTGCAACAAACCGTGTGGATATGCTGGATCCCGCCCTGCTCCGTCCCGGTCGATTCGATCGCCTGATCGAAATTCCCCTGCCTGATCTGGACTCACGGCTTGAGATCTTAAAGATCCATTCGCGGAATATGCATATGGAAGGAGTGAGTTTAGAAATTGTGTCAGCATTGACCGAGAAGGCAACAGGGGCAGAACTTCAGGCAATCTGCCGTGAAGCTGGCATGATGGCCGTGCGGCGCGAGGCGGTATCAATCGAAATGGCTGATTTCACTACGGCGGTTAAAAAAGTAAAACTGGACAAGATTACTGACACCCGCATGTATACATAAAAAACCACAGGATGCCGGGGTCCACAGGCTCATAAAATGGCAGAGTCATTTCCCCATTAAAAAGGTGTTTAAAAAAATCACACCGTAACAAAGACAATAATCAGGAGATCGCATGAACATCCTTGTGCTCCAGAAAGAAAAAATCGATCTCCACCACACTCTTTTTACTTCAGAAACAAGCAGGATGGTGCTGCGTTTTTACCACCCGAAAAAA
Source organism: uncultured Methanoregula sp. (assembly GCA_964590895.1). Taxonomy (GTDB): domain Archaea; phylum Halobacteriota; class Methanomicrobia; order Methanomicrobiales; family Methanospirillaceae; genus Methanoregula. The sequence goes on along the minus strand of CAZPYV010000005.1, from coordinate 132,867 downwards.
AAGCCCTGCGGAGTTTTGATAACCACAACTTCCTTAGGAAGCGCAATGTCCCTTGTTGCAGAATTGCGCTGGTATATCAGGCGCTATGCAAAGGAGTCGCTTTTTGAAGTGGCAAAAGGAATATACTGCACCCAGCAGATGGCACAGGATATCTATTACGAGCGGGTGACCGTGCTTGGCCCTACATGGCCGCACCGCAGGCTCTATGGATTTTCTGATGGCAGACTTATCAGCACCGTGATTATGTCACCGGGTACCCCCGTTGAGGAATACCACCAGGAATATGCCGGTGTCGATAAAGTGATCGAGATCTGGTGCACGGAAGACGAAGTAGAAGATATCGGTGAAGCAATTCCTCTTGAAGAAGCGGGTGGCGATATGGGAGAAGAATAAATCGGTTCTTCGTCATTTATTATGGGTTAAAAAGAACGCTCATTCACATTTTGAATAGGTAACGCATCTATTGGGTAGATTATAATGATGGGGGCTGATGTTCCCCTACCCCCCACACACGATGAACGCCGCCCCCGGCGGGGCTTCCTGTGCAGCGGTTTTTGATACGTAACGGGGAAACCACCTTGCCCCGCCGTGCCTAAAAAGAGGCCCTAATGCGGGGAGCCCTCACAGGTAATTTTAATACTATATCTTACCCATACGAAATGTCTGAAAAAAATTCCCTTACGCAAACATCTCGCCTTCAACATCAAGTGAGCCACGGTTGAAGTCAAAGATCACCTTTGCAACCGCTGCACGGAAATTTTCCTGCGTAATGGACGGGCTCTCCTTTCTTATCGCATACATACCGGCCTCCATGCAGATTGCATAGAGATCAGCTCCGTTCCTGCCTTCGGTGAGCTGGGCTATTTCCATGAGATCCACATTGTCATCTATCGCAAGGGAACGGCTGTGCACTTTTAAGATCGAGAGCCGCCCGTCAACATCGGGAAGCGGGATCTCGATGATCCGGTCAAACCTGCCAGGACGGAGCAGTGCCTTATCCAAAATATCGATCCGGTTTGTAGCCCCGATGATCTTCACATCGCCACGCTTCTCAAACCCGTCCATGCCGGCCAGCAACTGCATGAGCGTCCGTTGCACTTCGCGATCACCGGAGGTATTTGCCTCTGTGCGCGACGCACCTACCGCATCGATCTCATCAATGAAGATGATGGTCGGGGCCTTCTTCTTGGCCAGATCAAAGAGCTCGCGGACAAGCCGGGCTCCTTCACCAATATATTTCTGGACCAGCTCTGAACCGACCACCCGCATAAAATGGGCATTGGTTTCGTGGGCAACTGCTTTTGCAAGCAGGGTTTTTCCCGTACCGGGCGGTCCGTGAAGCAACACACCTTTTGGGGGTTCGATACCAATCCGCTTGAAAAGTTCGGGGCGCTTGAGGGGCAGCTCCACGGCTTCCCGGATTTCGTTGATCTGATCCTGCAAGCCACCGATATCTGCGTACGTTTCTGTAGGTGAATCTACCAGTTCCATACCATATATCATCGCATCGAAACTGTTGGGGAGCAGTTCGACAATCGCTAACGACTGCTGGTTGAGCGTACACCGCACACCGGGCTTAAGATCATCAGCATTTACCGATGTTGAACTCCGCACCATAAAGCGTGGTCCGGCACTGCTCCGGACAATCACCCGCGTGGAATCAACGATGTCGGTAATGGTCCCGATGATCAGCGGGGGACTTCTGAGCTGTTCGCTCTCGCTTTTGAGCTTTCGCACATCGCGTTCGTACCGGATTTTCTGGGTCTCTATGTACCGTTTGTCCGCCTCCGTCTGCCGCAGCTGTTCACGGAGTTCGAGGTTCCGGGATTCCAGGTTTCCCACACGCTCCATCATCTGGACTTCAAGCTCATGCTTGTCGTTTTCGATCTGGCCCAGCTGTTCACGGAGTTGTTCAGTGAGCGCACGGTATAATCGGTACAGTTCTTCCGGCGTCTGGGGTTCCGTGGAATGATGGATGATGTCACTCATCTCGTATCTCAATTAGGTATATAGGGAAAATGGTATAAAGTGTTTGTGAGATTATGCAGTGCGAAATGTGCGGGGAAACGGTACGTGGCACCCCAAAATTAGTCCGTGTCGAGGGAGCCGAACTTCAGGTATGCTCCAAGTGCGAGAAGTACGGTACCGAGGTGCAGCAGATCCGGCGGACGGATCTTAAAATTCCTGCCCGGGGATCTGCTGCAAAACCAGCATTAACCGCTACCGGTGCACCAACCCAGACATGGCACAAGCGGGATATGTTTGATTTTATGGGGGGAGAGGTTGTAGACGATTACGCAGTCCGTATCCGGAATGCACGAATGGAAAAAGGTCTCACCCAGAAAGATCTCGCCATGCAGATGAAAGAGAAAGAGCACTTGATAAAAAAGATCGAGAATGCCGAGCTTATTCCTGAAGATAATGTGCGGAAAAAATTAGAAAAGGTTTTAGAGATCCGACTTATCGATGCCCCAATAGAAGCGGAAGTGGAAAAGAAAGTGCCGGGCAGTCTTACCCCAACCCTTGGGGATCTCACGATTATACGAAAAGTCAAGAAATAATCATCATCATCTTTTTTTTCTTAATAGATTTCTTGTTTTACGATGTTTTGGTAATCAGTGAAGAGAAAATTTTTAAAATCCGGACTTTGTTTTTATCGTAAACTGGATCATGGGTTAAAAAGTCCTCATGGATTACCCCCCGAACACTTCGAGGGGTAATCATGGGGATATGTGATTTTCCCACATTATTTTTTCAGTAAGAGGTCCTTTGCTATGGGTATCCCAACATATAAGAAGTGAAAACACGGAGAGGGATTGTATATGCCGGGATCAAAAACCCTTCTTATTGTGGATAATACCGACAGCGGGGTGTTGCCTTCACTCAAGGATTTTTCTGCTGGTACATCAACTGCTTCCCGAGCGGTTACCCGCACCCTCAGTACTCTGACCCACAGTCCGGTTGGGATGAAAAAGGAATGGAAACGGTTTTTAAAAGATCTGGAGATCCCATCACGGACTTTAGAAAAGAGTGAGTTCACCTCAGAGTTTGGATCCGGGCACCCCCAGATGACCTTTCCGGTTGTGCTTATCCAGACGGGGACTGAACTGGCAGTTCTTCTGAGTACCGATGAACTCAACCAGTGCACGAATCTCAATGATCTTATTGTCTTTATAAGACACCGGCTTTTATTTGAATAGTTCTTTCACTCCACAAGTCCCGGCGCGGGGCAATGAGTTTTTCCCAGTACTCATAAAAACCGCCGCACAGGAAGCCCCTTCGGCGGCATCGCTCATCGTGTCTGGGAGTAGGGGAACGCCCCCCATTGTGATCATCATCCCAATAGATGCGTTACCTATTCAGAAGGGGAATGAGCGTTCTTTTTAATCCATAGTAAATAACGAAGAGCCAAATATGTTAAAGATATTTTTTTGCTGAGGGGGATCTCCTTCTCATGGTGTGGATGGGTAACCCTCGCCTAATGGGATAATTAAAAAAGAAATAGGGGGATTTTGTGTAAATATCGTTTGAGTAATTTTAATTAATTAATCCAGAACCTGCCCGCAAGGAGAGTTGTCTCTCTCCTTCCCTAAGATCTTTACACCTTTGCACGGTCTGGCTTGTCTTGCTCTGCTGCGTAGATCAGAGGATTTTGTTTGCTCTTGCCCGAAGTGTCCTTCCGGTTACGTCCATATCCAGCGGATGAGTCAATATGTTTCGCATCTCCATAACGGGGCTCTAATTTCATCGTTCCATCGGATTGCATGATCCGGACCATTTCTGGTTCTTTTGGGGCAACCGGAACATCAGACTGTCGTGTGCCCCTGGGCCGGATCATAGTGCTGCCATCGGAGGACGCTGCAACTGATGGTAATGCGGAAGGGTCCACAGGCACGGGAGATGAGGTACCCCACACTACCGGTCCCCGCTTAAGTTCCTGGCGGTTATGTTCTTCAGTCTCCCGTGACATAGTCATAGTGACCGCCCTGAAATCGAGCAACTCCGCGAGCAGTCCCTTGACCAGCGCATCCATATTCGTAAACTTCTGTTCAAGTGCCGTGATCCGTTCTTCCGATGCAGTGATTTGAGAAGTTTCCATAACAGTAATCAGTTTCTCCCGGGGACCGGGTTCTTACCCGGAAAATTTGATCCTTTCAACAGAGTGCACATACAGAACCTTACTGGTAATCCTGACATGTTAAAGTAAGGAGTAGGTTTCTGTCGGATTGTCGGGATGGCTGACCGCTTGATGTGAGATTGCAAAGCGGAACTATGAGTGCAAATGGTAATCGCGATGAATTTTCGCCACCTCAAAAGGGCGCACTGCTGGTGCTCAATTACCGGAAAAATCTTGATGCCGTTAATCTGCTCATAGAGGCCCCGTCAAGGTGTCCAGGGCTCTTGTTGCTCCAGCGGGTATTAACTTAGGTATTTTTCCCCCATATAATCCGAACATATCGCAGGTATGGGACCTCCCCCTCTTCAAAAATTAAGTCTTAATGAATTGTCAGATTGGCAAACTATTTGAAAGGAAGAAGCGCTATTACGATTAATGGACAAAAAAAATTCGAACAACAAATAAGGAACTACCACGATTATGAATTTCAACAATTTCACCATTAAATCACAAGAAGCTGTTCAGAAAGCAACAGAAATTGCAACAGCACAACAGAACCAGGCTATCGAGACTTCGCATTTACTCAAAGGTATGCTGATGGTTGACGAGAATGTCATTCCGTACCTTCTCAAAAAACTGAATGTGAACCTTGATAATTTTCTTCCTGCACTTGACCGGATCATCGATTCTTACCCTGAAGTCAGCGGTGGGGAACAATTCCTCTCCAATGATGCCACAAAAGCCCTGCAGAAAGCCTCCGCACTTGCCCAGGAATTTAAGGATGAATTTGTCTCTATCGAGCATCTTCTTCTGGGAATCCTGTCGGTAAATGACCGCACCTCAAAATTGCTGAAGGAGAACGGGGTTGCTGAAAAAGACTTAAAGACTGCCATCACCCAGTTGCGGAAAGGTTCAACGGTAAAAAGCCAGAACGCGGAAGAGACCTATAATTCCTTGGAAACATATGCCAAAAACCTCAATGATCTTGCCCGGACCGGCAAACTCGATCCGGTCATCGGTCGGGACGAAGAGATCCGACGGGTGCTGCAGATCCTTTCAAGGAGAACAAAGAATAACCCTATCCTCATCGGTGAACCCGGTGTGGGAAAGACTGCCATTGCCGAAGGTCTCGCCCACCGGATCATTGACGAAGATGTGCCAGAGAACTTAAAAACCAAAAAGCTCTATTCGCTCGACATGGGAGCCCTGATTGCAGGGGCCAAATTCAAGGGAGAATTTGAGGAACGGTTAAAAAGCGTTGTCAAGGAAGTGATCTCCGCTGAAGGAGAGATCATTCTGTTCATCGATGAGATCCACACGCTTGTCGGGGCCGGCGCCAGCGAGGGTGCCATGGATGCAGCTAATATCCTCAAGCCAGCGCTTTCACGGGGAGAACTGCATGTCATAGGCGCAACTACCTTAAAAGAATACCAAAAATATTTTGAGAAAGACAAAGCGCTCGAACGGCGGTTCCAGCCGGTGATGGTCAATGAACCGGATACTCTGGATGCCATCTCCATCCTCCGCGGAATCAAGGAGAAATACGAGACCCATCACCATGTACGGATCAAGGATGAAGCAATTATTGCAGCAGTTGAACTCTCGCAACGCTATATCTCCGACCGTTTCCTGCCGGATAAGGCCATTGACCTGATCGACGAGGCTGCATCAAAACTCCGGCTCGAGATCAATTCAAAACCGGAAGAACTTGATACCATTGAACGCAGGATCCAGCAGCTGGAGATCGAACGGGAAGCCATCAAGCGGGAGAAAGACCAGGGAAAACTCAAGGGCTTAAATGAAGAGATCGGAAACCTGACCGAGGAAAAAAACCAGTTAAAGACAAAGTGGCAATCGGAAAAAGAGCTGGTTGAACAGATACAGTTGCGGAAAAATGAGATCGAGAACTTAAAATTCGAAGCCGAAGGTTTCCTCCGTAAAGGCGATCTTGGAAAAGTAGCAGAGATCCGCTATGGCCGTATCCCGGATACCGAGAAGCTCATCGAGGGACTCAAAGAAAAACTGACCGTACTGCAGAAGGATTCTGCGATGGTGAACGAGGAGGTGGGTGCCGAGGAGATTGCCGCAGTGGTTTCGCGCTGGACCGGTATTCCCGTGAGTAGGATGCTGCAGAGCGAGAAGCAGAAACTCCTGACCCTTGAGACCGAACTCCATAAGCGCGTCGTGGGCCAGGATGAAGCTATCGGTGCCGTTGCGGATGCAATCCGCCGGAGCCGGGCCGGGCTTCAGGACACAAAACGCCCGATTGGTTCTTTCATCTTCCTTGGAACTACTGGTGTCGGAAAGACTGAACTGGCAAAGGCGCTTGCGGAATTCCTCTTTAACAACGAGAACAGCATGGTGCGGATCGATATGTCAGAATACCAGGAACGGCATACGGTCTCAAGGTTAGTTGGAGCGCCTCCGGGCTATGTGGGATACGAAGAGAGCGGGCAGCTGACAGAAGCGGTCCGGAGAAAGCCCTATTCCGTGGTATTGCTCGATGAGATCGAGAAAGCCCACCCGGATGTGTTCAACATCCTGTTACAGGTGCTTGACGACGGCCGTCTGACCGACAACAAGGGCCGGACCGTGGATTTCAAAAATACCATCATCATCATGACTTCGAACATCGGGTCGCACCTCATCCAGGAAAACCTGGAGCATGTCACCGACAAGAACCGGGACGAGGTATTCGATCGCACCCGGGAACAGGTCTTCGATCTGCTAAAAAAGACCATACGTCCTGAATTCCTCAACCGGATCGATGAGATCATCATGTTCAGACCGCTCTCTAAAGACGAGATCCAAACGGTTGTCGAGCTCCAGCTGGGAAATGTCCAGAAGATGCTTAAGAAGAGCGATATCCGGCTCAGGGCAACGAAGAAAGCGATCCAGTTCATTGCCACGCAGGGCTTTGACCCGCAATTCGGTGCACGGCCGATCAAACGGGTAATCCAGAAGATGCTGATCAACGAACTGTCAAAAATGATCCTGCAGGGGACCGTCAACAAAGAAAAGGAGATCGTGGTGGATGAAAAAGGAGGAAAACTCCTGTTCAGTAATACCTGAACCAGAAAAACTTTTTTTAATGCATTTCTCGTTGTGGGATGATTTTTTTAGCCTCACGACATTTTTTTTGCTTCTGCTTCCAGCCGAACCATACGAATATGAATTGTCCCGCCGGCATCTGCGGGGAACTTTTGAAGATATTCATCGATGAGCGCCTCAATGAATCCCGGTCTGGCATGCTCCGGCAACCGGGCCAGCCAGGGGAGCCAGGTGGTGCGGATCCAGGCTGCAAAATCCTTACGGGTTGCATATGTCATGTCCTTTGGGATCAGCTCGACCCGTAAGGGTTCAAAGCCTGATGCGATCAACCACCCGCGGTACTCTTTCGGATCGAAAAATCCAAAGGTGAAAGAGAAACCGCTGAAGTACTGACCCCATGCCGGTTTCTTCAGCAGGGAATCGAGTGCCTCAAATGCCTGGTCTGCATTCCCTTTCCCGCCCATCTGGATCAGGATTCTTCCCTCCGGGCGCAGGCTGCGTGCAATGCCAGCAAGCACCGGCCGGTGATCCGTAATCCAGTGGAGAGCTGCATTTGAAAATACCACATCGAACTCATCAGAGAACGGCAGGGCCTCGGCATCTGCCTGCATGAACGATAGGTTCTGGTATTTATCTGGAGGAAAATGATCGTTGGCAAACCGGATCATTTCCGGTGAATTGTCCACACCCATGACTCTGCCTTTTGGAATCCGGCTTGCGATCTCTGCAGTCACCTTCCCATCACCGCACCCGATATCCAGCACCCGGGAATTATGAGAAAGTCCAAGTTTTCCGATCAGTTCTTTTGCCCACTGTTGCTGGGCCGGGGAACTTTTGTTATAATCGGCAGCATTCCAGGTAAATGTCGTTGGTGGATTGTGCGGGGTCATAAATGCACTACCTCTCAGGAATAATCGGAATGATTGGTATAAATGAGGATTGGATCCAGGTGAAGTTCACGGCCGGTGTCAGTACCCCAGACAGAGAACAGTGAAAAGGGAAAGACTCGGAAACATACAATCCTATCACTTACACACTCCGTCAGAGACTCCAATAACGGGATACCTGCATTGAGACCCCCCAATCCGGCCTCTCTAAATGCTCCTTTTGGCCTCCGGAATGATGTTTCCGGATGCACGACTTGCAAAAAAGAGTGAATTCCGGCACAAAATTTTCAGATACGTGTTTTAAAGGGTATTTACGGCAAACGGGGCGTTTTGCTTGGGATAGGTAAACTCTAATAGATGCTATTGGGAGGCAAAACGCGTGGTGTCTGGGGGGGTAGCACGGTCAAATGGAAAAGAACCCCTGTTTTGGGGAGTGTGTCAGACAATTGTCATACCCGAGAAATACCGGTATGGAGTTGATTAATGGGTCCGGGACATGTGCTTTTCCCGATCGTCATTCTCTGACGGAGACCCTCCTCCCGGATTATGCTAATTCCTGTTAAGACCTGCAAAAAACAGTGAATTCCGGCACAAATTTTCATAAAAAGCGCAATAATCCGTTTTTTTGCCAAAATACGCAATTTGCTGGCTCTCATAAAACGCTAATAGATGCTATTGGGAGGCAAAACTCAGTACGGATCGATGTATAGTAGTGGCAAATGAAGGAAACCCCCTTTTTAGGCTTGTGTTGGCAAGTTGTCAGAAGTAGTGAGATTGGGGTTGACACACTCCGACTATGAACGCAATACGGTTGCCCACATCATGACCTTTTCGAGGCACGGCAGGGCAGGGATTTTTATAAAAAAAGTCCGTTCAGATCATTTTTCCAGTTTTTTGTGCAGGGAAAGATTTCCTGATTGTCATTTGTTTAACCGCAAACCATCCAATCCTCCCATAAGCCCTGCCGGTCTCGCATGATTTCTTATGCAGCAGGGACAACCGGTAAGCATGAGTGCGGAGATCCCCTGGGACAAGTCAAGAATGGAGTGGAAACCGGTTGACATGACCGTCACGTACAACGGCAACGGTGCTTTCACCGCTCTCACATCGTCCGGGATCACCTTTCCTATGGAAGCCCCGGTCGGTATGGGCGGGCACGGAAAGGTGCCCAACCCTATCCAGTACCTGGTCGGATCGCTCGGTGGCTGTGTTGGCGTGAAGATCCTTCTTGCGCTGTCGGACAACGGCATTGTCCCAGTAGAGATGACGATTGGGATCCACGGAACCCGCGTAAAGACCATGCCGGCATTTTTCGATCATGTCCACCTTACAGTCACACTACGGGCCGATGCAGACGAGGCTCTTGTGTCAACGATCATCGACCAGACCCTTACGCGTCTCTGCCCGATCGCTGCAATGTTTGCCGAGGTCGGGAAAGTGACCGCGGAACACCGGATTATCCGGACCAAAAGAGAGTAGCGACAGTCTGTAATTATTAAAAAAATGGTCTGAAAAAGATTATTTCCCGATTTGCGGCACGGGGGTATTGGAAATGACCTCTCCCGCGCTGGAAAGCGTGAACTGGTCCCCGGTCCACCAGGCTTTGGTTGCCGGGTTGTATATTTTCTGAATGGCACTCATGGTACCTCGAGTCTCATTCACCGTTACAACCAGGTACCCTACCGTATCTCCTACTTTATCCGCTTCAAGGATTGGATAGTTGATGGTAAGTGCGGGATCTGCTTCGGACTGGTTAAAGGCGCTGCCTACCGCACCCCCGTTACCGACAACCACCTGCTGAACCCCCTGTTTCTCTCCCCTGACGTAAATGTGGGCATGCCCGGAGAAATATGCCGTTGCATGATTATTTGCCAGGCTGTTCCAGAAGATATCCCGCGATTTTGGGTGAACGGCGATATCAAATCCCCGGTCATCGTAATCATCCTTTACCAGGTACGCTGGGGTATGGCCGAATACAAAAGTAAACGGCCGGGTATTGGAAGTAAGCTCCTGGTCCACCCAGCTCTGGTTAAAGGTTTCTTTCACGCCATCATGGGGGAAATACTCATCAATTCCAATGTATTTCGCACCGTTATGGGTAAAAGAATAGGTAAGCCGCTCCTCCCCCGGAGGACCGTTCAGTGGCATGTCGGCGGCAACGGTATTGCGATACGCATCAAGGAGAGGCATTACGGTCTGGTCAGGCCCGTCCTCGTGGTTGCCCCTGATCACATAGATGGGTGCCCCGCTACCCGTTGTGTAGTTACGGATTGGTGCAACTGCATTCATCCAGTTTTTAAACTGGGCCGTGTAATCCGTAGCAACGGGTGACGAATTCGATATCATCCATCCACTTACGAGGTCCCCGTTATAGATAACCAGATCAGGTTTCTCCGCTGCAATCGCAACGGCGATGGGGGCCAGGTACGGGCTGACCCCTGTCAGCGTATCCCGGGTGATATCACGGGAATCCCCGAATACAACAAAGGTCCATGTTCCGTGGGGGGTTGAAGACACCGGAGGAATAATGGGAGTAGACACCGGTTTTGACGGGGAGGGTGATGGCTGAAGACACCCTGCGGTGATGATAATTATCATAACTATCAAAAAAATTGAAATGCGATGCAATCTCATGCACTCATCTTCCGTATTCAAATATATAACGATGACGATGCGATAATTATCAAGAGTCTAATTCAAAAGACAGGGCAGCTCATCTATCCGGCATGAACCGGATGGAATACGATGGTCTCAGGATCCTGGCACAATATAAGAGAAAGAAATCCCAGGAATCCTACAGCGAATCCCTGCGGGTCGATGGCCAGGGGCTGATACCGCGGGCAGAACCGAAGTACTGCGTGCAGATCACCGTAAAAGACGATCCCGGCAATCACCGGTTTCCCATTCCGGCGGAATTCAACAAACAGGGATATTTTGTTATCAGGGCACCAGAACTTCCGGTTACCATTGCCTACGATGCTGACGTTAAAATATCAATTATTGAAACAGACCGGAAAGGTGAAAAGGTTCTCGCACAATCCCCGTTGCGGTACCGGACTGTCTGACGGGCAGTGTTTTCAACCTGGCAGACTGCATAGACCCTCTTTCGTTATAACCCACACCCTCTGACCAAACAGCTGAGTAGATCCCCTCACTTAATCGGGAGGGGGGGGAAGAGGTGGCCTCTCGGGTTTTTGAGGAGTAACCACACCTTGCCGGAAAATTCCCGTAATGGTTGTTATTTCACAAGGCCTCCCCGCATGAACAACCAAAAAAACGTAAAGAATATTTTCACCCCGCGCCGGCATAGTATAAGTGCCCATACTTCCAGCTTATGTCTGTAGAGAATATAATCTCAAACCAGGAACCAGGAAATGAAACAAGCACTTATCAGACGCCTGCATAAAAATTTCGAGGATTATGTCCAGGTACAGGAAGGTGTCGAGTTCTGGTTCGCCCGGGATTTACAAAACCTTCTCGGGTATACTCAATGGCGAAACCTCCTGAATGTAATCGAAAAAGCAAAGGAATCGTGTAAAAATTCAAACCACGAAATTTCAGACCATTTTGCTGGCGTCAGCAAAATGGTCGTTATCGGTTCAGGGACTGAGCGAAACGTTGAAGATATTAAACTGACCCGCTATGCCTGTTATCTTATTGCCCAGAACGGTGATCCCCGCAAGGAAGAGATTGCATTTGCCCAGAGTTATTTTGCGGTGCAGACACGCAAACATGAGATTATCGAAGATCACATTCTTCTTGCTGAACGGTTGAAAGCGAGAAAACAACTGAAAGATTCAGAAAAAGAATTATCGCGGAATATTTACGAGCGGGGAGTTGATGAATCAGGTTTTGCCCGCATCCGGAGCAAAGGGGATATGGCTCTTTTCGGGGGCCATACAACCCACATGATGAAAAAACACCTGGAAATTGCTGATAAACGGCCACTCGCTGATTTCCTTCCGACCGTTACCATTACTGCCAAGAATCTCGCAACGGAGATCACGAACTTCAATGTGACGAAGGAAGATATGCAGGGAGAAGATCCAATTACGGTCGAACATGTCCAGAATAATCAGGATATCCGCGATCTCCTCCTGAAGCGGGGAATCCGACCCGAAACCCTCCCCCCGGAAGAAGATCTCATAAAACTTGAGCGTCGGGTAAAGTCACAGGAGAAGCAGATCCCTGGTCGGGCGGGAAAAATTTCTCCTGCTCAGCGTGAAACCCGAGAGGAGCCGGAAGAGCAGTAATAAACAGATTATCTTTCGTATTCATAAAAGAGAATCCGATCGTCCCATTCCGGCACGGACCTGGCGAAAGAGAGAGCCAACGTCCTCTCATTTAGTTTGAAGTAAGGGGCAAGGGGGTCCCCCCCTCCCCCCGACCGTGCTACACTGTAGCACACACAAATAAATACCCCAAACTCCTACAATAGATTATGCAGGACGAGTGCTACAGCATTCATGAGGGTTTTTTTGCCCGTGAAGGTCTTTATCTCCCCTAGTTCACCCGCCCGCTGCATCAGTGAAATCATTTCTGGACAGTCTTTGAACGCGAAGACCGCATGGTCCCGCGTTTTTGGCTTTTTTTGCTTTTATTACCTGTTTTATTACTGGTATTGATCAAGCCCTCTGGTTTGCACAATAAATTTGTGTGTGAATGCAGGGGGAGGTTGTTGTTACTATGAGAGGAAAGGAAATTCGTCTTGAAAGAATCATGAACCGGAATACGAAAAAAACGATCATCGTACCGATGGATCACGGGGTCTCGGAGGGACCCATTGCGGGCCTGATCGATATGGGCCAGACCGTCAACATGGTGGCAGATGGCGGGGCAAACGCGGTGATCGGGCACGTGGGGCTTGCGCTCCACGGGCATAGGCAGGGTGGCCGGGACATCGGCCTGATTCTCCACCTGTCAGCCAGTACGAAACTTGCACCGGACCCCAACAGCAAGGTGCTCGTTAACTCGGTGACCAATGCCCTGAAAATGGGGGCAGACGGGGTCTCGATGCACGTCAACATCGGGGCGGAGTCTGAAGAGCGTATGCTGCACGACCTTGGTATGGTTGCGGTGGAATGCATGGAGTGGGGCATGCCGCTCCTTGCGATGATGTACCCGCGGGGGAAGAACATCAGCGTTGCCAATGATATCGACCAGGTCAAGCTCGCGGCCCGGGTGGCAGCCGAGCTGGGCGCTGATATCGTCAAGACTGTCTACACTGGAGACTCGGAGAGCTTCCGAGAAGTGACCCGTGGGTGCCCGGTGCCGGTCGTTGTGGCCGGAGGTTCAAAGACGGATGACCGCACAACGTTAGAATTAATTGAAGGGGCGATGGCCGGCGGGGCAGCCGGTATCTCGATTGGCCGGAACGCTTTCCAGCACAGAAACCCGGCAAAATTCGTGCGGGCCGCAGCCTGCATTGTGCATGCGAACAAGAGTGTTGAAGAAGCACTGGAAATTTTAAAGGTGTAATCATGATTGGAAAGGACATCAGGATCGAACGGATAATGGACAGGAACACGGGCCGGGCTGTCATCGTGCCAATGGACCACGGGTTCTCAATGGGACAGATTGACGGACTGCTGGACATGACACAGGTGATCTCGGACGTGAGTAATGGCGGCGCGAATGCAATCGTGCTCCACAAGGGGCTTGTCAAGCGCGGGCACCGCAAGCACGGTCGGGACATCGGCCTGTTCATCCACCTCTCGGGGAGCACCTCGTTAAATCCTGACCCGAATGACAAGGTGCAGGTCTGCACGGTGGAAGAAGCGATCGCACTCGGTGCTGACGGAGTCTCGATCCATATCAATCTCGGTGCACCGAATGAATCAAAGATGTTGGAGATCGGTGCCAATGTTGCACGGGACTGCAACCGGTGGGGCATGCCACTCCTGATCATGAGTTACCCGCGGGGCAAGGGAATCGACTCTTTTTCAGCGCAGTCGATCGGGCATGCGGTCCGCGTTGCTGAGGAGCTTGGCGCAGATTTGATCAAGACCAACTACCCCAATGACCCGGAGGCGTTTGGAAAGATCGTGAAAGCCTGCTCGGTACCGGTATTTATCGCCGGTGGAGAGAAGTGCGCAGACCTCGAATCCTTAAAGATTATCCGGGACTCGGTCAATGCCGGGGGCGCCGGGGTCTGCGTCGGAAGAAACGCATTCCAGCGCAAAGATACAAAATCCTTTGTCCAGGCACTCTGCAACGTGGTGCATCACAACGTGGACCCGGCAAAGGCGCTGGAGCAGCGCAAATGAAACAGTTCTGGGTAGATATCCGCCCATGGAACAAGGAGATTGCTACAACTGCTATCGAGAGCGGAGCGGATGCACTGGTTGTTGACAAGGCTGAAGACGTAAAAAGGCTTGGAAGGATTACAACCGTTGGCCCGGACGGGGATATCAGACCCGGCACCGGTGTCACGGAATGCACAATCACCGATAAGGAGAGCGAGAACAAAGCCGCCCGGCTCGGCAAGGACAAACCGGTCATCGTCACTACGAGCGACTGGACCGTGATTCCGTTAGAAAATCTCGTAGCCCAGTCCGACCACATCATCGCCCGGGTAAAAAACATCACAGAAACCGAGATGGCAATCCACGTGCTGGAGAAAGGGGTGTATGGTATCCTCCTCTCTACAACAGATCCTGCGGTGGTCAGGGCCGTTGCCGCTATACTCAAAAGCACCACGGGAAAGGTCGGTCTCATTCCGTTCACGGTCACCAAGATCCGTCCGGTTGGTATGGGTGATCGTGTCTGCGTTGATACCTGCTCGATACTTTCCGATGGCGAGGGGATGCTGATGGGAAACACCTCATCAGCCATGCTCCTTGTCCATGCCGAGACGCTCGAAAATCCCTACGTAGCCCCGCGCCCGTTCCGGGTGAACGCCGGTGCAGTGCATGCTTACATCCTGCTTCCAGACGGCAAGACCGCGTACCTCTCGGATCTCTCTATTGGCGGGCAGGTGCTCGTCACCGATGCGAAAGGGACAGCGCATACAGTATGCATAGGGAGAACCAAGATCGAGCGCCGTCCACTCCTCCTTGTTGAAGCCGCAGCCGGAAAAACAAAAGTAAGCTTAGTTCTCCAGAACGCAGAGACCATACGGCTTGTAAAAGAGGACGGGAGCGCGATCTCAATAGTGCAGCTTGCACCTGGCGATAAGATTATGGGCTGTGCCCTTGAAGGCGGCAGGCATTTTGGGATGGCCATCAAAGAAACCATCCGCGAGAAATAGCCATGAAAGCAGGCATCATCGGGGGAACTGGGAAGATGGGGCGGCTCTTTGTCCCGGTCTTTGAACAAGGCGGGTATGAAGTTGTCGTATCGGGGAGATCTACTGCACTCACGAATCAGGATATCGCAGAGCAGTGCGATCTCGTCATCGTATCGGTCCCCATCCATGATACCGTGCGGGTAATCGACGAGATTGCACCGCTCATGAACAAGGACCAGCTGCTCTGTGATTTCACTTCCTTAAAAGTGCGACCCGTTGAAGCCATGCTCCGGTCAAAAGCCGAAGTCATCGGCCTGCACCCGATGTTCGGGCCTACCGTACAGTCACTGCGCCACCAGACCGTCATTGCCTGTCCTGCCCGTGCCAGTGATTCCACGCTCCACGACCTCCTTGCCATTTTCCGCCAGCAGGATGCCGAATGCACCATCACAACACCGGAATCACACGACCGGATGATGGCAGTTGTGCAGGGCCTTACGCATTTTGTCACGCTCTGCATGGCTGACACCGTCAGAAGACTGGGGATAGAGATTGAAAAGACCGATGCGTTCACGAGCCCGGTTTACCAGATCGAACTCTCCTTAATGGGTAGGCTGCTCTCGCAGGACCCTGCACTCTATGCAGATATTCTCCAGCAAAACCCGTTTGTACCCGAGGTCCTCTCGGCATGCCGGTCCTCAGCGGGTGATCTCTGTGCGATTGTCGAATCAAAAGATGCCGAAGCTTTTAAAACATTCTTTGAACAGAACAGCCGCCACTTGGGAGATTACTGCCAGAAAGGACAGGATATCACCGACACATTAATTGAAAGCATGGTGAACCGATGAAACTCATCACGCTCGGGCCGCAGGGAACTTTCTCCCACGAGATGGCGCTGAAGTTGAACATAGTGAAGCCGGAAGACCTCGAACTCCTCCCCACCATCAATGGAATTATGGCTGCGGTGGCCCGGGGCAGTGGGGATGGCATTGTCCCGATGGAGAACTCTGAGGCGGGCAGCGTAGGAGAGACGCTCGACGGACTCGCACGGCACCCGCTCTTTATCACGGGCGAGATGTACATGCCCATCCACCACAACCTCGCCTCACTCGTCCCGCACGAAAAGATCCGCATCATCTACGCCCATCCCCAGACTAACGAGCAATGCAGTGATGCGATAGAGAAATGGGGCGTGTCCATTATCCACACGAGCAGCAATGCATCGAGCGCGCTGGAGGCAAAAAAGACCCCTAACGCGGGAGCCCTCATCCCGGTCATTGCGGCTGAAATCTACCACATGCCAATTCTTGTACGGAACACCGAGAACAATCCCTCGAACACGACGCGATTCGTCCGGATCTCCGCAACCCCGCTGCAGGACAAAACGCCGGAAAAGTGCAGCATCCTCATCGATCCGAATGCAGACCGGTCCGGCCTGCTCCATGACCTGCTTGAGGTATTTGCCAGCCGGAACATTAACCTGACCCGGATAGAATCACGGCCATCAAAACGGAAGATCGGCGAATACGTCTTCTTTCTCGATACCGCGTGGTCTTTAAAGACTGCCGAAGCGATCGCAGAACTCAAAACCATCACTGGCGTCAAGGAACTCGGCTGCTACCGGAAGATCGGGGTGGAACTATGATAGTTACCCCGGAAAAGATATCTGATGTTGATCTCACGTTCACTGCGCCGCCGTCCAAGAGTTACACCCACCGGGCACTCATTGCCGGTGCTCTTGCCGAGGGAAAGACCACCCTGTTCCGGCCACTGGAAGCACAAGACACCCGGCTGACTGCCGGTGCCCTCCGGTCCCTTGGTGTAGTCCTCGAGGATCAGTCGGGAAGGATCATTATCACCGGCTGCAAAGGAACCCTCAAAAATCGCAGGCCGACAACCCTCAACCTTGATAACTCCGGCACCAGCCTCCGGCTCCTGACCACCCTTGCCCTGCTCTGCCAGTACCCGGTAACCCTGACCGGCAGCGCCCGGATGCAGGAGCGGCCGATCGGTCCTTTGGCCGGGGCTCTTCCTGCCCTTGGCGGAATCGTGGAGTTCCTCCAAACGGAGGGTTACCCACCGCTCCGCGTAAGCGGGAAATTGCTTGGAGGCCCGGTTGTTATCGACGGCTCCATGAGCAGCCAGTTCATCTCATCGATCCTGATGGCCGCGCCCTATGCACAAAAAGAAGTCGATGTCATCATTCCGGCACCCCCGGCATCAGCCTCGTACCTCGACATCACCATCAGCGTGATGGAAGCGTTCGGGGCAACGGTGACCCGGACCGGCTACGAACGATTCGTTGTCAGTAATGCTGACCGCTACAATGCGCAGCGATACACGGTAGAGGGCGACTATTCATCCGCTTCGTACTTCTTTGCCCTTGCTGCTATCTGCGGCGGAAAGGTGACGGTTAAGAACCTGGCACCACATTCCGTGCAGGGCGACCGGAGGTTCCTTGACGCATTACAGGCAATGGGATGCAGGGTGACCTATGGGACAAAATATGTTACCGTGGAACATTCCGGGGAACTCCGGGGCATCACATTCGATATGGCCACCTCACCTGACACCGTCCAGACGCTCTGCATGGTCGCAGCCGTAGCCTCAACGCCTACCACAATTACGGGTATCAGTCATTTAAAATTCAAGGAGAGCGACCGTATCAGTAGTACAGCCGAAAGGCTGCGCCTGCTGGGTGGGGATGTGCAAGTATCTGATGACCGTATCACGATACTACCCTCTCCCATTCACGGCGGATCAATCGACCCGGCAAACGATCACCGCACCGCGATGAGCTTTGCCGTGCTGGGTTGTGGCATCGGGGGAGTTACCCTGCAAAACGCAGAATGTGTGAATAAATCGTTCCCGGATTTCTGGGAACAACTTTCCGGAGTTATCCCATGAAACGGATCGTCCTGACCGGATTTCGCGGAACCGGCAAGAGCGAGGTAGGAAAAGTTCTTGCCCGCCAGCTGAACCTGCCGCTGCTGGATACGGACGCTCTCGTTGAACAGAAGACCGGCAGGTCCATTCCTTCCATATTTCACGAAGAGGGTGAGGAACGGTTCCGGGCTGAAGAGCGTGAAGTGATCGCTTCCCTGCCTCCTAATAATGTGGTGATCAGTACCGGAGGGGGAGCGGTGATTGACCCTAAAAACATGGAACACCTCCGCAGACAGAGTGTTCTCATTTTACTATCTGCTGATATCGATGCAATTGAATCGCGGCTGGCACGATCACCCCGCCCCCCGCTGACCAGTCTTCCGCTGAGAGAAGAGATCTCTGAACTCCTGGACCGGCGCCGCCAGCACTATTATGCATCGGCCGATTTCTGCGTAGATACCAGCGAAACAACTCCGGAGGCAGCCGGTGAAAAGGTACTGCATTTCTTATCCGATGGCAATTCCACCGTAAAGCAGCGCACAACTGCTCTGCAGTTCTTTAAAACCGGACGGATTCCCCCCCTTGCACTCCAGAAACTGGAACAGGTGCTGGTGGGTGCAGACCGGGATCCACAGACCCGGATCATGGGGGTAGCCGGATACCCGTGCGCCCACAGCAAGAGTCCTGCGCTCTTTAACGGGCTTTTCGAACGCTATGGTCTCAATTATCATTATACGTGGTTTGAGGATCCGGAAATTGATGAGATCATGAAAATCGCCCGGTGCGTTGATGCAAAAGGACTCTCGGTAACAATTCCGTTCAAGGCAGACGTAATGGAATATGTTGATGAAGTGGATGAACATGCAGCCCAACCGATTGGTGCGGTGAACAGCGTGGTCTTTGCCTGTGGGACTTCGATTGGATATAACACCGACTGGCTTGGCGTGAGAAAACCGCTTGTCCATATGAAGGGAGCAAAAGCCGTGCTGCTCGGTGCCGGAGGCGTGGCTGCGGCTGCGGCTTATGCGCTTGTTGACCTCGATATGGACCTGACCATAGTAAACCGGACCCCGGCAACGGCAAAAACCCTTGCTGAACGGTTTGGCTGTAAGTCCGCAGAATGGGATTCCTTTGATACGATAAAACCGGATCTGGTAGTGAATGCAACACCGCTGGGTATGGAACCGGATACCCGGAGCCCGCTCAAGGAAGACCAGATCCTGCCGGAGATGACGGTGTACGATCTGGTCTACACTCCTCCCGAGACCCCGCTCATCCAGGCTGCTCAGATGAAAGGGTGTCACACGATTCTTGGCACCGAGATGTTCATCCACCAGGCGCGTGAACAGTTCTATCTGAACTTCGGCATCGATGTACCGGACACGATCATAAGGGAGCTGGTCATATGAACACATTTGGCAACAATTTCAGGATTACAACATTTGGGGAAAGCCACGGGCCGGCACTCGGCGTTGTTATTGACGGGTGCCCGTCCGGCATGGAACTTTCAGCGATTGATATTCAGCCATTCCTTGACCGGAGGCGGCCAGGCACTTCTCCCCTCAGCTCACCCAGGCAGGAAGGGGACACGGTAGAGATTCTTTCCGGTATCTTTGAAGGAAAGACCACCGGCATGCCGATTGCGCTTGTGGTGCGAAACGAAAATCCGCAGTCAAAGGATTATGAGGAACTTCGGGAGAAATTCCGACCGGGTCACGCAGACTTCACGTACCAGGAAAAATATGGGATACGGGATCACCGGGGCGGCGGCAGGAGTTCGGGCAGGGAGACGCTCTCGCGGGTAGCTGCCGGTGCAGTTGCGATGAAATTACTTGCAAAACGGGGAATCACCATTACCAGTACTATCCGCGAAGTGCATGGCACAACAGATCCTGCGGAAATGGAACAAGAGATCCTTGCTGCAAAGGCAGCCGGGGATTCTGTTGGAGGAATTGTTCAGCTGACTGCCACAGGTTGCCCCCCCGGTCTTGGCGATCCGGTCTTTGGGAAACTCGATGCACTGATTGCCGGTGCGATGATGGGTATCGGTGCGGTCAAAGGCGTGGAGATTGGTGACGGATTTACCGCAGCCCGGAAGTTCGGGAGTGAGAACAACGACCCGATGACTGCTGAAGGGTTTTTAAGCAATCATGCGGGGGGCATTCTTGGCGGCATCTCTTCTGGTCAGGATATTGTAGTGCGCATCGCGGTGAAACCCACGCCCTCCATTGTAAAGATCCAGCAGACCCGTGACATCCATGGAAATGGTGTGGATATTTCTGTTGGCGGCCGGCACGATCCCTGTATTGTTCCCCGCATTGTGCCGGTAGCAGAAGCAATGCTTGCGCTCGTGCTTATGGATTGTGTACTGGAACAGGCAAAATACCATTAAGCAGTATACTTTTTTAAAAAACAGGCGTGTTTCAAATCTTTTTTTGGTTTTTCTACCCTGTATTTTTGTGATTGATGAACTTCAAACGCAAAGCAACCGAAATTTTAATCCTTGTCCCGTACGTGCCTGATAAGGATACTCGCATACTCCTCAACGATAGCATTTGGGTGCACCCGAGGGGTGGGTTTACGCAGAGCAGATTTAAAAATCAGGGGAACAAGTGGCCTAAAAAAAAAGATTTTCTTAATAATACCCGCCGCCAATTGCCGCTTCGTCCAAAACCTTATACCGGACTCCGGCAGAAATTACAAAAACCTCGCACCGGTCATTTCCTTTTGTGCCCGGTGCAATAATTTCATCGCCGGGCAGGGGTTTCTTGCCATCACTCATTACATACTCAGTGTACGTTCCATCTGAAGCGTACACCCGCATCATGACCTTATTCGTAAATCTCTCTCCCGGCCCACCCTGGTATTGTAAATGAATTTCGGATGTTGGCCGATCTTTTGTGAGCAGGACATTGATCTGTTGGTCGCTGGGCATTATCTGAATGTATTCTGTCGTCGGTGTAGGTACCGCTGTGGCAATGGATACCGGCATGGTTGTTGGTAGTGGGGTAGACAATGGAGTAAGAGCCGGAGTAACCGGTGTTGCTGCAGGGGTATTGGTTCCGGAACTGGTAGTGCAGCCCGAAGAGAGCACGCACAGGAGAATTGCAAGAGCCAGTACCAGGATTTTGATATGTTTCATGTCAAGCAGATTGTTTTTGCTACCTATTTCTGATTTGCGCCAGTAGGTAAGAATCAGTAAGGATGATGGTATTCTGGCAGATTGATGAAACAGGTTGCGTAACAATGCTTAAAAAACCGGTTGAAACTGCAGGAGCAGATCACCGTGGCATCTTCCCGGTCACGGTCATATTTCCTGCATGGGATACCCATTCGGTGAACCCCCCTTCAAACATCACTACATGCGGATACCCCAGATACCATTTTAGAATAAGAAAAATTGAGGTTGCAGTTCTTCCTGTGCCGCAGGAGCAGATGATCGTTTTTTCCCGGGTAATGCCGTTCCTGGCAAGAATAGTGTAGATCTCTCCGGCGGGTTTTAAGAGCGTGGTATTTTCTGTATCCATCAGGTGACCTGCCGGAAGATTGACTGCGCCGGGAATATGACCGGGTTTTCTCCACGGTCCTGGCCCTTCGTACACAGCAGCGGGCCGGGTGTCTAACAGCACCACTTCCTTACGATCCTTTATGCGGAGAAATTCCTGGTAATCAATGAACATACCGGTGGGAATTTCAACAGTAAATTCCGATGGTGATGACACCTTAAAATCCTGTGCCAATACACGGCCTTTTGCTTTCCATGTATCAAGACCGCCGTTTAGTATCATCACACAACGGCACCCGAACCGGGCAAGTGAATATCCAACACATGCTGCTTCCAGTCCGTCACCGGAACATGGTGCAGACGAATTTTTTTGCCTGCTTTCCGAATAGAGAACAATCGGGCTGTCCTGCTCAAGTCCAAGAGTACGGAACAGCACTTCTGCGAGGGCGGCAGGAATCCAGCGCACCGGTATCCCGCCGACATGCATACGGAGGAGCGCTTCGTTAAGGTACATGGCACCGGGAATATGGTTTGTGAAGTAGGCATGGCTGTTCTGCCGGCAGTCAATAATGATCAGCCCGGCATCTTTCAGATGTGTTTCGAGCCATTCCGGAGAGATCCACCTGATGACGCCAGTATCCGGACTTTTTTTATCAGTCTCTTTCATAGAAAGTGTCAATCCCCCCAGAGTTTGTTATACTATGTTTCGTTGGTACGCTCTTTTTTCCGGATTTTTTATGAATTTGGGTTGTTGTCGTCAACGCTCAGTATTGAAGCACGGAAGCGACCGCACAGTTCAGGACCGAGGAACCGGCTCATTGCGGATATGTTGTCTAAAATCACGTACATTGAAAAGTCTGGCTCCGACACGATAAAGATGATCCGCGTCGGCCGGGAGCGTTGGGTCCGGAAATTGTGGTTATCGAGCAGGACGATGGCTTCATGGTGAAGTTCCGGCAAAATTATGGGACTGGATTAAAACCTATGCGGAAAATTCCCGTTCGCGTACACCGAAGTTACCATAAATGTTAACGTTGGTGTACTCAAGTAGGAATTTATGATCCTTAACAGGCAATGATACAGGATATTCTCAAGTCCATGGAAAAGGAGGGCCGGGTCTTTTTTTTTAAAAAAGTTACACTAAATATAGTGAATACTTTTTATGCTCTGATGGCCAATACTGAGGTATGGCAACAATGTCAAGGTTGGACCAATTCTTTGACGACCTTGGAAATAAGTCAAAGAGCACGATAAGCGGGTACCGCACTGCAATCTCGCAGTACATGAAGTTCATCTACCCTGAATCAACAAAGGAACAATACGGGGACTATGTAGAGAAGTACTTCAATGAAGATAGGGACTACCACACCGATTTTAAGAAATTTATCCAAGTTACGCAGAAAGATAAACCCGGATTGTCTGCCCTTCAAAATTTCAACACGATCCATTCATTCCTCCGTTTATGTGATGTGGCATTCACTGAGAAGCAGATTAAGCAGGTAAGGAATCAGCTCCCGAAAGGGGGCGTAATGACAATGGAGGATGATCTAGACACCGAAACGATCAGGAACCTCATTCAGCACATGGACGTTAAAGGAAAAAGCTTGACCCTATGCCTTGCCACCGGAGGAATGCGTATAGGAGAGTTACTCCAAATCCGGTGCGACGATATTGACCTTAATTCCATTCCGGCAATACTCAAGATCCGGGCAAAGACTGCGACCGGTAAAACCAAGAATGGGGAAGGCCGGATCACGTTCATCAGCTCAGAAGCGACTGCTGCAGTACGGGAATGGACAAAGGTGCGTGGGGAGTACCTTGCATCAGTGGCAAACAAAGGATACGGGTTAAAAAACCGGAAAACTCGAAAGGATGCCAACGATGACCGGTTATTTCCATTCAGTGACAACACCGTAAATGAACTTTTCCGGGATGCAGTGATTGCAGTGTTCGGGAAAAATGCGGTTGATCCAAACACCGGCAGGAGCACCCGTCATATTCACCAGCTCAGGAAATTCTTCATATCGCAGCTCTCCTTAGCCGTGTCAAAAGAAATCCCTGAATGCCTCGCCGGACATTCAGGATACCTCACAGGCAACTATCGCCGATACACCCCTGCGCAACTTAAGGAAGAATACCTCAAGGGTGAACATATGCTTTATATTGAGGCAATCAAGGAGATCCGCGAGAGTGCAACAACAACCAAAAAGGAATTGATCGCTGTCAAGGACGACCAGAACAAAGCCAACTCGCAGATGCTTAGCTTACTGATAGAGAAAGACCAGCTTAGGGAAACTGTAAAGAAACAAGCGGACCAGATAACCGCCATGAAGGAACAGAACGACAACGAGATAAATTCCCTCCGCGAAGACGTGATCCAACTTTCCGAGCTTGTTAATAAATTATTATCAGAAGATGTGAAAACTCAAAAAGATAAAGAGGTGGAGCACGGAAGGACCGTGGCCGCGTCACTGCTTAAATCACCCAGAAAAAAATAATCTCTTTTATCTCACAAAATTTCACGAACGAAGTGCGTTGAAGCAAACCAGACGGTGTAGTTTCAGCAAAATATGTTACACTACCCATCTTGGGACGTCCCTATTCGCAAGTGTCTTTAATTCGAAAAATATGATTTTTAAACATATTACCAGTAGCATGTAGCAATGGTTCTTTAATTTGCGAACACGAGTTTTTGCACCAGCACCGATTTATTAGCAAACCTGTGTGCAGTTCAAGTTCCACACTGAAATTAGCTTGCAAAGTGTCCATGCGGCCAATGCCCGGTCGATCCTGCTAAGTCCCCAAACATCTACCTATCGGCCTACCGACCTACAGGGACAGACAAAGCATACAACCTGAATATCTAAGGTATGTAACGCTGGTGTACATAAATACACTGAAAAAACGGTAATTTGAACAATCTACCCACCAACCGGGTTTGGGCCATTGCCCGGTCGATCCTACTATGTCCCCAGTCACCTACCTATCGGCCTACCGACCTACAGAGATAAAAAAAGCAAATTCCAACCATGATTATCTAATGTATTTAATGCGGGTTGTGTGTGACACACACGAAAATAGTATAGTGGGTTGGTTGGGAGCTGGATTAGGGTCGCGGTGTTTTCAATCTGCTATTACCATGCCATTTGGTTGTCAAAATCTGATTGATTCGCAAACCGTGTGCAGATCAAGTTTCACAGTAAAATTATCTTGCAGAGTTCCATGCGGCCAATGCCCGGCTGATTCTGCTATGTCCCCAGTCATCTACCGACATACCTCTACTATAGACAGAACCTAAACCTAGACCATGTATATCTATGGTATGTAACGCTGCTATGCGTGTGTGTGTAATATTGTCCCTTTTGAAAATCTTCCCAAATCAATCTACCAATTGGGTTTGGGCCATTGCCCGGCCGATCCTGCTATGCCCCAGTCATCTACCGCTCCACCTACCTACCACCCGCCATATCATATACCAATTCACAAAATAAACCGTGAATATCTAATAGGTTAAGTGTAGGTTTACACACACAACAAAAACAGTAAAGTGGGTTGGTTAATGGGTTTTTCTCAACATTCTAAAAAAGAAGCAGCCAGTTCCTGTACTTGATGAATATTTCGTGAAAGTTGGTACCGCTGCACAACGTATCTCTTGCATGATCCAGTTCACCAGAGAATACGAGGCAATTGGTGTGAGTACCCGGTCTAGCAGGATTGCCGCGCTCTCGTAGACACTGCATCAAAGCAAGCCCCGCTCGGACAGGTCGTAGTGAAGAACGACTTCCCTGCCGGTGCAGAAGTGTTCGCGGACCCGCTGATTGTGAAGGTCTTTTACAACCTCATGGATAACGCGGTGCGATACGGAGGGAAGATCACGACCATCCGGTTCGCTGTTGATGAAGCCGGTGATGATCACGTTATCATCTGCGAAGACGATGGCGATGGTGTCATTGCCGAAGAGAAAGATAAGATCTTCGAGCGCGGGTTTGGCAAAAACACCGGGCTTGGGCTGGCACTTTCCCGGGAAATTCTTGCGATTACCGGCATCACTATCCGGGAGACCGGTGAGCCGGGCAAAGGGGCACGGTTCGAGATTACGGTGCCGGAGGGGGCGTACCGGTTTACCGGATAAATGTAAAACCCCCCCGTTCTTTTCAGCAGCGGCCCGTGAATATTTTTGTTCACTAATCCCGCATTTTCCTCCAAAAACTCGACCAGATAATCGGCAAAGGTGGTGAGTTGGGAAAGGAGCACCAGGTCGAGACCTTTTTCCACTGCGAGCAGGATCCCCGCGTTGTTCATGATCCGCAACATGCTGATGATGAAATGGATGTACTTATGTGATGTGAAGAATCTGAATAGGGGGTGTTGCATTGATCGGATCAAGGAAGATCATGGTTTTTTCCGTTTTGAATACTGCAGATATTTTCACAGCAAGTTTTATTAACCGCCCGGCATAAGTGGACACTATGCCGCCTTCAGGGAAAAAACTAAATACCATACAGTTGGCCCTGATCATTCTGGTTATCCTTTTACTCTCCGTCATCGCTTTTTTGTTTTTCTTTCCCTCCTCATCCCCGCGGGTTCCTGAAGAGCCCCTCAGTATCGCAACCGGCTCCGAGGAATTTTCTTCTCTGACCCTGATCGCCGATGAGAAAGGATATTTTAAGAAGTACGGCCTGAACGTGACCATCAGGAATTACCCTACCGGGGTCGTTGCGATGAATGAACTTTTAGCCGGCAACGCAGACTTTGCCTATGCTGCGGAATTTGTGGGGGTGAGTACCAGTTTCCTGCCTGCGGATTTCAGGATTATTACAAGTACGTCTAAAAGTGATGTTATTGCGCTTGTCCTCCGTAATGACCGGGGAATTTCAAAACCTTCGGACCTGAAAGGAAAAACAATTGCCTTGCCGAAAGGTACTGCCGCTGAGTTCTTTCTCGGGCGGTACCTGACACTGAACGGTATGGATATCCATGATGTTACCGTCCGTTACCTCAGCCCGGGGGAATTGGCAGCGAGCATTGAGAGCGGGGACTCGGATGCTGTCGTCATATGGGAACCCAATGCATACCAGATTACGCAGAAACTCGGACGTAATGGTACGAAATGGCCGGCGCAGGGCGGGCAGCGGTTTTACTGGGTCACGTATACGCGGGCTGATGTTATCCGTGACAGACCCGCAATGATCCGGCAGTACCTGCATGCTCTTAACGATGCTGAAAATTTTATTTACGCCAACGAACCTGAGGCAAAGGCAATTGTGCAGCGGCGGATGAACCTGACGCACGATCACATGGAAACTATGTGGGGGCAGCACCGGTTTGCACTCTCGCTTGACCAGGGACTGGTTCTTGCCATGGAAGATGAGGCGCGATGGATGGCCCAGCAGAACATGACCGGAGGGAGAGCCATGCCATCGTATCTGGACATGATATACCAGGACCCGATGCGTGAGGTCAAACCGTCGGCTGTCACTATTATACGGTGATCCACTATGAGGCGCCCATGAACATTAAAAACCAGATCCGGCTCAGTGTTCTTATTTCCCTGATACTTGTGATGGTAATATCGGTCTCCATTGTCGTCTCTTACCAGAACATGCAGGACCTGCGGGCACAGGAGGCGCTTGCAGCTGATGTCGTCAAGGGTGGCTACGAACTTACCTACCTGTCCAATGATTATCTCATCAATGCCGAACCCCGGGCTCGCATCCAGTGGGAGGAGCGGTATACCTCGCTCCAGCCGATCATCTCCCAGCTGAAGCCGGGAAATGAGGAGGAAGCACAAAACCTCGCAATCATCAGGGATTACAATGAAAAGGTCGGGACACTATTCCGGGAGATCCCGGAACCGGGAACCCTGAGCACCGGTGCTGTCCTGTTCCCTGCCAGTTTCCAGCAGATCACATGGAGCCGGATTAATGTTCAGTCGCAGGGCATGATCTATGAAGCATGGCAGCTCCGCCATATGTATAACGATGATGTGAGCGATGCCCGGTTCTGGAACAATATCCTCGTTGTCGTTCTCATGGTGCTCATGCTCATCATCATCGGTGTCAACTACCTGCTCATCAGCCGCAGGCTCGTGCGAGCGATCCGGGAGGTTAATACCGGCAGTGAAGTGTTTGCCACAGGCAACCTCGATTACCGGATACCGGTAACCGGCGATGACGAGATTGGCGGGATTGCCCATCGGCTCAACGCTATGGCAGAGCAGATTCGCAGTGTGACGGCTTCACGGGACGAGCTGGACCGGGAGGTGGATCAGCGCCGGCGGGTGGAAGAGAGCATAAAACGTTCCGAGATACGGTATCGCCGCCTCTTCGAATCAGCAAAGGATGGGATCCTGATCCTGAACCGGGATACCGGTGAGATTTTTGATGCCAACCCGTTCATCGAGACCCTGCTTGGGTACGCCCCAAAAGATCTTCTCGGGAAACATCTCTGGGATATCGGGCTCTTAAAGGACCAGATCATATCAAAAATTGCTTTTGAGGATCTGCAAGCAAAGGAGTACCTCAGGTACGAAGATCTCCCGCTTGAGACAAAGGATGGGCGGAGGATAGAAGTTGAGTTTATCAGCAATGTCTATTCCCTTGATTCCCACACGTCCGTTATCCAGTGCAATATCCGGGATATCACCGACCGGAAACTGACCGATGAAGCCCTGCGCGAAACCAACGAGTACCTCCAGAACCTCCTCAACTATGCAAACGCACCCATCATTGTCTGGGACCGGGAGTTCCGGATCACCCGGTTCAACCATGCTTTCGAGCATCTGACTGGCAGGACCGAGCAGGATGTTGTCGGCCAGCATCTCTCCCTCCTCTTTCCGGATGCCAGCAGGATAACCTCTCTTGAACAGATCCAAAAGACCCTTGCCGGCGAGCGGTGGGAGACGGTTGAGATTCCGATCCAGCATCTTTCCGGCGAGACCCGGATTGTGCTCTGGAACTCGGCCAACATTGTTGATCCTCAAGGGGTCATCATCTCAACAATTGCACAAGGTATCGACATCACCGAACGTAAACAGGCCATTGACGGCCTGCGTGAGAGCGAAGTTTCATTCCGGGTACTTTCTGAAAATTTACCGGGTATCGTCTATCGTATCCATCTGCAGGAGAACAACCGGATGGTATTCTTCAACGATCAACTCAAAGTATTATCCGGATATTCTTCTGACGAACTTGGATTTGGAAAACTCTGCTCCATTGAACCACATATTCACCCGGATGATCTTCCCCGAGTTCTTGCGGTGGTTGACAAGGCAGTGGGCGAATGTACTACTTTTATTGTCGAATACCGATTCCAGCACAAGGATGGCAGCTGGCGGTATTTTATCGAACGTGGCAAGGTTGTTACCGGACAGAATGCCCAACCCCTCTACATTGATGGTGTGATCCATGACATTACGGTAAGTAAACAGATCGAGCAACAGCGTGAGGCGCTGATCAATGAACTCGAGCAGAAGAACGCCGAACTCGAACGGTTCACCTACACCGTCTCGCATGACTTGAAAAGCCCGCTCATCACGATCAAAGGTTTTGCCGGGCTTATTGAAGACGATGCCCGGAACGGGGACCCGGTCCAGCTGAAAATGGATATCCACCGCATCACGGTCGCAGCTGACACCATGCAGCAGCTGCTTGCGGATGTGCTTGAACTTTCCCGGATAGGCAGAGTTGTATCCCCACCGGAGAATACCTCGTTTGGTACCCTTTCCCACGAAGCCGTGGAACTCCTTGCGGTGTCGCTTGCTGAGCGGGGGGTTTCAGTTGAGATTGCCCCCGATCTCCCGTTCGTGAGTGTTGACCATGCCCGAATCCTGGAAGTCATGGTCAACCTCATCGAGAATGCGACCAAGTTTATGGGTGACCAGGAACATCCGGCGATCCGGATTGGCGTGGAGACCGATGGGCCGGTGCAGGTCTTCTTCGTCCGGGACAACGGCATCGGGATCGATCCCCGGTACCTTGAGCGGATCTTTAACCTGTTCGAGCGGCTCGATACTTCAACCCACGGGACCGGGATCGGGCTGACTATTGTACGGCGGATCATCGAAGTGCATGGCGGGAAGATCTGGGCGGAATCGGAGGGGGTTGGGAAGGGCACCACGTTTAAGTTCACGCTGCCGGGACCAGCTGAAGATGACCCTAAGGGGATGCCGAAGTGACCGGTTCCATGTTCCTTACCGATCTCATCATCGGCATGCTCATCCTATCCGGGATAAGCATGGCGTGTCTCGGGTGGTACGGCAGGAGGTTTGCTGACCGGATTCCGGCTGCAGTCCCTTACACGCTGCTGATGGCATCTGCCGCTGCCTGGGCTCTCCTCCTCGCCGTTGAACTCCTGACAGGATCGCTCCCGCTTAAGATCCTGTTCCATAATCTCCGCTTCCTCTTCCTCCCGTTTATTGCGGTCTTTGAACTCTGGCTGGTCATTGCCTTTGTGAAACGGACCGAATGGCTGCGGAAGGACTGGGCAATAGCAGTCCTAATCATTCCGGTTGCTGCTGCCCTTTTAGGGATCACCAGCCCGCTTCATACCCTGTTCCGGTATAACTTCTCGATCAATTCGTCCGGGCCCATAACGGTACTCCAGTTCACAGAAAGCCCGTTTTTTTCACTGTATATTCTCTATTCGCTGGGTCTCCTGATCATTGCAATGACAATCCTCATTGTCGAGAGCAGGAAGCGGAAAACTTTGTGGGAGGAGCAGACAATCCTGCTCCTCATCGCCCTTGGGTTCCCTACGGTAGTCAATTACCTGTTCGTTTTCGGCGTAACGCCCCTGCCGGGCGTCAACATGACGGCCCCCCTGCTCTGGATTGCCGCGATCCTGTATACGGTAGCCCTCTTCCGGTACCGGTTCCTTGACATTATTCCCATAGCACGGAGCAGGCTTATCGAGACCATGAGCACCCCCATGCTGGTGCTGGACACAGAGGGGCGGATCATCGACCTGAACCCCGCGGCATGCACGCTCTTTTCCACCACCTCTCTGGGGGCAATCGGAAAACCGGTGAACGAGGTTGCACCTGACTGGCCGGCATTTCTTTTACTGTGCCAGTCTGACGGAACGGGTCGCACCGGACTCACCCGGGATCAAAAAGGTGGTGCACGTTTCTACACGGGGTCTGTTGAACTTATCCGTACCGCGTCCGGTGAAGCGGAGGGCCGGCTCGTCTTTTTGCAGGATGTGACCGAACAAAGGGAAGTTGAACAGGCACTGCGCGAGAGCGAGGAGAAATACCGCGAGTTCTTCACCACGTCCCGGGACAGCGTTTTTATTACCTCTGTGAGCGGCGAATGGATCGATTTCAACGATACCGCTATGGAGATGTTTGGATACGATAACCGGGAGGAGTTCGGACAAAGGCCAGTACAGGATCTCTACGATCTCGTTGAGGAGCGGACAACATTTACGACCCTCATCGCAAAGGAAGGATATGTCAGGGAATATCCCGTCCGTTTAAAGCGGAAGGATGGGAGTGTTATTGATACGCTGATTACCGCAGTGCCACTGCGTAACCCTGACGGATCCCCCAAAGCCTTTGTCGGTACGATACGGGATGTCACTGACCGCAAACGTGCAGAAGAGCAGCGGGAACACCTTATACATGAACTGGAGCAGAAAAACACCGAGCTCGACCGGTTCACCCATACCGTATCCCATGACTTAAAGAGCCCGCTGATTACCATCCGGGGTTTCCTTGGGCTGCTGGAAGAAGATATCCAGAATGCAGACCCCGCACAGGCACAGAAAGATCTGAACCGGATTTCTTCAGCTGCCGAAAAGATGGAGCGTTTAATCACCACCCTGCTGGAGTTGTCCCGGAGCGGCAGGACCGTTGATGCACCGGTCCGGATCCCGTTTACGGATCTTGCCAGAGAAGCTGCCGGGCTGCTTGCCACTTCATTGAATGAACACCATGTAACGCTCGAAATTACGGATAATCTTCCTGAAATATCCGGTGACCGACAGCGGATGCTCCAGGTGATGACGAACCTGATCGATAACGCGACAAAGTTCATGGGCGAACAGAAGGAACCCCGCGTAGAGGTTGGTGTGCGGGACGAGGGCGGCAACCCGGTCTTTTTTGTTCGGGATAATGGGATGGGTATCAAAAAGGAGAACCAGTCAAAAGTCTTTGCACTCTTCGAACGCTTCAACCCGGAGGTTCCCGGCAGCGGCATCGGGCTTGCGACTGTCAAGCGGATCATTGAAGCCCACGGTGGCAGGATCCGGGTGGAATCGGAAGGCGAGGGGAGGGGGACAACGGTTTGCTTCACGGTGCCGGGAGAGGTTGCGGGGGGGAATGAGGAAACATGACGAAAAAAAATCGCCAATCCCCCCTGTCCCCTCCCAAGACCGGGCAGGAAAAGGCCGGGGTGTCCCCGGTCCCGCGAAAAAAGAATGAACCGTCTCTTCGGGATGGCGAATCGGCCGGAGACCTTGACACCCCGTTCATCAAAGCAGTATTCTCCTCAATGCAGGACGGGCTCTCGGTACTCGATCCTTCCGGTGTGCACATCGATGTGAACCCGGCCCTGTGCCGCATGACGGGTTTTTCCCGCGGGGAACTAATCGGGACCATCCCACCCCATCCCTACTGGCACCCGGATGCCTGTGATGAGATCCGGCAGGCATTCGAAAAGACCCTGAAGGGTGAACCCGGCCCGTTCGAACTACTGTTCATGAAAAAAGATACAACCCCCCTGACGGTTCTCATCAGTCCGTCCCCCGTCCATGATGCCGGCGGGCAGGTCATTGCTTACATGGCGACTGTAAAGGATATCACAGCACAGAAACATGCCGAAGGGTACCATCGTATCCTTTCCCGCATCGCCGATGAGGCACCGGTCTCTGTCACCGTCCATGATTTTGATGGCAATTTTCTCTACGCCAATGAAGAGACGTTCCGTCTCCATGGTTTCCCTTACGAAGAGTTCATGAAAAAGAACCTGCACGAGATTGATGTGCCGGAGAGCGAGCACCTGATCGCACAACGGATGGAGCAGATCCGTAAACGGGGAGAAGCCGATTTTGAGGTGCAGCATTACCGGAAAGACGGCACTGTCTTTCCCCTTCACGTAAACGCAAAGGTCGTGAACTGGGGTGGCAGGCGGGTTCTTTTGAGTATTGCTACGGACCTGAGTGAGCGACAGCGGGCAGACCGGGCCCTCAAAGAAAGCGAGGATCGGCTCCGGCAGATCTTTGAGAACAGCCCAATGGGAATGGTGCTGGTCAGCAAAGACTTCCGGTTTGTTTCGGTCAACCCAGCCTGGATTGCAATGACCGGATACTCCGAAAGTGAACTGCTGAAGTTGTCATTTAAGGACATCACACATCCTGACCACCTTTCCGGTGATATGGAACATATGCAGGAGCTCATTGCGGGAAGAATTCCGGTCTACCAGACCGAAAAGCGGTACATCCGGAAAGATGGCAGCATCCTCTGGGGATTCATTCGGGTGACTATCATCCGGGACCCGCAAGGTACGTTTCGGAATTTTGCTGCCCAGATCGAAGATATTACCGAACGTAAACGGGCTGAGGCTTTGCTTATAGCAGCGCAGCGGCAGTACCGTGAATTATTCGAGAATGTCAGCATCGGGATCCTTCGTTCCACCCCAGGACCTGAGGGGGCTCTTATCGAAGCCAACCCGGCAGCGCTCCGGATCTTTGAGGCTGACAGCCGCGAGCAGTTCTTTGCCGTCCGCCCGGTTGATCTCTATGCTGATTCCGGCCAGCGCCGCAGGATCAGCGAGGAGATCCTCTCACAAGGTTTCATCAGGACTATGGAAGTCCGGTACAAAACCCTGAAAGGCAACCTCATCTGGGGGAAAATATCCTCGATTAAGAAGATCTCTGCTGACGGCCAGACCTTTTTCGATAATACGATTGAGGATATCACGCTCCGCAAAAATGCAGAGGATGCACTCAAAGCAAGCGAGGCGAAGTACCGGATGCTCTTTGAGAATGCCGAAGATGCAATCTTCATCATGGACAACGCAACCTTCCTCGACTGTAACAACAGCACCCTGCGGATCTATGGGTGTACACGGGACCAGATTGTCGGTCATTCCCCCTTGGACTTCTCTTTGGAACAGCAACCGGACGGTCGGCTTTCGGCCGTGAAAGCACGCGAGAAGATCGATGCAGCGTTAGCGGGGCAACCCCAGTCGTTTGAATGGGTCCATCTCCGTGCCGATGGCACCCCCTTCGATGCGGAGGTGACACTCAACCGCATATCCCTGAATGGAGAAGATTTCCTGCAGGCGATTGTCCGGGACATCTCGGAGCGGAAACGGGTGGAGTTGGCATTCAAAGATCTTAATCTCTACAACCGTAACCTCATCGAGATCAGTATCGATCCGCTCGTAACCATCAGTCCCGAAGGAAAGATCCAGGATGTCAACATAGCCACAGAAACAGCGACCGGCTTGACACGCGATGCCCTGATCGGTTCTGATTTCTCTGAATACTTTACGGAACCGGAGAAAGCACGCGAGGGATACCTCCGCGTCCTGTCAGAAGGAAAAATTGTTGATTACCCGCTCGAAATCCGACACATAGACGGCAATATTCTCCCTGTTCTTTATAATGCAACGGTTTATCGCGACGGATCGGGGAATACCAAAGGGGTCTTTGCTGCAGCCCGGGACATCACCGAGCGCAAACGGGCCGAAGAACAGCAAGAGACCCTTATCCGCGAGCTGGCGCAGAAGAATGCCGAGCTCGACCGGTTCACCCATACGGTATCCCATGACTTAAAGAGCCCGCTGATTACCATCCGGGGTTTCCTTGGGCTGCTGGAAGAAGATATCCAGAATGCAGACCCCGCACAGGCACAGAAAGATCTGAACCGGATTTCTTCAGCTGCCGAAAAGATGGAGCGTTTAATCACCACCCTGCTGGAGTTGTCCCGGAGCGGCAGGACCGTTGATGCACCGGTCCGGATCCCGTTTACGGATCTTGCCAGAGAAGCTGCCGGGCTGCTTGCCACTTCATTGAATGAACACCATGTAACGCTCGAAATTACGGATAATCTTCCTGAAATATCCGGTGACCGACAGCGGATGCTCCAGGTGATGACGAACCTGATCGATAACGCGACAAAGTTCATGGGCGAACAGAAGGAACCCCGCGTAGAGGTTGGTGTGCGGGACGAGGGCGGCAACCCGGTCTTTTTTGTTCGGGATAATGGGATGGGTATCAAAAAGGAGAACCAGTCAAAAGTCTTTGCACTCTTCGAACGCTTCAACCCGGAGGTTCCCGGAACCGGCATCGGGCTTGCGACGGTCAAGCGGATCATTGAAGCCCACGGTGGCAGGATCTGGGTGGAATCGGAAGGCGAGGGGAAGGGGACAACGGTTTGCTTCACGGTGCCGGGTGTGGGGGGAGATGACTGATGGCTGCGGGAAAGAAGAAAGCGGAAGAGAAGGATGCAGAGACTATGGGTATCAAATGTTCCCTAAGGGATGATGCCGAGGAGCAGCTCGCACGCTCCGTGAAGCGTTCTGCCGATCTGAAAGAGCAACCCCCGGAAAAACTGATCCACGAACTCCAGGTACACCAGATCGAGCTCGAAACTCAGGCAGAGGAACTCAGGAAGGCTCATCTGGCACTGGAGGAGTCGCGGGACAAGTATCTTGACCTCTATGAGTTTGCCCCGCTCGGGTATCTCACGCTCAGTGATAAGGCACTGATCACTGATGTGAACCTCACCGGTGCAACCCTCCTTGGGGTTGAACGGAGCAGGCGGATAAAAGCACCATTTAGTAAATTCGTTGTCGAGAACGATGGTGATGCGTGGCTCCGGTATTTCTTAACCGTGCTGAAGCAGGAGGAAAAACAGATCTGTACTCTCCTGCTTAAGCGGGGTGATGGTTCCACGTTCCCCGCCCGGCTGGAAAGCATCCGGATCAGCGGCAACAACGATGTGTCCCCAACGGTTAGGGTGGCAATCAGTGATATCACGGATATCAGGAGGATGGAGGATGCGTTGCGGGTATCCAATAAAAAACTCACGCTTCTCTCTTCCATCACCCGGCACGACATCAACAACCAGCTTCTGACGCTGAATGGGTTTCTTGAGTATTTACACAGAAAAGTTACAGATCCAGATCTTGAGGACTATTTCACTAGGATCACAAAAGCGAGTACCCGGATCGAAGCCATGATCCGGTTCACCAAAGAATACGAGAAGATCGGCACCAATGTCCCCATCTGGCAGGACTGCCGCAAACTTGTAGACACTGCGGCAAAGCAAGCCGCACTTGGAAAGGTTGTAGTGAAAAACGATCTGCCAGTCGGTGCTGAAGTGTTTGCCGACCCTATGATTGTCAAAGTCTTTTACAACCTGATGGACAACGCGGTCCGGTACGGCGGGAAAATCACCACCATCCGGTTCGCTGCAGAGGAGCGGGATGGCAATCATATCGTGGTGTGCGAAGATGATGGCGAAGGTGTTGTTGCTAACGAGAAGGAGATGATCTTCGAACGCGGATTTGGGAAGAACACCGGTCTTGGATTAACCCTCGCCCGGGAGATCCTTGATATCACCGGCATCACTATCCGCGAGACCGGTGAGCCGGGCAAGGGGGCACGGTTTGAGATGGGGATCCCGAAAGGGGCGTACCGGTTTACAAGAACAACGTAACCGGAATAAAACATAAATTCCGGCGATTCGTTTTTCCGGTTCACGCTCCCGGTGAAAAAAGAAGCCTGGCACCGATAACAATAATAATGGATAGATAGTAGAGAGACACTTATGGTAAATCTTAACGGTGAACCTCTGCATATTTTGCTTGTCGAGGATAACGACGCCCATGCCGAGCTGGTGATCAGGGGGATGCGTGACCAGCAGGTGGCAAACAAGATCCACCTTGTGTCGGACGGCGAGAAAGCACTTGATTACCTTTTTATGCGGGGCGCATACGCAGATCCGGCCCAAAACCCCCGGCCCAATCTGGTCCTCCTCGATCTCCGCCTGCCACGGGTAGACGGACTGGATGTACTTAAAACAATAAAAACTACACCGGCCCTCCTCCGGATTCCGGTAGTTATCCTTACCAGTTCCGATGCCGAGAGCGATATTGCCAAATCCTTTGATTACCATGCGAACAGCTACGTGGTAAAACCCCTTGACTTCAAGACCTTTACAAAACTCATGAAGGATCTCGGGTTCTACTGGCTTGGCTGGAATGCAAAACCCATAGGAGATTAAAAAGCCCGTGGGCTTTACGGACAGGGATGGGCAATGGACTCCGGTACGGAAATAAAAGTTACCCACATTCTGCTTATTGAGGATGATAAGGGTCATCAGGATCTCGTTTTACGGGCGTTTCGTAATGATCCTGAGAAGTTCCAGGTGTCCGTTGCAGGGAATCTCCGTGAGGCCAGATCGATCCTTGAGCGCGATCTCCCTGACCTGATCCTCTCTGACTGGAATCTTCCGGATGGGAAAGGTCTTGATATACTGATCCGCACTGACGGGGCAGTGACAATTCCCTTAATCATTATGACCGGTTACGGGGATGAAAAACTCGTCGTTGAGATCATGAAATCGGGGGCGATTGATTACGTGGTCAAATCCTCAACAGTGTTTCACGACATACCCCACATCGTTCGGAGAGCTCTTCGTGAATGGGAGAATATCCATGAGAGAAAAAGGGCAGATAAGGCGGTGCGTGATTCCGAAAAACGCCTTGCAGATATCATCAGTTTCCTGCCGGATGCGGTGCTCGCAATCGATAATAAAGGCCGGGTCATTGCGTGGAATGAAGCGATAGAACAGATGACCGGTGTTGCCGCAGAAAAGATGCTCGGGAAAGGTAACTATGAATACAGCATCCCATTTTACGGAGACCGGCGACCGATTCTCATCGATCTCATCCTGATTGAAGATGAGGAGATTGAAAAAAAATATCTCACACTCCAGCGGGACGGTGAGCGGATATCTTCAGAGGTATACATTCCCACCCTTTTTGGCGGGAAGGGAGCGTACCTTTGGGGAACGGCGTCTCCTCTTTACGATGATGCGGGCAACCGTATCGGTGCCATTGAAATAATCCGGAATATCACAGACCGGAAAAAAGCAGAAGAGGCGCTGCGGGAAAAGGAAGCCACCCTTGAGACGCTTTTAAATGCCCCCAAAGATACCATTGCACTCCTCGACCGGCAGGGAACCATTCTTGGTATAAACGAACAGGGGGCGCGGCGGCTCGGGGGTAATGTGCCGGGGGTAACCGGACGATGTGCATATGATCTTTTACCCCCGGATGTTGCCAGGGAAAGAAAAGTGCATATCGACCGTGTCTTTGAGAGCGGTGAGCCGAGCCGCTTTGATGATATACGGCATCACATGTATCTCCATAACGAGATATTTCCCATTTTCAATGCGGAACATACGGTCGTTGATCGCATAGCGATATTTGCCCGTGACATTACCTTCCAGAAACAGGCAGAACTTGCCCTGCAGGAGAGTGAGACCCGGTTTAAGGATCTCTTCGAGAACATGAGTTCCGGGGTTGTAATGTACGATGCAACTCCTGATGGCAATGACTTCATCATCCGGGATATCAACCGTGCAGGTGAAACGATAGATCGGGTCAGGAAAAATGAGATTATCGGAAAGTCCGTTCTCGCAGTATTTCCCGGGGTTGTGGAGTTCGGGCTTTTTGCTGTATTCCAACGGGTGGCAAAGACCGGGATCGCAGAATCGCATCCTGTCTCGAAGTACCGAGACGATCGGATATCCGGCTGGCATGAGAATTATGTCTATAAACTTCCATCGGGTGAAATTGTTGCAATCTATGATGATGTGACCGAAAAGAAAAAGGCAGAAGAAGCGCTGCGGGAGAGTGAACTGCGATATCGCTCCGTCATCGAGAATGCAGCTGAAGGGATTACTGTTGCACAGGAGGGAAAGTTGCAGTACGCAAATACCCGGCTGCTGGAAATGACGCAGATAAGTCCCGGAGAGATTGTCAACCGGCCCTTTACGGATTTTATCCACCCGGATGATCGGGCGCTCGTCTTTGAACGGTACCAGCGCCGGATATCAGGAGACGATCCCCCCCAAAACTATGATTTCCGTATCCTCGGGAAAAACGGAAAGATCGTCTGGGTCCAGCTCTCCGCGGTCCGGATCGAATGGAATGGCAGGCCGGCTACGCTGAACTTCCTTATGGATATCACCGAGCGTAAAAAGGCTGAAGATGCGCTCAAAGTTGCCCGCGAGTGGCTGGGAATCGCACTCAAGGCTGCACATGCCGGGACATGGGACTGGAATATGCTGACCGGCCAGCTGACATGGTCACAGGAGTTCTTCGAGCTTTTCAACTTGCCACCCGGTACAACGGCCTCGTTTAAAACATGGCTTGATGCTCTCCATCCGGATGATCGCGAACCGGCTCAGGCAAAGATCGAAGAATCGGTGAAGGGGCATACCCCTCTCTGGAATGAGTACCGGATCCTCCTTCCCGATGGAGACCTGCGCTGGATCGGGGCCGCTGGCAGCACAAGCTACAATGAGGCAGGTGAACCCCTCCGGATGAGCGGGGTCTGTATCGATATAACGAACAGGAAACAGGCAGAACTGGCATTGCAGGAGAGCCAGGAGCGCTACCGCATACTGTTTAATTCAATCGACGAAGGTTTCTGTATTATCGAAATGATCTTCGATAAAAACGAAAAGCCGGTCGATTATCGTTTTCTGGAGATCAACCCTTCGTTCGAGAAACAAACGGGACTCATTGATGCTAAAGGCAGGAGAATGCGCGAGCTTGCCCCAAAGCACGAAGATCATTGGTTTGAAATCTACGGTAAAATCGCTTTAACGGGTCAAACCGCTCGTTTTGTGAATCGTGCCGAGCAATTGCACCGCTGGTATGATGTGTACGCGTTCCGTTTTGGCCAACCGGAGAACCGGCAGGTCGCCGTCTTGTTTAATGATATCACCGAAAAGATCAAGGCAGACGAGAAACTCCGTGAGAGCGAGGACCGGTTCCGGCATATATCTGAGCTCATCACCGATATTGCATACTCCTGTAAACGACCCCCGGGAGGTGTATTTACCATAGACTGGATAACCGGGGCTGTCGGGCGCATTACCGGTTTTTCAGATAATGAAATCCTCGACATGGGCTGCTGGAGAGGTCTCGTCATTGAAGAAGATTATCCTCTCTTTGATGAGAAGATTACCGGTCTTTCACCGGGTCTCTCTTCCCAATGCGATCTCCGTATCCGTTCAAAAGACGGGGTCATCCATTGGCTATCATGTTTTACTGAATGTGTCAGTGATCCAGCGCATACCGGGTACCACATCCTGTTTGGCGGATGCCGGGATATCACCGAAAATAAAAAATCAGAAGAGATCAGGAATGCATACAGGGTTCGCCTCGATTCAGCCATGGATATCGGCAGCCTTGCATGGTGGGAGATGGACCTTCCGGACGGTGCAGTCCGGTTCGATGACCGCAAGGCGACAATGCTGGGGTATTCCCCTGACCGGTTCCATCATTACACGGATTTTACCGCACTGTTACACCCCGCTGATCTCGGACCGGCAATGCAGGCGATGCGGGACCACCTTGAGGGAAAAGAAGCCCACTATCATACCGATTACCGTATCAGGGCCGCTGCCGGTGATTACCGGTGGTTCCAGGATGTCGGGGGAATTACCAAAAGCCATGCCGACGGGTCCCCGGCAACGGTTACGGGAATTGTCATTGATATGACTGCCAGCAAAGTGGCTGAGGAGAAACTCCGCGAGAGCGAAGAGCGGCTCACCCTCTCCCTTGAAGCAACCCGCGATGGTCTCTGGGACTGGAACCTTGCCAAAGACCATGTGTTCTGGAGCCCGCGAGCGTATGAGATGCTGGGCTATGCTCCCGATGAGTTTTCCGTAAACTTTGCGGTCTGGAAA
The DNA here is from genome assembly GCA_964590895.1 of uncultured Methanoregula sp. GTDB lineage: Archaea > Halobacteriota > Methanomicrobia > Methanomicrobiales > Methanospirillaceae > Methanoregula. The sequence goes on along the minus strand of CAZPYV010000005.1, from coordinate 92,256 downwards.
AGTCTTATCCATCCAGATGAACGTGAAGCAACCGAGAAAAATGTCCTGCACCAGCTTAAGGAAAACCAGCACTTCTCGGCAGAATTCCGTTACCGCATGAAAGACGGCTCATGGATGTGGATACTCGGGCGGGGCCGGGCGGTTGCTTGGGATACAGAGGGCAACGCAACCCGGATGGTGGGGACGCATGTGGATCTCACCGGGCAGAAACAGGCGGAAAAAGTCCTGCGGGACAACCAGGCCCGGCTTGCCACGGCAATGGATATCGCGGGTCTCGTGGACTGGGAGTATGATGTCCGATCAGGCATGTTCACATTCGATGACCGGTTCTACGCCCTCTATGAAACAACTGCTGACCGCGAAGGGGGAAACCAGATGTCAGCAGAGACCTATATGCGGGAATTTGTATATCCCGACGATCGCCCGGCCGTGCTTGCAGCCATCCAGAAACTGCTTGCAACAACCGATCCGGCCTATTCAGGCCAGATGGAACACCGCATCATCCCCCGCGATGGGAGTGTCCGTACCATTATTACCCGGTTCGCCCCAATCATGGGTCCTGACGGAAAAGTTGTCCAGATCTTTGGTGCAAACCAGGATATCACCGACCGCATGCTCATGGAGTCCGAGATCAGGTCGTTAAATACCGTCCTCGAACAGCGGGTGAAAGACCGTACAGAAGATCTTATAGAAACTAACAAGAAGCTCAAACAGGAAAATGCCCAGCGTCTTGCAGCGGAAGGAAAACTCCAGGCCTCCTATGACGAGAAGGTGATGCTCTTAAAAGAGATCCACCACCGCGTCAAGAACAATCTCCAGATCATTGCAAGTCTTTTGAATCTCCAGTCACGGTACATCTCAGATGAAAAGACCCTCGCTGCCATCCGTGAGAGCCAGAACCGGGTCAAGGCCATGGCGCTGGTCCATGAAAAACTCTACCGGTCTGAAGACATCGCCCATATCAGTCTGCATGACTACATCAAATTCCTCGGCACCGGTCTCTTCCAGTTCTACGATGCCAGGGTCCGGGGAATCCAGTTCAAGCTGGAGATTAACGATATTGATGTTGATATAGATGCGGCAATTCCCCTTGGCTTAATCATCAATGAACTGATCTCAAACTCGCTCAAATATGCATTCCCTGAAGGGAAAACGGGGGAGGTCTCCATCAGTGTAAAAAAGGAAGGCCATACCTTAAACGTCCTGTTCCACGATACCGGCATCGGGATTCCGGTGAATCTGGACTGGAGGAATGCCCCGTCACTTGGCCTGCGGCTGGTCACTACGCTTGTCGACCAGATGGACGGGACATTGGAGCTTGACCGGAGTGACGGAACAACGTTTACCATGGTGCTGCATGAAAAGGAACCCCGGGGCGAGAAATGACGCCAACTCCGGTTATCTTTATTGTCGAAGATGAATCGATTGTTGCAAACGACATAAAAGAGACCTTAATCAGCCTTGGATATGGTGTCGCGGGATTGTCCAAGTACGCGGAAAATGCCATTTCACAAATAGCAGAAACTCAACCAGATCTCGTGCTCATGGACATCCAACTGATCGGTCCGATGGATGGCATCGAAGCAGCAGGATTAATTCATACAAAGTATGACATCCCCGTCATCTTTCTCACATCCTATGCAAACAACTCCCTGATCGAACGGGCAAAAGTAGCTGAACCGTACGGGTATATCCTCAAACCCTATGATGAACGGGTTCTTCATTCCACCATCGAAATGGCCCTCTACAAACATTCCATTCAGCGTAAACTTAAAGCAAGTGAAGAGGCACTCCGTAACGTGAGCAGGAAACTCGCCGTCATCTCCAGCATCACAAGGGACAATATCAACGACCAGCTCACGCTACTGATAGGATTCCTCCACATTCTGGAAAAGAAGCAGCCTGATCCATCATTACGTGAGTATTTTATGAAGGCCGGCACCGCTGCACAACGTATCTCTCAAATGATCCAGTTCTCTCACGAATATGAGAAGATCGGCATCGAAGCTCCTCTCTGGTACGACATTCATAATCTCGTCCGTTCAGAGGCAAAGCATGCGCCGCTCGGACAGATCGAAGTGAAAACAAATATCCGGGCCGGCATGGAAGTGTTTGCCTATCCGCTCATTGCAAAAGTCTTTTACAACCTGATTGACAATGCGGTGCGATACGGCGGTAAGATTACAATAATCCGGTTCTCCTTGCAGGAGTCCGGGGATGAACAGGTACTTGTTTGTGAGGATGATGGCGATGGTGTACCGGCTTCTGTGAAGGAGAAGATCTTCGATCGCGAATTTGGCAAGAACACCGGGCTCGGTCTCTTTCTTTCCCGCGAGATCCTCTCTGTCACGGGTATCACAATCAAAGAGACGGGAAAGCCGGGCAAAGGGGCACGGTTCGAGATGACGGTGCCAAAAGGGGCCTGGCGTAAAACAAAATCGTACAGAATGGGTGAGATATGAATCCGACTGAACCGTCCCCTTTTAGTCTGTCAGAAACCTGGTGGCGGGGCATTATCCTTGCGCTATCCATCACAGTCCTTCTTTTTTCCGTCTGGTGCCTGACACACGGGATCACTACCATCTTCATGCACCTCTATTATTTCCCGATCGTCTTACTCGCGTACCGTTACCGCTGGAAAGGATTTGGTCTTGCTACGCTTCTCGCCTTTGCTTATCTCGGCCTTGTTATCATTTTTGATTACGGCCAGACCGAGATCATCCTTGGGGCGTTTTACCGGTTTTTGGTCTTTGTGGGTATTGCCGCAGTTATCGCGTACCTCTCAGAGCTCCTTGCAAAAGCCCAGAGCACCATGCAGCAATCCGCCGAACTTCGGGACCGTTACCTCTCGCTCGCACCAGCAATCGTCCTTGCCCTTGACCGGAATGGTGCGATAACCTTTCTCTCAAGACATGGTGGCGATATCCTTGAATGCATACCGGATGATGCAATCGGGAAATTCTGGGTTGAACAATTTTTACCGGAAAAAGAGCGGGTACGCGTAAAAGGGGTCTTTTCACAGCTGATGGCCGGACAGGTAGAAAAAAACCGCATTGTCGAGAACCAGGTACTGACCTGCGGGGGTGCAGAGAAGATCATCCGCTGGCACAATACCGTGCTGCACGATGAGAAGGGGGCAATATCAGGAATACTCGGATTTGGTGAGGACATCACCGAGGAGAAATGGAAGCAGGACACCCTCAATAAGATGCAGCAGTTCCAGGAGAGCGTGATAACAAACGCCAATGTCTGGATCTCGGTGCTCGAACCTGACGGAACCCTCCTTGTCTGGAACGATGCCGCAGAAGCCATCAGCGGCTACAAAAAAACCGGGGTGCTGGGGAAAAGAACGATCTGGAAACAGCTTTACCCGGATAATGAATACCGGAAAAAAGTTACGGGGGATATTCAGCGGATCATCCGGAAGGACACATTCCTTGAGAACTTTGAGACAGAGATCCGCTGCGCAGACGGGACAAAAAAGATCATTGTCTGGAATACAAGGGGACAGCGGGACACTAAAGGCGCTATTACCAGTTATATCGCGATCGGGCGTGATATCACCGAACAAAAAAAGGCAGAAGAGGTGATACGGTCACGCGAGGAGCAGTTTTCGGTCATCTTCCACAACCAGCAGACCGGGCTCATCATGGTCGATGCCGTAACCCATACAATCGTTGATGCGAACGTATCAGCCCTGTCTATGATCGGTGCATCGCGAGAAGACGTGATAGGGAAAATCTGTCATTCGTTTGTCTGTCCTGCCGAAAAGGGAAAATGCCCGGTTTCGGATCTCGGCCAGATGGTTGATAATTCCGAGCGGGTGCTTATACGGGCAAACGGGGAAAAGATCCCGATCCTCAAATCGGTCAATCCCATAAAAATTGGCGGCCGTCAGTTCCTTATCGAGAGTTTTATCGATCTCACGGAACGCAAACAGATGGAAAAGCAGATAGTTGAGTCCCGCCAGCTCTTCGAAGATATCATCAGTTTCCTGCCCGATCCCACCTTTGTTATCGACAAGGATGGCAAAGTGCTGGCATGGAACCGGGCAATCGAACAGCTCAGCGGGGTTTCTGCCGGAGATATCATTGGTAAAGGAGATCACGAATACAGCCTCTGGCAGTACGAGAAAAGGCGCCCGATCTTAATCGATCTGGTCCTCCACCCGGATCAGGATGCCGGTCGGCTGGATTATACGGGGATTCACTGGGACGGACGTACTGTAACTGCCCAGACTGAAATCGTCCGGTCCGGCAGCGGGCACATGACATCCCTTTCGCTTGTTGTCTCCCCATTGATTGATCTTCAGGGCAATATCTCCGGTGCAATCGAGTCCATACGGGACATCTCCCGTCTAAAGGAAGCAGAAGCTGAACTGGCCCGTATCAATGTGAACCTTGAGAATATCATCAAGGACCGGACAGAGGCACTCTCCGAGAGCGAGAGAAAATATCGCACATTATTCGATAAAACAAGGGACGCTCTCTTAATTATTGAGAATAATAAATTTGTCGACTGCAATGCAGCGGCATTACAGATGCTGGGATATAAAACAAAGAGTGAATTGTTTGAGACTCACCCCTCCAAACTCTCACCACCAACCCAGCCGGATGGCAGATTATCATTTGAAAAGGCTGAGGAGATGATGGCATTAGCATTACGCGATGGCAGTCACCGCTTTGAATGGGTACATCGCAAGGTAACCGGAGAGGATTTCTGGGTGGAAGTCTCGTTAACGGCAATTCCGATTCAGGATCACCAGATCATCCATACCGCATGGAGGGATATAACCGATCGAAAGAAAGCAGAGGCATCGATCCAGGCATCCCTTGAAGAAAAAGTCATCCTCCTCAGGGAAGTCCATCACCGGGTAAAAAACAATCTCCAGATTATTATCAGCCTTGTCAACCTCCAGATGCGCCAGACCGATGATCCCGAAGTAAAAAAGATCATGTCCGAGACGCAGAACCGGGTACGGGCAATGTCCTTAGTCCATGAAAAACTCTACCGTTCCGAGAGCCTCTCGCGGATCGACTTTGCGGATTACACCCGCTACCTTGCCACCCAGCTCTTATCGTATTACGGTCCAGATACGCGAAAAGTGCGGCTGGATTTTGTAATGGGAAAGATCATGGTCGACATCAATACTGCAGTTCCCCTCGGCCTGCTCATAAACGAGATAGTATCAAACGCTCTCAAGCATGCATTCCCGAACGGGAGAGAAGGGACGATCAGCATCAGTGGCGGGTACACAGGAGATCTGATTACGCTGGTTGTAAAGGATAATGGCATCGGGATTTCGGCGGACTTTGACTGGAAAAACACCACATCTCTGGGCATGCGCCTTGTTAACAGCCTTATCGACCAGATTGACGGAACCATTGTGCTTGACAGGAGTCAGGGAACAACATTTACCATAACGATAAAACGAGATCCTGCTCCCTCATGAATCAGGATCCCCCTTTGTATCCCGTTGTGATCATACCCGGTTCATCCGGGACAGATTGCCAGCCGGCTTTTCTCATTACCTTAAATGAGTCTCACTGAGTGCGAAACTGAGAGTCTGACCCGTACCCTTTAATGCCGGTACTTACGGAGCGCACCGTGTCTTAACCCTCGTAGCTTCCCCATTTTTTAAGAAACGTTTATATTGGATCATAATGATTCTTGACTGTTCACGTTAAAGGGGTTGTTTAATGCCACCAGCATCCGTCTTCATTGTCGAAGATGAGCTTATCGAAGCCCAGGATATAGCCCAGACCCTGGAAACGCAAGGATATGCAGTCACCGGTATCGCCCGGACGGGCGAGCTGGCACTCGAAGCCCTCATGAAAAAACACCCGGACCTGGTGCTCATGGACATACACCTTGCCGGTAACATGGATGGCGTTGATACGGCCGAAAGGATCCACTCCCTCTATAAAATACCGGTCATATTCTTAACCGCATACGCGGATGATGCTATTCTTGAACGTGCAAAGATCACCGAGCCGTACGGCTATGTTCTCAAACCCTTTGATGATCGCGAGCTGCATTCAGCCATCCAGATGGCGCTTTACAAACACCGGATGGAGGAACTGGCAAAAGAGAACGAACGCACGATCCGGGTTCTTGCCAATGCCATCCCCGATGCGGTCATGCTTTTGGATCACAACCAGCAGATCATTGCCCTGAATGATGCCATGGCGCTACGACTTGGATATACAACAAATGCGTTTTCTGATTTCTCCATCCCGTTTGATCGGGACGGGTTGTTCGCCTCATTAAAAATTAGGATACATGAGATCCTCCATTCCGGTCAGCCTGTCCGTTTTGAAGAGCAGAACGGGCATGAGTGGTTTGAGATATCTTTAATTCTTATCACAGGGACTGAGGGGCAAAGCCCCATGATTTTCATCCAGTACCATGATATCACCGACCATAAAAGATTCGAGGAGCAGTTAAAAAAAGGGGGGATCACACAGATTGAACATAACATGGAACAGTTCCAGATCTTAAACGACCAGATCAGAAACCCCTTACAGGTAATCATGGGCTATGCCAATCTCGACTGTGTCCATTACCGGGAACACATAATAAATCAGATCTCTGTGATTGACACCCTTGTTGACCGTCTTGACTCTGGCTGGGTGGAGTCTGAGAAGGTCAGGAGGTTCTTAATCCGGCACTACAGGTACAATCCTGACAATGAGACTTAATCCGGGTCTGGAAAAATTTGTAAATCGGAACTGTTATAAAGGACAATCAGAAGAACGATTACACAAGGGGTGCATGATGGAAAAACCGGCGATATTTATTGTAGAAGATGAAGCAATCGTAGCCAACGATATCAAAGAGACCCTAAAAAGTCTGGGATACGAAGTTAAGGGCATTGCGAAATCCGGAGAGATCGCTCTTGAAAAGATTAAAGAACTCAAGCCCGATCTCGTGCTCATGGATATCCACCTCTCCACCCAAATGGACGGGGTTGAGACTGCAGGAAAGGTCCATGTACTCTACAATATTCCCGTCATCTATCTTACTGCATATGCTGACAAAGCGCTGCTCGACCGGGCAAAAGTCACCGAACCATACGGGTATGTCATCAAACCTTACGATGAGCGGGAACTCCACTCCGTCATTGAGATGGCGCTTTACAAGCACCGGATCGAGCGCGAGATCAAGAAACGGGACGATGTTCTCTTTGCTGTGAGTTCTGCGGTTGAATGGCTCCTGCGTATCTCCCGTGTAGAATCCCACGCGCCCCGCGATTTTAATGCCTCAGACATCCGGGATATCCTTGAACCCGTCGGCCTTGCGCTGGATGCCGGTGCAATCGGGATCTTCAAGGCCGTCACCGATCCGACGGGTTTGGAAACGGTCAGCATGATCTATGAATGGGGATGCCCTGCCTATCACCCCTGCCTGTATAAACCGGAACTGAAGCAGTTCACATTTAAGACTTTAGGGATTTCCCGCTGGCATGACCTGCTGATGAAAGGCGATATTGTTGTGGAAAACATCTCCGCTCTTTCAAAGGACGAGAAACAGCTGTTCGGCCTGCTTGGGGTGAAGAGTGGAATTATCCTGCCTATCTTCATCCATGATAACCTCTGGGGTTTCATCGGGTTTTTCGATCTCGCTGAAAGGACGCGGTCAGCAGACGAGGTCGAGGCACTGCGCATAACGGCAAACCTGCTTGGAGCGGCATTGGGGTACAAGTAAATGTCTCATCTCCTGTTTTGGAACACAGAGGGGGCCGTGAGTATTTCCGGCATTATATCACCCGACATGGATACAGGAAAAATCAGACAGCAAAATTCCCCGTCCTTGTGCACAGGATAAGGTGAATACAATAATGACCCCTGCCCCTCTGATCCTCATTGTTGAAGACGAAGCAATCGTTGCAAATGATATAAAAGAAACACTCATCAGCCTGGGATATGGTGTCGCGGGAACCGCCAAGTATGCGGAGAGTGCACTAGAAAAAATCGCAGAAACCCAACCCGACCTTGTGCTCATGGATATCCACCTTGCCGGTCCGATGGATGGTATCGAGGCTGCAGGTTTTATTCATAAGAGGTATGGCATCCCTGTCATTTTTCTCACAGCCTATGCAGACAATGCGTTGCTGGAGCGGGCAAAACTTACCGAACCATACGGGTACATTATCAAACCCTATGATGAACGTGGGCTTCATTCATCCATTGAAATGGCCCTTTACAAACATACCATGCAGCGCCGGATTAAGGAGAGTGAAGAGATCACCCGTGTGATGGTGAATGCTACTTCAGACCTGCTTTACCTGCTCAGTGCAGACGGGAAAATTCTTGTGGCAAACGAGGCACTCGCGGAGCTGGCTGGTATGGCAACGGAAAAACTGGCCGGTATCAATGCCTATGATCTGGTGGCAAAGATGATCCTTACTCCGAAAATGGCCTGCTTCCGGTTGATCGTCCATGATGAAAAACAATTAAATTTTGAAGAGCAGCTGAACCGCAACTGGTATGATGTGACCATCTATCCGGTATATAATGCCAACGGCAATACGGAAAAGTTCGCAGTCATTGTCCGGAACATCACTGCAAGGAAGCAGGCAGAGGAACAGGTAAAGAACAATGCAGAATATTTCAGGCGGCTCATCGAAGATGCGTCCGAAGTAGTGGTCATGTTAAACCCGGACGGAACCTTGTCACAGCAGAGCCCGTCACTCACCCACGCCCTTGGTTACCCTCCATACGAAAATATAAGAAAAGCATTCTTCGATCATATCAGTTCAAGTGACGTGCTGACGGCAAAACAGGTACTTGCAGAGATTCTCGATCATCCCGGTATGGTTAAACCAGTCCGGTTAAAATTCTTAAAGAGTGACGGGACATTCTGCATCATCAAAGGGATCATGAGCAACCTGTCCAATAACCCTTTTGTGGGTAAGATCGTACTGAACGGGTGGGTGGAGTAAGAGGAATTCCCTCATACGGTCAGCAACAGACCGTTTGCCGTTATGTAGTGATGGTTCTGTTTTGGATTCTTTTGGTTTCATCACGACCTCTACTAATGTAGAGTTGACCGTAGGATCAATAATAATCTGGGTGATTCCTTAATAACGACCACCACGATAAACTCAGGTGGTTGGAAGGATGAACCGTATAGATTGTTATAAAAGACCGAAAAAGCGGTTTTGTTTTGTTTATCTATTCAGTAAACAAAAATCATTTTTCTGCCGGTAAATAAAAAAAACTGCCGGGAAATTCGGGCCGGATCACAATAAATAATGCCCGACACTAGAAATAAAGCAAATAGAATACTAAAAAAAATTTAAAAATCCCCCTTAAAAATGCACACTAAACATAGTGTAATATTTAAAAAAAATTCCCAAGAACTAATCGTACTCCCGGAACAGCGCCGGGTTCTGCCTTTGGATCCACCATCTGCGGACGAGCATAACGCCCCCGATAAACACAATACCGCCAACCCCGATTATGGCACTGTTTATGAACGGAAATCCGGTATCCGGTATCGCTGGTGCTTTGGGTACAACGGTCTCACAAACGGCTGGGACCCCAGAGGAAGCCAACAGGGAACCTGTAGCAGGGCCGGGACAAACCGGACAGGATGCCGGTTGAACCCCCGGGTACGATGCCGATGCCGTCACGGGCTGTGCAGCGTTCTTTGCGGGGACAATGGCAAACAGTGAGAACCCGGGGGATTGTGCGGAATAGGAAGCCACATTGTTATTGACCCCTAAAAACGTAGTCGGCAGGGATGTCCATACACCTTCATGGTACCTGTTCATAGCAATGTCCCCCGTCGTCAGCCGGTGCTCATCCAGCCATGAGACCGGGACTTCAAAATGGATGGTGGCGCCCGTAATACTTCCGAACCGGGCCGGCGTGATCTCGATGTACTGGTATGTATGGGGGTCGATCGGAAGGACGCCGGGCGGGAGGGAATCCTGCTGTCGGCCGGTGACAATGACCCCGCTCACACCCATGCCGGTCACCGTGACGGTATCTACAGCCGAGCCTCCGCCAACATTAGCGTTCACGGTACCGATAGATCCGGAACCGGATGAGCTTCCGCCACTGTCGCTGCCGCCGCTGCTTCCGGATGATCCAGATGATCCGGAACTAGAACCGGAGCCTGAGCCCCCACTGGTAGCAGACACGGTGATGTACCCGATCCTGACTGTTGTATTACTTGAAAAACTATCCCTGGCCGTCAGGTAGATGGTGTATGTGCCAGCTGTCGTATAGGTATGCACCGGGTTCTGGCTGGTAGACATTCCGCCATCACCAAAGTACCACGTCCATGCAGAGGGTGTGCCGGTTGAGGTGTCAGAAAAACTCACTGCAAGGGGTTGTGATCCTGAGGTTGGTGCAGCTGTAAAACCGGCATTGACCGTCGCACCTTTTACATACTTTAGATCCCATTTCGTAGTGTCATAATAACTTATACCGGGGTTATTGCCACTGTCCAGTGCAAGTGAGGTATACAGCCCCACACTTCCGGTGCTGTCAATGGTTTGGGTACTCCATGAGGTACCGCTCCATGCAGCATATTTCAGATCCGTGTTTGTGGTGTCATAATAACTGATACAGGGATTATCGCTATGATCGAGTGCAAGCGAGGTATATTTCCCAACATCTCCTGTACTGTCAACGGTCTGGGTAACCCATGCGGTACCGCTCCAGGAAGCATACTTGAGATCCGTGTTCGTACCGTCATAATAGCTGATGCGAGGATTACCTTTGCTGTCCAACGAAAGAGAAGTATACGTACCTACCACATTAACAGTGCTGTCAACAGTCTGGAGGGTCCACGCAGAACAACTCCATGCAGCATACTTCAGATCGGTGTTCGTGCCGTCATAATAGCTGATAGAGGGAACGCCGCTGCTGTTGAGCGCGAGAGAAGAATGTGCACCAACCGTATTGACACTGTCAACCGTCTCAATAATCCATGCGCTACCACTCCAGGCAACATATTTCAGATCACTGTTCGTGGCGTCATAATAGCTGATACAGGGATAGCCGCTGCTGTTGAGCGCAAGAGAGGAATACCCTCCCACATCACCAACACTGTCGACGGTCTGGTTGGTCCATGCAGTACCATTCCATGCCGCATACTTCAGGTTACTGTTTGTGGCGTCATAATAGCTGATACTGGGATAGCTGCTGCTGTTGAGCGCAAGTGAGGTATACTCCCCCACACTTCCAACGCTGTCTATGGTCTGGTTGTTCCACGCGGTACCATTCCATGCCGCATATTTCAGGTCACTTTTCGTAGCATCACGATAACTGATGTGAGGGTACCCTGTGTTATCGAGCGCAAGCGAAGTATACCAACCCACATCCCCGGTGTTGTCTACGGTCTCCGTTGTCCATTCCATTGCAAAAGCCGGAGTGATTGCAAGCAATGTGAAGATCAGCAACCCTGCCAGAATCAGATCATATCGTTTCAAATCCGGATACACCGACCCCATCATAATGGACAAAACCCGGGGTGACGCGTGTATTAAATGGACGCAATACAGGAGTGCTTCAGCCAGAAAAAAACTGCACGCCCAGTTTATGAAATCTGGGATCGTCGAGATTATAAATATTGTTAAAAAATCATCCCATCAACAATTTCTTTAAATCCACAAACTCCTCAACCGAATACTGGCCCTCCGCAGTAGTATCCCCCATATGACAATACACCAGTTCCGATCCAAACAACGGCAGCACAGCCCGGGCATAGCGGAACGCTGATCCCATCACCCCGCAGCAGATGGGTTGTTTCACTGCGTGCGTAAATGCAATGAGCTCGATAATATCGTCAGCATTTGACGGGGTGACAATGATCTTGACAATATCCCCATATGCACGGAGTTCGCGCTCCAGCACAAACAGCACATGGAGCGGCATCATTATCGGTGCATGGTGGGATGCGATGATCTTCGTACCTGCTTCCTTGACGCAGACTGCATTTTTCACAAACAGCTGTTCCACGTCGACATAATCGACGAGGGAAATGATCGGCCGGATCTTCTTTTCCCATTCCTTGCCGTCACCAAAAAACTGCCCGCCCTCCCGGCCGGAGCGCAGGGTTGCAATTATCGGTAGAGAACATATCTTTTTGCACTGCTGCACCCGCTTCTTCAGGTCCCCGCCCATCAGGTCGAGCCTGAGTTCAATCATATCGGCTCCCTGTTCCTGTGCCTTGGATGCCAGAAGCGGGTCTGTGAGCGCTGCAACAATCTTCATGTACCGTGGTGTTGGCCGGCAGGTTACAAAAAGATACCCAAAAACCCCCTGGAGCAATCACTATGGACAGACAATCACCCGGCCGGTTTTTGATCTCACGGAAGATACCAGTTTATCTCTTTTCGGGAAATACATCTATCAGAGCCATGGAGAGCGATGCGTTCCCCCCCTATATACTCCCGTTGATCGTCACTATAGCAAAATGCATCGCGCTCGTCCTTATCATTCCCTGTGCAGCAGCATTCCTCCTCTCCCAATCGCTCCCGGCTACGCTTGCACTTATCACCAGCACACTCATTATCGAATACGGTGCAGCTCCGATCGGCATCGGTCTTGGCCTTCATCCCGCATTTGTTCTTCTGGTACTTTCCTGTGTGGCGCTCGGAATCACTCTCGTGCTCTTTGATATTTTTGATACGCTGGGCCGGCATTCCGGACGGGTAGCACACTTTTTAACACGTTCAGAAGAGAAGGTAAAACAATTCCCCTACCTTTCCAAGTACGGTATCTACGGGCTTGTTCCCTGCGTTCTCACTCTCGGTCTCTATGTCTGTCCGCCACTTTCGTGGGCACTTGCATGGCGCAGGAATCGATCGATTCTCCTGATTATGGGAGGGTTTATCGGCATTTCAGTAATCCTCATCCTGATAACACTGGGATTATTCAGCATCATCTTTCATTGAGAGGAGATCTTTTTGTCCGACCATTCACACACTCCAGCAAAAAAAACCCTGCCCGAGCTGCTCGCCCCCGCCGGCTCACCCGAAGCGTTCCGGGCTGCACTAGCTGCCGGTGCTGATGCAGTCTACCTGAGCGGAAAGCGGTTTGGCGCCCGGAAATTTGCTGCCAATTTTTCAGATGCAGAGATCGAAGAGTCAGTCCGTTTTGCCCATGCCCGTGGTGTTAAGGTATACGTAACGGTCAATACCCTCATTCATGACCGTGAGATCAAAAGCACGGTTGATTATCTCATCTGGCTCTACTCGATTGGTGTTGATGCAGTCCTCATCCAGGATATTGGGATCGCGGCATTAGCACATGAGATTACGCCCAATCTCGTCATCCATGCATCCACCCAGGTAACCATCCACAATGCAGAAGGGGTACGGTGGGCTGCAGAACAGGGTTTTTCCCGCGTAGTGCTCGCCCGCGAACTCTCGCTTGCTGAAGTGGAGCGGATCGCACATGACACACGAGATACCGGTGTCGGGCTCGAAGTCTTTGTGCACGGGGCGCTTTGCTACGGGTACTCCGGGCAATGCCTCCTTTCTTCTGTGATTGGGGGACGGAGTGGAAACCGTGGTATGTGTGCCCAGCCGTGCCGGAAACCCTACACGCTGGTCACTGCCACAACTGATGCGTATGGAAGACCGGAAAAGATGCAGGTGCTTCCTGCCCGCGATAGTTATCTCCTCTCTCCAAAAGACCTCTGTACATACCGGCACCTGCCGGCTCTGGTCGCTTCCCCCATCACGTCGCTCAAGATTGAGGGACGAATGAAATCCCCCGAGTACGTAGCCGTTGTTGTATCCGCATACCGGCGGGCTCTTGATGCCATCGCCGCAGGAAACATAAGTCCTCTCCCTGATGAGATGAATAATCTCCTTCTTGCATTCAATCGCGGTTTTACTGGCGGGTATCTGTTTGGTGACCGACACAGGGCACTCATGGGCAGGGATGCACCCGACAACCGTGGATTGTATATCGGCACGGTAAGCCGGTACGATGCAAAAACGAGAATGGCATCAGTCCGAATCGGGAGCGAAATGATCCCAAAGCCAGGAGACGGACTCTTTTTCATAGACCCTGAAAAACCAGATGAGCAATTCGGGTTCTCATTGAATACCGCCCCTGTCCGGACCAAAGGAGAGATCCTGCTTGCCGTACCGCAGCAGACGAGCAAGGGTACAAAAGTATACATCACGTCATCTGTGGATCTCGCAGCCCATGCCCGGCAGATCATCAACCACCCCTCTGCAACGCTGCGCCATCCGGTGCCAGTCGATCTCACAGTTTCCGTAGATAATGTCGGCAGGCTGAAACTTGATGGCCGTATCCATCCGGGTGATGGCCGGGAAATTATCGTATGCCATACACCGGATATCACGCTTGTACCTGCAGAGTCCCACCCGTTTACCGCTGAACTGATGGAGCAGCAGATGAGAAAGAGCGGTGGCACACCATTTATCATCGATGCAGTTACGATGCAGTACCATGGTGATCTTTTCGCACCGCTGGCAGAACTCAACCGGGCACGCCGGGAGTTCTTAACTCTCGCAGAATCGGCCCTCATTGAAGCATCCCACCCATCATCAGAACAGGCTGAACGTGCAAAATCCTGGTGGCAGGATCGGGTGGGGAATTATCCTTTAATAAGTCCTGCATCACCCACAATAAAATCCCCCGCCCCGCTTTGTCTTGCAGTCTATGCTGATTCGCTGGATGCAGTCCGCATGGCAGCAGAGTCCGGCTGTGACCGGGTGTATTTCGAGCCGGGTATTCCGGTTTTTCCTGCCGCGTTGTCCTGCCGTCATTCTCTCACTGCAGGAATTGAAGAGCAGATCAGGATGGCAGTTGAAGTGTGCCAGGCACATGATATCCCCCTTGTCTGGAAATTTCCCCGTATCACCCGGCCAGCCTTTTCTGATGCAGTTATTCCATTAGTGAGACGGATATCCGAAATCGGAATCGCAGGAATCATGGTGGAAAATCCGGGTATGGTGCATGCAATCCACACGATTGCACCGCTCACAACTATCTGCGGGTCCACAGCACTCAATGTGTTCAACCACGCAACTGCAAAAAAACTATCCTCTGATGTACAGCTGCTCACCCTGTCACCGGAACTCTCGCGGGAGGAGTGCAGGTTTTTACTATATGCTGCCCGAAAGCAGGGGCTTGCTACCTCTTTTGCCATGATTGTGCAGGGAATTAACGAAGCCATCATCTCTGATGACTGCCTGCTGGGACCCCACCTTCATTGCAAGGCTGATTCTTGCGAGGAAAATAAAAAATTTTACGGCATCCGGGACTCCACCGGCCACATATTTCCTGTACGCATTGATACTGAATGCAGGACGCATATCGGCAACTCCGCTGAGCTCTGCCTCCTCGATCACCTTCCTGAAATCATTGACATGGGCATCAGTGAAGTTGTGATTGATGCCCGTGGTAGGACCGTTACCTTTATTTCGGAGATGACGCGCATCTACCGTACTGCAATTTCAGTAACTTCAACCCGGACCACCGGTGCAGAAAAACATCTACAGGCACTCAAAGAGCGGATTAAAAAGTGCTCTTTTGGCGAGATCACCTCTGGTCATTTCGTACGAGGGCTCAAAGAATTGTAAAAAACCCGCTACCCGATTACAGAGTTTTATAAAAACCTTCATCAGGTAAAAAACTGCAATCGTGTAATTAATGACTCATAAGTTTTGGAGTTTATGATATGCCGTCACCACTAATCCTTGTCAATTTAAAGACGTACCGGGAGGGGATGGGCAACCGGGCCCACATGATCGCACAGGCAGCAGAACTCATTGGCCGCGAAAGCGGGGTAACGATGGGAATCGCACCATCCTATATTGATCTGCACCCGCTCAGTCACCATTTTGACATCCCGGTCTATGCACAGCATGTTGATGGGTGCGAACCCGGTGCAAACACCGGACATATTACCGTAGATGCGATCAAGATGGCTGGGGCAGCAGGGTCACTGGTAAACCACTCGGAACGGCGTCTCACTCTGGCAGATATCGAAACTTCGATCAGGGGACTTAAGGCGCACAATCTCATTTCGGTTGTCTGTACTAACAACGAGATGGCCAGTGCCGGTGCCGCTGCGCTGGGACCGGACTATGTGGCAATTGAACCACCGGAACTTATCGGAAGCGGCGTTTCGGTATCAAAAGCGAACCCGGATATTATAAGGCGTTCTGTTGCGGCAGTGCATGCCATACATCCAAAGGTAAAAGTCCTGACCGGAGCAGGGATCCAGTCCGGGGAATGTGTAAAGATCGCAATTGATCTTGGAACGGATGGTGTGCTGCTCGCATCCAGTGTGGTAAAAGCAAAAGATCCGGGTGCTGTTCTACGGGATCTTGTATCAAAACTCTGATCTCAAAACTCATTTTTTAACAAGGGATCTTATTATGCCCAACTATCCCGATTGATTTTCTGGTACATTCAATAAAAAAGAAGAGAATCTAAGGGAAAAAGAGAAACGATCAGACGATCAGCGAGATCAAGTCATGCTTGGTGATCACGCCCCGGACAATCCTGCCCTCTACCACAAGCACCGCGTGATTCTGCTGGAGGATGTTGATTACCGTCTCCACATCCATGTCCGGAGGAACGGTGGGAAATCCCGGTTCCATAAAATCCCGCACAATAAACAGGTGGGTTTTATGCAGGCGCTGCTGTTCGATCGCCTTTACAATCACGGTCTCAGAAATGCATCCTACCGGGGATCCGCGTTCAATGACCGGCAACTGTGAGATGTTGTTCTTCTCAAAGATCTCGACTGCCCGGGTGATCGCGTCCTGGGGCTGAACCGAAAGCACCGGTATATGCATGATCTGCGCTGCCTTGATCTTCTTTGGCTCGGCACTGTTGAGCACTACAATGATCTTGTTGAGCGTGCTTATCCGGGGGTCCACATTTCCTGCTTCAATTCGTGCAACCATTGACTGGCTGATACCGGCGCGCCTGGCAAGCTCTGTCTGTCTCATGCCAAGGGATTCCCTGCGCGTACGGAGTTCTTCGGGAGTTGGGATATGCATCTTTGATTACTGATGGTTATTAAAAGTAATCAATCTTATGCTCGTTTCTGCATATCGTAATTAAAAATTCTGTTCTTGCTTTACCATCCTGCCAGACAACAACACTTAATACATCCCTGCATGTATCCAATGGATAAGGAAGGGAAGCAATTGTCACGTCACCTGATCTCCGAAGCAAAGGGATATGAGATTTTACACCAGATGGGTGTACCGATTCCACGGTATGCACTTGCCACAAATATTACTGAGGCTGTTTCTGCGTCCAAAGTGACCGGGTTTCCTTTAGTACTGAAAGTAGTCTCTCCCCAGATCGTTCATAAAAGTGATGCCGGCGGTGTGATTACCGGTATCCGGAATACTGAAGTACTGCTCGGTGCTTATGACAAGATCCTTACCAATGTCCGAAATTACAATCCGTCAGCAATGATTGACGGGATCATGGTCGAGCAGCAGCTCGAAAAGGGACTGGAGATAATCATAGGAGGGAGGATCGATCCGGCGTTTGGAAAAGTGATCACTATTGGCATGGGGGGGACGCTTGTCGAATTGCTAAAAGATGTATCGATACGCGTGCTTCCGGTCACGAAGACAGATATCAATGCCATGCTCCATGAACTGAATGGTTACCGGCTGATCAAAGGGTTCAGAAATGAACCTCCCCGTGACAAGGAAGCACTGGTAAACCTCATTGATACCATCTCCCGTTTTTTCATGGATAGCGTTGATATCGTTGAATTTGATATCAATCCGGTTTTTGTCTATGAGCAGGGTGTGTGTGCTGTTGATGCCCGGTTCTATATGGATGATACTTCTCCACCTCAAAATAGCGTTCCCGTCCGGCCACTAAATGGGGACCTGCTCCATATCAAATCCATTGCATTGATCGGTGCATCTGCTGAACCCAACAAGGTAGGCTATGCGGTACTCAGAAACCTCCTCTCATTCCCCGGAACACTCTACCCGGTAAACCCGAAGCACCCGGTGATCCTTGGCCGGACTACCTATCCTTCGCTTACTTCAATTACCGGCCCGGTCGATGTTGCCGTTGTCGTTGTCCCGGCACGAATCGTCCCTTCGATCGTAGAAGAAGCCGGAAAGAAAGGGATCCCTCTTGTCGTGATCATCTCTTCAGGATTCAGGGAGAGTGGTGCAGCAGGGAGCGAACTTGAAGATCGTGTAACTGCCCTTGCAAAGCAGTACAATATCCGCATCATGGGTCCCAACTGTCTGGGGTTCATGTTCCCACACCAGGGAATCAATACCACATTCGATCCCGTCTCTCCAAAATCCGGAAATCTAGCCTTTTTGTCCCAGAGTGGAGCAATCATCACCACCATGGTGGATTGGAGCCTGCCCGAAGAGATCGGGTTTTCTGAAGTGATCAGTGTCGGCAACCAGGCAGATCTCACCTTTGAGGATTACATCCTCTTTGCTGCCAATGATCCTCAGACAAAAGCCATCATCCTGTACATAGAGCAGATCCGCAAAGGCAGGCGCTTCATGGAGATCGTACGGCAGGTTACTCCGAAAATGCCGGTGGTAGCAATAAAAGCCGGGTCCTCAAAAATCGGCCAGATGACCGCTGCATCCCATACTGGTTCCCTTGCGGGTAGCTATGAAGTGTACCAGGCAGCCTTCTGGCAATCCGGAGTCATTCCTGTGCGATCGATGCGGGAGGCATTCCAGACCGCAGAACTCCTATCGTCGGAAGGTTATCCCAAAGGGATTCGTGCAATTGTGATCAGCAATGCTGGTGGCTTTGCGGTCCTGTCTTCCGATTACGCAGAGCTGATGGGAATTGACATGGTAGAATTTCCCAATACCGTAATCAAAGAACTGGACTCCATCCTGCCTGTGGACTGGAACCGGCGCAACCCGATTGACATGGTTGGTGATGCCAGTGCAGACCGGTTTGCCCGTACCTTTGATGTGATGATACGGAACCAGGAACTCTGGGATATCGCATTTGTGATTGCAGTACCATCTGCCATCTCCGATCCGATCCGCGTTGCAAACGAGCTGGTCAGGTTCTCAAAAAGCACGCAGAAGATGATTGTCGGGTGTATGATTGGCGGCGATTCAATGAAGACTCCCTTACGGATACTCAGGGATTCCGGTATTCCCAACTTTCCGGATCTCGAAGATGCGTTTAAAGCGGTAGGAAACATCTGCCGGCACATCTGCTGGGAAGAGTTCCACGGGCGCCGTTGCAGCACAGACGAACGGTGATTGTGCGATCCACTGTAATTACAGTGTGATCTTCTTTAAGATCTGCCCATTCCTGAAGATCGTGATCACGCCGCCGCTCTGGGAAACAACGATTCCTACGGTTTTAGTGACCTGGGTAATTGCGGCAACTGAATTGTGCCGCGTGCCCATCCCCCCGGGAAGTTTTACACTGCTCGTATCAACGGTAATATAGCGTCCTACTGATTCTACAAATCCATCTCCGGTGATGACAAACGCGCCATCGAGTTGGGCGAGGGCCTTGATATTTTCCTTGAGCTCCGGGTTTGTGACAAGGCGGGCTTCGGGTTTGTGTCCTTCGAAGGGGTTGAGAATAATCTGGCGGGACTTTTCCAGCACGTTTTTGGTATCGCCAATTAAAAATGTTGTACCTACCGGCTTTCCTTCACGACCTTCAATCGAGATCTCTGTACAGATGTGAAAGACGGTATCAAAGACATCTTCTTTTACATCGCTGTCTGCTACAACGAGATCTTTCCAGGTATCTGTACTGATACGCACCACACCGTCCCGTTTCCTGTCCGTGATGTCGTTACCGATACAGAGAATTTCCACAATATGGCCCTTGTCATCCCGTATGGCTTTATTGATCCAGGCAATCCAGACCCGGTCACCGTTGCGCCGGACATTTTCATTCACGTTAACTGCATATCCTTCGGCATTGAAACCCAGATCATCTGCCATCATGGAGAGATCATTACCTGAGCGGGTCTTTGCCGGAACGATCGTGGTGTTTACGTTCTTTCCAATCACTTCGTCGCTGGTATAATCAAAGAAATTGAGAGCATAGTGATTAAAAAATGTAATAGTTCCTTGGAGATCCATCCTGATGATGATGCTCTGGGTATTCTGCAGCACTTCGCGGTACTTTGCTTCACTCTCTTTTAACGCCTCGGCGATCTTATGTTTTTCTGAAATATCGGTTACAACAAAGGTTCCGCCAAGACTGATGTCGCGGGTATCGAGCGGTATTACCTGCAACTGGCAGGCAAGAGGTTTTTTATCTTTTTTCATTAAGAGGCATCCCGCATGTGATACACCCTGTGCATTGCGCTTAATCTGCAGTTCACGGTAAATGAGATCATACTCTTCGGGAGATGAGAGAAATGTTTTGAGTTCTTTTCCCACCATCTGCGACTCATCATAGCCGAGCATGGCAGGGAACTGGCGGTTCACCCATTCGATGATACCATTGCGCGCCTGAAATATGCCCAGCGGGGTTGCAGAGAGGATGGCGGCAAGTTGTTCATTCTGCGCTTTTACCTCCCGCTCGGTTCTCTTGCGTAACAGGGTCTGTTTGATCAGGTTGACCATCTCAAAGACCTGCGGGCGGATGTCGCCACTCTTGGGAAACGTTATCTCGGTTCCATGGGCAACTTCAATGACGGCAATCTTTCCGGGCCCCCGTCTTCCGAGAAGGATTACCGGAGTAATATTTCCAACGGATTTGAGATATTTGATGAATTCGATCCCGTTCATATCCGAGACAAATTCAATGCCGTTCACATCAGGCTGCTGCTCGTAGGAAACGATCACATCGTAATTTCGCCCTTTAAGTTTCTCTATTGCCTGTTTTATGGAATGGGCATTATCGATCTTAATTTCCCCGGTCTTTTCTAAAAACGTTCGCACCGTTGAAAGCAGATCGGTGTTATCATCGACAAACAAAACAGATATCATCGGGCATCTCCCGGAGGAAATTGCGTTGAATTCACTACTAAGAGGTTGATGGCTGAATGATAAATAGTTGTTCTAATATGGTACATCGGTGAGAAAATCTTAAAAACACCGGCAGGGGAACAATAAAAGAAAAAAACTGACAAAAAAATCAGGAACCGGGGACATCTTTTAAATCAAGGGGCTTTTTAGTTTCATCCTCATCTGTATCACGATTTTCATGGTACATTGACCATCCGATAATGAGAATTATGGGGACGCCGATGGGAATGGCAAACCCTCCCTGAAAACGACACACCGCGGAGAATGCCAGAATGATTCCCCCAACTATAGTAAAATACGAGGCTTTTTTGAGAAATGAAGATTGGTCTTCGATATAAGCATACATTGTAGATATAAGTCCAATAAAAAGAATTATTGCACCAATTGTCCACAAATACGCTGCTGCAATGTTAAAAATTCCGGTATTCTGGCCAAAATAAATATAGAGTATGTCCTTGTGACCAAGAATCAGGCTGTTTCCCAATTCCGCTTGTTGAAAGCGGAAGAGCGCCCACTGCACATTGACCAGCAACCAGTCGCCCCACATGTAGATGTTGAGGGGGATTAAAAAAATCAGGCACTGTAATACCAATGAAGTCCTGTATTTATTCATAACTACCCTACCCGATGTATCATTGTTTTATTTTGCAGTTCAAATTAATCATGTATTTGTAAAAAAAAGCAAATTTTCAAAAAGAAATGTATTAATCAGTATGCTGGACAATTGCCAGCTGGTACATCCAGTCCATGAGCGGGTTGCATTCTTCAACAACGCACTCGAGCTCGCAACAGATGCACGGTATTAATTCATCCCCCGCAAGCAAATCGGAGGGATTGACCGGCATCTGCTTTGCCCGCAGGAGATACGTTTTAATTCCATCTTTTTTGAATTCGATCCGAACGATGAGTTCGCTCTCTTCGAGTTTCTTGACTATACGCGAACACTTCCGGCTATCCACACCCAGCTCTTTCCAGAGCTCGCTCTGAAGAACGCCTTCAGGTTTTGACTGAATCAGTTTCAGTGCTTCATCAACAGGATCTTCCATCAGGTTCTCCTTTGCTCATCTCAGATAACCGGTGCGATGGTCAGGATATTGTTGCCCCGGATTACAACTGTTCCAAGGCTCCTGCCACGCTGGTTATCAACAAATTCAATTGTCTCGTCCATGTGGATGTTGAGATACTCATCCACGGCAACGAGACGACCCTGCAGTTTCCTGCCTTCGTCTTTGATCTCCACAGATATCTTTGAATCCACAAGCGAAAACACTTTTTTTATCGGCAAAACAATTCCGTTAACCATCTGCCCTAATTTGGGATGTAAGATAATTAAAGCTTGCTCCTTGCACCGTTCCAAAGTGCTTTAATCTGCTTAAATCCGGAAAGAAAATACACGGAACTTTTAAAAAAATGTGGATTATTCCCCGATTGGTTCCCAGCGGGTGCGGAACTGTTTCTCGATACCCGGTAATGTGGTATACTCCATCTCTTCTAAAGAAAGCCGGTGGGGTTCGAAGGGACCCTGATCCCGAATCATATCTGCAAGCTCATTGCAGCGTGCCCGGACGCGATCGAACCCAATATCATCAAACATATCCGCAGGGCCGATAAGCTCGCCATTGCAGATCTGGAATCCTAAACATATGCACCGTGGTGGCCCGTCAAACCGGGTCATGTTGGCATCGCAGACACCGACTGGCATGAACGGGCCGTGGTGCGATCCCCGCATCCAGCCGGCAACTATTGTCGGCGTGCAGAAGGGTTCGATCACTTCTCCTACCGATGGAAGTCCACTCTGGGCACGGACGATCATGACCGGATCATCCTTTCCTACGTACCTGCCCGCAGTGAGATTCAGCTTCTCCGTGCTTGTCGAGGCGGCAATGATTCCATCTTTTCTATAGACATGTTTGATTACGTACCTGGAACAGGCACCGATATAGGAAAGGAGTGTGTAGGTTTCTTCGGGACATTTGAACGTGATGCGACGTTTCTTAATAACATCATGAACTTCGAAAACAAATCCCTCATGCATGCTGGGATCGATAACCAAACCGGCAGTATTGAAAGGATCTGCAAATATTTTGAACAAAAAGAAGTTCCATGCACCGGGTTCCGTTTTATCAGCCATGAAGATGAGTACCGGATCAGATCCCCGCTCCTCAAACTCCATCTCAGCAACACCGGGTCCAAGACCCCTGACATTTCCTGAGAATGCATCCGAGAGCATGTCCTGACCTGCCCCGTAGAGTTTCATACTCTTTGCAATTTTTGTGCATTCCATAAAAACGTCCCACGCCAGTTTATGAACGTTTACATTATCCACGCCATGGGCATGCGTCATGATCAGTTCAAGATCATCACCGCAGTGGGTGACAAAGGAATCGATGAGGAGCTTGCCCCTTTGCTCCTTTAACATCTTTGCCGCTTTTTCCAAAAGCTTCGGGTGTGTGCGGGAGTGGCCGGGAAAACTTCCCACATCAGCTTTAATCACAGAAATCGTTGTTTTTGGCATGAGAGATCACTCTAATAGAATCTCTCTGCTGTATAAAAAAATAATGCCGAATTATTTTTTTATGGCCTTTCTTACAAGAGACGCTGAGCCATAGGCGCTGAACGCTTTGAAAAAGACCAGGCTTTCTGCATAGGCCATTGCCCGGATTGCCTTGTTCGTCTCTTCGTCTACGGAATAGATCTCTTTGAAAAATTCCTTTATGGCCATTTTGCAGTTTCCGTCAAAGACCTGTTTGTCCTTTTTCCCAGGATTTAACGGGCGGTATTTTTCTAATGTCCATTCCTGGATTTCCTTGTAGAGAGTGGGTTCGTATACTTTGAACGCAGTGAAAACCACATCTTGCCAGAAAGTCCCGACATTTCCTTTTATGATGTCTCCTTTCGGGAAATGCTGGTTGATGAGATCGCGGGGAGTGCCGGTGATGCCGTGCTGGGCGATACCGACATGCAGGTTATTATCCCGCAATGCTTTTGCAACCGCCTTTGTCTGCGGAATATCGATGGATAACTGTTCTACAACATTTCCGGCCTCATCGTAAACATGCCCGTGCGTACTTCCGTTTGCTATGGCAATCACCTGGGGAAATACCCCGTTTTCCTGCAGGGCTTTGATAAATTCAACTGCTTCTTCTGGCTTTGTCAGGATGAGGCCCTGCCCGTCTTTCCGGCCGATCTCTCCTACTTCCACTTCAAGGCCAAAATCCTTACCTTTCATCTGTTTTTTGATATGATGGGCCAGATCTGTTGTTGCAATGATATTCTTTTCCAGTTCCTGCCTCACATTTTTTCCATCGAAATTAAAGAGATGGGAAGCATCAATGGCAAAAGAAGTATACCCGGCGGCAATCTGGGCATCGATCAATTGTTTTGTCCCCGCAATCTCATCAGGAGAGCCGGTTTTTATCGAGATATGGTCTGCATGAAGTGCCCAGATGTCAAACTGTTCCGCTTTTGCCGCTTTGTCCATTTGTTCTGAGAATGTTTTTGGTGTAAAGCCGGTATACCCGCCATTCAAGTCACATTCAGACCGGGCAAGTTCCATAAATACCGCAGAATCGGTATCTTTTGCTGCCTTAAAAATCCCCTGTGCAACCGTCGCAATCCGGATATTTGCAGCCATAACAATTGTTTTTTTCCCGGAAAGAGCCCCCAGTATTGTTGAACCGGGGATTGGACCAAACGTATTCTTTTGCATAGATCTTCAATCCTGTTTAAATCACTCATCACGCATAAACGTTTCAATCAATCGGATCTCTTCTTTGCCACCTACATAGATGGGTGTGACATCATCGATCCCTTCAGGCTTGATAGTTAAGATATCAACCCTCCCATTGCTGATCGCACCCCCGGCTTCATGGATAATCTTTCCCATCGGGTTTGCTTCATATAATAATCTCAGTTTTCCCTTTTCCCTTCCTTTAAAACCGGGATACGTAAACACCCCCCCCTTATGGAGGATCTGGTGAACATCGGCAACAAAACAACCACTGAAACGGAGTTTGTATCCTGAGTGTTCGAGCTTGTCAATCCATCGTGCGTGAGCAGGGAAGTAATCCCGTCTCAGGGCGCCGGGTGCGTATATCTTTCCCTCGGGAATTTTTAGATTCTGGTGTCGTAAGAAAAATTCACCCGTTTCATCCAGTGCGAATTCATGTACTCCTTTACCTGTCGTAAAGGTCAGCGTTGTTAAGGGGCCATACAGGATATACATGGCAGCAATCATTGTTGCCCCCTTTTCGAGCACATGACCGGGATAGATGCCGATGATAGAACCCGTGCAGAGGTTTACATCAATAAGAGACGATCCATCCAGAGGATCGATAACAATACCAAAATTGTTCTTTGGATCGTTAACTTCAATGATCTTATGCTGTTCTTCAGTTGCGATATACCTGACCAGCTGTGCTTTTTGCAATCCTGAAATGAACACATCATCAGCGTACATATCGAGAGCCATCTGCTCTTCGCCGTACATATTTTTAGTCAGTTCATCTGCCGGAGTTTTCCTGATCGAACAGAAAAATCCTTTCTTCACCTGTTGAGCCTGTTTGCCTAAAAACAGAATTAACTCCATTAAGTTTTCTTCTGTTCCTGCACGGACCAGGAAATCTTTGAGTATCATGTATTTACTTCCTTCCTCTCACCAAAGAGCACTCTACCACTGATTGTCTAACCGGATTTTTTTAATTGTCTGTGTAGTCGTATGATTCCGTTGTTTATCAGGATTATTATCCTGTCGTAAAGATCCTTACCTCATTCATTATTGCCAGTTCCTGCAGTGCTGAAGGAGACTTGTAATCTGCTGCCTTTCCTGTCCGCACTGGGAAAATACATCTGATGAGTCAAGACCTGTTTGTCATTTATTACTTCAGAGATTTGTCAATTAAGCGCTTAAGTTCAACAAGACTTTTTTTGATTTCCTCAAATGATTTTTTCTGCCAGTAAATTTGATTCCTGATATTGTCACTAACCCGGATAATCTCATTATCAACAGACCCTTTTTTCTTTAGATATTCAACCTCATTGATGAGGGTAACCGCTTCAAAAAGAATCTCTCTCTTTCCTTGTGCATATAATAAATCCCAGGATTTTTGTTCATATTTTTCAAAATCGGTGCGGTCTAAAGAACCTCTCATCTGTTCAAGAGCGGTGGTGAAATGTTTTTTGGAAATTTTTATCGTGTTAAGGGAGATTTCATCGATTTCCCCCGCATCAATACCGTTTATGATTTCATCCATGACAATAACTTTGACTTCCCCAACCAGGGCATTCAAATCCGCCCCAACATAATATTGAGTTTTTTTCGCTAACTCCTCAATCTCAATATCCTCATCCAGAAGTTCCTTAATATCCCTGAGATATGTTTTTAGAATGGCTTTTCTGGATTCCAAATCGGGGGGAGGAATATAGAGATGTTTATCGAACCTGCCCGGACGAAGAAGTGCCGGGTCAAGTAAATCCTGACGGTTTGTTGCGCCGATAACAAATACATCGCGCAATTCTTCAATTCCGTCAAGTTCAGTTAAAAATTGGCTCATCACACTCTCTGTCACATGCGTTGAATCACTTATTGAGCCGCGTTTTGGAAACATTGAATCAATTTCATCAAAAAATAATATGCACGGTGCAGATTGTCGTGCTTTTCTAAAGGCTTCACGTACATGTTTTTCGGAATCCCCAACGCCTTTAGATAATAATTCAGGCCCTTTTATTGAGATAAAATTTATCTGTCGTTTACTGGCAATGGCTTTTACCAATAATGTTTTTCCGGTTCCCGGGGGGCCAAATAACAAAATTCCCTTAGGGGGCTTGTATTTTAATTTTTCATATAAGGCTGGATAGGATATTCTTCCTTCTAAAATCGCGATCAATTTCTCTTTAACTGCATCCAGACCCGCAACAGAATCCCAGGGAACTTCAGGAACTTCGATCAGTAGTTCGCGTAAAGCACTCGGCCCTACAATTTTTCTTGCGGAATCAAAATCGGATTTTGTAAGTTGCAACTGTTCAATTACTTCATTGGGTATCTCTTTTTCAATATCAATAACCGGTATAATTTTTCGTATTGCGTTCATTGCAGCTTCCTTTACCAGAAGCGCAATATCTGCCCCGACAAATCCAAACGTTGTTTCTGCAAAATAATCTAAATCAATATCTTTTGCCAGGGGAACGCCCCGTGTGTGTACTTGAAATATTTCAAGTCGTCCCTTTTTATCCGGGATTCCAACCTCAATCTCGCGGTCAAATCGACCCCCGCGCCTTAGGGCAGGATCAATTGAATTTGGTAAATTTGTTGCAGCAATTACAATGACCTGTCCACGTCCTTTCAGGCCATCCATAAGTGCAAGAAGCTGTGCGACAATTCGTCGTTCAACTTCACCATGTTCTTCCTCCCGTTTTGGAGCGATCGCATCAATTTCATCAATAAAAATTATTGATGGTGATTTTTGTTCTGCTTCACTGAATTTCTCCCGTAATGCCTTTTCACTTTCCCCGGTATATTTACACAAAATCTCCGGGCCGGAAAGAGTGATGAAGTGAGCATTTACTTCATTTGCAACTGCTTTTGCAATCAATGTTTTTCCTGTCCCGGGGGGACCATAAAAAAGCACACCTTTAGGTGGTTTGATTCCCAGTTTTTCAAAAATTTCCGGGTGACGTAAAGGTAATTCAATCATCTCACGGACAAGCGGCAACTCGCGCCCGAGTCCCCCGATATCCTCATAATGAGTATCCGAAATTTTTTGTTTCCCTTCATTAAGTTTGCAGGGTTCTTCACTCAGCACAATTTCTGTGTCATCTGTTACAATTGCGATCCCTTTTTGAGAGACTTTTGGAGAGACTTTGACAATAATAAAGGTAATCGAATTACCGATGATATCAACTCTCACCATCTGCCCTTCAATAACGGACTGGCCATGCAGCACTCGCTTAAGAGATTGCTCATCAAACACCAGACGAATCGGCTGGGTTGGTTGTATCACCAGCTTTGTTGCATATTCTGCAACGGATTTCTGGATTTTTACTTTCTCATCAATACCCGCACCTGCATTTCTTCGGATGTTGCCATCTATCCTCATGACAGCAAATCCCGTATCCTGTGCAAAAGCGGGCCAGACAATAGCAGCGGCTGTATTCTTTCCTGAAATTTCAATAACATCGCCAGATACCAGACCGAGGTTCTTCATCACTTCAACACTCAGGCGCGCGATACCCCGTCCGACATCATCTCGAGCGGCTTCTTTGACGCTCACTTCAACATAATTGGTATTTGTCATGGGAACCCGTAAGTTTCCTTAATTTTTCTGATTTAGTGCGGTTACCTATAAACTATCCATCCCGTACAAAAACTAATAATCCTTAAGTAACTATTCGCTTTTGATTTAGTTAGTCTTCCGAAGTAAATTTTACTAAACAAAAAATTCTGTGTTACTCCAAATAAACTTTACTTGTTGAGAGGACAAGCCAGATTTAGTCCAGAATTTAAAAAACAAGCCTTTATCTGGTCTTTACTGCAACCTGTATGCCATGAGTCTAGTCGCTGATGCCAAGCGTGGTATTGTCACAGAAGAGATGAAGATCGTTGCCAAGCAGGAAGGAGTAACCGAAGATTTTGTCCGGCGCGGCGTTGCAGGAGGCCACATCGTCATCCCGGTCTCCCCCTACCGGAACGTGAAGATCTGCGGCATTGGCGAAGGACTTCGCACAAAGGTCAATGCATCGATTGGAACCTCTACTGATATTGTTGATATCCCCCAGGAGATTGAAAAGGCAAAACAAGCCGAACGTGCCGGTGCTGACACCTTAATGGAACTCTCAACCGGGGGTGACTTTGTTGAGATTCGCAAGCAGGTGATCGCCAACACTTCCCTGTCAGTGGGTTGTGTCCCTCTCTACCAGGCATTCATTGAAGCGGCAATCAAGGATGGCGCCGTTGTCAACATGAAAGAAGACGACCTTTTCCGGATCACCGCAGAGCAGGCCAAACTCGGAACCAACTTCATGGCCATCCACACCGGCATCAACTGGGAGACGGTCAAGCGCCTGAAAAATCAGGGACGTCATGGCGGGCTTGTCTCACGGGGCGGCGCGTTCATGACCGCGTGGATGCTCCACAACGAAAAGGAGAACCCGTTATACCGGGAGTTTGACTACCTGTTAGAGATCATGAAAGAGCACGAAGTTACTCTCTCCATGGGTAATGGTATGCGCGCTGGTGCAATCCACGATGCAACCGATCGTGCCGCAGTCCAGGAACTGCTCATCAATGCAGAGCTTGCCGATATTGCGCACAAACAGAATGTCCCGGTCATTGTAGAAGGCCCGGGCCATGTACCCATCGATGAGATTGCTGCAAATGTCACGCTGATGAAACGTGTCACTAACAACAAACCGTTCTACATGCTCGGCCCCATTGTTACGGATATCGCCCCGGGTTACGATGACCGGGTAGCCGCGATCGGTGCTGCAATCTCATCCTCGCTCGGTGCTGATTTCATCTGTTATGTAACTCCCGCAGAACACCTCGCTCTTCCGACTCCCGAAGAAGTCTATGAAGGTGTCATGAGTTCACGCATTGCTGCCCATGTCGGGGACATGATCAAATTAAAAAAGACCCGCGACCTCGATCTTGAGATGGGACATGCCCGCAGGGATCTTGACTGGGACCGCCAGTTTGCCGTTGCCATGAACCCGGAACGGGCAAAGGCCATAAGGAAGGAACGTATGCCTGCTGATACGGACGGCTGCACCATGTGCGGTGACTACTGTGCGATCAAGATTGTGAACAAGCATTTCCAGTTCTGATATGAACTTTCACATTTTTGCTCCTTCATCATCACTTTTTTTGTTCATCCTCACAAGGAATTGTGAAATAATTTGTAACCGTCAGTCTACTATTTTTTATTCCAATACTGCAATTTTAACTTAAAATACAGTCAAATAATCTTTCTTAAAAAAAATCTGGCACGGTGATTATATCAAACTGAACTTTGGGGGTTTTGTCCCGCTATCAACCGTAGACTGGCGCGGACGATCGGCCTGCACGGTATTTTTCCGTGGATGCCCGGTACGCTGCACGTACTGCCAGAACTCAACAATACTTTCCGGGAAAGATGAACGCGACACTGAAGAGATTGTTGAGATGATCCGCGGATCCCTGCTCGCCATCAGCGGGGTTGTCTTTTCCGGAGGCGAACCTACAGCACAAAAAGAGGCATTGCTCTCACTTGCCCGCGCCGCAAAAACCATGGGACTTGCGGTTGGCGTTCACACCAATGGCGTGTACCCGAAGACTCTTGAAGCCCTTATCAAAGAAAGACTCATCGATCACGTAGCCCTAGACATAAAAGCCCGGTGGGCGCGGTATAATAATCTCCTCAAGGGAGATTATGTTAAGGATGTGCAGAAGTCACTTGCACTCTGTAAAGAAGCGCACGAGACCGGCTTCCTGCCGGAGTTCGAAGTTGTAATCACCCTGTTCCGGGGATATGATGATGAAGTTTCCATCATCGCAAAAGAAGCAGGGAATGTGGAAATTGTACTGCAGCAGGGTGTAACTGAAAAGGTGCGCCCGCTCTCTGAAGCTGAGATGAAGAAAATTGCTGACGGGCTTGCACGGAGTGTTAAGATCCGGACCCGTGAAGGAGGTGAAATTGTCTATGAAGGTGATAGGAGTCGTCGGGCTGCCCGCAAGCGGCAAAGGTGAATTTTCAAAGATCGCAGCAGAGGCGGGTATCCCGGTCATCGTCATGGGTGATATGATCCGGGCTGCTGTTTCTCAAGCGGGGCTTGAACCCACCGATGCCAATTTCGGTGCAACGGCAAACAGGCTAAGGGCAGAAAACGGCATGGACGCCATTGCTGCACTGTGCGTGCCGGAGATAAATGCGCAGACCGCCCCCCTGGTACTTGTCGATGGGATACGCGGAGATGCTGAAGTTCGGTTGTTCCGGAAACACTTCTCTAAATTTGCGCTCATCAGCATCGATTCTTCGTTTGAAAAACGATTGGAACGGATCAGGGCACGCGGTCGCTCCGATGATTTTGTCCTGCCCGAATCCCTGCGTACACGCGATGATCGTGAGATGAACTGGGGTCTTATGAACGCACTGGTACAAGCTGATATCCGGATAAAAAATGAGGGCACTCTTGAGGAATTCGCCGCAGCGGTAAACTCTGTCCTTGCTTCACTGGGACGTGATCTATGACACTCAAACCCTATTTTTCTTCTTCATCAAAAGTCTGGGATGACATCCAATGGGTGTACGGAATTGAAGAGGCGGGTTATGATGGCTGGGAGATCGTAGCAGATGGCAATTACAAACTTGACAATCCCGAATGCCTTAAAAATATTAACGAAGTTATTGCCAGCACACATATGGGCATTTCAGTGCATGCCCCTTTTGGCGACCTGAACCTTGCCACATTGAACGATCCCATATGGCTCGAATCAATCCGGCAGATTTGTACCTGTATAACGCATGCATCAGATTTTGCAGACCGGATCACTATCCATCCCGGCTATCTTTCACCGGTTGGCAAATTGGTACCCCAGAAAGTCTGGGCACTCCAGAAAGAAGCACTCAGGCAGATAGGAAAATGTGCAGCTGAACATTCAGTACTGGCATGCGTTGAGAATATGATCGGTGTAAAAGAGTTTCTCTGCCAGCTGCCCGAAGAACTCATTGGCATGACTGAAGGAATAGAAGGTATCGGGATGACCTTTGATTTCGGTCACGCAAATACGCTGGGAAAAGTGAACAGTTTCTTACCGTATGTTGGAAAAGCCAGTCATATCCATATTCATGACAATCACGGAATGTCGGATGAACATCTGGCACTGGGTGACGGGCTCATCAACTGGAACGTAGTGGGAAAAGCGGTTGTAGCGAACTATAACGGTATTGTTGTAATCGAAGGCAGGTCCATTGAAGAAGCAAGAACGAGCCTGCCGGTATTCCGGAAGTGTTTTTCATGAGTGGCGAGACCCTGCATGTTTATTTCCTTGGCACTGCTGGTGCCCTACCAACTCCGCAGCGCAATCCCCCCTGCATCATGATACGTCGCGGATCTGATACCCTGCTCTTTGACTGCGGGGAAGGAGCCCAGCAGCAGATGATGAGAGCGCGATGCGGATTTTTAGTCAATGCAATCTTTGTCACCCACTGGCATGCAGATCACTTCCTTGGGATATTTGGTCTTGTCCAGACTATGTCATTCAACGGGCGCACCGAACCTCTTACCATCTACGGGCCCGAATGGGTGCAGGAGTTTGTCACTACTCTGCGTAAGGTAACCCGTTTCAACCTGAAATTTTCAATCGATGCAGTTGAACTTACGCATGGTTCATGGGTGCGCTTCGATGAGTATACCATCACTGCATTTGCCGTAAGCCATGGGATGCCGGCACTCGGATATTCATTGGAAGAAGACCCCCGGCCGGGCAGGTTTGACCGCGAAGGGGCAATCGCTCTTGGCGTTCCACCGGGCCCCCTGTTCGGCCGACTCCAGCGAGGGGAGACTGTCACTATCGGTCCTGAAGGGCAAAGACGCGAAGTGAAACCTGAAGAGGTTCTTGGCACTCCCCGTCCCGGGCGTAAGATTGTATACACGGGAGATACCCGGGCAGTCCATACGACTTTGGGAGAAATTGCCCGGAATGCAGATCTCTTGATCCATGATGCCACGTATGATGAAACTGAAGCAGGCCGGGCAGCGGAATTTTACCATGCAACAGCCGCCCAGGCCGGGGAAGCAGCAACCCTCCTTTCAGCCCGCACACTTGTGCTTGTCCACATCAGTTCACGGTATATCGATACACAGGCTCATATCAGCGATGCAAAAAAGCAATTCTCCGGAACCGTTGTATCCCCCAATGACCTTGAAATGATTGAAGTGCCATTCCGGGATTGAAAACAGACCTCCACTTTTCTGCGTTTTTTATTTTTTGTCAGAAACAAGTAAATTTAATCTTCAGGCACCCATTCATGGATATACAGAGCAGTATTCAAATAGCGTGGCATTGATGAAAAAAATCTCGGACAAATGCCCGTTTCGCTGTGTGTGGTGAGAGTAAATGCAAAATAACGATTCAAACAATGTGCTCGTCTACCGGCTCGGCGCCGGCTGTGATCTTGCTGATGTTACACAAGGAAATATCTACCAGGGAAAGGTGCAGGGTTTTGCAACCTTTGGTATGTTCGTACAGTTAAACGACCGCATCAAGGGACTTGTGCACAAGAGCAATGTCAAGGCAGAACACAAGGAACGCGATTCCGTTCTTGTAAAAGTCCGTGAAGTACGCCCAAACGGAAATATCGATCTCGAAGAGGTACAGCACCAGGTGTACCAGGTTGAGAACGTTGAGCGAAAATCTACAACGGTAAGAATCATTGATCTTCCGGAAAAACTGGGAAAGACCGTTGCCATCGAAGGGGAGATCGCCCAGATCAAGCAGACCAGTGGACCTACCATCTTTACAATTGTTGACGAGACCGGTACCCAGAATGGCGCTGCGTTTATAGAAGCCGGTGTACGGGCATACCCTGAAGCAGAACTTGGTAACATGGTCAAGCTCATCGGAGAAGTGATGATGAGAAACGGCCAGCTCCAGATTGAAGTGGACGGACTTTCCATACTCACTGATAAAGAAGCAGAAGTGGTGAAGGTAAGGATCGAAAAAGCTTTGGATCTTCGTTCAGAGCCGGAGAATATCCCCCTGCTCGTTCCAAGCGAAGTCATGGAAAAACTCCGCCCGGAGATGAGAAAGGTTGCAAAGATCATCAGAAAGGCAGTCTTCACATCCCAACCTATCATACTGCGGCATCATGCTGATGCTGATGGTATTTGTTCGGCAGTAGCAATCGAGCAGGCCGTTGTTTCCCTTATCCGCGAGAGTGGCGGCGACTTTGATGCAGAGTACTTCTTATTCAAGCGGGCCCCTTCAAAAGCACCCTTCTACGAGATAGAAGATATTACAAGGGACCTTGACTTCTCATTAAAAGACCATGTCCGCTTCGGCCAGAAGATGCCGCTTGTGATCCTCACCGATAATGGATCAACAGAAGAAGATGAACCCTCGTATAAGATCGCCAGCGTCTACGATATCCCGTTCGTGGTAATCGATCACCACCACCCGGATACCACGATCGACAAATACCTCCTTGCCCATGTCAACCCCTACCACGTTGGGGGAGACTTTGGTATCACTGCCGGTATGCTTGGTACAGAAGTTGCACGGTTGATCAACCCCAAAGTTGAATCATTGATCCGTCACCTCCCGGCAGTGGCAGCAGTTGGGGACAGGAGTGAGGCTTCCGAACGGGCATTATATCTTGCACTCGTGCGTGACAACTTTCCCGAACCGCACTGCAAGGATATTGCCCTTGCGCTTGACTACGAGCAGTTCTGGCTCCGGTTTAACGATGGCAGGGAGATTGTAAAAGATATCTTAAATTTAACCGGAAATACCGAGCGACACAAGAAACTCTTAACACTCCTGATCGATGGAGCAAACACCATGATCGCTGATCAGATGAGCGCGTGCATGGCCCACATATCACCACGGGTCTTAAAAAACGAAGCACGCCTATTCCTTCTCGATGTGGAGATCCATGCCCACAAGTTCACCTTCCCACCCCCGGGTAAAACTTCAGGTGAGGTGCATGACCGTCTCTGCCAGCAGAATGCCGGTAAGCCGGTTGTAACTATCGGTTTTGGGCCGGATTTTGCCGTGCTCCGGTCCCGTGGCGTCCTTATGAACATACCCAAAATGGTCAGGGAGTTGCGGGTCGAGATTCCGGGCGGCGGCATAAGCGGTGGCGGGCACCTT
Organism: uncultured Methanoregula sp.; assembly: GCA_964590895.1. Taxonomy (GTDB): domain Archaea; phylum Halobacteriota; class Methanomicrobia; order Methanomicrobiales; family Methanospirillaceae; genus Methanoregula. Next base: position 57,433 of record CAZPYV010000005.1, on the reverse strand, counting down.
GTCGTTGGCAGCATAAAATTTGTTGAAGGCATGCGCTCTGTTGTACTCGAAGCATTGATAGACAAGATTGCCGATGCACAGGTTCAGCAATAATTTTTTTTAATAATAATTACCAGTCATTCGTCATTATCGTCGTAGCGTTCAAAATATGCCCGGAAATCTGCCATTAAAAAAATCCGCCCGACCGGAGCGCCCAATACATTTTTCTGGTCAGAATTGTGGTGCAGTAAGGGAATACAGACTGAATTTTTCACCCGAAAATCAGATACGCTTATATAGCAGTTAACTTATATGACTCTCTAATGCTGAGGCACAACATGTCAACTACCAAAAAGTTACGTGAAACGTATAATGAGACCCAGCACAAGATCGTCCAGTACCTCAATTCAGGTATTACCCTGGGCAAGCACTATTTCAAATCGAAATATATTGCAAAAGACCTTGGGTTATCACCAAAGGAAGTGGGAACCAACATGGCGATCCTTGCAGACAACTGCAAAGAACTGGACATCAAACGGTGGAGCTATTCGAACAGCACAACATGGATGGTAACGCCAAGGGCGTTCTAATTCCATCCTTTTAATCATATTCTTTTATCATGGAAAAAGTTCTGGAGTTTGAATCAGAGATTGAATTTGTGGCAGATATCAACGACCACAAAGACTGCCTGATGTCACAGGACCCAACGCAGGAGACGCCAAATGCTCTCTGGTACAACATCGACATCCCAAAAGGCCATATCTTAAAAGCCGGTGACCGGATCCGTATCACCGTAGAAAAACTTTAAATTCTTTCCTTTTATCTGATTACCCAATTCTTACGTCATGCAATTTTTATTTCTGGTTCTCGTTTTTTTATTGTAAACACATCGTTGAGATATCCCTGTCGTAAGTTATCCACAAACGATATTTACGATAGTTGGGCTGATGCTCCCATACCCCCAAACACGAGGAACGCCGCCGCCCCCAACGGGACTCCCCCGCGGCGGTTTTTATGAGTCACGAGAAACCCTCCTTGCCCCGCCGTGCTTAAAAAGAGGCCCTGAAGCGGGGAGCCCTCACAAGTAATTTTGGTAATGTATCTTACCCCCACGAAATATCGGAGAACCTGTTTTTTTACACTGTGCGGGATCTACATTTCATAAATAAAATAGCCCATCAAACCCGTGAGAGAACACCAACGTTAACTTTTAAAACCATCAAAATTCCACGGCCTCGTACGTAAGATTATTATCTGGTAAAAAAGAGAATGGGTGAATAATAAATAATAGCGATCAGAGAGATCCGGATTTTTTTAGAGAGGATAAATGCATGAGTCGTTTTGTCTGTATACATGGCCATTTTTATCAACCCCCCCGAGAAAATCCCTGGCTTGAGGAAGTTGAAACTGAAGATTCTGCATATCCCTATCATGACTGGAATGAACGCATCACCGCTGAATGCTATGCACCGAATGCTACCTCCCGAATTCTCGATTCAAACAAGAAGATTATAGATATTGTCAATAATTATGCAAAGATTAGTTTTAATTTCGGCCCTACACTGCTTGCCTGGTTAGAGCAGAACAACAAGGAAGTGTATCAGGCCATCCTTAACGCAGATAAAGAGAGCATGAACCGTTTCTCCGGGCATGGCTCTGCAATTGCTCAGGTGTACAACCATATTATCATGCCCCTTGCAAACAGCAGGGACAAGCATACACAGGTGATCTGGGGAATTAAAGATTTCATATCCCGTTTCGGACGAGAGCCTGAAGGCATGTGGCTTCCTGAAGCAGCAGTTGACTTAGAAACCTTAGAAATTCTTGCAGAACAGAAAATCAAGTTTACCCTACTCTCTCCAAAACAGGCCAGCCGGATAAAACCGTTCAATGATACGCAGTGGACTGATGTAAGCCGTGGGGGCATTGACACTTCGATGCCATACCTCTGCCGGCTGCCCTCCGGCGAGTCGATTGCGATCTTTTTTTATGATGATGCGATTTCACAGGAAATTGCCTTTAGCAATCTTTTAGAGAATGGTGAAGTGTTTGCCAACAGGATGATCCGGTATTTTTCCCAGTATCAAAAACAGTCCGGGCTTTTAACTATCGCCTCTGATGGTGAGACGTATGGACATCACCACCGGTTTGGAGATATGGCGCTTGCTTATGCCCTCTATCTCATAGAATCCAAAAACCTTGCCCGGATTACTATCTACGGAGAATACTTAAGTAGAAATCCTCCCACACACCAGGTCGAAATAATCGAAAATACCTCATGGAGCTGCACTCACGGGGTCGAACGCTGGAGAGATGACTGCGGGTGTTGTACCACTGGTTCCATTGTCCAGATGCCTGTATCCAATCCGGTTGTCCAAACCACGGCAAGGGATCGACCCATCACTGTAAAAAATTGTGGGGTGGTCTCACGACAAAAATGGCGTTTTCCGCTTCGGGAAGCCATGGACTGGCTCTCGCAGACTCTTGTCTCACTCTTTAATGACCGGATGAGCCAGTTTGTAACAGATCCCTGGCAGGCACGGGATAATTATATTGATATCATCCTCAACCGCTCTCCCAAAAACATTGAATTATTCGTCTCAAAACATGCAATCCGGACTCTTTCAGATAAAGAGAAGGTCGAAGTACTCAAGCTGCTCGAGATCCAGCGAAATGGTATGCTCATGTATACGAGTTGCGGGTGGTTTTTTGACGACATTTCCGGTATAGAATCGGTTCAGGTTCTGCGTTATGCCTGCCGGGCAATGCAGCTTGTGCGGGAAGTTGCCGGTGTTGATCCTGAACCGGACTTTATCCGGATATTAAAAAAAGCCCCCAGCAATATACCGGAATATAAGGACGGGGCTCTGGTGTACCGGAATTTCGTCCAGACAGCAGTTGTTGATCTTTCACGGGTAGGTTTTCATTATGCATTGTCATCGTTAATTGTTGAATCCCCTGAAAAGATCCTGATTAAAAATTATACTTTAAAAAATGAGAATTACCATAAAACAGAATCGGGCGAACTCAAACTGGCGATTGGAAAGGTTTTTTTGTATTCTGATATCACGTGGGAAGAAAATACCTTACAGTTTGCCGTTCTTCATTTGGGAAACCATAATTTCATGGGTGGGGCAACAGAATTTACTGATGAAAAAAAGTTTTTTTTAATGCGGGATAAATTACTCGATGGTTTTTCTAAAAGCGACATACCCGGCATGATTCTTTGTCTTGAAGATAATTTTGGCAGCCGATTCTATTCACTCTGGAACCTGTTCAGAGACGGGCAAAGAAAAGTATTGTTCTCAATTCTTAACTCCACGCTTGCCGATATGGAAACCTCATTCCGGCACATCTACAACCAGTTTTTACCGCTCCTCCATGCAATGAAAGAGATGCAAATCCCCCCGCCAAAAGTATTAGAGGATCCGGTCTGGTATATCATTAATCTGGATCTAAAAAAAGTTCTTTCTGATTCCAATCCCGATACACAAAGACTTGCAGTTCTTGTCGATGAGATGACCAAAGGAAAATTTGAACCGGATACTGAAACTCTGAATTTTACTGCAAGTATTGCAATAACCAACCTCATGCAGTGTCTTTTTGAGAACCCGGACGATCTCATCCTCATGGAAAAGATCGCAACCGTTTTTAAAATATTGTCCCCGCTCTCCCTGAAATACAATCTCTGGGAATCGCAAAATGACTATTTTCACATTGGACAAAAAAAAGCTGCCGCCATGCAGGCACTTTCAGCATCCGGAGATGCTCATGCAAGACAATGGACCCGACTATTTGAGGAGCTTGGAGGCTATCTGGGGGTGAAATTTTTATGATTTGCCTGCGGCTGGGACAATTTTTAACAGTCGGGCGAAATGCCGGAGCAGACTCGAGACCCCTCAGGAAATACACCTTAATCCCGAGAGTCTCAAGCATTCATGTACATGAAAAAGGGAACGACCTTTTCACATTAAGAGCAGGGGGCATAGTGTGAAAAGAAGAGGGAGCGGAATACTTTTACCGATCACTTCTTTGTTTTCAATCTATGGCATCGGAGACCTGGGGCCATCTGCCCACAAGTTTGTGGATTTTTTATCTGATGCTCAGCAGAGTTACTGGCAGATACTGCCCTTAAATCCCACCAGCCCGGAATATGATAATTCCCCGTATCATAGTACGTCTGCCTTTGCCTTCAATACCCTGCTCATAAGCCCCGATTGCATGGTACGTGATGGTTTTTTACGTAAAACGGATATCCATTGGATCCCGTCATTTCCCCGCGGGATGGTAGATTATAATGCCGTTATACGGTTCAAGGAAAGAATATTTTCACTTGCCTTTGAACGGTTCAGGATTGAAAAAAAGGGACTTTCTGAATATGACGAATTCTGCAGGAACAATTGTGGATGGCTTGAAGATTTTGCACTCTTTACCTCTTTAGACCGGCATTATAATGGCCGGATCTGGAGCAGCTGGCCAGACAAGATAAAATATCGTGAGCCTTTTGCACTGGACGCAATCGGCAGGTCTCTTGAAAAAATGATTGAGAAAGAAAAATTTCTCCAGTATATTTTTTATAAACAGTGGGAGGCGCTGAGGAGATATTCCAATGAAAAAGGGATCTGCCTGATTGGTGATATCCCGATTTACGTTAATTTTCACAGCGCTGATGTCTGGACACACCCGAAATTATTCCGGCTCGATGACAAGCTTTTACCCCTCGTTGTGGCAGGAGTACCTCCGGATTATTTCAGTAAAACCGGGCAACTCTGGAAGAACCCGCTCTATTGTTGGGAAGAACATGAAAAAGAGGATTTTTCCTGGTGGATCTGTCGTGTCGAGCACAACCTCTCCTTATTTGACTATACACGAATTGATCACTTCAGAGGACTTGTTGCCTACTGGGAAGTAGCAACAGGAGAAAAAAATGCAATTAACGGGAGATGGGTTGTGGCACCGGGTGAAAAATTATTAACCTTACTAAAAAGCAGGTTTGTCGATCTTCCGATTATTGCCGAAGATCTTGGAATTATTACTCCGGATGTGTCTGAACTCATTGACCGGTTCGAACTGCCGGGCATGCGGGTGCTTCTCTTTGCTTTTACCGGTGATCCTGCGAAAAGTCCGCATGCCCCGCATAACCTGAAAAGAAACTGTATCCTGTATACCGGCACGCATGACAATGCAACAATTCGGGGATGGCTCGAATCGGATGCTGCGCCAGAAGAGAAACAGGGACTCTTTACGTACATTGGACGGGAAATTCCCGCAGAAAAATTACCTGCCGAATTAATCCGGATTGCCATGATGTCAGTTGCCGATACAGTCATATTTCCCCTGCAGGATATTCTTGGACTGGGAAGCACAGCCCGGATGAACCGCCCGGGAACCGATGAGGGCAACTGGAGATGGCAGATGGAAAACGACACAATTGATCCTTTTGTAACTAAAAACCTTGCAGATATGACGCGGATTTTCTGGAGAGCCTGATAAAAAAATCGCGAAAGAAAAAAAGAGTTAGAGATAGAGTCCCCGGAATAATGATTCGAACTTTTCAGGACGGTTAAGAAATTCAAGAACCGGAGACCGGTTTTCAATGAGATTGTAGAGCGGGTCTGGAATTGCATCCTTTACATCCATAAGGTGCTGCGCTTTTATAATCCGGAGATGCGGGTGGTTGCGGTAGGCTGGATTCTTTACAAACCCTTCTTTTATCCATTCAAAAAAAGCGGCCCCGTTCTGCGCTTCATAACCATGATAATTGCTGGAAAATTTTGAAGAGACAATGTTTGCCATCTGGAGAATAGTTGTGCGGGTAGGATTAATGGTCACATGTCCATATCCCGGAGGAACAATAACAACATCACCGGCACAGGCCGCAATCATCACTACATCAGAACAATCCTTGTTCTGGATCAGGTAATGAGCTTCACCGGCAAGAACTTCGTATATCTCAGGATAGCCTGTACCGGAAGGATCATCAGGATGATAATGCCCTTTTGTTTTATTGTACTCTCCGCAGAGTTCGCGCGGGGGAATGACGGTGATATCGAATCGCAGACCCTGTGCGGCAAGCCAGCTGCGGTCTTCAGAACAGCGGGCAACATCCCGGTACATGTAATACACCGGTCCTGTGCAGGAACAACCGGGATTTGCTAAAACCGCTCGAAGATCTTCTGCTGTCCTGACAGCAGGTTCGGGCAGCGCTCCCTTCCAGCAGACCGTAAATGAAGGACTGCCAGGCTGGTTTTTTTCAAGTGTAAGATTTTTGTTCATTTCCGGCCACCTATTACTGTCATTGCCAGTTCATAGAAATCATTGTCTACCGTTTTTAGCTGGTTGACTGCTGATTCGAGAGGGATACTGGTAATGCGATTTCCCTGCAGGGCAACCATCTTCCCAAAATCACCGGCATGTACCAGTTGGACTGCTGCAACACCAAAGCGCGTGGCAAGAACCCGGTCGTACGCCGTTGGCGACCCCCCGCGCTGAACATGTCCGAGAATGGTAACACGGGTCTCAATTCCCAGACGACGCTCGAGTTCTTTTCCTAAAATATTTCCCACACCTACAAACTTCTCATGACCGCATTCATCCCGTTCATTCTCAGGAACTGAGGACAAACCGAGATCTTTTTCATGAGCTCCTTCTGCAATCACAACAATGGAGAATTTTTTCCCGGCATCGTACCGCTCCTTTAATCTTTTACAGACCTCGTCCATGGTAAAGTGGACTTCCGGAATCAGGATCTCGTCAGCTCCACCGGCAATTCCTGCAGTGACTGCGATCCACCCAACGTTTCGCCCCATCACCTCAACAACGATGATCCGGTGGTGCGACTCTGCTGTAGTATGGAGACGATCAATTGCTTCAGTTACTGTAGAGACTGCGGTATCAAAGCCAAATGTCATATCAGTTCCGCAGATATCATTATCAATGGTTTTTGGAATTCCTACAACAGGAATCCCCTGCTTTGCCACATCGCGGGCAGCTGAAAGGGTTCCGTCACCGCCAATGATTATCAGCGCATGAATACCGAATTTTTTTATATTGGCCTTGATCTTCTGGAAATCAGATGTTTTTTTTAACGGGTTCGTGCGCGAGGTACCAAGGATTGTTCCCCCCTTGGGAAGAATTCCTGAAACTGAAAAGTCGGTGAGCGGCTCGACATCGCCATCGATGAGACCCTGCCACCCGTTCCGGATACCAAGAGTTTCAAAATGATATTTTATTCCCGATCTTTCGACTGCCCGGATTACCGCGTTAAGCCCGGGGCAGTCACCTCCCCCGGTCAGGACACCTATGGTTTTAATAACTGGACAACTACCGGATTCATGGTCCCCTGCTCCCGGTTTACCTGCATAATGATTAAAGGGCACATCACGCGGGATACTGGTGGGTTCATCTGCTTTCATTGATCGCTCCTACTCTTTCCTTCTCATTCACAGGATATGGTCTTTTTGTATGCAGGGATTGCTTTGAACGGCATTACCTGCAGGTTTCTAGAAAAATCCTGCGGTGGATAATGCGCCAGCAGAGAACCAGCTGGACAAGATCTCCTGCGGTTACATAAGCACGGTCTTTGAAGATGGATATGGGATGGACACGGGTCTGCTCTTCGATGCTGTGCTCAAGTTTTTGCACCACATGCTCGCTCAGTTCCCCATCAATAATAAGCTCGCCCATCTTGTGTCCCCCCTTCTCACTTGTCACAAACTCCAAAGAGAAATTCCGCTCGGATAAAGAGAGTATGGAATAGAGATCCAAAGACAGGTCGATATCTTCAATGCTCTGCTTCATCCGGTTCTGGGAGAGTGTTACCTTGTACACGTTCCGCTCTTTTCCTAACGTCTGCCCGTACCGGGAATAATCGATACCTATCACGGCATCTGCGTACTCCTTCTGGGGGGCGATATAGCGTTCATACTCCGGTTCACGTTCAGTTATCTCTTTTAAAACGGTTTCACGGGAATACCCCCGCATATTTACATCACGTAAGATCTTCCAGTCATACTTCACGTGATTTACCGGATCCACAAAGAGGGTGAAATCAAGATATTTCCTTAGTGTGGGCGTAAAGAGCGTGTGAAGTCCTTCAAGTATGAGGATCTTCTTTGGAATAAAGATTGCCGGTGGATCAAATTTTCCTGTGGTGTGGTTGTAGGACGGTTTTTCTACGGGAACACCCCGTCTGAGCGATATGAGATCCTGTTCGAGCCGGTCAATACGGTTAGCTTTGGGATTTAAAGCCGTAATTCCCTGTTCCTTGCGCCCGTCACGGTCCAGGCTGTGATAATCATCAAGCGTGATGGTAGAGACAAGATCATTTCCAAAAATACTCCGTACACCCTGCGTAAATGTAGTCTTTCCTGATCCGCTGTCGCCGGCAACCCCGAGGGTAAAGATGTACGGCGATGCAGCAATCGTGTCTTTAAAGTTTGGATGAGGCATACGCAATTCCTTACTGGTGATTAGATCAGGTAAAAACCATCTGCAATTTCCTTTGTGATCAGAGTGATACTTCAGAGATTTCCTGTTCAGATGCTATACCCGTAATGAATGGAACCGGTAAAATACCCTATATAATCTTGAAATCAATCATGTGCAGGTTTCACATGGGGAGGGCATATCCTTATATCGTAAGCACGGCAGGACATATCAGGTAACCCCTTTTTCATGAGACCGTACGGGCATAGGTTTCTACAAGATCCTTTACTATCGGACCCCATAAAAAAATCCGTTCCACTTTCTTTCTTCCCCGTTTTCCCAGAGCCTCTGCATTCCATGGTTCGTCGATCATCGCATTGATACCCCAGGCAATGGATTCCGGGTTCACATCAACTTTTACACCGTTTACAAACGCGTCGATGTTTTCTGAGAGCCCGCCGACATTGGAGGCGACAACACATCTCTCCGCACTCCATGCCTCAAGAAGCACAAGACCAAACGGTTCATTGCGGCTGGGAATGACAACAATATCTGCGGCATTCAGGATACGGATATACTCTGAGTCAGAGATATAACCAACAAAGTTTATGGGCAGATCCTTTGAGCGTTCCTGCAGGAACTGCTTCATATCTCCATTACCGGCAACAATCACTTTTGCATCCCAGCGGTGCTGACAGACTTTTCTTATCGCGTCGATAAACAGATCCGGCCCTTTCTGGTAGACCAACCTTCCGACAAAAAGGACAAGGGGGGCATAGGGATGGATACCGTACGCTTTTTTCACTTCGCCGGGGTCGATATGTGCCCGGTATTCCTGCGGGACTACGCCGTTTGGGATCACATCGCATTTTTCCGACGGGATATTGTATAATTCCATCAATTCATTTTTCAGTGTTGCCGATACTGCCGTTATCCGTTTTGCAATCAGCCCGCCGTACCACTCTTTTCCGGAAATTTCTTTAAACTCCCACCAGTCCCCAAACTTGTTGCCACACCTCCCGTATTCTGTTGAATGGAACGTAAGGATGGTGTTACGGTCCTGCAGGAAATGGAGAGCCTGCACAACATGCCAGTCATGGAAGTGAAGAATATCGAATTTGCATGTGGCATCAAATTTTTTAAACTGATCCACCATTGCCCGGCTCATAGCATCACAATATTCTACAATATTTTTCCCCTTGGGATGGCAATAGTGGTAACTGACACCGTTGACTACCTGATCGGGAATTTTTCCTCTTGTGAAGAAATGCACTTCATGATGCTGTTTCACTAAAGTTTCTGCAAGATGGGTGGCCGCATTGGCAAGTCCGCCAACCCGTTCTGCGTACATTGATTCCCAGCAGAAAAATGCTATTTTAAGTGACTCCACAGCAGTTCTCTCCGTTCTTTTATTGCCTGAACCAGATCATGGCGCTCTATCAACCCTGCAATGCTCTCTGAAAGGTGTGGATCATGTAAAATATCTGCAATCCATCTCGAGAAATCGCCCCGTTCCAGGTGGAACTGGATTGAATCCTTGGGTACGATGTATAACAATTCCTCAAACTGGTCAAGGTTATAGGCTGTATGTCCGATGAACCCCGACTGGCTTGCGAAATGAAAGGCCTGTTCAGGAGCAAGCGTTCGCAGGGTTTTTGCCGATGTCCGGTTTTTCATTATACGGATATTTCGTAATTCATAGTCTGCCAGCACCCTCATGAATGTCCTGAATGCTTCATCGGAGTCGTGGTGGCTGAAGTAGGAGTGGACTTCTCCGCATGTGCCGTATTTGGAGGCCATGTAATAGTAATGGTCACTGGTCTGGAGATATCGCCAGATCGGTTTATCGATAGCATAAGGTCGGGCCAGCTGGACTGCATGAAATGCTGCCCGCTGTCGATCGTTTCCCATCCATGCGGAAGTATCTTTTTCAAGGTCTGCCCACGAGATGGTCTCTCTTACATCTATTTCACCTACCGGTGAAAAGCGGGAAACGTTTTCAGATGGTAAGATCGATTCTACCTCCCGTTTGGCAAGTTCATCGGGAAGGGAATTTAAGAAATTAAAGATCCCGGTCTCCTGCCAGAAGTGCTCGCCAAATGTTTCGTAATCCAGGAACACATTGATTACCTCCCCCTCTGATGAGGCGATCCATTGGGCATAAGTATCGGCCGTTAACGGAAACATATCCCATGCGGGGTTGGCAAACCGGAATGCAATGTCATCGGAAAATCTGGTGTTTCGAAGGATTACCGGAAGATCCTTACAATTGTAGATATGATTTGGGCTGCGCCATCCAAGTATGCGGTCAACGCCTTCAGTAAAGATACCGGAAAAACCCATCTCTTTTGTTGTAGCGGCTACCTCGTTATTGAACGTGAATTCGGTATTTTCAAAGATTGTCGGTCTGACTTTGAAATGGTCGTGCATCAGGTCCGAGTGAAGCCGGACTTGTTCTTTAAATTCTGTTTTATCATGAAAACAACTGGCAATACTGTGGTAGTAGGTCTGCCCGATCATCTCGCTGTTTTTATGCTGTGCCACCTGTTCAAAGAGGGAGAGGGTATCTTTGCTCCACTTTTCCAGCTGTTCGATGAGTGTTCCTGATAAGGAAAATGAGCAGGAAAATCCATCATCGAGTTTTTCTAAAATGATTTTTGTTGCAGGATTGTAGCACTTTTCTGCAACACGCAGGAGTATTTCTTTATTCAGGCTGTCAAAATAATGATTAAAAAGATCTTTTTTTTTCATATTGGGGACAGGTTCAAATTGCCGGTTCAGCCGGTATGGCTGATGAACTTCAAACCCGATACAGATGGGTGGCATGGTGAACTCTTCCTACTTATGAAAAATGGGACAATCCATAGGAGTACCAGACCAGCTGGATCATCTGTGTCGGTCTGTTATTTTTTAAGATATCCATGAGAAAGCAGGGACTTCTATTATCCTCATGGAAGTTTACGGATCGTTCATTTCCCCAGTATTACTACATAACCGGTATGTAGAATATATACGTTTCTACGATTACAGCCAGAGGTCATAATTAAAACTGAAATGGAAAAAAAGGAAATTTGAGAGGGTTGGATTTTTGATTATTTTTTTGCCTTTGAACAGTCGCAATTTGGGTGATGAGGCTGGATTTTAATTCAGAATTGATCCGCAACAAAAGCGCTGGATGAAAGGATGTCTCCGAGCCCAGAGGATTTCTTAATATCTTTTGCAATGATTGTTGGAATTATGACAATGGTGTGCGTGTTGGTACGAAAAAATCCCGGTGATATTTGTGGCCCGAATGTCTTATCAACCTCATCAATTGCAGAGATGCCATCAGGTGAAATTTCCATATGCGTTCCCTGTGCCGCATGTGCAACTGCACGAGCGGCAAAGAGCAGGGCATTGAGCGATTTTTTCGGGTGCGCACAATCATTTCTGATCACTTGGACATAATACCCGAACGTATGAAGATGGAGGCGTTTGAGCCCGCTTTTTTTACAGATTAAAAGAGCCCCGTTCACCAGTTGAACCGGAGACAGAATCTCAAAAATCCCCGGTTCTTCGTATTTTAAGTTCAGACTATTAATCAGTAATGCAAGTTCATGTTCATTGAGTCCTATACTGTCTGCCACGGGCAGAATATGGTGGATAAAACCGTTAATAATTTTATTATCGGTAACCGATACGCATTCCACATGAACCTGCATCCGGTGGTTATTTTTTTTCATGAGCCGGCACTGATCTGCCGCTTTACAAAATTCTTCATCTGATTGAAGGTACTGGTAACCGGAGAGAAACGCACGGGTGTATTGAACAATTCCTTGACTGAATGCATTCATTCTCTCTTTCGGAATAAGTACCGACTCCGGAGAGTGAGCAGGGGATGCAATGAAACGATTATTTCTTGGAATTACTCCTTTTTCGAGAGGCACGAGACCCGGGGGATATTCAAAAATGAGATGGATGGTATCAGAAGAGGGTTCATTATCCTTTTTGAGATCGAGCAGATGGACCCCCGCATGAGTAAGGATTTTTTTTGTGTCCGTCCCCGGGGAGTGAGTGATACAGAGTACATTGGAAATCCCCATTTTTGCCAGATGAACCGCTGCAATACCGGCCTGTCCCCCGATGACGAGATGGCCATAATCTGCAAACAATTGGGTGAACTGCTGGTACATTTGGGGGTCGGTCACAAACCATTCTTCGGCTGTGCAGGTCTGCATGGAATGCAGGAGCCGGGATCGGAGTTCAGACAGGATGGGAAGATTGAAGAGCGGTGAGCTGAGTAATTCCGGAGTGACTGTTATGATACGGTCAAGATTTACATTGAATCCTACAATTGTTGAGTTTAACGGTATGGAACTGATATTTTCGTAGAGTTCTTTCCATATACTTTCGTCCATGAAAAAGTTTCCCTGAATTCTTTTTTGGTGTTGTGAGATTTCAAATGTCTGATTGAAATCATCCGGTGTATTTATGAATTGGGGATTTGGAAAGAAGCGCGAAATCCACGTTGATGTCCGACGACAGATTTCTTCATTTTTCCCTGAAAACAGGTCTTTCTTTCACTTTCCACCAGCTTTAGCCCATCTGACAAGAGATCTGCCCTCCAATTGAATTCTTTTTAGCGCCCGATTTATGCCGTATATAGTCGAATGGGGCGCACTTTGAGTTTTAAAAAAAAATATATCGCTCCAATTTTTTTGCGAATTTGGCACTTTTTGCTGACCGTGGCCCTCACACCAATAAAAGTTTCCGACGGAGAAGTGAGTTTGGCTGAGTACAGGTCTAAAAAGGGAACGGGATTGGGGTGTCAGAACCGGTTGGTCGGACTATCCATACCCGTAATCTCTGCGGTATGAAAAACACGGTTTCTTTCTTTTCAGATGACGATATAAAAACCTAAAAGGTGTCCGGACGAAAAAAACTACCATGATTTTCACCTTAACAATAATCGGGCAACAGATTAAAAAAATCTGAAATCTTCAGGAAAAATCCGGATAATCCAAAATTTGATGCCGTAAAAATATTTTTCTTACAATACTTTTTAAAGAAGATAGAACCACTACTCATTCACTGAGGAGTATTAGTGGCGGTCAACAGCAATACGGATTTTCCAAAAGTACCGGATCGAATTTCGGGGCTCATCGATCTGGCATACAATCTCTGGTGGAGCTGGAATCCTGCAGTAAAGATGGTTTTTAAAAGTTTAAACCCGCAGGCATGGATAGACAGTATCCATAACCCGGTCAAAATGCTTCGGGAACTCCCAGAAGAAACCTTAATCGCTGCGTCAAAAAACCCCCTGTATCTCAGACATTACGATCTCGTGATGGCTCGTTTCAAACAGGAAATGAACCAGAAAAACAGTTGGTTCACTGAAAATTTCCCGTATAACCATGGCCTATCGATTGCCTATTTTTCGGCTGAATACGGTCTCCAGCACTCCCTGCCCTTTTATGCCGGGGGCCTTGGTTTTCTTGCCGGGGATCACTTAAAAGAGTCCAGTGATCTTGGCTTGCCACTTGTTGCTGTTGGTTTCATGTATTCGGAGGGATATCTTCACCAGCATATCGGAGCTGATGGCTGGCAGGCAGATATCAATGAGCTGCTGAACCGGGATGCAGCGCCCATCAAACGAGTCATGTATAACCACGATACCCAGCTGGTGGCGCGGGTGCCCTTTATTGAACCCCCAATCTATGTGGCTGTCTGGAAAGTTGACGTGGGAAATATCCCCCTTTACCTTATGGACACAGATATCAAAGAAAATGATCCGGTTAACCGTATGATCACGTATCGCCTTTACACAGGTGACAATGAGCTCAGGCTCAGGCAGGAGATTGTGCTTGGAATCGGTGGAAGTTATATTCTGGACATTCTTGGTATACGCCCTTCCATTATCCACCTGAATGAAGGTCACCCGGCATTTGCCCTTCTTGAACGGATCCGGGAACAGGTTAACGATAAGATGAGTTTTTCAGAAGCCTCAAAAAAAGTTCGCGAGACAAGTATCTTCACTACCCACACTCCCGTCCCGGCCGGACATGATGCATTCCCCTACTCCCTGATGGACAAATATTTTTCCCATTATTTCCCCCTTCTTGGTATAGACCGGAAAACATTCCTCGAGCTGGGACATTCCTCCAAAGATCACGGGGACCTGTTCAATATGACTGCATTTGCTTTGAAAATGTGTTCATTTAAAAATGGCGTGAGCAAAAAACATGGCGAGGTTGCACGGGAGATGTGGCAGCCCCTCTGGCCTGATCTTCCAAAAGAGAAAATTCCTATCCACCACATAACAAACGGTGTCCATGTACCCACGTGGCTTGATCCCAAAATGGAACTTCTGATAAACAAATATTTTTCACCCTACTGCCCGAACTGGATGGCCGAAAACGACAGCCCGCTCATCTGGGAGCTGATTGGTGAGATTCCTGATGAAGAACTCTGGGCGGTCCATACCACGCTCAAACGAAAACTAGTCAACCGGATACGGGAGTTCAAGCGCCGGAAATGGAGTGGGGAAGGAACGGATCCTGTCAATGTAATTACCGGAGGAGCCCTGCTCGATCCCTATGCCCTTACGATTGGGTTTGCCCGAAGGTTTTCCACCTATAAACGCGCTGATCTCATCTTTAATGATCTCGAACGACTCAAGAGAATCGTCAATAACCGGTGGATGCCGGTGCAGATTGTTTTTGCAGGAAAAGCTCATCCTGCCGATGACGATGGGAAACGGATCATCCAGAAGATATACCGGTATGCCCACCAGCAGGATTTCGGAGGGCGGATTGCCTTTGTTGAGGATTATGGCGAACAGATGGCACAATACCTTGTGCATGGTGTTGATGTCTGGCTCAACAACCCGGTTCCCCCCATGGAAGCCTGCGGGACAAGCGGGATCAAAGCGTCATTAAACGGAGTCCTGCACATGAGCGTGCTCGATGGCTGGTGGATTGAAGCTTATAACGGGAAGAACGGGTGGGCTTTTGGAGATAATCCTTCCGGACCGAATCAGGACCGGGGGGATGCCGAACAGCTTTATAATCTGCTCGAACGCGAAGTGATCCCGATGTATTATACACTTTCTGATGATGGGATTCCGCATATGTGGGTGAAAAAAATGAAGGAGACGATCCGGAGCACAGCCGGCAAATTCTCGGCAAAAAGGATGCTCAAAGAATATGTCAGAAATGGGTATGACCCTGCCCTTACGATAGCCGCAAAATACAAAACCGAGGATAGGTAACCGCTTTTTTTTGCTCTTCGTCATTTACTGTGGGTTAAAAAGAAATCTCATTCCCTTTTTGAACAGGTAACGCATCTATTGTATAGATTATAACGATGGGGCATCAACCACCCGATATGTAATTTACTTAATTCCGGCATTACCCTTTAAAAGAGGTGATGAACCAAAAACGATTTGCCTATTCAGGCTACCTTGCCACTCATCTTTTCGGGATCAAGGATAGCAGCCTGGGCTGCTGCCAGCCTTGCGATCGGGATGCGGGGTCCTGAGCAGGAGACATAGGTCAGGCCAATCCTGTGGCAGAACATAATTGAAGCTGGATGACCCCCATGTTCTCCGCAGATACCCATCTTCATATCAGGACGGGTGTGTCGGCCCCATTTCACTGCCTGTTCCATGAGCCGTCCTACCCCTTTAACGTCGAGTACTTCAAACGGGTTGTCCTGCAAAATGCCGCTCTGGTTATACATGGGCAGGAATTTGTTCTCTGCATCTTCGCGCGAGAAGGAAAATGTTGCCTGAGTCAGATCGTTTGTCCCAAATGAGAAGAACTCTGCCTGTTCTGCAAGATTATCTGCCCGCATGCAGGCGCGTACCACTTCTAACATAGAGCCGAACTTGAAATCAAGTTTTACTTTATAGACCGATTCCACATCCTTTCGGATCTCATCCACCCAAAGTTTTACCCTTTTTAGTTCCTGAGCCGTACAGACCTGTGGTACCATGATCTCCGGGTGAACCTCGATACCTGTTTTCTGGCACTCCGCTGCGGCTTCTAATATGGCACGGATCTGCATGGTGTAGATTTCGGGGAAGGTAAGACCGAGTCGGACACCCCGGTGACCGAGCATGGGATTGACTTCGTGCAGGGCGCGGACTTTTCTTAAGATTGCTTCCTTTTTCACAATCGCTTCATCGACCAGTACCGGGTCGGTAAATTTTTGCACCTGTGGTTTTGTATCCCTTGTATGGTTCATGAACGTGACTGCTTCAGAGAGTACCTGCATACCCCGTAAGATCTCGCGCAGGTTGCGGAGATGTTCGATATCTTCTACAAGAAGATTTTCAGTGGGTAGGAACTCGTGGATGGGTGGATCTAACAGGCGGATGGTTACCGGGCGGGGAGTCATCACCTTGAAGATGCCGTTGAAATCCTCGCGCTGTATTGGCAGCAGCTTGTCAAGAGCTGCCTGCCGGTCGGCCTTTGATTCGGCGACAATCATCTCCACCATTATAGGGAGGCGTTCGGTACCATTGAACATGCGCTCGGTGCGGCACAGACCGATACCCACAGCGCCAAACTTCACTGCTCTTGCTGCATCATCCGGAGTGTCGGCATTGGCCATGACACCGAGGCGGGCTTTTTCATCTGCCCATGAGAGTAAAATGTTGAGCTCCGGTGAGAATTCGGCCTCGATCATGGCCACTTCTCCTAAGTAAACAGCACCGGTAGTGCCATCGATGGTGATCAACGCACCCTCCCCAAATTCCTGATCACCGGCTCTTGCCTGACGCATGCGGACATCTACGTGAATTCCTTCGGCCCCGGATACGCAGGGTTTGCCCATGCCCCGCGCTACAACGGCCGCATGGGATGTCTTGCCCCCACGGCTTGTGAGAATTCCCTGTGACGCAAAGAACCCGTGAATGTCCTCAGGTTTGGTTTCTTCCCGGACAAGGATTACACGCTCACCGGTACGGCCAAGTTTTTCGGCACGATCGGCATCAAAGACGGCAATGCCAACAGCAACTCCCGGAGACGCTGGCAGACCTTTTGCAATGGGTTTTTCAGTAACTCGTGGGTCAAGACGGGGAAAGAGCATCTGGTCAAGCAACTCAGGCTGGATGCGAAGGAGCGCTTGGGATTTATCAATGAGTCCTTCTTTTACCATCTCAACTGAAGTTCGCACCAATGCTGAGGCGTTCATCTTGCCGTTTCTTGTCTGCAAAAGGTAAAGTACACCTTTTTCGATAGTGAATTCGAAATCCTGAACTTCCTTATAGTGAGCTTCTAAAATTTTGTGCAGCACCAGCAGTTCCCGATAAAGACCCGGCATCTCGTCAGCCATTGCGGCAAGCGGCTTTGGGGTGCGGATACCGGCTACTACATCTTCTCCCTGCGCGTTTACCAGATATTCGCCAAACATCACGTTTTCGCCAGTACCGGGATCGCGGGTGAAACCAACACCTGTGGCAGAGTCGTTACCCATATTGCCAAAGACCATCTGCATCACGTTCACTGCAGTACCGTTTGCCATATCGGGCGTTATCTTAAATTCCCTGCGGTAATCTACCGCCCGTTTGCCGCTCCATGAATTAAACACGGCCCGGATTGCAATCTCCAGCTGTTCATAGGGTTCAACAGGAAAGGGTTTACCGGTGTTGCGGTGGACCACTTTTAAGAACCGCTCCGAGATCTCAGCGAGATCATGAGCCGAGAGATCTACGTCATGTTTTGCCCCGGCTTTTGATTTGATTGCCTCGAACTCGATATCGAACTCCGCTTCCGGAACACCGAGTGCCACCTTGCCGAAGAGTTGGATGAAGCGCCGGTAGGCATCGTAACAGAACCGTTCATTTCCGGTCTGGGCAATCAAGCCCTGGAGGGTCTCGGCGTTGAGGCCGAGATTGAGGATGGTGTCCATCATGCCCGGCATGGACATGGCAGAGCCGGACCGGACGGAGATCAGGAGGGGATTATTGCGCCCGCCAAAAACATGCTGACTTTTGCGTTCCACATCAGCAAGCTGGGCATGCACCTGGTCCATCATACCCGCCGGGAGTTTTTTATTTGGATCATTTACAACTGCAAGACAGGCTTCGGTTGTAATGACAAAACCGGGCGGCACCTTGAGCCCGATCTGAGTCATCTCGCAGAGGTTTGCGCCCTTGCCGCCCAGCAGTTTTTTGTTCTTGCCGTCGCCTTCGGTGAATGCATATACCCATTTCCTGTTCATGATCTACTCCTTTTTTTTAATTCTGCACTGGGACACTGGACTTTTTTTAGATAACAATCAAGGTTATCCTTAATTTAGCTGCATTAATGCGAGTTACGAGAAAAGGAGCAAAGATTATGTCGTTGCTCTCTTCAATTCGCAAACGCGATTAGTGCATTTTTTTTTAAAATCCGGTGAACGCTAAAAGGCTTCCAGCACTTTTTTTATTTCCAATGGAAAAATTGGCACCATGACAAAAAAAAGGTTCTGTATTGTCGTTAGGGTTTTTTTATTACGATGGGGCAAAAAAATAAAAAAGAGAGCATATGAGTACTCGTTTTCAGGCCGCCTTGTCTGCCATCTTTTCTCCTTCTAGAATTGCTGCCTGTGCAGCTGCCAGCCGGGCGATAGGGATGCGTGGACCAGAGCAGGAGACATACGTCAGGCCGATCTTTTGGCAGAAGCGGATGGATGCTGGATGCCCGCCATGTTCGCCGCAAATTCCGACTTTCATGTCAGGGCGTGTGTGCCGCCCCCATTTGACTGCGGACTCCATGAGCCGGCCTACTCCCTTGACATCCAATACTTCAAACGGGTTGTCCTGCAGTATGCCGCTCTGGTTGTACATGGGAAGGAACTTGTTCTCTGCATCTTCGCGCGAGAAAGAGAACGTAGCCTGCGTCAGGTCGTTTGTCCCAAACGAAAAGAATTCTGCCTGTTCTGCAAGATTGTCTGCCCGCATGCAGGCGCGTACCACTTCGAGCATGGAACCGAACCTGAAGTCCAGTTTCACTTTGTAGGTTTTTTCAACACTGGTACGGATATCGTCTACCCATGCCTTGACCCGGACGAGTTCCTGGGCTGTGCAGACTTGCGGGACCATGATCTCCGGGTGAACCCCGATTCCAGCTTTCTGGCATTCGGCTGCGGCTTCCAAAATCGCACGGATCTGCATCGTATAGATCTCAGGGAAAGTCAGTCCGAGCCGTACACCGCGATGTCCGAGCATGGGGTTGACCTCGTGCAGGGCGCGGACTTTTTTTAAGATTGTCTCCTTTTTTACGATCGCTTCATCTACCAGTACCGGGTCGGTGAACTTCTGCACCTGAGGCTGTAACTCTCTTGTCTGGTTCATGAAAGTCACCGCATCGGAGAGCACCTGCATGCCTCGCAGAATTTCGCGCAGGTGGTGGAGATGTTCGAGATCTTCAACAAGCAGATGCTCTGCTGGCAGGAACTCGTGGATGGGCGGGTCAAGCAGGCGTATGGTCACCGGACTGGGGGACATGACCGTAAAAATTTCTTTGAAATCCTCGCGCTGGATGGGAAGTAACTTGTCAAGCGCTGTCTGGCGATCGGCCTGAGTCTCTGCAACGATCATCTCAATCATTATCGGCAGGCGCTCGGTTCCGTTGAACATGCGTTCGGTGCGGCATAGTCCAATGCCCATGGCACCGAACTTCAGCGCGCGTTCTGCATCAAGCGGCGTATCTGCGTTGGCCATGACTTTGAGTCTCGCCATCCCGTCAGCCATTTCGAGCAGGACATCGAGTTCCTCTGAGAACTCAGCCTCAATCATGGCAACCTCCCCAAGATAGACAGAACCTGTAGTGCCGTCAATGGTGATCAACGCACCCTCTCCGAATTCCTGGTCGCCTGCTCTCGCGTGACGCATGCGGACATCCACGTGAATTCCCTCTGCGCCGGATACACAGGGTTTGCCCATCCCCCGGGCAACTACAGCCGCGTGTGATGTCTTGCCCCCGCGACTTGTCAGGATACCCTGCGATGCAAAAAACCCATGGATATCTTCTGGCTTTGTTTCTTCCCGCACAAGGATTACACGCTCGCCGGTCCGGCCCAGTTTTTCTGCCCGGTCAGCATCAAAGACTGCAACACCGACAGCTACACCCGGAGAAGCTGGCAGGCCTTTTGCTATGGGTTTTTTTGTAACTTTTGGATCGAGGCGCGGAAAAAGCATCTGCTCAAGCATATCCGGCTGGATACGAAGGAGGGCTGCCCGAATATCAATGAGTCCTTCTTTTACCATCTCAACCGATGTGCGGACAAGAGCATGGGCGTTCATCTTGCCATTTCTTGTCTGGAGGCAGTAGAGTGTCCCTTTTTCTATAGTGAATTCGAAGTCCTGAACTTCCTTGTAATGGGTTTCGAGTTTGTTGCGCAGCTCTACCAGTTCACGGTACAGGCCCGGCATCTCGTCAGCCATTGCGGCAACCGGCTTTGGTGTTCGGATACCAGCTACTACATCTTCACCCTGTGCATTTACCAGATACTCGCCGAACATGACATTCTCACCTGTGCCAGGATCACGGGTGAAGCCAACTCCGGTAGCTGAGTCGTTACCCATGTTCCCAAAGACCATTTGCATGATGTTAACTGCTGTGCCATTGGCCATGTCGGGCGTAATTTTGAATTCCCGTCGATAGTCAACAGCTCGTTTGCCACCCCATGAATCGAATACTGCTTTTATGGCGATCTCTAACTGTTCTCTGGGATCCGTTGGGAAGGGTTTACCGGTGTTACGCTGGACTACGTTTAAGAAACGCTTGGATATCTCGGCAAGGTCATTTGCGGATAGGTCCACATCATGTTTTGCACCTGCCTTTGACTTGATTGTCTCGAACTCAGCATCGAACTCCGCTTCCGGAACACCAAGAGCCACCTTTCCGAAGAGCTGGATAAAACGACGGTAGGCATCGTAACAGAACCGTTCATTATGGGTCTGGGCAATGAGTCCCTGGAGCGTTTCGGCATTGAGGCCGAGGTTGAGGATAGTATCCATCATGCCCGGCATGGACATGGCAGAACCCGAACGGACCGAGATCAGGAGTGGATTATTGCGCCCTCCAAAGACCCGGTTGCTTTTTTTCTCTACTTCCAAAAGATGGGTATGCACCTCTCCCATCATTCCTTTCGGGAGTTCTTTTTTTGGATCATTTACCACAGCAAGACAAGCTTCTGTTGTGATGACAAATCCTGGAGGGACCATAAGCCCGATCTGCGTCATCTCGCAAAGGTTGGCCCCTTTTCCTCCCAGAAGTTTTTTGTTTTTTCCATCGCCTTCACTAAAGGCATACACCCATTTCGTTGTCATGATTCCCCCATAAGTTTGGCCGCGTTTTGCGCTGCCAAAACCATGAGATCGCGCTTACGCTGCCAGTATGTGTGCAGTGTGAAACGAAAGGTTAAATAGTAATGCCCTCACTTCGCGGTACGCCTTGCAGTGTATCGGTGGCTTTTTTTCGGTCCTACTGGTATACTGTTTAACCTGTGTAGGTGACAATTTAAAATCAGGAACTCTGGGGAACGTTTGCAAGTGAACGGATCAACCTTTGGGTTTCCTGAGCGGTATTGATTGTATTTACCAGGTACACTGTTGTTCTTTCTAACAGATTTGTAATATACCGTTTCCGGATATGTTTTTTATAGGGATTATTGACGAGAAGATGTGGGTTGAAGTAGTTATTTTCCTCAAAGAGTAAGAGACCTTCTTCTGGGAGAAGTGATCGGGCTTCGTTTTTATCCTTTGAATCCCGTTTTAAAATTATCATCATCTTCAATGTCGTCATCGGTAGGATTCTGCCTTTTCCAATCACCCACCGGAGATCTGCAACTGCTCTTCCTTCCTTATCAAAATCCCCTTCAGGAACCAACCCGTCATATTCTTTCCAGACCGTTGCGAGATCCTTTCGTATGTAGAAGTTTTTTTCCGAATCATAAGCAAGGATGTCCGGTCCATATACCCGTGAAAAGAACCAGTCGTCTGAAACTATGCGGGTATGCGGATCTTTTAAAAGTCCGTAGGTCTGGGTGGTTTTGCCTGCACCGGAATTTCCAATCAGGCAGAGACCTTTTCCTTCGATGTCCATGCAGGCGCCATGCACAGAATAGATGTTATGTTCATCTTCTAAGATATCCCCGGCAAGACTGAGGGCGATTGATTTTATCCAGCCGTAATAATTGAAATTGATCAGGTACGCAGACCTCGAATGTGGATCAAAAAAAACAGTGTCTGGTCCACAAGAAGAATCTTTGAATACAAAAAGGCGGCCGTGTGACCGGACATTCTGTGACATCGGGTAAAAATTATCCTGCCATGTTTCCTTAACCGTATGATCATCGGAGAGAAGTTTGATGCAGCATCCGTAAATTTCTGATTTGATCTCGTAGAGGACTTTTGGGAGATAGAGTTCCATCAGGCGCTCGTTCTCATCTGTGGTGATCAGGTTAATGGTATAGGTCATAGAGATTCCTTTTATTATATGGAGATTTTCTTTTCTATTATGGCAAAAAGATTAGTGATTTTCATATACTCACCATTCCGGCTTGAGATTTCGTTTTTTAGAGAATTTCATTTCAGGGAGATTTTTTTCCAGAGTTTTTCTGCAAATGGCAAATGCTGAATGTTAGTCAATCGTTATGGCTTGGCAATAAAAGTATGGACTCTTTTATTTATTGCTGTAAAGAAGACTGCGATAATTCCCATCATTTAAGTTTCAGCATACGATTGAGTAATGCAGATCAATGAACGCATTTGTGCGCTCTGAACGATAAATTGCAAGAATGTGTTCCTTGAAGTTACGGGAATCATTTCTGGATCCCTGTTTTTCGTTCCGCAATGTTTTATAGGGATGACTTACAACGTTGTTAGGCAATTCGCTTCTTTGAATTAGTGAACCAGCACGCCTTGTTAAGGGCGATTGCAAAATGAAATCTCTCTCAACAAAAAATGCCTATGTGACACAGCCCGGCAGTGTGCCTCCTTGGTAAGGAGGAAGTCCCGAGTTCAAATCTCGGCATAGGCTCTTATTAAAAAGGTTCAAATCTCTTTTTTGTTTTTACATAATTTTTGAGACGCGGTTTTAAAAATTACCTTTATCATTGCTATTTCATAATGATATCTTCTTCATTATTGATGGCGCAACAATCTTTCAGAAAATTAAAAAAAACAGTGTGGTAAATAATCTCTTCTTTCCCATATTTCCCTGTATAAAAACAGGATTCATAAATCCCTGATGTACATATAGTACCAGAAAGGGTATATGCCGCCTTTATAAAACCTATATCCTTAAAGTATTGCCACGTGAAAATCAAAAAAATTATAAAATTCATCGTGTGAGGTAAAAAAATACATGAATAAGAGTGATGCTGAAGCATTGTTGCGTCAGGGCATCGAACTCTATGACCTTGGCAGGTACCAGGAAGCCATTGTCATGTTTGACCGTGGACTTGCGCTGTTTCCCAAACTTGCAAAAGCCCATTATTTTAAAGGAATTGCCCTCTATGATCTTGGGAAATTTGATGAGGCAATCGTATCTTATGATCTTGCCCTGTCCATCGAACCCGGCGATCCCAACACATGGTACAATAAAGCAGCAACATTGGCGCAGATTGGCAGGAATGAAGAAGCTCTGGACGCTTGTGAACAACTGCTCTCTATACAGTTTGACAATGCCGAAGCCTGGATCTTAAAAGGCATTGCATTGTACGAACTGGGACGGTTCAAAGAGGCAATCAGCGCATACGATCATGCGCTTGCCATTGATCCAAAACAGGCAAAAGTTTTCTACAATAAAGGAATAGCCCTTGGAGATATCGGCAGGCACCATGAGGCAATCATCGCTTACGATAAAGCCATTGCGATTGTGCCTGAATATGCCAGGGCATTTTATAACCGCGGGATCTCTCTTTATGAAATAGGAAAATACGATGAAGCGCTGGCTGCATTTGAAAAGGCAAGTGAACTGGATCCCACCGACATATGGGTCTGGTATTACCGGTGTTTCATATTAGCAAAACAGGAACGTTATGAAGCGGCTGCACAATCAGCAGCAAAATTCCTTGAACACGAGCCGGATCATGCAGATATCTGGACAATAAATGGCATCTCACTCCTGAAAATTGGAAAATATGAAGATGCCATATCAGCACTTCACCAGGCACTTTTACTAAGCCCCCAGCAGGCCGATGCATGGTATCATAAGGGACTTGCTCATAACCAGCTCCAGCAATACAACGATGCAATCAGCGCTTTTGATAAATCTGTAGAACTCAGCCCGGCTCATGCCCAAAGCTACTATAACCGTGGTATTGCCTATGCATTCTTAAATGACTATGATGAAGCGGTGCAGGACTTCGACCGGACGCTTTCTTTTGATCAATCGAATGCAGATGCTTTTTATTTAAAAGGAGTTTCCTGTATCAACTTAAACCGGTATGATGATGCTCTTGATGCGTTTAATCACGCATTAAACAAAAAAGAAGATCACGCCGCATCATTCTATTACCGTGGGGTTGCGCTCACCCGGCTTGGCAGGTACAAAGATGCACTTGAATCATTTGATGATGCACAGACCCTTGATCCCGCGTGTGCAGCAGCTGTGTACCAGAAAGGATTGTCCTATGCGCATCTCGGTCACTATGCTGAAGCAATTATTGCTTATGACCTTGCACTGCAAATCCGTCCGGCATATGGGGATGCACTGTACCACAAAGGATTCGCCCTTGCAAAACTGGGACGAACTACTGAAGCGATAACTGAATTTGACCGGACAATTGAAGAACAACCAAAAAATCCCCAGGCATACCACCAGAAAGGACTCCTGCTTGCAAAACTTGGAAAATATGAAGATGCGGTTGATGCATACCTGTGCAGTATTGAGATAAAGCCCGCATATGCGCAGGCATTCTATGACCTGGGTCTTTCTTATGCACGACTTGAACAGTCAAAAGAGGCAATCGAAGCGTTTGAAAGTGCCATTGCTATCAATCCCAATTATGTAAATGCACATTATAACCGGGGACTTGCCCTTGCAAGCCTGGGTCGGTATAGTGATGCGTTCGATGCTTTTGATCGGGCCGCAGAGATCGATCCCTCTCACACGCTGACTCTTTACCAGCGTGGCATGATGCTCATGCAACTTATGCGCTATGGCGATGCTATAGATGCGTTTGACTGCGTTCTTGCACTCTCCCCGCAAAATGCCGGCGCATTGTATGAAAAAGCAATGGCTCTCGTGCAACTTGAACGGCTTGATGAGGCTCTTTTAGTATTTGATGAAGCGCTTGAACAGAACCCGTCTCTTATCAATGCCTGGTTTCATAAGGGAATATCTCTTGCAACCCTTGGCCGGCAGGATGATGCCATTGTCGCATTTGATAAAGTAATTCTCTTAAACCCAAAACATACCGAAGCATCAGTCCGCAAGGGAATTGCGCTGGTGAACCTTGACCGGTTTGGCGAGGCAATCGTTCTTTTCAACCGTTCCCTTGAAGATAATCCACGGGATGTCTGGGCATGGTGCTATAAGGGGGTTGCCCTTCTTTCCTTAAACCGGTTTGATGAAGCGATCCGGGCATTTGATAAGGCATTGGAGATCAACAACCGTTTCTCCCGGGCTCATTACGAGCGGGGAAATGCACTTCTTTTAACCAACCGACTGCCGGATGCAATAAATTCCTTTAATAATGCACTGGAGAACGATCCTGACAATCGGGACATACTCTATAAAAAAGGGCTTGCTCTTGTAAAAAATGAGCAATACGAAGAAGCCTTAAAGACATTTGAGCGGATTCTTGTATTTGCTCCTCAAAATGTCGATGCTCTCTATGAAAAAGCCCAGGCACTTTTCCATCTCGGTAATTATGAAAAAGCGGTACAGGCGTTCGACAGTTTAATAGATATTGATCCCGAACACCTTAATTCCCAGTATTATAGGGCAAAATCTCTCCAAAAGGTCAACCGGTTTGACGATGCCGTTGCCGCATTTGACCGGGTTCTTGCTCTTTCCCCTCGTCATGCAGATGCTGCCAGTGAGAAAGGCGCAGCCCTCATGCACCTGAAGAGATTTGAAGAGGCAAATGTTGCATTTAACTATGCTCTTGAACAGGATCCGACCCTTGTTGATGCCTGGCTAAAAAAAGGTGTAACCCTCTCTCACCTTGGATTGGAAGAAAAATCCGTTGAAGCGTTTGAAAAAGCGATTGCGCTTGACCCTCAACTCACTGAAGCCACGGTAAAAAAAGGAATTGCTCTTGTCAACCTCTCCCGGTTTTCAGATGCAGTCACTATACTAAACCTGGCACTGGAAGATGATCCAGAAAATATTTCGGCATGGTATTATTCCGGCCTATCTCTTGCAGCGCTGGATAAAACCGAAGATGCGGTAAAGGCATTTGACCGGGTGCTCGAGCTCAACCGCCGCTGCGCACCGGCCTGGTATGAGCGGGGCACTGCACTTGCCCGAGTGGGAAAACACCTTGAAGCGGTGCTGTCTTATGACCAGGCGCTTGAACTCTCTCCGGATGATCCTCAGACACTCTATCACAAAGGACTTGCCCTTGCCCAGCGTGAACGGTATGATGATGCGATCAAGACCTTTGAACGTGTTCTCACGTTGCAACCCGAAAATGGCCCGGCATACTACTATCTGGGTATCTCTCTTGCAGGGCGGGAACGCTATGATGAAGCGGTCAGAGCTTTTGATCAGGCACTCAAGATCGATCCAACCAATGCCCCGGCATATCATTTCAGGGGAATTGCACTCATACAGTCTGAAAGATATGAGGATGCAGTAAACACTTTTGAACAGGCTATTGAGCGGGATCCGGCAAATCCCCAATCCTTTCATTATCTTGGCATTGCCTATCTCCAGTCAAAGCAATACGAGAATGCGTTAGTGGCACTTACGTCAGCAACCGACATGGACCCCTCTCTTTCTGACGGGTACATGTACCAGGGTATGGCACTTGCACACCTCTCCCGTCATGAAGAAGCGGTAATAAGTATTGATAAGAGTCTGGCAGCAAATCCCTCGCAGATGGAGGCGCTGATCTACCGGGCGGAATCCTTAATCCCGCTCAAACGGTATGCAGAGGCCATTGAAACAGCAGATCGTATCCTCTCTTTGAATCCGACTCTTGTCGATATCTGGATGTTGAAAGGAAATGCAAATATCAGTCTGGGAAAAAAATCTGACGCACTTGTAGCATTTACAAAAGTTCTAGAGATTGATCCGAACCTGTCCGATGGCTGGGTAAAAAAAGGACATGTCCTTTATGAGATGGGAAAAACTCCGGATGCGATTGTTGCCTACACCCGCGGACTGGACATAAATCCATCGTTACGGGATATCTGGGTTTGTAAAGGCGATGCCTTAAATGAACTTGGAAAAACCAATGATGCCATTACAGCATATACAAAAGCGGTAAAAATTGATCCCGGCCATGTTGACGCCTGGGTAAAAAATGGAAGGGCATATTATGATCTGGGGAGATACCAGGATGCAATTGATGCTTTTGATAATGCGATTGCCTTGGATCACCGATGTCTTGAGGCATTCCATTACAAAGGGTTGTCACTGGAAAAGATCAACCGGGTTGAAGAGTCAATCCATGTCTTTGAAGTGCTGCTTGAGATCGATCCTGTCAACAGTGATGCCCAGTACCACAAAGGACTGGCCCTCTCAAAATTGGGGGATCACCAGGATGCAATTGACGCTTTTGATAAGACGATTGCACTTAAGCCCTCTGCCCCCGTCTGGTACAATAAAGGCCGGTCGTTAACAGAGATTGGAAGGTACCAGGAGGCAGTTGATGCGTTTAACTGTGCGCTGAAGATCGAATCTTCGTATACGGAAGCCTATTATTACCTGGGATTTTCCTACCTCAAACTGGATCAATTCAAAGAAGCCATCGATGCTTTTGACCGCAATCTCGAGAATGACACGAGTAATGCACAGGGGCACTTTAACCGGGGCATTGCTCTCCAGAAACTTGACCGGAATAACGAAGCCCTTGAGGCATTTGACAAGGCCCTTATCTATGATCCGGAAAACGCACTCGCTTTTTACCACAAGGGGCAATCCTATGCAAACTTAGAGATGTTCAGTGAAGCAGTCTTTTCCTTTGATAAAACGCTCCATCTCAAACCAAAATTCACTGACGCCCGATTAAAAAAAGGACTGGCTCTTTACCACTTGGGAAAATTGCGTGAATCCATTAAGGATTTCGACCGGACTATCCATGAGATCCCCCATAATTCCTTTGCATATTATCAGAAAGGCCGGGCCTTGTTCGATCTGGGGAACTTCACTGAAGCCAACGAAGCATACGACCGGGCGCTGGAACTAAACCCGGCATTTTGTGAGGCTCATTTTCATAAAGGTCTCGTTCTTTTGAAATTATTGCGATATGATGATGCGGTTTCTTCGTTTGATCTGGCGCTTGAGATTGATCATAATTTTGAACAGGCGCATTATAACCGGGGGTATGCACTAGCAAAAACCGGCAGGCATAACGATGCAATTACTGCATTTGACCGGGCACTCTCGCTGCTTCCTACTGATGTATCTGCCGTCTACCAGAAAGGACTGTCTCTTTACACTCTTGGCCTTTACCGCGATGCACTTGACTCCTTTGACCGCACGCTGGAACTCAAAGCCCAGTCTGCAGATGCAGCTTTTTACAAAGCGCTTGCACTGCACGATCTGGGACGCAATGAAGATTCCCTTGCTGCTGCTGAACGGGCAATCGAGATTAATCCGGAGTTTTCAGGGGCATGGTACAGGAAAGGTGTTGCCCTTTTAGACTTGGAACAATATGACAAGGCGGTCCTTGCATTTAACCGGACAATTGAGCTGGACAAGACCAATGCACAGGCATATTTCGATAAAGGACTTGCCCTCATCCATCTGGAAAAACATAAAGAGGCAATTGAATCCTTTGATCATGTACTCGATCTGATTCCCGGTTATGCCCCGGCATTCTATCATAAAGGAATTGCCCTATGTGCGATTGGTATGTTTGAAGAGGCGGTGCTCTCGTTTAACATCACTCTTGAAATTACTCCCGATAATGCAGATGCGCTCTACCAGAAGGGACGGGCGCTTACTCATCTGGAGAATTACACTGAGTCAATTATCGTGTTTGAGGCGGCCCATAAAATTGAACCACGGAGAGCAGATATTGTTTACCAGCAAGGACTATCGTACGCATTATTGGTTCAGCATGAAGAGGCAGTCTCATCATTAAATCTGGCCCTTGAACTGGATCCGGGATACACCGATGCCCTGTACCATAAAGGGCTCTCACTCGCTGAACTGGGAAAATTTGCTGACGCTATCGACGCGCTATCAAAAACGCTTGAGACTAATCCAAAGATTGCCAATGCCTGGCTTATCAAAGGATTCTGCCTTTCGGCAGGAGAGCGTTACCAGGAAGCAATCCTGTCTTACAATAACGCGCTTGAGATCGATTCGAACAATGCACATTCATGGTTTTACAAAGGGCGTGCTCAACTCAATCTTGACGCACCTTCTGATGCGGCAGGTTCATTTGACCAGGCTCTGGTCAACCAACCCGAATTTGGTGAAGCCTTCTATTACAAAGGTATTGCATTGTACCTTCTGGGTAATTTTTCGGGATCTGTTACTGCTTTTGAACAGGCAAACAGCCTGATCCCGGATTTTTTTCCTGCGTATCGCGAGAAAGGACGGGCACTTTTTAAACTGGAACGCTACCAGGATGCAGCAGATGCATTCGGCAGGGTAATTGCAGAAGATCCAAAAGAGGTTACTGCGCTCTATGGCGAGGCACGGGCATTTGATAAACTGGGATTATATGATAATGCGATTCAATCCTATGATCAGGTCAACTTACTAAATCCTGCATGTGAACGGGCATTTTTGTATAAGGGCACTGCACAGGTAAAGTTACATCATGAAAAAGATGCAGTGGAATCATTTGATCGTACGCTTGAGATTAACCCGGTAAATAGTGAAGCTTTGAGCAGTAAAGGAAGAGCGTTAGTCATACTGCAAAATTACGAAAATGCGGTGGAAACCTTTGACGCATTTCTGGCCATCAAACCCGATTCCGTTGATATTCTCTATGAAAAAGGACTTGCCTTAACCCGGATGAAAAGGGCCGAATCTGCCCTTGAAGTATTTAACCGCAGTATCACCCTTGGGCTTGATACATCAAGGGTTCATGCAGAAAAAGGATTTGTACTCTTTGAACTGGGAAATTACGCAGAAGCGATCCTCTCGTTTGATCGGGCTCTTTCAAGTGACAGTCATGATGCCCCATCTCTCCTGGCAAAAGGTCTTGCCCTTGCACAGGTAAAACGACACGAAGATGCAATTTCTGCATTTGATGCAGCACTTCTTATCGATCCCGAGAACGGACAGGCACACCATGCGCGGGGAGAGGCCCTCATTAAACTTCAGAGGTATGAAGATGCGGTTATTTCCCTTGATCATGCACTGGATTACGACAAGGCCAATCCGGATATCCTCACTTGCAAGGGATATGCACTGTATCGTCTGAACCGGTTCAAAGAATCAGTAGAGGCACTGGGAAAATCCTTAAAGACGAGACCGCAGGATACCAAAACCCTGTTCTTCCGGGCAAAAGCCTACATGCACCTCAAACGGTGGGAAGATGCCATCACTCTCTTTGAAAAAGTATTGGGCATTGACTCCCAGAATGCCGCAGCATGCTACTACAAGGGACTGGGGTATGCCCGTATGGCTTTGTTTGATGATGCATTACACGCGTTTGAGAATGCACTTACAAACGATAGTTCATGCACAGTTGCATGGTTTGAAAAAGCAGAGACCCTTCAACAGCTTGAACAATTCGAAGAATCCCTTCCCGCTTATGATCGCACCCTTGAACTCAACCCCCAGCATCAGAATGCTGCCTATCACAAGGGTCTGGCGCTTTTTATTCTTGGCCGGAATGATGAGGCGATTGACCTTTTTTCTCACGCTCTTACCCTCGGAGATGAGAGTGCAGGGATCCTGTTCAGTCGAGGACACGCGCTTTTAGTTGCCGGGCGGTACAACGATGCACTGGGTTCCCTGAATCGTTCGATCGAACTCGCACCCGCTGATGCGGCTACCTGGTTTGAGAAAGGACAGGCACTGGCATTACTTGAGGATTTCAACGGCGCAGTTAATGCTTTTGAAAAAACACTGGAACTGAGTCCAAAGGATGCTCATGCATTGTTTAAAAAAGGTGAGGCACTGTTCAGGCTTGAGCGGGATGATGATGCAATCACTGCCTATGATCTCGCGTTATCTCTAGACTCAACATTCGCAGACGCAGCCTATGGAAAAGGACTTGCTTATGCCCGTCTTTTACATTATCCTGAAGCGATCAATGCATTCGATTATAGTCTTGAATATCTTCCTGGACATGCAGGTGCACATTACCAGAAAGGACTCGCACTGAATAAAATCGGAAAATACGATCGGGCAATTAAAGAATTCAAGACTGCACTGACACATGACTCTTCAATTCATGATGCGATCTACCAGTCTGGTTTTGCCTATGTCCAGCTTGGCAAACATGAAAATGCCCTTCGTGCTTTTGACCAGATGCTGGAAATAACGCCCACCGATGCCACGATCCTGTACCAACGGGCGCTCGCTTTAACAAATCTTCACCGGTTTGAAGATGCCCTTACTGCATTCGATCGTACCCTTGAATTTAACCCTCATCTTAAGGATGCTGCCTATCAAAAAGGACTCGTACTCGCCACTCTCGAAAGGTATGAAGAAGCGATTGTTGCTTTCGATCAGGCAATCGCACGTGGTCAGGATGATGCACAGATTCATTCTAACCGGGCTCACGCACTCCTTGTCACCGGACGATACCCGGATGCATTACATTCCCTGAACCGTTCGATCGAACTCGCACCCGATGATGCGGCTACATGGTTTGAGAAAGGACAGGTACAGGCTTTGCTTAGGGATTTTAACGGGGTTGTTGATGCATTTACAAAGACACTTGAACTGAATCCAAAGGATGCGCATGCCGCATTTGGTAAAGGCGAGGCACACTTTGCACTCGGACAGGATGAAGCTGCAATCACATCCTATGATCTCGCGTTATCACTGGACTCAACATTTTCTGACGCCGCCTACGGAAAAGGACTTGCTTATGCCCGTCTTTTAAACTATTCTGCGGCAATCAAATCATTTGATTATACTCTTGAAAATATTCCTGAACATGCCGGGGCACATTACCAGAAAGGTCTCGCACTGAATGCAATCGGAAAATATGAGAAAGCAATCAGGGAATTTAAAGCAGCAATAACACAGGATTCTTCGATTTACGATGCGATTTACCAGTCCGGCCTTGCATATGCACAGCTTGGCAAATATGAAAATGCCCTGCAGGTATTTGACAAGATGCTGGATCTGACTCCTGAAGATGCAACGGTTATGTACCAGCGGGCGCTTGCCTTAACAAAACTTCACAGGTTTACTGATGCACTCCTCCCGATTGAATCTGCACTGGACCGTGAGAATAACAGATCAGAAGTCTGGATTCTGAAAGGAAGTGCTCTGTATGAATGTGAGCGGTACGCAGAATCGTTAGAAGCATTTGACCGGGCTCTTGCACTGGAACCTGAGAACAGCATCGCATGGTATAGGAAGGGCAAATCATATCTCGAACTGGAAAGAACAAGGGAAGCACTAGAATGTTTTGAGCGGGTGCTGTCAGCAGATCCTGCATGTGCCCCGGCATGGTTCAGGAAAGGAAGCGCTCATCTCTCAACAGGGGAGTTTGAACCCGCAGTTGATGCACTAACCCGTGCTCTCGAGCTCAAGCCCGCGTTAGCAAACGGGTGGTATGACCGTGGAATTGCTCTCTTTGAACTGGGCAGATTTGATGAAGCCGTCTCATCGTATGATCGTGCTCTTGCCATTAACCCGAAATATGCCAATGCCTGTTATGACAAAGGTGTAGCCTTAACCCGGTTAGAACGGGATACCGATGCAATCACAGCATTTGAACGTGCAACGGGAATCGATCCGCATTTTGCCACTGCATTTTTTGATACCGGTCTTGCAAACCTCCGTCTTTCCTATTACAAAGAAGCCGTAAAAGCCTTTGATAAAGGGCTCTCTGTTAATGCCTCATATGCTCCGGCCTATTATTACAAGGGTATTGCACTCTCACACATAAAAAAATTCAAAGATGCAATTTTGGCATTTGACTCAGCCATCAATCTTGACGGAGGCAACTACGATGTCTGGTATAACAAAGGGCTTGCCTTATCAAAAACCAAACAGTATGAAAAGGCAGTAGATGCTTTTAAAACGTCGATCGGTTTTTATCCACAAGTGTATGATCCATTTTTCGAAAAAGGCTGTGCACTTTTCCGGTTATTACGGTATGACGAAGCAATTGTGACTTTTTTACAGGCTCTCTCTATTGACGACAGCAGGCGGGATGGACACTTTGCTTTAGGTCGTGCGTATGTGGCTTTACACCGGTATGAAGATGCCACACACTCATTTGACCGGACGATTGCCTGCGATCCCGGTTTTGTTAAGGCGTATCTGGAAAATGGGCTTGCACTCGAAGAACTCGGGCGATATGATGAAGAGATCACTGCATTGGCGGGGATGCTCTCGCAAGAACCTGAACATGCCGGTGCATGGTATCATACCGGCATCGCTTATGAGCACTTGGGCATGGATAACGAGGCTGTTGAAGCATTTGAGCGTGCCCGGACCGGTGATCCATACAATATCTCCCTCCTCTTCTTAGAGGGAAGAACATTAGCACGGCTGGAAAAATATGAAGATGCCATTCATATACTTGACATTGCACTGGGCCGCGAGCCGGATAACGGTGAGATACTCTTTGAAAAAGGACGTGCCCTTGTCCATCTTGAAAGATATGCAGAATCCGCAGAAATTCTTGGAGCCGCTGCTGCCCATCTTCCAGAGCGGTTTGAACCTCCCTATGAACAGGGACTCTCTCTCGTAATCGTTGGAAGGTACGAAGAAGCCGGAGTTGCTTTTAATGCCGCACTTCACCTGAATGCGACAAATCCCGATATCTGGACAGAGAAAGGTTCAGTACTCCTGCTTCTCAAGCATTATGGAGAAGCAATCGATGCTTTTTCCCAGGCCATTTTGTATAACCCGGACTCTTACCGGTCATTCCTTGAACAGGGTATGGCTTATGCCCTTCTTGGGAAAATGGATGATGCCATTTTGGCATTTGATCGGGCCATTTTACTCAAACCCGGAGATGTAAGTGCATTATATGAAAAAGGTCTTGCACTGTTCCACCTCAAAAAGTTTACAGAAGCGGTCAGGGCACTGGATGAATCACTTAAAGCAGATCCGGATAATACCACTACGCTCTATTATCGATCTGCTGCATTATCTGAAGCAGGAGACTATGCCAAGTCCGCAGAATCCTACGAGCATCTGCTCAGACTTACTCCGGAAAATCCGGCTGCATGGCTGGAACAGGCTCTTATCCTTGCAAAAATCAACCGGCATGAAAAAGCCCTTGTAGCGTTCGATCAATGCCTGAGTCTCCAACCGGATAGTTTTGCCGCAGTTTATAACAAGGCCCGTTCTTTGGATATTCTCAACCGGACAAAAGAAGCGATCACGGTATACAACCGTGCGCTCTCGCTCGATCCGGCACATGCACAAACCCATCATTTCAAAGGAATAGCCCTCTATCGTCTCGGCAGGTTTGAAGAAGCAGCAAAAGAGCATGATCTGGCACTGGAAATTGATCCGGCATTTGGAGAAGCGTTCTATGACAAGGGCCGATCACTTGCATCACTTGGCATGTATCGTGAAGCGGTAAAAACATTCGATAAAGCATTAGCAATCGAGAAAAATTACGCTGCGGTATATTATGAAAAAGGGCTTGCGCTTGCGTATCTGGGACGGCACGAAGATGCCATCATCGCATTTAACAAAAACATTGATCTTGATGCAGGCAATGCTTTGGCACATTACAACAAAGGTTTGTCTCTTGCTGCTATCGGGCGGCAGACTGATGCCATTGAAGCATTCGACCGCATGCTCCAGATCGATCCGCAATCGATTGACGGATGGCTGCATCGGGGGCGGGCTCTGGCTGAACTTACGCGATATAATGACGCGATTGAAGCTTATGTCAGGACATTGAAGATCGACCAGTCCAATGCTGAGGCATGGTACCTGAAAGGTAGTGCACTTTTTGCTCTTGGAGGGTACGAAGATGCGATTGAAGCATTTGCCCGGGCGCTTGAGATACGTCCTGATTACACGCTTGCCTTTTTTAATAAGGGACGTTCGCTCTTCCAACTGGGAATGTACAAAGAGGCAACACAATCGTTTGAAAATGCCATCTCGATCGAACCGAAAAATATTGATGCACTCTACCAGAAAGGTCGGGCACTTATACGGCTTAGACGATATGAAGATGCAATTGCAGCATTTGATCCTGCGCTTCGCATCCGCCCGACCGCTGCGATGATCTGGACCGGAAAAGGTATCGCACTTTCTGCATTGTCTAAAGAGCAGGAAGCGATCAGCTGCTATAACAAAGCACTGGGCATTGATAGCAAAGATGCACAGGCACATTACAATCTCAGTGTATCAAATGTCCGTCTGGGAAGGTACCAGGAAGCGATTAGAAATCTGGATGCCGCCCTTTCTTTGCGTCCCCGGTGCGCTGAAGCATACTTCCAGAAAGGACAAGCACTCTCTGGACTTTCAATGTATCACGAGGCCATCAGCGCTTTTGATAAAGCTCTCGCACAAAACGGGACTTACGCTGATTCATGGCTCTATCGAGGTATTGCCGAGACAAATCTTGGCAGTTACGATTCCGCGCTGGACTGCTATGATCGTGCCGTTGCAATTGACCCTGCCTACGCGGTTCCCTACTTATACCGGGGCATAGCCCTGATCCAGCTGAAACGGTACACAGAAGCTGTTGATGCCTTTGATCTGGCTCTGGAACACCAGCCTGCCTATCCCGAGGCGTTTTATCACAAGGGTGTTGCATTGGTTCACCGGGAACAGTATGATGATGCAATTGCCTTGTTTGAAAAAGCGTTGACCCTTAATTCCCGGTACTATGAAGCATTCCAGTACAAAGGAATTGCCCTTGCCCGGATTAAACGGTATGGTGATGCGGTCGCTGCTTTTGATTCAGCACTTGCTATAAAACCGGATTCTGAAGAGGCACTGTTTGAAAAAGGACGTGCCCTGATACGCAATGAGAATTTTAAAGATGCCATTGTCGCATTCGATCGGTTACTGGCAATTAATCCCGGATTTGCTCATGCGCTTTATGAAAATGGAAGAGCATATTTCTCTCTGGGTAATTATGAATGGGCCATTTCCGCATTCGAACACGCAATCGAGTGTTCTCCTACCTGCGCACCTGCATTTTTCTGGATGGGAAGAGCCTACGCAGAACTGGGTAATGTTGATGCCGCGATCACCGCATACAACCATGCACTTGAGAATAAGCCCCGTTCAGCGGAAATTTTTGTGTACCGTGGTATTGCATATGCAACACTTGAGCAGTACCGGGAAGCTATCCAATCCTACGACCGTGCACTTGAGATCGATCATGTTGCATCTACATTCGCTCACAAAGGTGTTGCCCTGGCTGAACTGGGTATGGCACGCGATGCCATCGATGCTTTTGACCGTGCACTGGAGCACGACGAGACATTAGCAGAAGCTTATATAGGCAAAGGCAATGCCTTTTATGATTTGGGGAAATTTAAAGAAGCACAATCTGCATATGAACAGGGCCTTGAAATCAATCCCGAAAATGTTGTTGGCTGGACTCGTCATGGAATGTCACTGGCAGGTCAGAATAAAGATAAGGAAGCTCTGGACTCATACGACCGGGCGATATCAATTGATCCAACCTTTTCTATCGCCCACTTCACTAAGGGTAGTGCACTTGATGCACTGGGACGGTATGATGAGGCAGTGGAGGCATACTCCGATATGATCACACTCCAGCCTGAATTTGTGGATGCATGGATCCACAAGGGACGCTCCTTAAAGGAAATGAAAAAATACCAGGATGCCCTAACGGTATTCAAGCATGCGCTGGAGCTGGATGCATCCAGAAAAGAGATTTGGAAGGATATTGGAGGAATACTGGATACGATTGGCAAGCATGAAGATGCACAGATCTGTTACGACAAATCCAGGTAATCCGGTTCTCCCGGGATTTTTCTTTTTTTTTGTTTGAATAACCGGTTTTTAGCTACTGGAAAAAAGGAGAGACCTATGAGAAAAAGATTGCTTATCGCGAATTTGAATGGACTACGCAAGGAGTTGAGTAGATTCCAAAGATTATGATGGATGCTTCTATTCCCCAGAAAATGATAAACGTCGCCACTCCCGAGGGGACACTCCCGCGGCGGTTTTAATGACTAAAATGTTGAAACGATATTGCCCCGCCGTGCCTGAAAAGAGGTCCTTAGTTGAGGGAACCTCACAAACAAATTTTTGATAACATATATTACCCACTCAAAACGCTGACGACGCCAGATTTTTAATAAAAGGTTTTCCCGCACTGATCAATGAAGAACCAAAAAGATTAGTATTCTTTCCTTACCGAAACGAACCACGCGATTGCCCCAATGGCAAAAAGGGCGATAATTCCAATGGTGAGAGCGTTTTTAACATACCATGGCGTTGCTGCATCGCGGCTCTGTTCTGCAATACGCCGGTTTGCGGCAAGATTCGGATAATTGGGTTCGAGTGACTGGACTTTATCAAATACGGAAATGGCCTCGTCATACCGTTTCATACCAGCAAGGGAATAGCCTTTGTTGAACCATGCCTCAGGATTTGATGGATCGAGTGATATCGCCTTTTCATAGGCTTTCAGTTCGTCATCAGTTCTGCCAAGATTGTAGAGGATATAGCCACGGTTGATCCATCCCTGCACATATTCAGGATTCAAAGACAGGGTTTTATCCGATGCAGCGAGTGCTTCTTTGAATTGTTGTGCCCGGTTTAAGGCATCAGCTTTGCTATTCCAGGCTTCATAATAATCCGGGGCAATTGAAGTGGCTTTTTCATAGGCAGCGATAGCCTGGCTGTAATTTTTATTTTTCATCAGGAGGTTTCCTTGTGCGTACAAGTCTGTGGCATCAGGAGAATATGCCAATACCGGAATGGTGCAAAAAACCAGAAGAAGGAAAAAGAAAAATCCCGTGCGGATTATTTTTTTAACGTACATAACAACTGTATCATATCTGGCGTGGATCCATCATAAATAATTCTTAAAAAAACGGGTGTATTAATGGCCAAGCACAAGAACGCGCCGGGTAAGACTCTTGTGCACGCGCTGTTTGTGCTGCTCATGAACGGTCATGTGCTGCCGGGCAATACCGGAAATATCCTGATGTGTTACAATAACTGCCCTCCGCCCGATTTTTAAGACGCGGGCTATCTCATCCAGTGCGTTAGCATAGAGGTTATCCATAGTATCTGCTTTTTTAATACAGACTGACTGACCGTAGGGCAGATCAGTGACAACAGAATCGATCGAATGATCCTTAAACGGTAACCGGGTTGCATCAGCAAGCATCAGTAAAGATTGTAAAACATTCTGCCGGCTTCCCTGCACCATCAATGGATCAAAATCACTGCCAATTGCAGTTGCCCCCAGCAGCTCTGCTTCAATAAGAATTCCGCCAGTACCGCAGAATGGATCGAGAACGCGATCTCCAACCTGAACTCCGGCAATATTTGCCAGCGTCCGCGCCATTCTGGGCATCATCACCCCCGGGTGAAAAAAATCACGTTTCCCAGGATTTCTCGCATCATAGCCGGAACGGTTAATCGAGAAGAGGACTTTACCAAAATAACATTTGTCTTCAGAAAGGATTGCACGATACTCAGTCTCTGGGTTGTTTAAAGATACCGGTCCCGATATCATATCCCCGATTGCGCGTTCGAACTCCCGTTGCGATGAGGGATTGTGTTCATTTAACCCCCCATGGATTTTTTTTGCCCTTCCGGCAAACGTGCGGGTTGTAGTAATTGCCAGTTCTTTGAGTAAATTTTTAAATGCCGGAATTTGGGGTTCACAATCCCCCAGATATTCGAGCACTACCTGTGTCATGGCAAGTCGTTTTGCATCTTCCGGGTGAGGGCAGTCAACAACAGCAACCTGCAGGCGCTCCTCAAGAATAGTGCCGATACAGGCAAGTTCTGCAAAGGGCAGTGTCGGATTCTCTCCGGAAAGCTCAAAGAGCAGCTTCATCCTTATCCCATTACATGCAGGAACTAAAAATAAGTGCGTAAAAAATATGAAAAAACAATGGAATGAAAAATTTACTAATGTTTTCCTTTTTTCTTTCCCATGATGCCTGAGAAAAATCCCCCGCTCGGATTGGAACTGCCTTCGAGATCGGCAAGTTTCTGGTAAAGATCTCTCTGTTCACTACTCATGGATTTTGGTGTAACAATTTTTACTCTTACGAGCAGATCCCCCGGATGTCCGCGACGCTTTACTCCTTCGCCTCCAAGTTTTAATGCAGAATTATATTGTATTCCTGCAGGAACTTTGAGATCGATATGACGTTTGTCAATGGTTTCGATCTCTACTGAGGTACCAAGAGCTGCCTGTGCCGGGCTGATCTCAATCGTGGTCTCAAGATTATCCCCAGTTCTCACAAACCGATCATGGGTCTGGACGTACACTTCGATGAACAAGTCGCCATTGGCAGCGCCGTAATCACCGGCTTCTCCATACCCTTCCATGCGAAGCCGCATGCCATTGTCAATCCCTGCAGGGATATGTACAGAGACTTTTCTCTTCACGCGGGTATGACCGGAACCCCGGCAGGTTTTACAAACCTTCTCAGGGATTTTGCCTTTTCCACCACACTGTGTACAGGGCGTCATGCGGACAAACTGGCCAAAGGCTGAGTTGGCGGTCTGTCGCATCTGACCGGTTCCCCCACAGCGGGGACATGTGTTAAGTCGTTTTGTCTCACTGCCGGAACCACTGCAGGCCGTGCACGGTTCAGTATGCATCACTTCGATCTCGCGATCCATACCAGAAACTGCATCCTCAAGCCGGATCTGGATGCGCATGAGAAGATCTGCGCCTGGTTGGGGGCCTGAGCGCCGCTGTCCCCCGCCAAAAAAATCAAAGATATCCCCAAAACCGGAGAAGTCAGAAGAGAATCCTCCGCCGCCATGCCCTCCCCCGGTATAGGAGCCTTTTGAGGCATTGGTGAATGTCTCGTGACCCATGTTATCATACTGGCCTTTCTTTTGTTCATCGGAAAGGACGCTGTAGGCTTCGTTGATCTTCTTGAACTTCTCTTCGGCTCCCGGTTCTTTGCAGACATCCGGGTGATATTTACGGGCGAGGTTGCGGTAGGCTTTCTTTACTTCCTTTTCATCGGCATTCCGTGGTATGCCGAGAGTCTCGTAATAATCTCCTGCGCCCATAATTTAATTCACTCTTCTTTTACCTTGTAATCGGCATTGACGACATTGTCATCTTCTTTGGTATCCGGGTTTGGTGGAGAGCCGGCACCAGCAGACTGTTGCTGTTGAGCTGCCTGCTCTGCCTGAACCTTCTGGTAGATCTTGGTTGTCACAGCATATACTGCTTCGGTGAGTGCTTCCATGGTCTTCTTGATCTCATCGAGATTATCATCTGCCAGTGCTTTTTTCACAGCAGCAGCGCTCTCTTCAACCTTTGTTTTGTCTTCAGGTTCGAGCTTGTCACCACTCTCTTTGAGCATTTTCTCAGCAGTGAAGACTGCCGTGTCGGCCTGATTGTGCAGCTCGATCTCATCGCGTTTCTGTTTGTCTTCGTTCTCATACATTTTTGCGGCATCCATCATCTTCTTGATATCTTCATCAGAGAGTTTTTTGTCGCCTTTGATCGAGATGTTCTGCTGGTTGCCGGTGCCAAGGTCCTTTGCAGACACATGGATGATACCGTTCGAATCGATATCGAATGTGACTTCAACCTGTGGAATACCACGAGGAGCCGGAGGAATCCCCGTCAACTGGAATTTGCCGAGTGTGAAGTTGTCTTTTGCAAGCGCACGTTCACCTTGTACTACATGGATCTCAACACTTGTCTGGCCATCAGCAGCAGTTGAGAAGATCTGGCTTTTCCGTGTCGGGATTGTTGTATTACGCTCAATGAGTTTTGTTGCTATGCCACCTAATGTCTCGATTCCGAGAGTGAGCGGTGTTACATCCAGGAGAACAATATCTTTTGTCTCTCCAGTCAGGACTGCGCCCTGAATGCCTGCACCGAGTGCCACACATTCATCCGGGTTAAGTCCCTTGTCGGGTTCTTTTCCGAGCAGTTTTTTAACGGTATCCTGAACGAGCGGGACTCGTGTTGATCCCCCTACGAGCAGGACGTGGTCTATATCTTTTGGCTCAAGTTTTGCATCACTGAGTGCCTGCTTGACCGGGCCAACAGTGGATTCAACCAGATCGCCAATCAGTTGTTCGAGTTTTGCCTTGGTGAGATCGATGTTCAAGAACTTCGGGCCACTCTTGTCCTGCGTGATGTAGGGCAGGTTTATGTTGGTGCTCTGGCGTTGCGAGAGTTCGATCTTTGCATTCTCTGAAGCATCGCGCAGGCGCTGCATGGCATATGGGTCCGTGCGCAGGTCGATACCTTCTTTCTTCTTAAATTCCTCAACAAGATAATCGGTGACCCGCTGGTCGAAGTCGTCTCCACCAAGATGATTGTTTCCCGCTGTAGATTTTACTTCAAAGACGCCGTCTCCGAGCGTGAGGATGGAGACATCAAACGTGCCGCCACCGAGATCGTAGACAAGAACGGTCGCATCCTGTTCCTTGTCAATGCCATACGCAAGCGCGCTTGCGGTAGGCTCATTGATGATACGCATTACATCCAATCCGGCGATCTTGCCGGCATCCTTGGTTGCCTGCCGCTGGGCATCATTGAAATAGGCAGGTACCGTGACCACTGCTTTTGTGATCTTCTCACCAAGATATGCCTCTGCATCAACTTTTAGTTTTTGCAGGATCATCGACGAGATCTCCTGAGGGGTGTAATTCTTATCATCGATCTTGATCTTTTCAGTAGTGCCCATCTTCCGTTTGATGGACTGGATTGTTCTCTGCGGGTTGGTCACGGCCTGCCGCTTTGCAAGACTGCCTACCAGACGTTCGCCTTCTTTTGTGAAGGCAACAACCGATGCAGTTGTTCGCCCACCTTCAGAATTCGGGATAACAATCGGTTTTCCCGCTTCCATAATCGACATACAGGAATACGTTGTTCCCAGATCAATTCCCAAAACTTTCTCATGTGCCATAATTTTTTACCTCCTTTTAGTGATTTCCTTTCGATACTGCAACTTTTGCGTACCGGATTACCTTGTCATGCATACGATACCCGCGTGCCACTTCATCAACAACTATCCCTTCTGCTTCTTCAGACGGCACATGTGCAATTGCCTCATGCTCTGCCGGGTTGAAGGGTTTGTTGAGAGCATCTACTTGCGTGATGCCGTGGCGCTGCAACTGTGATGAGAGCAGGTGCTGAATCTGTACGATTCCCTCACGCAGGTGAGCATCATCTGCCTTAATCGCCCGCTCAAAGTTGTCGAGCACTTCGATAATGTCTACAGCGAATCGTTCATTTGCCAGATTCGTAATCGTTTCACGGTCACGTGCTGTGCGTTTTTTGAAATTTTCAAAATCCGCAGCCAGCCGTAAGTACCGATCATTGAGTTCGGAAAAAGCCTTCTTTTGCTCGTCCAGAGCGGTTGAATCCGTCTGGCTGGTCAAAGGGGCAGTATCCGAAGTACCGGTATATTCATTGCCGGTTTTCTCTTCACTGCGTTCTGCATCATTCATAGTGCATCCTTTTCGTGTTTTTCTAATATCTGTTGTATTGTAGTTCTATATATAGGTTTACTTTGATGCCAAACTTAAATCACCGCAATGGAACTGGATTGTTGATTAAGACTTAAAACCAAGGCCATGATTTTTATCGCGCTTAAAGATTGCTCGGATTAAGATTTAAGCCTCTCATTCTAATTTGATTGGTT
Source organism: uncultured Methanoregula sp. (assembly GCA_964590895.1). Taxonomy (GTDB): domain Archaea; phylum Halobacteriota; class Methanomicrobia; order Methanomicrobiales; family Methanospirillaceae; genus Methanoregula. The sequence continues at coordinate 13,959 of CAZPYV010000005.1, read as the reverse complement.
GTGATCTTTTTAGAAATTACACAAAAAACCCCATTGAGAGCGGGTATCCATTGTTTATTCGTATATGAGCAGTGTTCATCCCCTTTGGCGATAAGTTTCGTTTTCTCAAGTAAGCGTCTGGTGAAATATACTAATACCTGCCACCAAATAACCAGTTTTAATAATTCCTTTACTGATATCTATCACTTTAATGGACTCAATGACTAGTGATCCTTCCGTAGCCAAACGTGCAGCTGGCTACAAGGCAGCAGAGATGGTAAAAGACGGCATGATCATCGGACTTGGCACGGGTTCTACGGTCATGTATACCATGGAACGGTTGTCCCAACGCATTCATGATGGCCTCACAATTGCCGGTATTCCGACTTCTTTTCAGACCGCAATGAGGGCGCGTGAATATAATATACCGTTAACAACGCTCGATGATCATCCGGTAATTGATCTCGCGATTGATGGTGCAGATGAAGTTGACCCGCAGTTGCGGCTAATCAAAGGTCGGGGAGCTGCCCATACCCGGGAAAAATGCGTGGCTGCCGCAGCACAACAGTTCATCGTGGTAGTTGATGAGCAGAAGATGGTGACCTGTCTTGATGGATTGGTCCCGGTGGAGATTATTCCATTTGCCATACGGCCCGTAATGGATCAACTGACTGCGATGGGATGTATCCCGGTGTTGAGGGACGGTATGAAAAAAGACGGCCCGGTGATTACCGATAATATGAATTTCATCATTGATGCAAAATTCAAAAAGATTACAAAGCCCGAAAAACTTGAAGCAGCGATTGGTCTTATTCCCGGAGTTGTTGAGAGTGGGCTCTTTTGTGGGTTCACTCAAAAAACCACCGTCATTGTCGGTGGAAAAAAAAGTAGCAGGGTAATACCTTAACTGATATAATTTCGTAATTTGTGGACAAGGGCGAGCTGGTTGTTCGCCTCTTTCTTCTTCTCTTTTTCGATGCTGTCCATAATCTGTTGAATCGGTTTTGCCAGTTCGTAGATTTTTACCGGGCGACCTTTGCTCTCGGCCTTGCTCTCGCGGTTTGAGATCCAGTGCTGTTCGAGCAGGTAGCGCATTGCTATGCTGACTTCCGGCTGTCGGAGATCGGTTCCCCGCTCAATTGCCCGTGAGGTGGCTTCAGGAGTATTTGCAAGAAATACCAGCACCTTTGCTACATTTCTCTTGGTCCCTATCTCGATTAAGAGGTTTGCAAACTCCTCTTCCTTTTCCGTGAAATACTGTACATTTTCGGTCCTCATGCATCACATCCACACTATTTTTTTTAAAAACTACCACTTTCATATATCTATTAATCCATATATATGCTCGCGTATTGCAGTGCAATGATCGTGCAGTTTATATATTGTATTTTTTTAAAATTAAAGCCCCGTTATATATTAAGGGGGGTGAATACCCTAAAAAATTAAAAAAAAAACGATATGAAAAACCGGTCAGAACATACCTATACTGCGAAGGTCAGAGATAATCTTGATCACCGCTTTACTGGCATCTTCAGGTTGCTTGCCACCCGTGATGATCAGCTTGCCGGATCCAAACAGGAGAACGACAACTTTTGGGACGTCAAGACGGTATACAAGTCCGGGGAACTGTTCAGGTTCGTACTCAATCCGGTCAAGGTTAAATCCAACAGCGATCTTATTGAGATTTATGGGAATGGCAAGATCTGCTGAAGTGACAATATTCTGGATCTTGTATTCCGGTTTTTTTGGTATGTCGATCCCCAGTTCACGCAGGAGTCCGCCTAGGATATTAAGACCTTTACTCAGGCTTTCAACACTCTTTGCACCGGTTAATACTACTTTTCCCGAACCAAATACAAGTGCTGCGATTTTTGGATTCTGCATCCGGAGTACAACTCCGGGAAAACGTTTCTTGTTGTATTCGGAGCCCGGGATTTTGGATGCAATATCGGGTAAATCCAGATAATCAGTTACCTTTGCTGAAGCAACAATGTTTTCGATCTTGAGGGAATCTTCTGGTTTGACCTTCATATTTATTATCACCTCATTTTTTCGTCATTAAAATTTTTTTATGACGAATAACCTCGTGAAAATCTACAATCTTCTTTTAGGGGTATATAAAGAAAAAGGTTTTTAGTATATAAATAAGCATCGTATACTGTCGGTACAATCCTTTTTACTCAACCTCTCCCCCGTTGTAAGTGGTATCATCCCTTTAGGCAATGTTGTCATATCCGCCAGGAATATTTCATTATAACACGTTCTTTGACTGGTTGGGGGATTGCATGCTTAATCCGGAGTTTGATGTCTGTGTAACGGTGTGTACAACATTCTAAATATAAAAGTTAAACAGACGGAGGATCCGTGATAGTAAAAAAGGAAATTCTGAAAATATGATTCTTATCTAATCATATTGTCGCCAGGTGTGTCCACATTCCGTGCACCGGAAGAACCGCACCTCGCTTTCATCTGCAGCCCGCAACTGGCGGAGCCACCAGAAGGCAAGATTGTGCTCGCATTTTGGGCATTTGATCTGGATGGTGGGCATGGTTTTGATTTTATCCTCTTCATCGTCCACAATCGTGATTTCATTTTCCGTGCGCATCTTACGGGTTTTCATCTGATCGGCAACTTCAATATTACGAATATACCCGCATTTCCGGCACTTAAGCTGACCCCCCGAAGAGATCATCATCGTCTTACATTCAGGACAGAACATCGCAATTCCATGAGTGAGCAAAGAAGATTAATCCTTTTGTCCGGGACTACAGATTTCGACCGGATTTTTTTTAACGCTGGGATAATTTTCATTGCATACAAAAACGTCCATTTCTACGGTTTGCAATAATAAGGAGAGTCCAATTTTCAGAATCCTTTTTTTGTTAAGGAGTGAATAATTGTGTAATGATCGAGTATCTGGTGCTGATCTCCTGTATTGGATTTCTTCTGTTCCTCATTCCAGGTCGGCACCGGAAATATGCAGCAATATTAGGCTGGACTTTTATTGTTCTGGCACTGTTTGTCAAGTTACCGGAATATTTTTCTGAAAATAATTTCATGTATCCGGTGATTGCTGCACTTTCCGTGCCATTTCTTGTGATCACTGCCAGATACCTTCTCACTGAAGATGACCGGGTGATGCACCTGTCACGGGCAGCTGCGGTTGCTTTTATCATCTACGCACCGTTTGAGTACATTCCTGCTCTTGGGGATTGGCTTATTGCAGTTGTTGTGGGACAGGTGATCTGGATACTTGACCTGCTACAGTTCAATGTGACCAATACCGATTGGAATATCATAGCCCGGAATAGTTTCAGAGTAGAGATCATTTTGGGGTGCACTGGCATTCAGAGCATTGCGATCATGCTGGGAGTTGCAGCGGCAGTCCCTACAACAATTAAGCAGAAATGCTATGCTCTCCTCATCATTGTCCCGACAATCTATATCTTAAATCTTTTAAGAAATGCGTTTGTCATCATCGCTTACACTAACCAGATGTTTCCCTATTACCCGGAGATTGCCAGCAACGGTGAACTGGGTTACGAGAGTTTCTTCTGGGCTCACAATGTGATTGCAGAACTACTGGCTCTTGTCTGTCTGGTCATGATCGCGTACGGACTGTTCACACTTATTCCAAAACTCGGAAGTTTTGCCGATGACCTCTATCAGCTCTACTATGGTGAGATTAAGAGAGCGTTTTATAAAGATAGATAATCCGCTGGATTGCAGAAAGATTTGTACAGACTGCAATGATTATCACAGACACCCAGATAAATCCCGATACCCCTCCGAGAATCAATACCAGAATGGTTTCGGGTCGGCCGAAAAAACCTACTCCTTCAAGGGGATCGTCGATCTTTCCTTCAACTTTTTCGTGATAGCCGATCTCTGCATAGACAACCGGTTTGATGAATGTGTTCATCAGAGAACCGATGATGGCAAATGCAACAACAGCAAAATCCGCAAGCGGGGGAACAGCAAAGTACTGGCTGACGATCGCAATACCGCTCAGTCCTACGCCAAGCAGCACGAGGGCATCGACATACTTGTCCACAATCCAGTCAAAGACTGCCCCAAAATCCGTATGAGCATTGGTCTTTCTTGCTACACTCCCATCAATAAGGTCAAAGATTGCAGATAGCAGCAGAAAAAGAGCTCCTAAGAAAAACAGTCGCTGAAAAAACAGGACAGCGCACGCAATGCCCGCAAGAAGCGCAAGCAATGAGATCTGGTTGGGCGTGATGCCGATCCTGACAAAGACCTCTGCGACCGGCTCAAAGTATCTGGTAAACCTTGGACGGAGTGCAGTAATGTTCATAGCTCAAATCATAGGAACTTAAACGTTTAATAATTGCTATATAGCGTCGGAAGAGGCGAATCGTCCTATCATCACTTTATTTATATCACCCGCCCAATGTAACCGGTGAGCTGAAGTTGCAATGACCCAACCCATTGATCGCCCATATGTACTGATGATGTCAGAGATCACTGCTGACGGGAAACTGACATTAAAAAAGGGCGCATCTTCCAAGATCCTGATGAAATATATGGCCCACGAGACCGAGCTTTTGCTCCACAATACAAGGGCAGAATATGATGCGATAATGGTAGGGGCCAATACAATCCGCATCGATAATTCGTTTCTCACTGTGCGCTATGTTGAGGGCAAGAGTCCACTGCGGGTAATTCCGTGTAGCATGGCAGATATCCCCCTCGATGCAAACGTACTTGGAACAGATGCACCCACCGCGATTGCAGTCTGTGAAATAGCTCCCAAAGAGCGGACTGATGCAATAAAAAAGAAAGGAGCGCATGTGATTATTGCCGGTAAAACTCATGTTGAACTTCCGCTCCTCTTAAAAATTCTCAAGGAAAAATTCGGCGTCAACAAGCTGATGATTGAGGGGGGACCAACGCTTAACTGGCACATGCTCCATGACCGGCTTGTTGATGAGATCCGCCTCATACACCTGCCGTTTATTGTAGGGGGTGCCGATACCCCGTCACTTGTCGGGGGCATGCATATCAATGCCGAAGATGAGATGATCCGTCTCAATTTAAAGAAATATTATATGTGTGGCAGTAACCTCGTCTCCGAGTTTGATGTCCTCTATACAAAGGAGTAACAGATGGATGGTACCTATACTTTCGTTCCTTCCGGGTCTGTAAAACCCCCATCCCATCCAGGACTGAAATGGTTTTTGATCCTTATCTTCGGGATTATTGTAGTATTTGGGATTATGATTACCGCATTTTACTACACCCATGGTGACCAGATGGGCGTAACCATCGTCCGTATGGAAGGCACCATGGTGACCGGTGAAGTGTCCGATGGAGACAGTATTGGCAGCGAAGTGGTGGGAAAAGAGTTACGGCAGGCTGCTGATGATCCGATGGTAGAAGCAATTGTGCTGCGGGTAAACAGTCCCGGTGGTACACCTGCGGCTGCGCAGGAAATTATTGGGGATCTTGAATATGCAAAAACAAAAAAGCCGGTCATTGTCTCCATGGGCGATATGGGAACTTCGGCTGCCTATTACGTGAGTTCTCATGCAGACCGGATCTATGCCAACCCGGATACGTTCACAGCCGGTGTTGGCGTAATCTGGAAATTTTCCGATATCAGCCGCTGGATGGAAAAGGAAGGTTACAATTTAAGTGTGGTAAAGTCCGGCAGCAAGAAGGATATGGGTTCAGAAGCCCGACCGCTTAGTAGTGATGAAGAAACTTATGCCCAGAAGATCGTTGATGACAGTTTCGAGACATTCATTGCTGATGTAACCTCCCAGCGGATGATCTCACGTTCGGATATCCAGGACGGTCGTGTGATCCGTGGTGCCGATGCGGTAAAAATCAATATTATCGATGAACTGGGCAACTTAAACGATGCGATAAGCGGCGCAAAGAAGATGGCAAAGTTGCGGAACTGATGTCTGATTATATCATCTGTAACGGGTCTGCTTTCATAAATTCGCGGCAGACGGTTGTTGCATAATGGCCGGGCGGCAATGTGAACTTCAGCCGCACATTGGCATTTTCTATTGTGGATTCAATCTCGGTTTTTAACGTGATCGGGCGCCAGGCACCATCAAATTTTGTGCTGACAAACGTCGATGCTTGTTCGAAATTTTCTGCAGTTATGTGATGTTTTAACAGAAGCGATTCCATGATTTGTTCCCCCAGCGTTGTTGCTTCCGCTTTTGTTTTACCGGGCATAAACAGCGCTATATTGCAGCGTCCTCTCCTAATGTGGATCGAAACAGCGTTGGTATTTGTTGCAGTGACTGTATCTGTGCGCCCGTTTGCAAAGATCAGCTTGTCACCGGGAACCGGGTCGTTGAGTGTGCCCCCGTCATCGAACCGCTGGCTGAGCGCACAATTGAACAGGTATGACTGGAAGGCTGAGACAAACAGGGACAGGAGTTTTGGCGGCAATTCCTTAAGGGCACCCGGATAATCGCCCGGGTGAGTATAGAGGTGATGAAGCATCGAACGTTCGAACGCCATATGGACCGGAAGGTTTCGCAGCGCAGGTTCCGGATCACGGGTGGCTAAAAAGTCTGATCGTATGGTCTTGACCGGGTCCACTTCGCCGGGAAATTCCTGGCCCACATACGTAACTACGGCCTGTTCAAAATCGCCGCGTAGGATCCATTCCCCAACCCGGTGGGTGACCGGACGGATTGCACCGAAACGCTGGAGCCCGAAGTAGTTCGGGACGCCGTCCGATGCGGTGCCGGTCAGGGCCTGAACCTGTTGAACGAGATCCGGGGATTTGGTGTCCTGTATGACCAGATCAAACCTGTTCCCCAGCAGCTGACCCAGTGCCAGTGCTTCGTTGGATTGTCTCACTGGCTCTAACATGATGTCCTTGAGATGGATTGCTGTAACCTGCTCTGCAGTCACATTATAGATCGAAATCCACTGCTTTGTTATTGCATTCCGATCTTTTGTGCCAGCCCATCCAATGCGGCGGTGGCTGATACCGAGCCGTTTTGCTATCTCTTTGACTGCATGTTGGAGTTCCCAGTTCTTTTTTATGAGCAGGCAGATGAGATACGGGCCGGTAGTGCCGCCTTTTTCCGGAAGCGGGATCTCTTCGACAAGGAAATCTTCTGGAGATGATCGAAGCCTGCCACCGAACCCTTCCGCATCGCTCGCGTAATAGCGCATGCCGAGTTCGCGTTCGAGTGGATACGTGCTCGGTTTCATAACAGGGTGAGCGTGCCGGTGATCTTGTCGAGGTCTTCGCTTTTCGCAGGTCCAAGCCCGAGGGCTGTGATCGTCCCGGGCGGGATCTCGGTCATGCCAGCATCCTGGATGAGGGAGTGGGAGATACCGGAACGTTCCGCAATCACCCTGATCTCGTGCAATGTTCTTTCGTCATTGGCCTTGAGCACAACTTTCTTCTGTCCTTCTGCGAGCCACGCTTTTGCCAGTGCCTTGTCCGCTCCATTGTACGCACCAATGGATGCGTGCGATGCCTGGGCGCATCGCTTGCCACAGCTCATCTTGATATCATTTCTGATGATGAGACATTGTTTGTATCGGAAGACGGGCTCGACTGACATTGTGCTGAATTATTGGTTGTGGAAAGTCAAATAGGTATAGATGCTTTGATTTTCGGAATTTGTTTTAAAATCCTGCCAGAATATGAGAGAGGTGCGTTAATGGGTTATGGATTAAAAAAAGAGAAAAAAATTGTAATCCTAAATCACCCGCACACTCCACTCACCGTAGTCCCCGACAATGGGGGAAGTATGGTGGAGCACTCAGCCGGAGGAGTGACAAAACGATCGCAGATTGCCTGCTTATAGGCATCAGGAGTTCGCGTTCCACGGTACTCCTGTCCGTTGATGTTGAGGGTTGGCGATGAACTTGCACCATCCTTATACGAAAGTGCCTCATCCGCTCTGAGCAGATCGAGACCTTCTTTTCCGCTGGCACAGGACTCGAGCATCTTTGAATCAATCCCAACAGCCATAGTGACATTTACCTGGCAGGCATCCAACAGAGCTGCATTCTGGTATTGTGGATAGCACGCATCATTGAACTTTCCTAAATATTCCCAGAATTTTTCCGGGTTCTTTTTAAGAATGCAGATCTGGCGCAGATCTTCTTTTACTTCTGACATTCCATGCAATGACTGGACAGATGCAACAGTTGTCCCGGTTGAGGTTGTCAGATACCTCACACGAATATCTGCTTTTGGACCGAGCAGGGCTGCGACAGGTTTCATCACATTTCCGGCATAGGTGCCACCCGGGCAGAAGGCCATGACGTAAAGATCTACTACCGGTCGTTCTGTTTTTATTGGAGGAGCAGCGGGTTGTGCCGTAACCGTACGGCTTCCCGTTGTTCCTGTCATATCAATCCTGCTGGTAAACAGGGAAGAACAGTCACGGGTTGTAAAGATCGTCATATCCCTACCCCCATAGGAAATCTGCATCTCGTATATTCCCCGGTTTTCAGTAATGGACGTGAGCGAGGCAGATGTACCGGGAGAAACAAGATTGTTATTGACAAAGGTGAGGGTTTTTTCAGCACAGGTCGATGGAGGGATAACTGTTCCCTGACCCGGCATATTTTGTGTAAACCCGGCTGCAAGCAGAATCACAATTACCACTGCGATGCCGATGATGGCGACAATTGTACTTTTGCTAAAAACAGATTGTTCTTGAGCGTTTCCTTTCTTCAGACCGTCCTTTTCCGGGGCCTTTATTTCCGGATTATTGTCAAGCGTCACAGCGAAACCTTAACATTTGTTTATAATTTATCCATGAAAAAGTGATCATTTTTCGTCAGATCGAAATTTCAGATGAAATGACAAGGGTCGCGTAGGATCGTGGATTGAAACGTACCCTGCGAATTATTATCCAGAGCACGTTATCCATCGTCTCAATTTTTTAATTACCTAATCGCTACTGAACGCCAAATTTAGCAGAAACCAATATTTTTTATGTTCTATGATTAGAATATTACAGATATGGAACAATCGGATCCCATTATCAATGAGCGGGAGGCAGCAGTCCTCGGGCTCCTGTGCGAAAGCCCGCTCTACGGGTATACCATAGAAAAAATTATTGAAGAGCGGGGGATGCGGCACTGGACAGATATCGGTTTTTCCTCCATCTATTATGTGCTTAAACGGCTTGAATCAAAAAAGTTGATCACCAGTTCCTGCGAACAGCAGGAGGATAAACCCTCGCGAAAGGTATACACGATCACTGCTGCCGGACTCGATATGATGAAGCGCACTGTGCGTTCATTTCTCTCATTGAACACAAGGAACCGTTCACCTTTTGATCTCGGCATTGCCCATCTCACGCTCATTCCGGAACAGGAAACTGTTGCATGCCTTCGAGAGCGTCTAACCGGACTTGACAAAGTAATCGAACATGTCAGGCAGATCCGTGAGCAGAAAGTGCAAGAGAAACGCCCTTTTTTTGTGCTTGCCCTTTTTGACCGCACACTTGCGCATCTTGAAACCGAGAAAAAATGGGTCTTAAAATTTATTGGGGAGGTGGAACAGCATGGCAGCACAATCACTAACTGAAAATGAGGCAATAATCACCGTTGAAAATCTGGAATTTTCGTATGGCGATTTCAAGGCGGTTGATGGGATCAGTTTCACGGTTAAAAAAGGTGAGATCTTCTCATTCCTTGGACCAAACGGGGCCGGTAAGAGCACCGCGATAAACGTGCTTATCACGCTGCTCGCACTGCAAAAAGGAAAAGCGAGTGTGGCCGGTTATGATGTGATAAAAGATCCCCAGAAGGTCAGGGAATCAATTGGCATTGTCTTTCAGGAGATCACCCTTGACCGGGACATGACCGTGTGGGAAAGTCTTGAGTTCCATGGCAAACTCTACTCCATGCCTCACGCTGATCGCAGGAAGCGCATCGAAGAATTGTTAACGCTTGTCCAGCTCGAAAACAAACGTGATGTCAGGACCAAGAACTTGAGCGGTGGCATGAAACGCCGGCTTGAGATTGCACGGGGACTCATGACGCGCCCGAAAGTGCTTTTTTTAGATGAACCAACGATCGGTCTCGACCCTCAGACCCGAATGCGCATGTGGGATTATATCAAGGATGTGAACAAGGAAGGCACAACGATCTTTTTAACAACGCATTACATGGATGAGGCGGACCAACTATCAGACCGGATAAGCATCATTGACAACGGTAAGATCATCATCTCCGGTACTTCATGGGAATTGAAAAATACTCTTGGTCAGGACATCATCTACTTAGAGACCAGCGATAACGATACTGCGATTCAACAACTCAGAAATTTATCATCTGTTAAGGATATAATCACAAAAAAACGTGGATTTTTAGTCAGTGTTAATGAAGACGGGACAAAAGTCCTCCCCACGATTATGGAACGTCTGCACAATGCAGGGATTAGCATCGATACGGTAAATCTTAAAAAACCGTCTATGGACGATGTGTTTGTCTATTATACCGGAAAAGAGATCCGTGACGAACCTATAGGAAAAAGCGGGTTTATATCTCTTCGCCCGGGAGGTCATTGAGATGAATTATGGTTTTGTAAATATCTACTGGCGGGACATGATCCGGTTTGTCCGGTTCAGGACCATGCTGTTCTCGTCACTCCTCCAGCCTGCTCTCTGGCTTGCATTCTTTGGAATTGCCATGTCAAGCAGTTTTGATTCGTTAATGAGCGGTGTGCCAATTCCTCCAGGTTCTCATGCCGTCGGGTATCTCACGTTTATGGCAGCTGGGATCATTGCGATGACTACACTGTTTACCTGTCTCTTTGGGGGGATGATCATTCTCTTTGACAAGAACTGGGGACTCATGCGGGAGATCCTGGCAAGTCCCATGCCCCGCGATCACGTGATCATCGGCATCGGACTTTCGGGTATGACAAAATCATTTATCCAGGCAATCATCATCATGGTATTCGGCATCCTTATCGGGGCGGGGTTCTTTATCGGGTTCAGCGCGGTGCAGATCGCCATAGCGGTTTTGGGAATTTTAGTGTTTGTCGGTGTCTTTGCTCTGGGATTTCTCTTCCTCTCGGCAGGAATTGCGATTTCAATGGAAACTCCCGAAGGAATGCAGGGCATTATGACGCTGCTCACCATGCCGATATTCTTTGCAAGCAATGCCCTGTACCCGCTCAATGCTTTCCCGGAATTTTTGAAGGTGATCTCGACTTACAACCCGATGACCCTCCTCATCAACGGGATCCGATATTTTGCGATTGGCGATGATTTTGTGGCCATGGGTACGCATTACGTGTACACAACAAATGACATACTGCTCTCGTTTGGAGGTCTTGTCGTTTTTGCATTGATTATGTACGTGTTTGCCTGCTGGCGGTTCAACAAAGCGGTAGTGACTTAATTTTTTTGCGCTGGTCAGATAATGCTCAAATCAATTTTTTTATAGTCCTGCTCACAAAAGTTCTCGTCTGTTTGGCAGAACACCTTTGAATATTACCTATCTCAGTCCCTTTTTTAGATTTTACCGGAATATCCCCTATTGACCTCATTGCGATCTGGAAAAATATCTATCAAAAGAAGTTGAAATGAAAATAACATGATAGAAAAAATGAAATGCGAATACTGTGAGAAGGACGCTATCGGGTACCAGGGATTTGGGTGTTGTTCAGCATACGTGTGCCTTGACCATGCCGATAACTTGGTTCTTGCTCTCAAGCCCGGGGAAAAACTTGCTTCTGGCGAATGTTACTTTGAGCGTTACTGAATACCCAGATTCACTAAATTTCCCCAACACTGCATGGAGAACTATTCATCAGTATCTGTTAAAGCGGGATTCCCATTTTCCCCCGGCTCTTTGAAGGGATACGTTTTTTTGGTTCATTTGAGTCCCGGCTTGAGCGGAAACGTTCATCCCATAATAATCCACATAAACCTCTAAGACAATGATCATTGTCTTCATCTCCTCTACCCGATTTTAGGTTCACAGCCATCATCAGGTAATGAGAGCTGGTGAACCCGAACAGGAAGGATGCACGTTGACAGGTGAAATGGATCTAAAACTTGAGGCTCTCTCAAAGTATATCGTGACCAGCCCGTCATGGGCAAGATCGCTTGGCCTTATCTTAATCCTCTCTGGCTGTGTTGAGGTCATGTCGATTTTGGGAACCGGAAACTCCTTAACTCACCCAAACCTCTTTCCTATCACTGCTTACCTCATCCCGGCACTTGCAGCTCTTGCTCTGACGCCACGATTGTCCCGGTGGTTTTCCGGAAAACTAGACTACGGCTGGTCAGGGCTCACTGCGGCATTTGGCCTTATCATCTCGCTCTTTATCTCGCTCTTACCAATCCTGTTTTTTAGATCCTCGTTTCCAGTCTTCTTTGCAACTTCGCTTGCACTGGTATTCACGTTCCGGATGCTCCTTCTTGCAGCGGTAGTAGATTTCCATTTACGGCGGGTCGTGGTTCCGGCACTCCTTCACTCCGGAGTAGCGGTCATTGGAGCGGCACCTTTTTTGGGCCTGCATTTTTTGCAGCTCTCCATCATCCTCCACATCTGCTTTGCGCTTGGCGTCTTTGTCTTTATCATCGTGATCGAACGCCCGATGAAAGCCAACTTCAAGATCGGGCCACTCGAACTGGCCAATGCGTTTCTTGCGCACCTCTCTGAGGGCAGCAAGAAGCTTGACGATTTTTTCCGGAGCATAGGAGAGAGCGTGATTGTACCCCAAGTCTCCCTTGTTATACACCGGGAGGGAATGAAGGAGATCATATTCACGGTTCCAAATGTCCATCCCGGTCCCCTTGGAGAGATCGGTGGGAGCAACCTGCCAAAGATTCTTAATAGCATGCTCGGCTCTGCTTCGATGGTCTTTCACGGTTCTGCCACGCACGATTTCAATCCGGTTGATGAAGTGGAGGTAAGAAAAGTGGGCGTCGCAGTAAAGCAGTGCCTTCCACTGTCCTGTTCCAACAACCGCTGTACAGCTTCGGCAAGGTTCCGGAGCGGCTCGGTAGATGTGCTTGCTCAGGCATTTGGAGACACTGTCATTGCTGTTGCAACCCGGTCACCAATAGTTACAGAAGACCTTGACTTTTCAGTCGGGTTTGCGATCATGAGGTCCGGAGAGAAATATTTCCGCCACGTCGCGTTTGTTGACGCCCACAATTGCATGGATACTATGGTAAACGGGGTTTCACCGGCAACAGAACTCGCTATGGAGTATTTTAGCGCTACTGATGCTGCGTTTGCTGCAACCGCAAAAGAAAAACAAGGTAGTTTCTCTGCGGGATATGCAGCAAGGGTGCTTCCGTTCTCACGCCAGGAGGGATTTGGCGACCTTGGCGTCCAGGTTCTTGTCATTGATGCAGGCGGGCAGAAGACCGCATACGTTCTTTTCGATGGTAACAATATGCAAACCGGCACCCGGGACGAGATCCGCAGGAGACTCCTTGACCATGTAGACGAGTGCGAGGTCACAACAACTGATACCCATGTGGTCAACACCATCTCCGGGAGAAATCAGGTCGGGCTCAGGGTCAAAGTCGATGCCTTTTACCCTCTTGTTGAGGAGGCGGTCCTGGAAGCTCTTGCCGATGCAGCTCCAGCCTGCACTGAAGGGTCGACTGCGTGGTGCAATGGGATCGTGGTCTTTGGGTCGCAGCGCATCTCCCAGATCGCTTCGACGGTCAACGGAATGATGGGGTTTATGCTCCCTGTTGCTGTTATCATTCTTTTAGGTGCTTTCCTGACAACTGCGATGGCGTATTTCGTGCTGGTGTATTAGATGGGTTTACCCGTTAATTTTTTAGTTACATTCAATCAATCAGAGTCAGGGTTGTTCAATTTACCGTAGAGCTTTACACCGATGAGATAACCCGGTTAAAAAAAGAAATCTCACTATCTTTGTAAGATTGTGTGGATCGTTTTCACAAACGCACACTAAGATAGGAGTTACGCAGACGCCAGATCAAACCGGAAGATCTTTATATTTATATTACA
>CAZPYV010000004.1:0-225519 GCA_964590895.1 uncultured Methanoregula sp. | reverse complement strand
AAACAGATACGACAGAAATTCCAATACATTTTCGCTTTGTCATTGTAATCGATTCAGTTCGTGTAACAAAAAGAGGGAAATTAGCTATCCTCATGTGACATGGTTTCAGAGTCAGAAAGATCACCATAATGAAGAAACAAATTTGCATGCGGGTCTCTTGGATCCACATATAAATGCTCAAGTCTCGGACGATTAAACGACGAAGATCTTCTTATGATCCCATGCACTTCATAACCATTACTTAATAAAAAATCGGCAAGATATGAACCAACCTGTCCGGTAATACCTGTTATCAATGCTTTTTTAATTGACACAACTGCTCTCTTTTTACGTTTTTACAATTGAGATTTTCTCACAAATGAGTTAATTGCCTTTAATGAACACGAGAAAATTTCCTTAAAAAATATTCTCAAAATTGATTCTTTTAAAAAAAGTGCTCTGTAGAAAAGCTCAACGATGAGAAATAGTAAGAACGTGTGAATGTTACAGACAATCATTTTATTGGCGATTTCTTTCATCTGAATCAAGAATTTTCTTGCCTTAAGATCGCCACTGAACTTTCTTTTCAGGACAGAGAATCTGTTTTCAACGAGTTGACGTCTCCCATATTTTTCAACATTGAATTGGAGAGCCATTTCCTGACGGTATGTCCCTCCAATAATCTCATTATTCCAGGACCGTAACGGGATGATGGATTCTGAATGAAGGTCTTCCCGGATAAGACGATGGATCTCTTCGGAGTCATATCCTTTATCCATGACGTAACAGTCGGACTTACGGATTTTATGGCATTGTCGGAGAAGTTTTGGGGCATGTTGGGTATCATGAACCCGGCTTTTTGAGGCAACGAACCCGGTAATCGCGCGTTGATCGGTATCAACCGAGATCGAAGTTTTGAGAAAGTGTTTTCGGATCTTGCCAGTTCTGACCGAGTAATAATGACTGCAGTACCCACTGGTGAAGCCGGAAGAATCAATAGCGGTTATGGGAATTTTATCATCATTGGTGTAAAACAGGTTCAGCGTTTTTCTGAAGGTTATCCGGAGATACAGAGATTTTATTCGACAAAGAAATTTCTGGAGCGTGGTGAAATGGGGCACTATTGAAAGGTTAAGTATTTCCTGAATTCTCTCCATGTCTCCGACATCTTCAAAAAACTCCCTGTAGTGTTGATTCCGGTAATCTTTGAAGAGGACGAGGACGAGAAGCTGATGTTGGGTGTAGAGCTTCTTTGAAAATCTGCAGGAATACAGCGGGAGATGGGTTGACTTTACAACGGAAATGGCAGCGTGGATAAATCTGATATTCCGGCTTGCCGATCTTTTTATTGTCTCCTTGCTTTTTGAGCACACATCATAGTAAGGAGACAATGTACCTTAGATCTTTCGGTCATCGGTACAATTTGTTTTGGATTAGGATTTCAACAGAGTAAAAAAAAAGTTATATTTTTGGGAACCTCTCTGTGGATAATTCCTGCTGAATGTTCCTTCTCTAAATAGGAGAAAAATGATTACCAAACGTCATGTCGAAACATTCCGATCATTTATAAAGTATACTCTCTCTTCTGCATACGTGCCATTTCCTCTTCTGCAAAGTGGATTACATCACGAGCATCAGGTCCGTCAATTGAATTTTCAGGAATCTGCGTATCGTCACTACCGGAGAATGTGCTTGTCGAGGAAAAGTGGTCATATAAATCACTGAGGCGGACAGCGTTTCGAGCGCCGACCTCGCAGAGGCCATTATGCCCTTCAAGCAAATCAACGATTTTTTGCCCGACCCAAGCGACATCGGCGTAGGCATATCGGGTTCCAGCTGCCACATATACATGATTGCCAGCGATAATATCATGGAGTGTGTCATTCGTGCGGTTGCCACCAAACAGTGGCCCTAAACGGACAACCAGCGAGTTCCCTGTCGCCAAAACCAACAGTTCGCACGCACGTCTGTGACGTCCGTAGTTAGTGTTTAGCTGAGTACGGCAGGATAAACTGGAAATCAGCACGAAGTGCTTGCCACGTGCCAAAGCTAAAAATCTAGATGTCTTCTCAACTGTCTCCTCAAAATCATGCATCGGATCTTTTTCTGCTTGAAACCGCCGAGCCGGATTGGCAGCGTGCACAATGATGTCTGCATTGGCAAACAATTCTTTAGCCGAGTCGTTCCGCAATACTGGAATAAGGTTATAACGATCACTAGTGACTATGGCACGAGCAATTTGCGAACCTACGTAACCCGCCGCACCTACGATAGCAACGTTTATCATGGCTGGTCTTCGGACTTTCCGGTGTTGTTGGCCGGATCATAATTCGGTTCTTTTGATCTCATATGGGCAACGTAGTTTGAATCGAACGGTATCAGATCCTTATAGACAATTGGTTGATCACAATTGTCCCAAGGCTTTGTCAACATAGATATGCAGAGCGACTGAGTTATCGCGTGTACAGCATGAGGTGTATTGGGGGGCGTACGAAAACAAGTGCCACGGCTGGCATGCATGTTGATTTCCTTTCCGGTTGCTGGATCTTTTGTGACCATAATTACCGTTCCATCGACGATCAAAAAGTATTCCACGAATTCTGGATGATAGTGGTTTCCGCGAATCTTGTTCGGCAGGAAGTAAAGCATGTTAAATTCAACTATTGGCAGGTCAGGTAGCCACGTGAATATCGCTCCACGGCCATCCTGCACAGTACTTATGTTACATGACGCTTCCAGAACTTCGATGTTGCCTAGTTTATTTTTCATAAGATCCTCCATTATGGGTGACTGTAACGAAATGGGGGTGAGGTAACGGCACAAACAGATAGACATGGCGCCCGATAGATAGGTGCTTCTGGATTATCTGAACGAAGGCGTTTGTATAATAGTAAGGTAGTATGAACAAGTATTCGGGCAGATTATCCAGATTGGACTCTTCATCGACAATCGGAATCATTGAACCTGTGGTCCATGTACCGATCTTCTTCTGACTATTGTCGAGAATACACGACATACGATCCGTTGTGATCCCAAGGTACTGTAGTATCATGTTGCCCTTGGTACTGGCACCGAAGCCCCACAACGGTCCGTGCCGTTGCACGAGGTGATCTACAATCGCTCCAATAGATTCGCGGAGTAACTGCGTGCGGCTGTTGAAGGCGTAAAGGGCCTCGTAGGTGTTGGTCTGGTGCTCGGTCTCGAAACGCTGAATATCAATGTAATCCCTACGCCAGCACTCCGTAGGAAACATCGCCTTATCCTTGACTATGAATACTCGAAGGCTGCCACCATAGCTCTCGACAAGGCGAGCTTCGGCAATGTGCAGCCCAACCTGCTTCAATAGGTTCTCCAAAGAATATAGTGAGTAATAGGCCGTGTGCTCGTGAACAATGTTATCAAAAATATTATCGCGCAGCATCGTTCCTAAATAGGTCATCTGAAGTACCCAGACCGAATTATCAGACATGATTTCGCTGATGCTACGGCAGAAATCGAGTGGATTGTTCAAGTGATAGAACATCGCCACGCTGAAAATGAGCTTCGGATTTGGCAGACCAAGTTTGTGATATACCTCTGCGTTGAAACGGGCATGGACATGAAAATAATCAGGTGCCGAAATGGATTGTGCAACGCCGGCTGCAGCGTCAATATTCACACGGGCGCGCACCGGTTGTCTGATCAGACCCAAAAGTGTGCCATCGTTCCCTCCGATATCGAGGACAACATCCTCGCTTTTTAGTGAAGTTACTCGGAGGGCATCAACAATAACATCCTGTAAAATTTTATTCATAGTGGCAGTTGAACCACTTTCGTAAGGATAATGATCAAAAACGTACTGCAAATCGTATGTGTTGGCAAGTTGAACCAGACTGCAAATTTCGTTGGTGCACCGTGTGAGATTGAGACTCGTGGCAGTTAGCTCATCCAGAAACGGACTTTTGTCTGATATAAAGATGGCGCTGGGATATTGGTCGCCAATGATCACGATGTCATCTGCGAGTGGCGCGCCGCAAGAAATACAAGTCACCCGCTTTTTTGAAACACCTTTTTTTTCCATTTACTTCCTCCGTTGATTCCTAAGTCAATCCGACGTCATGTGAACTTTGTAATGCCGGAGATCATCTCTAATATCTAAACCCATAGAATTTGAGCATGTTCAATACTAAATTATGTTCATAATATTCAATAGTATAACGATTTCAATCTAAAATAATATTATATCACAAGACTTTTTCATAATCATCTTTGTGAGTCGAATAATTAAACCCGATGTGGTAAATATATGAAAGCAGAAGTCGCAAAAGGAAAAATGTCGACATTTATGGTGCATCAACCAACATTAACACTGTATTGCAATATTTTGAATTGGATCATAGACTTATTAATACTGCTGCCGTGCGGAACTTGGGCACGTGGGGTAAAGTCACAGTGGATACTTATATTTTTATTATTTCTAAAAAAGAGAAATGAGTGGCAAAATCCGAATATTTCCTTGTTCTACCGTCGCACTTCATTGAGGAATTTAAACACCGGGAAAATGGATATCTCAAATACGTGGGAAGGTTTATATTTCCAGCACCGCATTTCGCTTTGATTGAGGGATTATCGAGAGTTATAAAAAATGCCAATCGCAATAATAGTGGGTGTAACAGGTCAGGATGGTACTCTTCTCTATAGGGTTCTTGAAGAAAAAAAATACTCGATTCTTGGCATAGGGAGAAATAAAGTTATATCAAATAAAAAGACTTGGGAGAAATATGGTTTAATTGATATTTGTGATTTTCAAGCCGTGTCAAAACTTGTTCAAGAGATACAACCGGAAGAAATATATCACCTTGCAGCTGTCCTTCACTCATCACAGGATCATATTGTCGATCCCGTGGGGTTATTAAATCAAAGTTATCAAGTGAATGTGTTATCATTATTTTATTTTTTGGAAGCAATTCGACAATTCTCTCCACATACTAAACTATTCTATGCAGCATCGTCCCATATTTTTGGAAAACCGGTTGAGGAGCCTCAAGATGAAAATACTATAATCAATCCCCAGACGATTTACGGAATAACCAAGGCTAACGGTGTGTACCTTTGCAGAATGTACCGTTCCGTGCATAATGTTTTTGCATCTGTGGGGATTCTTTATAACCATGAATCCTGGTTGCGGGGTGAACAGTTTGTTTCCCAAAAAATTGTTAAAGGAGCAATTAAGTGCAAAGAAAATCCAAATTACCGGGTAGTTTTGGGGGATCTGTCGGTAAAAGTTGATTGGGGATTTGCACCGGATTATGTTGATGCAATGCATAGAATCCTCAAACTATCAGAATCCGACGATTTTATTATCGCGACTGGAGAAAAGCACACCGTTGAAGAATTTGTTAGAATTGCGTTTGAAACCGTTGGATTAGACTGGCGTGAATTTGTGGAAGAACGAAATGAAATTATAACGCGTATGACGGTTCCACTTGTGGGGTGTCCGAATAATTTGATGAAAAAAACCGGTTGGAAAAAATCCTTGGACTTTTCGAGGATGGTTCAGTCACTGGTTAAAAAGGCAGAGGGCGCGCATGAGCGATAAAAAAATTCTGGTCATGATACCAACATATAACGAAAGTGAAAATGTAAAAAAGATGTGTCATGACATTTCCATGACTGGATTACCGGTAGATGTGTTATTTATTGATGATAATTCGCCGGATGGTACTGGTGTTATCTTAGATGAACTGGCAAAAAGTTTACCACGGATACAGGTAATCCACCGGCCGGGAAAATTAGGTATCGGAAATGCCCATCTGGATGGAATCGCGTGTGCGTATTCTCATGGATATACACATCTTGTCACGATGGACTGTGATTTCACCCACGATCCCGAAAAAATCAAAGATTTACTAGACTGTGCTGATGAATATGATGTCGTTGTAGGATCACGACATATCCTTAAGGATAGCCTGCACGGGTGGAAACTGTGGCGGAAATGCATAACGATGATGGGACATCTCTTAACGACAATTTTGTTACAGATACCTTACGATGCCTCAGGTGCATTCAGGGCCTATCGGTTAGAACACATCCCTCATGAACTTTTCGGGCGGATCACCAGCAGGGGCTACTCCTTCTTTTTCGAGAGCCTCACCATCCTAAACCTGAACCGGTTCAGGATTAAGGAAATCCCGATTGTCCTTCCCCCTAGGACCTGTGGACATTCAAAGCTGCGGTTCCGCGACATGGTACAATGGCTTGCTTTTATGCTGAGTATGGCGTGGAATATCCAGTTCAACCGTAAGAAATACCTCATTACCTCCGTAGGTACAACATCGTAAAGAGGGGGAGTCATTTCAGCCCGAAAACGGTGAGAAGCTGACTGGGTGAACGGACACAATAAATATGAAATACGATGAAATTGGAATAATTTAATTCGTATTCTCTGGTTTTTTTATGCAGGCCCCCATCAGGTTCTCCCTCAAAGAGTCTTCCCATCAGAAAATCCACCTGCATTTTCTCGTCCTGTCCATCCTGATCCAAGCATTTGGTGCAATCTGCACGAAATATGCGGCAGAGTCATCATCGTCTGCCACGTCCCTCGGCATTCCCCACTATCTCATCATCTATGTCATCATTCTGGGTGGGATGGGCCTCCAAGTGATTGTTTGGCAGTACGCCCTGAAATTCTACCCGCTCTCGTTTGCATACCCGTTCCGAAGCCTTGTTAGTTTTATAGTCCTCGTAGCCGCGGTCCTCCTTTTCCATGAATCTGTGTCTGTGATGAATATTGTGGGTCTCACGGTCATCACCGTCGGGGTTTTCTTCCTTGCCCGGGATAAGGAGATCTTTTCATGACCGATACGCTCGTGATGAATTACCTTCTGACCCTGGCGGTCGTGATCCTCACCAGTATCGGACACATGCTCCTGAAAATCGCCGCAACCCGCGCCACGGAATCCGGCATCAGGATCTATACCCACCCCATATCTATTGTTGGATATGGGATCTTTGCAGGTGTGGCCTTCCTGTCCATTTATGCGATGAAAGGTCTCGACCTGAAGGTATTTTTTGCCCTCTACTCCCTGACCTACATCTGCATCCCTATGCTGGCATTTCTCGTGCTGAAAGAGTCATTCACCCGCAACAAGGTCATCGGAGTAATTGTCATCACCGTTGGTGTTTTATTATTCTCACTGTGATTCTGATCACGACTCCCCGGGGAAGTTCTTCGGGGTCTGGAGCGGATTTCCCCGGTAAGGTCTCCGAGAGTATTTGTGGAATAAATACAAATATACAATTATTATAAAAAGAGGACCGGGGATCTGGCATGGTAAAGAAAAACCCGAATGAAAACATATCACCAAAAAAAAAGGGTAAAAAGGGCATCGTTCCCTTTACCTTTCTCAACAAACAGTTCGATGATATTGATGAACAAGATGCAAAACGCCATATGGCGTTCCTAGTTCTTGCTTCGATTCTGGCAAAACTTGCGGTCGTGTTTGTCACCTTGGTTGTGTTCAGGTCCTTCATTGACTATTTTGATATCGGCGTCTATCTCAAACACTCCCTGATGCTCCTCGAGGGCCAGTTCCCCTTCTCAGCCGAGTTCCAGTATCCCATCTTGATATTCGTGCCGCTGGCAATCGCTATCGTCCCGGCATTCGTGTTCCAGAGTGCGATGGCATTTGTGTATACGTTCCAGTTCCTCATGGTGATCTGCGACATCGTCACCATCATGTGCGTCTACCTTATTGCGCTCCGGCTCTGGAACGAACGAACCGCGTTTATTGCCGGCCTCCTCTACGCCGCTGCATTTGCCGCTGCCTATTTCGTCCTCACCAAGTACGATGCCTTTCCTACAAGTCTTCTGATGCTCGCGATACTCTTTACTGTATATCGGCAGTTTGTGAAAGGATATGCGACTTCGACTCTGGGGTTTTTCACCAAGGTATTTCCCGTACTGACACTTCCCTTCTTTGTCCTGTACAATGCCAAAAAAACTTCCCTGAAACAGGAAATCATCTCCGCGGCAAAAGTCGTAATCCCGATCACTGTGGTGCTGTTCTTGCCCTTATTCCTCATAAGTCCAGATACATTCAGGATATATGTTCCCGTTCGGTCGGAACTTGGTTATTATTCCAATACCCTTACGTTCACGATCTATTCTTGGGTGCATGACGTCTTTAAGATGGGGATATCCCTTGATACGATATCGGCCGTTATGTATGCCGTAATGGGCATTGGAATCCTCTTACTGCTCTATGCAGCGTATGTCATCCCCGAAAGGGACCCGAAATTATTGATCAAATTAATACTATGTGCAATAATCCTCGTCGTTGTCTGTGCAAAAGTCCGCAGCCCCCAGTATATCGTTTGGTTCACCCCACTTATCTGTATCCTTGCTGTGGATGACATCAAAAAGATAGTACTATTATTTGTTGTTCAGGGATTGGCTTATATCGAATTTCCCCTGATGTTCGGGGCATTCTATACCGCGATTCAATACACAGAACCAGTGCTATCTTCCGGATGGATGCTTACGCTAATGATGTTCACTTTGGAATACCTTGCATTGTTCGTATGCGTTTGGTTTGTTGTTAATCCAATGGAAATTTATGCAAAGATTCGGGCCGGGTAGATATGAGTTCAAAGTTCCCGCGAAACTGGCCGGCAATTGAGATTTGCTCGAATAAAAAATTTACTACATAAATCCTCATAACCCTTGCACACCAAAATATATTCTACCATGTCCAACCTCACCGTCGCCATCCTCGCCCCTCCCGATTACGCGAAAGATCTTGGAAAAAAGGGCACAGTAAGCGATATCACCTTTTACAACCTGAAAAAAGGCGAAGCCACCGTCACCTTCATTGAACCAACAAGGTACCCGGAGAAACTATCCTCACTATTCTACACGGTCTCCATATCCGATCGGGTGGTCCTTGTCGTTGATGAGATTAATTCCACCTTCGGTGAATGTGTGCTGATGCTCCAGTGTGCCGGCAAATCCAGTGGATATCTCATATTGAAAAATTATATCACACCGGATCAGATCGCCCCGCTCATCAAAGGGACAGTCCTTGAGCACTATGAAGTTATTGAAGAAGATATCGTCGGGCTCCGCGAGAAAATGCTTGAGATCTCCGTAAAAAAGACTGCTCACCAGAAACCACACGACACAGCTGGAAAAGGATCGGTGCCGGTAGATGCCCACTTTAATGTAAAAGGAGTCGGAGTAGTTGTGCTTGGATTTGTAGCGCAGGGAACGATAAAAAAGCACGACACGCTTAAAGTCCTTCCCACGGAAAAAACCACTCAGATCCGTTCCATCCAGAAACACGATGATGATGCCGACAATGCGATCGCAGGTGATCGGGTTGGTCTTGCCCTGAAAAATATCGAATCCGAAGATCTCGACCGGGGCTTTGTCCTGACCAACGATCCAGCAATAAAACATGCCACAACAATCTCCGGAAAAGCCCAGATCGTGAAATACTGGCCCGCCCCGCTCAAGGAAGGCATGGTGCTGTACGCCGGTCACTGGATGCAGTTCCTCCCCACACGTCTGGAAAAAATTATTGTTGAAGGGGACTGGAGGATGCCAACCATTACTCTGACCCTAGAAAAAGCGCTGGTATATCCGCCCGGCGCACGAGTGGTGCTGCATTACCTTGAAGGTGGCAAACTCCGTGTGGTTGGGTCATTAATAATCCAATAATGAACATCTTCCCATATCATCCGCGTTTTTTATGGTTTTTATCACACTCTCCCTATGATCTTATCTTCAGGAAAGATCATCATTATTCTGAGTAACAATGTTTGAGAGTCTTATTGGATGGATTGTTCCTGGAATTATCGTCCTTGTGATCATAGGACTGATCTTCTGGGTCATCGGCATTTACAACCGGTTCGTCACACTGAGAAATTCGTCAGAAGCAACCCTCGGCCAGATCCGGGTCGCTATGAAGAAGCGTCTCGACATGATCGAGCAACTCCTAGGATCAGTGAAGAGCTATGCCAAATTCGAGAAAGAGACCTTTGAGAAGGTCACCGCCATGCGGGCAAGCGTTGCGACCGCAGGGCCCGGCGACCTGAACAAAGTCGAGGCTGAATCCCGCTCGATCTTCGGGCGCCTGCTTGCAGTAGCAGAAAACTACCCCGACCTCAAGACCGCGGGCACGGTCATGAGTATGATGGATGCGGTCAAGAACCTTGAAGATGAGATCGGAAGGCAGCGTTACACCTTTAACAACATCTCGCAGGAATTCAATACGATGATGGAAACCATCCCCTCGAATTTCGTAGCTAGGCTCATGGGGCTTATAAAACTCGAGTACCTGCAATTCGAAGACGCGATCAAAACACCCCCGAAGATAGAATTCTGATGAGGCAAATGTTGTGAGCGAAAAGAGTCAGCTGACCGTCCTTGTCATCGGAGGACTAATCCTTGGGATCATCGGCCTGCTTGCAGTCACCTTTATCCCCCCCCTTTTTAACGGGAATCTCGTGGTCAATTCGTATGAGGCAACTCTTGCTGAAGACGGAACCCTTCAGGAACACTTTATCTATGATGTCGGATCCTCAGGCCAATACCGCATGCTTTATCGCGTGTGGCAAGCCCCGCTCGTATTTGACAGCAGCCCGACCAAACCCTCCATCCGGTTCGTTTCGATGATTCCTCCTGAGGGTACAATCGGGTATGCAAAGGATGACTCCGGGAAGGTTCGGCTCATTGGTGGTGCCGGGGCCACTGGATCGAAGTCCAGCATTGAAAACCTTGCACAATCAGACGAAGTGGGTGTATTCAATCCCAACTATTATTCTTCCGGGAAATACTCCGTTGATTACGCGTATACCCTTCATCCTCCCATCGAATATGATGGCATTGCAACGCACCTGAACCTCAAACTCACTGGAGACAATCACATACCGTACCGGGCAATCAGGATCACCATACCTGCAAAAAATATTGAGCAGGTATATGCATACCCGAGCTCGCTGACAACCGAAAAATCCGGAGACCAATATATCATCACTGGCAGTGCAGCAGCAAATGAGATCATTGCCATTGAGATGGTGGGAAATTCACAGGGTTTTTCCCGGATCAACGGGTTCCGAACGGAAGTGAAGGATATCCAGAGCCGGGCCTCCTCCGCGAGCTTCTGGTATAATGTTCCATATCTGCTATCGGATCTTCTGAGTTGGATTGCAAAGGTCGCTGTTATTCTCGTGCCACTCCTTTTCATTTTGATCTACTACTGGTATGGAAGGGAGAAGGAATTTACAGTCCCTGCGTACCTGAGCACCTGCCCGTCAACTGCGCTCAAACCCTGGCAGGTGAACCTGCTCTTCAAAGGCGATGCGCTGGATTTCGATCAAGACGGTTATTACGCGACGCTGCTTGATCTTCACCGGAGAAAGATCATCTCCATCACAGAGAAGGGTGAAGGTAAAGGAATCGAGATTCGTGTGCTCTCAACTGCGACCACCGATCCTTATGAGCTGCGGGTGCTCGGGTTTGTCGGACTCGTTTCAGAGAATGGCGTGCTGGACACCGATTCGATTGCAGCGCTCGCAAAAAGTGCCAGAACGATCAGCAGTGCAGAGGAGAAAGCCTTGCAGTACCAGCGATCGCTTACCGATGTTACCAGCAGGGTGGATACCTCGCTCTCAAACAAGTACATTGTGGACGGGAGAGATCATCTCGTTCCTCTACTGTTCGTGACAATTGTCCTGTTTGCAGTAACCGTGATCTTTGCATTAGTTGCACCGATGCAGTCGTACATCCTGTTTCCGGCAGTCATACTCTGGGCAATTGTGCTGGTTCAGGTTGTGATGGCAATTATCGCTCCCTCAACATTATTCGGGCACTGGAAGGATGACCGGTACAAGGAAAAACTGGAGTGGGATGCATTTACCCACTTTCTCTCGGACATGGCCATGATCCAGAAATATTCCCCGGCAGATCTTTCCATGTGGGGAGAATGGCTGGTATATGGTACAGCGCTCGGTGTAGGCGATAAAGTAGAGCGTGCCATGAAGACTCTCAAAATCAGCATTCCTGAAACCGGGGTCCCTCTCGGAGTGATGGGCATGAACGCAGCGTTTGTGCCGCTCATGCATTTCAGCCCCCCGAGTCATGGCAGTTCCGGTGGGGGTGGCTTTGGCGGCGGTGGGTTTGGAGGAGGAGGGGGTTTTGGTGGTGGTGGAGCCGGGGGACGATAATCGGCCCTCTTTTTTATGAACAGTTCGGACTTTGCCGGACAAACCAAACGAGGGTCTGGGGACGGTCATACAAGATATAAACCCGCACAAACCATTTGAATATCAAAAAGGAATTTGATCCTATGCAATATACGGAAGGTCAGCTCGGCAGGGTCTTTGTCGTGAGGATCGATCATGGCGAAGATATGCTTGTCTCGCTACGCCAGTTCATCCTCGACAAAAGTATACAGGCTGGCTCGATCACCTTCCTTGGTGCCCTGATGAACGGAAGGATGGTGACCGGTCCGGAAGAACCGGTCATACCCCCCGTCCCGCACTTTGTAATGTTTGAAGGCGGGTGGGAGGTATTTGGGGTCGGCACCATCTATCCGGGCGAAGGCGGCCCCCATATCCATTATCACGCCTCGGTCGGCCGTTCAGGGCACGCTCTCACCGGTTGTCTCAGGGAAAAAGCCACCGCCTATCTCATCATTGAAGCAGTTATCATGGAGTTTACCGGTCTCAAAGCCCGCAGGGAATTCGATCAGAAAACCCAGCTCCATCTTCCAGTCCTTGGAGAAAGGGGGGATGCTGTAAAGCTCACTGATTTTGAGAAACCTCTCGGACAAAAAGAAGCAGTTCCCCCAGGAGAAAAAAAGGAAGATAAAAAAGATCTTCCGGGTGGACTTGATGAGATTATCCGGGACCTGACAAGGCGTCCTTCTCCATGAGCTTCACAGTAACTCCCCTCACGAACACCACCCAACCGTTTTTGCCATGATTCGCCAGCCTGCGTTCCTTCCCATGTCCCTCAAAGAAGGGGAAAAACTGGGAATCCGGCAGTTCGATATTATACTTGTCACCGGAGATGCCTATGTGGATCATCCCTCGTTTGGGACTGCTCTTATCGGCCGGGTCCTCTGGGATGCCGGATTTACTGTGGGAATCATTGCCCAACCGGACTGGAAGACAGATACGGATTTTACAGCGCTTGGAAAACCCCGCCTTTTCTTTGGCATCTCTTCAGGTAACGTGGATTCGATGGTGAACAACTTCACCCCCAACCTGAAACGGCGGAGTGATGATGCCTATTCACCGGGAGGAATCCCCCGGCGCCCGGACCGTGCAACGCTCGTGTACACCAACAAGGTGCACGGTCTCTTCCCGGACACACCCATTATCATCGGGGGGATTGAAGCCAGCCTCCGGAGATTCGCCCATTATGATTACTGGCAGGATCGCGTACGACAGGCACTCCTTGCCGATGCCCCGGCCGATCTTCTTGTCTTTGGCATGGGGGAGCGTCAGGTAACAGAGATAGCTCGGAGACTTGATGCCGGAGAACCCGTAGCTTCCCTACTGGTTGTGAGGGGAACTGCGTATGCAATGGAGATTGCCGAATGGCGAAGCCGACGTCCTGAAGGAATTCTTGAACTACCCGGATTTACTGAAGTCTCACAGGACAAAACCGCGTATGCCCGTGCGTTTGCCCTGCACTATTACGAGCAGGATCCGGTCCAGGGAAAACCTGTAGCCCAGCCACACCCAAAAACGGTCGTCATCCAGAATGCCCCTGCGCACCCTCTTACAACCGAAGAGCTAGATCAGATCTACGAACTCCCGTTCAGCCGGCGGGCACACCCCTCGTACAAATCCCCGATCCCGGCCCTTGAACCCGTGCAGTTCTCGGTAACGAGTCACCGGGGCTGTTTTGGCGCCTGCTCGTTCTGTGCCCTCACCCATCACCAGGGCCGGATCATCCAGAGCCGGAGCATTGCCTCAATCATCCGTGAAGTCACCCGGATGACGAAAATGCCGGAGTTCAAAGGCATTGTGCAGGATGTAGGGGGCCCTACTGCGAATATGTTCGGCCTTTCGTGCGAACAGTGGGAAACGTCTGGTGCCTGCCGGAACAAGCAGTGCACACCTCTGTGTAAAACCCTCAGGTCGAGTCACAGGGATCAGTGTGCTCTTCTGGAAAAACTCCGGGAAATTCCGGGAGTGAAACGGGTCTTCATCGGTTCGGGCATCCGCTATGATCTCGCTCTTGCCGATGATGCGGATTATCTCAGCACGATCTGTGAGCATCATGTATCCGGCCATCTCAAGGTTGCACCGGAACACATAGCAAAGAAAGTGACCGGCATTATGAACAAGCCGGAACGAGCTGTCTTTGACCGCTTCCGTGAGCAGTTCGAGAGGCTCCAAAGAGGAAAAAAGAGCAGGCAGTATCTATTACCCTATTTCATGTCAGGGCATCCCGGCTGCACAATAGCAGACATGATCGAGCTCGCCCTCTACATCCGCGATAACCGGCTCTACACTGAACAGGTGCAGGACTTTACGCCCACTCCCATGAGTGTCTCCACCTGCATGTATTACACGGGGCTCAACCCATTCACGCTCGAGCCGGTGCATGTACCCAAAGGCCAGGAGAAGAAGATCCAGCGGGCACTGATGCAGTACCGTGATCCACGCAACAAATTATTAGTGATCGAAGGGCTCCGGGCTGCAGGGAGAGCAGATCTCATTGGCACCGGAAAAGATTCTTTGGTTGCTGCAGAAGATCGGGCCAATCGTCAGTTCATGACAAAATATTCCGGAACGAAAAAATAATCTGGAATTGTCGTTTCTTTCCCGGATAAAAGAATTGTTCATCCCCATTGGAGAACGATAAAAGGCTGACGAACAGAGTGAAAAGTTATTTCCGGCCGTAATCGTCCTCGAACCGGACAATGTCATCCTCTTCTAGGTACTCCCCAAGCTGTACCTCAATTACCTCAAGCGGGATCACGCCGGGATTTCTCAACCGGTGCTTCATCCCGCTGCGGACAAATGTGCTCTCGCCTTTCCGGAGCAGTCGCGTTTCGCCATCAAGCTCGACTTCTGCTGTGCCACTCACTACCACCCAGTGCTCACTCCGGTGATGATGGAGCTGGAGTGAGAGCTTCTGGTCAGGTCTTACCGTGACTCGTTTTATTTTATATACTCCGGACTCCTCGAGCACCGTGTAGGAACCCCAGGGGCGGTGTACCTGACGATGGAAACGTGTTATCGGATCTTTTGCTTTATTGTAGTGGTTGACAAGTTTTTTTACCTGCTCAGTATGTTGGTTGTCGCAGATGAGAAGTGCATCCGTGGTATCTACCACCACCAGATCGTGCACGCCGATGAGCCCGACATGCTTTCCGGAAGCGTACACATAATTATTTTTTGCCGAGAGGTACTCTGCCTTTCCCACATTCCCCTGCGCATCGTGTGGCTCGATATCATAGAGCGCCTTGAACGTACCGAGATCACTCCATGGTGCGTCCAGCGGGACTACTGCCACCCGCTGTGAATGTTCGAGCAGCCCGTAATCGATCGATATGGACTCAAGGCTCTTGTAATTTGGGGTGTTATTCCCGGAAAAAGCCGCAAAGAGTGCCGGGCTGTAAAGCTTCAGTTCCCCAAAAAAGCAGTCTGTTGAAAGCAGGAATATCCCGCTGTTCCAGAGATATCCACTCTTTACATATTCTTCTGCGGTTTTTTCATCGGGTTTTTCTTTGAACTCTTTAACAACGCTGCCGACCGAGAGGGGTTTGCCCGGTTTGATGTAACCGTAGCCGGTGTGCGGGGATGTGGGTCTCACACCGAATGTAACCAGATACTGCAGGGCAAGTGGTTCTGCCGCCCGGATATGGTCGAGGGCTGCATCACCCAGCTGGTGATCGCTTGGGAAGATGATAGCTGATGCTAAAGGATCATCTGCCCGGATCCGTTGCATTGCCCACGCAATGGCCGGCAGGGTATTTTTTCCTGTGGGTTCAGCGAGAAGATGATCCTCAGAAATGGAGTAGCCCAGTTCTTCGATCTGGTTCCGGACAAGGTAGTGGTGGATCTCGTTGGTGACAACATAGATTCCGTCGTATCCTGAAAGCCGTGCAGCCCGCTCACAGGTTCTTTGGAAAAGAGAACGCCCGTTCAGCTGGATGAACTGCTTGGGATAATACTCACGGGAAAGTGGCCAGAGCCGTGTCCCGACTCCCCCGGCAAGAATGATGGATTTCATGGGTCACCGTGATCCCGTAAAAAGGTAGTAATCAATCCTTAAAGACGGGGTTGTATCACATAGATCTTTCCGGAGTCCCCATTTATAGGATTCGATCCCGCGGTGTCTGAATATCAGGCACCAGAGCACGCGATGGCCGGCAGGTAAAAAATTTCCTGAACCAGAGTTCAGCACAGATGATCCTCCAAATTTCCTGCGAATAGGAAGTTTTGCCCTCAAGAAACAAGAGATAGTTCCGGACAACCGCATCCGCATCCCAGTACGGGCGTTTATGGAACTCATCAGAGCTGATTACTTCGAGGACGAATGGGCGGAGCGCATCTTTCATCCAGATCTCTTCCGGGGTGACAAACCCCATCTTGTCCATGCGGCAGCGGATGGATTCAGGAATGATTCCTGAAATAGCATTCCTGAGAGCAATCTTTGTTATGCCGTTGCGAATCTTCTGATGGAGTGGAAGTGATGCCACATACTCCACGAATCGTACGTCGAGATAGGGTACCCTTGACTCGATGGAGAATGCCATGGAATTCCGGTCCTCGTAGTGAAGGAGTGCCGGCAGGTTGGTGCTGGTCAGTTCGCGGAGCAGCACTCCGTCAAGCCGGCCCCCATACCGGTCTACCGGTAACCCTGTGCACTTCAGGAGCCCTCTGCGTCCTTTGCGAACGAACAGTTGCTCTACTGCTGAACTAAAAAAACCGCGATGGTGCCTGAGGCTGCCGATGATCTCCCGGAGTCCGGTCAACGCGTGAAACGAGCGGAGCAGACCCCGGATATAACTGCCCTGGTACGCTAGGTATCCGGCCATCAGCTCATCAGCCCCTTGCCCATCGAGCACGACCTTGACCTGCTCATGGGCAAGTCGCATTACGCAGTACTGGGCATAGATCGAGAGCGAACCGAATGGCTCGTCCTGCATGTAGACGAGTTGATCAATATCATCCCAGAGCTTTTCCGGAGAGGGTTCCGTACGATATGCATCCACGCCGGTTGCGGCTACAATCTCATCGATAAACAGGCTCTCATCAAATCTTTTATCGGAGAAGACAACAGAGAACGTCTTCTGCCGTGCCCCGACACTTGTCGGCGCTTCTTCCCGGATCAGCCCGTTGATGATCGCGGTTAGCGCAGATGAATCAATGCCCCCGGACAGGCAGGTGCCGACCGCGACATCGCTCCGGAGATGGATGCTTGTGGCATCGTGCAGCAGGGAGCGGAGTTTCGATGCAACTTCTGCGTCTGGCAGTGTCGAACGGATCTCTGAATTTACCTTTACATCCCAGTACCGGAATGGAGGCTGTGCCCCATCCTTTGTTACGACCATTGCATGGGCAGGTTTTAGCTGGAGGATACCGTCAAACATCGTCCGTTCGGAATGGTCGAGCACCCCCCATGCAAGATACGTGCCCAGCGTGGCATCGTCCGGTTTCGTGCCCACAGATGGGTGAGCGAGCAGCGCTTTGATCTCTGAGGCGAACAGGAACGAATCCCCGGTATGAGCGTAATAGAACGGTTTTATCCCGAAGCGATCCCGGGCGCAGAACAGTTCCTGTCGCTGTTCATCCCAGAGTGCAAAGGCCCACATGCCGTTGAACCGGTTGAGGCACTCATACCCCCACTCCTCGTAGGCATGGAGGATCACTTCCGTGTCGGATTTGGAATGGAAGATGTGGCCTTTTTTGATTAGATCCTCACGGAGCTCAACAAAATTATAGATCTCACCATTGAAGACCAGCCAGAGTGTGCCATCCTCATTGGTCATCGGCTGGAGTCCATCATCAGAGAGGTCGATGATCGCAAGCCTGCGGTGGGCAAGAGCTATCGGTCCGCTGATATGAATTCCCTCCCCGTCGGGTCCCCGGTGGGTGAGCCGTTCGGACATAACGGTGAGGAGCGTTTTGTCCGGCTCTTTCCCGTCAAGACAGTACAGTCCTGCGATACCGCACATTATGGTAAAGGTGGGTGGTGTGGGATTAAAAAGATGTGAGGGTTCCCCGTTCGGGACAATGATCCAAGTGAGAAGATAAAACAGTGACCGGACCTAAAAATAAAAAAAGAAGAGCCGGTTTTTAACCGATGTTTTAAATTTTCACAACATTGATGTTCACGTTATATGCAGTTTCGTTGCCGGTTACCGGCTCCCATGAACGACGATACGATGCGGAGAATTTCTGGGCACCAAGATCTTTTGCTATGATAATCCATGTGCGGGTCCCCCCGACACCGACCATACCCGGGGCCGCATCATTCATGCGGTAGTCCGAGGACTGGAGTACAAGACCAGGTGACAGGGTTGCATTCCACTGGTATCCGGTGGTGGGATTTTCTGCAAGCTGGATGGCAAACCGCGTGGTTTGTGCCATGTCTTGGGTTTTTCCATTATCTGCTTCAGTAAAGGTGATCATCTTCTTTCCTCCGGCTGCCAGAGTTGTTGTCATGTCCGTGGGTGCCGTGGTCGCTGCCGTCGATACCTGTGTTGTGACCGTAGGGGTAGCTGCCGGTTGGGTGCACCCGCTGACGAGCAGCACCAGTACCAGCATTATCCCCAGTCCTATGATCCCGGGCAGGTATCGCCCGGTGTGACGTGGTGATGATGTCATGATCAATGATGGTGATCGGATCGGTTTATACATACCTTTGACTTCGAAAAAAGTTGCAGTGATGGAAGGCACCATCCTCACTGAGCAAAAGAAATTCCTTTACTTCCGTTTTGCCGGTACCGCTTTTCCCATTGGCTTCTTTTTTGCAGAAACCTTCCCGGCCACTGCCTTCTTAGCAGCCCCCCTCTCCACCCCTTTCGTCTCACACGGGATGCACTTCTCCAGCTTGTCGTCAATGATCCTGTAAGCATTGGCAAGCACCGACGAGTTCGAGATCATACCCGACAAGAGAATTACCTCAAGCACTTCTTCGCGGGTTGCTCCCATCTTGATGGCTGCCTGCATGTGGTACCCGGTACAGTGCGGGCACTTGAGAGCGGCACCTACCGCCATGCTGATCAGTTCCACGTACTTGGGATCGAGCGGGCTCGTCTGGGCGACCGTCCCCTTGTAGAGCAGGTGGGAGATGAGCACTTCGGGACGCTCCCCCATCCTTTTGAAGACGAGGGGCACTTTCCCGTATTCCACATCTATGGCCTTTAACCATTCCTCAGCAGTGACATCAGCGCCCTGCTTTACGATGAGCGCAAGTTTATCCTCGAACTGGTCTTTTGTGGATTGTGCTGAAACTTTTTTTCCCATTATATCACCGTATTTGTTTCTGAAAATGGCAGGACTTTGACAAGAATATAGTCCCGCATCCGCGAGGGTACCACCTCCGCGATATCCCCAAGCGTAATGCTGTCTTCGATCTCCATCCTCCGTAATTCAGGAGCGAACGTGTCGTAGGGGAGCTTCACCCGGAGCCCGGCCATCTGGACCGTGAGCGGAGTGGGGGAGGTCACGTCAAGGATCGCCGGCACCCGCTCCCGGATCAGGTTCATGAGCCGGGCCGGGGAGACCGAAAGCGGATCTTTTGATACGTTTTCGCGTTTCTTTTCCAGCACCCGGGTGATCTCGGCGATGATTTCATCGAGTTTGTCCAGCTGGTCAGCTTCCTTGGTCCTGCGCATGAACCTCCCGACCCCGCCTACATAACCTTCCACCGGCGGATCAATGATTTTTACAAGAGTCTCCTTGTCCGGGCCACCGCAGACAACAACCGGCACCTCAATCCCCCGCAGGAGAATGGGCATCTTGTGCTCAATGCAGGTCTCGAAGTTGCCCATGAGATAAACGGCGATGTCGTGCTCGTTGATCACGTCCCGCTCTTCGTCATTAAGCCCGGTGATCCGTTTCCCGGGCCCCCTCGCAAGGCTCACCATGTTGCTCTTTGCCCCGATGCGCCGGACGTATTCGGCGATGTCACAGGACGGGTGGGGGAGGTGATGGATCTCCAAACTCATACTGACTATCGCAATCTCGGTTCCGACCAGCGGGGAATCGGTCACTTCACCGAATATAGGACGGGAGATCTCCCGGATCAGTTCAATATCGTCCCGGGGCACAAAGCACTGGAGCACTACTTCCTGCGCCAGCACGTGCTTCTGGACCACGTAGCCCCCGAGATCCTCGATGAGATCGATCACAATATCGTGCTGGTAGATGCCACCCTTGTAGGTGACCGGGACAAGTGTCATGGCTCCTCTCCCATCAGGGCAAACTTTGCTTTGACCAGTTCATCGATATTCTCGACCAGTGTGTTCTCACTGGCCACAAACGAGAACTTGCCTTTCTCAAAACGCTCGCTGCGAAGACGGAAGCCCTCCGGCGCAATCTGGCGGAAGGCATAGATCAGGTCTTTGTTCAAGGATTCGCTGGGATTGCCGATAACGATCGCTTCGATCTCTTTTGCCTCCACAGGAACATTGTAGAGCACTACGGTGAACCGGTCGGGCTGTTCAACCCGATCCTTACCAAAGCGCTCCCAGAATATCCTGAGCATCGATGCAAGGTAAGTTTCTTCGGTGATGACGAGCGTCATCTTACCCTCCTGCGGGTTGACGTTTGCGATATCTCCCACTTTGACAACGGTGGTGATCGGCTTGAGTATGCCGATTGCGACAAAGATTGGCACCTTCGGGTCGAGATAGATGTGGAGTTTTTCGATAACTTTTAAGAGATTGTGATCGAGCAGGACATCGTTTGTGATCTGCTTGTAGTACTCAGCACCCACCGGCTCAGGGCATTCCACTTCAAAGTACTCAACGGCAAGCATCTAATCGTCCTTTATAAATCCTGATGCAAGGAGTGCAGATCCCACGGCACCGATATACTGCGAGTATGGCGGCACGACAATTTTGGTCTGGAGGAGTTCTCCCATGGCAAAGACGAGCCCCTCAATCAGCGAAGTGCCCCCTACCATGATAACCGGTTCCTTGATATCTACTTCCTGCAGCTGCTGCTCGTATACCTGCTCAGCAACACTGTGACATGCGGCAGCTGCCACATCCTCACGGGTGCTGCCGGCAGCAAGGGCGTTGACTAAACTCTGTGTCCCAAAGACGATACAGTAACTGTTCATCGGCACGCGCCCGCCAAAACCTTTCATCGAAAGAGAACCGAGTTCGGTGATCTCAACACCGAGCCGCTTTGCCGTCATCTCCAAGAATCTCCCGCTGGCCCCGGCACATATTCCGCCCATAGTAAAAACACCCGGGATCCCATCCATCACCGAGATTGCCTTATTGTCCATACCACCGATATCGATTACGGTGGCCGGCCCATGCTGGCGGTTGGCAAGATAGACCGCTCCTTTCGAGTTGACGGTGAGCTCTTCCTGGATTAAGTCAGCATTGATCTCTTTTCCAATGAGGAACCGGCCGTACCCGGTAGTCCCGACAGCCTGAATCTCGTCGCGGGTGACCCCGGCTTCGGCAAGTGCGTGGGCGATCACTTCACTGGCACTTTTTATAACCTCAGTCGTGGGCTGCCAGCCTGTGCCGATGATCTTATTGTCCCGCATCACGACCGCTTTTGTCGTTGCAGAACCTGAGTCAAGGCCGAGGGTAAGGCCTTTCTGGGTTTCCCGTGCGAGCAGGGCACGGCGCCTTGCAATTGTCGTGAGGGCTTCCATCCTTGTGAGGAGTGTGCCTGATGTTGTGCGTTCGGTAAACGAGTAACTGACCACGGGCAGTCGCGAATGCTCGTTGATGTAACGACGGAGTTCGTTCCGGACAATTGCTGCTTCGGCGCAACGGAAGCAGGTGGCAATGAAGACTGCATCGGCTTCTACCCGCCCCTCCACAAGGGCGATGGCCCGGGCAATCGCAAGTTTTAAGTCCGGGCTCTTGACATCCAGCCCGAATTTAGTGAAGTCCCGGCGAATATCTTTGAGAGCAACATCCGGATAGAAGATCTCACCGCCGACTTCCCGTGCTGCCTCATCGATCTCATGCTGGATACCGGAATATTCCGGCCCGCAGGAAAGTTGGGCAATCCGTACCGGTTGCGTCATTTCGCCCTCCCAAGTTCTGTTAAGAACCGCTTGATCGCAGCCACAAACTTCACGCCATCATCCTCATTTTTGGGATAATTCAGTTCGAGCCGAGGGATATCTTTCTGGTGCACAAGGAACTTGATCAGCTCGTTGGTGCGGGCACATCCCATGCACCCGAATGCAAGGTCGGCATCGTTGATGATGATTGCCGCTTCGCATGCCTCGATCATCGGTCCGTAAAGAGACATGCGGCCCCGTACCCCGGCGGGCACTTCAACGGCAGCCCACTTCAGCCCCTTCTTGGGTTCTTCGGGTGTGATCTGGAGCGGCGGTGATTCGAGTCCTGCGGTCTGGATGCGTTCGCGGATGGCAGTAGCAGACGATAGGGGTGTGTGCCCGAAGCGTGCTACCATATCAGAGAGGATCAGGCTCGTTGCCGGGTAGATGAATACTTTTACCATTTCAGGACTCCTGTGCATCGATCAGTTTTTTGAGTTTATAGATATCGAGTAACGGGTGCTCGAGTGGATTTTCCATGGGAGGAACAGTCTTTTCATCAATGTTTTTGAGCGCTTCAAGCCCGTGGGAGACGTACGGGATGATCGACATTTCAAATTCCAGACCGTTATACCCGGGCCGGGCCCCGCCAAGATTTGCCCGGCAGCGACGGGAATCCCCGGGTGGAAAGCCCCGGTCTTTGACAAAGATGTGGTCAGGATCGATCTTCCGCAGTTCGGTGACGATCCGGTTCACTTCACCTTCTTCTCCGCTGATGACCAGACCAAAACAGGTCTCTTTGATCATTACCCCTTGAGAGATCTCGTAGCCCCGGAGCGCAAGGTCTGCCGGCGTAATATCAAACGACTCCACCATTACGTATTTTGTTACGTTGCCTACATGGGTGGGGGTATATGCAGTCATTGCTTCACCTCACGGATATACACGGTCTCTTTCTCCCGCACTTTTTTGAGTTTTTTAATATCGATCACGTGCCCGATGATATTGGTCCCTTCAAATGGTTCAGAGGTCGGACCGAACTCCTTGTTAGCAGAAAGACGCACACCGACAAGTCCGGCACCATTGCGGGAATCATTGGTGATGCCGAGTGCAGCTGCCGGGGATTCATCCTTTGGCGTGTTTTCCGGGTTGAGTTTCATACCCGCAGGAATCTCCGGCTTAAAGAGAACCACGTCATCGAACTTGAAAAAGACCGGCATCATACCGGCGTCATGACGGATAAGACCGGTAATCCGGCGGAACGCATCACAGCTGACAGGAGCGGCAGCATCATTAAGCGTGATATCGATCACTTTCTCAAACGGTGCCGTAGTCACTTTTACTGCCCGTTCAGCGAGCACGTCAAGGGTTGTGCCCGGCTCCTGTGACACAATGATCCGCCCGGCATCCTGCTTGTCTGAGAGAAACGTCACGCCACGGGCAGCGCAGATCTCCTGTGCTTTTACCAATGGAAGTCCCAGCAGGTCGATGCGTGCCGGCTCCACGCTGACCGAAAAGACATCGTGTTCTTTGGCAAGTTTTACCAGTTCGATGCCCTGCACCACCTGCCCGGTTACGCTGTGCACAAGGCTTGCAGGAACATCTGCCCGGTAGATGTAAACCCCACCTGCGGTCTTTCCGGTAGCCCGTACAGTAACCGTTCCCTCGCGCCGTGGGCGCCGGAACTCTTTGGGCACATCCTCGGTTCCTGCAAGACGCTGGTCGAGGATATGAGTGCTTGTGGCCCGCCCTACATTGTACTTTCCTGAATGGAGTGCGAGCAGCATATGCTCTACGCTGCCGGCAGCTTCGGTGGTGATCTTGTCGGGAGTGTAACCCTGCGCCATGATCTTAACACGGGTGACAACCTGCATCCCGTCTTCCAGCACAATGCTCATGTCGGTGGTGGTAAACGAGCGGCTGGTATCTGCCCAGCTGATGACCGGTTCGATTTTCGTGATCCGGTCTCCGGAGGAAAAACGATCGAGCACTGCCCTCCCGCTTACGATCGTTCCCACGATCCCTCCGCTCTCATCGGCGCCGTGGTCTGCGGAATGCCGGACCCGGGAGAAAAGGAGATAGGATCGTGCAGGTTCATACCCCCCGCACCCAAGGATCACATCCCCGCGATCGTAGAGATGGGGTTTCCGGTCAGGTTGGATGCCGGAAGGAAAGGGCCCGAAAGCGGTGGCGTACCGGTCAGTCCAGTGAAGTTTGAGCTGCTCTGTGATTCCGGGGGATTCCAAAAACGCTGCGGCCTGCCCCTGCACTTCAATTGTGACAACGCCGGCCGTAGTGGTGATCGCAAGGCTGCTGGTCTTTGCCTGCTCTTTTAGGGCCGGACGAATGATCGCAACACAATAGTCCGTTTCATCGCCGGAAAGGATCGATGCAAGCGTGCTGCCTTTGCCGATCTCCAGCCTCTCTCCATCGAGGTGGATGGTGTGCATTGTACGCCTCACGCGGCTGGCAGGGTCATGACCTTGCGCTCTTCTTCAGTCAGGATCGCAAGCACATCAGCAGTCTTTCCGATCTGCACAATTTTACCGCCCCGCATCAGTGCGAGCCGGTCGCAGATGTCCCGCACGAACTCCATGTCGTGGGAGACCACAATAAAAGTCTCGTCCATCTCTTCACGGGCATGGAGGATCGAGTGCTTCACGTCAATCTTGGTGATTGGGTCCATAGTGCCCGTAGGCTCATCCAGGATAACAATACGCGGCTCACGGATCAGTACCTGTGCGAGTGCTACACGATGCCGTTCTCCCTCTGAGAGCTGAGCGGGCATCCGGTCAAGTATCTCCTTGCTCTTTGCTTCAGTAAACCCGGCCATCTTTAGCGTGACCAACGCTTTTCGCATGGCCAGTTCTTTTGGGAATTCAAGTCCGATGGCATCAGTCAGATTATCAAGAACAGTCCGGTGCGGGAAGAGATCATATTCCTGGTGCAGGAGGCCGATGTAGGGAGTTGCCCGTCCCCGCTGTTCTATTCCCGGCTTTGTCATGTCAATCCACTCTTCACCAATCCGGATGTTTATCTCCCCGCTGGTTGGTTCGATAAGACCGGCGATAATTCCTGATAGTGTGGTCTTTCCTGCACCGCTCTTACCAATAATTCCGAAGATCTCTTTGGTTGAGACATCAAAAGTGACGCCGTTTACTGCCTTGACCACTCCACGGTCAACCGAGATGTAGCGCTTTATGAGATCCCGGGCTACCATGACATGTTCGCCCATCTCCGCTGCTTCGAACACCTCACTATCGTCACACCCTTTCATGAACTCGGCGATGACTTCTTTAGGGGAGCCGAGTTTTGCAATGCTGCCGTCTATAAGAAGGATGGCGCGGTTTGCAACATCCTCGATTACCTGAGAAAAGTGGGATGTAACGATGATCCCCATATTGTTTGTCTTTGCCGCTTCAATGAGCATCGCATGTACGATCTTTGCCGTTCCGGGATCGAGCGTGCCGGTTGGTTCATCGGCAAATAGTAAGAACGGCTCTTTTGCCAGCTGGCGGGCGAGCACCACCCGCTGCTTCTCACCCCCGGAAAGGTCTCTGGCGATATGCATCATCCTGTGAGAAAGCCTCACCTGATCGATTAGATCGGCTGCACGGTTGATTGCATTCTCCTGCGGGTAACTGATATCATCGAGTGCATGAAGGACATTTTCGATCACACGGTCGTCGCCATAAAGGGCGAATGTGCGCTGGAACATGATTGCAGTTCTGCGCATCAGCCTGCGCCGAAGTTCCTCGTCTTTTTCGTTCCAGAGATCCACATTCAGCGCCGTGAGCTTCGCACCACAGCGTGAACATGGTTTACCCACTGCGCTCCCCACATCCATATAGTCGCAGGTGCCGCAGGTCGCCACATGATAGACAATAGAGCCGCTCGTGGGGGGCTGTTCCACGCCGCGCATCAGGTGCATCAGCACGGTCTTACCGGCCCCGCTCCTGCCGATAATCCCGAGGATCTCCCCTTCTGCGATCTCAAAAGAAATATTCTTGAGTACCGTCTGGCCATCAAAATCCATGCAGAGGTTGTCGACCGTGATCAATGGAGCCTTCATAATTCCCTTATACCTAATGTGGTACTGGACTCATATTACCTTTTATATCCTGCACCTTACCGTCACGATCGCTAATTACCCCGAACGCTTCTGGGATGTGAGCAGATCCTGCACGATGGGGAGTACAGCTCCGACATCTTTCACAACAAAGTCTGCTGCAGCATAGAGTTCCTCAGGCCGATCACCTGCCTGCTGGATGGTGAGAATCGCGATATCGGCATTTCGCATGGCACAAAGATCATTGATCCCGTCGCCCACCATAAGCACTTTGTCATATTCCTGTTTCAGATCACTGACGATCTGCGCTTTGACAGTTGGTGTAGCAACCCCGTAGACCCGGTCCCTTGGAATGCCGAGATGGTCTGCCATCTTCTCTAATTTTGTTACCCGGTCACCCGAGGCAATGAAAGTTGGTACACCCATTCTGTGCAAGCAGGTGATTGTCTCTTTTGCTCCGTCAAAAGGCCAGCCGCCTGCCGTGATGGTAAACTCAACTGCCCCTAATGCCATATTGATTATTGCCCCACTGTTCATGGTGACTACCGATTCTGCTTTACAGACCGTCCAGACATTGCGGATGCACTCCTGCAGATCGCCCACACGCGCTGTCTTATCAGCGTACAGGACATCTCCGATCTCTTCTGCTGTTGTAATTCTGCGCGTGCAGCTCACACCAAAGCTCATGTCGTGCTCGATGAGATAATCGGAGAGGAGGGTATCAGAAGGTGTGTCGATCATCATCTTGGATTTCACGGGCAGCACGACAAGGACGCGATCCGGAGAACTGAAGGTGAGCGTGGTGGTCTCGATACCCGGCAGCAGTTTTTTGTTGCAAATATCTTTTGCCACACGGTAAGTGTTAAGAAGCGTTCCTGCACTGTCAAAGACTACGGCAACCGACATGGGACACCCGGTAATAAACCTATATGTACTTCAGAATCTCCATTGAATCAATGAAGCTTGATGTTTCCTATTGAAACTGCAGAGAAGATAAAGAGCATGGAAATCCGGGGTGCGGGCAGGATTGCGCGTGCAGCAGCTGAAGCTCTCCGTGCCCAGGCTCTTTGCTCAAAGGCATCGTTCCCCTTAGCATTTGTTGATGAGATGGAACGGGCAGCTGAACTGCTGGTCTCGACGCGCCCTACGGCAGTCTCGTTACCGAATGCTGTTCATATGGTTATGGTTGGCATTGGCCGGGCAAAAACTGTTGAAGAGGCGCGGACAGGTGTTGTAGAGCGGGCGGATACATTCATCCAGTCCTCGCAGCATGCGGTAGAAAA
This sequence comes from uncultured Methanoregula sp., assembly GCA_964590895.1. Lineage (GTDB taxonomy): Archaea > Halobacteriota > Methanomicrobia > Methanomicrobiales > Methanospirillaceae > Methanoregula. Next base: position 197,975 of record CAZPYV010000004.1, on the reverse strand, counting down.
GATCGCAGAGTTCGGTGCCCGGCATATCCGTGATGGCGATACGATTCTTACGCACTGTAACTCCGAAGTGGCACTTGGGTGCATTATCGAAGCACACAGGAGCGGAAAAGAGATTGAGGTCTTTGCCACAGAAGTGCGCCCGAGAAACCAGGGACTCATCACTATCCGGACGCTCAATGATGCTGGCATAAAGACGAATTACATAGTGGATTCTGCGGTGCGATCGTTCATCAACGAGATTGATCTCGTCATTGTCGGGGCGGACGCAGTGACGGTGAATGGTGCGGTGGTGAATAAGATCGGTACTTCGCAGGTTGCGCATTCGGCGCATGAAGCGCGGGTGAACGTGCTCGTTGCTGCTGAGACGTACAAGTTTGCCCCCCGCACGATCATAGGCGAACAGATCCAGATCGAAGAGAGGGCAGCAGGAGAAGTACTGCCGGATGAGATTGCCCGGACCCTGCCCCATGTGACTGTCCGGAACCCGGCGTTTGATGTCACACCTGCGGAGTATATCGATATGATCGTGACCGAGCAGGGAGCAATCCCTCCCCAGATGGCGTACGTGATCATCAAAGAATATCTCGGATGGGATATAGGGGAATTCCATAAAGGTTTTGAATTTAATACTGGACATAGTGAGTAAAAGCAACAGTTGAAGTTTCACAAAGAAGGAAAACGAGGAACTATGCAGATACCGTTTACAAAATTACAGGGAAATGGCAATGATTTTGTACTGATCGACGAATACGAAAAGACGATCATTCCAAGCGACATGAAGGCCCGGTTTGCTGCAACCTATTGTGACCGAAGGTTTGGGATCGGGGCTGACGGGGTTCTTTACCTGATGAAATCAGAAACCGGAAACCTGCGGATGCGAATCCTTCAACCCGACGAGAGCGAAGCCGAGATGTGCGGTAACGGCATTCGTTGTCTGGCAAAATATGCCTTTGATGCCGGCTATGTAAAAGGTTCCTGCATCATTGATACGCTTGCCGGACCTGTTGGCGTGGAGATGGCCTATCGCGATGATATTTTTGTTGCAATGATCAGTATGCCCACCCCGAAATTTAACAGACCTGAGATCCCTGCAACGGGAGACGGAGAATTCAAAGAACATATCGGTGTCTTTGAAGTATTTGCAGCCAATACCGGTGTCCCGCACGCGGTGGTGCTGGTCGATGATGTGGAGAGCGTGAACGTAGAAGCGCTTGCGCCGCCCATCCGCCACCATGAATCGTTTGTCAACGGGGCGAACGTGAACTTCGTCCAGAAGACTGGTGAGGACAGCATAAAGATCCGCACGTTCGAGCGCGGGGTAGAAGGAGAGACACTCTCCTGTGGCACCGGGGCAACGGCAGCTGCGGCAGTCATTCACCACCTTGGTCTTATGGGAGAGACGGTGAAAGTGGAGACCGAGGGTGGCCCATTGGTGATTTACTTAAAGGACGGCGCAAAGATGGAAGGCCCGGCAGATACAGTTTTTACCGGGACAATCTCTTTTTAATTTTTTCGGTTACCGTATGACAAACGAGTTTTTTCATCTCCTTATACGACAATTTCCCGGAATACCACCTGAACTGCAGGAACTCCATTATCATTGAAACTCATTGCCATAACATCCACGGTTACCGGTGTCCCGTCAACCCGTAAAAATTTCTCTCTTAAAACAGGAACGGGCACATGATGGTCAGTATTCATTTTCTTTATGCGTTCTTCAATATCCTTACGGGAGTCCGGGTGAATCAGATCAAAAATTGATCTCCCAATGAGATCCTGTGGAGTTGCCGCGCCAAGAATTTTTGCGGCTTTCTCGTTGAGAAAAGCAATTTTTTGGTTTTTATGGATTGCGATTGCATCAAATGATTGTTCGAGCAGGCGCCGGTAACGCTCTTCACTTGCAATGAGCGCGTCTTCTTTTGCTCGTTGTTCGGTAATGTCCATCAAAGAAGTGATGGACTGTCCGGTTCCCGGAATCATATCTACGGTGAGGAAGATATTCCGGATATTGCCGGACTTTGTCATGAACCGGAACTCATAGTGTTTCAACGCGGCCTCCCCGTTTTTCCGTCTCAGGTTATGCTGGGCGAGCATGAGCTCAAGATCTTCTTTGACCACAAACTCAGTCCAGCGCATTTTTCCTTCAATCTCGGTTTTTGAGTATCCGGACATGCGTTCGAACCCGGCATTGGCAAGGCTGATCACAGTGTTTTCTTCAACAAGGACGGATGCAGTTCCCGTATTCTCAAAAACTGTACGATACCGGTCTTCGCTCTCCTTTAATGCCCGCCCGGCCTGTTGGCGCTCGGTGATATCACGGATAATTGCGATCACCAGTGTCTGGCCACGGAACTCAAAGAGGTGTGCATTAATCTCAACCGGAATTTTTTTGGAGTCTTTTGATTGCAGAACACACTCAGTTGTGATGTGTCCGTTTTTCAGTAACTGCCTGCCGCTTTGTCGGGTCAATTCGAGTGACTCCGGTGCTACAAGGTCTTGTGGTAACAGGTTGCGGAACTCTTCCCGGTTATATTTCAGAACCCGGCAGGCAGCGTCATTGATTTCGATATACTGCCCTGATTGTCCATCGGAGGTAATGCTGTGGACCAGGATAATGTCATTGGTATTGTTAAACAGCGAGCGGAACTTCTCTTCGCTCTCTTTTACGGCCAGCTCAGCCCGTTTGCGTTCTGTTATGTCCCTGATTGCTACCTGCACTGCAGATTTTCCCCCAATCAGTGTCCGGACACCCCTCCCTTCGACAGTCACTGATGTGCCATTAAGCCGGAGCATCTGCAATTCCATGGGTGGAGATGATTCCCCGTCAAGATCTTTTTTGATATTTGCCTTCACCGCATGGTAAAAACCAGGCTCAATAAAATCAAGAACCGGTTTACCAATTATCTCATCAGGGTATTGAGCGCCAATGAGTTTTTGGGCTGCCGGGTTCACGTAGATAATTTTTCCATCACAATGAAGGATAACCGCATCCGGAGAGATCTCAACAAGTTTGCGGTATCGGTCTTCACTCTCCCGCAGTGCGCACTCATTTCGCTGGAACTCAGTAATATCTTCCAAAAGAACCGAGACACCTTTGCGCCCGTCGCTAAAAGCGATTGGATAGATGTGGCAGGAAAATATCAGATCCCCGTTATTCAGCGTGAGAGTACTGCGCCACTCTTTTCCAAAGACCCCGTCCCTGAGACGTTGAATAAAATTTTCCAGTGCATCGCCAAAGACTGTTACAGCGGCTGTATATTCGATATTTTTCCCGAACAGTTCTGCTGATGGTACTCCTAACATCTTTAAGAACGGTTCATTGGCAAAGATGATCCTCAGGCCGCTGTCCAGCTGCATGACCAGATCTGAAGAGATTGAGAGCATTGCAGACTGCGGTATCCGGTTTGACAGGGCATAGATCTTTGCCATACCGAAATGTCGCATCTCAACCTGACCTGAGACAAGCAGGTTTTCTAAGTAACGGCCGGCGGTGTTCCTGTTGACACCGATCTTTTTTACAATCTCTGTTATGCTGAGGCCCTGCGGGTGTTCCACTAAAAGATCGGTTATCCGGGTGGTGATCTCCCTGTTCAGTACCATTGGTCTGTTATTATTCGTGCTCAATTGATATAATGATTACAATTTTCCCATGGATTTTTTGAATCCGGAAAAACAAAAAAGAACCTGATGCATTCATCAGATTTTTGCCGTGATACCCTCTTTAACGATCTCGAACTCGAATGATACACCTTCAGGCTGGGAGCGGTGTTTGACCAGCCGGGCCCGGCGACATCCGGTGGTCCCGGTCTTCTCGACCCGGATGATCACTTTTGAGATGTGTTCGAGTGCAAAACCACCAAGGCCGTACCAGGTATTCTTACCCGTATCCATATACACCTGGTTGGTGATGATCACAGGAATCTCGTAGCGTTTGGCATACCCTAACAAGTGGATCATCTGCCGGGTGAGCACCTGGATTGCATCCCTGCCCTTGTCAAGATCGGTGCGGTAGAGTGCGGTTGCTGAGTCCATGACGAGCAGTTGCGGCTTTTGCGTCTTTAACACCTTTTCAACTTCGGAGATCACCTGTCCCTGGTGTTCGAAATCTATGGGCTCAAAGAGGAAGAGTTTGTCGGCAAGTTTTTCGGTGTCGTCTCCAGCGATCTGCCGGAACCGCTCGATTGAGAAACCCTCCGAATCGATATAGGCAACTGCGTGACCGGCCCGGAGGCAGGAGACTGCGGCGAGGATGCAGAGCGTACTCTTACCGCTTGCAGGTTCTCCATAGAGTTGTGTGATGGTCCGCACTTCGAGCCCCCCTCCGAGCAGCTGGTCAAAGGCCGCATCCCCGCTGGTTCGTTTATCCGTCTTCATGGTGCATTGCCCGTGTTTTTGTTCGTAACATTTTTCCAGCCCGCATCTTCAATTGCCCGGATTACGTCTTTGACCGGGATTTTGAGTTCGCACGCCCAGTCGAGTGCAGGATCAAACTCTGCCTTGAGCGTATAGATGGCACCATGCATCCACCCGCACTTCACAGGCATTGAACGTGTCTGACCGTTTATTGAAACATCGATCTCTATGACTGTCCGCTCGGCAATGAACCGGTGCACCGCGGGAATACAGCGGATACCCAGTGTGCCTAGTTCGCGTGCCATCAGTTCGGCAAGCAAGGCGCTCCTGTCGTTCTGGCAGATCACCCGGATCAGGAAACCCGGTCTGCCTTTTTTCATAATAATTGGAATCGTACTGGCATCGCGTGCACCCGCTTCCATACACAGCGCGATGGTATGGGCGATGACTTCCCCGCTCACATCATCCACATTGGTTTCAAGGATGTCTACGGTGTCCCGAGGGAGTTTGCCGGGTATTGTCTCAACGATCATTGCCCGGAGCACGTTGGGGGTATCCGGTGTATCCCGGCTGCCCGCACCGTAGCCTGACGCCAGTATCGTATATGTTCCGAGATCCTTTGGAGTTGCTGTGGAGAACCCGGTAAGGAGTGCTGCACCGGTTGGTGTGCAGAGTTCCCCGTCACCGGGACCGGATAGAGTTGCGAGGCCTGTCCCTTTGAGGATCGCCGCAGTTGCCGGTGCAGGGATAGGAAACGTGCCGTGGGAACCGGTTGCTGTTCCCCGCCCGAGTGCGACTGGCAGCACGACGACCCCGTCAACTGCAAGAGTGTGAAGGGCTGTGCAGGCACCGATCACATCAGCGATTGCGTCATCTGCCCCCACTTCATGGAAATGGACATGAGCACCGTGCACAGATTCTTCCGCAGCATTGATCCGCTCAAATATTTTTCGTGCCATGGCAAGCGCCGGTTCCGGCACAACGCCAGCGGCTCCATCGAGGCGTGCGAGCACATCGGCAAGTGTCCGGTGGGCAGATGTGGCACGAGTGTCCACTTTCACCGCCCGGATACCGGCCCGGGTCACCTTCGAGATTTTTGGTTCTGCTACTACTGCCTGCATAGCCCGCAGGACGATTGGAAGGTCAGCCCCGCAGTCTAGCAGGGCAGCTGTGATCATGTCGCCTGCCGCGCCGTGGAAGGGATCGAAAATGAGGATACGCATTTACAGTACCTATAAATCCCTGCGTATATGACCTTTAAGGTAATGCCTGAAGTGCAATTGAGAGTGGATTCCGCGTATCCCGGCGATCAGGGTGGCGGAAAGGCCCGGCTCGATCCCGAGACGATGCTGCTGTTAAAGATCTCGCCCGGAGATCTGGTTGCAATCGAAGGAAAACGCAGGACCGTGGCCAAGGTCTGGCGGGCTCTTGTCGAGGACTGGAACCAGCGCAAGGTCCGGATCGATAATTTTACCCGGCAGAATGCCGGTGTAGCAATTGGGGATTCGGTTACCATCATAAAAATTACAGAGGAAGTGGAAGCCAAACGGATAGTGCTCGCACCCCCAGAAGACCTCCCAAAGAAAATACCGGTTGCAAATAATCCGCACGTGGTCAATGGGCTGATCGATTTTCCCGTGTCAATGAACGACTCTGTCCCGATCATGCTGGGACTCCCGTTCCTCCAGCCCCAGATCGTTGCGTTCAAGGTCATGGAGATTGAGCCGGAAGAAGCAGTGATCATCACCAAGAATACAACAATTGAGTTCTCGGACAAACCCGCAGCCGGTTTTGAAGGTATCAAGCGGTTCTCGTATGAAGATATAGGTGGTTTGAAAGACGAGCTCCAGCGACTCAGAGAAACAATCGAGCTTCCGCTCCGGCACCCCGAGCTCTTCCAGAAGCTGGGCATCGAACCCCCAAAAGGCGTTTTACTGTATGGTCCTCCGGGAACAGGTAAGACTTTGATCGCAAAGGCAGTGGCAAGCGAGAGCGGGGCGCACTTCATCTCGATTGCCGGGCCGGAAGTGATCTCGAAATATTACGGTGAGAGTGAACAGCGGCTCCGCGAGGTCTTTGAAGAGGCGCGGGAGAACGCACCATCAATCATCTTCATTGACGAACTGGATTCCATTGCGCCCCGTCGCGAGGAAGTGACCGGGGAAGTTGAGCGGAGGGTTGTAGCCCAGCTCTTAACCATGATGGACGGGCTTGAGGAACGCGGACAGGTTGTTGTAATCGGTGCAACGAATCGTGTCGATGCGATCGATGCAGCCCTCCGTAGGCCAGGGCGGTTTGACCGTGAGATCGAGATCGGTGTCCCTGTAGAAACGGATCGAATCGATATCTTAAAGATCCACAGCAGGGGCATGCCGCTCTCTGAAGATGTGAGCCTTGATGTGCTCGCCCAGCAGACGCACGGTTTTGTCGGTGCAGACCTTGCAGCACTTGCCCGTGAGGCGGCCATACGTGCCCTGCGCCGGTATTTACCGGACCTCGATCTCGATGCTGAGGAGATCCCGCAGGAGATTCTCGACACACTCAAGGTCTATGCGAGTGACTTCCGCAGCGCCCAGCGTGATGTTGGACCGAGTGCGATGCGCGAAGTGATGCTTGAAGTCTCCCACGTTAAATGGCAGAACGTAGGCGGCCTCGAATCAGCCAAGACCGAAGTGCGGGAAGCAATCGAGCTTCCCCTAAAAGATCGGCAGAAATTCGAAGACCTTGGCATTGTACCCCCACGGGGCATCCTGCTCTATGGTCCACCGGGAACGGGAAAGACGCTGATCGCAAAGGCAGTGGCAAGCGAGAGCGGGGCGAATTTTATTCCGGTCCGAGGTCCCCAGCTGTTATCCAAGTGGGTTGGCGAGAGCGAACGGGCGGTTCGCGAGGTCTTTAAGAAAGCCCGGCAGGTTGCTCCCTCGATTATCTTCTTTGACGAGATCGATGCGCTGGCTCCTGCCCGTGGCACGAGCAGCGATTCGCACGTGAGCGACAATGTGCTTAACCAGATCTTGACCGAGATGGATGGCCTTGAGGATCTCAAGGATGTGGTTGTTATGGGCGCAACGAACCGCCCGGACATTGTGGATCCGGCCCTACTGCGTGCAGGACGGTTTGACCGGCTCGTGTATATAGGTGAACCAACGCTCGAGGACCGGAAGAAGATCATTGGTATTCACACCCGGTTTATGCCTCTCGAAGGTTCGGCACTTGAAGAAATTGTTGGGCTCTGCGGAAAATATTCTGAGGACAATATTGGCGAACTGGTCGAGAAGCTCGGGAAGGACAAAGCGATCACTGCCGATGAGATGAAGGCAGCGATCACACCGGTAGCAGATGATGCAGTTGGTGTTCCTGCTGGGATCCGGCGCAGGCTGCTCATCGAGCTGATGCATGAGAAGCAGCTGACATTTTCCGATCCCGCCCGAGATACCCTTGCTGCAACACTTGCCGGCAGTACAGAAGGATTCGTTGGATCGGATCTTGAATCCGTATGCCGTGAGGCGGGAATGCTTGCCCTCCGTGACGGTCAGACAATCGTCTCAATGAAATACTTTGAGGCGGCACAGAAGAAGGTGCACCCCACGATGAATGAGAACCTGCGGAACTATTACGGCAAGATCCAGCAGCACTTCAAAGGCGGGCTTCCACAGATAGTCCAGCCGCCGGAATATCAGTAAATCTTTTTTCTTACTCCCCCATAATCTCCTAAATTCACGTCGTTGTCAGAAGAGAGATCTCTTTGATTTGACCCCCAAAACAGGCCTTTCTTTCACTTTTCACCTACTTTAGCCCATCAGACAAGAGATCTGCCACCCAAAAGCATCTATTAGCGTACATTTTAGAGCCCTAAACATGCCGAATCCAGCCAAATTGGGCCTATTCTGAAGTCTTTTAAAATGCGTGTGCCGGAATTGGGTGGATTTGTGCCGGAATTGGTACCCGGATCCTTTCACTGAGAGAAGGTCTCCGACGGAGAAGTGGGTTTGGATTATCTACACTCATCCCCATATCATATCACTCCCGGTTAATTCCCCAATTTTACGTCGGTGTCCGACGAGAGAGATCTCCGATTTGACCCCCAAAACAGGCCTTTCTTTCACTTTTCACCTACTTTAGTCCATCTGACAAGAGATCTGCCATCCAAAAGCGTCTATTAGCGTCCATTTTGGAGCCCGAAAACTGCCGAATTATGCCAAACGGGGCATATTCTGAAGTTTTTAGAAATGCGTGTGCCGGAATTGGGTGGATTTGTGCCGGAATTGAGGCTGTGACCCCTTCACTGAGAGAGGCTCTCCGACGTAGAAGTGAGTTGAGGATATCTACACTAATCCTTGTTAGATCTCACACCCCCTAACCCCTCAAATTCACGTCGTTGTCCGAAGAGAGATCTCTTTGATTTGACCCCCAAAACAGGCCTTTCTTTCACTTTTCACCTACTTTAGCCCATCAGACAAGAGATCTGCCATCCAAAAGCATCTATTAGCGTTCATTTTGGAGCCCGAAAACTGCAGAATTATGCCAAACGGGGCGTATCCTGAAGTTTTTAGAAAGGCGTGTGCCGGAATTGAGGCTGTGAATCCTTCACTGAGAGAGGGTCTCCGATGTAGAAGTGAGTTGAGGATATCTACACTAATCCTTGTTAGATCTCACCCCCCCAATCCCCCAATTTCACTCCTGTGTCCTACGGAGATTTTTTTAATTTGACCCCAAAACAGTATTAAAAAGATCAATACGATAATCGAGCGGTAGTTTAACAAAAATTCTCGACAGCGTTTTTTTTTAAAACGGTAAAATCCTGTGACGCAAAAATTCCAACATTGTCTTTAGTTTTTAAAAATTGCAATATATTTTTTCAAACGAGTGGCACGATCCCGATCGTAAATAACAATACATATATTCCTTTTTTCACCAATTATTGTACTGCCGTGAGAGGAGGGTTGGATGAAGACTGAGGTCCTACAAGACATCAAGAAAGCTGAAGAAGAGTACCAATCGGTGATCAGCAAGGCCCAGGAAGAGAAGAAGCATAAACATTCCCAGGCTGAGCTCGAATCTGATAATCTGGTCGCAAAAGCGCAGAGTAATGCTGAACAATACAAAAAGCTGAAACTGGAAGAAGCACGTCACCAGGCAGCACTTAAGCACGCTGAAATCATAAAAAGTGGCAATGAGCGCGCAGCGGCATTGAAAGAGAAAGGAAAAAAGAACCTTTCAAAAGCAGTGCAGCTGCTGGTTGTGCGGTTTAAGGAGCAGCTGCATGTTAGCGCCTAAGCAGATGAGCCGGTTGCTCATCGTCGCTTCCCGGGACCGGATGGCCCCGGTTGTTGCGGAACTCTATCGCCATCACCTGTTTCATATCGAGGAGTTCGTTGAAGCAGGGGCAGTGGGTTACGAGGGCTTTAAGATCGGCACGCCTCTTTCAGGAGCAAGCGAAGCATCTGTTGATCTCGTCAAGATACGGGCAATAGAAAATGCCACCTCTATCCACGGAGATGACATTGATTCAGCAAAGACCTGTACCAGTACAGAATTGAAATCCAGAATTGAACGCGAACTCCCGCTTCTTGAAAAAGAAGTTGAGGATCTCATTGTCAGGCGCTCACAGCTGGATACCCGGGTAAAAGAGAACGAGCAGAAAATTGCCGAGATCAGACCGTTTCTTACCGTACCGGTGGATTTGGATCTGTATCGCGGATATTCAGGCTTTGTCGTGTTCGCTGGTTATGTAGCACGTGAAGTAAAACTCTCTGTGCCCTGCGAAATCTCGTATTCACCGGGCAAAGACAAGAATTTCATTGTTATTGTCGCGCCTGCCGGTCAGCGCAGCGAAGTTGAACGGGCATTGCAGGAGGCGGCATTCCAGCCTGTACAAATCCCTGAAGAGTACGGGGCTCCGCAGGCACGTATCGATTATTATTCCAGTGAGATCTCCACCATGAAAAAAGAGATCGAAGAGATCGTAAAGAAACTGGATGCCGTCCGGACAAAGCACAGCGGGTTTCTGGTTGCCTGCGAGGAATTTTTAAAGGCTGAAGTGGAGCAGACCGAAGCACCGCTGCGGTTTGCAACAACAAAACAGACGTTTGTGGCAGAAGGCTGGGTCCCGTCTGATCGCGTAGATGCTGTGACGACAGATCTTGTCAAAGCAACGGAGGGGAAGATCTATGTCACCGTGTTGCCGATCGACTTTGAACACGACAGCGTTCCTGTTGAGTACAACAATCCGTCATTTGCAAAGCCCACACAGGTGCTCATGGACGTGTACAGCCGGCCAAAATATACCGAGCTCGATCCGACACTATTGGTGTCCATCGTATTTCCCATCTTCTTTGGGCTGATTCTCGGGGATGTAGGGTACGGGTTAATTCTCCTTGCGATGTCACTGGGACTCAGAAAATTCTTAAAGGGTGAAGAAGGCCGGTATTTGCTCACCGTGCTCAGGAATGCGAGCATATCGAGTATCTTCTTTGGTCTGCTCTTTAGTGAGTTCCTTGGATTTGCAATTCCTGGACTGAAACCGATCCTGCCCTCCCGTCATCTTATGGTAGAGCATGGCGGGCATGGCCCGATGATTCCGGATCTGATGATCCTGTCCATCTGGATCGGTATTTTGCACATCACGCTCGGGCGTATCCTTGGCATTATCAACCATTCACGTCAGGACCATGGCGAGCACCGGACCAAGGCAATGTGTGCAAATTTCGGCTGGCTTGCGGTCATGTGGGGTGTCCTTATTGCCATCTGGTCGATTGCCGCATTGCCGCTCATGCCAAACTTGACCGGGCTTCCTTCGATGATATCGATAGTGAATATCGGGGGAGTTGCAGGCGCAGTTTTTGCGGTTCTGGGTATTTTGTTGATCGCACGCGACTCGGTGCTTGAAGTTGTTGAAATTCCTACAATCATCTCACATGTTTTATCGTATGCCCGTATTGTTGCGGTGGGTTTCTCATCTGTAGCTATCGCGATGGTTGTGAATTTCATATCCATTGGGATGTTAATTCAACCCCAGTTGGAAAATTTTTCAATTTTCAGTATTGTTATCATCATAGCCGGACTGGTCGTGTTCCTTATGGGACATGCACTCAACACAGTCTTAGGTATACTGGGTGGAGGACTCCACTCGATCAGGTTGCATTATGTTGAATTCTTCACCAAATTCTATAAAGGTGGAGGCGTTAAGTACGTTCCATTCGGAATGAAAAGAAGATTTACGGAGGACTAAATTATGGCAGCAGAAATCGTATCAACAGTTGGCGTTGGAATGAGTGTTGAAGCAATCAAGGCATCGCAGATGGGAATGAAGGCACTTGGTGCAGGTCTTGCAGTAGGTCTGACCGGCATCGGCGCAGGTGTGGCAGAAATGGCAATTGGTTCTGCCGCAGTTGGTGCAACAGCCGAAAATAAGGATGTATTCGGTCTGGTCTTACTGCTTACCGTTATTCCGGAAACGATTGTTATCTTCGGTCTGGTCGTCGCTCTCCTGCTCTTGTTCGTATAAACGGAGCAGACAATGGGACTGGAAGCCGTTGTAGAAGAGATCAGGGATAAAGGCAGAAGCGAAGCCGCAAGGATACAGGCTGAGTCAAAGCAGGAAATTGAAAAGATCCTGGCGGTTGCACAAAAGCGGGTTGAGGAGATCAAAATTGCCGCAGAGGCCGAGTCTGAAAAAAAGACCGTCCATATCATCGGTCAGGATATCTCTGCAGCAAACCTTCTTGGCAAACGCGAGATCTTAAATTCGCAAAAGGCGCTTTTGGACGAGGTCTACGAAGCGACAAGAAAAGAGATTGCCGGACTCCCTGAAAGCTTCCATCGTGAAGCAATCAAAAAACTCCTCACCGAAGCTAAAAAGGAGATCTCGAAAGGAAAGGTCTACTGCAATGCCAGAGATGTGGCAGCAGCAAAGACAATCATTGCCGAGAATCCGGATTTTGCGGGATTTAAGGTGGGTGCCCCGGTCAACATCGATGGCGGGGTCCTCATCGAAGGTGAAGGAGCAGCGCTGCAGATTGATTACAGTTATCGCACATTCCTTGCAAAGGTCTGGGAATCCGGGTTGAAAGATGCATCCGATATCCTGTTTGTATAAGGAGGTACATGTATGGCTGGCTTGAGGCTTGTCGCAGCACCGTACATCTATGTTTGTACCAGGATGCGGGTAAGAAAAACAACCCTGCTCCCCCGGGAGGAGTATATGCGGATGCTCAACATGAACCTGCCCGAGATCACCCGATTAATAGGTGAAACCGATTACAAGCAGGAGATCGATGAGCTGGGGACAACTTTCAAAGGGATAGACCTTATTGAAGTTGCACTCTCCTGGAACCTTGCAAAGGAATACCAGAAAATCCAGGAGATCACACCCGGCACCTTAAAACAGTTCACCCGGGCATATCTCCGTCGCTGGGATATCCAGAATGTACTCACCATCCTAAAAGGCAGGTTGCAGGGCGCTAAGACCGGTAAGATCAAAGAGATCCTCATTCCTGCAGGAAGTCTTGACAAGGTTGCACTGGATCGCCTTTTGGCTGAGGAAAGTTCAGACAAGATTGTGGAAATGCTTAAAGGGTACCGGATGTACCCGCAGGTGTTCGCACGTGAATACCCACTCTCAAAGGAAAGTGGCTCCTATTCACAGCTGGAAAACGAGCTCTACAAACAGTTCTACTCAGAGATCATCGCTGAAGCGGAGAGTGGAATCAAAGGAGGAAAACTATTCCTTGATTTCATCCGGCTTGAAATTGATATCAAGAATGTCAAGACCTTATTCCGGCTACGTGCAGATACCTTTGAAGAAGATGCCCGGGCCATGTATATTCAGGGAGGTACGCTGTCCGCTGCGGATTTTGTTACCCTGAATACCATGAAGGATCAGAATGAATTTATTGACACACTCAAAGGAAAAGTTCGCCAGAAGTCAATCATTGCACTTCTTGATGAGCTGAGAAGTGAAAAAGCGATCCACGATGTTGAGAGCAGGCTCACCCGCGTACAGCTGGACCAGATGGAGCGGATGTCAAAGCGCAATCCCATCTCTATTCATCCGATTCTTGTCTATCTCGAGAAGAAGAAGTACGAGGTGTTCAATCTCCGGGCGCTTGCCAGAGGAAAAGAGTCAAAACTGCCTTCAGAAAAGATAGCGGAATATCTGGTGGTGTAAATGGAGATAGCAGTTATCGGTAACAGTGAGTTCATTCTCGGGTTCAGGCTTGCAGGTATCCGTAAAACGTATGCAGCCGAGAATGATGAAAAACGCAATGAATACATCACCAGCGTGCTGCAGGATAACGAGGTTGGCATTCTCGTACTCAACAGCAGCGACATGGAAAAAGTACCCCGCAGGCTTCGCGAGACTCTGGAAAATTCTGTCAAGCCGACCGTTATTGCGATCGGTGGCGAGGAAGAAGGGGGTCTGTCCATGAGAGAGAGAATCAAGAGATCGGTGGGTGTTGATCTGTGGAAGTAAAAACCAAACAATCAAAGGAACAGAAACAAGGGGTTCTGAAAAGAATCGCCGGCCCTGTCGTGACGGCAGTCAACCTTGACGCTCACATGTACGATGTGGTAAAGGTCGGCAAAGAAGAGCTGATGGGAGAGGTCATCAAGATCCAGGGTAACGATGTTATCATCCAAGTGTATGAAGATACTTCCGGTATCAGACCCGGCGAACCGGTCACGAATACCGGCCTTTCTCTTGCAGTTGAACTCGGTCCGGGTCTGCTGACCAGTATCTATGATGGTATCCAGCGTCCCCTCGCCGTACTTGTGGACAAGATGGGCAACTTTATCGAGCGTGGTGTAACTGCGCCCGGTCTTTCCCACGAGAAGAAGTGGACCTTCAAGCCACTGGTAAAATCCGGTGACAAGATCGAGGCCGGCGCAATCCTTGGCGAAGTGCAGGAGACCAACATCGTCCATAAGGTCATGCTCCCCCCGAAAGAAAATCCAGGGGTTGTAAAGACTATCAAGAGTGGCGACTACACCGTTGACGAGATCATCTGTATTCTCGAAGACGGGCGTGAATTCCCCATGATCCAGCGCTGGCCGGTTCGTGTCCCCCGCCCGGTAAAAGAGAAGATGAACCCGACGATTCCGCTGATCACCGGTCAGCGAATTCTTGATGGGCTCTTCCCGATTGCAAAAGGCGGTACCGCAGCAATTCCCGGACCGTTCGGGAGCGGCAAGACGGTCACCCAGCAGCAGCTGGCCAAGTGGTCGGATGCCGAGATCGTGGTCTACATTGGCTGCGGAGAACGCGGCAACGAGATGACGGAAGTTCTTACGGAATTCCCGCACCTCGAAGACCCAAAGAGTGGCAAGCCCCTGATGGAAAGGACTGTGCTCATCGCAAACACCTCGAACATGCCAGTCGCCGCCCGTGAAGCATCGGTGTACACCGGTATAACCATTGCGGAATACTTCCGTGATATGGGATACGATGTCTCTTTGATGGCAGATTCGACCTCACGCTGGGCAGAAGCCATGCGTGAGATCTCCTCGCGTTTAGAAGAGATGCCCGGTGAAGAAGGATACCCGGCATACCTTGCAGCACGATTGTCTGAGTTCTACGAGCGTGCCGGACTTGTCAAGACCTTAAACGGTGCCCGTGGTTCAGTAACAGTCATTGGGGCAGTCTCCCCACCGGGCGGAGATTTCTCCGAGCCGGTCACCCAGAACACCCTGCGTATTGTCAAGGTTTTCTGGGCGCTTGACGCAAAGCTCTCCCAGCGCCGGCACTTCCCGGCCATCAACTGGCTGAACTCCTACTCGTTGTATCTCGAAAGCCTCCACGACTACTATGACAAGGAAGTATCCCCCGACTGGAACAAGATCCGGTCATGGGCCATGGAAGTGTTACAGAAAGAGGCAGAGTTACAGGAGATCGTGCAGTTGGTTGGTTCCGATGCTCTCCCAGAATCCGAACAGGTGACGATCGAAGTTGCCCGTATGATCCGTGAGATCTTCCTCCAGCAGAATGCGTACGACGCAGTCGACACGTTCTGTGACATGAAGAAACAGTACGACCTGATGAAGGCGATCAAACTCTTTGCCGATCTCGCGTACTCGGCACAGATCGCAGGTGTCAGCCCCACCCAGATCAACACGGTCAAGGCCAAGAACGAACTGCCTCAGGTCAAGTTCATCAAGGAGTACAAATCCGAGCTTGCAAAGATTGAGAAGCAGATGGATGATGAATTCAATGTACTGAGGTCGGCAGCATGAAGGAATACAGAACGATCAGCAAAATTGCCGGTCCGCTTGTCTTTGTAGAAAAGACCGAACCGATTGCGTATGGAGAACTTGTCAATATCATCCTTGCCGATGGTTCAACCAAGCGCGGGCAGGTACTTGACACCAGCGATGAGTTGGTCGTCGTCCAGATCTTTGAGACCACAGCAGGTATCGGCAGGGACAGTGGTGTCCGTTTCACGGGAGAGACTATCAAGATGCCCGTGGGCAGAGACATGCTCGGTAGGATCCTGTCGGGTGGCGGCAAGCCGATCGATGGTGGTCCGGAGATTGTTCCGGAGAAGCGCCTCGACATCACCGGTGCAGCTATCAACCCATACGCCCGGGGGATGCCGGCGGATTTCATCCAGACCGGTATCTCGACCATAGACGGTACCAACACGCTGGTCCGTGGCCAGAAGCTTCCGATCTTCTCGGGTGCAGGTCTTCCGCACAACAATGTTGCACTGCAGATCGCCCGTCAGGCAAAAGTGCCCGGTTCGACTGAGAGTTTCGCCGTCGTCTTTGCTGCAATGGGTATCACTAAGGAAGAAGCCAACCACTTCATGCAGGATTTCGAGCGCACCGGTGCTCTTGAACGTGCAGTGGTGTTCTTGAACCTTGCAGATGACCCTGCAGTCGAGCGTATCATCACACCGCGTCTTGCCCTGACAACCGCAGAATACCTTGCTTTCGAGCTTGGTATGCATGTGCTCGTTATCCTGACGGATATGACCAACTACTGTGAAGCGCTCCGTCAGATTGGTGCAGCCCGTGAAGAAGTGCCCGGTCGACGTGGATATCCGGGATACATGTACACGGATCTCGCTTGTCTCTATGAGCGTGCCGGTATGATCAAGGGCCTGAAAGGCTCAGTTACCCAGATTCCGATCTTAACCATGCCCGGTGATGATATCACCCATCCAATCCCTGACCTGACCGGATATATCACGGAAGGCCAGATCGTGGTCAACCGGGATCTCCACCGCAAAGGTATCTACCCGCCCATCAACGTTCTGCCATCGCTATCCCGTCTGATGAATCTCGGTATCGGGAAGGGAAAAACCCGTGAGGATCACAAGAAGGTTTCTGACCAGATGTACGCCGGGTACGCAGAAGGTAACGATCTCCGTGGCCTTGTTGCTATCGTTGGTAAGGATGCCCTCTCCGAGCGTGACCGGCTGCTATTAGAGTTTGCCGACCTGTTCGAGAACCGGTTTGTCCGCCAGGGATTAGATGAGGACCGGACAATTGATGATACCTTAAATCTCGGCTGGGATCTGCTATCGACATTACCGGTTGAACAGCTGACCCGTATCGACCGCGATACCATCAACAAGTATCACCCGAAGTTCCGCACTGGTGCAAAGAAGGAGTAAGAAGTACAATGGCCCTGCGCGATATCAAGCCAACCCGTTCCGAACTGATCAACCTAAAGCGGAAGATCCAACTCTCGGAGCGTGGCTATAAGATTCTTAAAATGAAGCGCGATGGACTGATACTTGAATTTTTCAAGATCTTAAAAAATGCAAAGGACACCCGGGGCGATCTCATCAGTAAGTACGCAAAAGCAGTCGAGATGATGGCAGTGGCAAACACGGTTGAAGGCGCAATCGGTGTGAAATCTGCTGCCTTCTCGGTCAAAGAAGTCCCCGAGATCACCTTGAAAAGCAAGAACATCATGGGCGTAGTCGTTCCGCAGATAGAATCATCCAAGGTAAAAAAGAGTCTTGTCGATCGCGGTTATGGGGTGCTTGGCACCTCTACGGTAATTGATGAGACTGCATCAGCGTTTGAAGATCTCGTAGAATCGATCATCGAGAGTGCTGAGATCGAGACCACGATGAAGCGCCTGCTCGATGAGATTGAAAAGACAAAACGCCGTGTCAATGCACTGGAGTACAAGGTTATACCGGAACTCACTGCAGCACGGGACTTCATAAAGATGCGTCTCGATGAGATGGAACGAGAAGAGCTCTTCCGGATGAAAAAGATCAAATCCCGGAACACTGCATAATTTTTCATGAGGTAATAATGCCGATTGGAACCATCAGGGAATTGGGATGTGAGAAAAAGACCGTGCTCCTCCGGCTCGATCTCAATTCTCCTATCGATCCCACCTCCAATCTTATTTTAGATGACAAACGTTTCAGGGAACACCTGCCCACCATCCATGCCCTTTCTGGCAGTCGTGTGGTGATAGTCACCCACCAGAGCAGACCCGGAAAGAAAGATTTCACCCCCTTAGAAGCCCATGCGGAGAAGCTTGAACACCTGCTGGGAAAACCGGTCACCTATGTGGACAGCATATTTGGCCGGCATGCAAGGGAAGCCGTGCATGCGATGAAAGTTGGCGAAGTGCTTATGCTTGAAAATGTCAGGTTCAATGCAGAGGAGAACCTGACCCTAAAGCCCGAAGAAGCCAAAAAGACGCATCTGGTAAAAAAGCTCTCTGCAATGGCTGATGTCTTTGTCAACGATGCGTTTGGGACGGCTCACCGTTCGCAACCTACGGTTGTTGGCCTTCCTCTCGTTATGCGTTCAGCGGGTGGACTTCTCATGGAAAAGGAAGTCTCCACCCTCTCAAAAGTATTTTCCGGGGCTCCCCGCCCGGTCTGCATGGTGTTGGGCGGCACCAAGGTAGACGACTCCATTGATGTTGCCCGGCACGTGCTCGATAATGGGATTGCCGATCAGGTCATCGTTATAGGGGTTGTGGCCAATGTCTTTTTAATTGCCGCGGGTCACGATATTGGCAAACCCTCCACACAGCTGATCGCCCAGCTCAAATACCAGCCGGAGATCGAAAAGGCAAAAGAGATTCTTCTCCGTTATCGTGACCGGGTCGTGATGCCAGAATCGGTTGCCGTAAGGCAGGATAACCACCGGGTTGAGTATGCGATAGATAAGATACCGGACGATACCCCCGTATTAGATCTTGGCATGGACGCAGTTGCAACCCTTGTCCAGGAGATCAAAAAGGCAGGAACCGTTGTCTTCAACGGGCCTGCCGGGGTCTTTGAAGATGTGGATTTTGCCACCGGAACCTATGAACTGCTGAGGGCAGCTTCTAAGGTTGAATTCTCTGTAGTAGGAGGGGGGCATACCGCAGTGGTGATTGAAAAACTTGGTATCGATAAGGATTTCACCCATATCTCAACCGGTGGTGGGGCTTGTATCGAGTTCCTGACCGGAAAAAAACTCCCTGCAGTTGATGCACTGGAGCAGTCCAAAAAGATTTTTGGATAATTTTTTTACAGCAAGTGCCCGATGAGGCCGGGTACCGGTTGTTTAAAGTACTTTATTCTGCCAAGTACGTTAATCACAGGTGTTGGATGCAGATCCGTGTCATAGCTGTTGGCAGAATCAAGGAAAAATACCTGCAGGACGGCATAGCAGAATATGAAAAACGACTCCGCCCCTACGCAAAAGTGCAGATTGTTGAAATCGCTGAGGAAAAACGACCGGCATCTGCCACCCCCTCCATAGAAAAAATTACCCTTGAGAAGGAAGGCGACCGTATACTTGCTGCGGTCCCGGAGGGTTCATTTCTCATTGCTCTTGATGTCAAAGGTATCAGCTGGTCGAGTGAAGAGCTGGCCGCATCGTTCCGGGAGTGGGAACTTTCCGGGCAGAACCAGTTGGCGTTTGTGATCGGCGGGGATCTTGGTCTCGCTCCGGCTGTCATTGCCCGAAGCGACTTGCGTCTCTCCTTCTCAAAAATGACGTTCACCCACCCCCTCGCCCGGTTGCTTCTCGTGGAGCAGGTGTACCGGGCGTTCCGGATTATGAGGGGCGAGCCGTACCACAAATAGCCCCTCCCGGAAGTTTTGTCATTCCGGCACACTGAGGTACTACAATGAAACCTTCTCAACCCGTCACGGCAACCGGCACTTGCAGCCGCTGCGGTGAATGCTGCCGCTGACTCCCTGTCATCCTTGTCTGGCAGTGCAAACCCCACCAGTTGCATTATCTCCGCGAGCGTGAGCTCAAAGAAGAAGGCGGTTATTTCTTTGTCAACTCCTCCTGCCGGCACCTGCGCGAAGATGAGCCTGACGTCAGTGGAACAAAGACGTGGGGTTGTGCGATCTACGAGACCCGGCCGGCTACATGCCGGGACTTCTGTGGAAAAGCCCTGAGTGGCGGGAAGCGGTATTACGTTCCTGAAGTATGCTCGATGGCGGGTGGAAAGGGCGGGGAGCCGGGAAGTCCTGCACACGTTGGGAAATGAACCGGGTGGGAATGGAGTACCTCTTACCTGGGCAATGCTGTGTTGTTCCTCATGGATGCGCAGACTCCCGAGAGGGTGTGTGACACATGTCCCGAAGATCTGGACACATTCCTGCCCGTTTACTGGAAGGTAGGTAAAAAAAGTATGAATGGGAAAATTCTGTAACCCGTTTTTTTCACGCACTCCACTCTTACCGGTTCAGCCGCCCGCAGACGATTGTTGTGCCCTTTTCCCCGGCAGGGCTCGTCCCACCATCCCAGTAGAGGCCGATTGGATTGCCCTCCCCGTCCACCATCATGCCAAGGATCCCGGAGCCAAGCCCGAGTGGATAAACCGATCCCATCCGGGAATCGTCACTATGCGCCTTGGAGGAGTCAAAGATCCTGACGAGCACCTCGCTGTTCCGCTTGGGGTTTATCTTAGGCTCCCCGGCAATGATCCACATATGGCCGGTGTCTTGCGTACTGGGTTCAAGCCAGAGGCAGACATCCCCCGGTTTCAGGTCAACGGGATGTGCCACTCTTGTCCACCCTGCAGCGTCCGGTTTTACCGTATCAAGTTTGTTGAAGTAGCCTGCGTATGATTCGATCGATGGATTTACGCCACGGCCAATTTCTTTGTAAGCGGTGGGATCGGCGTTCATCAGCACGTGGTCCACAAAGCCGAGACAGTCGAACCTGTAGATTCCTGCCGCATCGTCAACCGTATAAGGAGGATGCACATATCCGGTGGCCTTTATGTTCGAGAACATCCGGTAAGCCTCACGCCATATCACATTGGTGGATTTTACTGCCGCCAGCTGGTCTGCGATATTTTGGGCTGGAGATGCGGTTTTCTGGCTGACCATTTCCGTTACTGTCGGAATGGTCTTTTCTGTAGTACCAGAAGTCATGCTCCCCGGTGCAATTGCACCCGGCTGTGCCGGGATAGATGTACACCCACTGAACGCAGCGAAAAGAACGAGTATCAGTAGAGCACAAACGGCGGGTGACCGGCAGTCCATAAAAATAGTATGCGTACTGTATAGTTTATACTATCCGGAATGCACGTCTTAAACACGGGTAGATATGTCATGACAGGGAGAAAAAGAGACCGGATTACCGGTTCAGCCGCCCGCAGACGATCGTTGTATCCTGCTCCCCGGCAGGGCTAACCCCTCCTATCCAGTAGAGCCCGGTCGGGTTTCCGCCCGTGTCCACCATCATGCCCATGACACCGGTCCCCAGTCCGTATTTGTAGGCTTTGTCTGATCGGGAATCATTACTGTGTACCCCGTCCGAATCGAAGATCCGCACGAGCACCTCGTCCGGACGTGACGGATTAACCTTCGGAGTCCCGGCGATGATCCACATGTGCCCCAGATCAAGGGTTGTGGGCTTGAGCCAGAGACAGACATCTCCCGGCTTCAGTTCGATGGGATGCGCCACTTTCGTCCACCCGGCTGCATTTGGTGTCTTTGTATCCAGTTTATTGAAGTAGCCGGCATACTGGGCGATCGCTGGTTTGGCATACCCGTGACTTGCTGCATTGTAGGCTGCTGCATCTGCCCGGGAAAGGACGTAATCAACAAACCCGAGGCAGTCGAACTTGTAGACCCCCCGTTCCTCGTCAACTGATGTGGTGTGGACGTACTCGGTTGTCTTCATGTTCATGTAGATACGGTACGCTTCACGCCAGACGACATTATCGGATTTCACCGCCGCCAGCTGGTCTGCGATGCTTTGGGCTGGAGGTGCGGTTGTCTGGCTGACTGTTTCCATTACTGCAGGAACGGTCTTTTCTGTTGTGACAATTGTCGTGTTCAATGGTGCAGTTGCGCCCTGCTGTAATGGGGTGGATGTACACCCGGAAAACACAGCGAGAAGAACGAGTATCAGGATAACACAAATCGCAGGGAATCGGCAGTTCATAAAAATGTATGAGTGTGGTGTCCCTTATATGATTCTGAACGATCGTTGGAAAAGTGCTGGTAAAAAAGTTAAATGAGCCGGAAATTTAGTTCCCTGCTTCCGGCTTTTCCTCCTCTCCTGCTTCTTCGCCCGGTTGAATTGTCTTCATCGAGGGAAACAGGATCACTTCTTTGATGGAATTGTTGTTTGTCAGCAGCATCACGAGCCGGTCGATACCAATACCAACACCGCCGGTCGGTGGCATACCGTATCCAAGGGCATTGATGAAATCGTAATCGATCATCTGGGCTTCAACATCGCCCATTCTCCGCTTCTCGTCCTGTGCCTCAAACCGCGCCTTCTGGTCGACAGGATCGTTGAGTTCTGAGAACCCGTTTGCCACTTCCATCCCGTGGATGAAGAGTTCGAACCGCTCGGTGAACCCCTCTTTGGTCCGGTGCCGTTTTGCCAGCGGCGAGTTCTCGACCGGGAAGTCGTAGACAAACGTGGGCTGCATGAGCTTCTCTTCAACAATCCCTTCAAAGAAGAAGACGAGGAACTCCCGCTGGGATTGCGGCTTTCCGGAGTCAGGAAGTTTGTTCTGCAAAGCCAGCGAGCGGAGCTCTTCTACGCTGTGGGCAAAGATATCAATGCCTGCATACTCCTTTACCGCGTCTGCCATGGAGAGTTTTTTCCACGGCTTTGTGAAATTTAAGGACGTCTCCCCATAGGGGATCTCGTACTTCGCATGCATTCCATGGACGATTGAAGAGATGATATCTTCAGTAAAGCCCATCATGTCGTTGAAGTCATGGTACACCCAGTAGATCTCCACCATCGTGAACTCCGGGTTGTGGTTGGTATCCACACCCTCGTTCCTGAAGTTCCTCGCGATCTCAAAGACCTTTTCAAATCCCCCGACAACGAGACGCTTGAGGTAAAGCTCAGGAGCTATCCTAAGAAAGAGTTTCTGGTCGAGGAAGTGGTGGAAGGTGGTAAATGGCCGGGCATTTGCGCCACCGTACACTGGCTGGAGAATGGGGGTTTCAAACTCTAAGAATCCATTGTCATCGAGAAAGCGACGGATCATGGCTACAATCCGGCTCCGGTCCCGGAATGTCTGCCTGCTCTCATCATTTGTGATGAGATCCACGTAGCGGTGGCGGTATCGTTTCTCCACGTCAGTGAGCCCGTGGAACTTCTCGGGAAGGGAGCAGACCGCTTTGCACAGTATAGTAAACGTATCCACCCAGATGGTGATCTCGCCAAGTTTTGTCCGGAAGACATGGCCGGAGACCCCGATGATATCCCCTCGTTCGATATACTGGTTGAAGAGCTCGAACTGCTCTTCCCCCAGATCGTTTTTCCGTATGTAGAGCTGGATCTTTCCTGACTCATCGCCAAGATCGGCAAAGATGGTCTTGCCGTGGTTCCGCACAATATAGATCCTGCCTGCGGTTGTGATACTCTCCGCACTTTTGTCGTGCGTTATATCTGCATATCTTGTTTTTATTTCGGAAATGGTATCCTTACGATCGAAATTATGGGGAAAGACTGCTACCCCTTTTTCCTGGAGTGTATTGATTTTATCAAGCCTTGTTATTTCAAATGGAACATTTTCAAGCGGACCGGTCATCTTTAAAAGCACCACGGTGATTACGATAATATGTATCGTAAATATGCGAGTCCGTTGGTAATAATACCTTTTTGCACTCGGTTAAAAAAACCCGAATGGGTTTTCTTCTGACAAACCCGAAAAAAAAATAGAAAATAAAAAAACGTCTTGATTATTTGCGTTTCTTCTTTTTGAGCATCCCCGATGCATATTTTGCGAGCCCGTACACTCCATCAGTTGAGGGGTGGACTTCAACGAACTCTTCAAAGTCATGGACAGAAAAATTCCGTCTCATAAGAAACGCCATGTATCCTGCAATCAGCCCTCCGCCCGGCCCCGCAGCGCACACGCCACCAATAGTACCGTTGTCTGGGTCGATCATAATCTTTGCAAGTCCCGTGTTACCGGAAGGAACTGACCAGAACGTGCCCGGGCCGGCAGGGCCCGGTATCGCAAGCGATGCCATATCTTCTGTTTTGGGAATACAGAATGCCAGTTCCTGCGAGAGGTTGATCGATTGTGGGATGAACCGGTAATCCATGGTGCGGGGGATACCGAGGATGTTCTCGGCAGCAACGATACCCTGGTGCCGGGCAACGGGAGTAAGGTAAGGGGGTCCGATCACATCCCCGCATGCGTACACTTCCTTAACACTGGTCCGCATATGTTCGTCAACGATAATTTCACCCGAAGGGCCTTTGTTAATACCGTTGAGCATTTCAGAACGCGGAACGAGTCCTGCGGCGACCAGAACGGCATCTGCATCACGCCGGAAGGTTTGCCCATCTTTTACCATTGTTAGAGTTTTCACTCCATTACTACTGCTAATTGACCGGACCTGTGTATGCTCCCGTATCTCCACAGTTTTAAGATCTTTTATCGCCAGAGCCCGGAGGTGTTTATCAGCATCTTTCAAAAACGTGCTCCGGCACAGGAGGGTCACTTCACTGCCGAATGTGCTGAAAATAAATGCAAATTCTGCAGCCATCACACCTCCCCCGATAATTGAGAGTTTTTCCGGGATCTCTCTCATACCAGACAACGTATGAGGGGTATACACTTCCGGCAGATTAATTCCCTGAATTTCCGGAATATTTGGCCGGGATCCGGTGGCAGCGATCACCGTATCCGCAGGGATCTTCTCGTCATCCAGAAAGACGGACTTTCCTTCAAGCCTGCCGGTTTTTCCATAAAGGATTTCCACGCCGGCAGATTTTGTCTCGCTATCAAGCACAGATGCGATTTTTGATTGGATTGAATGCATCTCATCAAGCATCTTGGGAAAATTGATGGTGGGTGGTGAATCGATCACGCCGAGACGCTGGAATTCCCGGACTGAATGGATGGTCCGGGCAACGTCGTTCAGTGCACAGACGGGCATGCAGCCAAAATGGAGACATTGCCCTCCAATACCCCCGCCTTCGATAAGCTGGACCTCTCTTCCTGCGGATGCGAGCCGGATTGATGCGATCCTTCCCGCAGGGCCGCCCCCCAGAATGACAATCATGGGATTTCCTGAATCATAAAGAGAAAAATCTGGTTTTATTAGGGAGCAGGTTCTTTTCTATTGAGACCCACTCTGGTCCTCTGATCAGAAGACTTCGCAGCCTTCGTCCATTGGTTCAGAGAGCAGCTCGCCGGTGAATGCGTTCACTTCGACAATCTTCTTGCCCCGTATCTGCCAGACCGGGATATAGATCTGTTTTGAATCAATGGTGATATTTTTCCGGTCGGGTTTTAAGATCTTCTCTTCATAGAAGATCGCATCGCCTTTCTCCTGCTTGATCCGGACTTTCTGGGTGAGCCGTTCGATCAGTTCGGTGATAATCCGCTCGGAGGCTTCATCCTTGCGGATATGCGAATCACAGACTTCAGCCCCTCCGGGAATCTCCGTCTCTTCAACCAGCTTCCCGTCGAGATCGATCTTTATCCCGTTGATCGCATTGATTGCACCCCAGCCGTCGGCATCAAAAGGAATCCTGCGGTCTTTGTACACCTGCTCCCCACTGCTCGTATAGTGGAACAGGAAATGGGGAATGAAACGCAGTTTTGCCGCACCCTGCACCCCTGCGGTGCGGATCGCAGCCTGCTCGGTGATTTTTATTGGGAGATGAGGTATCGTGATACCTGAAGGCTCCTGCTCTTTAGCTGCGGCCGCAGCAGCTGCAGATATCGCCGCTTTTTTGACTTTTGCCGGTGTGAGATCCAGTCCGAGTTCGCGATCGAGGATGTCGGCAAGAACCGCCTCCCCGGTATAGCGCACAAACTCGTCCACACCCCACTGGATGCAGTTCTCTGTTGTGATCGCTTTGTCGATTGTGAACAACAGTTTCTTGCAGTTCATCTCCTGATCGTCGATCATGAGACTGTAGTTGGTCTTGTCGAACTGTTCGATCAGATCCTTCTCGTTCGAACAGAGCACCAGCAGGCAGGTGCCGTCACGCACTGCAGAAAGATCAAGAGGGTCATCAACCTCTTCAACTTCATATCGTGCCGCTTCAAGAATGAGTCGCATCGCATTCTTGGCTTTTTCCCGCATATCGTGTTCCATCATACATAAATTGCCCTACTCTATAGAACAATTTTTCTATTGTTATGTCCGAGATTAGTATAATGACCCTCCCGCTGAAGTTTGTCAACCACAATATCGAAGATTTTGCCATTCAGGTAACATTCGATCCGGTTGCGGGAGAAGGAAAGGTTGTGTACAATCTTTCATTGATAAAAAACGAAGATCTTGATTTTGCGATATCAATACTTAAAGATGCAAACAAAACCGGTGTCAGCGTCAGTGGCATGGTCAAGTTCTTTTCTTCCGGTGAAAAGGTTGCAGATTTTGTGATCCCCAAAGGCTTAACCGGCATCTGCACGATGTGCAGCATCACCTTTGACGGGCTTTTGATCCGGCGGGGGATTCCGATTAACCCGATCGGTGGGGGCGTAGTGGAGATTGAGAACCGGACCCCGATCCGCTTTACGCATATCATCCTGTACGAGTACACTACCATCGATCCGCTGCAGGTGCTCATTTCCCAGAAGACCACATCAGTAACCAATGTTATGCGACGGGGAAGTGGCAACATTCTTGCAAATATCCGCGAGTTCCATATGGAGGCAGAGCCCCTTGTGGGAAGTGTGCTTGACGAACTTTCGAGCAGCAGTTATTCTGGTATCCTCGAAGTGGGTATGCCGAACCTGTCCCTTCTCGGAGTGCCCGTAAGCCCCCAGTATGTTGCCATTGCAGCCGTTGGGGGCACTAATCCGATGGCGGCAATCCGGGAAGGGGGGCGCTGGGTTCAGACGCAGGCAATGAAGGGTCTGATGGACATCCGGCAGATGGACGAGATCAGGGATTATTAAAAGTAAAAAACGTTTTTTTATTCTGGTTTTTTTGCCCAGTCACCGATCAGGTTGTAATATCGCGAGAAGAACCGGACAAACCCTTCTGTTTCTGAGAAGAGTGCCACAGCATCCTCTTTTCCGGTTCCCAATATGACCAGTACGCGACGGTTATCGACAATGCAGATGCCACCTGCCATCATATCTTTGACCCGGTCAAGTTCGCGGGGCATCTCCGGGTGCTTCTTGACATAGACTCGTATTTTTCCTTTGTCGCCCCCCTCCCAATGGTTAGTGACAATCTCAACATCTGCGTGCTCTGCTCTTTCTTTTAGCATCTTTCTAATTTCCGGTGATATGATCTGGGGGTGGGCAATGATCCGGATGTCGTGGCTGGCAGCGTTTATGATATCGGTAAGTTTCCTCCGTATGTTTTCGATTCCATAGACATTCCATATCAGCTCCTCGCTGCTCTGCTCATGGCTGATTCGTTCACGTTGGATCGATGAGAGGATCTCGCGGGCATCGGCAGCATCGCGTTCGATCCTGTCCATCATTATTGCAACTCCCTCCTCCGGGGAGAGTGCAGCAAACCGTTTGGGGGTTGAACGGGCTATGGATATGAGTCTCTTTTCCTGGAGTTGATCGAGTACCGTGTACACGGATGCGCGCGGGACGGTGGAAATTTCATGGATCTCACTGGCAGTTGCGCTCACCACTTTTAAAAGAGCAATATACACCAGTGCCTCGTATTTTGTCAAACCGAGTGATTTGAGGCAGTCAATAACCTTTGCCGAATCGGGTGAGGGGGATCTCATATGGAACATGACTTTATATTCTGCAATATTAAATGTTGTTATAAGAATAACAACACGTGATTGGCAATGAAATATCCAAAAAAAATCCTTATTTTCCTCGTGCTGTCGCTTATCGGCATCATGCCAGTGATGGGTGTGAGTACCTACCAGCCCGGGACAAGTCCCCAAATGTCAGCGGCAATCTCGGGTGTTAATGAATTCATCCCGGGACAGGATGTTACCATAAATGTCATTGTACGGAACAGTGGAGTGAACACAACCAAATATAATCCAACCGGCACTATCGAAGCCGATGTTCTTCCGACAACCGCAATGATGGTAAAGGTCGGACTCGCACCGGGAAGTGCACCGATTATTATCAAATCTGATCCAAAGAATGTTGGGGATATTAAGACACAGGGGCTAGTGACCGTCCCGATCCTGGGAAAAATCCTGTCCAACGCCTCTATGGGGGAGTACCAGATCCCTCTTACGATCCAGTACACTTACCTTGCATCTGCTGACAATACTGCGGGGGATTCTCTTCAGAATCAATACCGTGTTGTAAGTGAAACATTCCCCCTAACGATAAAGATCAAACCCCAAGTGAAAATCAACGTAATAGAAGCAGTGCCGGAGAACCTGAATGTCGGGAGCGGCGGATATCTCAACCTGACGATAAAAAATATCGGGTTTGAAGATGGAAAGAAAGCAACCGTTAAGATCATTCGTAACGGTAAAAGCCCGATCATACCCACCGACAGCAGCGTTTTTGTCGGGGATTTCCCGCGCAATGGAATTGTATCCTGCAGGTACAAGGTGGCAGTATCAGGAGATGCTGCAAAACAGACCTATCCTGTAGATGTTGCGGTCACCTATGAAAACCGGGACGGGGATATTGTTACATCTGCTACAGATACGGTGGGCATTCCCATTGGGGGGAAACTTTCGTTTTCAGTAACCTCATCCCCTGCCATTGTCATTCAGGGTTCGGACAACGTGATTAACGTTGAGTACAAGAATAACGGTGATACCACAGCCTACCATTCTCAGGCCCGGATCTCGGCAGTTGATCCGTTTACCAGTTCAGATGATACCAGTTATATTGGGGATTTAAAACCCGGAGAAACCGTGACAGCCCGTTATCAGGTACATGCCGGAGATGAAGCGGAGATCAAGACCTATTTGCTGGATGCTGAGATACGCTACCGGGATGCACTCGACAACAGCCAGGTATCAGATACGTTCAAAGTACCGGTATCTGTAGATCCAAAACCTGCATCAAGCGGTCTTATATCAATGCTTCCGGCACTCGTAGCTATCGTAATTATCGGCATTGGCGCCGGGTATTACTTACGTGTCATGAGAAAGAAGAAGTAAGGCTTGGAAGGGCTCTCCCTTTGCCTTTTTTTTGTACGGACAATTGCTAAAGATTTTGGCAATTTTGCAGAGCGGCTAAAAGATTAGGGGCAGAGAGTCGCTTGTGCTCACTTTTCTTTACCAGTGCAAGAACTTTTTCTTCAGTTGGCGTTGTTGCCTTCCACTGGTGAAGTTCAAGCGCTCTTAACGATGCATCGATATCAGCGTAAGAAAGACCGATCTCGCTTTCGTCACTCTGCCCCTCCCATAACCCGGCAGACGGGGCTTTTTTTACGATCGGATCCGGAATCTTCAGCTCCCTTGCAGCTTCATAAATCTCATCCTTGTAGAGGTGGATGATTGGCTGGATATCAGCAGCGTTATCTCCGAATTTTGTGCAGTAACCGAGCATATACTCGCTCCGGTTGGATGTGCCACAGACAAGTCTGTGGTCCAGGTTGGCATGATAATAAATAACTGCCATCCTGATCCGGGCCATCAGGTTCCCGGTGAGGTAACGCGAGGGGGAATAATCCGGTATGGTTTTAAACCCTTCAAGCATTGGTTCGATACTGACAACTCTGTGTACCATGCCAAGCTGGGCACAGAGTGTTGCCGCATCCTTACAATCTTTAAGATTGCTGATTGCAGAGGGAAGAGAAAGCCCAAGTACTTTTTCAGGGCCGATCGCCCGGCAACAGAACGCTGCTGCTACCGCAGAGTCTATACCCCCGCTCACCCCAAGAACAATACCCGTGCACCCGCTGTTCCAGTAAGCGTACCGGATCATCTGTTCAATCTGTCCCAACCTGCACCCAAGATCTGCTGCCATTTGCGCTCCCTCTTTGTTATACCCTGTGAATGAACTTTTTCAACTGCTCGGTATTCCCAACTGCTATGAGGGCATCTCCTTCAAGAATGATCTCTTCTGCTTCAGGCGCGATGATCGAGCGATGCTTGCTCTCGATACCGAGAATACGAACCCCGGTTTTTCTGGTAAACCATTTCAGTGGTTTTGAGTGGGATTTTTTGGCATGTTTGAGGATCACCAGTTCGCTGTTAGGCAGTTCGAGAAGAATGGTGGCTGTATCAGCAAGGATGATCCTTGCGATTGTCTGGCCCCCGATCATAGGGAGGAGGGCTACGTAATCAGCACCCGCCCGGTAGAGTTTTTCAACGGTCGCCGGCTCATTGGCACGGGCAAGAATCCGTATGACCGGGTTTAAGTTCCTCGCCATGAGCGTGGTAAAAATATTCACATCATCATCATTTAAGGCAACAATACAGAACCGTGCATCTACTATGCGGGCCTTTTTTAATATCTCCTCATCCTCAGCATTACCAACAACCTGCTCTACGGCTTGTTGTTTTGAATCCACTACAATACAGGAAACGCCGGATGCATGGAGTTCCTGGTATGCACCAGCACCAACATCCCCAAATCCAGCGATCACCGCAAAAGCATCTGAACACCCGTCGGTATTGAACTCCTCACGGATTGCAGTGACAATGGATTCAGCCCTGCCAAAAAGGAAGAGGGATGTCGTGTTGTCGACAATGAGATCGGCACCCGGTTCAGGAATAAATTTTCCGGCCTTCCAGAGGAACGGCACAATAATGCCGAATCGTTCAAGGAGCTTCAGTGCTGAAAGGGACTTGAAAGCGGCTCTGCACCCGAAAACCACCGGGATGTTGATGAGCCGGAGTTCCTGTTCAGCCGTGTGCTCGAGATTGATGTTGATCCTGTCGAGCCCTGGAATATCCGGCTCTGCATCCCCGCTGGGGTTGAGGACAGCATGTCGTGCTAATATCCTCCCGGTTGCATGTTTGGGGGACAACACGTAATCTGCTCCCGCATAACGAAGATATCGTTCAAAGGAGAGCTTGTCCACAACAGAAATGATCTTTCCTTTTACCAAACCCCGAATACCGAGCACGATACTCGCAGTCTGCCGCTCATCTTTGCAGATCACAACATTCTGTGCCATTTCGATGTGGGAAGCTGCCCACGTTGTGGGATCGATATAATCCCCCCAGATCACGTAAGCGCGTTTCCGGTAATGTGTGGCGATTTCAAGAGCGATTGCCTTGTCCTGTTCAATGATCACGATATCATGATCTGATACCGTGAGACTGTCTATAACAGAACGCGTGAGCTCATCATACCCCATTACGACCGTATGCCCTGACAGCCGGTGCGGGGTTTTCCTTGGCGGTGCGGGAGCAAGAAGTGTGGTGAGGAACGGTGCGATGAGAAGCGGTATAACGACAAAGATCATGACCACTCCTGAGAGGATGATCTGGATCGAAAGCAGCATGGTGAGATCATTACTGAATGGAAGGATCTCGCCATACCCAACCGTTGTCATCGACTGGACCACAAACAAAAGGGCACTGGCCCATGTGATGGATTTGTTTTCCAGCAGTGGATAAAACAGGTGGAAGATGTACGTGTAAAGAGCGATGAGCAAGGCAAACGCAATGAAATAAATGGATATCTGGATGCCCGGGGAATTCCTGATAGCTCTCCATATTCTGCCCCTTTTAACGTGCGCCATTTGTCACCTCAATGGAGATTGAGCCGTCATTACAGCCCCCCTGCTGGCATTTCCCGTACCATTCACATGCATAGATGAGACCTGCAATACCCGTTGTGAGATCCATGAGGTTTTCTCCCAGATTCAGGAGTGCATATTTTGTTGCAGGGTGGTTATTTGTATAGCGATCCAGCATGTCGTTCACATCCTTGTGCAGTCCATCTCCCGGTTCCGGATTGATGGTCATTTCATTGCCACATCTGCAGAGTTCTGCATACAGGGATACTTCTGCTCCAGTGACTGCAATGAACGGACAGATTCGGATAATGGCATCTCCGGGGTAGCTGCTCCGGACCAGTTTTTCCCCATCGCCCCGGATGATGTGATCAAGTACGACCCCTGCCGCATCATCAAGGCAAAGTCCCCATGCAATCTTTGTGATCCCGTACTTTTGTGCAATCCTGTCGGACAGGACGGAATCGGATGGGGGAAACATTGGCAGTGATGAGATCTCCGGGTTTTTTGCTGTAAGAGTTCCTGTTCTGCAATCGGATTCTTCTGATAACGACACTTCAAGGAACTCTGTATCCAGGCACTCTGCGATACGCTTTCCACGCAAAGTATTGCTGCTGGTGCTTTTTTTATCGGTAAAAATTAAAGCTGTGATCCGTATATCACTGCGCTGTGCCGTGAGTTTTTTTAAAAAATACAGGAGCGCGCTGCCGTTCTGGTCCACGGAAAGAAGCACTGCTATGTGATCGCCGGACTTGAGCCATCCGTGAGCTCGTATCACCTTTTTTGCCTTGGCTTCAACATCTGCAATAATGTGCTGACCGCAGAGATGCAGCCCAGAATAGGGCTGGAAAATTATTGCATCCTGAAGACACTTGCTGCACTTCATGCTCTGACTCACTTTTATTGGAGGATAAAAGATGTTTAAGGTTGTGATGAATGGTCTCTGGTGGCAGTAAGGAGTGATTTTATAGTCCGGCACATAACCACTCTAACGATTATGGCCGTCTCTGCGGAACACATCCGCACCCTGCATAAATACGAAAAAACTATTCTTTCGGTGCTTGAGCGCCAGATGTCACGCTATGCATGGATTCCCCTTGAACAGTTGATAACCAGTACCGGGTTTGCAGAATCCGAAGTGAATTACCGGTTAGCACGTTTAATTGAATGGGGCATGGTGCGGTTCAACCCGGTACCCTATGATGGGTATGCCCTTGTTTTTGGGGGATATGACACGCTTGCACTCGCAAGTCTTACAAGGAAAGGGACGATCTCTGCGCTGGGGACGCAGATTGGTGAAGGGAAGGAATCGGTTGTCTATGAGGCTCTTGGTCTCGGGCCGGTTGCTATCAAGTTCCACCGGATCGGAGGGCGATCCTTCAATTCAGCCCGGGTTAACCGGGAATATATGACCGAAGGGGGGCATTGCCCGTGGCTCATCGCATCGAAACTCTCTGCCGAACGGGAGTATAAGGCGCTGGTGGCTCTTCACCCAAAGGTCAGCGTTCCGCTCCCTATTGCACAGAACCGGCATACCGTGGTAATGGCGCTGATTCAGGGTGCGAACCTGAACCGCTGCATCCTTGAGGCTCCGGCTTTGGTCCTCGATGAGATCCTGGAAAATGTCCGCATTGCATATAAGGAAGGCATGATCCATTCCGACCTCTCGGAATATAACATCCTCATGGAAGATGGCAAATGCGTGATCATCGATTGGCCCCAGTGGATAGAGACCGCTCACCCAAATGCAGAATCCACCCTTAACCGGGATATTGATAACATCCTCACGTATTTTAAACGGAAATACAAACTTACGTATGACCGTGAGGATGCGATACAATGCGTGACCGGCTGAGTGTCTTTGGTATCGATATCATCAAAGGATCGGTAAGATCACGCACCAAAAGGCCGGTCTATGCCTTGATCCGGATGGAAGGCCCGACGATCGTGAGCGAATCCGAAGTCTCGCTGTTCCGGCTTTTTCGCATGCTCCAGGAGGAACAACCCGATATCCTTGCTGTGGACAGCCTGCAGGAGATTGCTGCGGACCAGAAGGAACTCTACTTCTTTTTACAAGGGTTACCCCCGCAGACCCGGCTTGTTCAGGTGACAGGCGGTGAGCGCAAGGAGACGCTTGGTAAAGTTGCCGCCCGGTACAATATCAGTTTCAACCGTTTCGATCCCTTTGCTGAAGCAAGGACCAGTGCACAAGTGGCCTCTCTTGGTGCAGGCGCCGAGGTGATCGCGTTTGAGAACGAGAGCGAGATCATCGTTAGCCGGCACCGCTCGTTAGGAAAGGGCGGGTGGAGCCAGAACCGTTACGTGCGTAAGATCCACGGGGCCGTGCAACTCAAAGGGCGGGAGATCGAACAGGCCCTCGTCGCAGCGGGACAGAGATATGAGAAGAAGGAGACCCGGGCATTTGGCGGGTGCAGCCGGGTAGTATTCCGGGTCTTTACTACCCGGGACCAGGTACCCGTTTCGACCTGCCGTGGTTCCGATGTGCAGGTACGGATCAATGGCAAACGGCTCGAACGGATCCAGTACCGCCCGCTCTCGGGAAAGCCGCGTTACCTGATTGTCGGAATTGACCCGGGGACTACCACTGCTTTTGCCGCACTGGACCTCGACGGAAACCTCCTGCACCTCCAGAGTTCCCGGCAGATGAATATGGGAGATGTGATCGAGTCGCTCTACAAAGTCGGAAAACCCTTAATCATCGCATCCGATGTGCAGGATATGCCATTTTCTGTGGAGAAGATCCGCCGGGCGTTCAGTGCGGTCGCGTATACCCCGAAACAGGATGTGAGTGTTGAGACCAAGCTGGAGCTTTCTGCCCCATTCTCGTATGGGAACGATCACGAGCGGGATGCGCTATCAGCAGCTCTCGATGCATACCGCCAGTACCGGCACAAGTTCCAGAACCTGTTAAAGCGGATTCCCCCGGGGCACGATCTCGATGAAGTCCGGGCACGGGTGATCCGCGGGCAGTCGTTGGAGCACATTCTCATTGAGATGAATAGCAGCACATCTCCAGTTCCCCAACGGGAAGCACCACCGGTTCGTGTTGATGAGAAACACGATGAGAGGGTGCGGATGCTGGAGGGGATGGTCAAGCGACTCCGCATGTTTGTTGCGGAACTGCAAGAAGAGAAAAAAAGCCAGGATTATGAGATCCGCCGCCTGCAGGCACGCATCCGGAAAGTTCAGACAAACCGTGACTCAGAGCTGGCAAAGGATGCAGAAGTAGTAAAAAAGGATGAGGCTATCCAGAGCTTAAAAAAGCATTTACGAAAAGAGGAACGCCATAACCGGAACCTTGCCAAACGGTTAGCACGGATCAAACAGTTTGCGGAACTCTCCATTGATGGTGAGGTTGTCCCGGTAAAAGTGATGGACACGCTGACAAAAGACGGTATAAGAAGGCTCGCAGAGGATGTGGGAATCGATGAGGGAGATGTTGTCTTTGTCACCCGAATCGATGGCTGGGGCAGGAGCGTTGTCAAGGATCTTGCTGAAATGCGGGTTAAAGCGGTGGTTGCCGGATCGGCAGTACTTGCCAAAAGTGATCCGCTGCTCATTCCCTCCTTCCGCGAAGCCGGAGTTCCCCTTCTTAATGATAAGGAAGCAGGGGTTCAGGTTCGGGGCAAGCAGGGACTCTGCGGGAAGGAGACGCTTGATCAGGCCTTGATCCTGTGGCAGGGTGTACAGGTTCAGCATGAACGGGAGAAAAAGACGGAAATGATTGAGCACATATTCAAGGAGTACAAGAGCGAACGGGGTAAGGAGGTGAAGAAGAGTGGATGACCGCGAGCTCCTGAATGTGGTGATGGGTGTAGTCGGGCGTGAGAACTGCCTTGATGACTGTGCCGAGCTGCCGTGTGGTGAACAGATCATGGTAGTGACAACCGACATGCTCCACCAGACAACCGATTTTGTAGAAGGAATGACGGACTGGCAGGCTGGCTGGATGAGTGCAGCAGTCACCCTCTCTGACATTGCGAGCATGGGTGCGGCCCCGAAATATCTCCTTATTGCCATAGGGCTCGACAACTGGAAGTCCCTTTCTGGCGTGATGCAGGGTGCACAGGACTGTTGTAAAAAATATGGTGCCACCATCATTGGTGGCGATATCGACCGGCACGGTGAGCTCACCGTGGTGACGACCGGGCTGGGGCTGGTCGATAAAGACCATATTGTGCGGCGTAAGGGTGCCAAACCAGGTGATCTGGTCTGCATCACCGGCACCCCCGGGCAGGCGCAGGCACGGCTTGACGGGTATCTCCAGTTCGAAAAGGCACTCTTTGAGCCGCAACCCCGGGTGGAAGAAGGCCAGCGTCTCGGGCGTGCGGGTGTGAGTGCGATGATGGATGACAGCGATGGGATTGCCCTCTCGCTCTATGATCTGGCAAGTGTGAATGGGTGCGGGTTTGCGATCGATATTTCAAAACTGCCTCTTGCCGCAGGCATACCCCTTGAGCAGGCGTACGAACTCGCGCTGCATGGTGGTGGAGATTACGAATTAATCTTCACCATCTCTGCCGACAAATTTCCTGTTACCGGAGTGCCTTCAACGATGATTGGAACCGTAGTGGCAGAGAAAGCAGTCACTGCTGATGGCATAACGCTTGCAAAGCGCGGGTACCAGCACCGGTGGGAATAATCCTGCCAAAACCACCGTCGCATTAAATACAATCAACACGAGACATTTCTCTGTAAATACGCTGGCACTGTATGGAATCACTGGAAAGCAAGCTGGACCGGTTGTCCCCCGAACATCGCAGGGAAATCGAAGATTTTGTGGATTTCTTACTGTACAGGTCTGGTTCTCCGCAGGGCGTATACAGTCAGACCACTGCAATCCCGCCGGTTGCAAAGCCGGCACCCCCTGTCATCCCCGTCATGGCCCCAATGATACTGCAAGAAACCCCCCAGGTTTTGGTGCCAGAACAGAATATACGGCAGGAATCCTCTTCTATGGAAATGTCTGAAGAGCATTATTCTCCCATACAAGAGATTACCGTAGAAGTAGATGATCCGATATCGCGCAACTATATGGATTACGGGCAGTTCGAGCAGTCGTCTCCTGCAACCGAAGCGGTAAAAAAAGTCAAAGCAAAGATCATCCAGAAGAGCGAGCAGGAGAAGTCCCGCCACCTGCTCGACTGGATTGATTAAAAATACATTTTCAGCAGGATTTTTTTAGTTCTTTGCGATTTTTTTAAGGGGAATCTGATCCTTGTCATTCAATCTTATGGGAGTTGCCCCATTAAACCTCCGCATCGTGAGTATCCCCGCCCCATATGGTAGTTTGCGCGAGGGCTCTGCCCTTCGATCCCGGCAAGACCTGACGGTCTTGAACGAAACCGTACCAAAAACGAATGGACTCGACGGGATTTGAACCCGTGGCCTTCACGTTGCAAACGTGACGATCTACCCCTGATCTACGAGCCCTGCTCTTTGCGGCATACTATTTTTCAGTCTATCCCATATAGTTGTTACTGATCAGGGACCCGCAAGGCAGATGAAGCACGAAAATAAAATATCCAATGAACCATTATGGCAAAGCTGATCATTGAACCGAAGAAGACAAAGGACGGGCAGATCGAGTATGTTGTCAACTACCATGACCCAAAAAGTGATAACTCGTTTACCATCACCACAACAAACGATATTAATGAAGCGCTGGAGAAGCTGAAATCCACGCTGGAAGGCGAAGTTGCGTCCATGCAACAGAAGAAATGATTCATTCGTCCATTTTTTTGAAATTGTAAGATGCAGGTTTATGACGTTCACTGTGGTTCCTGCACAACCATTTTCCCAAAGCACAAAAATTCCCGGTGACAAATCCTAATGTGAAAAACACGTTCGGGTTTAATGCCCCACAGAATGCAGAAAAGCATGAGTTCAGGACTAAAAATTTTTCAGAACTGATTTTTTTTTAAAAGGAAAATGGACCCGGCGGGATTTGAACCCGCGGCCTCTACGTTGCGAACGTAGCGATCTACCCCTGATCTACGAGCCCGCCTTTGTGGCATACAATTTTTCAGCGCAGGGGATATAGTTGTTGCTGTCCTGTACTGCCCGTCGTCACATCTTGAAACGAGAGGACTGTGAAAAAATGATGTGAATCAGAGAATGATCTCGATGTCGAGTTTCTCTGCAAGTTCCTTATACCGGTTCCGGATCGTGACCTCAGTAACACCGGCCACTTCTGCCACTTCGCGCTGGGTGCGCCGCTCTCCGCCAAGGATCGAAGAGATGTAAATTGCAGCTGCTGCCACACCGGTCGGGCCCCGGCCACTGGTCAGCTCGCGTTCCCCGGCCTGCCGGAGAATCTCTACTGCGCGGCTCTGGACCTCTCCCTTAAGTGTCAGTCCCGAGCAGAAGCGCGGTACGTAATCAATAGGGGAAGTCGGGAGGAGCTTCAATCCCAGTTCACGGGAGATGAAACGGTACGTCCTGCCGATCTCTTTTCTTGAGACACGCGATACTTCGGCGATCTCATCAAGGGTTCTTGGCACATTGCACTGTCTGCAGGCTGCATAGAGGGCTGCTGCTGCTACACCTTCAATGCTCCGACCGCGGATCAGGTTCTTGTCTACTGCGTCACGATACACAACTGCTGCGGTCTCACGAACGTTTCGCGGGAGACCGAGGGCTGAAGCCATCCGGTCAAGTTCTGAAAGGGCAAATGCAAGATTGCGCTCGGTTGCATTGCTCACACGGATACGGCGCTGCCACTTGCGGAGCCGGTAGAGCTGTGCCCTGTTCTTGGATGAGATTGCCCGGCCATAGCTGTCGCGGTTGCGCCAGTCGATCATGGTTGAAAGACCCTTGTCATGGATCGTAAAGGTCATCGGTGCGCCAACTCTTGAACGCTTCATGCGCTGGTCATGATCAAACGCACGCCACTCAGGACCACGGTCAATGAAATCATCATCGAGTACAAGCCCGCAGCTCTGGCAGACCAGCTCAGCCCGCTCATAATCGTGGACCAGCTGTCGACCGCCGCACTCGGGACAGACCGTTTCGGTGTGGTTCTCTGCTTTCTTTTCCGTCTCTTTCTGTTTTGTCCGCGTTTTGAGCGCTTCCCTCTCATTCTGGAGGGTTTTTAACTTCTCAACTTCCGTCATCCACTTTCCCCGTTACTGCTTTTTTTCTGATGGCACAAACCAATGTACTTGTGTTGTTGTGATCTTATTTTGCGAAGAGTTTCTCATTGGGCAGAACTGCACATTTTTCACGGCAGAGGACTGCAGCGTACGGTGCTTTCACATTGCCAAAAAGATCCAGGATCTTTCCCACCGGCTTCATACGCTTGTCAGTCACTTCGCTGTATAAAGCGGGTAGTTGGCCGGCATCGCACTGGATGATGAGCATCCGACTGCCAACGGTGCTCATCGCTCGACCAACAACCTTCATCTGAACAACCCCACAAACACAATATTACTGAAATAATTTAGTAATCTATATAAATTCGACAGCACGGCATTTAAATGTTCCGTGAAAGTATAAATAGAATTTTCAGGAACCAAGGAACTGGTCGATATTTAAAGATATAACCTCTCTGCACTGCACATCGGTTAGTCCGGCCCCTTTTGCCACGATAAATTTTGCCTCTTTGCTCATAATATCGTGCGGAGCATGCGCGTCAGAGTCAACAACGAGCTGGCATTCCGCCACCTGTGCGATCTGTGCCACGTGACCGTTCGTACGGTTGTGCCCGCCCCGTGAAGTGAGCTCAAGGGCAATCCCGTTCTTTGCAGCGAGCCGTGCATCCTTAATCGTGATGAGTCCCGGGTGGGCAAGCACATTTACGTATTTGCATCCACAGGCCGCATGGTTTGTCCCGGGAGCCACCGGTTCAACCGTTGTTTCACCGTGGACGATTACAATGTCTGCCCCAAGTTCCTTTGCAGACTTTGCAAGGTCTGCGATAAGCGGTGGCGGGACATGGGTGAGCTCAACTCCGCAGAGCAGTCTTACCCCATACATCTCTGCAGATTCCCGTACCTTGGCAAGGGCTGTGAGTATCTCTTCAGTGTTGGAAGGGTCAGCGTGATCTGTGATCGCAACGGTCGAATAACCGATGACAGACATCCGCCGGATCAATTCGATCGGGAGCATCTCCCCATCAGAGAGGATCGTGTGGGTGTGCAGGTCGTACATACGTTTACCGCCCCTTATCCATCTTCTGGGCTACTTTTTTTATGAGCGCCTCTTTTTTATCAGTCCACTCAGCAACAACACGGCCCTCATGGCGCTCCCAGTGTGCAGGGTGGTGGTGCTCTTCATCCCTGTATTTTACCCCTATTTTACGTAATGAGCGTTCAATATCCGAAAGAACCGGTCCCTTGGCTGCCAGACTATCCGGAACCCTCCTGCCCTCACTGCGTGAATACCCTGCATTGAAGTAGCAGGGATATAGTATACACTCCCCTTCCACCATTGCAGGAGGGTTTGTGGGTCAAGGTATAAACAGTGTACGCTCCCAATTATGGTACATGCATCATATCGACGTCAGGATTGAGAAGGATGTGTACGACGTCAACAACACTCTGGCCGGTCAGAATGCACAGCACTTAAAGGCACACGGTGTCCGGGCATTTGATCTCCTTGGTGCGATCGGTTCGGGTAAAACCGCGCTCATTGAACGCCTTGTCCCTCTGCTCAATAAAAAAGATTTGAGGGCCGGTGCAATTGCCGGTGATGTCTATGGAGACGATGACTTTAAGCGGATTGTTGCTCTGGGAATTCCGGCATTCAATGCAAATACCGGCAAGGAATGTCATCTCGATGCCCATATGGTTGAACACGCCATCGCTCATCTCCCTCTTGATGATATCGATGTGCTCTTCATTGAGAATGTGGGTAACATGGTCTGCCCCACGGATTTCCGGCTCGGTGCTGAGAAGCGGATCGTTGTGGTGAGTTCTACAGAAGGAGACGATGTGGTAAACAAGCACCCGATGATGTTCCGGGACTGCACAATTGGCGTGATCAACAAAGTCGATCTAGCACCGCTCGTTGGGGCAAACCTGGACCGGATGCAATCGGATATCAAGCGGTACAATCCATCGATGCCCGTGTTCAGGACAAACTTAAAAACCGGCGATGGCGTGGCAGCCTTACTCGATAGTATCCTAAAATAAATTATCGTTTTTTCACAAATTCTGATAGCAGAAAAATCCGGGAAAATTGTCCCCCTCAAAGTGGCTGACCGCCAAAAAAAGTCTGGCTACAACAAAACTCGGGAAATACTATAAATAATTCCGAACGGAATATATAGAGCACCATCTTTGAGGAAGTCTATTCCGTGAAGATTTTATAGAGAGTGACACCATGCAGTGGCAGGGAGAATCAGTACGTAAGGTAACCGGTGGCAGGCGCCGTCCGGCAGCAATGAAGCGGAGAGCAGAAATCGGTCTTGCACCGGCAGATACCCATATCGGAGAAGACCGCAGGAAGATCATCCGAACTTTTGGTGGAAACGACAAGGTCAGGGCACTCAGGGCAGCCTTTGCAAACGTGACCAACCCAACAAACGGTGAAACTAAAAAAGTGAAGATAGAAAAGGTTGAAAAGAACGACGCAAACCCGAACTATGTCCGGCGGAACCTGCTCACCAAGGGCGCAGTTATCAAAACCGAGATTGGAAACGCCCGCATTATGAGTCGCCCGGGTCAGGATGGCGTTATCAACGCAGTGTTGCTCGAATAATCAATATCAGACCAGCAATCTTTTTTCTTTCAGACTTGCATACTCTAGCTATGCGAAGGATCTGTTATCGTTTCCCCCAGCGCGTGGATCTCTCATTTGCGATGGGGATGCCTTTTAACGAAACGCTCAGGCATATTGCCGGTCTGGATAACCATGAGATAACCAAGACGACCGGAAAAGAACTGGTCCGGGTCAAGACCCGGATAGAAATTGCTCTCGACCGGGCAACGTTCGGGGAGGTCACCCCTGAGGTTTTACGGCCCGGTGTGATCACAGAAGCGGTTGATTTGAAATGTTCTGTGCTTGAACTTGCCCTGCGCGGAGGGGGAAAAGTTCCCATAGCAAATGATGTCTTTTACATTCGCCTGACCGATCAGGTATCCCGCACGGATATCGATATTGCCAAGGAAGGCAGTGGTGAAGGATTAGATGCGCTCGATATGAAAAAAATTCTACTGGATTAGGTACTAAAAAATTGACACTGCAAGTTACGGTCGCTGCACCGTTTAAGCATACCCGAAAGAGCGGTATGCGAAAGAACGAGTTGGTCTATTATTACGCGCTCGACCGGAAATGGATGAGCACCGATCAGGCGAACCAGATCCTGCGGCGTGCAGAAGAAGAGGGTCTCATGAGCCTGGAAAACGGGATGTATGCTCCGCGTTTTGATCTTGCAGCAATTACAATACCTATCGGATTTAAGCCCACCTCTGCCATATTTGAGCGCAATGATCCAACGCAGGTACTGATCGGACGGATAATAACCGTCACAAATATACCGGAGACAGATGTTGTTGCAGAGATGAACCGGTTGATCAGGGACGGGTTTGATAATCACCTTTTACCACCCGCAGCGCTCGTTCTTCTTGCAAAAAAATATGGGGTACCCTTTGAGGATCTCTCCG
Source organism: uncultured Methanoregula sp. (assembly GCA_964590895.1). GTDB lineage: Archaea > Halobacteriota > Methanomicrobia > Methanomicrobiales > Methanospirillaceae > Methanoregula. Next base: position 155,974 of record CAZPYV010000004.1, on the reverse strand, counting down.
ATGCGCTTATGCAGAGTGTAAAGAAAGGCTAAACGAGCACGTTAAAAAAAACGATCTTCTTGTATCAAATACCAAATCAGCAGGGCACAAAGTATTTCGCCCATTTGTTCAAGATCTATCCTTAACGATATCCGGAGTTGACTTAATTACGAGAAGAAGCGATCCTTGGGACAAGCCGTGGGTGGCAGTTGCAGCAGTTGCAGGGGTCGTTGCAGTTGTAATCATGGCGCTCGTGTTTTTTATGGGTGGTGGAAATACCGTCGGGCAGACTGCGCCAGTTCAAAGCACCACAGTGCAGGCAACACCGGCATCTTCGGTCTCTTCTGCCCCCCCAACGACAGCTTCGACCGTAAGTATAAAACCGGAATTGATCAAAGAAGTACCAACCGTTACCGTTCCGGATAACGGGGCTTTTGTCAGGGTGAGCTACATCGGCGGTTTTGCCGGAACCTATGGGATAAACGGGGAGATGGTGACGGTGAGGAATTCCGGTGAGTGCGTGTTCCCGCTCAATGCCAGTACAGGTGCTGTATCAGCAACATTTCACAAAGAAGATGGCTCCACCCGTCACGAGATTGTTGTTGAGATTTACAAGAACGGAAAGGTACTAATGTCTGACAGGAACACATCTGCGTATGGCGAAGTGAGTGTCAACTCCCCGGTTTAATCCTTTTTTTAAACGTTTGATAAAATCTTAAAAAAGAATTGGTATCTTATCTTTTGCCGCGGGCTTTTGCCGCTGCTTTTTCAGCTTTCTCCCCTTCAACTTTCGGGAAGAGTTCATCGAGAGTCTTCTCTCCATAAGCAGTTACGCTTGCATTTATCTGCACAAAATCCTGGGTGATCTCACTGGAGCGGACGGTCTTTCTCCTGCGCTCTCCATCCATCTTAGGGTGAAAACCAATTCCGTCTGCAAGGAGCAGGTTCCTGCGCCCTGCACCGGGTATACCCTTCTTTGCGGGAATGCCAGTCCTGTCCGATGCACCGGTGATCTTGATCTTGTATCCGGCAAGCCCGATCGGGGCTGCATCGAATTCATCGCCAATACGCTTACCAACGATCGACCCTGCCGCGCCACCGCTGGCATCGACATTGTAGGCGCGACCGGTCTTGGGGTCTGATAATACGACTTTTAAGTCCACCATTCAAATCTCTCCTTATTGGTCTTTTTCTGGAAAAAACCCGGTTATTAGGATTTTTCACGTCTCGAACTGCCGGCTCGATCGCCTACACATGAGAAGTACCCATTTTATTATACTAATACGCTATTAAACCCTCGTGTCATTCCGGGCAATCGCATTTTTACTTCGCCCAGAAGGGTTCGGTTTTCCTTCTCATCGACGTGTACTCTTCTAATACTTCCTGTGTGCTCGTGTTCAATGACTTGAGCATCTCCTTTTCGAGCACTTTCACGTGGCGCTCAGGAACATCCACAAAAAGGTCATCTCCCACGTTTAATTGTCTCCCGATCGTTGCCCCTTCAATCGAGATCGCAACTTCAAGTCCGGCATCTGCTTCCCTTATATTTTCCTGCCGGAGCTGCATGCTCTTGAGATGGCCGACTTTCTTGCCGTCCAGCTTGATTAAGTTGACATCATTGCGCAGCTTTCCTCCCAGCACCCGTACGCCAACAACGGCAGGGTTGCTCTGCCGGAATACACAGTCGGGCATGAGGCGGATCTTAGCTGGCATGATCACATGCTCGAACCGCTGCTTATCCTGGAGTCGTTTCTGCTCGTCCCGCCATGCAACGTACTGGTCGATGAGCTGGTAGATCACCCGCCCCTCAAAGACTTTTACCTGCGTGTACAGCGGGTTTTTGATCATCTCCACCACATCGGGAAGCAGGGGTGTGTTAAATGAGAGCAGGACCCGGAATACCGGGTTTTTTATGGTCTCGGTATCGATCAGATCGTGCCGGCTCACCGGCCCGACTTCTGCCCGCATTACGCCAATCTCTTTGCCTTCAAGTTCCTTGCAGAGCGCTTCAAGTGCCCCGATGGTGTCAGCCTTAATCACGATCCCCTCATCAGCAAGGTTGACATGGATTTCGGTCATCTCCTTTTTGATCTTTGCCCGGATATCATCGCGGTTGCCCCGGACTACAAAGAACGGGGAGCCGGCGATCACTCCCTCCAGATCTGGTGCGGTGACTTTTACTCCGGCTGCTGCCACAACGAGCTTCTCGCGCTCGAACCGGTCCTCAACAAGGATCTCTTTCATAGGTCGGGGTTTTAAGAGCGACCGCACCTTGGTAAAGATCACATCGCCTTGCGTTGCAACAGCGATCTCATCTCCGATTGAGAGCGTCCCGTCATAAAGGATCACATCCAGTGTGGTCCCCAGTCCCCGCTCCTCTTTCACTTCGAGCACAGTGCCGGCACCCGGGCCGTCAACCGAGAGGGCGAGTGCGTCTCCCATGTAGCGCTGGGCAAGCCCTATCATGACCATCAGCATATCGCAGACTCCCTCTCCTGTGTGGGCGCTGACAGGCACAATTGCCAGGTTGCGCTGGAAATCTGAAACGCGATCGAACCGGTCCGCGGAAAAACCAAGCTCTGAGAGTTTCCCTACCACTTCGTAGGTTTTGTTCTCCACAGTCGCCTGAACCCGCTCATTCTGTTTGGCAAAGGATGCCAGGAATGACTCGTTTTCAAAGATCCTCCAGCCATGGATGCGATCGATCTTGGTTGCAGCAATAACAAACGGTGTCTTGCAGGTACGCAGGATCTGGAGCGCTTCAATCGTCTGCGGCTGGAATCCCTGGTTAATGTCAACGACAAGGATCGCCATGTCAGCGAGTGCACCGCCACGGGCGCGGAGCGTGGTGAATGCATGATGTCCCGGTGTATCGATGAAGAGCAGTCCGGGGATATTGATGGGAATTTTTCCTATTGTGCCACTCATGGAGCGGATCGCTTCAATGGGAACGATCGTTGCACCGATGTGCTGGGTGATTTGGCCAACCTCTGAGCTTACGACCGAAGAACCACGAATCCGGTCAAGAAGCGAAGTTTTGCCGTGATCCACGTGCCCCATAACGCAGACAATCGGTGTCCTGATCTTCGGGTTTCCCGCCATATACCCTCACCTTCCTTTGTTTTTTAGCTCCCGTGCGGGAGGAAAAAAGTCCCGCTTCCCGTATACGCATGTGCGTTCTCACGCCATACTTTTAAGGAATACCGTTCAGAGCCACCTGATATGTAATGGACATCCGACCCTATTAATAGTCACCTTGCACTCTGGAGCGTGCGAATGAGGTACTAAACCTCCATGTAACCGGGCCCCTGCAATGGTTTTAAGTAGAGGGATTACCCCGTAGCAAAACATGGATACATTAATCTAAACCAAGTGCAAATGTAAAAGGGCAAATTGCCGGGGTGGGGTAGTTGGTCATCCTAGAGGATTGTGGATCCTCCGACCCGGGTTCGAATCTCGGCCCCGGCCTTTTCCTTTCTGTTGGTTTTTTTATTGGGCATTGAATCGTTCATATCCGACCCAATGATATTTTTTGGTACCTGTTTTTCTCAATTCGTGTGGTCCCGCTCCACCCCATCACCCGGTATTACAGTACATTTTTGTGCAGCAACCAACAAAAATGTACAAAGTCGGATAATCCCTTACAAATTTCAGTGGGGCTCATGAGGATTTTAAAAATGGCACATCACAAGTATGTCCACGGCTATTCAGAACGCGAGTCGGAGCGGCTTGCGGATCAGGCACAGACTCTCACGGGGCTCCTGCATGATGACACCCGCTACCCCGCCGGTGCCCGGGTGCTCGAAGCGGGTTGCGGGATCGGCGCCCAGACCGTTATCCTTGCAAGGAACAGCCCCGACGCTTATATCACGTCGCTCGATATTTCAGAGGACTCAATAAAACGAGCGGAAGAGATGATCAGTAAGGAAGGGATCACCAACGTGACATTCTGTAAGGGGGATATCTTCTTGCTCCCGTTCGAACCGGCAAGTTTCGATCACATATTTGTCTGTTTCGTGCTGGAACATCTCGCGGAGCCTCAGCGGGCTCTGGAACAGCTCCGCCCCCTCCTTAAAGAAGGAGGGACTCTCACCGTGATTGAAGGCGATCACGGCTCTACGTTCTTCCACCCGGAGAACCCGGATGCCCGCCGTGCGGTCCAGTGCCTTGTGGAACTCCAGCAACAGGTGGGAGGCAATGCACTGATAGGGAGACAGCTCTATCCCTTAGTGGCCGCTGCGGGATACTCGGATGTCTGTGTTTCGCCGCGGATGGTATACGTTGATGCTTCCCGCCCCGGGTTTGTGGAGGGATTCACGAAACTGACTTTTACGGCCATGGTTAAAGGAGTCGGCCCGGAGGTACTGAAGCAGGGGCTGATGAGCAGGGGCGCATGGGAGCGGGGAGTTGCAGCACTCTACCGTACTGCCGAACCGGATGGTGTCTTCTGCTACACCTTTTTCAAGGCCACTGCACGGAAATGAGGTGCAAAAGGGGCTGGTTGTTGCTAACCAGTTCTCACCCGACCCGGTGCCGGTCTTATATATTCACTCCTTATTTTTCCTGCGCACACTCCAGTGATAAGAAAACACGACCGGTATAAATGGTCGTGTGAAAAATACTAGTTGGAGAAAAGTTCATGGATACCATCGTTATCGTTGGTTATATCGCCGGCATCCTCACAACAACTGCGTTTGTACCGCAGGTAGTGCGGGCATGGAAACTAAAGGAGACCAGGGATCTCTCGCTTGCCATGCTCATTTTATTTGCTGTCGGAATCCTTCTTTGGACTTGCTATGGGTTCTGGAATGAGTCGCTGCCCATCATCGCAGCAAACGTGATCACGTTTGTCCTGATCCTTGTGCTGCTCGGACTGAAGATCCGGTACAAATAACTATTTTTTTTAAAAAGGGTCTGATATCAGACATTACCTTTAAAAAAAGCGATTGAAAAATCGTTTTCTACGGTAAAATGATTGGATTTTTATAGGGAATGATTCAGTCCTCAAGGAGCACGAGGCATCGGCCAATCTTGTCGTGGAGTCCCTGCCGCTTTTTTGTAAAACCTATCATCAAAAACCCGATAAAGATGATCAGTGCCGAGATAAATTTTCCAAAGTGGCGGAGCGTAACCCGGGCAAACGTGGGTTTGTTACCCTCCATATCGGTCACCATGATGCGCATGAGCACTTTACCGGGCGTTGCCTGGCTGCGGGATGATTCGAACCCGGCAAAGTACACCCATGGGATCACGATGATGAGCATCCCGAGCGCAGCAACGATGGGGGCGAGTGCCGCATCTGCCGTGCCGGCCTCAGTGAGTTGAGAGATCGGCGCACTCTGGGCAGAGAGGTAATATGCATATTTTATCCCGTTTGTCAATGAGAAGAACGTGATAGTGACAATTCCAATAAGAAGGATGAGGATTATATCGACAATAAACGCAATAAACCTCCGCCCAAGACCTGCATACACCCCGATTTCGGGCCCCTCAATCTCTTCGGGAACGATGTCGGGCTTTGCCGGAAGAGATGCGTTATCTGAGCCGCACCACTGGCAGAATTTTCCCGATGCATCGGTCTCTTTTCCACATTTAGGACAGAACATTCCCTGTTACTCCTGATACATAACGTTAATCCGGGTGTCCTTTTTAATTTAACTGTTCTTTCCTGTCATTTTATGCATTTTTCCCAACCGGAAGTGTGCGATAAGGAGAAATAATGCATGGATGGGCAGGTTTGTACCGGCACCATTTCCGAGCACAAATCAGAAATATATTCAAATTTAAAGCAATCACCATGAAAAGCACCCTGTTCCTGCTGACCGCATTCGTGCTCATGCTCTGTGCGCTCTCAGCGGGTTGCACGAGTCCCACGCAGACCGAGATCAAACCGGTGGACATTCCAACACCAATTCCCTCTCCTGTAACTTCATCCATTGCAACGGTTGTGGCAACTCCCATCGCAGTCGATACGCTGCCCCCCGAACAGTTTGTTGACCTCCAGCTAACCAAGGAGCGTCCTGACTTTTCTCTTCGCTTGCTTTATAATGGGGGGAAAGGAGAGATCTTTGTTCAGAATGTTATGATGAGAGTGACCCTGTCTGATGGGCAGGTCATCGAACAATACCTGAACGACAAGCAGCGAAAACCGCGGCGCGGAGATGAACTGGTGATACAGGGAAGCAGGGGAAATGATCGGGTCGAGGTCTTTGTGACCACCGCAGGAAAAACCTACAAAGCCATCGATCAACCGATGATCACATCATCCATGTAACTATCCTTTTTTAAATCTCCAGAAAAGGAAATGACCGGGAAGTGTCAACATGCCTTTTGCTCCCCATCTGCGCACATTTTCTCGTCATTAAGAGGATGAAAAAAAGTTTTAATCATCATCCCGTATGATGCGATTTCCCTATTTTTTGTGCATATTTCTGGGTCAGGTACCCAAGAATAATGATGATACCCCCGGTTGCTGCAAGTACCAGCCATTGCTCTGGACCGGCCGTACCGACTGCAAGCCGGGTAAGGAGGTTGAGCGGATTTGAGGGCAGTGCCAGTACAAAGAGAATTACAACCACCAGTGCTGTGGAAAAGATGAACTGTGCTGCCGTTCGCTCGCGATAGTGTAGCGCAGTGAGAGCACCAAGAAGGATCAGGATCAGTGAGGTGACCACAACCTGCAGCAGGATCAGCCCGGCATTTTCGATCGCAATGCCATTAACCATCAAGAGCAGCAGCCACGCCCCGGCCTGGATAGGTACCAGCAGTTCACAAGCCAGCACTTTGCCCCAGACCATTTCGGAGAAAGTCACCGGCGTTGAGATCAGGGTCTCTAACGTCTCGTGCTGGTACTCCTCAGTAATCAGATCAATGACAAGTGCGGATGCAATGATCGCCGGCATAAAGACCAGGAGGGGAATCAAGAGCCCATACACGAACTCGTAGAAGTCCCCGCCCCCGGTGGTTTTTGGGACCTGTATTGGGATCGGTAGTTCACTGAGCCGGTCTACGCGTATCAGACGAAGATCCTTTTCGTATTTCAAGAAAATATCCTTGAGCTTCACATCGACAATCGCACTCTGGAGATCATTAGTAAGCGTATAGAGCGTGATCTTGACCGGTTCATCTGCTGCCGGGGAGGTATCGGGTACGTAGATCACTGCTGAAAGCTTTCGCTCTTTTAACGCGGCAACCCCGGTAGAGAGATCCATAGAATAGACCCGGAAGTCCGGACTGCTCTGGAGATATTCGAGTACTGCGGAATCATTGCCTGCATAGGCGATGTTGTACTTATGCCGCGAATACTTGGAGAGTGAGGAGGGATCATACATGGAGGTGAGCCCGACCATGAGAAACGATGAGAACATTGCAATGAAGAGCTGGAGCAGGACGGCAAGCAGGATCGTCCGCTCATTAAACAGTCCTCTGAACTCTTTCTTTGCAATAATTGACAAGTGACGTGCTTTCATCCGATCCACCCCAGGATAAAGTAGAGGTTATACAGGCAGTGAACCACAGTGGCAAGCACAAGCCCGATGACCAAACCCTTCCTGCCCCAGAACTTCAGTGAACACGCAACGATCAGCACGCCAACAAAGTGCAGGAGCAGCGGCATCCAGAGTACCCCTAGCGACAGGAAAAGGATACTGCCAAAGATTGATTCACTGATCTGGGCTAGCGTGATGAAGAGGAGCAGTTTCTCAGCAACCAGAAATCCGATAGCGGTTGCGGCGCAGGCAGCGATCAGGTTCTTCCATGTAAGGAAGGATGGATCCTGGACAAAGAGGGTATAGATACCGATTGCTTTTGCACATTCCTCAACCAGTGCGGCAAAGATGAGAAGCAGTACCAGCGAATACGGCATGGGCAGGTTGAAAAAGAGCGTGAGGCTCATCAGCTGCACCATGAACACAAAAGGTATGGTGAATCCAGTCAGTAAAAAGACAGAGAGAAACGGGTGCCGGCGGTTCATGATCTCTGAGAGGAACTCGCGGAACCGTGGCAGGAGCCGTTTTTCTGAAAAGAGCCGCTCTTCTTTGAAGTTCTTCATCCCGATATAGAAGAGCACCGCTCCGGTCAGCCAGAAGAGGGAGGTGGAGTAGAGGTAGTCGGTGACCATCCAAGGAGTGCCTTGAACCGAGAGGACGATCAGCGTCAGCGGGGAGATAAGGGAGATGACGTGCACGTTTGCAAAGATGCTGGGAAAGAACAGGTAGGAGGTAGCAACTGTCGAGAAGAAGATCGAGATGAACGAGAGTTCTTTAAAACTGCGCGAGAGCATGCCGATCAGGAGCGCATTTGCAAGGAAGAATATGATGACCGGTATGAGGGGGAGAATGATGAGTAGGGGCGCCCGTACGTAGAGCGTGAGCGCGGTGCAGATGGCAACCATCCCGATAAAATAGGGAATCATCTTTCCAAGGATGATAGAAGAGGATGCCACGGGTGTTGAGAGCAGGACTTCGCCTTTGCGTTCAATGCGCTCGTTCATGATGCTCATCATGAAGAATTGCGAGGTAAAGTAGAGTGGGAAGATGAAGACAAAGACAAGGATGATGGAGTCAAATGGCAGCGGGGGTGAGAGCTGAGACGGGGTCTTGAACCGGCCCATCGTGCTTTCAGAAGAGAGGACTTCAGTGTAGCGCGAGATCTGGGTGTTCTTTGCATTGGTCTTAACCAGTTCCTGCCGGAGTTCCTCTTTGGTAAAATCCAGTGCGGGTGAAGGTGTGGGAACGTTGCTTATCTCTCCTTCAGGTACCGGTGCTTTTCGGCTGGGAGCTGCCTGAACATACTGGCCCGATTGTGTGGATAAGAATGTAAGTTCGCTTTTTACAGTCTGGACATCGATCCAGAGCGGGTATGCGGCAAAGAGATCAGTCTCCCGGTTATAGACCGTGTTGACGTATTTGGCATAATCGCGTTCGAGAGTTTTCTGTGCCGCTTTTGCCCGTTCAGTCTGGCTGCTATACACCTGACCGTTAATGATGACTAAGTCAAACGCATTCCGGTTATTTCCCAGAGTGGCCGCATCAGTTTGGTACACGGAGAACCGGGCATCGCTTGCGATCAACTCTGCAATCTGTGGATCATCCACGCCCACTTCATACATGCCATCCTGCAAGTGCATACCGGTCTGGGCAGCAAATCCGGTAACTGCTACCAATAAGACAAAAAGAATAACGGCAAACGGCAGTACGTCCCGGCTCATCATGGTAAAGGATTTCTTCACTTCCCATCGCGCGATGGTCGAGATGTCGGTAAGCCGTCCCATGTTTTTGTATGGCTCCTTAAAGGTTTTCCCGCAATGCAAAGAGATCGTTACACCAGCGGAAGTTTTAGTACAGAGTAGTATTTGGTATCGTTCAAATAGTACTCGGTGCTGACAGGAAAATTCCGGTGTGCGCTTTCATAAAGAGGGAGAAACGCAACTAAAAATCTCCATTGTTCCACCGGATTTTAAAAGGTCTGGAGGAGATCAGACATCAGTCTCACTACAAGGTGCCCCCATCCCAATCTATATCTTTGAATCCACCCACATTTGATTAAAAGGCAATCCCCATGATAAAAGCCCGCAATCTCACGAAAAACTTTGATGGTTTTATGGCACTGGACGGTGTCAGCTTCGAGTTTGAAGACGGTGAGATCTTCGGGATCATCGGGCACAACGGGGCAGGCAAGACCACGCTGCTTAAGATAATCTCGGGACTGATCGCTCCCACATCAGGAGAACTTTTCATCAATGATATCGATGTGGTGAAAAACCCGGTTGCGCTCAAAGAGAATCTTGGGTATCTTCCTGAGGAATCCCGGCTCTACGAGACGATGACTGCGGAAAACTATCTCGCATTCTTTGGCGAGATCTACGGGCTCTCCCCGCAGGAGATCCGCATCCGGTCCAACCAGCTCTTTGCCGCACTCTCGCTCGAACCGGATGGCAAAAAACTCGGGGAGTTCTCAAAAGGCATGAAGCGCAAAACGGCGATCGCCCGGTCGCTTATCCATGAACCCGGTTTCCTTGTCTACGATGAAGCAACCAGCGGTCTTGACCCGATGAGCTCGCGGTTCATAGCCGATTACCTGCGCACGTTAAAAAAGGAGGGAAAAACGATCGTGCTCTCGGCGCACAACCTCTACCAGGTGGAAGCGATCTGTGACAAGGTGATGATCTTAAAGCGCGGGAAAGTGGTGGCCTTTGGCACCATGAAGGAGCTGCGCGAGCAGTTCGGCACTCTTACGTACGCGATCTTCTTCTCAATAAAGGATGCAGGGGCACTCATCGGGCATTCCAAAACCTACCGGCAGGAGGAGGGGCTCTTTGTGTGTGATGCGGAGAGTATTACTGAGCTCAATGAATGTACCGGCCTTATCGGTGAAGCGGGGGGCAAGGTTGAGAAGATAGATTCCCGGTACCCGTCGCTTGAAGAGATGCTGGTCAAGATCGGGAAATAACAGATCACAACCCATTTATTTTTTTAAAGTGCAGGTCATTTCCATGCATATTGCGGTAAAGATCGTCCTTGCGCTGATCGCGGTTATTGTTGTTGGAACTATCGGCATGGTGGCTGTTGGCTTCTGCCCGCCGGCCGGCCCGTGGCCACAACCGCCGTGGTGTGGCAGCAGTGGTTCGGCAACCGGAATTCCCGCAAAAGTATCGGTCTATGTCTCTGTGCCCCCGGGAACTGCCGGTGGGGCGGTCATGTTTTCCAGGGATGGCGGTACACCCCTCCCCATGACCCCGGCCGGTTCTGATGGCTGGACTGCCAGCCTGCAGGCAAAGACCGGTGAAAAGCTCTCGTACCGGTATTCATCCGGGGGAAAGGATTCTGCCGAAACCTATTCTGCGCTGGTAAGCAGGCCGGAGACCCGGCTGAATGACGGGGTCTGGGGCTGGCAAGGATTGCCGTTCAACCCAGCTTTCAGCAAGGATTTCTCAGTGGGCCTCTACATGAGCGACACGTGGGGGATGAATTACAACATGATGATGTTTGAAGATACCCGCAAGAACATCGACTCTTCCTTTTTGGCAGCTGCAAAGACCGGGGCATCCCAAGTGTATGTGACCGATTTCCAGCGTGCGATCTTCAAGAATGCAAGTGCCGACTGGGTGACGGATATGGACTATCATTATGAAGGTGACATCTTCGCCAACGATATGCGTGACGAAGTCATGACGCAGGAAGACATGAACCGTCTTGCGGCAGCCGCCCATAAGAACGGCATGAAGATTGGGTGGAAGACCAGCGTGCATTTCGCTGATATGAGCAAGTATGTTGTATCCGGAATCTCCGGTAATATAGGGAAGGATACTGCTGCAGACTGGGAACGCTGGTCCATGACCCCCCGCACGTCGGAGTGGACAAAGGACTATTTCACAAAGTACCGGGCAATGCTTCTGGAAAAAGCCGCTATGTTGAATACAGCGGGGTTCGATGAGATGATCCTCACTCCCGGATGGAATACGCCGAATTTCCATCCTACGGAAAAAGAAGCAAACGTCCTCTGGAAAGAGACGATCCGCGATGTGAAATCTGTCTTCAAGGGACGGGTCGGTGTCGTGCTTGATACCTACGGGTTCATGGACGGGAATAATAAGGATGAGGACTGGACACAGTACGATTACTATACGGCAGCCGACTACTGCTATTATTTCCTGTACACCATCCCCCCAAGATATGTGACTTCACAGGACACTGACCGGTCAACCCTCACCCGTGAATTCGGTGCCTATCTGGACACCCTTGAACAGAATGCAAAGGCTAAGAATATAAAAATCCGTCTGGTCCCCGGGATATCCTCCTATAAAGGCGGAATAATCGCAAACCGGTTTGATATCGACCCGCTCGACATCAATAACCCTGCTGTCAAGGCTACTCAACCGGAATGGATTGGGCAGGCAGATGCATACGATGCCCTGTTCACCGCGGCAGAAGGACGGGAGCGGATCAGCGGGATCATCCCCAACGGGTTTGCATGGGACGAATCCATGGACCCTGACGTACCTGCAAAGATCAGCATTGGAATCCAGTACCGCACCAAACCTGCAGAAGGTGTGATTACCAAGTGGGCACAGGCAGTGAAGGCCAGCACATGAATAATGATCCCAAAGATCCTTTTTTAATGATTATAGTCACGCTACCCGGACAACCTTCCCTCGTTCTCTTAAAATAGCCCTGATATCTCCCGAGATATCCATCCCAACACCAATATCGCAGGAACTGATAAGCGCAATGAATGCCTGTTATGGTTTGTTTCCGGCACCGCACACTCTTTTACCTTGCCGGGCAACCCTTCTCTCTGACAGACCATGACAAATCCTGCAATTTTTGACCGGATGACGGATGAAGAGAAACACGAGTACCTGGAATTCCTGCTCTGGCACTACCGTGTTGTTGATGCGTTCTGGTTCATTTATGTTGCAGAACACTATGGTCAGCCCGTGGCAGAGAAGTTAAACGAGCAGGTGTGGGGCAAAGCCGGGGGCATGGCGGCAAAGGATCTCATGCGGCGGTTTAGTATAGCCGAGAAGGGTCTTTCAGGTTTCGTTAAAGCACTCCGGTTGTTCCCATGGGCGATTATTGTCGATTATGTGATTGAGGAGAAAGCGGATGAAGTGATCATCACCGTGCCATCATGCCCTACACAGGAGGCACGGCTCAAACGGGGGGAGGGAGAGTATGTCTGCCGCGAGATGCACCGGGCTGAGTTCACGAGCTTTGCACAGATGATCGATGAACGCATCTGCGTGGAATGTGTCTTTGCCCCGCCGGATCCACACCCAAATGACCTCTTCTGCAAATGGCGTTTTTATCTCAGGGACTAAAAGGCCTGTGGTTTTTTCACGTTAACCCATATTTTCACAGCGCGTTATCCCTTGGGAAAAATTACCCATACCTCTTTTTTGTATCTGTGCTTTTTGCTATCTGTCCGGGTGTTTGGGCAATAAGCGAGGCAATGCAATCCCGATTAAGCCTGCCCCGTTTACCTACTACCTCACCGCTCCGGATGGTGCGGATACGGGTTGTAAGAACATAGCTCTCCTCAAAAAGATCAAGCCCGCCCTCGGAAAAATCGTCAAGCGAGATTGGTATACAGGGTGCATCTGTTGGCGGATGGCTGCTGACCGGGCAGATCTGCACCTCACCGTTTTCAGCTGCCGAGATCACAATAGCCGGGCGTGTCTTTGCGCCGCTCCGCTCCTCAAAAGCAACGGGTGCAAGTATGACATCTCCCTGCTGGTAACGCCCCATATCCTAAGTATTCCGGCCCTCATGGGCATAAGTCGTTTGATTCTTTTTTCGCAGGGTTTTTCTCCCTGTATGCATCAATCACCTACAAGAACAAATTATGCGGGAGAATTATGGGAGCAGCACAACCGACAGCGCATGATGCCTCGCTTCTGATGGGAGCGACCCTGGCCATATCCATGATCGGGATATTTATTGGTATTTTTTATCTTTTTATCAACATTGAGTTCGCCATCAGGATCGTAACCGCAGTCCTTGCCGGTTTTGTTGGAATCATCAGTTTTATCCGGCACTCCATATATTACGAGTCCGACCAGATCCGGATGGGATGGCGGCAGGAGCACAAGGAGTTCCAGCTTGAGGTAGGATATGCAAACCTTGCCATTGGCATCTGGGGCCTGGTTGCGGCAGTGTTTAACTGGGGACTTGTCTGCGGGGTGGTGCTGGCCATGTATGCAACCTACCTCTTCTGCACGCTCCTCCTCCACCTGTCAGAGTCCCATGCAGGGGAGGATCTCCACAAAGCGGCACATCGCTCACGGGCGATCAAGAGCGTAATTTCGACCGGGTTCTTTGTCATTGTCCTGGCCGGGTTTGCGTTCATTGCCTTTGCACATGCGGGTGTGTTGCCGTTTATCCATCTTTAACAAGAACTCCTCCCTCTTTGAGGTTCAGGATTGAGGGGTTCAAGTGATTTCCCCGGTCTGCCCAAAGCAGAATTCTTAATGCCCGGGCAGTCAACAAAAAAGGGTAATGACCCGGTGCGATCACTGCAGAAACGAAGTTGTCCTCCCGTTCTCCTGCCAGTACTGTGGGGGAAAATACTGCCCTGACTGCCGGTTGCCGCCCAACCACACCTGCGTAAATATCGGGTTGTGGAACAGTAAACCCCGTCCGGCCGCAGGGATTGCCGGTAAAAAAGGCGGAATGGCAACACCCACGGGTGGCGGTTACATCTCGGATTTGCAAGGCAATGCAAAGAAGAAGCGGGGTGCGGGGATTCCGTACCTGAAGATCATGATCGCAATTATTGTCCTGATCCTTGTTGGGATTGCCTGGCTGTTATTGAGTGGATATCATACAGGATGAGGTTTTTTTCCATGCGCCCGCTTCACCTTCTTGTCATTGCCAGCATCTGTGGTCTCATCGTAGTACTGGCTGTGGCGATGATTCTTACCGGCCCGGCACTCAGACCCGCTGCTGCCCCCAGTTCTTTGACAGGTGATGTGAAATACGCCCGTGACACACAACTGCCCGGGCCACACTATTATACCGGCATCGATTTCGATACGCTGAAATCTGATAACAATCTCACGGTCCTCCCCCTCAAGAGTTTCCGGCAGCAGGTGACCAACTATAGCTGTGGACCGGTTGCTGCAATGACCGTGATGTCATGGTACGGACAACCGGTAAAGAATACGGATGCAGATGAACTCCGCGTAGCTAACGAGATGAATACGTCTGAAACGATCGGCACAAACCCGGAACAGATGGCCGGATGGTTTACCCGCAATGGCATGAACGCTACATGGGGGACGGGAGGGAGCCGCGAGATGCTCCGCGAGAACTTAAGAAATGGCATCCCCACGATCGTTGAATGGATAGACTGGGGTGGGCACTGGGTGGTGGTTGTCGGCTATGATACAAGGGGCACAGAAACCGTCTGGGATGATGTGATCATCTTTGCCGATTCTGTTGACTGCCATGATGACCGTGTGGATGGGATCACCTACTTCAACTATGGGGAGTTTGATGCCATGTGGTTCGATGCCCACTATTTCCCGGAGCAGATGAGGAATCGGGCGTACGTTGTTGCAGTGCCGGGCAACACCCCCACTCCATCCTGAGAAAAAGCATTGGTTTTTCCCTTTTCCGGTACACGATTGTATCAGGGAAAAGTCCCATGAAGATCACAAGACTCTATACCGGCCGGGACAATCACTCGTATTTTGAAGATATCGAGGTGCCTTTCGATCCCAAAGGGCCATTAGGGCTGTTTTCAGAACCGATCGGTGCAAAGGCGGTTTTTTTCCGGGAGATTCCGCCCGGCTACGTGTATCCATGGCATAATGTGGTGTGCCGGGAGTACGTGGTGACACTGGACGGACAGGCCGAGATTGAAGCGGGCAGTGGCGAGAAACGCAGGTTTGGCAAGGGAGATGTCCTTCTTGCAGAGGACGTTACCGGAAAAGGACACCATACCCGGGCCATTGGCAGGAAACCCTGGCGGCAGATTTTTGTGACGCTGCCCTGAACAGGGAAAGAACCAGCGGCTTCTGTTTTTAAAACCGGCTGAACATGAACAATTATAAAAAAGGTGCTGTGAGGCTTATCCCTTGTTGGTAAGAGAAGAGTTGATCAGCCGATGGGGGCTTTCTGGAGCAAAAGACGGCCACTTGATGTGAGCCTGAGAATAATCTCACTGCTGGATTTCCCTCCATCGAGATATCGCTTGGACAGTAAGATACGAACGCTTGATCTGATACTGCTCTCACCATGATTGGGGAGCAGCTGCTGAACTACATGGGTTATGTGGCAACCCTGTTTATCGCGGACTGCCTGAAGAATGTGGATATGGATGGGATCAGGCACAAAGACTTGCGGGGCTTCAAAGGATATAGCTTCCATAATTCAACCTCGTGATAGGAATAACAGATTACAAAATACCGTTGCCATGCAAAGGATTGTGAAAAGACACCATAGCATCCTTGAATATTTTGTGCATCACCGTTTGGCAGATATTCTGTGAACGAGTCACCACATAGATATTGGATGTATGACATGAAGTAACCATTCATAAAAAACCAGGGATTTTTTTTAAAATACGGTACGTTAATGGCTACAAAACCGCTGGCAAACCTGATTTGGCGAATGGAGTTTATAAAAAAATTTCTGCGTCAGCTATTGAAAAGTGGGATGTTAAGAAATCACTCCGTAGAGAAAACGGTTCAATCATTTCCGCCTCCCGTACATGATTAAATCGTGTTCTTTCTTTTTCCGATACTGCACCCATCCGACATACCCGATCCCGATTACGATGATGCCAATGACTGCCAGAAGGGGGTTATTGATAATGAGCCCACTGCCCCATAAACCCAGTCCTGCCATGATCTCAAACGCGTTTGCCGGGGGTTTTGCCGCATTTACTGCAGTCGCGTTCTGGGCCGGGATAACTGCTGATGCATTCCCATTCTGAACCGGTTTGCTGAATAATGCAAAGTCGGAGAAATGGGTGACCTCCGTTGAGACCGTTAGGGTATCGGGATCGTTGTTGGTTAAGAGAGACTCCCAGCTTTTTGCAGATGTGCTATATGTTCTTATGACCGGTTCCCTGCCGTTTACGTGGAGATTACTCCATTGGTCGGGAGTGAGGGTGAGGGTGAGGGTGACAGATGGGCTGAACTGTGCTCCATCCGGCCCGCACTTGTATGCAAGACCGCTGAACGCGTACTGGGTTCCTGACTCTCGTGGAGGCATCGTGCTGCTATCCTCTGGTTGAAGGCTTATTTCAGTTAAGGGTTGGCCGGATGTGTCAGTTGCCTGGCTTCCCTGCTGAAGGGTTATGAGCGCAACCTGATCGAGTGACTGGACATTGACTTCTGCAGGAAGCAGGCCGGATTTATCGGGGTTAAGAGTAGCGGTTTCTTTGAAAAATTGTGTGGGTGAGTTCGGGGCTTTTTTAGGTGACACCCCTTCTTTTACATCCGCTTTAGTATCTGTTTTTCCCGAACCGGAACTTCCTGAATATCCTCCGCTGGAACTTCCTGAACTCTGGCTTGAACTTGCCTGCTGCGCTGAATACCCGATCATACCAAAGATCGAGAGCCCGTCAGGAGAATCACCTTCAAACCAGTCAAGACCGGTCACTGAATCATAGTGGTCGAACCGGGTGGTCAGGACCTTTGAACTGCCGGTATCTGGGGACCGCAGGATAGCGATCGAATCGCGTCCATCGTTATTTGTGCTGTTTGCAAACCGGGCTACCCAGCTGTGTTTGACATTCATGGTGAGGATAACTGCCTGGGATTGCCGGGTGGTGTTCTGGGTCAGGTTTGCGTTGATAGATCCGGTGTTGGTGAACTGGACGGTATATGCGATCTCCTTAAGGTTGAGACCGGTATCCTGGGCTGCCAGCTGGAATGCATTGACGGTATTTGTCGTGGCACCCTGCGTGATCGTGATGTTGACCGGCGCAGCTGAAACGTACTGTTTCAGGGCTACATCCAGTGAGACCGAGACTGTTCCCACTGATTCGTTCAATGCCACGCTGACCGGAGCGCTCTGCATAACCACCTGAGTCATATTGGTGACAGTGTAATCCCCGGTGGTTGTGTTAAGGGCTACGTTTTCTGCAAAGAGTTGCGTATTATTCCAGAAAGTATTGCCGCCTGTAATGGTGATCGTTGTGCTGGTGTTAGTGACACTACCCCCGGTACTCTCGATGGTGGTTGTGTTGACGGAGAGGACCTGTTTGCCGTTCACGGTTGATTCAGTGGTCCCGTTCATGACGGTA
Organism: uncultured Methanoregula sp.; assembly: GCA_964590895.1. Taxonomy (GTDB): domain Archaea; phylum Halobacteriota; class Methanomicrobia; order Methanomicrobiales; family Methanospirillaceae; genus Methanoregula. The sequence continues at coordinate 138,238 of CAZPYV010000004.1, read as the reverse complement.
GTTGTCTCAACCTTTTTCCCAAACCCGGTGATCTGTGTTATTGCTGATGTGGCACTTCCTGCCGCGTTCGTTGCCTTCAGCGTGACGTTGAAGACCTGAGGCAGGACAAATGTGTAGACCGGGTTCTGCAGGGTCGAAGTGTTCGCGTCACCGAAGTCCCAGTTCCAGGATGTTGGTGAACCGGTTGAGGTATCGGTGAATTGCACTGCGAATGGGACGGTGCCATTGGTAATATTGGCAGAGAAGCTGGCGACTGGAACCAGGTTACTGAGAGTAACCGTATAAACCGGCGAGATCGTCTTTCCGGTGTAATCAACACCAGTATTTTTGTAATTGCTCCGCATGTTGTTGAGCCCGGACTCAACCCAGACGGTGTATGCCCCTGGGGGATATTCATATCCACCGGATCCATTCAGGACACCCACAGACCAGTTAGATGAAGCAGAAGACACATTGCCCCAGGTCCATGGCTGGAACGATACATTCTGCTGGAGAAGGGAATGTCCAACCCCGCTCTTGTCTTTCAGGCTGGTTATGAGAGTTCCTGATGGATTTTTCACTCTTATATCGAGGTATCCGTCCCTGGTATCGTTATAGACGGGAGTCCGGTGAGAACTATTTATCGCGTCAATCAAGTTGGTAGTAATCCGGAACCCGAGATTATCATTGCGTGATACTGATGACCCCGAGACCGTGGCACTCGTGGTAAAGTCCCAGACACTCATGTCAAGGGAGGGATCGACAACTTTGAATATGGCTGAATCTGCAGCAGCCGATGCAGTCCTGTCGGTCGTTACGTTGATCACATACCACGTACCGGTGTACCCGACAAAATCCGCGGGATCAATGACTATACTCCGGTAACGTGTCGATAGATCGATTCTTTTGGTGGGTGCAGTGCTCTCGATGATTGCTGCTGAAGGCCACCAACCGATCGATTTGTTGACCGGTATCCCATCAATATTACCGTCATTGGGGGATCCCTCATTCAATGAATGGGTTACGTTGAGACCCTGTTCACCGATATATACGGAAGCACCCGGGTTGATGATTTGTCCTACGGAATAATATGCAGGTGGGGATGAAACGGTGATGTAGCCGGTCAGGGTTTTGGTGTTGGTGCCAAAGGCATTCGTCGCATTCAGGGAGATGGTGTAGGTGCCGGCAGTTGTGTAAGTGTGTGAAGGGTTCTGCGTTGTGCTATATGTTGCATCGCCAAACGACCAGTTCCACGATGTCGGGGTGTTGGTTGACGAATCAGTGAACGTGACGATAAGTGTTGCGTTGCCGGTTGTGGGGGTGCCGGTGAAATTTGCGACCGGGACCGTTCCGCTACCCCCAAGTGCATACACCGATTTGTCATCACTGCCAAAGAAGACCGTACCATTTTCAACCCATGGGCTGGATCGTACTCCTGTACTACCGGTAGCATAATGCAGGAGTTCAGAACCCGTTGAATTATCAAGAACATAGAGGCTGCCATCATTGCTCCCCACGTATACCCTGCCATTGGCAACGGCGGGGGAAGATTTTATCGAACCCGTTGTAGTGAAGTTCCAGAGTTTCGTACCGGTAAGAGCATTGAGGGCATAGAGGTCCTTGTCATCGCTTCCAACGTACACTGCGTTTCCAAAGACTGCAGGAGATGAATCAACACATCCGGTTGTTGCATATTCCCAGAGTATGATGCCCGTAGTGGCGTTCAGGGCATACATCCGGTCATTGAAACTTCCGACATACACGACACCATTTGAGACCGCGGGACTGGAAATTACCTGACCCGCCAGTGTAGAGTTTGTCCATAATGCAACACCTGTTGTTGCATTCAGGGCATGGAGCCTGGAATCTGAACTGCCAACATATACAATGCCGTTTGCTATGGCCGGGCTTGAGTCTGCACTGGTAGTACCGGTGGAATATGTCCAGAAAGGAACTCCTGTCGAGGCATTGAGAGCATACACAAACGAATCATGGCTTCCTATATACACAATGCCATTTGCTACCGCAGGGCTCGATGTGATGTAATCGCCGGTTGTGTACGTCCAGACAGAAGATCCGGTTAATGCGCTCAGGGCATAGACCTTCTTGTCCCAGCTGCCGATATAGACAACCCCGTCAGCGACTGCCGGTACAGATCGAATATTTATACCGACAGAGGTATTCCAGACGGGTGCCCCGTTTGTTGCATTCACGGCATAGATCTTCCCGTCATCACTCCCTATGTAAAGGATATTGTTTGCGATCACCGGGCTCGATCCAACGGATCCTCCGGTAGCGATTTTCCACTTAAGGTTCGCGGTCGGTCGTGTGCCTCCGTCATCGAATACTCCGGTATGCAAGGGTTTGCCGCGGAACATCGCGATTGACGCAAAGTCCACGAAAATATAATTTGTTTTTATGGCTGTGTTGCTCCCCCCTGAATTCGTTGCATTCAGAGAGACAGTGTATGTGCCGGCACTGGTATACGTGTGAATCGGGTCCTGCCAGTCTGCTTGTACGAGTGAACCATCACCGAATGACCAGTTCCATATTGTGGGGGAGTTAGTTGAATCATCCCTGAATTGCACGGTTAACGGGACAGTGCCGGAGGTGGGTGTGCCATTTAAGTTTGCGACCGGCGCTGCTCCTCCCGTTACGGTAATATACCCGGTCTTCCGCGTGCTGTTGTATCCGCCAGTATTGAATGCCTGCAGTGCTACCTGAAAGACCCCCCCTGAAGTATAGGTATGCGATGGGTTCTGTAATGATGATCCGAAGGGTTTGAACCGCCACACGTCATTTTTGTTGCTGGTGCCATCATAACCGCCCATGAGGATGATGCTGCCGTCCGGCATCGCAACACCGTTGTGACTTTCTCGTGCTGTCCACCCGGCACTCGCGTTCACCACTGTCCACTTCGCGCCGTTATCGGTTGACCGCCACAGGTCATTCTTGTAACTTCCGCCATAACCGCCCATAAGTACGATACTGCCGTCAGGCATCGCCACGCTGGTAGGATTGTATCGTCCCGACCATCCGACACTTATGTTCTTCTGCGTCCATGTAGCGCCTTTATCTGTTGAACGCCACACGTCATTCAGATTATAACCCCCCATGAGGACGATGCTGTCGTCCGGCATCGCCACGCTGTTATGCCCCCATCTTGCTGACCACAAGGCACTTGGATTTACCACCGTCCACATTGCACCATTATCCGTTGATCGCCACACATCATTCTGATCGCCAAGATCACCCTGACCCCCCATCAGGATGAGACTGCCATCTGACAGTGCAACGCTGCTGTGAGTGCCTCGGGCGGACCATCCGGCACTCGCGTTCATCTGCGTCCATGTAGCGCCTTTGTCCGTAGACCGCCACGTGTCATTCCAATATCTCCAGGCACCGCTATAGTAACGACCGCCCGTCATTACGATGCTGCCGTCCGGCATCACCACACTGCTGTGATATTGTCTTCCCGGCCACCCGGCACTCACGGTTACGTTTGTCCATGTTGTGCCGTTATCCGTAGACCGCCACGTGTCATTTGTATAGATGCCGCCGCCATAACCGCCCATAAGTACGATACTGCCGTCAGGCATCACCACGCTGCTGTGACCGGCTCTTGCCGACCATCCGGCACCCGGGTTTACCTGCGTCCACGGTTCCGTAAAATTCTCATCGCCAAAGAACCATACCCAACCGGTGGGGGTGTTCGTTGAGGAATCGGTAAATGAGACGGTCAGCGGGAGTATGCCGGATGTGGGTGTGGCGGAGAATGAGGGAATAGGCTTGGGAACCGTGACGACAATGTAGTTCGACCGCGATGATGTGTTGCTCCCGACGCTGTTACCTGCCGTGAGATTCACGGTGTAGGTGCCCGCGCTCGAAAAAACATGCGTTGCGTTTGCGGATGCAATGCTGGTAGTGTTGAACCAAAGCCCATCACCGAAACTCCAGTTCCAGTATGTGGGGGTATTGGTGGAGGTTTCGTTGAACTGCACGGTGAGTGGAGCAGTGCCGGAAAGCGTTATGCCGGTGAAGCTGGCTACCGGTACTGAGGGATTGCTCACGGTGATATACCCGGTCTTTGTCATGGTATTGAAGCCGGCACTGTTAGTAGCATTGAGCGATACTGTGTATGTCCCGGCACTGGCAAAGGTATGGATCGGATTGCGTTTCGTGGAATTTGTGATACTTCCATCCCCGAAACTCCAGTTCCATGAAGTTGCCGTGTTGGCAGTTGAATCGATAAACAGCACGGTCAGCGGGGCAGTGCCACTGGTGGTTGCTGTGGTGAAATCCGAAACTGGTGCAACGGTGCTCCGCAATTTGGCGATCCAGAAATCTTCCGATCCTGCATGATTTCCGGATACATCGTTGTCATCTGATTTGCTCATACCGGATACGATGAAATAGCCATCAGTAGTCAGGGCGAGATTTTTCCCTTCATCGTTTTTTGTCCCTCCGAGTGAGAGTTGCCAGTCAAGATCACCGCTGGATGTCAGTCTGACGATCCAGAAATCAGATATCCGGTTATACGCTGTACCCGGTGTCTCCTGCATGAACCCGGTCCGGTCCCCATCGGTTGAATTACTCCACCCGATAAGGATGGGGACTTCTGTTCCTGCCCCACCATATTCTCGCATATTATCCCAGTAGGTTTCCTCATATCCGGAACCCCCCACCGTCTTCTGCCACATAAGATCGCCGGAACTGTCTGTCTTTACAATCCAGTAATCGGTTGCGCCATGGTTCCCGGTTACGTTACCATCCGTGGATGACGAGTACCCGCTGATGATGTATCCCCATGAGTCATCACCGATGAGACCGTTCGCATTATCATTAGAAGACCCCCCGTACGTTTTATCCCACTTGTATGTTCCATCGGCCTCAAGGCAGACAATCCAGTAATCGGTTCCACCCTTATTACCCCCTGTGACATCCCCATCTGTCGATTCTGTTGTTGTGGCAATTACAAAATCACCGAGCGAGTTCTCGATGAGTGCCATATTATTTCCTTCATAGTTGGAACCGCCGAGGGCCTTCTCCCACAGGAGATCACCGGCACTATTCATCTTTACAACCCAGACATCGTTTGATCCATGGTAGGCCGTAACGTTTCCATCGCTGGACTGGGTTGTCCCAATCGCAATGTACCTCCCATCGCTGGTCTCCCAGACTCCAGACAACTGATCGGAACCACTCCCCCCGTAGGTTTTCTGCCATTCGAGATCACCAGATGAACCCAGTTTCAGGATCCAGTAATCCCGGTCACCCTGGTTCAGGGTTACGTCCCCGTCACTGGAATCGGTAGTTCCGCCTACTATGTATCCGCCGTCGCTGGTTGGCTGTATTGCGTAGCCCAGATCGTCGCGGCTGCCTCCGTAGGTCTTCTGCCATTGAATTGTGCCGGCGCTGTTCATTTTCACAACCCAGACATCGTACCCTCCATAAAACGTTGCAACATCCCCGCTTGACCCATTGACCCAGCCGACAACAATATACCCCCCATCGCTGGTCTGATTGATTCCGTATGCGCGATCATTCGCATTACTGCCATAGGACTTCTGCCAGTCAATCGAAGGTGGTGCTGCAGCCACCGGAAGAATCATTATCGCCAGCAGGGATAAAAGAAAAAGAGACGCCCACAACACCCTGCGCTGTACCTGCACCTGCTTTGCGACGATAAAAAAACAACTCCCGATCAGGTCAGATACATCACTATAGGTTAAATTATTTTAATGAGTAAAAAGAGTTTTTATTTTAATTCTTGATTGAAATTTGCCCCATCAGGCAGATCACTCAATCATAGCCTGATAGTAACCGGTTCATGTGCGGGAAAATAACCGGAACGATTAAAACCTGAAACGCTACCATTCAGGTACAAACAATCCCGGACGGGTGGTTACATGAGAAAAGGAATAAATCGCCTCTTTGTGATGTGGAAGCCGAACCGGAAATGGCTGCTGCTTTCAATAATATTGACGATCGGTGGCGCGATCGGCACGCTGGCAATCCCTGCACTCTCGCAGACACTGATCGACCAGGGCATCAGTGGCGATAATCTCACCACGGTCATCCATTATGGTGGTTACATGCTGGTCTTTACCCTTGCCGCAGCGGCATGTCAGGTTGCCAACACTTTCATTGCAGTCAAGTTCTCTGAGAGGACCGCCCATTACCTCAGGATACAGGCATACAACCGGATCCAGACCCTTTCGTTTGGTAACATCGACCGGATGCGTCCCTCAGACCTTCTCGTCCGTCTGACAAACGATATCCAGAACATCAAGATCGCCATCCAGCAGGGCATCTTAAACCTCCCGCTCGTCCCCATTATGCTCATCATCACAATCCTGCTGATCGCAATACGATCCCCGTCCCTGCTCTGGCTCATGATTGCACTGCTGATCGTCTTCTCCGCACTGCTGGGCATCTATCTCTGGCTTGTGCTGCCAGTCTTTGCCATACGGCAGCAGAAGTACGATGCAATGAGCGACACCCTGCAGGAGAACATGGCAGGAATCCGCGTAGTCAAGGCATTCGTGCGCCAGAAGTACGAAAACCAACGCTTCTCTTCTGTTGCTGGCAATGTAAAGGCGGCATCTTTACGCGCCCAGTCTTATATCGCAATCCTGATCCCAACTATGCTCTTAACCGTCAATATCGCTCTTGCCGCCATTTTCTATGTTGGAGGAATTTCGGTGCTCGAAGGAACGGGTTTTTCCACAGGAGAAGTGATTGCAGCAGTCCAGTACATGTTCCTCCTCATCATGCCATTTATGATCCTTGGGACGGTGCTTCCGGCCATCTCTGCTGCACGCCCTTCGTTAAACCGGATCCTTGAGCTGCTCGATACGGTGGCAGATGTACAGGACAGCGATCACCCGGCAGCCGTTGATCCAAAGTCCGTGAAAGGCCGGCTGGTCTTTGACCATGTCAGCTTCGGGTATATTGCGCCTGATGGAAAACCCGGCCCGCTGGTCTTGCAGGATATCAGTTTTTCAACAGAACCCGGAGAGACGATCGGTTTCTTAGGCCCCACAGGTTCCGGGAAATCAACACTCGTTCACCTTGTCCCGCGGTTTTATGATGTTACTTCAGGAAAGATCACTATCGACGGAACCGATGTAAAGGAGATCCCGCAGAACACATTGAGGGGAATTGTCGGTATCTGCCTCCAGCAGCCCAACCTCTTCTCCGGCACGATTCGTGATAATCTCCTGTTCGCCACAGAAAACCGTTCAGAAGAAAATATTATCGCCGCAGCCACCGACGCGGATGCTGACGGGTTTATCCGGAACATTCCCCAGCAGTACGACGAATCTGTGGCACGTCATGGTGCAAACTTCTCCGGTGGCCAGCGTCAGCGCCTTGCGATCGCAAGAACCCTTGCAGCAGACCCAAAGATCCTGATTCTCGATGACAGCACGAGTGCCTGCGATGTGGCAACCGAAGCCCGGATCCAGGACGCGATCAACCAGCGGTTTGCCGGTGTCACAAAACTGCTGATCGCACAACGGATCAGCACGGTGATCTCGGCTGACCGGATCATCCTTTTGGAAAATGGCCGGATCATTGCAAACGGGCGCCACGAGGACCTGCTCAGGACGAGTTCGCAGTACAAGGAGATCTATGATTCCCAGCTCGGAAAAGGGATTGTAGGGGGAAAAGCAGCATGACGGCCTTGCAGGTTCCGCAAGATGATGATGCCCTGCCGTCGATGATCCCCACGGTGAAACGGTTCATGGGATACATGAGCCCCCATAAACTGCAGCTGGCTTTGGTCATCATCTTAATGGCAGTATTTGCCCTGCTCGAAGCGATCTTCTCCCTCCTGATGGGGGCTGCAACCAACATCATATCAGCTGGACCCGGGCCGGTTGAACCGTTATACAGGGTCATCATCTGGCTGTCAGCAGGTGCAATAATTATCTGGATATCGGGAGCGATCTCCCAGAAGCTACTCTCGAACATCTCACAAGAAGCCCTCTATCAGCTTCGCATTGATCTCTATGCCCACATCCAGAAGATGTCTCTGGGCTTCTTTGACCGTCGCCCTATTGGCGAACTGATGAGCAGGGTGACAAATGACACGCAGGTGATCGAGCAGTTCATCAGCATCGGCTCGCTCCAGACCGGCCAGGCTATCATGACTATCATCATCACCAGTATTGTCATGCTGCTTGTCAACCAGTCCCTGACAATCCTTTCTTATATTGTAGTTCTTGCTCTTGTCGGGGCCTCGTGGCTGATAACAAAAACGTCCGGCCCGGCGTTTGTGCTGCTGCAGGAAAAGACCGGGGACTTAAACGGGTTTGCCGAGGAGTGGATCTCCGGCTCAAAGACCGTGATTGCATGCCGCCAGCAGGAAGCAGCATCTCGCCGGTTCTCTGCCATGAGCCAAAAAGTTGCCGATATCGGGGAAAAAGCCCAGTTCTCTGCGCTCATCAGCCAGCAGGTATCCAACATCTTTACCACCATTGTGATTGTCATCCTGCTCCTTATCGGGGGAATTATGGTGATGGAGGGTATGGCAGAGATAGGTACCCTGATCGCATTCATCGGGTTCTCATTCAGCCTGCTGGGCGCATTTACAACCATCTTCTCATCGTATGCCCAGATCCTGAATGCGATCGTGGGTGCATCCCGTGTCTTTGAAGTCCTGGACCAGAAGCCCGGTGTGGATGACCGGAAAAACGCACCGGCAATGCCGGCAGTTGACGGGGATGTTATCTTTGACCACGTGGACTTTTCGTATATTCCGGAGCGGCGGATCCTGACTGACAACACGTTCCATGCCCGCCCGGGGCAGGTCTTTGGGCTCTGTGGCCCGACAGGTGCCGGCAAGAGTACGATCATCAATATCTTAACCCGGTATTATGATATCGAGAACGGGGCGATCCGCATTGATAACAATGACGTGCGGGAAGTGCAGCAGGATACGCTCAGGGTACAGATTGCGCAGGTGCAGCAGGAACCGTTCCTCTTCTCTGATACGATCATGGCAAACCTGAAGTATGCCCGTGAATCGGCAACCGATGAGGAATGTGTGCAGGCAGCCCAGCAGGCAAATGCCCATGACTTCATCCTCCAACAACCAAAAGGGTACCACACCATCCTTGTCGATGGCGGGACAAACTTATCCCAGGGCCAGCGGCAGATGCTCACCATTGCCCGTGCTATCGTGGCAAACCCCCGCATGCTCATCCTTGACGAAGCAACAAGCAACGTGGACACCCGGACAGAAAAACTGATCCAGGAGGGGCTGCTTGCGCTCCAGAAAGACAAGACCTCGTTCATCATCGCCCACCGGCTCTCGACGATCCGGCACGCTGACCAGATCCTTGTCATCGACAAGGGAGCAATTGTCGAGCGTGGCTCACACACAGAGCTGATGCAGAAGAAAGGATTCTACTTTGATCTCTACATGAGCCAGTTCCGTGGGAAGCTATCGGGTATCGTAATGGAGTGATCCCCAAAATTGCGATGGGGTGATACCCATAATCCCGTTTTTTAAACCTGCAAAATAACCGCATGGCTATTTTCCCTGTGGGGGCTGCTACTGTTCGGCCCGTCTCTTAAAAAAAGTTCCATTGAGAATTGAGGAAATATGCGTTTTATCTCCCGTATCTCTATTAACCCCTCCGCCCAACACGTAATCAGGCATGACCTTTATCCTGAAATCGGTTGTTCCCTGGGGAAGATCGTTTGACGAGTATGTGGCGATGTTCAACCTTTCTGAGGATGACTTGAAACGGTCCATTATCGGGTGCGGGGACGGTCCTGCGGGTTTCAATGCCCGGATGCATGAACAGGGGCATCGGGTTGTTTCCTGTGATCCGCTCTATGGGTATTCCTGCGACCAGATCGAGCAGGCGATCCTTGCAGCCCGTGATGAAGTGATGCAGCAGGTCCGGAATAATATGCAGAATTTTGTCTGGAAGACCATCCACACACCCGCAGAGCTTGAGCAGATGAGGATGAGCGCTATGCAGGAATTTTGCAAAGATTACAAGACCGGTCTTCTTCAAGGCCGTTATATACCGGCAACTCTTCCTGATCTCCCGTTCCGTGACCGGCAATTTGACCTTTGTCTCTGTTCCCATTTTCTTTTCCTGTATGATTCGCTCGGGCCTGACTTTCATCTGCAGTCAATCCGGGAGATGGCAAGGGTTTCAGAAGAGGTGAGGATTTTTCCGGTGGTGGACACAAACGGCAGGAAGGCGGAATATTTTGACGAACTTATCGGTCAGGTCCGGGCATCCGGTCTTGTGGTACGGATCGAACGAACCGGCTATGATTTCTTAAAAAACGGGCACGAGATGTTAAGAATTTTAAAACGCCCGGCAGAAATGAGCACCTGATACATCATGCAATATAACCTCGGGCACCCAACTGTTGTTCCGGAGCATACCCCCTCATGAAAATTCTCGCCATCCACGGGAGTCCCCACACTACTCGCAGCACAACGCGAAAACTTGCCGGCTTTGTACTTGAAGGAGCAGCAGAAGCCGGGTCAGAGACCGAGATGCTCGATCTCTGTGACTTGCGGGTCACCCCCTGCACAGCCTGCGATGCCTGCTCGCTCAATGGTGTATGTGTTAATGACGATGATGTCCCATCGATTATTGAGCGGATGAAGGAAGCAGACGGCATTGTGTTTGCATCACCGGTCTACATTGATAACGTATCAGGACAGATGAAAATTTTCTTTGACCGGCTCGCCGACGCAATTCACTACCAGCTGCTCGCAGGGAAATACGGTGGTTCGGTTGCAAGCACACACACGTCCGGAGGCAACGAGGTGGTGGCATACCAAAACCATGTGCTGAATTATCTTGGCGTGATTGCAGTAGGTGGCCTAAGTGTTGCAACGGGTGGGAACATAGACACGGTTGATGCTGCGGAAGTTTCCGCACGGGCACTTGGGAAAAAACTCGCAGATGTGATCAGGAATGGTTTTTCTGATCCAACTCAGGAAGAAGAGATTACCGGCAACCGGGAATTTTTCAAAGAGCTCGTGATCGAGAACCAGGGTTTTCGCACAGAAGAGTATGAGCGGTGGGTGCGGATGGGATGGATCAGGTGATGTGAACCAGAGTCTGCCTGGTGTCAGATGCTGGATAATAAAGTGCAGCCGTATTAAAAAAAGAGGAAATTGATATCCTGTGACCGGGATCCTATGTCAATGGATTTTCAAAGATGCGTTTTTCGGGATAAACTTTTTTACCATGTCCAGCACGGCAGAATAATTCTCATCAGTGCAGTAGAGCACGACCGGGCTGATCAGGTATTTTGACCGCAGCTCGATGAACCTGAGTTTTGTATACACCCGGACATACCGGACATCCTTCCACGTGAGCTGGTTATCCTCCTGCGACATCGCAATCAGCCCGGCACCACTCCCCCCCATAGATCCCAGCGCAGCGGAGCTGGCTGCTGATCCCCGGTCGAGTGCACGCGTGGTTTTACCGGCATGATGGGCAACCCCGCCCGGCCCGATGCCGAACCGCGTCTCAAGTCCTCCACCGGTTGCGATTTGCAGGACCAGCATGATAATGAGGCAAAGTACAAATAATCCAAGCGATACGACAAGGAACATGAAGTACAGGGAGAAGTCGCCGGTGATGAGGAAGAGAAGGGTCGTGACAAGGAACATCGCGCCCATAAACGCAAGGAACGTGTCCCGGATAAGGATGGTGTTGGTAATGAGCGGGATCTTCATGCTCCAGATGAGGATGTCTCCATCACAACCGTCACCATCGCTTCTGTGGAGTGATGACTGTAGAGTTGAGCAGGATGGACAGACCGTTGAACCTTGAAGGAGCTGTGCCCCGCAGTTAGAACAGAACGGCATGGTAACTTTCTGATGGATCGTTACGCGTAAGGATAAAAAAACCTTTCAGGACCAGCGGTTGTGCCGGAAAAATGAGAAAAAGTTAGTAGTTATCAGCTGCAATCTCGAAATACGCCTGAGGGTGATCGCAGACCGGGCATTTTGTTGGAGCGGATTTTCCACTCTCAACAAAACCGCAGTTCCGGCAGTACCACTTTACTGGAGTCTCCGCCTTGAAGATGACTCCCTTTGTAAGGTTTGCGTGCAGTTTTGCATACCGCTGTTCATGGTGTGCCTCTACCTTTGCAACCAGTTTGAAGAGGTGAGCGATCTCCTTGAATCCCTCCTTCTCTGCAGTGGCTGCAAAATCCGGATAGAGTGTGCCCCACTCCATCTTCTCACCCGCTGCAGCTGCGGCAAGGTTCTCTTTAGTTGTTCCGATTATACCTGCCGGGTAGGCTGCGGTAATTTCCCCATCCCCGCCTTTGAGCTGCCTGAAGAAAAGTTTCGCATGCTCTTTTTCTTCTTCAGCGGTCTGTAAGAAGAGGCTCGCGATCTGTTCGTAACCTTCTTTCTTTGCTGCGCTTGCAAAGAACGTGTAGCGATTCCGTGCCTGCGACTCGCCGGCAAATGCGGTGAGCACGTTCTTCTCGGTCTTGCTTCCTTTGAACTCCATGGTCTGGTCACTCCATTTTTTTAATCTGTCCATGTCCGTCCTTTACCTGCATTTTTACGGTCAGACTGGTACCGTTAATATCCCCGTTCCTGCGGATAATCCTTTCACCCTCTTGGATTCGGCTGATTTATATACCATTAATGTTCTTGAGCATACTATAGGATTTATCCGATGTTTTCCGTACTCTACGTTGATGACGAACAGGCTCTCTTGGATTTGGGAAAACTCTTTTTAGAGCGAACAGGGGAATTCCAAGTAGAGATCGCATTATCAGCAATCGATGCACTCGCATCTCCAGCGTTTCCATCCTATGACGTCATTGTATCGGATTACCAGATGCCCGGGATTGACGGGATTGCATTTTTAAAGATCGTCCGCGAGCGGTTCGGGGATGTCCCGTTCATTCTCTTCACCGGGCGTGGCCGTGAAGATGTCGTGATTGAGGCCATCAACAACGGGGCAGACTTCTATCTCCAGAAAGGAGGAGATGTCAAACCACAGTTTGCTGAACTCTCGCACAAGATCCGGCAGGCTATGGCGCGAAGGCAGGCTGAGCATTCCCTCAGGGAATCTGAGAAGCGCCTTTCAGATATCATCGAATTCCTGCCGGATGCTACAGTAGCCATAAACCGTGAAGGTATCATAATTGCCTGGAACCGGGCCATTGAGGAGATGACCGGTTTCTCTGCGCAAATGATGCTCGGAAAAGGGAACTACGAGTACGCCCTCCCCTTCTATGGAGAGCGGCGGCAGATTCTTATCGATCTGATCTTTGAACCCTCCGAAGTCATTGAACAGAAATACTCCCATATCGTCCGGCAAAAAGATGTCCTGATAGCTGACACCACGCTTCCCCGCCTTAAAGGCAGGGAGGTCACGCTCGTTGGCAAAGCCAGCCCGCTGTATAATAGCCAGGGTGAGATTGTCGGTGCGATTGAAGCCATTCGCGATATCACCGAACAAAAAAGCGCAGAGGATGAACTGCAGGCTGCGTACGAGCAGATCACGGCAAGTGAGGGGGAACTCCGCGAACAACTTGTTTTGCAGGCAGAGAGCGAGAGCCGGGCTAAGGAGAGCGAAGAGAAGTACCGCGATCTCTTTGAAAATTCTGTGGTTGGGATCTTCCGGACAACCTCCGAAGGAAAATTCCTGGCTATCAATACCACGTTTGCCCGGGTCGCCGGTTATGATTCGCCGCAGGAGATGATGGAGGCAATTAATGACATCCGTGCCCAGCTCTACGTCAACCAGGAAGACCGCAATCTGTTCGTGAATGCGTTAAAGACTGACGGTTTTGTGAAGGATTTTGAGGCGCAGTATTACCACCGTGACGGCCACGCGGTCTGGATCCTGATCAATGCCAAAGTCGTCTTCAATCTTCAAGGAGGGGTACGGTATTATGAAGGCACGATTGAGGATATCACCGAGCAGAAGAAAGCCAAAGAAGCTCTCATACGGGAAAAAATATTTTCTGCCGCTGTTCTTGAAAGTATCCCTGGCATTCACTACATGTATGACAGCGAGGGCAGGCTCGTCCGCTGGAACAAGATCCACGAGACGGTCACCGGCTACACTGCAGAAGAACTTGCCGACATGAACGTCCTTGACTGGTTTAAGGGTGATGATGAGGCGATTCGTGTCATCAGTGAGGGTGTTGGGCGGGCAATGAAAGAAGGGCAGGCTACTGCTGAAGCGAACCTGCTGACAAAGAGCGGGAAGAGAATCCCCCTCTTCTTTACGGCAAAGCGGCTCGAGATTGACGGGAAGACGTATTTTACGGGAGTTGGCATCGATATCACGGACCGGCAGCGGGCGCAGGATGAGATCCGCGCCGCCAACGAGCAGTTGTCAGCATCCCAGGAAGAGCTACAGGGCCAGTTAAATGAGCTGCTCATCAGTGAGCAGCGGATCCGGGAGAGTGAAGCAAAATACCGTGAACTTGCGGAGCTCCTTCCCCAGATTGTCTTTGAGATGGACCGGAATCTCATCATCACGTTTGTGAACCGGCAGGGATACACTGCGCTTGGATTTACTCCTGAGGATGTTTTGCAGGGATTCAACGCTCTGTCTATCGTTCATCCCTTACAGCATGCCACCATCAGGGAAAATATCCAAAAAATTATTAACAAAGAATCCCATGAGCACCCGGAATATTCCCTGATGAGAAAGGATGGCAGCACGTTTCCGGCCCTCATCTATTCCGATCCTGTGTATAAAAACGGGGACCTGACTGGCTTCCGGGGAATAATTATCGATATATCTGACAGAAAAAAAGCAGAAAAGGCACTCCGCGAAAGCGAGGCAACACTTGCCAGCATCTTCCGGGCAGCGCCGGTTGGGATTGGGCTGGTCTCGAACCGGGTCGTGCTCCGGGCAAACGACCGGCTCTGTGAGATGACCGGGTATTCAGCAGAGGAGCTGATCGGTAGGAGCGCCCGCATCCTTTATCCCGACGATGAGGAGTTTGAACGCGTGGGCCGGGAAAAATATGAACAGATCCATAAATTCGGCACCGGGACCGTTGAGACCCGCTGGCAGCGGAAAGATGGGGATATACGGGATATCCTTCTTAGTTCAACCCCGCTGGATCCGGAGGACCATGCAACCGGTGTGACCTTTACTGCTCTCGATATCACCGAACGTAAACGAATGGAAAATACTCTCCTCGATCAGCAGGCAAAACTGACTAACTTCATGCAAAACCTGCCGGTAGGAGTATTCCGTACAACTCCCGGTCCGTCCGGAAGGAGGACCCTGGTAAACCCGATCATCGCCAGGATGCACGGCTTTGACTCCATGGAAGAGTTCATGCAGACCACGGTCGCAGACTATTATGCCGACACAGCAGTGAGGAAAGCCATTTCTGATCGCCTATTACATGAGGGCAGGCTGTCAAATGTCGAGATCCGGTTGAAAAAGAAAAACGGGGAACTGTTCTGGGCAAGCCTCTCGGCAATAGCGGTTTTCGGTCCTTCAGGAGAGGTCGAGTATTTTGATGGCGTGCTTGAAGATATTACCGAACGCAAGCGGGCAGAAGAAGCCTTGCGGGAGAGCGAGGAAAAATACCGGAACGTAATCGATTTCTCCCCGTTTGGCATGCATTTCTATGCCCTTCAGGATGATGGCTCACTCGTTTTTACCGGATCAAACCCTGCGGCTGATACTATCCTCGGTGTTGACAACAGTCAGTTTATCGGCCGGACCATTGAAGAAGCCTTCCCAGGGCTCGTGGACACGGAAATTCCCGACAAGTACCGTGTGATAGCCAGGAATGGGGACCCCTGGCATACGGACCAGGTGATATATGATAAGGGAACGATCCACGGGGCATTTTCGATTTCGGCGTTCCAGATCCGGCCTGGTGCGATGGCGGCGGCTTTCTTCGATATTACCGAGCTCAAGCGTGCAGAAGAAGAACTCCGGTCTGCATACGAGAAGCTTACAGCATCTGAAGAAGAGCTCAGGGGCCAGTACGAGGAACTGGCATCGGCACAGGAAAAACTGCAAAATAGCCAGGAGCAGTTCGAGGAGATAGCCAGTACGGTGCCGGGTGTTGTCTACCAGTTCTATGCCCGACCTGACGGAAGCCTGGGATTGTACTATGTCAGCAGCCGTGCCGGGGAGATCTTCGGGCTAGATGATAGAACCCGTGACTTCTTCACCTTGTTTACCAAACAGGTCGATCCTCGTGATCGCGATGCGTTCCTCCAGTCTATTTTGGAGGTAGTCAAAGCGGGCCGGCCATGGAATTTTGAGGGCAGGTTCATCAAACCATCGGGTGAAAAGATCTGGTTCCAAGGATTATCCCGTCCTATTGACCGGCAGGGAGAGCTGGTATACAGTGGTGTCCTGCTCGACATCACGCAGCGGAAGCTCAATGAAGAGGCACTGCACGAGAGTGAGGAGAAATACCGCACAGTCATTGAACAAAGCCATGATGGCATTTTCATTGCCCAGGATGGCCGGCTCATCTTCCATAATCCTTCGTTTGCCACACTGACCGGCTACAGCAGTGCCGAACTCGCGGGGCGATCAATTGCCGATCTTATTGCACCAGAAGACCGGGAACTGGTCCTGAACCGGCACCAGGAACGTCTCTTGGGAAAAGCCCTCCCTGAGGTTTACGAGTTTTCCGTGCTCCACCATGATGGGACGAGCAGGATCCGGGTTAAGATGAATATCACTTCAGCAACAATTGGTGGAAGACCGGCAACTATCGGCACGCTCCATAACAAGATGGAGGAACGAAAACGGGAAGAAGCGCTTTTGGAGAGTGAAGCCCGGTTAAGTTCGATCCTGCACGGGTCACCAACGCTTCAGTTTGTGATTGACAAGAACCATCGGGTCATCTCCTGGAACAAGGCTATCGAGGATTACAGCGGGATTAAGGCTGAAGATATTGTTGGAACCGATCAACAGTGGCGGGCGTTCTACCCGGAAAAGCGACCGGTGCTTGCAGATCTTCTGGTGGATGAGAAAACTGACGATATTCCAAAATTGTATGGGGGAAAATTCAGCATCTCCCGGCTGGTTGAGAGCGCCTATGAAGCAACGGACTTCTTCCCTGCAATGGGCGCTTCGGGTAAATGGCTGAATTTTACTGCTGCCCCAATCAGGGATGCGCAGGGAACCATTATTGGAGCTGTTGAAACCCTTGAAGATATTACAGAAAGGCGAAATGCAGAGCAGGCGCTCCGCGAAGCCAATCACAAACTCAACCTCTTAAACAGCATCACACGACACGATGTTGCAAACCAGCTTACGATCCTGCAGGGTTTTGCCCAGATCGCCGCCATGAAAAAAGGCGACCCGGTCATAACTGATTACCTTGCCAAGATCCTTACTGCTGCAGACACGATTGCCAGCCAGATTGAGTTCACGAGCGAGTATCAGGAAGTGGGTGTGAGGGCACCGGCATGGACTCTGCTTGAAGAAGTCATCCTACGCGTGGAAACCCGGGTTCCGGTCAAGTTCTCCGGTACCTGCAAGGCAATTGAGGTCTTTGCCGACCCGATGCTGGAACGGGTCTTTTTCAACCTCATTGATAATGCGGTCCGGCACGGGGGAAGTGTAACAGAGATCACTGTTCGCTGCGAGCGGGAGCCCAACGGGATTCTTGTAATTGTTGAGGACAATGGCTCTGGAATTCCGGTAGCAGAGAAGGAGAAGATCTTTGAAAGGGGGATTGGAAAGAATACCGGACTTGGATTATTTTTAGTCAGAGATATCCTCTCTATCACCGACATCACCATCACAGAGACCGGCATTTTCGGCAAAGGGGCACGATTTGAGATATCTGTACCCGAAGGGAAGTACCGGTTTGTCAAGCCCTGATTTTCAAGCCCTCCCGTCAATTCCTGCAACGCGAGGATAAACCTTGAAATACGAACAATGGTCATTCACTGTCATAGCGTATGTGACTGAATGGAGGGATGGAACATCACCACAGCATCGGTTGAGTTGCGGGAAAGTGAAGAGCGGTTCCGGCAGATCTTTGAGAACAGCTCGCTTGGCATGACCCTGGTCACGCCGGATTTCCGGTTTTTTTCCGTCAACCGGGCATGGATGTCCATGACCGGCTATGCAGAAGAGGAACTGCTGAAATTGTCCTTTGTGGATATCACGCACCCGGATCACATTGCCGGAGATCTTGAACACATACGGGAGCTCAGTGCAGGAACGATTCCGGTATACAACACGCAGAAACGGTACATCCGGAAAGATGGCAGTATCCTCTGGGGATTGCTCAGGGTAACAACGATCCGTAATCAACAGGGTGCCCTGCGTTTTTTTGCTGCCCAGATCGAGGATATCACGGAACAGAAACGTGCGGAGGATGCGCTGCGGGAGAGTGAGGAGAGGTTTGCAGCATTCATGGATCACCTCCCGATAACGGCCTTTATCAAAGATGCAGAGTCAACCAATCTTTTTGTAAACCGGCATATGACTGAAGTTTTCGGTGCAAAGGAATGGATCGGAAAGTCGGTCCGGGAACTATTCTCTCCTGAAGCTGCAGAAAAAATGATCGAAGATGACCGGAAAACCCTGAGGGACGGATACCGGAAAACCATTGAACCTCTTGTTGAAAAAAATGGCAACCCAAAAATTTTTGAGACGTATAAATTCCGGCTTGATCGTGAAAACAAGCCCCCCCTCATTGGAGGATTTGCTCTCGATATCACCGAGAAAAAGCAGGCTGAGGATGCGCTGCGGGAGAGCGAGAAAAAATACCGGAATATCGTAGAAACAACCCCGGATCTCATCTGGGAGATCGATGTAAAGGGTAACTTCACCTACCTGAGTC
Source organism: uncultured Methanoregula sp. (assembly GCA_964590895.1). GTDB lineage: Archaea > Halobacteriota > Methanomicrobia > Methanomicrobiales > Methanospirillaceae > Methanoregula. Next base: position 119,440 of record CAZPYV010000004.1, on the reverse strand, counting down.
CGCAGATCTTTGATATGTTCGGGTACCGGGCAGAAGACCTTTCAAGCAAACCTATCTTCTTCCTTGTACCTCATGATCAGATCCCCTTAGTGACCCGGGCCTTCGAACAGCAGGTTCTGAATGGTCCGGCACTGGTTACTCTTGAGGTGGTTGCACAACATGCTGACGGTCACCTTATTGATATAGAGATCCGCTCAGCGAATGCGACCGATGAACAGGGCAGGGTGGTGGGATTTCGTGGAGTAACGCGGGATATCTCCGGGCGGAAACGGGCTGAGGAAGGGATTCGTGAGAGCGAGGAGATGTTCAGGTCGCTGATTCGTGAATCGGCCGATGGCATCTCACTCATGGACGAACATGGGACGGTGATCGAATGGAACGATGCCATGGTGAACATATCCGGTATTCCCCGAAAGGAAGCGGTGGGGGCAGCTCAGGCCGATGTGATGATCTCCATGATGATACCGGAACACCGGACGCCGGGCCAAATCGAACGGTTCAGGCAAGCCATCAGCGAAGCACAACAGACCGGAGAATCGGTTTATTTCTCCAGACCGATTGAGGCCAAAATACTCCGGCGGGATGGTAGTCGGTTGACGATTAACCAGGTAGCCTTCCCGATCAGAACCGCGAAAGGCTACCGCATCGGTTCGATTGCGCGGGACATCACCGAAGCAAAAGCTACACTGGTTTCCCTCCAGACCAGCGAGGAACGGTACCGGCGCCTTGTGGAAATCACTGATACCGGGTATCTCGTATTGGACAGCCGTGGCCTCATCATTGATGCCAACGATGTCTATCTCCGGCTAACGGGCAGGTCATCGCTCGCTGAGCTGATCGGGCACTCCGTTACCGAGTGGACCGCTCCGTATGATCTCGAACGTAATGCCCGTGAGGTGGAGAAGTGCATGCAGACCGGTCAGGTCCGGGGACTTGAGATCGATTACATCAAACCCGACGGGACGATCCAGCCCATAGAGATCAATGCCACGGTGTTTCACAAAGGTGAAGAGAATGTCATTCTTACCCTCTGCCGCGACATCTCCGACCGGAAACGGACCAATGTCGCCCTGCAGCAGGCACGCAACAAATTAAACCTCTTAAATGCGGTCACGTTCCAGGATATCCAGACGGCAGCGTTCTCGCTTTCAGCATACCAGGAACTGGTAAAGAACGTAGTTACCGATACGAACGCTAAAACCTACCTGGAAAAACAGCAGATGTTTCTCAAAAAAATGGTAGATACCCTGGATTTTGCAAAGAATTACCAGGATATGGGCATGAACCCCCCTCGCTGGCAGAACGTGTGGCAGGTATTCCTCTACGCCATCTCGCACATCGATTTTCTGCATATGAAACAGAACCTGCAGCTGAACAATCTCGAGATCTTTGCTGACCCGCTGTTTGAAAAAGCCCTCTTCAACCTCATGCAGAACGTTCTCACCCACGGTGTCAATGCTACTGAAGTTACCCTCAGGTATGAGGAAAAATCCGACAACCTCATGCTGTTTATCGAAGATAATGGAGTGGGAATCCCCCCGGAAGAGAAGAACATGATCTTCGATCGGGGATACGGAAAAGGGACCGGTCTCGGCCTCTTTTTAGTCCGGGAAGTTCTCTCTATTACGGGAATGACAATCAGGGAGACTGGCATGAGCGGGAAGGGGACCCGGTTTGAGATTACCGTGCCAATGGGGGCGTACCGGTATAATCGTTAATGATTGCGGATTACACGTGTTCAGAATCCCCCCTCTTATAACTGGCATTCCCCCAGGTCTATCACATCGAAGCAAAAAAGCAGGCAATAGATTCCTTATGCCTTCTTAAGTTGAGGTGTATCACTTGACCACTGATGCCGCGATGATTAAATTGATCTTATCCAAAAACAAGCCTTGGGGAGGGATGAGGATGTTTGCAGACCGGATCGAATTATGCGGGAGAGAATAACTTTCCGATTCTTCAGGGTACCATGAAGGTAATCTCAAAGCTCCTCAGTGTCCTGTTTAATGGTTCCCCGGGTCGCCTCAGATCTGCAGAAAACGTCTGAATATGATCCTTACCGATTGACAGGTGCCATGTACGGGAACCTCCCGAACCGACCATCCCCATCACTTCTCCAATAGGGTTACCTGAAGCGTATTCTTTTCTCGTGATACCAAGATCCCCGCGGGTCGTTACATTCCAGACAAATCCCGTAGAGGGGTTTTCCCCCAGTGAGATAACTGCGGTATCTCCCGTTTTCATAGGGATTATCGAACCGTTGTTCTCGCTGCTGTATTCCTGTTCAAGGCATCCGGCAGCCGAAAGGATAACTGCAAGAACAGCGAGGACAACAAGCTTCCTTGCGAAAATTCCCCCTTTCATAAGCCATTCCTCTCCCACAGTGTTCCGGTTATCAATGGTTATCCCCATTTAGGCATTTTACTTCATAAAACGGTATCCTTCTTTTGGGACTATCATCTCGAATTGCACGCCTTTTCCGGGCTCACCGTTCTCCGTGATGGTAATGCCGGTGATCGCAAGGATCTCGCGTGAGAGGAAGAGGCCCAGACCGGTATGTTTCCCGAAACCTTTCTGAAAGAGTTTTTTCTTGTCCTCAACAGATATGCCGACACCATTGTCGCAATAGGTAAGTACAAGTCCAGCGTCTTTGTGTCGGGAGGAAAAGTCCATCCTAGTCACCCGCTCTCCGTGGCGGAGGGAATTCTCCATGAGGTTTAAGAAGACTTTTTCGATAAGTGGATCTGAAAAGATCTCCACATCATTTATTGCAACTTTCACTTCAATTGCCGGAAGGCTGAGTTGTTTTATGGCCGAACGGATGACGACTGCAACATCCTGCCATTTCGGTGCATTGACCCCGATATCCTGGTAATATTTCGTAAACTCGATCTGCCGCTGGATAGCTTCTGCTGCCTGATCTTCTTTTTCAATGAATGCAGCGAATCGGGTTCCTTTTAGTTCCTCCCGTGAGAGATCGAGATACGTACGCAGTCCCATGATCTGGTTTAAGATGTCGTGGCGGGTGATGGAGGAGAGCATGTTTAATTTTTTAATTGCCATCTGCAGTGCCTCCTTTGCCATGTTCCGCTCAACGATCTCGGCATCACGCTCTGCAACTGCCCGCTCCAGTTCCTCGTACGTCCTTGCAATCGTGATTGAGAGACCGGCAATCTGACTGATGAAGTGGGTGAGATTGAGATATTCATCCAGAGAATCGGGAAGCGAGACATGGTCAATGGAGATGACTCCAAGCAGCTGGTTGTCATACATTAGCCGGTACTGGAACCCATCTTTGGTCTCTGCAATGAGGTACTGTCCGGTAGGTGCAGGGAATGATGCCTGCCCATTTTCCGTGACATATGCACCATTTGGGATGCTCACAATAGATCCGGCCACCCCCCTGTTAAACGGGAGGAACCCCGCTCTTTTTGGTGAGCAGAGAAGGAAGAACAGATCAAGCATCTGAAAGATGACGGTCTTTTCGTCATGGATGCCAATAATTTTACCGGTCAGGTCCGCCACCATCGAGTAATCGGCCACTCTTTTTTCAGAATCAACGATCCTGGCCTTGAAACCGACGGTATCCTGATCAGATTGCCACTGCAGGTACAATTCCCTCACCATGAGACGGAAATGCCCAATACCCACCGGAATCGTCCGGGCAGGCAGGCCGGTAAATTGGGCAAACTCTGCAAGCACCGGGGCAATGCCGGAATGGGTTCCGGTATCGAGAAGTATGATCTCGTTTACCGATTCTGCATACATCTCCCGTGCGGTTGCCGGGTCCAGTCCGTCAGAGTGCGTGTTCTGCTTCCAGTGGACAAGCCAGCCGGGCAGGATGAGCAATGCTCCGCGTTTCTGATAATCCGTGACCAGATCCTCCGGCAGGAACAGGGATGCCCCCGCACCCTGGAAGATGAGGGACGAACCCTTGAGAACCTCCTTTGGAATGTCAAGCGTGTTGGAGCACCCGCACCCGCACAGGCAGACTTGTGCTCCCGCCTTTTCAAGTTCATGATACTGATCGCGGATCGTTTTCCAGACTGAGGTGACATGACCGCAGTGGAAGGGAAACGATCTGACTGTCGCCCGTGGCAGAGTACCGGTCGCAAGAACCGCCTCTACCTCCGGCCGGATGTTTTCACAGCAGAGAATACAGAATTTATTCCCCATCCTGCACCCAATCGAGCGGATATTGTCCCCATTTTTTAACTGCAGCGCTGATCGCAAAGAGGACAGAATCGGGAACCTGCCAGGGAATCTCCCCGTGATTGTCCGATAGGATGAATCCACCTCCCCTACCAGCCCGTGCAATCGCCTCTTTTACTTTCTGCTCTGCAATTTCGGGAGTCCAGCGCCGCATTTCAACGCCGTTAAGGTTGCCGATAAGAACCATCCTGCCATTTATTGCCCGTTTTACTTCCCCAATATCATCAAATGTGGAAACCCCTACACCAACAGTACCGGTTTTTGCCAGATCGTCTATACGCGGAAGAGTCCGTGCTGAAGCAAGGTGGGTTGCAACGCCGCCTTTGATCCGTGCAATTGTACGCTGTGCAACAATAAACCCGGTCTTCCGATAAATGTCGGTGGAAGTCATATCAGGTGATGCAAGAGGATCGGCACACCCGATTGCCGTAGCTCCGGCCGCGAGCTGGGCATTTGCCCATGCTACGCAGAAATCCTCATTTTTCTTCATAAGTTTCCAGAACAGGTCAGGTTCTCCGTACATCAGGTCGATATAGGCTTCAAACCCCATCTGCATGACCGGAAGTGAGAAGGGGGAGATGACGGATCCCATAATGGGCACATCCGTACTGACCCTCTTCTTTAAGAGTTCAATGGTACGCAGTCCAGACAGAAGGCTCGGACTATCTTCAACTGAAGGGACTTCTATTGTCTCAATATCCGCCGGAGTTAAGATGACAGGTTTACCCGCGTTAGGTGGGCCATCATCCCTGAAGATGACTTCTCCCCCCCATGCAACGATCTCAGATGCCGCATACGTGAACGGGTTGAGACAATCTCCCTCATATTTTTTTAACAGGCGCATCTGGCCTTCTACGATGTACTCCGGTTTTAAAAAATAGTCACGAATCGAAAGCCCCAGCTCTTTAGCCCCGTGCATAGTGAACAATAAAAAGAGCGGGACCCGGTCCGGTTCTTTGAATCCCATTGTGGCAAGCGTGCGTTGCATTGAAGTCATGCTACCGGTCATCGTTTCACCTCCGCAGCCATCCTGTTGACGAGCTCAAGTGTCTCGGACGCAGCATGTCCCATCGCATCCGCCCCAACCTCTTTCCAGAGCATAGGGTCAAAGATGAATGGCGCCCCCCCGACAATAATTTTTATCCCCGGCTGTATTTTCCTGATCCGGGTAATTGCCTCCTTTGTCCTGAGAGCGGCAGGGAGCATCAGGGTGGAGATTAGCAGGATGATGACTTTGTCCCGGGTCACCTGGTCAACGAGCTGGTCGACTGATACCCCGTGACCATAATCAGTCAGCTCGTAGCCCCCGGCCCGCAGCACTGAGAGGACGATACGTTTCCCGAGCGTGTGATGATCTTCGAGTACTGCGATTGCCATCTTCGGCTGGTCAACACGACGCGGATCCCCGGCAGGGAGCATGGAATCAACAATCTCTTCGCAGATCCGCCCGCTCATGTATACCTGAGAGAGTGCAACATCACCCGCTTCCCAGCGCTGGCCAACCTCTTCAAGCGCCGGTACGATCAGGGTTTCAAGACAGGTAAATGGGGAACCAGCAGTGCAGGAGTCCCTGACGATCCTGCCGGCTTTTACCCGGTCAACCGAGAGCAGGGCTGTCTCCATCTCTGCAAGTCGCGGGGAGATGGGGTAATTTTTTCGACTGCCAAGTCCTGCGTCTGTGATGCCGGGATTTTCCATGCGATGAAGTTCATCACATTTGTATTTAAGAATGCTGGCAGGTTAGCGGTGAATGCAGGGTAATCATGGAACCCAAGAAAAGGGTGGCGGGATTAAAATCCCCGACCGGTGGATAATGTGTCCGTAACATCCGATAAAAAAATCAATATCCCGTTTTCCAGAGCACGAGCAGGATGAGCATGGCAACCGGTAGCAGGAGATCGAAATAGACGACCGAGCCAGTATTATAGATGGAAACGTTCCTGGTTTTCCTGGCGTCGAGTGCGTGTCCGATTCCCATGAAAAAGAACATGATCGATGAGCCGATGACCGTGGCAACAAGGAAATTATCCCGGATGAAGAATGAAAGAATCCCGAGCACACCGAATGCCGCATCAGCAGCGGCAACCTCTTTCTGGAATGGACTTCCTGGCAGCCAGCCGATCTTTACGGCAATTTTATCGGCCATTGGGCCATACCAGTGCATGAACCCGGCCAAGATTCCCTGGAACCCGATATTGACCAGCAGTATCCAGGCAAGAACAGTTTCGGCTATGCCAGTCTTAAAGAGGACGATATTAACTACCGCACAAAGCAGAGCAAAAACGAGAAAAGATACTGCGTAATGATTACGGATTTTTTCACGTATGTTAGTCATAGTTCACTCAAACAGACTACTTTTGGTCTGATGATATAGATTTCTTTTCCGGAATGGTTACTAAAAAAACCTGCTGCGGAATGAGCGAACCGTGCCAGCAGAACAGAAACACAAAAGAAAAACGGGCCTGAAGGGATTTGAACCCTTGACCTGCGGATTAAGAGTCCGCCGCTATGCCGAACTAAGCTACAGACCCAGCCTGTTAGACCTAGTAAAGTGGTCGATAATGCTGAATAAAGGTTTTGGATACCTCCCAAAGAATTCCTTAATACATTAGAATAGTACATCTTCTGTTACATGCCAGAAACAGCCCCGTTTGAGCAACCGGGATCTACAAAATACTGCATTTTCGGCTGCGGCACGAACGGCTACAATATTATTTTAGAACTCTTAAAAGAGCAGGAGCGCGTGATGGTCGTGGACAAGGATGAGTCCCGCGTGCGTCATCTCCGCGACCAGAAATACGATGCCTACCAGCGCGACATCATCTCTTCAGATATGTTAGTCGGCCTTCCCCAGTTCGAGATCGCGTTTGTGATGACCGGTGACGGGGATGCAAACCTTGCCGCAGTCCTGACCATCAAGAAGCGGTACCCCACCGTGCAGGTAGTTGCCCGATCGGTCGACCCGGTCAACGGCCAGAAACTCACAGCAGCCGGAGCCGAGTTCGTTCTCTACCCGCAGGAAGTGGTTGCCCGCTCTGCGATTCTCCAGATCAAAAAGCAGCACTCCAGCCGGATCTCGCAGCGACTCTTTACTCTGCTCGCCAGCTGGGAGGGCACATTAGGGATCATCACTCACAAGAACCCGGACCCTGACGCAATTGCGTCAGCTCTCGCACTTGCAGAGATTGCCCGGCGGGCCAACCCAAAGAACCTCATCACACGGATCTTCTACGAAGGAAACATCGGTCACCAGGAGAACCGCACGTTTGTCAACCTGCTCGACATCAAGATGGAGCACCTCACTCCAGAAGCGATGCTCCAGTGCAACTTTTTAGCGCTCGTGGACTGCTCAGGGCCCGGCGCGAACAACGATATCCCCCCCCAGACAAAGATCAACATCGTCATCGATCACCACAAGGATGGCAAACATATCGCAACGCAGAGCACGTTTGTTGACATCCGGCCCGGGGTCGGGGCAACAGCAAGCATCCTCACCCAGTATTTACAGGAGCTCGATGTGCCAGTCGACAAGCGGGTTGCAACAGCCCTCCTCTACGGTATCCGCACGGATACAAAAGAGTTCAAGCGCAACGTAACCCCGCAGGACCTCAACTATGCAGGCTTTTTGCTGCCGCTTACCGATGCAGATCTGCTCGACAAGATCATGTCGCCTTCCATGTCGCAGGAAACGCTCGAAGTAATTGGAAAAGCGATCCAGAAACGCAGTATCCAGAGCGGGTATCTCTTCTCCGATGTCGGCTACGTGATGAACCGGGATGCCCTTCCGCAGGCTGCCGATCTTCTTATCACTCTCGAAGGGGTGAACACGGTGCTCGTTTACGGGATCACCGACAACGCGATCGTGATCTCGGCCCGTAACCGCGATATCCGGTTGCATATCGGAAACGCGCTCGCAGAAGCATTCGGAGAGATTGGCGATGCAGGCGGGCACCCGAACATGGCAGCAGCCGCAATTCCTCTCCACTATTTTGGCAGGGTGGAGAACAAGGAAGATCTGTTGAAGATCGTAATCGAGCCGATCCTCCAGAAATTCAAGAACCTTGTAGGCCTCGAAAACGAGGGCAAGAAGAATGGAGTTTAAGAACTGGGAACCGCATTACTGCGAGATCCTTTCTTACTTCAGGTTCGACCGGGCAGCGGACGAAGAGGCAGCCCGGCTGCTCGCTTCGCTCATGCCCCGCGACAACCTGCTCTCCCTTGCGGCGCTGACCTGTGATAACCCGGTCACGGTCTGCGGAAATGCGCCGTCCTTAAAAGACGAACTGGGAAAAATAAACGGTGTGGTCTTTGCTGCAGATGCAGCATCAGATGTGCTCGATGCTCACGGCATCCGCCCGAATGCGGTCTTTACCGATCTCGACGGTGCGAGCGACCGGCTCCTTGCGCTGAATAAAGAGGGGACGATTGTAGTCGTGCATGCGCATGGGGATAACATCGCATTGTTAAAGCATTGGGTGCCGCGGTTCAAAGGTCCGCTGGTTGCAACTACACAGAGCACCCCGCTTCCCCATGTGCACAACTTTGGGGGTTTTTCCGATGGTGACCGTGCGGTCTTTGCCGCTGACGAACTTGGTGCTGAGCAGATCACGATTATCGGTTTTGATCTCGATGACAAGACAGTCGATCCGGTGAAACACGGAAAACTTATCTGGGCCAGAAAACTGCTCGTACTGATTGGTCATCAGGTATGAATCGAGTGGCAGTCATTCTTGACGGGTACGTGGATGAACCAGCGTGTCTGGGCGTACCACCGTACATTTCGCCTTACATCAGGTCAGTGGCCGGGGCGATGATCACACAAGGATATACGGTTCAGTATCTCACCATCGATCAGCTCCGCCTCAATCCAATGCTGACCGCTGATCTGAACCGGGCCGATCTGCTGGTTATGATCTCCGGTGTCACCGTGCCCGGAAAATATCTTGGCGGTACGCCTGCAACGCTTACCGAGATCCAGCAGGTCGGTCACATGGTCCGGGGCCCAAAGAAGCTGATCGGAGGGCCGATCGGGTTTGGCTACGCAGCAGAGGGTGGAAAGAAGGCAATCCGGCAGGTGATCAGCGGGTTCGATACACTGCTCACCGGAGAGCCGGCCATTGCGCTCGACAATTATCTTTGTGGGAACGGACCTGCAGGGGCGCTCGATTACACCAGAACGGATCCGTGGAGCATTACCGGCAGCGGGATCATCACGCAGCACCCCGACTACCCGTACGTGATGTGTGAGCTCGAGACTGCCCGGGGCTGCTCCCACGGAGCATCGGGCGGCTGCTCGTTCTGCACCGAGCCCTTCTACGGCCAGCCAAAGTACCGGAGCATCGCAGGAATCGCAGCGGAAGTTGCAGCACTCCATGCCAACAGCGCCCGGCACTTCCGGGTTGGCCGGCAGCCGGATATTCTCGCGTATGGGGCAGGAGCCGGTGAATATCCCGCACCCCGCCCGGAGCTGCTCGATAAACTCTTTTCATCGATTCGCACCGCCGCCCCTGACTTAAAAACGCTCCACATTGACAACACAAACCCGGCCACCATAGCCCGGCACGAAGATGAGAGCCGCGAGGCGCTGCGGGCGATCATCCGGCACCATACTTCCGGCGATGTGGCAGCGTTTGGCATGGAAACCGCTGACCCGGCAGTCATTGCAGCGAACAATCTCAAGGCGCAGCCGGACGAGGTCTTCCGGGCGATAGAGATTGTGAATGAAGAAGGGGGCATGCGGAGGAACAATATGCCCGAATTACTACCGGGACTAAATTTTGTCTGCGGACTTGCCGGAGAAACCGAGCAGACTTACGCACTAAACGAGGAGTTCCTCGTCCGGGTCCGCGATGCGGGACTTAGCGTCCGTCGCGTGAACATCCGTCAGGTGATGCCGTTTGAGGGCACACCTGCGTACACGAACAACACGCTCGGGAAACATGAGCAGCGGTTCAGGACCTTTAAGGAATTTGTCCGGACAAAGATCGATCTTCCAATGCTCCAGCGGGTTTTTCCGATCGGCACCGTGCTTTACGATGTGCGGGTTGAAGTGGCTGGTGACCTGTCATTCGGCCGGCAATTGGGATCGTACCCTATCCTTGTGGGGCTTCCGCTTCACCTGCCAAGAAACACTGTTACTGATGCGGTGGTGGTGGACTGGGGTATGCGTTCGATCACTGCCCTTCCGGTGCCGGTTGAGATCAATACGCTTCCTGCTTCTGCAATCAGGTGGCTGCCCGGTGTCGGGAAGAAAAAAGTGGCGGCTGTGATGGCAAAGCGGCCGTTTGTGAGTATTGAGGCGTACCGGAAGGTGGCGGGGAGCTCAGTGATAGATCCCGTGATGAAATTCTGAATCGGCTCATCTGCTCTTTAAATCTGCTTTAACTCAGCCACTTTCAAAATATCCGTCCGGGTCACAATCCCAAGGATCTTCCCATCCCGCACAACCGGAATCCTGCCAAAATCCTGTGCTGACATAATCCGGAGTGCATCGATGACCGGCGCTTCCGGGGGAAGCGTGACCGGATCCCGGGTCATGATATCGCGCACCTGCATAGCCTCACGATCAATGGATGACGAGCGGTTCACATCCGCAAGGGTGACGATGCCAACCAGTGTATCCCGCTCTACAACCGGAAAACCGAGATGCTTGCTTGCATACATCATGCCAATGACTGTACTCATGGGCATGGTCGGCGGGACGGTTGTTACCGGTGTGCTCATCATGTCGCCCACAGTCACATTCTGCAAAAGCTGGCTGTACTTCACCGCAGTAGACTCTGTGTTTGCACCGATGTAGATGAAGAGCGCAATCAGGATAAGGAACGGTGATAAGGTGAAAAGTCCGATGATGCCAAAGATAATGGCAAAACCTTTCCCGATATCTGCGGCAATTTTTGTGGCCCGGTGAAGTGGCATCCTTGTTGCCAGCCATGCCCGGAGCACCCTGCCCCCGTCCATGGGAAATGCCGGTATGAGATTGAAGAGACACAGGAGGATATTGAGCATGCCAAGATAGCCAAAGACAAAGATCCATACACCCTGCATACCCGGGTTTGTGGTCACTGACGGTGCAGCATAGACAAGCCCGCAGCATATAAGCCCCAGGAAAAGGCTTGCAACCGGTCCAACAAGTGCCATCGGGAGCTCGGTTTTAGGGTCCGGCGTCCCTTCCTCCATCTCAGCGATCCCCCCGAAGATCATCAGCGTGATGCTGTTGATTACGATCCCTTTATGCGATGCAACCACCGAATGGGCAAGCTCGTGAACCAGCACCCCGGCAAAGAGCCCGAGTGCGACAATGACTCCCAGGATCCATGGTATGTATCCGCTGGTGAGGACGGAGGTATCGATAGGAACTGCAAAGAGACTCTTGAGCACTCCAGCGGTGTTCAGGATCTCGCTGCCGATGATCCAGGCAAAGAGCGGGATGACTAGTAAAAACGTATAATGGATCAGGATTGGAATTTTGAATAAGCGGCCAATCCTGAATGATCCGTCCATGTGAAAGGATTATCTTTTTAACTCTTAAGTATATACTCTCTCTGATAACGATGGAACAAATTACCGAATTGTTCGGACTCCAGATCTACACCGATAAGGGCATGTTTGTCGGAGAAGTCGAAGATGTTGTCATTGACGTGGACAACAAAAAGATGGAAGGTATAGTGGTTGGAAAGGTCAACGACCAGCTCTTTGAACTCAAGAACTACAAGGGACTCAAGATCCCGTACCGCATCATCAGCGCTATCGATGACATTGTCCTGATCCGCCACCTGCCGGGTGCATTCTCCGGTTCAGGTAGCGAAGAAGAGTAACAACCGGGTAAAGACTGCGGGAGAACCGGCACCCCATTTTTCTCCTTAAAAGCAGGGGTACTCTATGGAAAACCGGGAACTATTTTCAAATCTTACAACGATTCCCCCGATTTTCGTCCGGCTTGACGGGCGGGCATTTCACCGGCTGACAGAAACGCTCGGCCTCGAAAAACCGTTTGACGATTTTTTCAATACCTCGATGTGTACGGTCTGCTCATCCCTGCTCGCTGAGAGTGGACTGAATCCGGATTTTGCGTTCACGTTCTCCGATGAGATAAGCCTGTATTTCACACAACTTCCCTTCAGCGGGAGGGTGGAGAAGATCGATTCTGTGGCCGCATCGTTTGCTGCAAGCTCGCTCACGCTCGCTCTGGGTGGCACTTCCCTGCTATCCTTCGATGCACGGGTAATTCCGGCAACACCGGCCTTTGCCATGGAATATTTGGCCAACCGGCAGAACGAGGCATGGCGTAACCACATCAACGGCTACTGCCAGCAGGTGCTGATCGAAGAAGGGATGAACGGGAAAAAAGCCGCAGAATATCTCAAGGGTCTTCCCTCAAAAGCCCTCCACGATATGATGCATGTGCGGGGCTTTAATCTCGCCATGACACCGGCATGGCAGCGTCGCGGTGTGCTCGTGTACAAAAAGCTCACCGAGAAAGAAGGGTTCAACCCGATAACGAAAGAGACGGTGATTGCCGAACGAAGCGCAGTCACGGTAGACAAAGACCTTCCGCTGTTTTCCAGCGAGGAAGGAAAAGAGTTTTTAAGAAAATTATTGGGCGATTAATCGTTCGCCTTTGAGATCCCGATCGTCATCGCAACGCCTTCGACATCCCAGTCTTTTACCATCTCGTACGTTTTTGCCGCTGTACCCGTAGAGTGAATCGCAAGTTCCCGTGCCCTCACCTCATCCATAATCCCCGCACGCCATGAACCCTGTATCAGGGCACAGACCCGCTCATCTGCCACAGCTGCATCAGCGATGATGAAATCCTCGACTGCGAGATCGAGCTGCTTGCGCATCTCGTTGATCCGGCGGATCACTTCACGGGCATAGCCCTCTGCTTCGAGTTCCGGAGTCAGCTGGACATCCACATACACTGTGGCATCCGGCATCGGGGCTGAGAATACTTCCGTGGGGAGCTGCTCTGCAAAGGTGACATGATCGGCCCCAATCTCAAAGATCGCATCTCCCTCTCCGAGTTTAAATGTCCGCCCGGCACCGATCTCTGCCTTGAGCAGATTGCCATCCGCCGTTTCAATGAGTGTTTTTACGGAAAAGGAATTCTTGCCAAATCCTTTACCGAGTGCCTTCATGATCGGCTCGGCTTTCCACCCGATCCGCTCCCACCGGCCCATGACAACCCTGACGGTTTTGGCATTGGCCCGGTCCTTGCAGACCGCATTGAGACGCTGCCCGATCGCATCCCGGACCGGCTCGGAGTCCGTTACCACAACCACTTCTGCAACCGGCCAGCGGAGTTTGCGCTTACCGGTCTGGCGGGCATTGGCACACGCTTCATCGAATGAGCGGACGATCCCGACTGCCTGTTCGAGTTCTGCATTCACGAGTGCAGGTTCGCCCTTGTTCCAGTCGAGCAGGTGTACGCTTAATGGATCGTTTCTGCACCGCAGGTTGCTGTAAATCTCTTCAGTGATATGCGGACAAACGGGAGCGAGCAGCCCGATGAGTTGGCGCATCACGTAGTAGATTGTCTCATAGGCAAAGTGCTTGCTCTCGGACTCGCCTTCGATCCACATCCGCTCACGGACGAGCTGGACATACCAGCGTGAGAGATCTTCTAAGATGAAGTTTATCAGTTCCCGGGTTGCCCGGTGAAGCTGGCATTCTTTGATCGCAGCATCAACAGCGGCGGCAACTGAATTGATCCGGGAGATGATGAACTGGTCCTCGTCGGGCATCTGTTTGAGGTGTGCCCGGATATACGCATCGTCCCAGACACCTCCCTTGTTTGCCGGCTCGAATTTGTCGAGGATCATGTACGGTACCGGGAAGCGGTACACGTTCCAGAGGATATTGGCCGCACGGTTGATCGTGCCGACACCCTCCCAGTTGAACTTCAGATCGTCCCACGGGGCTGATGAGGAAAGGATGTAGAGCCGGAGCACATCAACGCCTACTTTTGCAATCACTTCTTCGGGAGTGACCACATTGCCAAGGCTCTTTGACATCTTCTTTCCCTCGGCATCGAGGGCAAACCCGTGCATGCAGACGCTCTTGTAGGGCGCCTTGCCAAACGCAATCGTGCTGGCACCGAGCTGGGAGTAGAACCAACCTCTTGTCTGGTCCTGACCTTCGGTGATGAAATCGGCAGGCCAGAGGTTCTCAAAGTCCGCTGTTTTTCCCGGAAATCCAATCGTAGCCCAGGAAGCAACAGCCGAGTCGAACCAGACATCGAAGATATCTTCTACCCGTTTCATCGTGCCGCCGCAGGTACATGGGATCGTGACGTCATCCACATAGGGGCGGTGCGGGTCTGCAAGGGGCTTACCGCTGCGTTCTTCGAGTTCCGCAATAGTACCGATCACACGGTACGCATCGCATTTCGAACAGACCCAGACCGGGATCGGGATCCCCCAGTAACGCTGGCGCGAGATACACCAGTCCCGGGCATCCTTGATCCAGTCGTAGAATCGGGCGCTTCCTGCCCATTCAGGGTACCACGTGACCTTTTCCACTTCTTTGAGCATCTGGTCTCGCATCTCGGAGATCTTTAAGAACCACTGCGAGGTGGCCCGGAAGATGATCGGTGTCTTGCAGCGCCAGCAGTGACCGTAACGGTGAGAGACGGTCTCCTTGGCAAACAGGTGATCACCAAGGGCCACCAAGACGTTTTCGTTGGAATCCCGCACATACTGGCCGGCAAAGATCCCGGCCTCTTCTTTGAAATTCCCGGCTCCATCCACCGGGCAGGCAATGACAAGCCCTTCTTTTGTCCCGAGCACGAAGTCGTCCCACCCATGCCCGGGTGCGATATGCACCATGCCGGTGTTTTCAAGGGCAACAAAATCTGCTGCAAGCACTTTGTGCACTATCTCGCGCTGGAGTGGCACACAGGATGCGAGCGGGGATTCATACTCCCATCCAATGAGCTCGGCACCCTTCTTTGTCTCGACTATGGAAAAATCCTTACAGCGCCCCTTCTTGAGCACCGCTTTTACAAGCGGCTCGGCAATCCAGAGGAGCGTCTCTGTATCGTCTTTTTTAGCCAGCACTTTTGCATAATCGAAATCTTTTGCAATTGCAACCGCTACATTGGCCGGCAGAGTCCACGGTGTTGTCGTCCAGATAACCAGAAACTCATTGGTCCTGCCTTTGAGGGGGAACTTGACGAAAACCGAGGGGTCGCTCTCGTCTGCATATTCCACTTCAGCGTCGGCAATCGCCGTCTCGCACCGGGGACACCAGTTCACGACACGGTGCCCGCGTTCGAGCATGCCCTTTTCTTCTGCTTTGGCAAGCGTCCACCATGCCGCTTCAATGTATTCGGGCATGACGGTCTTGTATGCGTTGGGGAAATCGAGCCAGACCCCGAGATTGATGAACTGGTCATCCATCAGGAGTTTGTTCTTTATTGCAAACTCCCGGCACTCCTCTATGAACTTTTTGATACCGTACTTCTCGATATCTTTTTTGGATTCAAAACCAAGCGCCTGCTCAACTTTTACTTCGATGGGCAGCCCGTGCATATCGTAACCTGCCCGGTCGATCACGTGACGACCGTTCATCCGGTGGTAGCGCAGGATCGAATCTTTTAAGATCTTGTTCCACGCGGTGCCGAGATGGATGGTACCCGTGGTGTAGGGCGGTCCGTCAACAAAGAAGAACGGTTTGCCACTACTGCGATGCTGTTTTACGGTTGCGTAGGTATCGTTGGTGCGCCAGTGCTCCTGCACCACGCTTTCTATAACTTTTGCATTGAAGTTTGCAGATACTTCCTTCACAAAACCCCTCTTGTAGTATTATCGGACGCTGATAGTTGCGTGCGTGTTGAAATGTTATCTTCCCTGCACAAAGTAATTATCGTGCCACTTTAGCTGTGTTCAAGAGAACTCTTTATGGATGTTGCTTAATGCTGTACAAAGAAAATGTGCAAGTACAAAAGGTGCACACCAGTTACGGGAGTGACAGATAATGGAGACGTATCCACTAATCCTTGGCGGAGTAAAAAAGCAGACCGAAGAGATCATCAGCGTGCGGTTCCCCTATACAGGTGAAGTGTACGCGCAGGTCTGCCAAGCGAGCACATCCGATCTCAAAGCGGCAGTCACTGAAGCGGTGAAGGGTTTTGAGAGCACAAAAAAACTCTCGTCTGGTACCAGGGCCCGGATCCTTACAAAGCTTGCCGATGAGATCCACCGGAGAGGAGACGAACTTGCTGATGTACTGGTGATGGAAGGGGGAAAGACCCGGAAGTTTGCCGTAAGTGAAGTTGCCCGGGCAGAAGTTACGGTCAGGACTTCTGCTGAGGAAGCCAAACGGATTTATGGCGAGATCATTCCGCTGGACTGGAGCGATGACACAGAAGCTCGCACCGGTTTTCTCCAGCGATTCCCGCTCGGCCCGGTTGTCGGGATCGTGCCGTTTAACTTCCCGCTCAACCTTGCGTGCCACAAACTGGCACCGGCGATCGCAGCGGGAAACTCCATCATCCTCAAACCTGCGTCATCCACTCCCGTATCCAGCCTGCTGCTGGGCGATATGGCCCTTGCTGCGGGTATGCCACCAAAAGCGATCAGCGTTGTTCCCTGCGCTGGAGGACGCGCCGAACAGCTGGCCCGGGACCCCCGAGTGGCGTATCTCTCGTTTACCGGCAGCTGTACGGTCGGCTGGCACCTGAGAGAGATTGCAGGCAGGAAAAAAGTAGGGCTTGAACTCGGCGGGAATGCCGCGGTGATTTTGCATGAGGATGCCAATCTTGATTATGCCGCACAAAGGATTGCCACCGGCGGGTTCATCAATGCCGGGCAGGTCTGCATCTCGGTGCAGCGTGTGCTCATCCATCGAACGGTCTACGAACGCGCTGTTGAAAAGATCCTTGCTGCGGTAAAAACGCTCAACGTGGGAGACCCACGGGACTTAGCCACCGATGTCGGGCCGATGATCGACCGGATCAAGGCAGAGGATGCGTACCGGAAAGTGCAGGAAGCAGTTACGCAGGGCGCCCGGATCCTGACCGGGGGCACACTTGAAGAAACGATGTTTACACCTACGGTGCTTGTGGATACCAACTCCACCATGCGGGTGAACAAAGAAGAAGTATTTGCACCCGTCATCTCGGTCGCACCCTATGATGATTTTTCTGAAGCCCTGCGTATCGCCAATGCCGGTGAGTTCGGACTGCAGGTCGGGATATTTACCCAGAACATCAACCGGGCTATGCAGGCATTTGCCGATATGGATGTCGGCGGTGTGATGGTAAACGACATCCCCACGTTCCGGGTCGACCAGATGCCTTACGGTGGAGCAAAGGGTTCGGGTATCGGGCGCGAAGGTCCGCGTTACGCGATTGAGGAGATGAGCGAGCTCCGGCTGATGGTGATCAACCGGAATGGCGGGACGGAGTAAGGTGGTGCCTTGCTGTACCCTTACCCCGCATCACCCTCTGTGCTTTTCATGAAATACCGCTCCACAATATTTATCTCTCCATGTTTCTAAGGCAGACAGTGCGTGAAGACTATACGCAACCAGTTTACCAACATCCCGTTCCGGATGTCCGGGCTTCTTGATCTGGCATACAACCTCTGGTGGAGCTGGCACCCTGAGGTCCGGATCCTTTTTAAGCAGTTAAACCAGGAAGCCTGGAAAGCGAGCATCCACAACCCGGTCCGGATGCTGCGGGACATCCCGGCCGAATTTTTGGAAACTGCGGAGAGTAATGCAGAGTATCTCCGGCGTTATGATATTATCATGAACCGCTTCGGGAGGTACTTAAATTCCAAGTCGGGCTGGTTTAAGGAACAGTATCCTGAAAAACAGGCCCTGACCATTGCCTATTTTTCCGCGGAGTACGGGCTGCACCACTCCCTGCCCTTCTACGCCGGGGGACTTGGGTTCCTTGCCGGGGACCATCTCAAGGAGTGCAGTGATCTGGGCGTCCCGCTCGTTGCTGTGGGATTCATGTACTCGGAAGGATACCTTCACCAGCACATCCAGCCGGATGGCTGGCAGACCGGCTCAAAGGAGTGCCTTGACCGCGATGCTGCACCGGTAAAAAGGGTGCTGAACTGGGACGGGGATCATCTGGTGGTCCGGGTGCCCTATGTTGAACCTGCGATCTATGTGGCTGTCTGGAAGGTGGATGTCGGAAAAGTCCCGCTCTACCTGCTCGATACCGACATCCCGTTAAATGACGAGGCGAGCAGGCGGATATCCTCAAGTCTTTACATGAGCGATCGCGAAGAAAGGCTACGGCAGGAGATCGTTCTCGGCATTGGTGGCCGTATGGTGCTCCGGACCCTGGGAATAGAGTATTCGGCAGTGCATCTCAATGAAGGCCATCCGGCGTTTGCCCTGCTGGAGCAGATCCGTGAACGCATGGAGCATGGAACCTCGTTTGATAATGCCGTGCACCAGGTGCAGGGAACGACGGTCTTTACTACCCACACCCCTGTTGCAGCGGGCCATGATGTTTTCTCAAATGAGTTAATGGATAAGTACTTTGGCAGGTATTACGGGGAACTCGGGATAAGCCGTGAGCAGTTCCTTGCCCTGGGAAGGCATCCGGATTACCCGGACAACGGGTTTAACATGACCGTCCTTGCGCTGAGGTTGTCCGGGTATCACAACGCGGTATCAAAAAAACACGGGGAGGTCACAAGGCAGATGTGGAAGGGGCTCTGGCCGGATCTTGCAGATGACCGGATCCCGATCGATGCGATCACCAACGGCGTTCACCTGCCGACATGGATGAACCCCCGGATCGAAGATCTCCTGGACTCACATTTCTATTACGTAGCTCCCAACTGGCAGCAGGAGCATGACGATGAAACGATCTGGAACCTGGTCGATGAGATCCCGGATAAGGCACTTTGGGACCTGCATCTCCAGCTCAAGAACAAGCTCATCAACCGTATCCGCGAACGTAAGCGGGTGAAGTGGACAAAGGCACTGGATGATACAACCAACTTCGTTACCGAGGGCCCTTTCTTAAACCCCTCCGTTCTTACCATTGGTTTTGCCCGGCGTTTTGCTACCTACAAGCGGGCAGACTTAATCTTTCATGATCTCGAACGGCTCAAGAAGATCGTTTCAAACCGGTGGAGACCCGTCCAGATCATCTTTGCCGGTAAGGCCCATCAGTCGGATGATGAGGGAAAACGCATTCTCCAGAAAATATACCAGTTCGCCCGGCAGCCTGAGTTTGGAGGAAGGATCGCCATTGTGGAAGATTACAATGAACAGACCGCCCAGTACCTTGTGCACGGGGTTGATGTCTGGCTCAATAACCCCCTGCCCCCGATGGAAGCGTGCGGCACGAGCGGTATGAAGGCCGGTATCAACGGTGTGCTGAACGTAAGCATCCTTGACGGCTGGTGGCTGGAAGGCTACAATGGCAGGAACGGCTGGGCGTTTGGGGCGGCACCAGGAGAGGGAGACCGGGATGCGGCAGATGCTGCTGCGCTCTATGATATTCTTGAGCGGGAAGTCATACCGCTCTATTACAGCAGCTCGCTCGATGCGATCCCCCACGGGTGGGTAAAGATGATGAAGGAGTCGATAAAAAGCATTGCACCGCGATTTAGTGCCCGACGGATGGTCAAGGATTACGTGAACATGTATTACCCGAAGATGGTCTCATCTGCGGATGCTGAACGGAAGTGAATTTTTAAAAAGTTTCCTCTGCGTTTTTAATGAGGGGAAAACCTCTCCGTTTATCCATCATTGAAGAAAAAACTATTTTATCATGCAGATCGCGGTTATCGGTGCGGCCGATGCGAGCGCTGAGGAATATGCAACTGCCTGTGCAGTTGGTGCGCTTATTGCTTCAAGGGGGACGCTTGTCTGTGGGGGCCTTGGCGGAGTGATGGAGGCTGCCTGCAAAGGAGCACAGGAGCAAGGTGGCCTGACGGTAGGCATCCTGCCGGATACGGGTAATGGCAACCCGTATCTCGATGTGATCATCCGGACCGGCCTCGGCCATGCCCGCAATGTGCTCGTTGTCCAGTCGGCCGATGCAGTCATCGCAGTCGGTGGAAGTCACGGCACCCTTTCTGAGATCGCAATTGCCCTGAAGATGAAGTGTCCGGTCTATGGGCTTAAAACGTGGGACATTTCAGGAGTCGTGCATTGTGCGACGCCGGAAGAAGCGGTGGAAAGGGCGACTTCAGGATATTGATATCCTGATGGTTTTTTAAGCAAAAAATCATCACCGGAAGCAACTGTTTTGGGATCCCCGGATCCTGATCCCGTGAGCCTCGCAGTAATTTCGGATCTCCTTCTTGGTAATGCCATACCTAGCAGCGATGGAGAATGCTTCATCGCAGGTGACCGTGGCTCTGATGCCGGCTTTCTGAAACGCCTGTGCGATCTTATCCGTGTCCATACTTCCAGGTCTCCCGCTTTTCCGGTATTGTGGTTAAACAACATTACACCATGAACCTTATGGACTCTGCCCATCCAATATACCCATAATGAAAGTTGCGCTCGTCAACTCCCGGCAGGATAAGGCGGGAGTAAACATCCGGCTCCATATCGAACAGCTGCTGGCTAATGATCCTGATAGGCGATGGCAGGAGCAGGGGCGGACGTACGAATTTTTTGAGGTAGAGGAACGGTTAATCCATGCCGGAGGTGTGGATGAACACATCGATGCCGATCTGGTAATCTTTCTCTCGCGGCATTCGAGCGTCAACCCGGTGCCGGTCCTCACTGTGCACGTCACTGGCAACTTCGGCGTTGCAGAGCTCGGGGGCACTGCCCGGACGCTCGTTCCTGCAGCGCCTGCGATGATGCAGGCAACCCTGCGCTCGCTCGCAAAGCATTGTCCCGAAGGCTACCGGGTCTCCTATGAAGTGACGCATCATGGTCCCACCGCTCTGCACCACCCCTCGTTCTTTGTCGAGATCGGGAGCACTGAGAAGGAATGGACCGATCCCGTTGCCGGAAAAGCAGTGGCAGAAGCAGTACTGGATGCAGTCTTAATCAACGCAGTTCCGTTAATCGGATTCGGGGGAACGCATTATGCGGTCCGCCAGACAGAGATTGCATTCTCATCCCGTGGGGCATTCGGGCATATCGCTCACAGCCGGGAGATTGAGGGACTTGACGCATCGATGATCCGTATGATGCAGGAGCAGAGCGGGGCAGTTGCAGCCTACATCGACCGCAAAGCCATTGACCGTCATATTTTTCAGAGTCTGTCAGGAATGCTGGACAACCTTGCGATCCCCCGGCTTTCTGAAAGTGAGATCTCTGCCATGGGCCATCTCTCATGGGACACGTACCAGTCTGTGCGGGCAATGGCAGAGAGTGTGTCTCCGAATGCCCGGTGCTATATCCATGCACTCAAAGGGGATGGAGCACTCACACTGATCCACGCAAATCCTGTTTTAATTGCCGAAACTGCCAAATCGGACGAGCCGGGGCTGATAAAGGATCTCGATGGATTGCCGGTCGTTCACCTTTCCACGCGTGATAACCGCTTGCTTCCTGATTTTATTACGTATGACGAACATTCGTCACAAATAATAAATGATTTAAATACATTGTGCGTGAAAATCATACGTAATAAAGAGATCACTGCAACAGAGAGAGATCACCTGATCATCACTAAGGCACGGTTCGATCCCCAAAAAGCACGCGAACAGGGGGTACCGCCCGGACCTGCCTACAAACAACTGGCCTCAGGCCAGTCGATAGAGATCAACGGTCGGGTAATCACACCAGCAATGGTGTCTCTGCGCAGCGAGACCGACATCCACATCCCGGGGTTGGAGAAGTTTTCATGAGGTCCATTGTAGAAGAGGCACTAACCAAGGCGAGGGATGAACCCGTTTATCCCTCACAAAATAATGAAGACCTTGACCAGATTCTGGCCGAGCTCAAGACCGAGATCGCTGTGATTGGTTGCGGAGGCGGTGGATCGAATACGATCTCCCGCATGATGGAAGAGGGCATCCACGGTGCGAAACTCGTTGCAATCAACACCGATGCCCAGCACCTTATCCGCACGCATGCCGACCAGCGAATCCTCGTAGGCAGGCAGCGGACCCGTGGTCTTGGCGCCGGCTCCATCCCCCAGATCGGTGAAGAAGCTGCGCTGGAAAACGAGCAGGAGATCCGGGCGGTTGTCTCGGGTTGTGATATGGTCTTTATCACCGTAGGTCTCGGTGGCGGCACCGGTACTGGTGTTGCTCCGGTAGTGTCAAAGGCTGCCAAGGAGGAAGGTGCGCTCACGATTGCAGTCGTTACCCTGCCGTTCGCTGCGGAAGGTGCCATCCGCATGGAGAACGCAGAGGCGGGTCTTGAGCGTCTCAGGGAGGTAGCAGACACCGTCATTGTTGTGCCCAATGACCGGCTGCTCGAAGTTGTACCCAAACTCCCCCTCTCTGCAGCGTTCAAAGTGGCTGATGAAGTTCTGATGCGTGCGGTCAAAGGAATCACCGAACTCATCACCATGCCCGGGCTTGTCAACCTCGATTTTGCCGATGTGCGCACGGTGATGGAACGCGGCGGCGTTGCCATGATCGGCATGGGTGAGAGTGACAGCGAGGACAAGGCGGCAGATTCGGTGAAAAAAGCGCTTCGCTCACCGCTGCTCGATGTAGATATTTCCGGAGCCACCGCTGCGCTTGTCAATGTGGTTGGCGGTCCGGACATGACCATGGAAGAAGCAGAAGGTGTGGTGCAGGAAGTGTACAACCGTGTAGACCCGAACGCCCGGATAATCTGGGGTGCGCAGATCGACCCCGCTATGCAGAACAAGATGCGGACCCTGCTTGTGGTCACGGGCGTACGGTCGCCACAAATATATGGTCGGAACGAGAAACTTACCCCCAAAGTACAGAAACAGTTTGAGATCGATTTTCTCAAGTGAGTCAATATGGAAATATCAAAACCTGATTTCAAAACAGACGTGTTACATGAGGAATTGTTCCGCAAGTACATGCGGGTTTTAAAACTCGCGCGCACACCAACACGGGAAGAATTTGGAAAGATTGCAACGGTTGCTGCCGCAGGTGTACTCCTCATCGGGTTGATCGGGTTTATCATCTACGTACTCTTCGAACACCAGAAACTGCTGGGATTCTGATCCTGATGGCTATGACGCATCAGGCATCCCCCGCAGCGCCAGTGATACCTGCAGCCCCCGAAGTCTTTGTCAACCGGATCTTTGCGATAAAGACCACGTCCAAGCAGGAGCGGACGGTAGCGGATAATATCTTAAAAGCTATTGACACCAAGCAGACGGATGTCAACGTGACTGCGATCATTGTGCCCAATGAACTGAAAGGGTACGTGCTCATAGAAACCCCCGAGAAGATGAACCGTGTCGAGCAGCTCGTGGAGCTTGTCGCCCACGCGCGCACGGTCATCAAAGGTGAGACCAGCCTTGCAGAAGTCGGGCACTTCCTGATTCCAAAGCCGGTCGTTTCCGGGATCGAAGAAGGCACGATTGTCGAACTGATTGCCGGACCATTCAAAGGCGAGAAGGCAGTTGTAAAGCGCGTTGATGCGGCAAAGGAAGAGATAACAGTCGAGCTCTACGAGAGCGTTGTCCCGATTCCGATCACGGTCCGTGGCGACAATGTCCGTGTGGTCGAGAAATTCTCGGACCGGTAAATTTTTCTAATCTTTTTTTCTGGTACGTGTTGAGCCTTATCAATCAATTATTGGGTTCTCTACAATACAACGGTCTGAACTCCCGATACCTCATACAAGGTCAATTCGGTTGGTGCTGCCATCCACTCAGAACTTTTAGCAAAATGTGCCTGCATATGAGGGGTGGCGATATGATCGTTGAGGTCTTTCTGTGACTCCCACTCTTCGTAAAAGACAAACAGCCCTGCATCAAAGACATCGGCATGGAGTTCATATCTGGTACACCCGGGCTCTGCACGGACAAGAGGAATAATCCGTTCCACCTGATGGACAAAGTCCTGGCTATGTGCCGGATGAACACGACACCGGGCTGCAACAAGTAACATACTTACTCATCGGATTGTATCAGGAAAAAGTACCCCGTTTTTCCAGTATCGCTAAAAAAATCTGAAAATATAGGAAATTCTACCGTTGGTTTCTGGATTATTTTTGTTGCAATTTACTCATGACTGGCAACTTAATTGACAACCAAATCGACAACCACTACTTCAGAATGTAATGGGCCGGATTTTGAGATTCCCGACACCGGGCAACTCCCTGAAAAAAGATGAATTTACTACCCTCACTCTGCCGTAATCCGGTCATAGAATACTGCTGCAACAACAGCACCAATAACAGGACCGATGATGTAGATTGGGAAGAACACCCAGAGGTTCGGACCGCCCAGCAGGAAGTCCATCATGTACGGCCCGAAGGTCCGTGCAGTGTTTAGCGAGGCCCCGGCGATGTTTCCGGTTGCCGTGATCATACCGGCCACGGTCAGACCGATGATGAGCCCGGCAAATCCCGGGGGGGCACGTCTGTCCACAGCAACGCCCATGATCACGAGCATCAGCACGAAGGTTGCTATCGCCTCTACAAGGATTGCCTGCCCGTACCCAATTCCGGGAAACGGTGCGGTTGCGCCGAGACCGCCGATCGTGACCGCATCCATCCCCACGGTGAGGAAGAAGAGCAGGCTCCCGATCGCAGCCCCGATGCACTGGGCGATGATGTACGCAACAGCGTCACCGGACGGGAACCGTTTAGTTGCCCAGAGTGCGATGGTCACTGCTGGGTTGATGTGAGCCCCGGAGACCCGGCCGAGTGCGTAGATAACAGCAGCAATCGTGATTCCAAACGAGATCCCAATGGCAAACCAGTCACCGAGCCCTCCGAGCTGACCAATCCCGATATTAAAGGAAGTTGCAGGTTTTGTCCCGTGTGCGATCATCAGCGTGATCGCTGCTGCCCCGGCACCGAAGTACACAAGGAGCAGCGTGCCGACACCTTCTGCAAGGGAGCGGGAAGTCAGCGATGACATTACTTACCATCCCCATATGCAGCACTGCAGTCCGGGCAGAGCATCCGGGGCATCTTCTTTGGCAACTTCCTGGAGGGTAGCGGGTATCCGCCCTCCCACACGTCGATTTCTTTTCTGATTGTATGCTTCATGCAGGTTCCCATACCGCAGGCAACACAGACTGCCACGGCATCACTTTCCTTTCCCTCTTTTGCACAGATGTAACATTTCATGTTTATCAACACCATCCCGTCACCGGGATCAGACTGTTTTCTTCCATGTCATACATTGCATACGGGAACTTCCGCAGGCATGTGATCCATTCTCTCTGCCAGAGTCTGTCCCGTTTGATTTCCTATTGCTTGTGGGGTTCAATAAATTATTGGATTCCGGTTGACCGATAAGACCTATGGATTCCATCATAATATCTGGGATAATATGCCTTTGTTAATTACCAGCGTTCAAAGGTCCACCTTCCCAACACTTTAAAGTCGGACTCCTCTAATCTTTCGGTTCCGTGAAACCGGGAGATCACCTTTATGACCCTTGCCATCAATATTTACAGACCCAAGCTTGGAGCCCTGTTTTCAGGGACGGCATGGTGCAAAGACTATGGCAGAAGTGGTCGAGGTTTTAGTACCCGGCGGAAAGGCAACGGCTGGTCCCCCATTAGGACCATCGCTCGGACCACTCGGTATCAACGTGAAAGCTGTTGTCGATGAGATTAACGCAAAGACCGCGTCCTTCAACGGAATGCAGGTCCCGGTCGTTATTACTGTTGACGACAAGAAGAAATTCACGATCACCGTGGGTATCCCACCGGTGACGGCACTCATCAAGAAAGAGGCCAATATCGAGAAAGGATCCGCAGAGCCTAACGTCAAAGTGGTAGGCAATCTACCATTCGAGGCCGCTATCAGAATTGCCAACATGAAACTCGAAAACATGCTCGCGTACGAGTTAAAGACTGCCGTTAAGGAAGTCATTGGCACGTGTGTCAGTATGGGAGTTACCGTTGACGGCAAGAAACCCAAAGAGGTTCTCGCCCTCATCGCACAAGGCAAGTACGACAGCGTTCTCGTGAAATAACATGAGAAAACCATAGGAGATCGGGAAGGTCTGGTCGCAGAACTATGGAGGAATCTGATGGTTGATAGGGCCAAAATTTTGGAAGCCGTAAAAACGGCGATTGAAAAAGCGCCAGAGCGTAAGTTCTCTGAGAGCATCGATATTACCATCAATCTCAAGAATATCGATATGGCGCAGCCGAAAAATCGTATCGACGAGACGATTATGCTTCCCCACGGCACAGGTCAGCAGATAAAAATCTGTGTCATTGGGAAAGGCGACATCGTCACGCAGGCTAAGGAAGCCAAGGTTGAACTGATTATCGGCCCTGAAGAAGTTGAACGGCTCGGCGGTCAGCCCCGCGAAGCAAGAAAAGTTGCCAGTACATACCGGTACTTCCTTGCAGAGATGGGTGTCATGGCTGGCGTTGGCCGGTATTTGGGTCCCCGGCTCGGTCCGCGGGGCAGAATGCCGATGCCGATTGCTGCACAGGTGGATATCCGCCCGATTGTCGAGCGTCTGAGAAACTCAGTGAAGATCCGTACCAAAGACAAGACGGTCTTCTCTTCAAAGGTCGGTACAACGGCTATGAAGCCGGAACAGGTCGCCGAGAACATTGAAACGATCGTAAAAAGGATCGAAGCTGTCCTTGAACAGGGTCCGTTGAACGTTCGTTCCATCTTTGTCAAGACCACGATGGGTCCCGCAGTGAGGCTGGAATAATGGCGTTGTATACACACCACCTGCCCTCCTGGAAAAAGGACGAAGTCGCAGACATTAAGAAGAACGCAAAACAGTTCTCCTTAATCGGGTTGGTGGACATGTACGGTATCCCGGCACAGCAGGTGCAGCAGATCCGCAGGAACCTGCGGGGAAAAGCTGTCATCAAAGTGACGAGGAACACGTTAATCAAGCACGCGTTTGAGGATATTGGCGGCGACGTTAAGAACCTCTCACAGTACATCTCCGGTCACTCGGCGATCATCTTCACCAACGACAACCCGTTCAAGCTTTTTAAGCAGCTGGAAAAGACCAAGACCCGCATGGCGGCAAAAGCCGGTGATAAAGCACCGGAAGATATCATCATAGAGAAAGGTCCGACCAGTTTCAAACCGGGTCCGATTGTTGGGGAACTCCAGCAGGCAGGCATACCCGCAGCAATTGAAGGCGGCAAAGTCAAGATCAGAGAGACCAAGACCGTTGTCAAGAAAGGCGCAGTCATCTCGGCAAAACTTGCCGCGATTCTCGTTAAGCTTGACATCAAGCCGATGGACGTAGGACTTGCACTGCAGGTTGCGTACCATGAAGGCGGTATCTTTGAACCGTCCGTGCTCGCGGTAGATGAGACAGTCATCCTCGGACAGATCCAGCTCGCGGGCTTGCAGGCATTTAACCTGTCAGTCAACGCAGCGTTCCCAACGAAAGACACGATGGAGGCAATCCTGACGAAAGCCGTCCGGGAAGCCCGCGGTCTTGCAGTTGAGGCAGCGATCTACGAGAAAGACGTTATCGATGCGATTATAGGTAAAGCGTATAACGAAAGCCAGGCGATCAACGGCCTGGTAAAATAATCATTGAGATCAATTGAGGTAGTTTAAGATGGAGTATATCTATGCAGCACTTCTCCTGCACAAAGCAGGCAAGAAAGTCGATGAGAATGGCGTAAAGGCAGTCCTTACTGCCGCCGGTTTAGCAGCAAATGAATCCCGCATCAAGGCACTCGTATCAGCGCTCGATGGCGTGAACATTGATGAGGCAATCTCCAAGGCAGCAATTGCCCCGGTTGCCGCAGCAGCACCCGCAGCAGCAGGCCACGGTCACGCAGCACCAGCCAAAGAAGAGCACAAGGAAGAGGACAAGAAGCAGGAAGAAGAGAGCGGTATGGCAGGGCTCGGTGCTCTGTTCGGCTAATCTCTTTTTTTCTCTTCTCTTCTCGTTCCGTTAACGTATCCCTCTGTTTTATTGATCTTCCGGTTTATGAACATCCCCCTCGCAAACGGTTCTTTTTAGGGAATCCCATCACAGGCGATTTATACTCAAAAAGAACCCTGACGGGTAAAACAATAAGTTGATGTAATCGTATGCAAATCTCACATCTATGAGATCTTTTCATAGCATTCCCTGTTTCGCTCTGATTCTCATAGCGCTTCTTGTCGCTGGTTGCACCCAGCCCGGCACGGATCTTCAAAAGACGGTCTCTCCGACACCCACCATGACTGTCTCTCCCACTGCAGGAATCTCCCCGCAGCAGACAACACTCTCCACAACCCCCCAGCCGGCTGCACCCGTGGTAACGGCAACTGAAGTTCAGAATCGCGGCACATCTGACCCGGCTTTTATTGTTGACATATCAGTTCCCGAGAAGATCTGGCCGGGAACAACAATCCTTGCTGACAACCATGACGCCAGCCACCCCCGGATTATTGAAGTGAACCGGCTCGGGGAGATCGTATGGGAGTACTCACTGCCCGATGAACTGAAATCCTATACAAACCCCGGGTGGGATGTCAAGGTGCTGAAAAATGGCAATATCCTGACCGTTCTTCCAAGAAACGGGGTATACGAGATCAACCGGAATAAACAGGTAGTGTGGAAATATCTGGACCGCCAGATCTCTCATGACGCAGACAGACTTTCGAATGGTAATACCTTAATCGCGTTCGGTGCCAGTGACACTGCGGGCGATGCACAGGTAAAAGAGATTGATCCCTCCGGGAACCGGGTCTGGTCATGGTATGCAAGAGACGTATTTTCCGGACCTGAATATGCGAGCATATCGGAGGAAGGGTGGACACATACAAACGCAGTCTCGCGACTGGATTCAGGAAATACCCTGATCAGCCTGAGAAATTTTAATTTTATTGCCGAAGTTAATCCCGCAGGAAAACTGGTAAAGACCATTGGAAAAGGGTTCCTTATAGCGCAACACGATCCCCTCATATTGTCAAGCGGGAATATCCTCGTGGCTAACCATGGTGCCCCGCAGCAAGCAATTGAAATCGATCCCGCCGAAAATATTGTATGGAATTACACGATCCAGAATCGCCAGTCCTGGCCGGTCCGTGACGTTAACCGGCTCCCGAATGGCAATACCCTGATCACTGAATGTGACAGGATCATTGAAGTGACAAAGGATGGGCAGGTTGTCTGGCAGTTCCGGCTGGTCACGCCATTTACTGACCGGGCCTCCACGGCAAGCAAGGGCTTTTACAAGGCTGAGAGGATCTCCACATAATATCCTTTTTTACGCGTCCATAGCGCAATAAAAGAACCGTATCTCCAGTTCTGCATATTTTTCTGCCAATTTCCCTGGTAGTAAAAAACGGGATAGTATTTTTTAAAAGATAGTGGCGCCTGTGAGGTTTTCCCCCCGCTCATCTCACTTCCCGGTAGTGCGAAGCCGGTAGCCAACCCAGTTCCCGCGATCGCATGCGGGTTTTGGATTCTCCATATGCTCAAAGACAAACTCGAAGGCTTCCTGCGGCATCACGCTTCTGCCGTTCTTGAAGCAGAACTGCACAAACGCCTCATACATCGCTGTGCAGGGAACCTCGGCCAAAGGATCTGCCACCAGCACTTCTTCGTGAAAACTCCAGATGCTCTCGAATTCGAGTTCATCATCCATGAGGGGTTTGACGATTGATTCATCAATTTCCAGGGATGCATTCTGTTCTTTTGTGGCAGACTCCAGATCCTTATAAAAGTCCCTGACTACGGTAAGCCCCTGGCGGAGATCATTTAAGTCCTGCTCAAGGTCTTTTATCTTATGCTCTTTTTCAGTGACTGGTTCAGCTGGTTCCATTGCAGTTACTTCCTTTGTTTATGCTTCCCAACGGATAAAGTGCTCGAAGAAAGCTGACGTATTCATGACCCTGTTCTCGTCTGTTCCAGAGATTTTCCTGCATACACACACTGCCCATACGAAACACAGCCATCGCCCAACGGGTAATCGGCATTGATGACGCATTCATAGCCCGCTGTAGTAATCTCATCTCTTATCGTTTCGCGTATTGCGTGGTTGATGGCAACCCCCCCGCTGATCGCAATCTTCTGCATGCCGTCTTTGTCCGCAGCCCGGATGGCAAGAGCAGCAATGCCCCGCGAGAGATTGTACTGGAACGATGCGGCGATGTCACGCACTACCCGGCGATCTCCCGGTGCTTTTTGCATCCGGGTATATGCCATTTCCATGAGCGAGCGGGTGGAGAGGATGTCGCATCCGGCATGGGAGGCATACTCCAGTTCCCAAGGTTCGGCATGTCCGCCGTACGCTGCAGCTTCGAGTTTCATGGCCGGTTCGCCATCATAGGTCTTCTCCCGGCAGATGCCGAGCAGTGCAGCAGCAGCATCGAGAACCCTGCCGGTACTGCTCGTCTGCGTGACATTAAATCCCGATGCCACCTGTTTTCTTATCACACCGAGCTCGATATCCGACCATCCGCGCCCGGCCAGCAGTGCGAGAATCCGCTCATCGGGAAGGATGCCGTAGAGCATCCTCTCGGGAAAGCGGGTGGCCAGATCCCCGCTGGGCATCGGCACCGGTTCGAGATGGGCTACGCGCCGGAAGTCCGGCACCTGTCCTGAGAAGATCTCCCCGCCCCACACCGTCCCGTCATCGCCGTACCCTACCCCGTCAATTGCAATCCCGATGCAGGGCTCTGTTGTCGATGCTGCGATATGCGCCCGGTGGTGCTGCACCGGAATAAGTTCAAGGGAATGTTCCGTTGCCAGCTCGCGGGCGAACCGGGTAGAGAGGAACTGCGGGTGGAGATCGTGGGCGATCACGTCGAATGTTGCGCCCAATACCCTTTTTAGGTTCTGCACGGTCTCCTGCAGGTACTCGAGTGTTGCCGGGTTCCGCACATTGCCCACATGCGGCGATGTTACAGCAAACCCGTTTTTGTAGATCGTTGCATTCGAATTCAGTTCCGGGCCTACCGCAAGGATGCAGTGCTTTCCGAGATCGATTGCTGTCCGCTTCGGTGCAATACCCCGCGAGAGCCGGATGATGTACCCGTCCCGCATCACCGAGTCATCGCACCGGCTCACGATCGTACGGTTGTGTGTTAAGAAAAAATGCACATCCCGGTTCAGCTTTGCCATTGCTGTCTCGATGTTGGTTATCATCGGGTAGCCGGGCATGTTGGCGCTCGTCATAATCAGGAGCGGGTTTTTGAGATACGAGAAGAGCAGATGATGAAGCCCGGTATAGGGGAGCATGCAGCCAATTGTATGGACGTTGCTGATCGTTTCGTGAGCCGTGGGATCACGCTTGGTGAGGACGACGATCGGATGCACCGGGCTGTTCAACAGTTCCCTGTCCAGTTCGGTTACGACCGCCATCTGTTCGAGATAATCCGGGCGCACCATAATCGCAAACGGCTGCTCGATCCTGCCGAGCCGGTGCTTCAGTTCCCCCGCGGAACTCTCAATACAGACCAGGTGGAACCCGCCAATGCCCCGCACCGCAAGGATCTTTCCTGCATCGAGCAGTCCTGCTGCTTCTTTGACGGGATCGCCGAGGTCTGCCTTACGACCTTGGGTATCGAAGAGTTCGATCTTCGGCCCGCAGGAGTGGCAGGCAATCGTCTGGGCGTGGTGGCGCCGGGAATGAGGGTTGTTGTATTCCTGTGCGCAGGCCGGGCACATGGGGAACTCTTCCATGGATGTGCGTTCGCGATCGTAGGGGATTTCGTTGATTATGCTGTACCGTGGGCCACAGTTCACGCAAGACGTGGCCCAGTAATTCTCGTACCGCCCGCTCGTCTTAAAAATATCGGTGATGCATTCATCGCAGCACGCAATGTCGGGCGGGATCATGCCGCTGAATGAACCGGTGGCACTGGGTACTATGAAAAATCCGTCAGGAATGGTTATTTTAGTGTCAGAAACGGTAACTGAATCGATGCGCGAGAGCGGGGGTCCGCGGGTGACTGCTGCAACAAACTCCTCAAACCTGTCACCACGGGCAAAAATCTCCACTTCGCTGCCGAGATTCTGGACCGTGCCGGCGATCTTCAGCCTCGTTGCCTGTGCGTACACAAACGGGCGGAACCCGACTCCCTGAACAATTCCGCATACTGTTATTTTGCCCGTTTTTCGCATGGAATTGCCGTAAAACTTATTGAATCGTACATCGATATAATTATAGGGATTTTATCGTGCCGGGCCATATTCGAATAGTTAATGATCCTGTGGACCTCGTTCCGCTCCTTATGACGTTCAATGATCCTTCTTTTAAAAAGGTCTATGAACTGCTCAATAAATCGTGGTTGACAGAAGATGAGATAAAGGCGCAGGTTGGCCCGGAGAACGTGGAGGTCTGTCTCCAGCTCTTAAAGAAAGGAAATCTTGTCGAAGAGCAGTGGCGCATGCCAAAACCCGGTGCAAACCCGGAAAAAGAGTTCCGTGCCACTTACAATAAGTTCCGGGCAAACTTCCAGTGCAATCTTTCTGATCTTGCAGATATCATCTATATCTCGCTCTCCAATGACGAGAATCTCCGGGAAGTTGTGGACAATATTGAAGGGGAACTGACAAAGGGTAACAGCTCGATCAACGAACTCTCCCGGAAATTTGTGGTCAGTCCCGTCTTTATCAAAGGTATTGCCAAACGGATTCCCCATATGGATGTCAAAGGGCAGGGACTGGTGCTGCTTGACACTGGGCGCTAAGGATCCCCTCTACTCTATTCTCCGCAGCAAACGTGAAGTTTCACGTCTCCAGATCCTAGTGGAAATTGCCGAGCACCAGCCTGCTGTCCGGCAGCAGGAGATCGCTGAAAAGATGGGAGTAACCCCGCAGGCAATCTCAGAATATATCCGGGAACTGGTTGATGAAGGAATGGTCTCTGCGATCGGCAGGGGCAACTACGAAGTGACCAAGTCCGGCATCGAGTGGGTGCTTACCAATGCCGAATCACTCGAGTCCTATGCCCGGCATATCCGGCGCGACATTATCCAGCAGGTATCGGTCTGGGCGGCAATTGCCGGAGAGGACCTTTCAAAGGGGGACATGGTCGGCGTATTTATGAAAGATGGTTTTCTCTATGCCGGGAGAACTCCGCTTGCAGCAACCGGCACCGTTGTTGCTGATGCAAAGAAGGGTCAGGACGTTGGGGTTGCCCGGCTCAACGGGATCATAGAGCACAAGGAGGGCATGATCCATGTCTGCAAGGTGCCCCGGATCCAGAACGGGGGCTCAAAGAGGGTAAAAAGGGCCGAAATGCTGGCTATCACCGGTGCGGTGGGTATGGTTGCCGCAGTCGGGCTTGAAGCATATATCGCGCTCGAAGCGGCGGGCAGAAAACCCGATATGTTCTTTGGCGCACGCGAAGGCGTGATCGAGGCGGCGTTCCACGGGATTGACTGTGCGATTGTGATCGTTGATGAGGAGTTCACGGATTTCTTGAAACGTCTGGAGAGCGTGGAACTCGCATACGTGATCCATGACCTGATAGCGCCATGAAGATCATTGTCCAGCTCCAGCGAAGCGGCAATTACAAGCTCTTCTTTTATGACGGCAAGGGTGTGCGGGGCGCCGGCTACGTTGAGATGATGGATACGCCCCGCGGTCCCCGGCCAACAAAATACCGGGTGAAGTGGGGCTCGAAGAAAGATTACGTGCACACGCCGAGCAAGGAACTCATCGCCCAGCTCCGCGAGTCCGATGTACGGATGGTAAAAAAAGACCATCTGTTCGAGGAGTTCTTAGAGGCCTTCCAGGTCAAGGCCGGGACCGTAAATCTCTGCCGCATGTGCTTAATGGACGAGCGGTACACCCCGATCAGTGAAGAGACGGCGATCACGTTTGGCAAGAACGAGCGGATCTGTCTTGACTGTGGTCGAAAGGAGCTGCGCCGCGAGGTCTCCCATATTGGCAGGCTGGGACGCGACGGGATTGTGCATCTCGAAAAACTGCTCGCCCAGTACCGCAACCTTGACCGGGTGTTAGCCACTCTGTCACCGGATAAGATCACGATGGAGTCGGCGATCTTCGATAAGCTCGAAGCCCACCCGGTGATGACAACGGCGTCGATCAATGAACTGCCGCTGCCCCGCCAGTTCGTAGAAGCGAGCGGGGTTACGCAGCTCATGCCGGCGCAGCACCTTGCTGTTGAGGCCGGGCTGCTTCGCGGAAAAGACCTGCTGGTGGTTGCGGCAACGGCGAGCGGCAAGACATTCATTGGCGAAATGGCAGGAATCAACAACTATCTGAATGGCCGGGGGCGGACGCTCTTTTTAGTCCCGCTTGTGGCGTTAGCGAACCAGAAGTACGAGCGGTTCACGGACCGGTACGCAAAGTTTGCAAAGACCGGCCTGCTCACTGGTACGAGCCGGCTCAACCTTCCCGAGACCCGGAAGGTCGGGGACCGGGACCCCCGGGCCCCGATCATTGTCGGCACGTACGAAGGCGTAGACAACATGATTCGCTGCGGCCAGAAGATGGCAAATATCGGCACCGTTGTGATCGATGAGGTGCAGATGCTCGAAGATGCGGACCGGGGCCACCGCCTCGACGGGATGATCGCCCGGCTCAAGTATCTCGCCCCGCAGGCCCAGTTCCTGTACCTCTCGGCAACGATCGGCTCTCCGAAGATCCTGGCAAAGAAACTGAACTGCACGCTCGTTGTGTACGCCGATCGCCCGGTGGGGCTGGAACGCTACCTCCTCTTTGTCGAGCGCAAGATGAAGATCCCGATGATCAAGCAGATGACAACCGAGGAGTACAAGCGCACGTCATCAAAGGGCTTCCGGGGCCAGACGATCATCTTCACAAACGCCCGGGCCCGGTGCCACACGATCGCCGATGCACTCGGCATCCGGGCGGCCGCGTACCATGCGGGCTTAAGCGCTGTTGAACGCCGGGACGTGGAGTCGAAGTTCTTAACTGGCAAACTCATGGCGGTTGTCACAACCGCAGCGCTCGGGGCCGGGGTGGATTTCCCGGCATCGCAGGTGATCTTCGATGCGCTGGCAATGGGCCGCGACTGGCTCTCGGTGCAGGAGTTCAACCAGATGGGAGGCCGGGCGGGACGGCCCGACTTCCACGATCTCGGGCGTGTCGTGATCCTCGCAGAACCCGGCGGCAGTTACTCGCGGGAGAACCCGGGCACGGAAGAGGAGATCGCGATTAAGCTGCTCAAGGGTCAGATGGAAGA
Source organism: uncultured Methanoregula sp. (assembly GCA_964590895.1). Classification (GTDB taxonomy): domain Archaea; phylum Halobacteriota; class Methanomicrobia; order Methanomicrobiales; family Methanospirillaceae; genus Methanoregula. Next base: position 84,050 of record CAZPYV010000004.1, on the reverse strand, counting down.
AGTCGCCCCCGTGCATGAGTTCGAGGCGAGCTCGGAAGAGTACGTTGCGAACGCGATCTGCTGCGATGGCGAAGAGGCCGACCTCAACCGGATCAACAGCCTGATGGTCGGGAGCATGGAGCCCGTGCTGCCGGACCTTATCACGCACAAGTTAGTCGAGAAGCACGGCACGAGGCTCGTGATGACGCCGCTCGCCCGCGTGATGGCGGAGCATTTCATCGGCATGGAGCGGCTGCTTGAGATCATCCGGCTGACGAAGTGCAACACCGAGCCGCTCGATATCATCGGGGAGCTGGAGAGCGAGGATATCCACAAGGACAAGCGGCCGGAGAAGAAGCGGGGGCCGGGCGGCGGGAAACCCGGGGAGCGGCTAAGGGAGCCGGAGAAGCGGGAGCACCAGCATTCCCCGAGGGGAAAGTATCAGGCTAGCCAGTCCGGGGAGAAGCCGAAGCATGTGCAGTCGGAGGCGACGAAGATGCATGTGGGGCATGAATTGCCGGGGAAGCGGCAGAAGGTTAGGAGGAAGAGGTAAGGCAGACCTTTTTAAAAACACTTTCACGGTTCTCTACTGATAATTAAATCAGGTAAGATCTCCAATATCTTAATGAGGAGAAATATTGAGTAACAAAGAGATCTATTTTCAGGATGATAAGATCCTCATTATCAATGATAGTGTATTTCAAACCAAGATAATCAAACCGGTTTCTATTGACCTTGTTGTTACTTCGCCGCCCTATAATGTCGATATCAAATATAATTCGAATGACGATCAGTTGAGCTACGAAGATTACAAAGAATTCAGTGAAAAATGGATGAGCTGCTGTTATGACTGGCTCAAAGATGACGGGAGATTCTGTCTGAATATCCCTCTCGATAAAAATAAAGGTGGCCAGCAAAGTGTTGGAGCTGATTTAACCACCATCGCAAAAAAAATCGGTTTCAAATATCATTCCACAATTATCTGGAACGAGGGCAATATTTCTCGCAGGACCGCGTGGGGTTCATGGCTAAGTGCATCAGCACCGTATGTCATTGCGCCGGTAGAATTAATTGTAGTCCTGTACAAAAATACCTGGAAGAAAACCAGTGGATCTAAGGAATCTGATATATCAAGACAGGATTTCATGGACTGGACCAATGGGCTCTGGTCATTCAATGGTGAAAGTAAAAAGAAAATCGGTCACCCTGCACCATATCCTGTTGAATTACCACGGCGATGTATCAAACTTTTCACTTACAAAGGAGATACGGTTCTCGATCCCTTCCTCGGAAGTGGAACAACCCTTGTTGCATCCTACCTTAATAACCGAAAAGGGGTTGGAATTGATATTGATCCGCACTATTGTCAGATCGCCATCGATCGATTGAAAAGGGAAGGGGGAATGGGTCAGACCAACATCACTCAATACTCTATACCTTCCAATCCAAAACCGAAAAGCAAGAAAACCGGCATTACCCAAACGGATACAATTCTCAATTATTTCAAAGAACACCCCTCACAGTCCATTACCTATGATGATATCGGAGAATGGATCAAACAAGAGAGGGAGAAAAACTCTGTTATGGAGATCAAAGCTTTTGAAAAAATTATGAGATCTCTGGCAAATGAAGGAAAAATTATCAAAACGGGTAAAGGCATTTTCAAGTACGAATAGCTTGAACGATAACCTACCTGCTTTCATCTTTTTTTAAATAGGTTTATTTTCGTATAAAAATAGATAAGGGATTCTGGCACAGCATTGATTTCAGGAAAATGTGTCAAAGGTCTCAAACAATGCCCGAACGAAGTCAAAATCAAGAGCGTCAAGCGACCGTCAGCAGGGAAGGCGCAAAATTTGAATTATATGTAAAAAATACTTTGAACGATGCGTTTACCGCTCAAAATAAAAATATCCGCATACTGAATGGAAATGAAGTATTCAAAGACCCTGATCTCAAGGATCATTTCAATATACCGGTTAGAGGATTCAATAAGAACTGGGGTGATGTTGATCTCGTCGCGAAGGATTTTGACACCGATCATCCAATCGCATTAATCAGTTGTAAATTGAGTCTCCATGGCCGATTTTCTGAAACGCTTTTCTATTCGAAGATTTATCGAGAACGAATTCCTGATTTGAAAGTTGTTTTTGCAACTCCCGATAAGGGAAGGCAAAGCAAACCGGGTATTTGGCAAACTGAATGGGGAACCCCCGAAAAACCAACTAAAGATCGTGCGTTCGCAGAAACATTTCTCGATGGAGTGTACATCGATAATGAATATCGGATAAGGGAATGGGGATTAAACGGAGCGACCATTCTGGGTGGGAAAATTAAACCATTTACTCAATTAGGGTTCGATTTAATACATTGGAAAATTGCCTGAATTTTCTGAATTCAATTTTCTTATAATTGTCACGATATCAGACTTTCCTATTTTTATTGGCTATATGTCAACGCCCAATCCCCCTCTCCGCAGAGCCAAGCCTCTCAACACATATTCCGGTGCCCGTTCATGGACCGGACAATTGTCAAACGGCATGCGATGACCGGCTCAAGGCTGGACCGTTACGCGGAGACTGGCCAGCCCCCAGGTTTCAGAGGGGGCGGGTGGGGCCCGGGCCGGAAATAATACGCAGACCCTTGGTGAAACTTTAAAACAAACTATCTGAAAAAAAGTGGTGGAACAAATTTTCAATCCGCTTGGACCGCGACAAATGTTGCTGATGAATGAGATTTCGGGACTTGCATCCCGTCTTCGATAAGTCCCCGGATATGCATCTCGATCGTTTCATGCATCCGCTCTTCCGTTTCCTCCCGGGTCTTTCCAGTTGCGACGCAACCCGGAAGATCCGGTGAATATGCCGAGTAATTTTTTCCAGCTTTTTCAATGACGATCAAAAACCTGTGCATAGTATTCAATCCTTGAGTTGTGCTTGTTTGAATATGCTGTTCATCGTGCCGGGTGCAAGATCATCTGCCAGATGCCCGGCGATAGTTATCCTGCCGGGTTTTTCCGGATGCTTGTACTGGCGATGACTTCCCTTTGTTGCTACGATATACCATCCATCGGCCTCGATTATTTTAATAATCTCACGGACTTTCAGGATGCATTCCTCCAGTAGTCTAGATCTTTCTTGGATGTGTCTGCTCATTAGGTTTCTCTGTTACGCTCACACACTCGCTCCGGTAAGTGCACGTCCCGGTGCCCGCTCATGTACCGGACAATTGTCAAACGGCATGCGATGACCGGCTCAAGGCTGGACAGTTACGCGGAGACCCGGCCAGCCCCCGGGTTTCGGAGGGGACAGAGTGGGGCCCGGGCCTTCTGGTACCGGAGTGGCCGGAGCCCTTTCCGGTAACGCTCACTCTCCTAAAAGGTCCGGTAAGTGAAATTCTCCGAGCCCCAAATATTCTCAAGGAAACATCCATGATGATGAGATTGGTTACACAGTGTGTAGCGGATTGAGCTGGTCTCACTATCGGCTCCTGATGCGAGTTGAAATGCCGGCACCAGCCAGACTCTTTAGTGCGTCACTTGCGTCACTATGTACCCTTTTTCCGGGATCTCTTACGAGAAAATTGTACAGAAAAAAGATCCCGTAAATGACCCTCAATGTGACGCAAGTGACGCAAAAAATTCCATAAACCAGGATCGGAATATAAATCCGGTTCTGCATGGGCAATAATGCAAAATGATCCGGGTTTTTATTCAGGGCACTTAGGGCAGATGTACCCCTTTTTCCGGAAAGTCTTACGAGAAAACTGTACAAAAAAAAGATTACCGAAAATGCCCTCTATGTGCCCTAAGTGCCCTGAGGTTCCGGGCCCAGGTTTCCCTTTGCCCCTTCCGGTACCTCCCACTCTCCCAAAAGGTCCGGTAAGTGCACGTCCGGAGCCCGTCCTCCGGGCACCTGGCCAAATGGTTCCCCCCCAGCCGTAGGCTACACCTCCGCCCGCTCCTTCAGCCGATCGCACAACGCCATTATGCGAGTAATGAAGGCGACGAATAACAGCAGATCGAAAGACGGGGGCGGGGGAGTTTTAGAAACGGTAAATATCCTGAATACAGTTCATGCAGAATTGTCTGGCGGGTTTGAAAGTGTTATCAAAAGGATTATGAGTTACTAATTCGTAACTAGTTATGTGGTAGTAACTCATGGATGAGCACGCTGTACAGTATTATCTGGATCAGGTTCCGGTTGAGATCCGCGAAGCGGTCATGGAACTTGACACCCCGCAGAAATGGGCGATCTATATCGCAGTTACAGTAGAGGGGGACAAATTTTTCAACCAGCTGAAAAAACAGTTCAAGGCAAATCCAAACACGATCGACAAAGCACTCAAATCGCTCGTAGCGGGCGGTCTTGTTGCAAAGAAAGAAAAACAACTTGCGGATATTGGCGATACCAACAAGACTTACTATACTTCAACAACTCTTGGCGAAAAACTGCTGACCGGTTTGTATGAAATTGCACTGCCCCCGCTGGCGATGCAGCCCGTTGCCGCTCCTGTCACCCGCACCCGAAGCCGGACCTCACGGGTCGAAGAAACCTGAAATTTTTTATCCGTTTTTTGGTATCGGAGGCAACTGTCAAGTATTACTTGACAATTGATCCCGCTCCCTCATCCCGCCACCTGCTTCACCACCGCCCCCGCACTCCCACTCGCTCCTACAGCCGATTACACAACGCCAATCTGCGAGTGACAAGGGCGACAATGCTGGGCCGGATTTGGGGGAGGTGGATGGAGGTGCGGCAAATTGATGAGAGCGGATCGTGACTACGGATTGTGCGATCAAAATTAGAGTGAATAACAAGTCAGTGTTTATTTTGCCTTGAAAGAACCTGAAAATTTTTCAATAATTTACAGAACCTTTTTGTTCTTCCACACCAATCAATCTGTAAATACCTGTAAATTTGATAAGGATTTACAGATTTTAGTAGTTGATAATAGTTTGGGTGCGGGATGAAAATACCTCAAAAGCCGCCGGATTTCGGCAGGGTATGGTCGGATTATCTTGAGAAATATAATGATCTGGCCAACAGAGTGAATCAGAAAAATGAAGGTTCAGAAGAAATACGTAAACTGATTCGGAAATACAACGAGCAGGAGTACGTCCACTGGGATGATCTACGGCGGAAAAAAATACCCTTTGATCCCATCACGTTCTGGTTTGTGATACGTACCATCCGCAGCACGAACTACCGTGAAATTCGCATCGGTGATGAAAAATTCCCCTTCTATACCCCGGAAATATTCCAGAAACTGCTCCACCGCATCGACAAGGCCTCACCTGCATCATTCGACTGGCTGTTTGGAGAATTTCCCAGTGAGGCGAATAAGAAACAATACCTCGCCAATTCCCTGATGGAGGAAGCCATTGCATCCAGCCAGCTCGAAGGGGCCGCGACAACCCGGCCGGAAGCCAAGAAGATCCTGCGGGAAGGAAGGAAGCCGAAAAATACTTCCGAACGGATGATCGTCAACAACTACCAGACGATTCGCCGCCTCAAGGAGTTGCGGGACAAACCATTGTCCCGGGAACTCATCTTAGAGATCCACCATGAAATCACTCAGGGAACCTTAGAGAGTGAAGCCGATGAAACGGAATTCCGGACCAGTGACGAGATTGTTGTAGGCAGCAAAGCAGATCCGACTAAGATCTATCACTACCCGCCCGATTGCAAGAAAATCCCGGCAATGATGGATGATCTCATTGCATTTGCTAATAACGAAGACGAGTTTATCCATCCAATTGTCAAAGCGATAATCATTCATTTCCTGATGGGGTACATCCACCCGTTCAATGATGGCAATGGCAGGACCGCCCGGGCGCTCTTCTACTGGTTTGCCCTCAAGCATCACTATGACCTGCTGGAGTATATCTCGATCTCGCGTATCTTTGTCCACGCACCGTCCCAGTACGCCCGGGCCTACCTGCTGACCGAGACCGACAGCAACGACATGACCTATTTCATCGATTTCAATATCCATATCATCGGCCGGGCACTGGAAGACCTGAAACAATATATCGTGCGCAAGAAGCAGGAAGAATCAGCATCCCTCCATCTTGTTGAACAGATTCCCGATCTGTCATTCCGGCAGGCTGAAATTCTCCGGGACTTCATCCGGTACCCCACCCGTTACTACACCATCAGCGAGATTGCCGGGAAATATAAGGTCTCCTTACCCACTGCGAGAACCGATCTGTTGCTGCTTGAAGAGAAGGGGAAGCTGAAGAAATACCAGGATGGCAAGCGGCAGGTTTTCATGTACCGGGGGGAGGGGGAGTAATGATAATCACTGAGGAATGGCAATGATCCTCTCCTGTATGTAAGAGTACAATTGATGATTCAGTGTGAACTGTAAGATATCATCTTAGTGTTGCTTTCGGAGGCAACTGTCAAGTATTTCTTGACTACTGATCTCGTACCCTCATCCCGCCACCTGCTTCACCACCGCCCCCGCCAACCTCCCCTGAACCCCCGCTGCATAGGTTACCTAACCCGACCTCCAGATCCCCTCTCCAAACAGCTCCAAATAGGCCGGTTTTATCCTGCGCAAAATCTCCGGAATCCCGTATAAAGCCCAGAACAGGAACTTTTGAAAAAACACCCCCAAAAACCCGCTAAACAGGCCGGTCGCGAAGTAAAGGATCAGGGCAATTGGGGGCTGAAATAGACCCTGATGGCCATTTTTGGGGTTATGAGTGTGACCATGTCACCTCAGGTGATCAGGTATCTGATAGAATGTACACCCGGAATTGAGAGAGGTAAAGTTGGGATCCAAAACAGCCCCCGGTTCCCAAAAACCCCCGCTGCATAGGTTACCTAACCCGACCTCCAGATCCCCTCTCCAAACAGCTCCAAATAGGCCGGTTTTATCCTGCGCAAAATCTCCGGAATCCCGTATAAAGCCCAGAACAGGAACTTTTGAAAAAACACCCCCAAAAACCCGCTAAACAGGCCGGTCGCGAAGTAAAGGATCAGGGCAATTGGGGGCTGAAATAGACCCTGATGGCCATTTTTGGGGTTATGAGTGTGACCATGTCACCTCAGGTGATCCGATATCCTTCAGTTCCGGAGTAGTTGAGCCCTTTCCGGGACCTCTCTCAAAATCTCCGGTACCTGCCCGGTCCGGTGCCCGTTCATATTCCGGATAATTGCCAAACGGCATGCGATGACCGGCTCAAGGCTGGACCGTTACGCGGAGAACGGCCAGCCCCGGGTTTCTGAGGGGATGGGTGGGGCCTGGGCCTTCCGGTTCCGGAGTAGCCCATCTACACTCCACCAATCTTCCGGATACCTGCATCATCCGTCAGTAGTTTCATCTGGTGAATCGCGATGCTGTTCAGTTTCACCAGCCGCTCCTGTTGGGAAAAATTCTCGCTGATAAACAGGGCATTGAGGTTTTCCAGGTTGGAGAGACATACAAGCTGCGAGATGTCGGCATAATCCCGGATATTTCCGGTCTTGTCAGCGTTTGTCTCACGCCACTCCTTTGCGGTGATACCGAATAATGCCATGTTGAGCACATCCGCTTCGGATGCGTAAATCGTGGTAATCTGGTTTCGGGTCAGTTCAGCCGGGATCAGGTTCTCTTTTATTGCATCCGTATGGATCCGGTAATTGATCTTTGCCAGATTGCGCCGGATATCCCAGCCAAGCTGTTTACGCTCTTCATCCTTGAGCCGCTGGAATTCCTTGATGAGATAGAGTTTGAATTCTACTGAGATCCAGGACGCGAATTCATACGCAATGTCCTTGTGGGCGTATGTACCGCCATACCGCCCCGGCTTAGATATCAGTCCAATAGCCGAAGTTTTTTCAATCCACTGCTTGGGAGTAAGGGTAAAACTGTTGAGCCCTGCAAGTTTTCTAAACCCGTCGAATTCCACGGGTTTAAAATCCGGGTTGTTGAGACGCTCCCAGATTCCTAGGAATTCTATAGTATTGCGATTCCGTATCCAGTTCCTGATCAAATCATCGGTATTGTCCGGATCTTTGTATCGTGCAATATCGGTAATGCAGATATAATCCTCATCATTCAGTGTATAAATGGAAATTTCGTTATCAAGCACATGGATCTTTGTCATTATTGCTCCCCAGATTAATTACCGGTTATTCTGGGGATAAATCCCCGGGTGCAGAGGGTGAAAGTGAATCGGTTCCGTGTCACATCCAATCGATAAATCCGGGCAAAAGGACAAAAAGTACCTGTTTTCCGGGATCTCTTACGAGAAAATTGTACAATAAAAAGATCATGGAAATCATGAAAATTTTGTCCTTTTGCCCGGGTCTCAAAAAAGGATCATATCATCTGTACCGCCATTCCTTCCGGTTATGGAGGCCCCCTCCCGTCCCCCCTCTGTCAGTACCTGTAATGTTTCACAATTATTGTCCGTTTTGTTACCGGACATTATACCCCTACCAATTCACCGGGAAACTCAACCATTAAAACATCGTATATCCATGATTTATTATCATGTCAAAAAGTTCCTTGCTGGACAGGATCCCGATCAAATTACCGGTCCTTGCAGGACTCTGCATTCTCTGTGTCATCATACTGGCAGTAATTTTATTCTGGTATTTACCCGGGACTGCCCCAACACCGCACAAAAACGCAACGGTTCATATAAAAATTATCGGGGTAAACGATTTTCATGGGCACATGCCCCCTGGCCAGATGCTGAACGACCGCCCTGTAGGGAGTGCTCCCATACTGGCTTCCTACCTCAAATCAGCGATGACGTCCGGGAATGCAGACGGGATCATCCTTGCCTTTCCTGGAGATGTGATTGGGCATTCTCCGCCCCAATCCGGGCTGCTCCTTGACGAGCCTGCCATGTTGTTATTCAACAGCTTCGCAAACCAGAATTGTCTCATCGGATCGAACTCCCAGAATGCTTCCTGCAATGTGGTTGCAACACTGGGAAACAATGAGTTTGATAACGGGATACCGGAAATGTTCCGAATGATAAATGGTGGGAACGGGATGACGACTATCCCCCACATTGTCGATCCGTACCCCGGTTCGAGGCTCGGCTATGTCTCTGCAAATGTGGTCTGGACTGCCAACAACACTCCTGTTCTTCCACCCTATACGGTGCGGAATGTCGGTGGGGTCCCTGTTGCATTCATCGGTGCAACCACGATAAGCACACCCAGCCTCCAGAACCCTGCCAATGTCGAAGGTCTGACATTCCTTGACGAAGCCGATACCATAAACAGCTATATTCCGGAAATCCATAAACAGGGAGTATATGCGATTGTTGTCCTTCTTCACGAGGGTGGGAACCAGACTCCCTATTACAGCCCCACGCGGTTGAATGATACCGTGACCGGGCGGGTCACCCAGATTATTCCTCTGCTTGACCCCGGTGTTGATGTAGTGATGTCCGCCCATACCCATGAGTTTACCAATGCCTACCTGAACAATGATGTTGGAACGCCCGTGCTTGTCACCCAGGCGGATATGTGGAGCAGGGCGTACGCCGATATTGACCTCACCATCGATAGGACAACCGGGAAAATAGTGGAGAAATCCGCACGGATTGTCCCGGCGTACGCAGATCAACCTCCCGGAACCAGCCCGGACCCAGCCGCAACTGTGTTGCTTGCCAGGGAAGAAAGCCTGTTCGTCTCGGTAGCGAACCAGACAATCGGTATTGCTGCACGGAATATTACCCGTAAAGAAAATAGTGCCGGGGAATCGGCGTTGGGGAATTTGGTTGCTGACGGAGAGCGGGCCGCGATGAAAACCGATGTGGGATTTGAGCTCTCCAGTGTTATCCTGTCGGACCTTTCCGCAGGAAATATTACCTGGAGCGACCTGTATGCCGTCCAACCGGCTGGGGGGTCAATCCTGTCAATGAAATTGACCGGTACACAGATCCTTACAGCCCTTGAACAGCAGTGGCAGGAGCCAATTCCTCCCGGCAATCTCATTGTTTCGGGTCTTGAGTATACCTATAATCCCTCAAAACCTGCAGGTAGCAAGGTAATTGAAGTGAATATCCACGGGGTCCCGTTAAACCCAAATAAAACCTATTCCGTGTCCATGGACTCGTTCCTCCTCAGTGGCAGCAGCGGTTATACAACATTCGGGGACGGACTGAACATAACCGAAGGATATGACAATATCGATACACTTGTTTCATACGTGGAATCGCTGCCGCAACCGGTGAACGTGACGGTTGACGGTAGGGTGCGGAGGATAAGCTGAAGTCAGACCGGCCCCGGCTGCCCCTCCAAGCGAGACCTGGCCAGCCCCCGGACTTTAACGGGGACGGGTGAGGGCTGCCTTCAGGTTCCGGAGTATATGAGCCCATTCCGGTACCGTTCCTACTATCAAAAGGTCCGGTAAGTGAATTTCTCCGAGCCCAAAAAACACCGGCATCAGAACCGGCTTTTTGCATTTTTTATATCCCGGGCCTGGATCTTTATCGCCTTCCACCGTTTTCTCTCAACCCGGATAAGCCCGATATCTGATTTTTCCTGTTCGAATGCAAGCTCCCGCATAAGCCGGTGATAATTCTCAAGCCGGGATGCAGGGAGGATCCCCTTGCTTGCGGCCTCCCGCACAGCACAGCCCGGCTCCTGCTCGTGCCGGCAGTCTGAGAACCGGCAGCCTTCAGCCAGTTCGAGAATATCTGAAAACGTTTCGGCAATGCCGGCAGAAGCCGTGCCGATGCCAACTTCCCGCAACCCGGGGTTGTCGATCATAAGTGCCCCGCCCTTTAAGATGAAGAGCTGGCGGACGGTTGTTGTATGCCGACCTTTCCCATCATAATCCCGGATGCCGCTTGTCTCCTGCAGTGGCTGGTCGAGTAGCCGGTTGATCAACGTCGATTTGCCGACACCCGAAGAGCCGATGAGGACAATCGTTGTGCCCGGTTCAAGATAGGGTTCAAGCTTATCGATCCCCTCACCACTGATTGCACTGACAGGAATAACCGGAATACCGGATATGACCGGAAGAATTTCCTCCGTAACCAACGCAGGGTCGTCCGAAAGATCGGATTTGTTGATCACGATCACCGGCCGTGCACCGGATGCGTGGGCGATGGCAAGGTACCGCTCGATCCTGCGGGCGTTAAGGTCATGACCGGCTGCAGTTACAATAAAAACAGTATCGATATTCGCCGCGATGACCTGATCGGTTCCCTCCCTCCCTGATGCTCCCCGCGTGAACACGGTCTTCTGTGGGAGGATGTCAACGATCGTTGAGGAGCCGGCCTCGGGCTGGTGGAGCAGCACGGCAAAATCACCAACCGCAGGAAAACGGTCGAGACGACGCAAGGCTCCGGAGATCCCGGCCATAACCGTTCCGTTATCGATAAATACTTCCCAGACTGTTTTTTGCCGGCAGGCCACTCGCCCGGGAATATAGGGGCCGGAGTATTTCGAGAAAGCCTGGGAGAATTCGTCAGTCCAGCCAAGTTGTTTCAGTGTATGGGGATGCGGCTGTCTGCATCCCGAAGAGGATTTGTTCATGAAAAAAACCTGAACCTATGATAAGAAGCGTGACATTCAAGGTGCCAAGTATTTTGTGGTCGTGATCTTTAACGATCATCTCTCTTCTTCCCCATTGCGTGTATCGAGCTTCACTACCCCCACAATCTCCGGTAAGTGTCCGGTCCGGTGCCCGTTCCTGTTCCGAGCAATCCTCAAATGGCATGTGATGACCGGCTCAAGGCTGGACCATTACGCGGAGAGCCGGCCAGCCCCCGGGTTTCGGAGGGGACGGGTGGGGCCCGGCTTTTGCCCGGAATTTTTTCATGACATTTTTCCATGACACTATGACACATTGTACCTGATTTCCGGAAAGTCTTACGAGAAATTTGTACATAAAAAAGATCCCGGAAAATGCCCTCAATGTGTCATATGTGTCATTTTTTTAAAAAGGGAATTTTTCCTTACGGTTCTTGAACAACTAATCTATTTCTGGTACCGCACTCTCTCCCAAAAACGCTGGCACCGGTCAAACTCTTTAGTGCTTCACTTTGTACCCTTTTTTGTGGGAATTGTGGGAGTCCGGAGGTTCGCTGAACCAGAACAATAGTCAAGCACCGGTTACAAATCCTCAAAAAAAGGTTGTTGTTGATTTTTTTATCCTGTCACACGTCTCATTTCAGGGATGTTCGTCCTAGAGGGTGTCCGGGCCCCCTCCCCACAAGAGGGCAGGGAAGACCCCAAATTTTTTTAGTCGGGATGCGGGGACATTATCCTCCGTCGCCTATCACGGCACCGCTGTGATGGCCGGCGGCTGCCAGCCCGTGCCGTCGAGGATGCCGGGAATTGCAGGCGGGTTCGGGCCCAGGAGCCGCCACATGACCTCGAATCCCTGCCCGGCGGGAGGTGTCGGGAGCCAGTTGGCGAGCTTTTTCGGGTCCGTGGGCTGCGTGGCCTGGAGGTAGAAGTCCACCGAACCGTCAGGGTTGACGGTGGTAGCCGAGGTGTCGCTGAACTGGTACCGGTTGATCGGGTTTGGGACCATCTGCCCCTGAAGGGTGTAGACGGTCAGCGTCCAGCTCTCGCCCCCGGTCGGAGCGGTGGCCATGTGCAGGACATAGTTTTTCGATCCGTCGAGCGGCACCTTGTCATGGTCCGCCCAGCTGAGGGCATAGATTGCTTGGTCGGGGGTGAAGGCACCGAGACCGATCTGGCTGATGACCGCACGCAGCTGGTAATTGGTCCCGTACTGTCCGAAGCCTCCCAGCAGGTAGCCGTTGTGCTTGTCGAAACTTTCGAAGAAGAGGGAGCGGGTGTCGTTTTTGATCTGCCCGGGACCCGCGGCCAGGGCGTCTTCCATGCCCCGGATGGTGTCTTTGCTCAGGAGCGTGTTCTGCGATGGCCGCATCCCGGGTCCGATCCCGATATCCGCGAACCGGGCCAGCGCGGGCTGGTCAGCAGCTGGTGGGGGGAACATCTCGAGCTGCTGCCCGAGCATGTCGTAGAACGCGAGCCCGCCCGGTATCGTGGCGACCTGAACGGTGGTATTGGGATTGGTTGCGTTTATGGGCCGGTAGTCCGTGCCGTACTTACTGAGGGGCGTTAAGGTGTAACCGTCCTGGATACGGGTGACGTTCGGGATATCGCCACTCCCTTTGAGCTGGGTGGACCCGATGATCCAGATCCGGCTGTAGTTGACATCGACCCGGTGGGTCCCTGCCGGGATCGGCACCGCATGCTGGCCGGGGCCGGCGATGACGTAATCGCCCGGCACGGTATGGCTCGCACTGCCGAAGTTTGCGACATTCGTGGTGTAGGGGTCGATCAGCGCGAGGACAAAGAAGTGGTCCGGTACCTCCGGCACGTGGAGGACCTGCGGTTCCCCGCTCAGGTCAAGCCACGCGATCGACGAGAGCGAACTCGCTCCCGGCGCCACGACCACCGTGCTTCCCGGGTTGTTCAGGGTGCGTACGTTATTGAACTGGTTGACCGGACCGAACGCACCGTTCGAGACATTGATGCTGGTCATGGTTGTAAACGTCGTGTTGGTCACGAGCAGGGGCAGACCGTAGGTGAAGGCTTCGAGCCCGATTGCGTAGCCTTTGTTGTAGTCGGATGGTGAAACGGATGACGTGCAGGCCGCTGCCAGCAATGCAGCCGTTACCAGTACCGCACAAATACCCATGAACACTCGTCTTTGCGTAATCGCTCCGCCGATCATACCCGGACAGTGAAATTTTGCTTATTTTAAAGGTTTTGTTTTGGAGATATCCTCCCGGAATAAGAACGATGATTTTCGACCCCCTATCAAGTAGGGGCTGGTTATTTTCCGGTTCTGCCGTTCCCCAACCTTAATCAGTCATCGCGTCCGTGAAGGATATATCGCAACTGCGTGGTGTCCCATGAGACGATTTCTCCCCGTTCTTGCCCTCATCATCGCCCTGTGCCTTGCTGCCGGGTGTACCAGTGCCCCTCCTGTCCACGCTGCACCTCCCGTACAGTCAGTGCAGGCTGCTCCGGCAGTGTCGATCAATGCAGCCCCCGTCCAGTACGCCGATGTCAACGGCGTGAGGCTTGCGTACCGCGAGTTCGGGAGCGGGGACCCGCTCCTTGTTATTGTCGGGTTCGGGGTTACCATGGAGCAGGCCAACGAAACCGCCATTGGCATCTTCGCGTCGAAATACCATGTCTTCCTCTACGACCACCGGGGTATGGGGCACAGCAGCGCCGGTAATGTGACCCCGTCCATCGGCCTGTACGCAGATGATGCAGCCGGACTTATGCAGGTGCTCGGGCATGACAGCATGCATGTCTACGGTACCTCCATGGGTTCCTTCATCGCACAGGAGCTTGCCCTGGGCCATCCCGAACGGGTGCGAAAGATGATCCTTGACTCCCCGTCGTACAGTATCCAGGTACCGGAGATCCGTACCCTCAAAGTCTACCTGGAATCCGTTGCTGTCGATCCCGCCTCGCCCCCCAGCCTGCGGAACGAGGCCCGGGCAATCCTGGCATGGAACGGGACAGAAGAGCGGTTGCCGGCGATAAACAAGGATGTCATGCTCGTGGTTGGCACGGAGGACACCATAACACCAGTGGTCCTCTCGGTCCGGATGGCGGAGAAGATCAACAGTTCCTGGCTGGTCCGGTTCCGGGGTCTCCCGCATGCGGGTGGCGGTGTTGCACCGGAAGAGTACGGCAGGACAACGCTGTTCTTCCTTGGGACGAACGAGTCCTTCAGGAAGTAACCCTTGTTCCGGGCAATTGTCAAACGGTATGTGATGACCGGCTCAAGGCTGGGCCGTTACAAGGGAGACCCGGCCAGCCCCCGGGTTTTAGCAGGGACGGTGGGTCTGCCTTCAGGTTCCGGAGTAGCTAATACCTTTTTTCGGTACGGTCCACTCCCCTAAAAACCCTCCCCCTCCTAACAATAAATCGATTGCATCCAATGATAGGCTAAGATAATCATCTTTTGTATGATTTCTACGGTCAGCACCTTTATATCAAACTCTCACATATGGCAGTATGTTTACAATCCGGACCCGGATGGAGATTGATATATGACCTCATACTCAGTTCGTTCTGTAGAGTCGATACCGGTGATTTTACTGCCATCCCGGGTAGATTCAGTAACGTCATTAGATCTCGAGAAGAATTTAACCGGTTTGATCTCTGACCGGGCGGTTATTGTCTGTGACTTCTCCCAGAACCTCTACATCTCAAGCCTTGCCCTCAAAGTGCTTCTCTCAACGCAAAAATCCCTGAAGCGATCCGGAGGAATCCTTGCATTATGCTCATTATCCCCCTATGTGCAGGAAATTTTTGATATTTCTGGTTTTTCCCGGATATTTCCGATATACCCTTCTGAAACGGCAGCGATTCAGGAACTCAAATCACGCTCCTCTGAAGGGGGAGTTTCTCTTTAAGGAGATATGAACATGAAATGCACTGTTGCTGAACTTATCTTTGAATATCTGGAGCTGCAGGGAATCACTCATATGTTTGGTGTACCCGGACTCACGCTTGAACCGTTTCTCATCGCCTGCAAAAAGAAAGGGACGATCATTCCAATCCTCACCAAACACGAAGAGGGTGCAGCCTTTATGGCCGATGGATATGCCCGGGTAAAAGGAGTTCCGGGGGTATGCTTCTCAACCTCAGGCCCCGGGGTTACCAACCTGATCTCCGGTGTTGCCAATGCATATGTCGATGAGGTTCCGATAGCAGTATTTTCTGGTCAGATTCCAACGTATACCAATAAGAAGGGAACTCTTCAGGACTCGACCGGTGTTGGTATTGACTCTGTAAAGTTGTTTGAAACCATCTGCAAGAGCAGCTCCATGCTCACATCCAAGTATGCGGCTCAGTATGATCTTGAACAGGCATTCATCTCTGCGATGACCGGGAGGAAAGGACCTGTGCACATTAGCATGCCAAAAGACATCCTCATGGAGACGGTGGAAGTTACCCTCCCGACAAGACCTTTTATCCCCCCGCCCGCGGAGTATTTCGATCGAAAGCGGGTGATCGATGCAACCCGCGAACTTTGTGAGGCAAAATCTCCGGTGATCCTTATTGGAACCGGTGCGGTCGCATCCGGTGCCTGCCAGGATATTTCTGAACTGGCTGAGATGCTTCAGATCCCGGTTGCTACTACACCCAAAGCCAAGGGAGCCTTTCCAGAGGATCATCCACTGGCCCTTGGGGTTCTTGGATTTGGGGGGTCTGTCCTTGCTGAAGAATACATCAAATCAGAGGAGAGAGATCTTCTTCTCGTGATTGGGTCGAGTATGAGCCAGACAACAACCTTCTCATGGGATCCGTCCATAATTCCTTCGAAATGTTTCATCAATATTAATATCGATCCCATGGAGATTGAGATTAATTATCATCCCGATATCCCGCTTATTGGCGATGCACGAACCGTCATTTCAGAGATGTCTTTTCGTGCCCTGAGGTATCTTGATGATCTGGAACAGTCCATTGAGAAGAGAAAAGAGACCTTCGCTGAGATAAAAAGAAAGACACCGAGGTTAGCTAATCCTGATCTGATGAATAGTGAACAGGTACCAATCAAGCCCCAGCGCTTAATCCGCGACCTGCAGGAAGGTCTTCCTGAAGATGCAATTCTCTTTTGTGATGTTGGCAGCCATCTCGTCTGGGCCCTGCATTACCTGAAGATAAATCATCCCGGTCAGTTCATTGCACCGTTTGGTCTTCTTACCATGGGATTTGGAACTGCTGCATGTATCGGGGGAAAACTGGCAGCACCTGAGCGGCCGGTTGTTGCCCTTGTCGGTGATGGCTGTTTCTGTATGAATGGTATGGAAATAGCAACTGCGGTAAATTATGATATCCCTGTCGTATGGGTGGTTATGAATAACGGACTCCTCGGGCTCATCCATACCCTGCAGTCATACTCAATCGGGGATGATACCATTCTTACCCGTTTTAAACCGATTGACTTTGCCAAACTTGCTGAATCCCTGGGTGCAACCGGTATTACCGTGCGGGAACCCGGTGCTCTTGCAAAGGCTCTCCCCTTGGCTCTGGCATCGGGACGACCTACCGTTATTGACTGCTATATTGATCCGGAAGATAAACCCCCGGTTGGATCCTTTGCAAAGGGAGCAAAGGATTATGCGGTCCGCACGCTTCATTGAGAAATGACTATCCCAAAATACAACGTATAATCAAGCTAGTGGAACACGAGATTTAGTCGCTGGAATGGGACTAATCCCTTAAAAATTTTAGAGAACCTCCCCAATACAAGGTGATCCGTGAACAAACAGATACTTTTCATTTTCACGTTCATTGCCATCTCGGCTTTACTGATTGCCGGATGTACCCAGCCGCAGCAGATAGCGGCCCAGACGCCGCAGCCAACAACGGTAACACCAGGATCTTACGGGCTGTCCGGCAGTAATAGCAGTGTCGTCTCCCCGGTACCCGTGCCAATATATGTTATCGGTCATCGGCAACCGGACACGGATAGCATTGCCAGTGCAGTTGCGTATGCCGCGTTGCTGAACCGAATACATCCCGGTTCCCTCTATATTCCTGCACGGTCTGGTGATCTGAATGCCGAGTCTCAATATGCTCTCCAGACTGCGGGCCTGAAATCACCGGTGCTGATAGAAAACGCTCACAACAAATCCGTCATACTTGTTGATCATAACGAATATGACCAGGCAGTTAAAGGAATAGAAACTGCGGAAATCAAGGAGATCATGGATCATCACCGGCTCGGGGGAATTACAACATTGAACCCGATCCGGTTCAGAAATGAACCTGTTGGATCTACCGCTACGATTATTACGATGCGATATCGCGAAGAACAGGTTACTCCAGCCCCGGAAATTGCAACAATCCTCCTCGCAGGTATTCTTTCCGATACCTTGGGGCTCAGGATGTCAACAACGACAGCCCAGGACAAAGAAGCGGTAGCAAATCTGTCGAATATGACGGGAATTGATCCGGGAAGTTTTGGAAAAACCCTGATTAACAAGGGACTGGTTCTTGATGGAATCCCCATCAGGGAACTGATTGTTCGTGACGTGAAAGAGTATACCCTGCAGGGCAGGAATGTGTCAATTGCCCAGATTATGACCGGTTCAGACGAATTTCCTCTGAAAAACAAAAAAGAAATTCGCGAGTCTCTCGACAAATTTCAGACAGAACATGGATATGTGGTGAGTATTGTTCTCGTAACGGATATTCTCGATCAGCGGACGTATCTGTTCGCTGCAGGTACACCAGACCTGCTGGAAAAACTCGGGTATGCAGAACAACCGGTTCTGCTTGAGGGTGTTATGTCAAGAAAATTGGATTTTTTCCCTTCGTTTGCCCAGAAGTTCGAACAAATTTTTCAGGGTTGAATAGAATTATCTTTTTCTTATATTTTTTAAATCCGTTGATAATGTGGTGTAGTTATCCGTTTCTGGCAGTTATCCCGGATCTTGCTCAATTGCCGAGGGGGTTCCCTTGGCGGTATGATGCCCCGGCTGCCGGATCCGGTACACCATTGTTGTTCAGAAGCCTGCCTTCCGGTTCCGGAGCAGCTAAGCCCTTTCCGGAATCATTCGCACTCCCAAAAGTTCCGTTACGTGTCAGTCCCTGTGCAATTCCCCATGGACAAGCCGATTCCGTATGATAGAGAAATAAGATTGCGTATTTCATCAAACATTAAGACGTGTCGTAACCTTTATCCCTGATCGTTCTGTTTATTCTCTCATCGGAAAGTATGTCATCCCGCATATCGTACGGAGGAAAACAAACCATGGCTCAAAAACTCTCGCCCAATCTCACCACTGTGACGTATCACAGATTATATGCAGACGCACAGGGTGGTTCACACTTTGATACAGTAACGGTAGAACAGAGTCTCGCGACGGGAGCGCCCCCCGCTGCCCCGTTCTACATCTCCGTGGACAAACCCGCGTCGAAGTATCGCTTCTATTCGTTTCAGCCCGGCTGGATCGGCGACTGGCACCCTTGTCCCACCCGGCAGTTCCTGGCCCTCATGTCGGGTGCAGTGGAAATGGAGACGACCGATGGCACGGTAAGGCGGTTGGGACCGGGGGACCTCGTCCTGCTGGAGGATACCTCGGGCAAGGGTCACGTGACCAGGAACATCGGCAACGGGTACGCTATGTTCTTGGTGGTTCCCGTTCCCGCGGCCTGACAAAGAAATCAAAATCTTGGCAAAAACCCTTTTCATATATCAGTGTCAACGACAGTTCATGCCAGAGGAAACCTATGATGTCCTGTTCACATCTGACTTCCCGCAGTGGATAAAAGCCGAGGTCGCACGGCAGGATGAGCTTACTGCCATAAACCGCACCGCAACTACAGCAAAGGGAACGGTAGAATATGCCCTTCTTGGGGAAGGCCCGGTTTTGCTGGGCATTCACGGAGGACCCGGTGGATATGATCAGAGCCTCATGCTCTTTGACTGGTTAACCCGCTACGGTTTCTCGGTTCTGGCACCGAGTCGGCCGGGATATCTTGGCACCCCGCTCTCCTCCGGCAAAACCCCCGGTGAGCAGGCCGACCTGTTTGCGGCCCTGCTGGATACGCTCGGGATAGAAAAGGTTGCGGTTATTTTCGGGTCGGCCGGGGGTGCGTCCGGCTACGAGTTTGCCATACGGTATCCGGACCGGGTTACTGCATTGGTTGCTGCGGATGCCGTTGTCTCACAATACCTGATGCCGGCTAATGCCAATGCCATAACTGAGGCAATTTTCTTAAGCGGGCCCGGAGAGCAGCTCATCAGCTTCTTCTCCACCCGGTTCCCAAAAAAGATCCTGCACGAGTTCATCCAGCAGGTGTCCATGCTCCGGCCCGAGCAGATCGATAAGCAGGTCGAAGCCGCGTTACAGGATCACGACCAGATGCGCTTTTTCTTCCGGCTCGTGCGGTCAATGTCGGATTATCCTAAAAGGAAGGCCGGCGTTGACAATGATATGAAGCAGTTCGCAACGCTTCCCGATCTTCCTGTTGACAGGATACGGTGCCCGGCGCTCATCATCCACGGGACCCATGACAGCGATGTCCTCTTCTATCACGGTGTGTATGCCCGCAAGAATATTCCCCATGCCGAGGAGTTATGGGTGCGGGAAGGTTCCCATTTCTGTGGATGGATCTCGCCACAGGTTCATGACATACAGGAACGTATCATTAAGTTCCTCCAGTCGCACCGGTGAGGAGATGTGACGCATATCATTTGAACGGACTATTCGTTCCGGATCCCAAAACAGGGGTAATTTTCCTTTTGACCGTGCTACTTATCCAGCCCAGGTTCGCGTATTGTATCTTACCAGAAAAAGGTGTGGCTTACTATCCGCTCTTAACGCTCGGTACTGCACCAATATCGAGATACTGGCCACGCTCCTTGTTATATCGTGGCCACGTAACATTCATCCCCCCGTTCGGGTCCC
Source organism: uncultured Methanoregula sp. (assembly GCA_964590895.1). Taxonomy (GTDB): domain Archaea; phylum Halobacteriota; class Methanomicrobia; order Methanomicrobiales; family Methanospirillaceae; genus Methanoregula. The sequence continues at coordinate 63,676 of CAZPYV010000004.1, read as the reverse complement.
CGGTCTTTGCAAACCGGGTCCAGAGATCGATCAGGTTATCTGAGACCGCATCATTCGCCGGATTCGGAGGAATCGGAACTTTAAACAGTAAGATAGTCTCGCTGCCATGGAATGCACCATAGGGCTGCCCGGGCAGCACAAAGGAGTACTGGTACAGGTAGGTGCTCTTGTTCAGGTCCGCCATCGAACCCGCTACAAACTTCGCACCTTCAGTGAAGTCAAAGTCGGTCATGATCTGCTCAAGCCGGAGCTGGACCTCAGCGGTCGAATTGGCAGGATATTTTAAGAGAACCGCATCTGCATTCTTTCCGAACCGGTCTTCGATAAATATTTTGTAATCCGGAACGGTCATGTTTGCATTCGCAGCAAGCGTGGTCCCGTCATCTGCGTTGTTCCCGATAATCAGGGGAACCGGGTTTTGCCGGTGGAGATGGAAAAGGATGTCAGGATCATCGGGGACGAGCCAGCCGTCAACCGTTGGCTCGAAATGCCGGGTGTTAACCATCTGGAATGAAGAGGCCGGCCAGGGGGTGGCATTGGTAATCTTTTGGGAACTCAGTTTTCGCATCTGTGTAATCGCATCCGGGCCGGAGTATCCGAGGCTTTGTGCGAACGTTTCCCCGAGTTGCTCGGCACCCCCTTTGGAATAGAGGGCATTAATTTCCGCACCGGTCGTCCAGAACGTACCGCTCTCGACAATTGCCTGCTGGTACAGCCCTTTGCTCTGCGGGCTGACCAGATGGATAAGGATACTCTCCCCTCCTGCTGATTGCCCGAAGATGGTCACCCGGGACGGGTCGCCGCCGAACTGCCCGATATTCCGCTGGACCCACTGCATGGCAGCAATCTGGTCTAGGAGCCCGTAATTGCCCGAGACGTTATATGGAGATTCCTTATCTAGTTGGGGATGGGCGAGGAACCCGAGAGCGCCAACCCGGTAATTGGTAGTGACGACAACGACGCCCTTCTCTGCAAGAGCTGTGCCGTTATAGAGTGGCATGGAGCCGGCAATCTTTCCGAATGCCCCGCCATATAAAAAGACCATGACCGGTAGTTTCTCGTCGGAATTCTTTGCAGGTGTCCAGACATTGAGATACAGGCAGTCCTCGCTCATATTCAGGGTGGGATCAGCAGCGGCCGGTTGGGGGCAGGCAGGTGAATACATCTTTGTTTCCTTCACGCCATCCCATGACTTTACCGGTGCGGGCGGTCTCCACCGAAGCTCACCGGTCGGGGGAGCTGCAAACGGGATCCCATTGAAAACCCGGAGCCCGTCCTGCTGTAACCCTGAAACCGAGCCAGCGTCAGTCTTGACAACACTGGTACCTGTTTTCACAGGACCGGCATCCGGTCCCTTCTGGGTACAACCAGCCAGAAAAGAAAATCCCGTAAGGATCAGGCAGATTACCAGAACACAACTTGTTACTTTACACGATTGCATACGATTTTATTCCCCTCTGCTGTCAGACAAAAATGCCAGGGATCCGTTACATGGCAGATTGTTAAGGGACCCGCCTTCTCTTTGTCATCTGGATCAGACCAGAGAACATTTGTGAATATTACGCTACAATATTTTTAACGCTATGTATCTGCCATTTTCCCGGTCGTCCTTCCTTACTCATATTGTTTCGTCGTTTCCGATGTTCACTCTCCTAAAAACTCTCTGGTGAATGCCCGTCCCGTTGCCCGTTCCTGTACTGGCAATTGTCAAACGGCATGCAATGACCGGCTCAAGACCGGACCCCGCGGAGACCCGGCCAACCCCCGGGCCTCAGCGGGGACATAGTGGGGTTTATTCGCATGTATCCAGACAGAGTTCATTCAGTTATTTGTAACCGGCGGTTATCGAATTGTTTAATTGCATATCAAATTGATAGTGGATCATGGAGAAACGGCTGATATCAGGATATATCATGGCAGGTATAGGATTTGTCATGATTCTGATCAATGCTATGAGTTATCTTCTGGGTTGGGATTGGAAATCTCCCGCTTTCACAATAGTGGGTCTTGTTCTTATTGTCATAGGTGCGAGGACTGCCGGGAAAATCTCATGGATATAAACAAGTCCCCCTCAAGGTAATTCAACAATCGTTTAATAATCAGGAAATAAAAAAGGTTGACCGTGTACGAGTTCTGCGATCTGAAATGGGGTTCTATCACCGCTTCAGGTTTTATTGCGCTTTTTATCGGTATTGCATCATTCTTCTTCCCTCGTCATGCCATCGGTTTCATTGTTATCTTCAGCACCCTTGTCATTCTCGTTCTTGCCGGTATCCTGATAGCCGAAGGATTATTCATTGACGGTGGTGGATTATCCAAATGGTTGATTGTCGGGATTGGTGCAGTCGGAGTGCTGCTGGCTCTGGCTTCGCTGGTAAACCCGGACTTAATTATAGTGACTGCCGGGATACTCATCGGGGTCAGCCTTATTATCTTCGGTTGTCTGATGGTTCTTGCTGCAGCCACTATCATCTTCGATTTCTTTGTGCGAAGCATTGTTGCATTCTCTTCGTTTGGTGCAATACTGCTGGGGGTTTATTTAATTTTATCACCGGAAAATACCTTACTTTTCTTTAGTATGGCGGTAGGGATTTTTTTAATCCTGTACGGAGTTGTACGGGTGGTTTATGGAATTCGGTTGAGGGAGTGGCAGAAGTCCTGTCCTGCAGCATATTTAAAAAAGAGATAATTCCTTTTTTCTCGTCCATTTAAATCATTGAATGGATTGTTCCTGGCTGTTGTCGATATAGTGCGGGATAATTGCTGATCTTGCCAGATGTCCTGTGTCACATGAACCCCCATTTACGGAATTTTCTTTAAGAATCACTGGTCAGTTTTTCGATTTTTTGTTTTTTACAGTCAGGTACAACGATACAGGGATATTTAAGAAGGAAAAAAGCTAATTAGAATCAGTTAATGGTGTAGCGAGGTGATTGTATGCCAACGAGTAAGAAACAACTGGTGAAGCTGAACCAAGCAAAGAAGGCCAAGGCAGAAGAACTCTCGAAGCAGGCGGCTTCGGGTAGCCAAGAGGCCAAGAAGAAGCTCAAGAAGCTCGAGAAAAAGCTCAAGTGAGCCTTCTAAAATTTTCCACCTTTTTTTACCTCTTGTTATTTTGTCATGACCAGAAAACCGGTGTTCATACCGAAAAATAATAACCCTTCAGTACAGAGATTGTGTCGTGACCCGGATTCCGGCAAAGACAGTGCCTGTTGACGATGTGACGCTTGCGTACAGGGAGTCAGGGTCCGGGTATCCGGTAGTCTTCATCAACGGATTAGGGTCAACGATGGATATGTGGAACCCACCCGTTCTTGAAAAAATCTCTCAGCACTTCCGGGTCATCATCTTCGATAACCGCGGCACGGGTTACTCATCGGCATCGGACAAACCGTTTTCCATCCCCTTGCTTGCCAGGGATACCGCAACCCTGATGGATGCACTCGGCATCTCATCTGCCCATGTCATCGGTCTTTCCATGGGGGTTTCAGTTGCAGAGGAACTTGCGCTCAGTTTTCCAGCAAAAGTAACCCGACTTATTCTGGTTGCCGGAGAATGCGGGGGTTCAGAGTCGGTAAGAATGCAACCGGAGATCCTGGCCCGGCTCATGGATAAGAGCGGGACCGTACAGGAGGTAGTTAACCGAATGTTCTCCCTACTTTTCCCGTCATCATGGCTTGCTCTCCATGATCCCACCGGTTATTGCCCGGAAGTATATGAGACCACAGAAGATGAGATTGTGGCACGACAGGCAGCGGCATTCTTCGCATGGACGGGGGCATTCGATCGGTTGGGCGACATCCATTCGCCAACGCTTGTTATTACCGGAACCGATGACGTGATCGTCCCACCCGTAAACTCCCGTATCATAAGCGGGCAGATCCCCGGTTCACAGCTGGTCGAGATCCCTGGTGCAGGTCACGGCCTGATGTACCAGGTGCCGGATTTGTTCAGTGAGTGCGTGCTGGATTTTCTTGTGAGCTGATATCCTGATATCAGCCTACGGATTTTTGCAGGCATTGGTTGGATCTGCATTCCGGTTCCATAGTAGCCCAGCCATAATACTATCAGAATCTATAAACCCCCTTCATCCGTACACACATACTACGTTGAAATTTTTATGATTCGCAACTATCGATGCCCCCTTTGTCTTATAACGATTGTACTTCTTCTCACCGGGTTCATTCTTCTCGCTGGATGTACCAGTACGAATACGGATTCCGGTGTTGTCAGGACAGAATCCGGCCCGGTCTCCGGATCCACGAGAGATGGCATCCGGGCATACCTCGGCATCCCCTATGCAGCACCCCCGACCGGTGACCTCCGGTGGAAGCCTCCATTACCCGCCCAACCGTGGCAGGGAACCCGCCCGGCAACCGCATATGGTCCGGCATGCCCGCAAATTGTCCTGCCGGATAGATCTGCAGATGGCCAGCCGGGGAATATGAGCGAAGACTGCCTGTACCTGAACGTCTGGACCCCGGCCATGAGCCCGGATGAAAAACTTCCGGTCATGGTGTTCATCCACGGCGGCTCGTTCCTGCAGGGAGGGGGGTCCATACCCCTATATAACGGGACTAACCTTGCCAAGAAAGGCGTTGTGCTCGTCAACCTGAATTACCGCCTGGGACCGCTCGGATTCCTGACTCATCCTGCCCTCGCAAACGAATCCCAGAAGAACACTTCAGGCAACTACGGATTGCAGGATCAGATCGCGGCCTTAAAGTGGGTAAAGAAAAATATCGCGGGATTCGGGGGGGATCCGGACCGCATCACGATCTTCGGGGAATCTGCCGGGGCTACAAGTGTTCTTGTCCATCTCGCGGGCAACGACACGAGAGGGCTCTACCGGCAGGCAATTGTCGAGAGCGGGCCCCTGTGGACAAACGGGTCTGAGATAAATATCATCAGCTCGAAGGCAGAAGCCCAACAGTATGGCATAGAGTATGCAAAAAGCCTCGGTTATGAGGGCCCGGACGCTATCAGGAATATGCGGAGCCTGGATGCTTGGACCCTTGTCAATGCAACGCCCGATCCGGCATCGGCATTCTGGAAGGTCCACACGCTCCGGTTCAAACCAAACATTGACGGGCTATTGATCCCTGATGACCCGGAGAAGATCTTCTTTGAGAAACGGCAGAACCCGGTCCCCCTTATCATCGGTACCAACACCGATGAAGGTTCAACGCTTGCCGCAAATACCGGAATGAACGTTACCCAGTACAAACAATATATCCGGGACCATTTCGATGAGTACGCCCCGGAAGTCCTTCAAAAATACCCGGCCACAACTTCAGAAGAAGTCCAGCTCCAGATGAAGCGGATCATGACGGATGTTGATTTCAGCACTGCGGCAGAGTTTGTTGCCGGATCCCAATCGAAGTTGAACCAGAACACGTACCTGTACCGGTTCTCGTATGAGATGTTGCCGGACAGTCCACTCGGTGCATTCCATGGCGAGGAACTCTTCTTTATCTTCCGGCCTTCTTCGATTGTCCCGGATCCCGCGGGTGCCCGTGTCTCCGATATGATGATGGATACCTGGGTACGGTTTGCAAAGAACGGTGATCCAGCCGGTGGCAATGTAACCTGGCCGCAGTACACCCGGGAAAAAGGCCAATACCTTGACATCGGGATAAACCCGGTTGTGAAGACTGGATATTGATTCTTTTTTAGTTTGAATACATTCTTTCGAGCCCACCTTAAAAAAAACCTGCCCCCATACGGCTGTGTTCCCTCCTGACCCACGGCTGCACCCCCGACCATGAGACATGGCCAGCCTACGGTCCACACCGGCCCGGGAATCCATCAGCTGGTATTGAAAAAATGTTTATAGCATACTTTAGAAAAACAGTCTCTTACTGGCTCAACAGGCAAAGCCTGCAGAGACTATCAGATTCGGAGAGTATCAACATGGCAACATACGTTCTTGTTCATGGCGGCAACATGTCGACAGAAACATGGAACCGGCTTACCATTGGAGATCCTGTTCATACCAAAGACGGCAACATGGGGGCCGGATACTGGGATGGGACGGTTTCAGCGCTCACGGCACATAACCATCGAGTTTTTGCACCGTCCCTCATGGACGAGAACCGCTGTCACCTGACCGATCATATCAGGCAGATATGCTCGTTGATAGCTGAAAATGACTTACGGGATGTTATTCTAGTCGGGCACAGTTACGGCGGGATGGTTATCACCGGTGTTGCGGATAAAATGGCTGATCGGATCAGACGTCTTGTATATCTCGATGCCGCATTGCCAGACCCCGGACAATCCCTGTATGACCTTCTTAATCTGGGACTGACTGCTGCGTCTGATAGCCGGCCTTTTTTGCCGGAACCGGCTCTGCCGTATGTAGAAAAACTGGAGTTTGACCCGGCAAACATTGAATCCCTGCCAAAAACCTATATTCTCTGCACAAAAAGCGAATTTAAAGATGTAACCCGTTTCGCCCGTCAAAAAATTGCTGCGGCAAAAAATGGTTGGACCTACCTTGAGTTGTCGTCATCCCATGTGCCAATGGCTGATATGCCAGACGAGTTTTACCAGTTGATGCTTGACGCTGCAAAGAAATAACCGGTTTTTAGCGACCGCAAGTTCTCCCCAAATTGGTTCCGGCCAAACGAGGTGTCACCACCGGTTCTGCCAACCTCTTATGGGTGAATTATGAAATTCATGTGAATGCCTTTGCGATCTCACCCTCCCGGTGCCATCATCTTAGGCCAGGTTGTCAGATACAGTGCCGGACAAAAACACACAAAACCCTTTATCCACTCAAACGGATCAGTATTAATTATGGAACAAAAAGAGCAGGAACTAAAGGTCAAAAAAGATCTGCAGAACCTGACCCGGACACTTACCGGAGACGATCTCAATCCGGACGAGATGTTCTCTGAGAAACGGGGAATACGGTCCTGCACCCCCCCGTTCAAGAGTCCAAAAGAGAACGGGCTGTCAGTCCGCGAGCAGTTAAAGCGCGTCAAGACCCCGGAATAATCCTTTTTCGTTCATCTTTACGCAATGTGCGCCTCGCATACCCAGAGATCGTAGATGGGATCTGCGGGATTTTCCGTAACCTCAACCGTGCGCTCCATCTCTTTACCCCATTCAGCCACGAGCCGGGCTTCGGGCTCTGTTCCCACCGTGATTAACGTCTCTTTGGTGGTAGTGAAGAGTTCCCGTACGATCGCTTCCCACATCTCCTGTGAGAAACTGTTGATCTCGCCCATCATGATCCCGATTCCCTTGGGGGAGGGCTCCACATACTGCGAAGCGAGCATCGCATTAATGCACATTGTCTCGGAGGACAGGAGTCGTCCGGTATAAAGCCCCCGTGATAGTAGCGAAGCATCGTTGTCATACGATAGCGGGGAGTAAGAGAGATCCCGGAGCACCAGCGAGCCGACACCTGACCCGCAGCAACAGTCAACACAGGTCTCGCCACTGCCACTTCCCCAGATATTTTCAATTAGGGTTCCGAGAATTCCGCGTCGGGCGGGATTGAGATCTTCAATCGCAGGTGAAACATCAGCTGCGAGGGCTTTACTGAAATATTCCCGCACTGCTGCTGCAAAGACCGCCCGGTTCTCCTGGAAGATCTCACCATTTACGCTCTCGAAGAGATCGATGAGGGAAACCGAAGGGTTCCGGCAGAGAAACGTGCCGGCAATCCAGCCATCCGCGCCCTGGAATGCAAGGGCGAGCGGTTCTTCTGCCTCATCCAAAAGGAGGCGCCCTTCTCTGGCACCCTGTTCAGTCAGTATACGATTGAACCTGCTGTCCGTAAGATCAGCAAACGACTGCTCGACCAACCGGAGGTCTTCGAGCTCAAAAATTTCTGCTATGTTCATGGTCCTCGCTCGATCCGCATACCGTGCGGCGCCTGGATAATCCCGTCAATCTTTGCCTCTTCGTGGAGCACGATCGCCTTTGCGATCACATTGCCGAGGATATGGGCTCCCTTCTTCACATAGACGGTACTACCGCTTTCCACATTGCCGTGAATCGTGACACCTTCAACTACGCGGATCTGGTTTTTTGCCCGCAGGCTTCCAAAGATCACCGTGTTCTGCTGGACATCGATCGAACCAGCCCGGATATTCCCATGCAACCGGCAGTTCTTCCCTATCTTCATGGTGGAGGGAACGGCAAAAAGTTTCATGTTGAGTTTTGAGCGGGCAGGGATCATGAGCGGGATCTCTTTCTTCCCCTCTTCTTCAGAGAAGAGATTGTCGATAATCCGGTCGAGTTCTTTTTCGTTCTGGATCTTTAACATCGTCATGAAGTAGATGAGGATGAACATGAAGACCGGCATCGGGTTTCTCACCTCGATGGCACCGGTTGCCTCAAACCCTTCTTTGATCTCGACCTTCTCACCGATATCGAGGGTGCCGGAGACGACCAGCCGGCCGTTGATCTTCACGCCTTCACCAATGTACGCATCCTGCTTTGCGATGACATCACTCCCGATCTCGCAGAGGTTGCCGATCCGTGCGTCGCCGTTTGCCCAGACATACTCGCTGATCTTTGAGGATTCGCCAACATAGACATCTGCTCCTCTCAGGCCGTAATCGATCTGGCAGAACTCCCCGATCACAATATCCCTGTTGGTTTTGATGCTGTGTTCCTGCAGCTCGGTACCATCAGGAAGCAGGCAGTGCTTATGCCAGTTTTTTACGGCTCGCTCTCTCATTCATCCCTCGTTAAAATGCCCTTTAGGCTCCGAATTTATGTGATTTGTTGATCAGGTCGAGTGCGATAGGCAACAGGTCCGTTCCCCGGATCCGGTTGAGCCCACCCTTTGCACAGTGGTATTCATCGTAGTGGAATACATCGTCCATCCTGACACCGTCGCCCCTGATCAGGACCGGCACCGGGTCGGCGCTGTGGTCCTTGATTGTGCAGGGCGTTGAGTGGTCCCCACAGATGATGATGATGGTGTCTTTGAGGTCCAGCAGGGGTTCGAGGAGCGGATCGATCTTCTGGATAAAATCCCTCTTCTGTTCGGCAAGCCCGTCATGACCGGATTCATCCGCACCCTTGATGTTCATGAGCACAAACTCTTTGGTCTTTAACTCGTTAAGAGCAGCCGAGATCTTGCCAGCTACATTGCTGTTCTGCGAGCCGGTGGCGCCGGCAACTTCGATATGCGGGAGACCGACTGCCCGGCCGATACCGGTAATCAGGCTGGCTGCTGAGATAACCGACCCAGATATACCATATTTCTCCTGGAACGGTTCGTACTTTCCCATCTCTCCTGCGCCACGCATCAGCACCACGTTGGCTGGGTTGAGGTTCTGTGCGAGCCGGTCCCGGTTCATTGGATGTTCAAAGAGAATCTTTGTGGACTGCCGGACAAACTCGTTGCAGACTGCGGCGGTCTTCTCATGGGCCGGGGACTTCTTGATCACAGAGACGGTGAGCGGCTTTACGCCCTCTTTCTTGGGATCATTGGAGGTGACACAGTGGCCGATTCCCTCTCCTTTGAGTGCAAGGGCAGCCCGGTGCCCGGCACCCGAGCGGAATATAAAATCCACACCGAACTTCGAGAGATCCACCCCGTCTTGTATGGCGGCACTCAAAACGGCGGTATCATGGATGCGCCCGGCACGGCGATCGATGATGAGCCCCTCTTTTGATATCGTGGCATAGTTACACCGGAACCCGATCATACCCGGCTCCATGTGAATACCCGAACCTTCGCATTCGAGTGGACCCCTGCCGGTGTAATACTTGTAGGGATCATACCCGAGAAGGGCGAGGTGTGCAGTATCCGAACCCGGGCGGATGCCCGGCGCGATGGTATCCATGATGCCAGAGCAGCCTTCCTGTGCAAGTTTGTCAAGAACAGGTGTTTTTGCTGCTGCAAGCGGGGTGGTGCCCCCGAGCACGGGACAGGGGCGATCGGAGATTCCATCGAGAACGATAAGAAGAATCCTGCTCGCAGTCATTGGTATGGAATGTTGGACGGGCGGGGTAATTAGGTTTCTTGGTGGTGGGGAGATTTACCGGTTAATTGCCGGTAAAAAAGAATGAAAAAATGGGGGGATGATTTATGCAGTTGAGATCCGTGCTGCCACAGGCTCAACCTTGGACTTGATGATCTCGACCCTGCGGGTGGGGTAGATGATCTTGACTGCCTTGAAGAGATCCCTTGAGATCTCACCGGAGACAATCACGTTGACAAGCGTGGTTAAGTCCCAAGCGGATGCCTGTGCGGTGACTGCTTCTGTGATGATCTTGCGTATTGCGCATTCCTGCGAGATGTTTGCACGGGCAAACGTGTAGCAGCTGATGGTCAGATGGACTTTCTTGCCATCTTTTGTAACCAGCGGGACATGGCAGTCCACGCGGGAGCTGCGGCGCTTGACGAGCGAGCGGAGATAGTCCCTTGTCACGTCGTGACCAACAAACTCAGTGTAGGCCGAGTCGCCGGCTACGGAATTGATCTTAAAGCTCATCTTCATGTGCTGCTTGGCGTAATCATTGGTGATCTCGCCGAGCGTTGACGTCATGATCCTGCCGATAACATTATCAGCATCGTTTGAAATGGTATCGCCGATGAACACTTTCCCGAGGTTGTCGGGGGTGTGCACCCTGTACCAGCTCTTGGCTTTCCAGCCTTCAACTCTTCTTCCAACCTGTTTCTTCTTTGCCATACTTACATCACCTGGTGATTGTTGTTGGGGGCGGAGACCTCGTTTGCGTCTTCCGCTATTGCCAGATTCATCAGATAATCATCCACCGATGCAATGACCGACCGTATCTGTGTACCGGTGATCACCGTTGTTACCCTATCGCTGTTTGCGGTTGTGGTCATGTTGTGCATATTGTCCGGGGTTAATGCCGATGCAACAGCGTCAGCATTCCTGTGCCTTGTAGTGATCCTGCCTTCGATCTGCATCAGGATGCCACCGCCTTTTGCCACGCCTTTGTGAACGCACCGATCTGATCGCAGGGGATGGTTGCACCTGCCCTTCGGTTGTGTCCGCCGCCATGCCCGTTGTTTGCGAGTGCAAGGTTTTTAAGCAGGGGTCCGAGTTCATGTTCAACTCCGGCGGGACAGCGTGCCGATATCCGGCAGGATTTTCCATCCCGTGCATAGACCAGCACCGGTTGTGCGTTTACCCTGTCGCGGGCAAACACATCGGCCACATCGCTTGCGAGCGTGACATCCTTCACTTCAAAGACGCCCGGTGTCCCTTCTGCCGGGTGGGCAGAACGAATCGCATCGATCACGCCGACGCGGTGCTTTCGTGCAATCTCCCATGCCCGGTCAATGTCGTGAGACGACCGGAGGCAAATGGAAGCACCGAGATCACCGCGCCCGGCTTTTCCACAGGCATCAATGACTGCGGTGAGTGCGTGGGCATCTTCGATCACTTCGCGCTGGAGGTGGTAGGTATCGCCATAGATCGCATTCAGGCCGGTTTGCGTTGTGCCCGGTGCTGCTGAGATCACAACCTGCGAGAGCAGGTTTTCGAGCCGGACGCCGTCAGTGCCAGCGGACTGGTTGATATGCGTTGATACGAGTTCCTCGTTGCCGCTCACACCTTCAAGGTAGGGGCAGATCGCGGTATAGAACCGTTCGGTTAAGTCCCTGCCCGGCAGGGTGAGTCCCCTGTCCGGTACGATGATACCGTTGGTAATCGCCTCATTGAAGATCTCAAGGTTTTTACCGGTCATCTCCTGTCCGTCACCGATAATGCCGGGAATCACAAGCCCGGCAAGGTCGCGGTTGTCTCCCATCTTCTGGGCGACAATGTACGCAGTGCCTGCTGCCGATAGTTCGAGATCGCCGTCAATACTGGCAAGTCTTGGGTTTGCATGGAACTCACCTTCGAATACCGGAAGGTGGTGATCCACCACGATTGAGTCGTGCGGAAGATCGGTCATACCTGCACCGAGATCGCAGAGCAGGTAGGAATCGTCACCCGTTACGTCCTTGACAGTAATCTCCTGCCGGACGCGGAGCCGGAAACGTATCCCTGAACGCAGCATTGCGTGGCAGAGGATTGAGGCAGCGGCTATGCCGTCTGCATCGTGGTGTGCGAACACTTCGATGAACTCCTGCCGGCGAATTTGTCCGGCCACGGTTTCTGCTGCGGTATCGAGTGACATGGGTGTGTGGATAATTGTTCTTAATGGATTATCTGGACAGCAGAATCTCTGCAGTCTCCGGCTTGTACACAAACTCTTTGGGCAGTTTCTTGCTTCCCGTGTAGTACTTCACGAGGCGGCGGACCTTGGATTCGGTCAATTGAAGCTGTCGCTTGTTGTGCAGATCTTTCTTGTTCTCACTCAGGTGCTTGCGCAGACCGAGCGCCTTTATCATGAGGTCACGGAGATCTTCGGGAATCTCGGTTGCGACCTTGTTCTCTTTTAAGATATCCCCGAGACGCTTGCCGGTGGCAAGTTTAATATCGGGAACTCCGTAGCTGTCCCTGAGTACCAGTCCAATTTTGCTGCTCGACGCGCCTTCCTTCCGGAGTTCAAGGATAACTTTTGTGATCCCTGCTACGTCCTTGTTGGACCATGCGGGAACATCCTTGCGGTAGGGGCGGACTGAGCATGACTTGCCTCTTCTTCGAGCATGCATTCGTGCCATAGTGTAGCCTCCTTATAGACTAAACGTAAGTCCAGAAAAGTACAGTTTATTTACTGACTCTCTGTAATCCCAAAGCCTTGCTTGAGGCCATGCGTTGTCGCACGTCGGACTTACATCTGCCAGCACATTTTTAAAAGTGCTTACTATCATTCGATGTGAGGTATAATAAGGGTAACTGAAGGTCGCTGTCCCGGTTAATCTCATGGTTCAACGGTACCGGGAACCAGGTACCCGCCATCCGGTTTAACCTTACCCAGCGAAACAGAACCAGGTGGCTGCAGATCACCTCGCTATTCGTATATACTCCCTATCCCCAATCTCTTCTCGCATGACTTCCCCGCCCATAGAGATTCATCCGATAGGTTACGTTCGCTCCCCCTACAAAGAAAAGGGTGATGCCCCACGACAGGGGCGCCTATCAGATACCCTATCTGAGATCGTGATAGATGAACAATACCGCCCCGCTCTCTGGCAGATGGAGGGGAGAAAGCATATCTGGGTTCTCTGCTGGTTCGACCGGGCGGACCGGACTGTGCTCCGGGCAATCCCCCCCGGGACATCTGCAGAGAAAGGTGTGTTTGCCATACGGTCACCGGACCGCCCAAACCCCGTCTCGCTCTGCATGGTTGATCTTCTCGAAGTGAAAGACGGTGTCTTAAAAGTCCGGGGACTGGATGCTTTTGACGGGACACCGGTCATCGACATTAAAATCTACTCGGCCGAGATTGACTGTGCCGGCAACCGCTGATCCCCTCATCCTTTTTTACCTCCTAAAGAGAACGGAATACTACAGATGGACAAGAACCCCCTTGAGACCTGTGGCGATGAATCACCGATCCAGTTCCGGGACTGTTTCTCGGTCCGGTATATCCAGTCGGCCGCCCTTCTCTGCCAGCTCGCGTATGCAATTGAGCAGGAATACCGGGAGTCAAAAGAGATCTCTGCTGCTTTCCAGCTCCGGCACGAAGTCTTTGTCCTTAACTCAGTCCTGTCCACCGTCTCCTTCTTAGAATCCACCATCAATGAGCTCTATGCCGATGTCGCAGATGGGGCCTACTACTATGCTGATGAAAAGCATGAAGCGCTCTTACGGTTGATTGGCGAAAAGTGGAAGAACGAGAAGAACTTTGACCGTGCCCCGCTGCTATCAAAATACCAGAAGATCCTTCTCATCGCAGGAATGCCATCCTTCGATGAGGGTGATCAGGCATTTGCAAACCTGCGGATCCTTATTGAGATCCGCAACCACCTCATGCACTACACACGGGAATGGGTGGTCATCGGGGATAGAGCGGCCCATGGAGCCGGTGAAGAAACAACCAGCGGGAAATTTGAAAAAATCCTCAGGCATAAATTCGCAACAAACCCTTTCGCACTCAAAAACCAGCCATTCTTCCCCAATACATGCTTAGGCCACGGGTGTGCCGAATGGGCGGTGGTTAACAGCCTGATCTTCACTGACGAATTCTTCCGGAGGCTGGAACTGCCAGTGCCATACGAGGGTATCCGGGGCGAAATGAGGACGCGGTAAGAAAATAGTGGTACCCTTGGGAACCTGGATGGTTATACAAAGTTCCAGACAGATATCTTTTACTAAATGTAATGTATAAATTACATACACAGCCTATGAAGCAGAACTCATTTTATGTCCTGATCGGTCTCATAGTTACGGCCCTCGTTGGTCTCTTCTGGCTATCGCTGGAGCGGAACAACGCACTCCCGATCCAGATTGGATTTATTGTTGGAGTTATCATCATTTACCTGGCACGGAGCAGGGTTGTGGGAATCATAGCAGATGAGCGTTCGATTGCCATCTCCCAGAAAGCTGCATTCCATACTTTGGAGATATTCTGGGTGGTCTTTTTCACGTTCAGTCTTGGGTTTATTGTCTGGACCAGCAGCAATTTTTTCGGCCTTGAGCGGACGCCGACTTTCCGGTTTATGCGCGAGCACAGCCCCACGGATATGGTGATTGGCCGGCCATTTTTAAACCCCGGTTTTATCCAGCTCCTCTTCCTGTGCATCATCATCTTCCTCTATGTCGGCTTTAAGTTCTATTACGAGCGGAAGTACGGCGGGGAGGATACGGATGAAGAATAGCATCAAGGTGTTCCGGGCAAAGGCAGATATCACGCAGGAGCAGCTGGCAACCGCTCTTGGGGTTTATCGCCAGACCATCATCGCTATAGAAAAAAGTAAGTATGTCCCGTCCCTCACCCTCGCGTTCAAGATTGCACGGCATTTTAACGTGAATGTCGAAGAGATCTTTGAATGCGAAGAATCAGATCTCAAATAAATCCCTTTTTACAACTCTCCGCTTTTACCTGTTTCTGGTTCAATGTATTTTTAATAATACAAAAAGTAACTTTTAAATTACATTAAGTAATATATAAATTACGTAAGCGGTGACCTGCACATGAAAAAATCTGCAGCACCCCGCTTCAATGAGGGAGGAACACCCATGAAAACACCAAAATTGTATTTCGGCGCTCTTGCGCTCATCTGTACCATCGCGCTGGTCATCGGCACTGTGGGTGCAGCAGCGGGATCAGGTTCTGATAGTAACTGTTTCGGCAACAAGACCGCACATGAAGGAGGTCCGGTAAAAATGCTCGACCGTTTCGAAGAGCGAGGTATCGATGTATCCGCTATCCGTGCCACTGTTAAGAGTGGGGATATGAATATCGTCCACACCCTGATGCAGCAATTCAAAGAAACGTATAAGGATCTCATGCCCGGCCGGAATGCAACCGAAAGGAATACACCCGGATTTGGATCTGGAAAGATGGAAAACCGTCTCGCCCAGCTTGAAGCAAAAGGGTATGATGTATCAGCCATCCGTACTGCTGTTGAGAGTGGAGATATGAACACCGTCCACACCCTGATGCAGCAGTTTATGGAAGCGCACAAGGACGAACTGCCCCAGCCCGGGTTCGGCCGTAACCGTACCCATGTAAGGAGTGTCGCCACAATCTAATAATGACCGAATTTCTGCACACCCAGGGACGACTACTTCTGGGAAAGAGGGGGAACCTTACACACCGGTGCCCCCCTCATGCAGAAAAATTTTCCAGATTTCTCCATACTTGAAAATACTTGATCCAAGCGTCCTGTCAGGAAAAATCCATTATTCCTACTGATGGGAAACAACGGGAAAATCACCCAATTATCTTATGAGAACCCGATACTGTCAAAGAAATATTTATCGTATTGTCGGAAAGCATCCGCGTTCGGATCTCTCATATCTCTAAAAAAAAGTAACTTATAAATTACATTAAGTAAGAGTTAAATTACATAATTATTGCAAAGAGGTCCCCTTTAATGACCATACTGATCTGAACCATTAAAAAAAATTTAGCATAGTGACAAAGGCAGACGCTAAAAAAAAAGTGCATAATCCTGTAAATTATTTATCTGCGAACAATGGAGAAATCATGAAGAAAAATTCCGCCATAATCAGCATATTTCTGGTGTTGCTGATGGTATCAGTAATCCCAGTTGCAAGTGCCGCAACAGCATCGGTGTTATATGTATCTTCAGTTACCATGGACCCGGGGGTTTTCTATCCTTATGAGCAGGGTACAATTTCTATAACTCTGGGGAACACAGGCAATCAGACAATCGGGCTTGCAAATCCGAACATTATCAGCCAAACAGTAGTTGTTACCGGTATAGATACCTGGAAAACGATGAGCTATATCGCATCCGGCTCCACGATAACGTATTCGTTCCTTGTTACTGCGCCTCCACCCGATGGTAGTCATTTCGCCATTTTCACGGTAGAGACGAAAGATGCCGAGGTTTTCCATTATCCGCTCATTATCAAAGTGGATTCATCTAATATCATGGCGGGCATCTCCGATGCACCCCAGGTATTTCCTCTTGCTATAGAAAAAACAGTAAACCTGAGTATCATCAATCCCCGTGATGGGAAGATTGATAATATCCATGTCACAGCATCAGGGAGCGGGATTAAAATCAGCCCATCAGAAAAATATGTCAGTTCACTCGCAGCACAAAGTTCTGTCGAGGTTCCTTTTACGGTGACACCCAGCCAGACCACAAATGTGATCTTTAATATCAGTTACCAGAGCGGGGATACCAATCACTATGCAGAGGTAATCCTGCCAGTTATCATAGGAAACGACAAGACTGCAGCAGTACCGATTGTCAATAATGTTGTCCTGACCCCCAAAGGTTCCTATTATGACATGACCGGAGATATCACCAACACCGGAATCACTGATGCCAAAGGTCTCACGGTCACGGTTGGCTCCCCGGCACAGGCAATGGGGCCGTATGCTGAATATGCAATTGGCAGCTTATCCTCTGATGATGCCGGGAGTTTTGAAGTGACATTCACTTGCCAGGATCTCTCATCCGTCCCCCTTATAATGCGCTGGAAAGATGCAGTGGGAAATGACTACAGTGTCACCAAAAAACTCAATCTCGGATCTGATTTAGGCACTGGTGGTAACAGCTCCGCATCGAGGACCTCAGGAAGTACCAGCGTGGGAGCAGCTGGTACTGGTGGTGCTGGCAGGACCGGCGGCAATATGGGGGGCGCGAGCCTCTTTTCTGCCAGCAGAGGTGGCGGGATCAGCTCATTCTACCCGGTGATTGCGGCGGGAATCATCGTTGTTGCAGGTATTGTGCTGTATATCAAACGCAAGTGGTTCGTTGCAAAATTCAAGAAACAGTGAGGGGATCTGCACATGATCGATACCCCACTTATCCGGTTTGCGGATGTCAGCAAGGTATACCACCTGGAAAGTGGCGACTTTACCGCGCTCGACCATATCTCTCTGGATATACAGGATAACGAATTTGTCGCGATCATGGGGCCGTCTGGTTCAGGTAAGTCGACGATGATGAACCAGCTCGGCATTCTTGATGTCCCTACATCGGGAGAGTTGTTCATTGCGGGGAGGGATGTGGCCAAAATTACCGCTCTTGAACGTACGCACATGCGCAGGGATACGATTGGATACATATTTCAGAATTTTTACTTAATCCCCCTGCTTTCTGCGTATGAGAACGTGGAATACCCGCTTATCCTGAAGTACAAGAAACGGGATGAGTCCGGAAAAGCCACCGCCATGCTCAAAGCCGTAGGATTTGATGAGGCGATGAGTGCCCACCGTCCCACCCAGCTCTCCGGAGGTCAGCAGCAGCGTGTGGCTATTGCCCGGGCCCTGGTCAATGACCCAAAGATCCTGCTCTGCGATGAACCAACCGGCAATCTTGACCGAAAGACCGGGTTCCAGATTATGGATATTCTCTGCGGTCTTCACAGCGAAGGAAAGACGGTCATCATTGTCACCCATGATCCGAAGATTGCGGAGTACGCGGATCGAACAATCACGCTTGAAGATGGGAGGATTGCGGCATGAAAGATATATTCTTTGATCTCTCCGTCAGGAGCGTCCGCCTGAATCTCATGCGTTCTATCCTGGCCTCGATTGGCATCGTGATCGGGGTTGTCGCGATCTCTTCAATGGGGATGCTGGGGACCAATATGCAGCTCCAGGTAAAGGACCAGCTCTCTGCGGGTGCAGATACCATCGTCATCACCGCAGATGCGGTCCGGATGGGTCCTACGGGTTCCAGTTCCTCATCATCGTCTTCAGCAACGGGGATAACAAAAACACAGCTTAATAAGATCAAACTGGCTTCGGGATTGACGAGTAAGCTGGTCCCGGTATATGCGACAAATACCCAGTTTACGCTGGCATCCACTCCCGGCAGGAGCACTGTTTACGGGCTCAATCCGGATGACATTACAAAGTTTCTCACGATCTCGAACGGGACAAATATTGAAGGAATAAATGATGCCCTTGTGGGAGCCACCTTTGCCACCAACTTCAATTTAAAGATTGGCAACAGGATCAGGATCGGGCAAGATACCAACACGTCCCGTCCCGTGCTCAGGATTGTCGGGATCCTCGCACCGCGGGGGATGTCATCGGACAATGTAAATACCGATAATGCGATCATCGTATCCGATGACTGGTATACGAACCAGTACGGCGGAAAGGACATATACAGGCAAGTGAACGTGATTGTCAAGGATATTAACGCAATCCCTGATGTGAAAACAGCTATCGATGATAAATTGAACACGGATAAAAAAACACCGGTAGTGAGGATCTCGGATGCCAGTTCCCGGCTTTCCGGTATTACGTCATCCCTGTCAGCGATAACCACCTTTATCCTTGCGATCGGGGGCATATCGCTCCTTGTCGCTGCCACGAGCATCTTCAACGTGATGATGATGTCGGTAAATGAGCGGATTCAGGAGATCGGGATCCTTCTCTCCATCGGTACCGAGAAAGGAGAAGTACGCAGGATGTTCCTGTATGAAGCAGTCATTCTTGGGATACTGGGAGCAGGTATTGGTGGAATAAGCAGCCTCATCATCGGATACTCGGTAGTAAGCTACATGATCGGCACAACGAAGTACTTCTTCCTCCCTGAAAGTATCATGTATATCCCCATGGGTATGGCAATTGGCCTTATGGTCTGTATCCTATCTGGTCTCTACCCTGCCTGGAAGGCATCCAACATGGACCCGATCGATGCGTTGAGGTCGGAGTAAATCCGAAAACCTCTTTTAACGCAGGATAGTTAATGGAACCTGGCACGCCCCTCCCGTTGACGCTGGATGAATGGGAACTAAAAAATTTTGTTGTGCCGGAATGAAAAAAGCAGGAATTGGAAATAATATGAAATACCTTATCTCTTTTTTGTCCTCTTCTTCTTTGGCTCATCTTTTGCCATGGACATGAGATCGATAATATACGAACCTTCTTTTCCCACGCTCACGATCCGCTCATCGGTTTTGGCCATCTTCTCTAAATTGAGCTCGTAGGAGCCGGGTGAAACAATACGGATGGTCTCGACCCGGTCATACATCTCCACTTCCTTTTTTCGGGTTGTGGGTTGCTCGACAATCTCAAGCACCTCTTCATGGGACTCATCAGCGATCTCTTCGATGGACTTCTCTTCAAGCACATCCTTGTTTATCTCTGCCTCTTTGACATAGAGGAACTTTTTGCCGCCGCAGCTTGCGCACCCTCTTAAGATTTCGGTTGAACCGTCCTTGTATTCCCGCCCGCATTTCGTACACTTGTGCGGCATCGTCTTCACCCGAAGTATTCGAGCATGGTTTCGTAGAGATCCTCAACGTTCCTGCCTTCAAGACCAGATATGGCGACAACCGGGTGCTGTGGGAACGCGCTGCGGATACGTGCCGGTGCGGCATCGGGCAGATCGATCTTATTTGCAACAATAATTACCGGGAGATTCCGGCTCTCGATGATCCCGATCATCATGATGTTCACCTGCATGAATGGATCGAGTGTTGAGTCGAGCATGTAGATCACACCATCGATGTCCTCGCGCAACCAGTGCATGGCTTCTGCAACACCCTCGGTGGCTTCACGGGCGCGGATGATCGCTTCATCCTTCTCCATGCCAAACTCTAAAAATTCGTGGTAATCGATCTTGGTAGTGACGCCTGGCGTATCTACGATATCCATCGTTACCGTGCTGCCGTTTGCACCGGAAATGATGATGTCTTCTTTCTTTCTGGCCCTGCGGGTCTCATGGGGGATCTCGCTCACCGGACCAACCGCATCGCCGGTCCAGTCCCGGGCAATGCGGTTTGCCAGTGTGGTCTTTCCCGCATTGGGTGGGCCGTAAATACCGATCCGGGTCCGTTTCTTCTTGAAAAATGAGTTGAGGAAATTGGAAAATTTCTTCTTTACCGTACCAAACGTCTGAAAAAATATTTTCACTTTACACCTCGTTGGTTACGCATCGTACTAGTGTACAAATAATTCACCATGATTCGTTAGTAGTGTATAGAATACGCAGTTTATTAGGTTTCTCGTATTTTGTAGATGCAGGGTCGTCGCAGGATATCTTTGTAATCCCTGTTCAGATATGTCCCGCTATTACTGCCGTGCATTGCGGTCTGCCTCTGCCAAATTGTATTTATACAAGGGGATGGGAGTATGCTAATTGTAAAAACATCAGAACAAAACGCACCCAAGGAGGTGACTCATGAAAAAGACAACCGACACAATCCGGTTTGAAACCCGTGTTCCCATCGGGGAAGTGATGAAACGCAATCCGACTATGATAGGCATTGAAGCTACGGTAGCAAAGGCTGCCAAGGTGATGTGCCAGGAAGGAGTCGGCAGCGTAATCATTCTCGATCATAACAAACCTATTGGCATTGTTACCGAGGAAGACATCAACTGCAAGGTGGTAGCAAAGGATCTCAAACCAAGCAAAGTACACGTGAATGAAATCATGAGCACGCCACTCATTACGGTGAGTGCGGATAGAACATCCGGCGATGCCGCCCATATGATGGTCAAGAATAAGGTAAGGAGACTGCCCGTTGTGGATGAACACAACAAGGTGATTGGTATTGTTACCGTCCGGGATCTCCTTACCGTCTCAACCGAACTCAATGATCTGCTGGAGGATCTCATAGTGATCAACCGCGAGGAGATCATTGAGCAGGGTGTATGTGACCGCTGCAGCCAGATGTCTGATGACCTTAAGCGGGTGGATGGCGTAATGGTCTGTCCCAGTTGCCGCGACGAGGACAAAATCACATGAAAACAGCACAGGATTTCATTCTTGAGATTCCTGTGCTGAAAAACAGTGACCTTATAACAAAGGCACGGCAGATCCTCATGGATGGTCGCTTCCGGGAAGTCTATGTCGTGGACGGGAACCCCCCGTCCTCGGCTATATCGACCTCAAGAACGGGTTGCGGGTGACTGCAACGAAATCGAATGTGACGGTTGAGGGATTTGTTAAGGATGCACCGATGGCAAATCCAGAATACTCAATCGAACAGGTGGCAAGAACAATGCGAAGCTTCCATACGGATAGAGTTGCGGTGATTGATTCTGTCAAGCATATGCAGGGGGGCGCATGTTGGGATTGTTGACCGGCACGATGTCATTGCTGCACTTGCGTGAACCGCACTTATCCACAGGATCAATGGTAAAGGATAGATCTGGAAAATTTTGTCCAGGATAAATTAAGAACGTGGGTCTTTTTGACCCGCATGAGGTGAGAATGCACCAGAACGATCGGGGCATCAAACAGGGCGATCGACTCTTAAAGATGCAGGGAAAACTCGACCGCGGGCCGGTTGAGTTTAAAACACATATTTCAGAGCAGGAAGGCGAGATCATGGCGATCGCAACCCGCGACGTCATTTCAGTACCCCCTACTTCCAGTATTATCAGGGCCGTAGAACAGATGACCAAGTGCGGCTTTAGGCGACTCCCCGTTACCGATGCCGGTACAAAGAAGTTGCGGGGAATTGTTACTTCCGGTGATGTGATCAATTTCATGGGCGGGGGTGACAAGTACAAGCTCGTACAGGTCAAACATGGTGGCAACCTGCTCGCTGCGGTGAATGAAAATATCCGCACCATTATGACGCAGCAGACTGTCACGCTCAGGCACGATGCGACCATCCGCGATGCAGTCAAAGAGATTGTTGAAAAAAAGATCGGGGGACTTCCCATTGTTGACAATGACGGGGTGCTTGAGGGAATTGTGACCGAACGGGATGTGATGCGGGTGCTGGGGGCGCAGCAGAGCAGGCTTAAGGTCGAAGACGTGATGAGCACGTCCCTGCGGGTGATTGCTCCGGACTGCCCGATAGAAACTGCCGCCCGGGAGATGACAAAATGCCGGTTCCGCCGGTTACCGGTAGTGAGCGACGATGTAGTGTATGGGATCGTGACGGCAACCGATCTGATGTGCTATCTTGGCAGCAGGGATGTCTTTTCACGACTGACTACCGGAAATGTTTCGGAAGTTATGGGACTGCCCGTCCGAACCCTTATCGCAGGGAATCTCTGTACAACAACGCCGAATCGGAGCATCCACGAGGCAGCCTGCGAGATGCTCGAAAAGAATATCGGGGCACTGCCGGTTATTGAAGACTCACGCCTGATCGGGCTCGTAACGGAATTCGATCTGGTCCGGGCATTTGCGAGGGGATGATTACCATGTTCGCACGTGACATAATGACCTCACCGGTCTTTTTTGTCTCTCCGGACGCAACCGTAGCACATGCCCGGAACCTGATGGTGAGGCACAAGATCTCACGCATTCTGGTTATGGAAGAACAGAAACTGGCAGGAATCCTAACAAAAAAGGATATTGCCTATCGCTTAAAGCAGGGCGAACCGGCATGGAGGCGGCGACCACTCGACCGGATCCCGGTGGGTGCGCTTGCTACAGAAAACCCCGTGACAGTCGATCCCAATATGGGGGTCCAGAAGATTGCAAAGATGTTTGCCGAAAAGAACATCAGCAGCGTTCCTGTGGTTGAAGGAGGGTCCGTAATCGGGATTATCACCAAGACCGATCTGATGAAATCCGTCTTTGTCCGGGGCCTGAGCCTCCCGGTCCGTGACGTGATGGAGGATGTGGTGACGGTCAACTGCTACCATTCGCTCGATCATGTGATCAGCGTGATGCGTGAACGCAATGACAAGGTGCTGGTGATGGATGATGATGGCGAGCCTGCCGGAATCATCACAGAAACGAACCTTGCATTCTATGAAGATGAGCCTAAAATATCAGGTGGGGTTGGAAAAGACGTAGCCATAATGAGACGTGAAAAGGCAGATGGGGCACGGGGCACAAGCTCGCTCATGGTTGCTTTAGTTATTGCACAAGACGTGATGACAAGTCCTGTTATTACGGTACCTGCAACAACCCTGCTCCCCGATGCTATCGCACTGATGGACAGACATCATGTCAACAGCCTTGTTGTCATGGAGAACAGCACGATTTCCGGAATTATAAAACGCGACGATATCATAAAGGAAGTGGCGAAATGACAAAAGAAGTTTTTATCAAAGATGTAATGGTAAAACCGACTACCATAGCCAAATCGGCAAAGATCACCGAAGCGCTCGATAAGATGCTATCTGAAGGCATCGACCCGCTGATAGCGGTAAATAATAATTCTGTAATTGGCACCGTGTCAAGACAGGCAATCGCAGAGAAGCTGGGGAGTAAACAGAATGCAGATCTTGCCCCTGCTGCCATCCATGTAGCCAGTGTAGTTGAGGAAGACTTCACCAGCGTCTATCCGGATGAGAACATCAACATACTCATCCCTCTGCTCCAGCGCTACAAGCTGGTGGTGGTGTACGACGGGGAACACAACCTCATCGGCCAGGTAAGTGCCGTTGATCTGCTCAAAAAGGTTAAGCCGGAGAATGTTATGGATGAGGTTGTGGAAAAGGCAGTCACCATCGAAGCAAACGAACGGGTTGTCCACCTGAGGCGCCGGATGCTTGACGACAACATCACCCGGTTTATTGTAACCGAGCACGAGAAGTTCACCGGTATCGTGACAGAAACGGATGTGGCTATAGCAATGCGCAAGTTCCGCGAATCGGTTGGTGACAAGCACCAGGATCACCGGATCAGGAATCTTCTTGTCAAGGATATCATGAGTGCACCGCTCCTGTCAGTGGAACGCACAGCCTCCGTTTCAGGAGTTATCGATACGATGGTAAAGAAGAACATCAGTTCGATTGCGGTGATGGACAAGAGCAAGCTCTTCGGTATCATCACCCGCAGGTCGCTTGTCAATGCGATGTGAGACGATCTGCTAACAACTCTTTTTTTGGATCTGCTGTGGTAGTGTATCAGATTGTGGCAAAATCTGACTTGGCCGGATCGCACTGTAATATCCTTTGATATATGTGATATGAGCCGGTCAAAAACCGTCATGCGTATGTAGTTCTCCTGCCAATAACCGTACCAGGAGTTTTTTAGAAGATGGATGGCGTTCAGTTCCGGGTAATGACAAAGGCAGAAGTTTCTACTGCAGTGGCGTGGGCTGCTTCTGAGGGCTGGAACCCTGGGCTTTCAGATGCGGAATGTTTCTACCCGGTTGATCCGGACGGATTTTTCTGCGCTGAATCGGATGGGAAGATTGTCGGAACGGTGTCGATGGTCAACTACGATGATCGCTTCTCGTTTGCCGGGTTCTACGTAGTTGATCCGGCCTACCGGGCCCACGGTATTGGCATGGATCTTTACCATCATTCCCTCCGCCATGCCGGTTCCCGGGTTGTGGGGGCCGACGGGGTCGTTGCGATGGTCGACAAGTACCAGAAGAGCGGCGGGCTCTTCCTGCACTACAACAATGCCCGGTACGAGGGTGTTGACAGGGTTGCAATGCCAGAAGGACTGACCCCTATATGTGATGTGGATTTTGGAATGCTGGCTGACTATGATGCGGCGCACTTCCCGGCCCGCCGGGAACGGTTCCTCCAGTGCTGGATCGGGCAGAAGGGGCATTACGGTCTGGCACAGCTGGATCACAACGGGAAGATTGCCGGGTACGGTGTGCGGCGGGTCTGCCAGACGGGTCACAAGATCGGCCCGCTTTTTGCCCGTGACCGGGCAACCGCAGAACGGATACTTGATGGTCTTGTTGCAGGGATACCCGGTGAACTGTTCTATCTCGATATTCCTGTTCCCAATGCTGCCGCGGTTGGGCTCGTGCAGGACCGTAAGATGACTCCTGTCTTTTTTACGGCACGGCTCTACTCGACACGGGATCCCATCCCTCTCCCGATGGATGAGATCTTTGGTGTCACTACGTTTGAGCTGGGGTAGTTGAATCACCCTGGCTGCGTATCATTGAGTATCAATACTTACGATCCGGAAACCGGAACTGCAATTTTTGAAATAGGATGTAGCCCCACTTAGGTACTAAGAACTGTGAGAGCAATACAAGCGCTCATTTATTGTGCGATGTCTGATAGTGCTATGTCTGAAATTATCCACTCAAAGATATTGCAACCTCTTGTCGAGCCATCCCTGTCTGTGGCAGGATTTGCCCGCAACACTTATTACCCAACTCTGTCCATATTATAAAGCACCATTCATGGAGCAGTGATTATCCACTGCGAGTGTCTGTTACAAGATGCGAGATTCCTCTGTTGAGGTAGCCAAGCCTGGTATGGCGCAGGTTTGCTAAACCTGTGTTCGAAAGGACTCGGGAGTTCAAATCTCCCCCTCAGCGCTAAAGAGACAATCTCACCAATCGAGGGGATTGGATGGCTCAGGAAAACGATATAAAATACTTTGTACGGGTTGGAACCACCGATCTGGATGGTACCAAATCCGTGAGGGTTGCCCTCACCGGCATCAAGGGTGTCGGCAGGCATACCTCCACGGTAGTTTCCCGAATGGCGAAAGTTGACGAGTACGCATTACTCGGTCGCCTTGACGAGGAGTCGGTAAACCGGCTCCGGACCGCTATTGAAGAGTACGCAACAAAGATTCCGGCATGGATGTCAAACCGGCCGAAAGATGTGTACACCGGCGAAACAAAGCATCTTTTGGGCGGCGATGTCACACTCGCAAAAGACGAAGACATCAATCTCTTAAGAAAGATCCGGTGCTACAAGGGCATCCGACACGAGACCGGCCAGAAAGTCCGCGGTCAGCGCACCAAGTCTACTGGCAGAACCGGTAAGACCGTCGGCGTTAGCAAGAAGAAGGCAGGTAACTAATCATGGGATACCCCGGAAAGAACCACAAGTCTTACCAGACCCCAAAGCGCCCTTTTGAAAAGACGCGCATTGAATCAGAAACCCGTCTTGTCATCGAATACGGGCTGCGCAACAAGCGCGAAGTCTGGAAGGCACAGGCAGACCTGCGCAAATATCGCAAAGGTGCACGGAATCTTCTCGTGCTCGCATCCAGTGGAATTGATAAGCAGATCTTTGAGGCAAAGAAAGACGAGCTCATCAGCCACCTCCAGCGTGCAGGACTTCTCGGTGTTGACGCAGATATCGAAGCTGTACTCTCCTTAAAGGTGCAGGCCCAGCTCGATCGCCGTCTTCAGACAATGGTACACCGCAAGGGACTCGCCCGTTCACCCAAACAAGCGCGGCAGATGGTCACCCACGGTCACATTGCAATCGCCGGAAGGCGTACTACCATTCCCGGATACCGAGTCACCCGGATTGAAGAAGGACAGATCTCCTACTATGGACCGTCCCCATTCGTCAGCGACTCGAATGCAGAGCGTACACGCATTGCCAAACCGGCAAGCAACCCCAAAGCAGCTCCCCAGCAGGGATACCAGAGGGGAGGTAGATAATGGCAGCAAACGATAAGGAAAAATGGGGCATTGCCCACATCTTCGCGTCTTTCAATAACACCATCATCACCGTAACAGACCTCTCCGGTGCAGAGACTGTCACAAAAAGCAGCGGTGGTATGGTTGTTAAGCAGGACCGGAACGAAAGCTCCCCGTATGCTGCCATGCAGATGGCAGGAAATGTGGCTCAGGCAGCCCGTGAAAAGGGTATTGTCGGTGTCCATGTCAAGGTGCGTGCACCCGGACAGGGAAAGCAGCGCAGCCCCGGGCCCGGTGCCCAGGCAGCCATCCGTGCACTTGCTCGTGCAGGCATGCGCATAGGGCGCATTGAAGATGTTACACCCATTCCCCACGACTCATGCCGCGCGAAAGGTGGCAGACGTGGCAGGAGAGTGTGATGCAGATAGAATTCGCCAGTCTGGACGATTCCTTGGCGCGATTCACTCTCTCGGGAGCGAGCCCGGCATTTGCCAACGCCTTCCGGCGGGCAATGATCGGCGAAGTGCCAACACTTGCAATCGAAGATGTGCGCATCTATGACAATACCAGTGCGCTCTTTGACGAGATGCTGGCTCATCGCCTCGGGCTCATACCCATCAAGACCGATCTCTCATCTTACTCGACACAAGATAAGTGCACGTGCGGCGGGGCAGGATGCCCGGGCTGCACGGTCACTTACACCTTAAGCGCTGAAGGCCCCCGCATGGTCAGTTCAAGTGACCTAATCCCGCAGGACCCAAAAGCGGTACCGGTGTACGATAATGTGCCCATCGTAAAGCTAATAAAAGGGCAGAAACTTGTCCTTGAAGCAAAAGCAGTCCTCAATACCGGCAGAGAGCACGCAAAATGGCAGCCAACTCTGGTCTGCGGGTACAAAAACTATCCAGCAGTCTCGATCAGCGAAGCCTGTGATGCCTGTGGTATGTGCGTGGAAGAATGTCCCCGCAAGGTGCTTGCTGTTCGTGGCAAGAAAGTCGAAGTAGTATCCGGCAAACTTCCCGACTGCTCCATGTGCAAGCTCTGTGAAAAGGCATGCATGGCGAGTGGTATTGGTGATGAACCGGCAATTCGTGTAGCAGCCGAAGCAGACCGCTATATTTTTGTGGTCGAGGGCGATGGTTCACTGCCGGTAAAAGAGATCATGAATCGGGCACTTCTGTATGTCAAGGAGCAATCAGACGAGCTGGAAAAACAGCTAGGCGAAATATCAGGGGATGAAAAGAAATGACAAGAATTGTGGAAAAGACGAACCCCCGTCTTACCAGCCTTATCTTACTCTTGAAGAACAAGTCACGAGAGAATGAGGCTAAAATCTGGCGCGAGATCGCAAGCAGGTTAGAGACCCCCAACAGGAATTATGCTGAGGTCAACCTGT
Organism: uncultured Methanoregula sp.; assembly: GCA_964590895.1. Taxonomy (GTDB): domain Archaea; phylum Halobacteriota; class Methanomicrobia; order Methanomicrobiales; family Methanospirillaceae; genus Methanoregula. Next base: position 35,506 of record CAZPYV010000004.1, on the reverse strand, counting down.
CGAAGATCAACCGCTATGCCCAGAATGGTGAGACGATCATTGTCCCCGGCAAAGTGCTCGGCAGTGGTCTGCTGGAGCAGTCTGTTAAGGTTGCAGCGCTGAACTTTTCAGCATCAGCCACCAGCAAGATCAGGGACGCAAAAGGGCAGTGTATGACGATTGAGCAGCTCCTGCAGGACAACCCGAAAGGCAGCGGTGTCCGGATCCTGAGGTGAAGAAAATATGGTAACAGTAATCAACGGTGACGGACTGCTTCTCGGTCGTCTTGCAAGCCTTGTCGCACAGCGCGGGCTTGCCGGCGAAGCGATTGCAATTGTCAACGCAGAAAAGGTAATCATCTCCGGCAGTCGTGCACGTGTGCTTGCAAACTACAGGCACAAGAGAGAACGTGGCGCCAGCGGAAACCGCTGGGGACCGTTCGTCCCGCGTCGGCCTGACCATCTCATGAAGCGGACGATCCGTGGCATGCTCCCGTACAAACGCCCCCGTGGTGTTGAAGCCATGAAGCGCATCAAGTGCTACGTAGGTGTTCCGGTAGAGTTTGTCGGCAAAGAGATGGAAGTGCTCGAAGACGCACACATGAACCGTCTGAATAACCCGGCCCACATCACCCTCGGTGCTGTGAGCACGTTCCTCGGAGCAAAGTTCTAGAGGCTGGTTCCCATGGTAAAGATCATTAACACAAGCGGAAAACGCAAGACTGCGATTGCACGGGCAACCTTAAAGGCAGGCAAAGGCGTAATCCGGGTCAACTCCGTACCGCTCGAACAGTACGGTTCGGATGTCACCCGGATGAAGATCTCTGAGCCTCTCCTGCTGGTACCCAATGCGGTGCACGGCATTGATGTGACCATCAATGTCGCAGGTGGCGGAGTGATGGGACAGGCAGAGGCGGTCAGGACCGCACTTGCCCGTGGCATCCTCCTGTGGCACAACGAACCCCAGATCAAGGATATCTACCTTACGTATGACAGGACGCTCCTTGTCAACGACTCGCGACAGAAAGAAGCGAAAAAGCCGCACGGTTCAGGCGCCAGGGCAAAGTTCCAAAAGTCTTATCGTTAAGATAAAAGATATGATGAAAGGTTAAATTTATGATACCCGTACGATGTTTCACCTGTGGAAAACCGATTTCCACTGCGTGGGAAGAGTTCAGGCAGAGGCGGGAGAAAGGCGAGGATCCCAAACAGATCCTCACCGATCTTCATATTACCCGGTACTGCTGCAGGCGCATGCTGCTGACACATAAAGTGATCATAGACGAGCTCAACCCTTACCAGTAGATTGACTATATGAACGAGGGGTCGTAGGGTAGCCTGGACCATCCTATTGCGTTCGGGACGCAGTGACCTGAGTTCGAATCTCAGCGACCCCATTTATTAGAATCCAGAAAAACCATCATTTTGAGGAAGAACAATGCAGACGCAGACATACTCCCGGTATGAACGGGCAAGGATCATTGGAGCAAGGGCTCTGCAGATATCAATGGGTGCTCCGTTACTTGTAACGACGACACGAATCGATCCGCTAGAGATCGCCATCGAGGAATACAACAACCACACCATCCCCATTACGGTAAAGAGGAAGTAGAGGACGTATGACAATCATAGAGGTTATTGAACTGCGGACAATCCTGGACAGCCGGGGCAATGCGACCGTTGAAGCGGACGTGTACACGGCGAATGGTTTTGGAAGGTCTGCAGCACCAAGCGGTGCCAGCACCGGGACCTTTGAGGCAAAAGTCAAGCCGCCACGTGAAGCGGTAGATTATGCCTACCAGAATGTGCTACCCGCACTCATTGGCATGGATGCGTGTGACCAGGAAGGCTTCGATGAGCAGCTCCGCGATATTGATGGGACTGCCGATTTCTCTGAAATCGGGGCCAATGTTGCAGTAGCACTCTCGCTTGCAAATGCAAAAGCAGCAGCATCCTCCATGGAAATGCCGCTCTTCCGCTACCTTGGCGGGGCATTTGTTAAGGAATTGCCCCTCCCATTAGGTAACATCATCGGCGGTGGGGCACACGCGGCAAATGCCACAGAGATCCAGGAATTCCTTGTCGTGCCCGGTGGTGCAACGGATGCCGAAGAGGCCGTATTTGCCAATGCGGCAGTTCACCGGCATGTCAAAGAACTCTTAAAGAAGAAGGGAAAATCCTGCGGCAAGGGTGATGAGGGTGCGTGGGCACCGCAAATTGACGATGCCCTCGCATTTGAGCTCATTGCCGAGGCGACCGGACTTGTCGCTGACGAACTGAATGTAGAAGTTGATATGGGTATTGATGTTGCGGCAAGCCAGATGTGGACCGGCGATGGGTACAAGTACCGCAACTGTGTGCGCACCACTGAAGAGCAGATTGCATATATTGGCGAGCTCGTCGACACCTACAACCTTGTCTATGTTGAAGATCCCCTCTTTGAGGATGACTTTGACGCCTTTTCAGAGCTCAACCGCCAGATCGGGGATCGTTGTCTCCTTTGCGGTGACGACATCTTTGTCACCCAGGTTGAGCGCATTGCGCAGGGCATCGAGCAGGATGCCGCAAACTGCGTGCTCATAAAACCCAATCAGGTGGGAACTCTCACTGAGACATATGATGCAGTGCGGCTCGCCCACACCCATGGTCTGGACACGGTGATGAGCCACCGGTCCGGTGAAACCACCGATACGACAATCGCCCACCTCGCAACCGCGTTCTCCTGTGTTTTCTTAAAATGCGGAGCCGTTGGCGGAGAACGCATTGCCAAATTAAACGAACTGATACGCATAGAGGAACAGCTATGAACCCTGTAAATGAAATGGAAATTGAATTAAAAGAGCCACTCATCCCCGTCGAAGAGTACCTTGCAGCCGGTGTCCACATCGGCACCCAGCAGAAGAGTAAAGATATGAAAAAGTTCATCTACCGCGTCCGCGGCGATGGACTCTATATCCTCGACATCCGCGAAACTGACTCCCGGATCAAGACCACAGCCAAGTTCTTGAACCAGTTCGAGGCACCCAATATTCTTGTGGTTACCTCCCGACAGTACGGGCAGTTCCCGGCAAAGAAGTTCGCCGATACCATGGGTGCAATGTCTGCCACCGGCCGTTTCATACCGGGACTTTTAACCAACCCCGTTCTCTCTGAATACATCGAGCCATCGGTTGTTGTTGTCACTGACCCAATCGGAGATGCACAGGTGATCAACGAGGCAGTCCAGTGCGGTATTCCAGTTGTCGCACTCTGCGACACCAACAACATGACCAAGTATGTTGATCTAGTCATCCCGACCAACAATAAGGGCAGAAAGGCGCTCTCCATGATCTACTTCCTGCTCACCCGTGAGATGCTCCGGCTCCGCGGTATCTCGACGGCACTCACCTCCGAGGACTTCGAAACCGAGTTCTGATCAGTTCACCTTTTTTTATGGTGACCGATCGTTAGATATATTAGTTCGACCAGAGGGTTGATCCGATGAAGATGCGTACATGCGCAGTAGCCGGCATGTTTTATCCGCGTGACCCCTCGCATCTGGAACAATTGCTTGAGAAATATTTCTCCGGCACCAGAATGGAGGGAGCACCTCTGGGTATCGTATCCCCCCATGCAGGGTATATCTATTCTGGTCAGGTAGCGGCTCACGCATTTGGTCATATCGAGCCGGATTTTTCCGGCACTTTTGTGGTGATCGGCCCGTCCCATCGCGGATATATCAGCTGTGTTTCTGCAGTTCCCTGGGAGACCCCGCTTGGTGTGATTGATACGGACTGCGAGTTTGTCGAGTCGCTTGATATGGAGACTGATGAACTGTCTCACAAGGATGAGCATTCGTTAGAAGTGCAGATGCCGTTGATTAAATACCGGTTCCCGCGAGCCCGGATTGCCCCGATCATGATGGGTCAGCAGGATTATGCAAGCGCGATACGGCTTGCAGAAAAGATTGGTGCTGCGGTAAAGCGGACAAAACGGAATATCAGGATCGTAGCTTCCAGCGACTTCTCGCACTATGTGCCTGAAACAAAAGCTAAATCAGATGATCTTTATGCAATAGAACCCTTAACTACTCTTGATACGGTGGAATTCTACCGGCGGATTGAGGAGCGACGCGTTACTGCGTGCGGGTACGGACCGATCACCGCTATGGTGACTGCCTGCAGCAGGCTCGGGGCAAAATCGGCAAAACTTATCCGGTATGCGACCAGCGGGGATGTCACCGGTGACACCCGTGAAGTTGTGGGATACGCAGCCATTACGGTGATATAAAGTTGGCAACGTGGAGTGCACCGGGCAAGGTATTCTTGTTCGGTGAGCATGCAGTGGTATATGGAAAGCCCGGCATAGCTATGGCCATAAAGCCCCGGGTGTTTGTCACGGTGAGAAACACCCGGCACTCCCAACGGGCGAAATCCGCATACATAGACGGGTGTTTTGAGGCTCTTGGCGTGACGGGCAGTGTCTACATCAACTCGCAGATCCCGAGTTCTTCCGGCCTTGGATCATCTGCTGCAGTCACGGTTGCCACCCTGTCTGCTATCAACGATGAGTTTTCCCTGCACAAGACGCGGGAAGATATCGCCGACATGGCCTTTGAGATCGAAAAGACCGTGCAGAAAGGGCGGGCAAGCCCCACGGACACGACCGTTTCTGCGTACGGGGGTATCGTTCTTATCAGTGGTGGTTCCCGCAGGAGACTGCCCCCGCAGAACATTCACCTGGTAATAGGGGATTCTCTCGTCTCTCATAGCACCTCAAAGATGGTGGAGCAGGTGAGCGAACTAAAAATGAAGCACCCCAATATCGTGGATCCCGTTCTTGACGCGATCGAAGGGGTGAGTATGAGTGCGATCCATCATCTCAGCAATCCAAAGGAACTGGGGAGATACATGAACATGAACCACGCCCTGCTCGAAGTGCTGGGTGTCGGCCATCCGCAGCTGGGAAAGATGGTACTTGCTGCACGAGCGGCAGGGGCCTTCGGGGCAAAGATCACGGGAGCCGGAGGCGGGGGTTGCATGGTTGCAGTTTGTCCAAAACCCCTCAAACACCGGATCGCCAATGCCATTGAAGCGTGTGATGCCCGGGCGATCATAACCGGGATCGACACAGAAGGCGCACGCAAGGAGAAGAATGTCTGATCGAGTTATTCTTAAACTAGGTGGAAGTGTGATCACCGACAAGAGTGCCGACTGTGCGATCAACCGCGTGCAGCTGGCATCCATTGCCGTATCAATTGCCCGTGCACGAACCGCAGGCATCGTGGTCATCCACGGTGCCGGTTCCTGCGGGCATCCCGAGGCAAAGCGGTACAAACTTGATACTGGTGCGATAACCGGGCAGACTGAGGGGATCTATGTCACCCACCGGGCAGTCAGCCGGTTAAACGAGGAAGTTGTTGCCTCTCTCCGCGAACAAGGGGTTGCTGCGATTGGGGTTCACCCTCTTCATACCGCAATTGCGGATAATGGCAGGCTTGTAAATTTTGAATGCAGGCATCTGAAAACAATGCTTGAACTTGGGATGGTCCCTGTGATCCACGGAGACGTGGTGATGGACCTTTCTAAAGGAGCCTGTATCGTATCGGGCGATCAGCTCGTGCGGTATCTTGCGGTTGGACTCGCAATCAGCCGCGTGGGGCTCGCCACCGATGTACCGGGAGTGCTGGATGGAGAGAGGGTTGTTCCTGAAATTAACCGGGACACAATGCCAACTCTCCGCATCGGCAACTCGATACATACCGATGTCACCGGTGGAATGAGAGGCAAGATCAATGAATTGCTCGAACTTAGCAATGCGGGTATCGGGTCAGATATCTTTCATGTCTCGCGAGTAGCCGACTTCCTTTCCGGAGCCAGCCATGGCGGGACAACAATTAAGGGGATAAAAAAATGAGTGATAAAAAGCGGTTTACTTCCTCGCGCAAGCTCGATCACCTGCGCATTTGTGCAGAAGAAACAGTAGAGAGCGGGGATGCCGGGTTTGCAGGCATCAGGTTTGTGCACAATGCACTACCCGAGTGTGACATGGGAGATATCGATCTTTCCACACGGTTCCTGCACCACTCATTCTCATCTCCCCTTTTCATATCGGCAATGACCGGTGGTCACCCGGGAACAAAAGAAGTGAATGCCCGGCTTGCACGGGCAGCAGAGCGTTTTGGTGCCGGCATGGGTGTTGGTTCCCAGCGGGCTGCGCTTGAGAACCCCAAACTTGAGGATACATTCTCGATCGTGCGGGATGAGGCGCCTCATGCATTCTTGGTCGCAAATCTCGGGGCAGTCCAGCTCCGTGACCATGGGATTGAATGGGCAGAGCGTGCTGTCTCGATGATCGAAGCGGATGCACTGGCGATTCACTTAAATTTTCTGCAAGAAGCGATCCAGCCGGAAGGCGATCACAATGCAATCGGCTGTTTTGCAGCCATTGAGGAACTCTGCCGGGGATTCAAAAAACCGGTCATTGTAAAAGAGACCGGCTGTGGGATATCTGCCCCCATCGCCCGGCAGTGTTGGGGTGCCGGGGTCAGCGCGATTGATATCGCCGGTTGGGGCGGAACCTCCTGGGCTGCGGTTGAGAGCGTACGGGCAGATGAGAGTAAGAATGCAAAAGACCATACCCTCAAGTCATTGGGGCGGGACTTCTCCAGCTGGGGCATTCCCACCGTAGTGAGTCTTGCAGAAGTGTTAGCCACCGGCAGCCCGGTGATCGCTTCCGGAGGAATCCGAAGCGGCATTGATATGGCAAAGGCGCTTGCATTCGGGGCGGATCTCTGTGGGATGGCACTTCCCCTGCTCAAACCCGCGATAGAAAACGACGAGGCACTCGGTAACACGATTGAGATGATACACCAGCAGCTTAAGGTCACGATGTTTTTGACCGGCTCTGCACGGGTATCTTCCCTTAAGAAAGCCCCGATGTATCTTACCGGCTCGACGCGCCAGATGATCGATAAGGACAATCCTGCGCGAATCAAGCGATAACCTGACAAAACCGGGGAATTCTTCAGGCAGAATATACATAAAGAAAAGTAAGGAGATAAAAAAATGGATATAGAAATTATAGCAGTGGGCGGATACGACGAGGTCGGGCGGAATATGACCGCCGTCCGCTGCGGAAAGGAAATTGTCATCTTTGACATGGGACTCCGGCTGGACCAGATAATGATCCACGAGGATGCTGAAATTGAGAATATGCATTCCCTTGACTTGATCAAGATCAAGGCGATACCGGACGATACCCGGATGAATGAGATCGAAGGGACGGTCAAAGCGATCGTCTGCTCACACGGGCACCTCGACCACATCGGTGCCATTCCGAAACTGGCACACCGGTACAATGCCCCGATTATTGCATCCCCGTATGCTACAGAACTCATCCGGCAGCAGATCTCCGGTGAGCAGAAGTTCGGGGTGAACAACAAACTCTTTGCACTCAGGGCCGGTCAGCGTTACACGCTCTCCCAGAACCTTGTGCTCGAGTTCGTCCGTACGCAGCACTCTATCATCGACACCGTTACCCCGGTACTTCACACCCCCCACGGCGCAATCGTCTATGCGTGTGATTTCAAACTTGACCGGACACCGGTCATTGGTGAACCGCCGGACTTTGCCCGCTTCCGCCAGATTGGAAAGGAAGGAGTGCTTGCCCTTATCGTCGAAAGCACTTACATCGATCGCCCGGGCCGATGCCCGAGTGAGCGTATTGCACGCGATCTCGTGAGAAATGTTATCACCAGTTATGAGGATGACAAGAATGCGATCATCGTGTCTACCTTCTCTTCCCACATTGCCCGTGTTAAAACGATTGCAGAATGTGCGCATGAGATTGGAAGAAAACCCGTGCTTCTCGGCAGATCCATGGAAAAATATTCGGTCACCGCAGAGCAGATGAAGCTCTGCTCGTTTCCCGAGACCACCAGTGTCTTTGGGAACCGGCGAACCGTAGACCGGCAGATGCGCCGGATGATGAAGGATGGCAAAGAACAGTTCCTCCCCATCGTCACCGGGCACCAAGGTGAACCGGGCTCCATTCTTACCCGCGTTGCGGTCGGGGATACTCCCTACCAGCTCGCCAAGGGTGACAAGGTGGTCTTCTCGGCAAACGTGATCCCAAACCCCATGAACTTCGGCCAGCGCTATATGATCGAGCAGCACCTCAGGCACGCCGGTGCACGTATCTTTGAAGACCTGCACGTATCCGGTCATGCCTACCGCGAGGATCACTATGAGTTCATCCAACTCCTCAACCCGCAGCATATCATCCCTGCCCATGGGCACCTGAAGATGACGGCCGGCTACACAGATTTTGCCACGGAAATGGGATACACTGCCCAGTCCACCGTCCATATGCTGAAGAACGGGCAGCGGGTCAAGCTCAATTAAAAAAGAGGTATCAAAATGTCGGAACTCGCCCCTTACCTGGAATCGGTTGCAGCACAAATCGACCGCATGATCGACCGGTATTTTGTTGACACGGTTGGTGAACTGAACAAGGCTTCAGCCCATCTTCTCGCTGCCGGCGGGAAACGGCTCCGTCCCGCTGTCGTCATGCTGGCAGCAGATGCAGTGAAACGCGGAAGATCCGAAGATATCATGCATGCGGCACTTGCTCTTGAGATTACGCACACGTTTACGCTCATCCACGACGATATCATGGATGACGATAACCTGCGCCGTGGTGTCCAGACGGTTCACACGAAATGGGATATGCCGACCGGCATCCTTGCCGGTGACGTGCTCTATGCCCGGGCGTTTGAGTATATCTGTATGGCAAAAGCAAGGGACGAGACAAAAGTGCGTTCGGTTACCATGCTTGCCCGTGCCTGTGCTGACATCTGCGCAGGGCAGCACATGGATATGTCCTTTGAGCACCGCAATGATGTGGACGAATTCGAGTATATCGAGATGGTGAGGAAAAAGACCGGGGTGCTCTACGCGGCGGCAGCCGGTATCGGCGGCATTCTTGCCGGGGGTTCTGCCCCGCAGGTAAAAGCCCTCTACAACTTTGGGCTGAATACCGGTATTGCATTCCAGATACAGGATGATTTAATTGACCTGCTCACACCTTCAGAGAAGAGTGGCAAGGATCAGGCCTCCGATCTACGGGAAGGTAAGCAGACGATCATCATGATTAAGGCCCGGGAGAAGGGGATCGACTTGCAGAAATACCGGCGCGAACTGTCAAAAGCCGATATCGATGCGGCCATAAAAGAACTCACCGAAGCCGGTGTGATCGATGAGGTCAAAACAATGGCTGCAGACCTTGTGGCTGCAAGCAACAAACATCTATCCTTACTCCCTGCATCAAAAGAACGCCAGCTCTTAATGGATATTGGCGAATTTTTTGTCACCCGGAGTTATTAAAAATGGCCGGGGACGATCCAAAAGAGATTCTTTTTTTATGTGCACTCCAGAATGCCGTGAAGCATGGCGGCATCCCCCAGAGCGGGGCCGTGATTGGCATGGTCATGGGTGCACACCCGGAACTGCGGAGCCGGGCCAAGGAAGTTTCTGCGTTTGCAAAGGAAGCTATCGCTGATGTTGCGGCTCTCTCTCCTGAAGAACGGGTGACCACGCTCCAAACCCGTGCACCGGAAATGTTTGCGGCACTTTATGAGAAGCACGAGCACAAGAAAGTGCTGCCGGATCTCGAGGGTGCTGAAAACGGTGTGGTGATGCGGTTTGCCCCCAATCCATCCGGCCCGCTCCATATCGGTCATGCCCGGGCTGCGGCGCTTAATGACGCGTACATCAAACAGTACGGCGGGCGCTACATCCTGCGCATCGAGGATACCGATCCAAAGCGGGTCGATCCCGAAGCCTATGAGATGGTGAAAGAGGATCTCAAATGGCTGGGTCTTGCTATCACTGATACGGTAACGCAGAGCGATCGCCTGCACCTTTACTATGTGCTCTGCACGCAGCTGATTGAGCGGGGCGGGGCGTATGTCTGCACCTGTGACAACGAGCAGTTCAAGGAGCTCAAGAATAAAAAAATCGCCTGCCCCTGCCGGGAACAGTCCGTGGAGACGAACCTTGTGCTCTGGGATAAGATGCTCACCCACGGTTTTTCTGAAGGCGAAGCATCGGTCCGGATCAAGACCGATCTCAATAATCCGGATCCGGCCATGCGGGATTTTCCGGCATTCCGTATCCTTGACGCACCGGCTCACCCGAAGGTCATCGCTCATGTTTACCCGCTGATGAACTTCTCAGTGGTGGCCGATGATCACCTGCTCGGGGTCACCCACGTAATCCGGGGCAAGGATCATATCGCCAACACGAGGCGCCAGCGCTACATCTATGATCATTTTGGCTGGAAGGTACCGGTATACCGGCACTATGGCCGGATGGGTATCGAAGGCGTTGTGCTCTCCACTTCCCAAATGCGGCTTGGCATTAATGACGGCACCTATTCAGGCTGGGATGATATCCATCTTGGCACCATGAGAGCACTCGCCCGGCGGGGGATCAGCCCCGAAGCGGTCAAGAATGCGATGCTAGCAATCGGTATTGGCGACACGGACATCTCGTTCTCGTGGGACAATCTCTATTCCGAGAACAAGAAGATCGTTGACCCGGAGGCGAACCGGTACTTTTTTGTCCCTGACCCGGTGACGGCAAAGATTGAGGGTGCACAACCCCACACTGCGCACGCGATGCTCCACCCGAGCGATGCGTCACGCGGCACCCGGACACTCGAGTTTACCGGAACAGTCCTCCTCCCAAAGAGCGAGGTCTCACCGGATGTGACGATGCTCCGGCTTAAGGATCTTTTCAATGTGAAGATCAGCTGGGAGAACGGAACGCCTGTCTTTACCTACGCGGGGGATTCCCTTGCGGACGCCCGGGCGGCAAAGGCTCATATCGTCCAATGGTTACCAGCGCAGGCTACCATTCCCTGCACGATCCTTACGCAGGAAGGCGAGATGACCGGTGCCTGCGAACCGGCTGTACGTTCAGAACTCGGGAAGGTTATCCAGTTCGAACGGGTTGGGTTTGTAAAGGTCGATGCGTTTAGTGATGCCGGCATTGTGGCGTACTTCACGCACAAGTGAAAATTTTCCGGTTTAATTTTACTTTTTTGCTTGTCGCTGTTTTGAATGGGATATGATGTATTGATGAGATTACAAAAATGGTGGCTGATATGCTCATACTCAAAATTACATGAACGCCGTCGCCCCAGAAAGGACGCCCCCGCGGCGGTTTTCATGAGGAAATGATAAAATGCCTCACCCCCATGTGCCTAAAGAGAAGCCCTGAGGCGGGGAACCCTCATATTTATTTTTATATTGTATCTTTCCCACACGAAATGTCGGAGAGCCTACAGTGATAATCCATCCCTCCCCGTTAATGAGATAGCAGTAAGGCAGGGTGTAGGGGATGTTTGCCTTAAGAGGATATAATTATGAAAAACGACCAGAATTATTGAGTACCTGATAATAATAAAAGGAAGTAACATTTTCTCCTTTCAGCAGAGCGATCGTTATGAAATGGATAATCTCAATTCTCGTCATCATCGCGCTCATGAGCGCAATTGTGGTTCCTGTATCAGCAGAAAGTGCACCCACTGTAACGATCACCGACTACAAAGTGTCCCCGTCTGTTCTAATGCCAGATAGTCTTGGGACGATCACGGTAACCATAAAAAATACCGCAGCCAGTGCTTCTATCATTGAAAAATCCGGGCAGATAAAGCCAGACACGTTAGGATTTGCAGTGGAAAAAACCACGGATATCAATGTCAATCTTGAAAATGTCAAACTTGAAGGAAATGGCATTGAAACCCTGAGTAAGGATTATAACCGTGTCGGGGAGATTGGGCCGGGACAGTCCATCTCGCTAACATTTTCGATTCGTGCCCCTTCAAAGAGCGGAATGTATTATCCCGAAGTCTGGATCGACACCACCGGAGGAAAAAGTACCCGATATCCCATACCGGTGAATGTCAACACGGCAGTGGGAATCCAGAGACAGGCGATTCTTATCATGGATACCTCACTGGGTGGTACTGCAAACCCCGGAGAAGAGATCCCAGTGACACTAACTCTCCGAAACTCGGGGCAGACCCTTGCAGATGATGTGACGGTAAAAATCGAGAATATGAGCACTGTTGTAGCACCTAAGAACGCTGATCTGTACCACTTGGGAGTTATCGTTCCCGGGGGACAGCAAACGGTACAACTGGTATTGCTTTCCGATAAGAAAGCAAACGCCGGTCTTGTCAGGATACCGGTGACCATCAGCTACAATGCAATCGATGGTGTTCTCCAGACCCAGAAAACCGGGATCGACCTGATGATGAAAGGTAAAGCAGAACTTGGTTTTGTATCAGTAGATACCAATCCTCCACGCCTTACTGAAAATACCCCCTTTGATCTCACGATCCGTATCGAGAACACCGGAACCGGCGAGGCAAAACAGGTATCGGCAAAGATTGATCTCCCGTCAGAAGGTAACAAAGAGGCATTCATCGGGAAGATCAAGCCCGGTAACGATGCACCTGCAATCTTCCTTCTCGAAGGTGCAAAAGCGGGCAACCATCCCTATAATCTTACGATCACCTACACCGATGATATGGGTGTACATACGATGAACCGGCAGATGAATATCAGGGTGCCGGTAGCAAGTGGCTCTGCAAATATCATCATCGGGCTCATCATCCTTGTCGTCCTTCTGTTCGTTGCTTACCGGTACTGGTACCTTCCAAAGAAGAACGGGGACGGAAAACTCCCATGGGTAAAAAAGAACTAAAGGTCGCGCTCCTGCTGGCCTTGCGCTCGCTCCAGCGGGGAAGCCGCTCAAGCGTGGTCTTAACCGTCCTGATCATCGGGATGTGCTTTACCAACATGATCTTCTTACCCTCCATGTTCAACGGGATTGGCCAGAGCATCACCCGGCAGGTTGTAGACTACGAGGTCGGGAACGTGCTTGTCAGCCCCAAGTCCGGCGACAAGTATGTTGCCGATATTGGTGCAACCCTTGACCTCATCAACGGTATGCCCGGTGTGGAACGGGCCACACCCCATTTTACCAAAGGGGCGACACTCAAGTACCGCCAGCGTGTTCTCGGGGTCTCGGTGCGGGCGATATCGCCCAATGATGAGAAGTTCATCTCCCCGCTCTATACCAAGATGGTTTCCGGCAGTTACTTAAGTGAAGCTGATACAGGGGAAGTCATTATCGGCAGGCCGGTAGCGGGCGATGCCTCGATCCGGCAGGAGGACGAGTTCCAAGCCTCGCTCGGAGGAGTGCGTGTCGGTGATTCCATCACGATTGATTACGGCAACGGGTATGTGAAGGATTACCGGGTAAAAGGTATTTATTTCACCGGCTGGAGCCAGGCAGACAGTGCAGTTTACATTACCTCTACGGACATGGCGCTGGTCGACCCAAAGGCGCTTGACAATGCAGAATCTATCACTGTCAAGGCAAAACCTGGCTATTCCGAGCTGTTCATCAAGAACGAACTCCTTGCGTACGGGGTAGGTGGGAACGGGAAGGTCCAGACCACTGCAGACCTGCTGAGCAAGAGTATGGGACGGGCACTCCAGAGTTTTGCCATCATCAACATGGTGTCTTTGGTTGTCAGTATCATCATTACGACCGTTGTTTTGTTCATCGTCATCACCATCAAGACCCTCAGCAGCCGCAAACAGATTGGGATTTTAAAGGCGATAGGGGTGGATAAGGAAGTCATTATGCATAACTATGGGTTCCAGGTGATCATTCTCGGCATATTGGGTATTATCCTGGGGATCTTCTTAACCTTAATTCTCGCAGCGTATATGGCAGTTAACCCTATCGTCACTCCAGAATGGTCTGCAACCCTATATGTTACCCCATTGGACCTCTTCATCAACTCAGTGATCCTGTTCATTGCAGCAGTTGTGGCCGGGTATGTCCCTGCCTACCAGATCTCCCGTGAGGATATCCAGACTGCGATGAGGTCCTGATATGATCGAGATATCAGATTTACGGAAAACCTATCGCATGGGAGATGTCGAAGTCAATGCTCTTGATGGTATAAATCTCGATATCGCGAAAGGCGAGTTTCTTGGCATCATGGGTGCAAGCGGCAGCGGCAAGACAACCCTGCTCCACATGCTGGGATTATTAGACGAACCTACGTCAGGAAAGATCACGATTGACGGTGTCGATGTCGGCCGGCTCAATGATTACGAGAAGACCCAGTTTCGGCTCTACAAGCTGGGCTATGTCTTCCAGGACTATGCACTCGTCCCCGATCTCACGGTGATGGAAAATGTCTCCCTGCCGGCAATGCTGCGGTTGGACCGTACTGATGAGCAGACTCAGGCCGGCAGTTTTGAGGTGTTGCAAAAGATCGGCCTGTGCGATCGCAGGGATCACCTCCCGAGAGAGTTGTCAGGTGGTCAGCAGCAGCGGGTATCGATTGCCCGGGCTATGGTGAACAAGCCGGATATCCTGTTTGCCGATGAACCCTGTGCCAACCTTGATTCGGAAAACTCACGTCTGGTTCTTGAACTATTCAAAGAGATCAATGAAGAGTTCCACCAGACAATTGTGATGGTCTCGCATGAAGACTGGCACAAGAACTATTTCCACCGGATCATCCGGCTCAAAGACGGGAAAATTGTCAGTGACGGGACGAATGGATCATCAGCACATGAGTTTTTGTGAATGTAGAATCCTGCTCTTTTTTTTGTTCCCGGTTCAACAGTAATCTTAATCTCAATGTTGTCATGGACGAGATCCCAGTTGAAAAAATAATCCGCTCCCGTCGCCGGAGTATTGCCCTTGTCATCACACCGGATGGGCACCTGATCGTGCGAGCCCCTCTCAAGGCCTCGGCTTCGTTGATCAATACATTTGTGAAGGAAAAGCGCAGTTGGATTCAAAAGAAGTTTAAGGAGATAAAACAGCGGCCCGCAGCAACGGTGCATGAGTACGTGGAGGGCGAGACCTTCCTCTATCTCGGGCGTGTTTACCCGCTGCATATTGTGGAGAGCAGTAACAACCCCATTGAACGCACGGACCGGCTGTGTGTGTGCCGGACACTGCTTCCCGATATCAGACACCGTCTGAAATGCTGGTACATACAAGAGGCCCAGCGTGAGATCCATGCCCGCTGCATGTGGTTTTCGATGACGACCGGGTATACCCCGGAATCGATCCGCATCACGGATGCCCGGCGGCGCTGGGGTTCCTGCACCAGCACAGGCGGGCTCAACTTCAGCTGGCGCCTCATCCAGGCACCGCTTGAGATTGTGGATTATGTGATCATCCACGAACTGGTCCATCTGCGCCAGCCCGATCACTCGAAGAAGTTCTGGAGCAAGGTTAAAGAGATCATGCCGGATTATGAGCGAAGGAGGGAATGGCTCCGGGAGAATGAGCGGTTGCTGAGGATCTAGGGATTGCAATATCCCCAGAGCCTTAAAAGCCAGGATGTATCTCTTTAAAATTACATGACTCCTGCGTTCTTTACAATAACGCGCCAGCAGCAATCCCCAGCGCGTACAGCACCATCGCGACATGGAAGCATGGCAGCACCTTAAGGGCAGTATCGGGAGACCGGTCTTTGAGGATCATCGCATTGGCATATAGCAGCAGGATAAGTCCTGCACAGATACCAATCCGGGCGATCCATCCCAGCCGGGTCATGAAGATAATAGCGGTTACCACATGGACAGCGGTAAACCCTGCGATCCAGTACGCAGTCCCGTTCATACTAAAAAGAGTCGGGATCGTGTTCATCCCCCGCGCCCGGTCGTTTGCCACATCGATCAAGTCATTTGCCCCGAGATGAGCAAGGGCAAACGGGTAGAAAAATGAAAAGTACAGGAGCGCATTCAGGTCCGGGCTGCCAATGCAGAGATATCCTGCCACCGGAAATAACGCAAAATCTGTTCTGCCAATGAGTTGTGCAAACGGAAACTTCTGCTCGCGTTTCTCTTCCTGGTAGAAGATCTCTATCGCAAAGCAGTAGACCATCAGGATGAGCACATAGACTGAATGCGGTGCGGGCAGGGTAAGGATAAGACATGCCGTTACAGCAGCAAGGATCAGGAAAAGGGCAACTGCATTGCGAGGGGAAAAAAGTCCGGTTGATAGTGGTCTTGTGCCAAATACCCTCCAGTATTTCGTCAGTTTATCGGTTTCGATATCTTTCCTGTCATACTCACGATCAATGTAATCATTCAGTACAAGCCCGGCTTCAAACCCGAAAAACCCGATCAGGGCAACCCGAACTAGATCAAGCCATGCAAACCCTCCGTAGGTAATCGTGGCAAGCAGGTACCCGGAGCAGAAGAGCAGGGGCCAGGCAAACGAGAACTGCAGCCGGGTGAGATCGATATATGCCCGCAGATTTGCATGCATGCACTTAAATGATTGGCATATCTCCCTGATACACGCTGCGATCAAAAAGCTGCGTCAATCAGGTCTCCATTTTCCCCGTCTTTATCTTCATTGTTTCAGGAAATATGCCGACAGGGAGCCTTACATATAATATAAAAAGTTCAAGACCAACTGAAGATGTAGAACTATTATGACTGAGACAACTGACATATCTGAAGGGATGATGAGCTGGACGAGCCTTTTGCCATGGTGGGTAGTGCTCCTGTGGGGATTGCTCTCGTTAATTATCGGAATCATGTTCCTGACAACACCGGGTATTACCACCATCATTATGATAACCTTCATGGGGGCATACTGGCTGGTTGGCGGTTTCTTTACCCTTGGCAGTCTCGCTGTTGATAAAACCAACATGGGATGGAAGATCTTCTTATCTATTGTGAACATTATTGCCGGACTGGTCATACTTCTGTACCCGCTGTACAGCACCTTGTTCATTCTCTCATTCTTTGCGATCTTTGTCGGGTTCTGGGGAGTGTTTATCGGTGCTGCCCATTTGTTCCAGGCATTCAAAACAAAAGATGGTGGCAATGGTGTGCTCGGGGTAATCAGCATGATCTTTGGTCTCATTATCCTGATCTACCCGCTTTTCGCCGCAGCGGCTATACCATTTATCGTGGGCATCCTTGCTATCGTGTGCGGCATTGGTGCGGTTATTGCATCATTCCAGGTAAAGAAGGCCTCGGCCGCTCCAGCGAATTAAGTAGCGGTATTAACCCACTCTTTTTTTTTGGCTATAACCCACGGCACAAACTCATGATATCACCTGTACCCAATACTACCAGCCATGATTTATCCTCAAGACTCGTATAGGTGATGATGGGATCTTTTTTTATCCGCACAGAAACACCGTTCGATATAACGGAGATATTCGATATGCATAACGATGCCTTTGCGCAGGATGGTGAAGCACGGCTTGTCAATGCCCTGCGCAATGATGGTGATTTTACCGCGGCGCTCTCCCTTGTTGCAGTGCATGATGATCGGATCATCGGGCATGTGCTCTTCCCCCCAATTACGATCGAGTCCCCTGATAAAAATCAGGATTGCGTTCCTGCCCTTGCACTGGCGCCACTGGGTGTAGACCCGGCGTTCCAGTGCCAGGGTGTCGGAGCAGCACTTATGGAAGAAGGTCTCAACACATGCCGGGATCTCGGGCACCGTGCCGTGTTCGTTGTTGGCCATCCGGGATATTATCCGCGATTTGGGTTCTCCACTGCAAGGACCTTTGGCATCACCGCTCCCTTTCCCTGTCCGGATGAGGCGTTCATGGCGATCGAACTGGTGCCCGGTGCGCTCGATGGTGTACACGGGATCGTCCGGTATCCTCCAGCGTTCGATGCCGAGGGTGCCCACACTGGATAAGTGAAAATACTTTTTTTAACAGCCGGTTTTGAGGCATTATATTTTGTCCTGTTTCCACCAGACTGGATATACCCTTTACCACACAACCTGTACCTTATGCCTGGATTTGAAACAAGAGGATATGTCAGCAAGGGATTTGGTAATACACTTGCAGGATTCACCAGTCATGCCGGCATTCCTACTCTGGTTGAAAGCCTGGACACAGCGCACACGGTATTAACCCCAAAAGGATTGCCATTTTCTCTAAAAAAATGGAATAACGTAAATGATCCCCGGTTCAGGGCCGTTTGTGCACTTTAAAAACCGATAACAGCAATCTCTCACGTGCCGGATTATTCTTCCGCGTCCCGTTTCCCACGGCGTGAAAAAAGCACGCCTTTAAAGTATCCTTACCACCAATAGATATGCATGATTAACCGTATCAGGCGGTATGCGCAGATTGCGGATGTGCTGGGCCAGTACGGCTTTAGTATCGGGCTTGAAAAGTTATTTCCCGGAAGAGCCCGATTCCGGCTCCCTACATCCGGAAAAGCCCCGGAGTCATCCACCATCTACGAGCGGATGCGGCTTACGTTAGAGGATCTGGGTCCGACCTTTGTAAAGTTCGGCCAGATTATGAGTACAAGGACGGAACTGTTCCCGCCCGAGCTGATCGAACAGCTCAAAAAACTGCAGGATCATGCAAAGCCCATCCCGTTTTCTGAAGTACGGATGGTAATTGAAGAGAACTGCCCGGATTTTTTCGAACGGTTCTCTGAGATTGAAGAGACGCCCGTTGCCTCTGCCTCGATTGGACAGGTTCACCGTGCAATCCTCAATGACGGGACTAAGGTTGCCGTCAAGATCCAGCGCCCGGGTATTGGCGACATCATCCAGACCGATATCACGATCCTGAAGTCAATGGCAGAACGGATCGAAACAGTGTTTCCTGAGACCCGGATCTATAACCCCTCCGGTATGGTAGAAGACTTCGCCCACCAGATCGTAAAGGAACTTGATTACACCCGTGAAGCCCGTAATGTCGAGCGGATGGCCCGGAACTTCCGGGATGTACCCGGTATCAAGTTCCCTAACATTTACTGGGAATTTGTCACCCCCCAACTGATGGTGATGGAATTTATTGAGGGTGTCAGGATTGATAACCCTGAAGCAATCACCGAAATGGGATTGGATCCGCATGAGATCGGGGTTCGGGGATTCCAAGCCTATCTCAAGATGATCTTCGAAGATGGTTTCTTCCACGGGGATCCCCATCCGGGGAATCTGTTTGTCACTGCGGAAGGAAATATTGTCTTTCTGGATTTTGGGATTGTGGGTATACTACGGCCCGAGAAACGGCAGAATTTTATCAACCTTCTCTTTGCGCTAGTCACCGATGATATCGAGATGATGCTTCGGTCACTTGAAGGTTTTGGGATCGTAATTGCCGAAGAGGACAGGGAGGCAATGCGAGATGATCTTTATATCATGATGCACGATTTCGGTGGGGGAGATGAGGTATCTCAACTGAGCTTCAAACTTGTGGTAACCGAGCTCACCGAATCGATGCGCCGCTACCGGCTCAAAGTCCCCTTAAACCTGATGCTGCTCTTAAAGGTCTTTATGATGGTGCTTGACATCGGCGTCCGGCTTGACCCGAAGTTCAACGTAGGAAAAGAAGTCACCCCCTACTTAACGAAGCTTGCCGATACCAACACCTTCTCTGCCGGTTATGTCAAACGGGCATCCATGTCGCTCCTCGATGGTGTCGACGCCCTGCTGGATATGCCCAGGAATCTCAACCTGATGCTGCGGCGTTTGTCTACGGGAACGTTCAAACTTGAGATCGTGGACACCGATATCCAGAAACTCCAGATGTCACTTGATAAGGCCAGTGATAAACTGATGATTGGCATGGTCGTCGCCTCGCTTGTCGTCGGGTCTTCATTAGTTCTCCAGTCCTCTTCGTTCACCCTGCCAAAGGAGGTTTCATGGATAGCGATTCTGGGATATACCGCTGCGGTGCTGGTTGGTTTCTATGCCATCTATCATGTCATCTTCTTAAAGTTCCGTATGGAACGGTAACCCTACGGTTACTTTTCCTTATTCGCAGTTCTCCCGGACTATCTTCCAGGCTCCCACTTTTTCTGCAAGGGTATACCGGGTGTTGGCCGGGCTTGTTGATGGCAGAATCATGTTTTCGATAGCGGGTGTCATATTCATCTGACTATAGTACCGGCCGGCAGCAGTCCCGTTCAGCACAATGAGCCGCACGGTGGGGTGAGCGGTGAGAAACCCGCTGATATCATTAAAGAGCGGCACCCGGATCTCATTATCTGCACTCCCCCTTCTTTTACAGGATTGGACGACATCCCAGAGTGCGATATGGTGCCCGGTAAGGTGTGTTATCCGTTCATGGTACGGGAGCTTATGATCGATTGCGAACAGCGCATCCATGATCTTCCAGAAATGGTTCTGGGGGTTGCCGTAATACTCGTCGTGTCGGAGTGATTGTATGCTGGGAAAACTGCCAAGGATAAGAACGCTTGGAGAATCACCGGTGATCGGAAGAAAACCGGATGAGTCAGCGGCAGGTACATTGGGTCTGCACCGATCGGTCATAGCAGGATACCCGGAAAAAAGATCAGGGATCTTTAAAATACAGATTGCAGTGGCAGTGACCCTGCTTTGTGACTTCCTCTTTATGGAATATGCAGGGACATTCGATTGCCCGGTCCTTTTCATCGTCACCGCTCCTGATGCGGCAGGGGCAGTAGGGCCGGCCGAACTTTGTCTTGTTGCGCACCAGTCCCTTGATCACGGTCATGAGCTGCTTCTCATCGGTATTGAGGGTCCAGCCGTGTTTATGCGCATAGCCTTTGGCCCATTTGAGCATATCTGCCTGTTCTGCATTTTCTTCTGTCATGGTATCATAACCTTGTGATATCCTGTATCGATAGTTTATGTATTCGAGACGTTAGTCTTTGCGCTCAATATCATCGCATCTTTTTTGATTTTGTGATCCGCTGTGCTACCCGGTTGTAGGTGGCCATCACATCGCCTTTTTCAAAGCGGTACACGTCCTTGTCGAGCGACTCTCCGCTCTTCTTGTCCCAGAGCCGCATCGAGTCCATGCTGATCTCATCGCCAAGGCAGATCATTTTTCCCTGCCTGCCAAACTCGATCTTGAAGTCCACAAGGGTGATGCCCTGCGCTGCGAGAAGTGCAAAGAGGAGTCGGTTTATTTCGAGTGCAACCTTTTTGATCTTTTTGAGCTCTGCTGGTGTGGCGAGTTTGAGGGCAACAATCAGATCGTCATTGAGCATGGGATCGTGCCGTGAATCATCCTTGTAATCGATCACAATAACCGGAGGATCCAGTTTTGTTCCCTCTTTGAACGGGTAGTTCCGCACAATCGAACCGGCCGCAACGTTTCTCACGATCACTTCGAGCGGGATCATCTCGAGTTCGCGCACTACCATGTGGCGGGGATCGATCATACTGACAAAATGGGTTTTAACTCCATTCTTCCCAAGGTATTCAAAGAGGAATGCTGATACTTCCGCATTGTAACTCCCCTTGTTCCTGAGCACATCTTTCTTTCCGCCATCAAATGCGGTAATGTCGTCACGGAACTCAACAATGAGTTTCCCATCCACATCGGTACGATATACCGATTTTGCCTTGCCGGCGTACAGGAGTTTTTTCTGTTTCACGGTCCACTGCTCCTTAGCTTAACTGTTTGTGCGAGCCGGTTTATTAGGGGTTGCAAATCGGCGTGGTACCATCCACGCTCAATAAACTGCGGGTAGATGCAGAGTCGTTCTTTTAGTTTGGCCTCACCAGCAATGGTTTTGAGTTCTTCAAGCGCAGGCCATGGATGTTCGGGATTCACGTAATCGATGGTGAGCGGCGAGATGCCCCCGAGATCGTCCACACCGCACGGGATGAGGGACGCGGCATCGATCAGGTTGGGGGGGATCTGGATCGCGATGTCACCGGGCAGAATGTCGCGCGCCATACGGATCGTTTTACAAATTTCCTCTGTCGTAGGGATTGGCTGACCTGCCATGGGGGTGCCCGGTTTGGGACAGAAGTTCTGGATGATGATCTCCTGGATATTCTTATAGCGCCGGTGAATATCCCGTATTGCGCAGAGCGACTCTTCCCTGTCTGCCATTGTCTCGCCAATCCCGAGAAGCAGGCCGGTAGTGAACGGGATTTTGAGTTTACCGGCATCTTCCATCATCGCAAGCCTGACTTCCGGCTCTTTTCCTTTCGATGTTGCGTGAGCCGGGATCCGCGCAGTGGTCTCAAGCATCAGTCCCATGCTGGCATTCACGCTACGCAGGCGCTCCATCTCCTCAAACGTGAGTATGCCCGCATTCGTGTGCGGCAGGACCCCATATTCGATGCTCTTCCTGCACATCGCCTCACAATAATTAAGAATGGTCGTATAGCCCAGTGGTTTGAGATATTTCTTAAACCCGGGCTCCTCTTCCGGACGCTCACCGAAGGTAAAGAGTGCTTCTGTGCACCCAATAGCCGCTCCGTGCCGGAGTGTTGTTTCGACTTCATCTTGTGCCATCAGGCAGCCATCCCAGACCGGTGTCCGGAAACTACAGTACCCGCATCGGTTCCGGCACACGGTAGTAAGCGGTAAAAAAATATTTTTTGAGAAGGTGATGACCCGGTGCTGCATGAACAATGATGATTTTATTAGCTATTGAAAGTTAATGCCATTTACCGACAAACCGTGTTCTAAAAGATCGAAACAGAGATCAAAAAGGGTAAAGCATAAAGTACTGCGCAGTGCATAATTGACAATACGAATTAAACAGGAAATATTCAATCAATATCGGTGGAGCTGGGATGTCGGAACGAGATAATGAATCAGGTGGGGCCAGAAATGTGGCTGAATGTGAGGATGGAATAAACCCACGGGTGGAACCGACAACGGCCGACTTAAAAAAATCACTGGAATTTGCATTAAAGAAGCTCCAGATTGTCGGTAGTATAACCCGGCATGATGTACTCAACCAGCTGACAGCAGTTGTCGGGTATACCGAACTGCTGGAGATGATGGTAGAAGACGAAAAACAACGATCATTTATTGAAAAAGAGAAGCAGGCGATTGATAAGATCCGGCGCCAGTTCAAATTTGCCAAGGATTACCAGAATATTGGTGTCGAACCCCCCCAATGGCAGTTGTTAAAGGGTGTGATACACCGGGCCATCGAGGAAGCAGATCTAAAAACAATCCGGGTTACTGATCTTACTGGTGGCGCATCGGTATATGCCGACTCCCTCTTTGAAAAAGTCTTCTCAAACCTGTTTGAAAACACCCAGCGTCACAGTGGTTCTGCAACAGAGATCCGGATTTCTGTGTCCCACAAAGATGCTGCAATCGTGCTGCTTGTGGAAGATAATGGCATGGGCATTCCTGTGGAAAACAAGAACAAGGTGTTCGAGCGCGGCTTTGGAAAAGGAACCGGCTGGGGATTATTCCTTGCCATGGAGATCCTTTCGTTCACCAATATGACAATAAAAGAGACCGGAGAGCCCGGAAAAGGGAGCCGGTTCGAGATTCTTATTCCGCAGGAACATTTCCGGCTGGAAGGTGGCAGACCCCAGGTAACGGTACCCGGATAGAGAGAAACCGGAAACGATAAAAAAAGTGAAGTGAATTATCGCATATTTTCGATCTGATCTTTATCCACGGCAATGTAGACATCGATCTCCTTATTCTCCGGCCGGGTGAACCGGCTATCATACCATTCGAAATCGCAGGTATAGGTGCGGGGCAGATTCGTCCCCCAGACGGACATCCAGACTGAAAGGAGCGCATCCGGCATGGGCCCGGCTGCTTTAAAGACAGCATACGTCTGGGCAGGAATCTTTGTGACTGCGAGTCCATCAGGAATCGTGTCTGCCTTTGTCACTTCACTTCCGATCATGTAGGAATATTCCCCGGTCCAGTCACTATCGTATTCAGAGTATACGGCAAACATTGCCGGAGTCTTTGAGCGGTTGGTGATCTTTGAAGCCATGTTTGTTGACAGAAATTCCTGCCAGCATGCAGGTATGTCGGCAACACTCCGGCCATCTGCGTTTGATGTCCGGCGTTTGATGCCCATTACAATCTTTGCGGGCATCTGCTTTACCGCAAATAGAGGTCCATCCATTCCGGAATTATCAGCGGCCGGGATGTTAAACCTGCGGGATTTTTTTATCGCGGGGAAAATAATATCAGCATCTTTTTTTCCCTACCCTGCGTACATCGTTACGCAATGTGCCCTCACGCTCTTATTCCGTATAAACCCATCAACCCAAAAACACGTCTTTCCTGTATCCTCGACCAGGCAGAACGGGAGGAATTTGCCCGTGCCATGCTGCAGGATGTGATCACTACCACTATTGACTCCCTCTGCACACCCGTTATCGTCAGCACCGAGCTGTATGATAGTGAGGATGTCCAGATTACGATAAAAGACGCTGATCTCAGCAGTTCTCTAAACCAGATACTTCCGGATTGTGAAGGTCCTCTTCTCATCCTCATGGCGGATCTGCCACTTGCCGATCGCGCATCCATCCAGCGGGTCACCGGTACAACGAGTGATATGGCGATCGTACCCGGACGTGGCGGGGGAACGAATGTGATCTTTATCAAGGATACGAAACGTTTCCATGTCGATTACTATGGGATGAGTTTTTTAAAGCACATGAAGATCGCAGCGGATGAAGGTCTAACCTGCGAAGTGATCGATTCGTTCCGTCTCCACACAGATATGGATGAGAAAGAGGATCTGGCAGAGCTGCTGATCCATGGCACCGGTAAGAGCCGTGCATATCTTGAAGGACTTGGTATTTCTTTAGTTGTTGATAAGGGCCGGGTCGGAGTTGAGCGAAAGCGATAGTTTTATCCAACCTCTCGGCAGATTTCCATGGTATGAGCGGGCAGTCCGGACTCTTGCTTATAGAACTCCTGCATAGTACGGACCCCGATGTCAACCGGATTATTGATAATTTTGTCACCCGTTTCAATGCTGCCTATGGAATTGCGGGTACTGACCGGTGGGATATCACCAAAGAGGACTGGCAGCGGTATGAGTTTCTCGGGGACCGTGTCCTGAGTCTTATCATCGCCCAGTCGCTGTTCACCCAGCGCGATGCGGTGCTGGACGAGGGGTCGATGACGAAGATCTTAAGTGGTGTGGTATCGAACCGTGCCCTTGATGCCCTGACGCGCCAGCATGAGAAGAAGGCCTTCACACGCCTGATCCCAAAATCCATAGGGGAACAGAATACCTACGGCGAACGAATCACCGGTGGTGCGTTCGAGGCATTCATCGGTGCCCTGTACTGTGAATTCGGGCTTGATGATGTGGCCTTTTTTGTCAACGCCATCATGTCGGATGCGCTGGATAGTTACAATCCGAACCAGAACGCAAAAGGTATCCTGCAGGAATATTTCCAGAAAAAGGAACGATCCGCCGTCCCCGAGTATAGAGAGACTATGAAGCAGGGTCCCGATCACAAACCGTTCTTCACCTGCCAGGTTTTTTTTAAGAATGATCTTCTTGGCGAGGGAACCGGGGATAGTAAGCAACTGGCAGAACAGGCAGCTGCCAAGCGGGCACTCGAAACACTCGGTCTGATCCACCGGTGATTGCGTAAAAAAATCTGCCTATCTTTGGCAGACTCACTCAGCAGAACCGTTTCTCAGCACACCCATGAACAGGCACTCCTCTGCAGCAATCGACTCAATGCCAACCTGATCGCCGATGGGAAGCCCGATTCCCCTTATTATTGCCGCAGGAGTGCACTCATCCGCTTCACCCATCACCAGCTCGGCAGCAGATACGATGTTGTCTGCCACCGCCCGTTTCGTTACTTCGAGTTTGCGCCCGAAGAGATCGCTCCTGCCCCGGTCATCAATGACCGAAGTAATCCCCGCACAGCCAATTGCAACCCCGCTGCATCCGAGGCGCATTGCGTGCGTCCGGCTGTCAGCGATGATGACTCCCACCTTCACGCCGTACCTGCGTTCGATTGAAGCCTTGATGGCAAGAGCACTCTGGTCAGGATTTTTAGGAAGGGGAGTCACGCAACCTGGTGGGGCATTGGATGCATCGACACCGGCATTGGGCAGCAGGGTGCCGCCTTTCATGCACAACAGAAAGCCGGGTATCCCGCCAACAACCGAATCACTTTGCCGCAGCACAACTTCTGCGGTACAGGAGTCCATCTGGTATTTTCTGCCCAGTTCCTCTGCCCGGGGCGATGGGGTAATAGTCGAGAGATCGATGATATTTCCTTCAGCCGTTGCAACTGCTGTCTCGGCAAACACAAGGATATCTCCCTCATAAATGCCCCCGCATTGTCGGTCAGCGGCATTGGCAGCACGTTCCGCAACAGAGTCGCCGCTGCGGATGATTCCGGTTGAAAGCCCGAACACCTCAAACGAGGTGTTCACGGCAGTTTCACCATCCGCTCAAAGACCGTGATGAGATCCCGGGTCTGCGGTACATCATGCGTCCGCACAACAGATGCCCCTTTCAAGAGCAGCACCATGGTCACGGCAAGACTGCCGGCCAGCCGGCCTTCAGGCTCCCTGTTCACAAGATTTCCGATAAAGCTCTTGCGCGAGATCGCGGCAAGGACCGGGCGTCCAAACTCGGAAAAACGCTCATAATTCTGGCAGAGTTCCCAGTCGTTGTCGAGCGATCGCAGGGGACTCCAGTACCCGACACCCGGGTCGAGTACATAGTTGTCAATCCCCGCAGACTCGCACCGCCCGACCACGGTTTTAAGAGTTGCCATTGTTGCGTCCAGCCCGACAGCATCCCCCGGATTGTAATTTGCCGCCATTAAAAATGCAGGCAGCCCGGATTCGGCCAACCTTTTTGCGTATGCAGGTGATGACAATCCCGAGATATCGTTTGCCGCGTGAATGCCATGCTTTAAGCAGACCTCGAGCACCCATGGGTTCATTGTATCGACAGAGATGGTAAAACCGGTCCCGTCCAGTTCTTTGAGCGCAGCATCAATCCGGGATGCCTCCTCACTCCCGCTGATAGCCTGAGCATTCGGGGCAGTGCTGCGGGCACCGATATCGATGAGATCCGCTCCTTGTTCTATCATCTCCACGGCTTTTTTGTGGACCTCATTGGTGGGGATATACGAGTCATGATAAAAGGATTCGTAACTGCAGTTGATGACCCCCATCAACCTGACAGGAGCGTCACTCCCAATCGTGAGTTTGTTTATAACGCACTTGTGCATGTCTTCACCTTTGCTGCCCGGAACGTGTTCTCCATCAGGGTGGCAATCGTCATCGGGCCGACTCCCCCGGGAACCGGCGTGATAGCGGATGCAATTTCACTGACTTTTGCATAATCCACGTCCCCCACCAGTTTGCCATCGAGCTGGTTGATGCCTACATCAATGACAACGGCACCCGGCTTTACCATATCAGGTTGGATGAAGTGGGCTTTCCCAATAGCAGAAATAAGAATATCGGCCCGCTTAAGTTCATCAGCGAGATTCTTTGTCTTGCTGTGACAGCACGTCACCGTTGCATCGGCATTGAGGAGTAATGCAGCCATGGGGCGTCCCACGTCGATGCTACGCCCGACTACAACCGCACGGGCACCGGCAAGCGGAATCTTATATTCTTTTAAGAGGGTCATGATCCCGCTGGGAGTGCAGGGAGAAAAACGTGGCTTTCCTGAAAAGAGCAGCCCGAGATTCTCCGGATGGAACCCGTCCACATCTTTCTGTGGGTTTACCGCTTCGATCACGCGTTCTGCATCCACTTGTTTTGGGAGCGGGAGCTGGACGAGGATCCCGTCAATATCGTGATCCCGGTTCAGCCGTGTTACCGCTTCGAGAACCATTTCTGTGGTAGATTCTTCGGGCAGTTCAATTCCCACCGATCCGATGCCAACCAGTTCGCAGGCACGGTGTTTCATCCGTACATACATCTTTGAAGCCGGGTCGCTGCCCACGATCACTGTAGCGAGGCGGGGAAATAGATTGGAATCCCCGATCTCCACTTTGAGGTGTTCAAGACGCACCTCCGAGCACTTTTTTCCATCGAGGATAAGGACCATATGAGTTCCTGAAAAATTGGGTGAATTATTCCGGATAGATCGGGAATTTGCTGGACATTGCATGGACTTTTGCATGGACATCCTTGATCGCCGCTTCGTTGTGGACATCCTTGACAATGGTTGCAATCCAGTTACCGATATTGCGCATCTCTGCCTCTTTCATACCGCGCGAGGTGACAGCCGGTGTACCGACACGAAGGCCGCTGGTGATAAATGGGCTCTTTGTCTCATTGGGAATCGTGTTCTTGTTCACGGTAATGCCCGCTTTACCGAGCGCGACTTCTGCGTCAAGACCGGTGATACCCTGAGCGGTCAGGTCAAGGAGCATCAGGTGGTTGTCGGTACCTCCTGAGACCAGACGGAGTCCGTTGTTCATCAACGTTTCGGCCAGCACCTTTGCATTCTTTACAATCTGCTGGCTGTAGATTTTGAATGAAGGTTTGAGCGCTTCTTCAAAACAGACTGCCTTTGCCGCAATGGTGTGCATGAGGGGGCCGCCCTGCATGCCGGGGAAGATTGCTTTATCGATGGCTGCCGCATACTCGCTGTTGCACATGATCGCGCCGCCACGGGGTCCCCGGAGGGTCTTGTGGGTGGTAGTGGTCGTAAAGTTCACTACCCCGACAGAGTTCGGGTGGACGCCGGTTGCACAGAGGCCGGCGATATGGGCGATATCGGCCATACAGTATGCGCCAACACCGTCAGCAATCGACTGGAAGGCTTTAAAGTCGATGGTGCGGGGATATGCAGATGCACCGCAGACCAGCATCTTTGGCTTTTCCTTCTTTGCCAGTTCCTCAACTACCCCATAATCAATGGTCTCGGTCTTCGGGTCAACACCATACTGGGCAACCTTGTAAAACTTCCCGGTAAAACTGACCGGTGAACCGTGGGAAAGGTGACCGCCCTGTGTGAGTTTCATACTCATCAAGGTGTCTCCCAGATTCATGAACGCAAAATAGACCGCCATGTTTGCCTGGGTGCCGGAGTGTGGCTGCACATTGGCATGCTCTGCCCCAAAGAGTTTCTTTAACCGGTCGCGGGCAAGGTTCTCTGCCATATCGTGGAACTCACAACCGCCGTAATACCGCTTTCCGGGGTAGCCTTCGGCATATTTGTTGGTCATGATCGAGCCCATTGCCTCAATTACCGCGTGCGATACGAGGTTTTCCGATGCAATGAGTTCGAGCCCGTTAGTCTGGCGCAGTCGTTCTTTCTCGATTATATCTGCTATTTCTGGATCAGTTTTAGACAGATAAGACATATGGACTAGGGTTCGCTCGGATCAGGTAATACCTTTTCTTATATGACGGTTGTTCCGGATCATAATTTTCTTGGTGAAGTGTGACTGCCCGTGCTTTTGAACAGGGCAGGATATTACTTTACTAAAATGGCCAAATTTTGTCTCCGTTTATCGCCTACTGCGGTTTATTTATGATTCTAAAAAAAGGGGTTGATGGATGAAGGCAAACCCAATTTGGGGTAATTATGAAGGTGACACTCAATTTTTTTCCGCAATAACCTGCAAATAGAGCACAAACCTTTTTTCCTAATCAGGCGTTCAATAGTATTATTTATAAGGCTAGCGCCTGTACACCACTGTACAGGCTAATTAAGACTCAAATTGATGCAAAGATCAGGTATCCTTAGATGAGGAAACCATTGATTGGGAGAACATGATATCAATGATGGAAAATTCAGGAAGCGGGGCTGCTACCGAAGATCGGATCGCAGTGCTGGAAAAGAAGATGAGAGATATGGAGGCGCTGGTCAAAGGTCTGACAGGAGAGCTTCTGGATCTCAAATCAATTGCCATGAAAATGACCAAACAGAGCGACGAACGTATCAAACAGGATCTCCGGCGTCCCCCTCTTGTAGTACAAGGCTCGCAGCCATCGCAGTCAGCCGAAGTTGCAAGTCCGTCTTCCGGAGGAAGCACGGTCGTCATGCGCAAAGGTGCACGCCAGTCCGATGCTCCGGCAGCACCCGCAGAGCCCATAATGGACATGATCATGCAACAGGACGGAACTATGAAACTGGAACCCCGCAGAGGGGAAAAGGATTTCATTGTTGCACGCCCCGGGTATGGACAAAAGAAAGGTGCAGCAGGAAAGCCCAAACAAGCTGATCTGATATATGCTGCTGAAGAAGACAAAAAGGATCCCGCAAAGAAGTAAGGAGCCGGATCTTTGCATATCACAGAACTCGAGATAGATAATTTCAAGTCTTTTTCAAAAAAGACAAAAATCCCTTTTTTAGAAGGGTTTACTGTTATCTCCGGGCCCAATGGTTCCGGTAAAAGTAACATCATTGACTCTGTCCTTTTTGTCCTTGCACTTTCGAGTTCCCGTAATCTCCGCGCTGAGAAGCTGACCGATCTGATCAATCTGAATTCCGGGCGCAACATCGCTGAGGTTGCACTCCAGTTCTCAGATGGCACAAAGATACGGCGACGGATCAAGCGAACCGGTAATGGGTATTACAGCTATAACTACCTCAACGACCGGCTCTGCAAGCAGAGCGATATTGTTGAACATCTCGCAAAGCACGGGATCAAACCGCACGGTTACAATGTGGTGATGCAGGGTGATGTAACCCGCATCATGGAGATGAGTGATTTCGAGCGGCGCAAGATCATCGATGAGATCGCCGGGGTATCTGAGTTCGATACCAAGAAACAACTGGCCCTCTCTGAGCTTGATATCGTGCGTGAACGGATCGAACGCGAGGAGCTCCTGCTCATCGAGCTGAGCAAACGGGCAAACGAACTCAGGCGCGAACGCGAGCATGCCCTCGAATACCAGAAATGGCAAAAAGATCTCTCGTATTTTCAGAACTGCCGTTCAGCTGCCCAGCTGCATGACCGGGAAAAGGAACTCAACTCGCTCCTGCGGTCAACCGAAGAGCACAAGATACATTTGACCCGTATCTCCTCAGACCGGAGCCTTGAGGAGAATGAACTCGCCTACTTAAAGGCAGATTTAAAGGATATTGACGAGCTGATCAACAAGAAGAGCGGATCGGATTACCTGAAACTGATCGCAGAATTAGAAGAGGCAAAGAGCGGGATCAAGCTCGCTGAACAGACGATAGTGCGCCTCAAAAAAGAAAAAGAAACCAATCTTGAGGCAATCAACCGTACGTACATGGATACAAAACGGGCAGAAACCCGGGTTGCCGAATGCACCGACCAGATCCGTTCCCTCACCATCGATCGTACGAATGTTGCCATGGAAGTGGCAACGTTTAAGGCCCTTTTGGAAAAAGTTGAGATCGAACTCAAAGCCCACTCCGAGGATACCGAAGGTTCGCGGGAGAAGCTCTTTGCGCTTATCAAGGAAAGCGAGGAGAAGAAGGGGCAGCGTTCTGGCATCCTGCACCAGCAGGACATGTTGATCGAGAAGAGCCGGATGCGCACTACCGAACTGGAACGTTTGACCCTGCTCTTGAAACAACTCGATGAAGAGTATACTGCAAAACAGACCCAGGTCACGGACAGCGAGAAGAGTATCGGTAACCTTGCAGCAGAAAAGAATAAACTGGATCGCAATCTCTCGGAACTCGAAGGAGCGATGTTTGCCCAGCGCTCCACATTAGAACGGTTGAAAAATGAGATCCGATCCGCTGAACAGGACGCGTTCCGGCTTGAAGCTGCCCAGCAGGCACGCGGGGAATCGGGCGGCAAGGCGATCGAGGCGATCATGGCAATGGAAGGTGTGCATGGAACCATTGCAGACCTTGGAAAAGCGCCACCCGAATACGCAAATGCTCTCAATATTGCCGCAGGAAACAAGCTACAGTTCGTTGTCTGCGATGACGACCAGATCGCTGCGGATGCCATCCGATATCTCAAGGAAGAACGGCTCGGGCGTGCCACGTTCCTTCCGCTCAATAAATTAAAACCCCCTCAGCTTCCGCCGCTTAAGGAACCGGGTGTGATCGATTATGCGGTGAACCTGATCGATTACGATCCGAAATATGACCGGGCCTTTTCTGTTGCGCTTGGGGGTACGATTGTGGTCGATACGCTTGACCGGGCTCGCAAGATGATCGGTAAATACCGTATGGTCACCCTCGAAGGTGAACTGATCGAAAAGAGCGGGGCAATGACAGGCGGGTCAGCAAAGAAGCAGGCAATACGGGGCTTTGGTGCCGCAGTTGATGATGAGATTATGAGACTCCGGTCGCATCTGGGAGAAT
This sequence comes from uncultured Methanoregula sp., assembly GCA_964590895.1. GTDB lineage: Archaea > Halobacteriota > Methanomicrobia > Methanomicrobiales > Methanospirillaceae > Methanoregula. The sequence goes on along the minus strand of CAZPYV010000004.1, from coordinate 3,469 downwards.
TACAAGGCGAAGCAGCAACACTCGAGGCGGGAGTTAAGCGCCTTGCAGAAGAGGTGGATGCCCGCCGTGCCACAAGGAACGAGATCGACCAGAACGTTGCACGCTTTGGCATGTTCACCGAGGAGTTCTCGCGCAGGTTTGAGGCAATAACCGTCGAGAAGCAGACCATTGAAGCAGCAGTAGCCCGGCAAGCAGAAGAGACCCGGAATGGCGGTGCAGAGCTTGCTGCGCTCGAGGGAGAATTAGACAAGACTACCGATGCGATCAATGCAATCAATACTCGGATCGAGGAGATCAAGAAGCGCCTCGATGACACAAACATTCCAGCTCTCACTGACCAGATGGAAAAGAAGCGAAAAGAGATCGAGGAAGCAGAGCGCCGGCTTCGCAACAAGGAAGCAGATATCAACGATTCCCAGCGCGAACGCCAGCATTTCAATGCCCGACTTATCGAACTGGGTGATGATCGTGCACGGGAGGATGAGCGCAACCGCCAGATCGATGTGGATATTGCGGGTTCAAACGAGCAGATCGTTACCCACAAGTCCCAGATTGCTGCCCTTGAAGAGCGGCAGAAGGAGTTCTCCGGAGTACTTGACGAACTCCGCATCAAACGCGGTGAAGCTTCGCAGCATATCCAGGACTCTGAACTCAAACTCATGAAATTCGATGCCGATAAGGAGCGGATCAGCATCCAGCTTGGGGCTATTGATGAGCGTGCCAAAACTCTGGGTATTGAAGTTGAGATGCTCAGACAGCAGGTGGGGGATATGGATGTCACCCTCTCGCTCACGGAGATTGAAGGCAAGATAGCAGAAGCGGATGGGGCACTGCGGAAGATCGGCGCAGTGAATATGCTCGCAATAGAAGAGTATGAAAAAGTGCAGCGGCAAGTAGGTGAGCGGACGGAGCGCAAGGAGACGCTTTCTTCCGAGCGTGCCAGCCTTATCGAGCGGATAGAACAGTTCGAGCAGATGAAATTCGAGGCATTTACCGCTGCCTTCAAGGCCATTGATACCAACTTCCGGGAGATCTTTGCCCGTCTTACCAGCGGGAGCGGCAACCTTGTCCTGGAGAATGAAGAGGACCCGTTTGCCGGGGGGATGACATTTGCTGTCAAGCCCCGAGACAAGAAAGTGCACCTCCTCTCGTCCCTTTCCGGTGGGGAAAAGTCACTTACTACTTTAGCGTTCATCTTCTCCATCCAGCGTTATATTCCCGCACCATTCTACGCATTCGATGAAGTGGATATGTCCCTTGACGGTTCGAACGTGGAGCGGATCTCATCCATGGTCACCGAACTTGCGCCAAATTCGCAGTTTGTTATCGTCTCGCTGCGCAAGCCAATGATCGATGCAGCGCAACGGATTATGGGAGTTACGCTGCGTTCCGACAAGAGCACGCTGGTCACCGGGGTCAAGGCACATGGCGGAGCCTGAGGAGCCAGACACCCGGCCGGATCCGGAACTTACCGTTTCGGCGCCCTTGCAGATCCCACCGGAAGAGACCGTAAAGGATAAGCCGGCGAACCGGAGGAAAGATACGGAAAATGGATTGGATACGGAAGCCGGAGCTTCGGAACCCATAGCCGGGGCATTGCTGGCAACCGAAGCAGAAAATGGCGGAGTACTTGAGGATCCTATCGAGATCCTGGTCGGGCTTGCCGAGCGGGGCGAGATCGATCCGTGGAATATCAATATCATCGAAGTGACTGACCGTTTCCTTTCAGAGCTTGAGCGGCGGCGTGAACTCAATCTCAAGCTCTCGGGACGCACCCTCTTTTATGCCGCCACGCTCCTGCGCATGAAGTCTGAGCAGATTCTGATCCTTGCTACACCGGAAGAAGAGGGTGAGGATGATGGCGACTCGTTAGGTGAGGATTATGAAGGGTTTCCGGATGGGGAGATAGAATATACCGGCAGGCTGGGCATTATCGAGCGGCTCGAACATGAGATCCAGCGCAGGCTTGATCGCAAGAACATGCGACAGAGCCCGATCACCCTGTTTGAGCTGATCACCGAGCTCAAGAATATCGAGAAGGAAGAGCGGAGACGCAGACGTATGGCCGCTGATCCAAGTGAAGCGTTCCTTGTCGATGCGGATGATGTGGTAAGCATTGCCCATGATGAAGGCTACCAGGCATCCTCATCGACCGTCCTGGAGGAGTGCCTGTCCTTCCTTGAGATTGATGGGGAGATGACCTTAACCGAGCTCTGCGAAAAACTGGGGTGGGGTTTGCCGGAAGTTTACATTCCGTTATTGTTCCTCGCGCATGAAGGGCGGTGCTCCCTCAGGCAGGAAGAGTTCTTTGGGGATATCTGGGTTCAGCTCTGCCGGGTGGAGGGGGAAATACCCATTTCCAGCTCCAGCGCTGAATAATAAGAGGATGTTCTTTTAGACGCTTATCACACCAGTGCAGGTACTCCATGACCCAGATCTCGACCCGTTTCCGGATCACGTTATCATTTTGGATGGACCGGAGATCTGGTTCCCTGCAATACTCAGGAAATATTACTCGCCCTCTGGATCGTGGCAGTTCGGCAGCCCTTACGGTATTCTCGTCATGCCCGGAATATAATGCGCGATTATGTGGATGGATGGCCTTTACTTAAGTAATACAAAACCCGCCGGTAGATTCATATTCCGGATTATTCCGGCAATGCGCGATTGCGGCAAGGACCCGGGCGATTTTTTTTTAAAATTACACATTTTATAACGTAAAACCGAATGATCCACAAGATGCGCTCTTGAACATCCAGAGATAAAAAAAGCGATCCAAGATGGGTTTTGACCCGTTCGCGCAGTACAATAAAACTGAAATAAAAAATTGGAATTCGTGGCAGAAAACGGGATTTAAACCTGATTTGTCTTTATGGCCCCAAAAAATAGTTTACAGGAAATAAAATATGAGGAAGAACCCGGTTTTAGTTCGGGAAAAATGTTTAAATGGTTGACTGTGTTATATGTAAATCCACAAATCTGATGACAAACCGACGAAACCCCCCCATCGGGGACAGGTGTCGGTTCCGAGGGAAAAACAATGCAGGCAACAAGGTATAAATAATACCGCAACCTACATTGTAAGCCCGTGAATGCGTGAAAAATCACGACGAAATTCACAACCTCAGGCATCCTTTATGAAGGACCAGATAATCCGGTTTTACCGGCGCTGGTTCCGATGGGAAAATAATGAAGGCAGCAAGGTATAAATATCCTTGAACCCTACATTAAAAGCCCGTGTTCAATCAAGCAACACGACGAATAACATACAACTTTCTTTGATGGAGATCCAACAAGACCCGGCTTGACCGGAGTTGGTTCTGACGTTGATACTGGCAATGCGGAAATTTGTTTAATAACCGCTAATTCCTTAAAACAAGTTCAGATAACGTGTGCGTACAATGTACAAATTAAAATTCTGGTTGATCCTGCCAGAGGCCACTGCTATCGGAGTTCGATTAAGCCATGC
>CAZPYV010000003.1:0-251032 GCA_964590895.1 uncultured Methanoregula sp. | reverse complement strand
TATAAATATAAAGATCTTCCGGTTTGATCTGGCGTCTGCGTAACTCCTATAAAAGATCGAAAACAAAAACCAACCTGCAACAGCAAAGCGGAACAAAAAATAATTCCTTTGATGAACTCCGATGTGCACCGGTTCGCATATACCAGCAGCGAAAGTCCTAAAAGAGGGCGGATAAACTACCGGGAAGTTTATGATATGCGTTTGTGGGTTTGAATATCATTCATGGGAGAAACCTCTTTTTTTTTGCACCGGGAGATAACGCACTCGCAGGTACTCTGATCGATCCGGGTGATCGTAATTAAAAAATTTTTAGTGCCGCTCTGCAGTCATCAGGAAAATGGTAAAATCCCGGGGCTTGCCCGTGCGGGACGATATCTTATGAATCGTGGCTGCCTGACTGAACCTGACTGAAGAAAACCCGGCCTTCTCAAAAACCTGTTGCAGATTTTTCCGGTCAATGCCGTTGTGCTCCGCAATGCCGGGGGCTTCATGGAACTCCCCGTTATCGGAATCGAGATCGGCAATTGCAATTCTCCCTCCGGGATGCAGGAGGTGATGAAACGTCCGTGCCGCATCTGCAGTATCCCTGACATGGTGCAGGGTCATCGAACTCACGATCAGGTCAAACACGGGAAGGTCTGCAGTATCATTACCGACACTCCATTCGCGCGGCTCGATAGTGGTGATGCCATCGGTTACAAGTTTTTCCTTAAGCACCTCCAGCATACCTTTTGCTGAATCAACCGCGATTATCCGTCTGACATGGGGAGCAATTCCAAGCGCGATGTTGCCGGTGCCGGTACCGTAATCCATCACCACCTCTGTCCCACCCGGGTTCAGGGCATTGATCATTGTATCGGCAATCGTCTTTGCAATCTGCACCCGCCCGGGATCCTTGTCCCAGACTACTGCTGCCTTCTCAAAAAAATCGGTCATGGTTACTCATCTTCAGGTACGAGAATTATTTTAAAAATTATTTCCCATCCTCTCCTAACGATTCGCGGCTCCGCATCTGGTAGAGCACCATCGGGTCCATCTCCCGGTGTTCCTTATCGCTGGTCCTCATGATCACGTTGGTGATTCCGGAGTTCACGATCATCTTCGAGCAGAGGAAGCACGGCCAGATCTGGGTGAGCGCTTCGGTCTCAACATCGAATCCCGCAAGGTAGAGTGTGCACCCCCGGGCCAGTTTTCCTGCCTGGAGCAGGGCATTCATCTCGGCATGCACGCTTCGGCACCGCTCATAGTTTGAGCCGGACGGGATGTTGTGGTCCTTTCGCCAGCAACGATTGAGCTCTGTGCAGTCCATCTGCTTTCTGGGGGCTCCCGTGTAGCCGGTCGAGACGATCGTATTGTATTCATCCACAATGATCGCGCCAAAGTTCCGGCGGAGGCAGGTCCCCTGGTGGGCGCACCGCAGGGCAAGGTCGAGGAAATATTCGTGACGATTGGTTCGCATCTACAAGAGTTTTGGGAGGCGGGGTATTAAAGTGCGGGGGTTTTTAGTGACCGGCAATGCCTGCCTTCCTCCAACATTTCTGTTTACTGACATGAAGCGGCAACCGGTTTGATGAGCGTTTATTATAGAAGTATAACACTTTTTATAAGCCAGGACAACCTATACTATGGCACAGTTATTCAATTGACTGTTTGAGAACTAACATGTATGGAGAAAATAAATTTGGCGGCCAGAGAAATTTTGGCGGCGCAAGAGATCAAGGCCCACGAGAAATGACAAAAGTATCCTGTTCAGACTGTGGGAAGGAATGCGAAGTACCTTTTAAGCCAACCGAGGGCAGGCCCGTATACTGCAGAGACTGCCTCCCGAAACACCGGAAACCCCGGTTCTAATTTCATAATTTTTTTCATTTTCTGCGATCGTTTTGTTGCGTTTTTTTTACATGCCGACGGTTTCGTGTCGATTCTTTCAGGTGTTAAGGACTTCGTCAGTATCACCTGATGATCCTGTGCAGCACAGGAAAATTAGCGCAACAGGGAGAGGATTGCTACAACATGAATGAACAGAAATACCGGCACAAGATAAAATTTCAGTTTCCGTGTCTTGTGACGGAATATTAACATTGCTCCGTACGCACCAAAGGGGCCAAATGCCGCAACCAGCAGCAGAAGGTTCTCAGGTGTCCGCCATGCATTGTTCTTTGCTTTTTGCTTATCATTTGCAAAGAGAAAAAACGCAATACTATTGAGAGCTGCGTAGATGACCAGAAAAAAATCCGTAAAGGAAAGAGCAGTCACCCTTGTCGTTTTGTGTAATGGGGTTATTGCTTTTTCGTTCTGATCCTATGTGCTTCTGCAACCAGAGCTTAACGAGATTTGTACCGGAGGATTAGTAAAGCTAAAATTTTTGATGAATTCCACAGTTATTGCCGCACCGTATAACCTGCCCGCGTGAGAATACGGACCACTTCTTTGTCCCATACGATATCATCGGTATCGGGTAACGGGTCAATACATTCCTCCCAAATCCGGTTTAAGAAGGTATCTTCGGTGACAAGCGAGCGCCGGAACATAACACGCCCTACCCTTCGTCCGGTATGATTGAGGATAAGCATCCGCCAGCAGGAGAAATCCTGGCAGATATCCGGCCGTGTGGAGTGGATGGTGCAGTATGCCATCTCGCTGCCGGGCATATGCCGGAAGAACGGGCATGCTTCGGGAAGTTTTTCAAAGATGCTCTTGTCTAAGAAGAGTTCGTGCTTATCGGGATCTACGGTAACTTCGGTTTCATCTGAAGTGTACTGGTTGTAGACAATAAAGTGAAAGTTGCCAAGATCCTTTCGTATGCTATGAACCAGCCCCAGATGGGAACAGCACTCCCCGCACTGATGGCATTCAAACGCGATTGCACCCGGCCCCCGGTATCGTATTGAGCACTCAATACAAAAAAGCACCGGGTAGCAGCAGATATATTCGTGCCACACCATACTCTCCCTGACACATGGCAGATACTAATTCATCCGGCTGTGGGCAGGATGGCGACGGTGATGCACCTGCGTGCAGGTATGCACGGGAATCGGATGCAATCCAGCGGCTTTTCCTGCGCCCGTACTTCCTGAGCCTTACGATCGGAGTTCCGTTCTGCTTTTATAAGATGATCTTTGGGATCAGCATCATGCGGGCCGGCGCAGCGAGTGGAACGTTTTTTGCAGTAGCGGGGTGGCTCATCATCTGCTGGGCAATTGCAGACCTCTTAATGAACACAGCGTACTCGCTGCAGGATTTCTTGCACATCAAGGCTCGGTTTGAGTGCTGCACATTAGCCCAGGTAGGGCGTTTATTTTCCCGTCCTATGGTATTTCTTGCACTCGATACCCTGCTTTCGTTCTCGATCATCTGCCTGATGCTCTGGTCCGGCTGGATTGCAACACTCTCACCCGTTGAAACCCTGCTCTGGTATATTGCAACAACGCTCAATCTGGTGAGCTTATCAGTAGTCTCGCTTTACAATGAGATCCGGAAAGTGTGACCGGGTAAAAAAAGAAGTGATTCGGATTTCACGAAAAGATCGAGAAGTCGTTCTTGATTGCAATTGCTTCGATGATGGGAGTCATCTTTGCTTCAGGGATACCGAACTTGTCCATATACATCTGAAGGATCGCCTTTTCTTCTCCGGCAAGCACACCATCAGACATCGCAAGGTCACAGAGGATGGCGAGAGTTGCAATTTTCTGCTTCTCGTCAAGTACGTTTGCCACCAGATCAATAACGCCGGGGAACTTGTTGGCCTTTAAAACCTCCATCGCAGTATCAATGGATTTACGGTCGCCACGGCAGATCTTTGCGAGGTCGTTCATTTCAGCCTGGTCGATGACCCCGTCTGCCGCAATAACGGTAATGGCGGAGAGCACGAGTGCTGATTTCGGGTTGAGCGTTGCTGTTTTTCCGGTTAACTTGTCAAAAATTCCTATGATAATCACCTTTTTTTTCTCACTATTGGATGTAAGGTATCATCTCTCTTTCGCCCGTTGCAATCCATGGGCGTTGCAGGAAAATTCCCCGGGTTTATATGGCTCTGCACTCATACCATTTTTAAAAAGAGGTGAACCATATGGACGTGCTTACGGTTGAACAGGTGATTGCCTTCCACACACAGGTGATAAAGACCGATGGCGGCGATGACCGGCTGCTCTCGGAAGCCAGTCTCCACCAGATGGTCTTTTCAGTCAACCGTATTGAAGAAGTTCACAAACGAGCGGCCCTTGCCTTCTTCTCCCTTGTAGCGTACCCGGCGTTTCGCGATGGCAACAGTCATACAGCACGGCTTGTGGCAGAAATGATCCTCAAACATAACGGCTACACGCTTAGTGACGGCGATGCTGATATGACCCCTCTCCTACAGGGGATTTTATCTTTCACTGTTGAACGGGAAGATGTTGAAGAGTGGCTGCGCTCGCATTATAAAAAAACGTCAGACCATATTTCGTTTTTTAAAGAATAGTTGCTCACGCGAGTAACAATGGGGATGGAGAGAAAAGAAATCTGCAAGGTTTCTGGTTTTTTATTAAGAGACACCTCAAGGATAGAGAAGGTATTCTCCCTCAATCCGTACAATAGCATTGCCCCCGAAAAAAACGCTGCGCTGCACCTTTGACGCATCACTCACAAGACGGATGATATTCGGATGATCCCTGCTCTTTCCCTGCTCAATAGCAATCATCCGCCCATCCCAGGTACCTTCTTTGAGCAGGTAATATCCCAGCGCCGCATTCCCCGAACCCGTTGCAGGATCTTCAAGATACCCAAAGATGGGAGCAAATACCCTTGTGCGGTAACTGTTCCCGGCCTTTGAAGTCACCGTTGAAAAAACCAAAATGATCTCAATTCCATTAGCCAGGCAGAATTCCTTTAAGTGCTGCTGATCCGGATGAATGGACAGCAGCGTGTCGAGAGAATCTACCGGAACGATGAGGGTCGCGAGCCCGGCGTTGATACCGGCAATACGGTGTTTTTCTGAAAGGTCACCGGGTGCGATCCGCAATGCCGCTGCAATCCCGTCATGGGATATCGATAGTTTTTGCTCAACGGGTTGCGGCGCACTGATGAAGACTGCATCTGCTTTTGTGATCTCGTTTCTCACGAGCAACTCCTGCCCACCTGCGTGGATTCGGGTAACCGGATCGCGTGAAAGGACAGGGTCATTTTTTATGAGATCATACATGGCAGCGATGGTCCCGTGCCCGCAGAATGCAACTTCACGTTCAGCGGAGAAAAACTTAAGGCCGGTATGCCCCTCATCAGGGTATATGTAGACTACCTCACTTACGCATCCTGCAAGTTCCCGTGCGATCTGCTGCATACCTTCTGAGGATAGGGCATCCTCGCTGGGCAGGTACACACATCCTGCCGGGTTACCAGACGATCGTCCCATGACAAACGCATCAATTTTTTTAAACCGGTATCGCTGCATGCCTGACCTCATAGAATTTTTGGAACTGACCCTCTGGCAATGAACCGGTCAAGGCCGATATGAGCAGCCGGGCAGACAAAGCATGCAATCATGGATTCTGAACCGGTATTTTCCAGCTGGTGGACCTGGCCTTCATTTACCGTGAAACAATCGCCACTTGTGAGTTCTACCGATCTGTTCCAGGTGACCGAATCGTTACCGGATAATAGACCGGTATGAATGATTCCCCTGCCGCTTACAATCTGGTAGATCTCACTGCCGTTCTTGTGATAATGGGCAGTCACCGAACAATGTGCCCCCAGTTCAGCCACATAGAGTCCCGTCTGTTCATGTCCTGTCACCTTGACAATGCGTATTCCAACCGCAGGATCTGTCTTTGCGGTCTTTAAGTGTTCGATAAAATTGGTGACAACCGGAGGCACACTCATAGATTCTTCATTTCAGCATGGGCATCCTTTATTGATTTGTCTTCCGGTACTGGTGCGGGATTAAGGGTTCATGGACAAATGATCCTATCCAAACCTAATTTAAGATCAAATTACCTGAAGATCTGCAGGTGTTTCTTATGTGATATCATACAGAAACACCCTTCAGACAATATCTCAATATTATATCTGCAGAAAGGAAATGGAGTGAAATGAATACACTAACCTATTGTCAATGCTCATTTTGTCAGGCTTTGGGATGCAGGAAGACAAAAGATTTTGTAATAGGCGCATTCTGTAAATTGTGTAACGGTCCGATGCGCAGCATCACTGCAAACGAATACGACAGGAAACTGCACTATACCGCCACACCGCACGAAGAAGGATTGCTACCGGAACGGTGTCCAGTACCAAGCCACCCGATAGCATCTAATAAACGTTCATCCAGCGAACAGGAAACAGATTTCCCAGAAGAAGAAGACGAGCAGCGATGACTGCGCATGATTCGGATGGCTCGTAGTTTCCGTTAATGATTGAGCAGCAGTTTTTTTCGTTTTGTTCTGCCGCAAGGTATATGGATATTTTATTTAACTCATCGTTGCCTGCTTTGCAGTTTCCGTTTACAAAAATGAGGGAGTTTTGCCTTACATAAAAAAATAAGATGCAGCATTCCTTTGATTGGGAAAGATTTTTAGGAACATGCAGAAATTTTGTATGCGAATTCTTTACAATTAGAAATTCTGTGTTATTCCTCAAAGATAGTTTTTAAATACTATAAAGAATAATTAAGAATTATCCCATAAACGGAGGTGGTTTGATTTATTCCGGGTTTTGTCCCTATGCACTGCATTCCTCGAAAATTACACATCCTCAACCTGCCGTTCGATCACAATGGCAGGCAAAACCTCCAGCCCCATAACAATATCAGATAAATGATCTTTTTTTATGCTCCTCAATATCCCTTGCAAGAGACATAGGGACATATGCCCTGTAACTCTTCCAATAACCGACTGTTTAATTCGCCAGAACATATATCCCGTATTGTTAACACAGCCCGTACCTCAAACCCGGTAAGCGGGCGATTACAGATTAAGGATCATCTGCCGGGCATCACGTTTCTCAAAAGTGGACAAGCGTATGCCAAGAAGACGGATCGGACGGCCATCAAAAATATCCCGTAGCAGGGAATGTGCACAGGGGCGCACAGTTTTTTCGTCATCAGTATAATGCCGGAGGGTCCGGGCTTTCGTCTTTGTGAAAAAACCCTTGTACCGCACCTTTATAGTAACCGTCCTGCACTTCAGTGATTCATCTAAAAGATTCCGACATACCTCCCGTACTAGTGCATCCATGGTTGCAGCGATCAACTGTTCGTTGTTTGTATCCTCAGGAAATGTTGTCTCGCGGGACACAGACTTCACACAGTCCTGCTCTTTGACAATGTCATCATCGATGCCGGCAGTAATAGCCTGAAGAGCAATCGCACAACGCCCGAACCGGGTGATCAGCACCTGGATGTCAGATTCAACGAGATCCTTAATCGTCCTGATGCCCATCTCAAAGAGCTCCACTTCTGCCTTCCTGCCAACACCGGGAATCTTCCGCACCGGCATGGGGGCTAGGAATGAGAAGAGGTCTTCTGGTTCAACAACGGTAAGTCCATCTGGCTTATTGACATCTGAAGCGATCTTTGCCACCACTTTTGTAGGAGCAATCCCAATCGAGCAGGTAAGGTCGAGCTGCGTGCGGATATCATTTCTTATCCGTTCAGCAAGAGCGGTTGCTTCCGAATAGTTCTGAAGTGCGCTCACATCCAGAAACGCTTCATCGATGCTCACCTGCTGGAACAAAAACTCATGGGATTTTAAGATCGCCATAACCTCAGCAGAGGCTTTGGCATACCGGGGAAAATGAGGGGGAAGAAAAACTGCATGCGGGCAGAGAACAAATGCCTGCGAGATGGGCATTGCCGATCGTATACCAAATGCCCGCGCCTCATATGAGCAGGTGGAGACCACACCTCGGCCGGTGCCATTTTTTGGGTCCGCACCAATGACGACAGGTTTTCCTTTGAGATCCGGGTTCTCCCGCATTTCAACTGATGCATAGAAACTGTCCATATCCAGATGCAGGATGATCCGCTGGTGATCTGTGCTCTTCTTTCCCCTGGCAAAGGTTCCACACCTGCATTCCTTTACTGAGCTGCTCGTCATATCAGTTCACAGCCGATGAGAAATCACTGAGCCTGCACTGGCGCTGCCGGATAGATTCTCGTAACAATGCCCCTTCTTCAATAAACCGTGTCATGGGAAGCGTAAATGTTTCAGAGAGGCTCTGGAGTGCAGACCGGATATCTTCAAATTCATGTGCAGGCTGCTGCATTGCGCTCCTGACATTTTCACGGACATTAAAGACTCCCATTGGCACATAGCCACGGTGTGCTTCCCGGAGAATGATTGCACCAGCCTGCTCCTGTTGCCGGGCAAGCGCTTCGAGCACGGCCATCTTGCAGGAGTAATAACATCCGCCCAGATGAGAGTATTCAGTCTTCTTTTTGTACCCTTCATGATCGGAAAAGACGAGCTCTTCATTGCCTAGCACTTTCAAAAACGCCTCTGACCATTCGTACTGCCAGCCGGTGGGCATCAGGAGGACTGCATAATTGTTGTGAAGGCTTGAAAACTGGTGAACCCGTAACGTATCGATCACCGGGTTTTTCTTCACATCGTTTAAGAGCTGGTCACCGATCATCGTGTCGCAGGCCGTGATCGACCAACGGGTGGGGACCAGGTGCCGGTTTCGTTCCACCCCCATAGTCCCGACCGAGAATGCTTTCTGGATACTGGAGAATGGGACTGCCTGTTGGTGCAGGCTGATGACAGCCTCAGCAGATCTCAGGTCCGTGTCATAGAACACCTTTTCGAGCTTGTGGTCATACCTTCCGCTCTCGATCTCAAAACGCTCGATTCCTGCACTCGGGCCAAACGGCGTATGCTCTTCAGAAAAGGTTGTACCTGTAGGGATCGATGAGAAAGCCACTTCGCTTTCTATAGAGGATGAGGACAAGGAGATCTCCTGGAGTTTCTCAATGTACCGCGAGCCAAGATCTCCCGCATTCACCATGGATTTTCCCCGTACCAGATTAAGCCGGTAACCGATGATCTCTTCCTGCGAGTGGTTGCCGGCAATCCAGGACTCAGGCAGGTCCATAATCGCGGTGTCGCCGTGCTGTGGTGCGATCATCGGGCCGGCATAAACATCCGGGTAATTCCAGCTGCCGATAAATACCGATGGCGGAGAACTCCCCTCCATCTCTTTTCCCACCTCCACCGATCTCATCTGTTGGGTTGATGCGGTCAGTTGTTTGAGATATGCACCTTTGCCGATCATTGCATAGTGAGAAAGGTAAGAACGAGAGAATATAAGGGACATAGTGTGCGGGGAGAAAGTGAGGGCGGGTAAGTTTTATGAGATATCGCGCCATCATAAATACAATACATACCTTCATTGGTCTGGAACGTCATACATATAGCAAAGGAGTTGTCTGAATTAGACCCAACAATAACGATGATGTAGATCCAAACGCAGTAAACGCGGACGGGACGCCCGTTGTCCGTGTCCGTCTTCCCAAGAAATGGGCTGGTGAGCAGTTCGCATTCGCTGACCTCATGATGGGGGCAAACCATATCCGGGTTCGGTGTTATGATGGTGTCACCCGCATGGGCCGAATCAAAGGAAAGATCAAGAAGCGCGCCTGGATACGGGAAGGCGACATTGTGATTGTCACCCCCTGGAGTTTCCAGGATGAGAAGTGCGATATCATCTACCGCTACCTGCCGCCCCAGGCTGACTGGCTGCGCAAGAACCGGTATCTTTAATACTTTTTTACAATCAAAAAAAAGCCCGGCCATTTTCATAGGGCCGCATGCATGTGACAATAAATTCTGGAAAATATTACATTTTTCTGGCGTGCATGACCAGCCACAAAAAAAGTCCGTTTACAATAAACTCTGCAGGATAGCACTCTGCACGATAGCAAGCCCGAACTCAAGAGCGATTAAGATGATGATCACCCATTCAAGGAAATTGGAATGCTGGATGCGCACCTCATCAGAAAGCATCGAGTAGTTCTCCTGAATCACATCGATCTTCCGGGTCACGCTCTCGCTCCACAGGCCACTGCGCAGCACTTTTAATGCGGTTGCATACACGCGGGCATAATAGATATCTTCAGTCACTTTGATTAAGTTGTTAACTTTTTCGATGATCTCGGAGATCTCTGCATACATCTCCATCTGCTTTGCCATGATTGCATGGTACTTACGGCTCCTGCGGAACTGCGACAGACGGTCGGCATGTTCAATGTCATCATACATCTTCTCCATTCCACGGGAGAGCTCACGATCATAATACCGGAGTTCGAGCACCTGCACGTTGGCAAACTCAATAAGGTCGATAATATCTGTGGGACTATCCGGATCACAGATAAGCGCTGAGTCCCATGAGAGCATGACAAGATCATCAACCGTATAACTCAGCGAGTTCTTTACAACCTCCTGGCGCATCTGCGGTGAGATCTTTGCTTTTACACCTGTCAGGAGCGGAACCGGGTCGATCGAATCATCGCGGCGATCGGTCACATAAACGGTGTAATCTTCATAGAACTCGGGATCAATTGCAAAATTCTTGATATGCGGTCTGATGATCTCGCCTAACGTCTTGAGATACTGGACATAGTACTCAGCGAGCCCCTCCTGACCGGAAAAGAGGAATGCAAGATTCTCAAGTTCATTATAATCAGCAGTACGGTCATCGTGCACAAAACAGAAACTGATCACACCGATGTCAAACACCCGGGCAACCACCGAGAACTCAAACGTCCTGCTCTCCCGTTCCACCCGGATCGGGTGCATCTGGATCATGAGGGGGGGATCTTCCATCATGATGGACTTTGGTTTAACCCGGACAAAACTGGTTCTTGCAGTAAAGTAGTTCTGGGCAAGCGCCCGCTCGAGCCAGTCGATATCGATCTCCCTGCCTATATCATAGATCCGGTACAGGCGCAGAGAGATCATGAATTGATGCCCCCGTTAAAAGCCGGGAAATAACCGGGATCAGACTCATGCAGCATGCAGAACAACTCTCTTACAAGAAAATAACGTTATAACAATAAAGCGATATGCCAACAAAAAACTGACTTGAATGATCCTTATACAGATTTTTTAAAATGCTGCTTTGCACGTGCGGGGTGTTTCTTTTTTTTTAAGCGCAGGTGCCCTAAAAAAACCTTCCGCGGACCAGTGTACCGCAGAACAAGAAAAAATGAAAAATTAGTGGGTTTTTCGCATAAAGAGAGCCGCACAGCACCCGCAGATCACCAGCGCGCCTGCGGTGACTTCAACGGGCAAGGGAGATTTTGCCGTAGTGGCTGCGGCGGGAACTGCAGTAGTTACCGGTGCCGCGACAGTAGTTATTGCAGCTGCTGGAGTGGCGCCCGGGGCTGTCAACTGGAACGTGAGCTTGGTGTATATGTCGTCTTGTCCGGGCTGGTTGAGGGCATCAGAGAGGGCTTTTGAGGCAGCAGCATCCTGCACACTGCCGGTTCCGGTAAAGTTAAAGACCGTAGATTTGGTTTTTGTGTTGACGACCTGTCCGGAATATATTCCTGCATCATACAGAGCGATATCAAATTTCCCATCCATAGCCGGGCTCTGGATAAAGACATAGTACATTGCCGGGGGCAATGTCGCAGTCTGGTAGGTCTTTGAGAAAGTGCCATCTGCATTGACCGGTACCGTTGTGACATTCACATAGTTACCGGCAAATATCCAGATCTGGACACCGGATGCAAGATTCCCCCCGGTTGCTACCCCACTGATAGTCAATGGGTCTCCCACCGTGGGAGCTGACGATGAAACGGTTGCACTGATGAAAGGCTTTACACTGGTGGCTATGGTTACTGCACCAGAAGTTGTTGTAACGGCAGTTGTGGGGTCTGTCGCACCCGATACCGGAAGTACTACGAGTGCTGCCAGCAGCACAAGAGCAATGACTGCAATTCCAAGAGATACTGATTTCTTCATACGGAAGTTTTTAGGGAGTAATTACTATTAGCATTATGGGTTTTATCCCGCGCAGTCGATTTTACTACTCTATTCCTGATTATCACCAATACCAGTGACAGGGCTTGTTGTCACAACCCGTCATCCCCAATGGCAGCCAATTATATACCCTTCCGGTATCAATAAATCGTAAGAAATACGGCACAAAACACCAGCCGTAGTCAACAAAAAAGGTCCCCGCCATGAAAATGCAAAGTACCACAAAGACACCCCCAATTAACGGACCTATTCCGTTGAGTTTCTGTATCATCCTTTACAAGGATGGCAGGATCGAACGGCTGGTGGATCGCCCCATAGGGGAATACCTTACTGAGATCAACGAGGCCAGCATTGCGTGGATTGACTGCAGCACCAGTGATGATGACAAACAGATCGAGCAGATCGCACAGGTTGCCGGATTCAACAAAATCCCCATCCCAAAACTGACCACCGGTTTTTACTCTGCATACGAAGATTACGACACCGAAATGGGCATCATGCTCCCTTCGGCAACCGTCAAAGCAGAGAAGATGATGGTTCACCCGCTCTTTATCCTTATCCGCAACAATTTCATCTTAACTGTCCACAGCCAGGAAATCAACAGGCTGCTGAGATTTTCCCGGTATGCCCCGCAGTTTTTCAAAAAGATAGCAGAAGATTCTGTAGTCGACAAGATAACCCTCGTCCTTGAGCGGATAATCGATGAGAACAATGACCGTAACTTCGAATACCTCCGCGAGATCGAGATGCATGGCGACCAGATCAGTAAATCCCTGATTGAAGAAAATTTAGCCAAGAGAAAGATCGCCCACGACATTTACCGGATGAAGCACGTGCTCATCGATTACTTAAACGTGCTCTGGGCAACAAAAGACGTGGTCGATTCCCTCCGCTACGGGGATGCTGACCTGATAACAAATAATGAAAAACTGTTAGGCAGGATTGGGATCCTCTCAGATAACATAGACCGGCACATCGAGCTCTCGGAACAGATGTCAAATGTGCTCTCTTCTGGACTTGAAGTGATGCAGAGCATCTACAACAACCAGCTCCAGAGCATGAACAACCGCTTTGCCCTTGTGACTGCGTACCTCACGGTGCTGGGTACAGCATTTTTGGTCCCCAATACGATCGCCACCATTGCAGGGAGCGGGCTTATGGAGGGAAAGATGGCGGCACAATGGTGGTATTTACCGCTTCTTATCCTCTCCACGGTAGTCGCGACTGCGGCTTCTTTACTCTGGGTGCTGCACGTCTGGAGGATGAAATCGGACGATTGACAACTGGACTTTCAGTCTTGAGAGGGGCTGCCCCTTTTTTGATCTTCTTTAGTTCAGGTTCGAACCAGAGCCCGATACACTGTTTTACCACACCAAAACCTGCATCGCTGTCTAAAAATATCGCGCCTATCAGGGCTTCTACCGTATCGGCAAGGATCGTTTCTTCACCAAGCCTTAAGAGTTCTTTTTCCCCGCGCCCCAGCCGGATGAACCGTTTGATCTTTAACCGTTTGCCAACTTTTGCCAGTGTCTCGTTCTTCTCAACCGGCTCCTTGTTGACGGTGATCTCGCCTTTGGTTTCGAGACCCTTTTCCATGAGATAGAGGATCAAACCGGTCTTTAGCACTGCATCTCCAAGCGTGCTGTAGGCTTCCTGGTCCATGCACCGTTTGTTCTGCTGGAGCATTTCATGAGCACAGGCAGGGTGGGTGAGTGCCCGTATCAGGTGTTGCGGTTCAAAGAAATGATAGCCGAGGATCTGTTCGATCTCTTCGCGGTCATCTTCATCCATATCAGTGTAGTGTTTAAGAGAGGATCTGATAAAACAGATGGCATGGAAGATAAAACAAGGGTTCGTTTTTTCCTTTTTTTAAATGGCTCCCCCATCCTCTTGCGCCGGAGGATTTGCAGTCAGAGAAATTGTATGGTTTTTCACGTGAGCCTATACTCCACAATTAGAGGTGCTGGATGTGAATGATGAACAGGTGGGCATAATCAGAACGATTGCTGGAAAAAATGAACCCTGCTGGCAGAACCAACCTGATCTCTCATACGAAAATCGGCCAGTCCGGGTGTGAAACCATCCTGTTTGTGACAAAACCAATGTTGTTAAATAGAGTAATTGGCAATATTTAAAAAAAAGAGGTGTTATACAATGAAGGCAGATGATGCAAAGAAAATCATTTCTACAGCAATCGACAGAGAAGTTGAAGCATACACGTTTTACCGCGGTGTTGCAGACAAGGTAAAGGACCCGGCATTGAAATCACTGTTCGCAGAGCTTGCAGGTGAAGAGAAGAAGCACCGCGAGTTCCTGCAGGGCATGCTCACCAAAGATATCGCAAAGATGCACTTTGATGCCAGCCATGACTACAAAGTGGCAGACACCCTCCCGACTCCAGCCCTGACCGTTGAGATGAAACCCCTTGAGGGAATAGTCATTTCGATCAAGAAAGAATTAGAAGCTATGCAGATGTACACCCAGCTGGCCAACCTGGCAAAGGATGTCGAGACACAGCTGCTCTTTTCCCAGCTGGCAAACATGGAACGCGGCCACAAGGCCCGGCTCGAGGACATCTACACCAACATGGCGTTCCCCGAAGCGTGGTAAGTGAAAACAACATGTGAACAGGGGTGCTACAAAGCATCCTATCTTTTTTCTTTTAACGTTTCAATACCCTCAATTAAACACTATCCCTGGCACCACGACATTTCGCTATAAAAAGTGCCGGGATAACACAGTTGTTTACCAGAACAGGTGTCCTGCAAGGATGTTGATGCCGATCAGGATGAGGATAATGCCACCGATGATCTCCATCCGGTTGCCAAGAATATCTTCCAGCCGCTCGCCGAGCATCACACCGGCAAACGAGATGAGAAAACAGACCAGCCCGATGATGATGGCAGGAATGAGCACTGCGGTCTGGAGCACACCGAAACTGACGCCCACAGCAAGGGCATCGATGCTGGTTGCAAGGGAAAGAACGATCACCGGGACCAGCTGGATAGCCTCGATATGAGCCTCCTCTTCACCCCCGCGTACACCCTCCCAGATCATCTTCCCGCCAACAATCGCAAGCAGGATAAACGCAATCCAGTGATCGTACGCAGAGATGAGCCCGATTACCGATGAACCTGCCAGCCAGCCAACGAATGTCATGCCTCCCTGGAACGCACCAAAAAAGCATGCGATGATTACGGCAGCGTAGACAAGCCGGGTCTTTGTCGTTGTGCCAATCGCAAGCGATACAGCAAAACAGTCCATAGAAAGACCAACGCCAATCAGGGCAGGTGTTAAGAGATCCATGTGTTGGTTACATGTGGGGAGGGAAATCTGATAAAATCACGCCTCAATGGTTTTCTTGCTGATAAGACGGGGATCATTGCGGGCAATGTCAAGGGCTACAAGGGCACTTTTCTCTTTATCCTTGATCTCAAGCATCATATCAAAATCCGCCATACGGGTCTCATCAAGAAACTGCCGGAACTCATCTGGTACGATATGCTCTGCATGTGCCCCCATCCGCTTGCCCGGTTCCTGCGAGCTGTAATCAACCATCGGGATTCCGTCATGCGCTTTCCATGTCCCCCGGAGGGGTTTTAACAGATCAGAAAAACCCTCCCCATTGTTAAGCAGGCAATGATGGAAAAAATCCGCGATAACAGGGATTCCGGTTCGCTTATGAATGGCAAGGCAGTCACTGATCGTGTACAGCCGCTCATCGTTCTCGATCACGAGCCGGTTCTTTATGGCCGGGTCCAGCAGTTTGTACTTCTCAGAAAACCGGTCCATGCTTGCCGGTTTGTCGCCATACACGCCCCCGACATGGATCTGGACTTTTGCAGTTGTGTCAAGTCCCATCAGGTCGAGCACCTGCGTCTGGTACGCGAGATCAGCAATACTCCGCTGGAACACTCCGGGATCAGGCGCATTGAGAAGCACAAACTGGTCGGGGTGCATGGAGATACGAAACCCGTGCTGCCGGATGAATTTTCCGATTTTTTTAAACTCACCGGCAAAGTGTTCCTGCCACGGGAACGTGCAGACCGGGTGCGAAGCAAACGGTACGAGATCTGATGTGATCCGGAAAAAGAGCAGGCCGTGCTCACGGTTATACTGGAGGATTTTTTTCAGGCAGGCAAGATTCTCTTTTACTGTCTCTTCCAATCGCTCTCCGGTATAGGAGGCAAGCCGGAAGGTATGAGAAGCGGTACAGCCAATCGAGCGGTTGATGCAGGGGTATCCAATGCGCAATTGTGTGCTCCTCGTTTAATGTCCAAATAGCGATACTACCTCTTTGAGGCGCTCCCTAATCAGGATGTGCTGGGGGCAGAGGCTTTCGCACACTCCGCAATCCTGGCACTGCGAAGCATCCCCGCCAGAAACGGTAAAGGCATCGTAGCAGAACTTTGCCGCTGCGGAATCTTTGTAGATGAATGCGTCATTGTAGGCAACAAAACAGTCCGGGATCTTAACCCCGACCATGCAAGGCTGGCAGTACCTGCAGTTCGTGCAGGGAATCTTTACCCTGCTGCGATAGAAGGTTTTTACCTGCTCGTAGATTTCGAGATCGTTTGCTGTTAGCAAAGAGGGTTTGCCATCGTTTGCGTAACTCAGGTTATCTTTGACCTGCTGCATAGTGCTCATACCAGAGAGCACGACGGTTACCTCAGGCCGGTTCCAGAGCCAGCGAAATCCCCATTCGGCTGATGAGCGGGATTGCCCACCCGATGCCCAGATTTTTTTTGTCTCTGCAGTCTCCTGTGCAAGCACTCCTCCACGGAGCGGTTCCATGATCACAATGCCAAGTCCTTTTTCTGCTGCATAGTCAAGCCCTGCGGTACCAGCCTGGTAATCCTCGTCCATGTAGTTGTACTGGATCTGGGCAAAAGTCCAGGGATAAGCATCCACGATCTCTTTAAAGACCTGCACATTGTCGTGGAACGAGAAGCCCGCATAGCGGATCCTGCCATCAGCAATTGCATTGTCAAGGAATTCACCCACATTAAGGTTTAACATATCATCCCATGACGAATGTGAAAGGCCGTGAAGCAGGTAAAAATCAATGTGATCCGTGTTGAGCCGCTTCAACTGCTCATCCAGAATACGATCCATATCCATCCGGGACTGGACATCCCAGACCGGCATTTTTGTGGCAAGATTTACCTTTTGCCGGTACCCGTCTGCTAATGCTCTCCCAAGAAACGGTTCGCTCTCCCCGTTGTGGTACACATAGGCAGTGTCGATGTAGTTGATGCCCCGGTCGATTGCATAGCGTACCATCGCTGTTGCCTTTTCCTCATCGATGGCAAAGTCAGCGGTCTGCGGCAATCGCATGCAGCCAAAACCCAGAATAGAGAGTTTACCGTCGGTCTTACTCATCTTACGGTAGAGCATCGGGCTTGACACCTGCAGGTTATTTTTTTGCGAGTTTTTTTCCGCAACTCCACGCGTTACCGGCATATTCGCCAACAGTCCAGTAACGGTTGTCCGGCATGGTGAGCAGGAGTGGGTTTATCTTTTTTATATCCGGTTTATCATCGGTAAGATACTTTTCTTCTGTATAGGATGCGATAATTTCACCAATGTAAAAATTATTGGTAGGATTTGTAACTGTGGTCTCCAGCCGGCATTCCAAAGAGAGTGGACATTCGGTTATCATCGGGGCAGTTTTTAACTCCCCGTAATACACATCAAAGAGCGCTGCCTTATCGGTATCCTTTCCTGAGACCAGCCCGCAATAATCTGTTTTTTCCATCATTTCTGCGGATGGAAAGTTAATACTGAACGTTTTGTTCTCTTCGATACCTCTAATAGAATGGTGGTGCCGCCCAACTCCACAGCCAAGAGTTGGGGGATTTGCATTGACGCGGGTGATCCACCCTAGCGCCATGAAATCCGGTTTGTTGTCCACAAGGGTGCCGAGTAAGGTAACCGGCATGGGGTACATGAAGACATTCCTGCCTGCTGATATTTTTCCCATAGATCCATTCACCTGATCTGCTATGGTAAGGGCATCTTTAAAAAAGGGTTGTGAAGGGGCATGCGCTATGGACATCAGGACATCTTGTGGAAATCCAGCGCTGCCGAGTTCATGCAATAGCGGTTACCCGTGGGTGCAGGACCGTCATCAAAGACATGGCCAAGGTGTGCCCCGCACCGGGCGCAGAGTACTTCGGTGCGCACCATCCCTCCGGAGATATCTGTGTGGGTGCGGATGTTGAGGGGGGATACCGGGGCATTGAAGCTGGGCCAGCCGGTGCCTGAGTCGAATTTTGTTGTCGAGCTAAACAGGTCAGTGCCGCAGCAGGCACAGGTGTATATTCCCTGCTCTTTTGATGCATGATATTTCCCGGTGAACGCGTATTCAGTGCCCTGTTTTCTGGCCACGTCATACTGTTCTTTTGTGAGAACTGCCTGCCATTCTGCATCGGTTTTTACAACCAAAGTTACATCTTTTGTTTTTCCCGTGCGGGAATCGTAAATGGGAATTGTCTCTTTAATGTTCATCGCTGTGCCTTGCCGGTCATTTTTCTCCAGAAATTACATAGATGAGAGAAAGGATAGAGTTTTGGATTGAGGAAAAAGCAAAAATAAAAACCGGATCAAAGCCCGAAGAACCCGAGTATCCGGCTCTTGGGATCCTTATGGAAGATCTTTGCACCTTCCTTGATATTGCGCACATCTTCTACCGTATAGAGAACGTCAGGATAATTTTTTGAGAGCACGACTAACAATCGCCCCAGTTCGGAGCGGGGCACGATCATAAAGATGATCGCTACCGTGTGCGAAAAACTCCCGGATGCCTCGATCCGTGTCATACCATATCCCAGCGTAGCAAGCTCGGTGATGAGCGGCTGGGGATCTGCTGCAGTGATGAGCCGGACGATCACATGCCCTAAAGAGATCATCTTTTCGATCTCCATCCCCAGCAGTGTCCCCAGACCATAACCGGCAAGGTAGGCAAACAGGTTTAAGTAATCCGAAAGATTGGTGAGCACAAGACCCGTAGATAGCAGCCAGATACCGGTCTTTACTATCCCTATACAGGCAGCAAGGTTTGCATGCCCCCGGTTGATGTAGATCGTCCTGACGGTTTCAAGGCTGGTCTCCACTATCCGGGCAATCAGGATAATGAAGGGTAATGCCAATACCCCCAGACCAACCGATTCCATGCCTTAACAACCCTCCTGATCCTAATAATCTTACCGGGGGTCTTGAATAGATTGCGGAAGAATACTTCGGATTTCCTGCCATTGAAAGGTTAAAGGGAAAGGAGATCTGTTTAAAAAAAGTCCTCAAATATTTTTCAGGCTCATTGTCCTTGAGCGGGCGTTTAACCTTTCATCATTGCTTCGAGTTTTAACGCAATCTGTTGGAGCGTGTTGACTTCAAGGAAGATGATGATGTTTCCTGCGATTTTGTGCTCATCTGAAGTCAGCTTGACTTTAAAGAGGATCACATCATCCACTTCAACAGTCATCTGGGCAATCAGGGAGGTGATAGCCGCGTGAGCCATGTCAACTACAAGGAGCGGGGGTGAGGGGAGCATCAGCAGGCCAATGAGATCGGATGCTGCGCTCAAAAAGGATGAGACCATGATGTTTCCGACTTCCAGGATCGCACTCTGGTCCATCTCGCTGAACGGGGAATCAGCTTTTGAAGGCCACGGTATCGTTTTACTTTGCGATTCAATTCCCTGCACGATATTTGCGGTCCGCTTGGCAGAATCCCTGGGGAAATGCAGAACTAAAAATCCCCCGTGAGGAACGTCTCCCTGGAGCTCAAAGATAACCATGGTGGTCAGTTCATCAGTCAGGAAATCTCCCACATTGGAGATATCAATGATATCGATTTTTGGTACGCTCATGCCAATGTTCGTGTTGAGCATCTGCGAGAGTGTGGTGGCTGAATGTGCAGAACCGATATTGGCGAGTTCCTGCAATGCATCCATCTGAACTGCGGTAAATTCCATAGAACTCCTGTTAATTTCAGGGACTTAGGACCAGCAACCCTGTCCTGATCGAATTCCCCATTCCCCTACCCGTTACCTTCGAATCGCTGAACCGGATTTACGGTAGAGAGGGATACCCCTTATGATCACTTATACTTTTGTGAGGAGAACCTGCGATGAATACAGGAGTTGTTGTGTTTTATTCGTATCCACTCCCGTAATAGTTACCAAAAAAATGGTGATTTTCACTACACGTGGCGGGATTTTGGTAAAGGTTCAGGCACTGTGTGTTTGAACTCAAGGCAACACGGATATCTTTGATTCTCACCGGATGCGCCGTTTGGCAAACATAATCTTTTCTTCGAGCGCGTTTTGTTTTCCTTTGATGATCAGGAGAGGGGCGCGATCAACTTTTAATGCCGCAATTTCTGCAAAGTCCTTGATCATGTCGAGCTCTTCTTCGGGAGTGAAGTCTTCGTACGATAACCGCTCTAAAAACTCATCTTCTCCCTCAATTGCACTTTTCGGTACAGGATATGCCACCCGGTATTTTGCCTTACAGTACCGGCAATGGGTGTGGGAGGAACCAATATTTCGATCCCCTTTTAAGATGAGTCTGAAGTTGAGTCCTTCGCATTGGGGGCATTTCCATTCGAGTGTGAGCCCTTTTAAGACACCGCTTGCATCGTGTTCAAAGAATCGATCGAACATTGTTTGCCCATTTTATCTGCTAAATTACTGGTTTACTGTTGATACTGATAAAAACTATGGATGGGGATGTTCCGCTTCATTGTGTGGGGGGGTAGATGCACACATCCTCCATGTCTAAACGTGAGCGTGACAACAATTTAAAAAAAGTCTGGTGACAGCACAACCCTGCAATCCCGGCAATATTCGGGCGCTTGATTCTTGTATTCCCAAAACCGATCTGGTAGGGAACAACAATGGGAAAACCGGAAGAGCAGAATAATCAAGAGAAGAGTTACCCCCCGCTACTCACCGATCCGCCTTTTTATCTTCCGGAATTTGAGAGATCGTACCGGTATATCATCGATGAATACGAAGTGGCACCAAAAGATATTGCGATCTTCATGCCCTGTGCGGTGCGAAAACCGTATAGCGCGAGCCCAAGCCACCAGCTGATCCGTATGATCATCTCGCAGGTGCTCGAGCCATCGCAATACCATATCGTGATCTTCGGGACCTGCGGGATTGTACCTGCCGAACTTGAGACCATGTACCCGTATGCCCATTACAAGTACATGCTCGGGAAATGCAATGACGATAAAGTCAAGGATGATTTTCTCCGCATCGAAACAGAACGGATTGCCGGCTATCTTACTAAGACCCGGAATGTATACAAATACCGCATCGCGTACTCCATCGGTATCTTCAGAGAAGCCCTCATCAGGGGTTCAGAACTGGCAGGAGTTCCTCTTGACTTAATCCTCCCCACCCGGGATATTATCAACAAGGTTATTGAGGAAGGCGACTGCTCGTTCCAGGAAGGCAGCCTCTCGATGGAGGAGTACTTAGGCGAGTTCTGCGACGCGCTGATCCGGTTCCGGAATGAGCGACTGGGAAAAGATTAGTGGGAAGCCCTATTCTGGTAGGTAAGAGGGAGGATACGGCCCTAGGATCCGGGGATAAAATTCTTCCCGGCACCATCACTTCATGAATCCCGGACTCATCTGATGCCGATACTATCAGATTTCAGGTTTAGTTCCTAGGCATATCGGTTGAACAGAGCACTCTTTTTACGGTTTTAACATTATCTCCAAATCGAATCGGTTTATAGAAATTGCCTTTAATTACCAAATAGTAATGCGATAATTGTATTAATCAAAAAAAAAGGATGTAATGTAAATGTGATTTTTATGGATTTGCCAAAGGAGATCGATGCTGATAAATTAGCATTGAAACCTGATGAGGAGGTTGTTTTGTGGACATACGGTGCGTTCAGTCCTCCCGTAGGGGGATGGGGAGGGATTTGGGCGTTTTTTGTTCTGACTACCCAGCGGATAGCCATTTTTTATCCAAAATCCAGATCGTTATTTAGCTATTCAAACTATGAATTGGGTTGGGAAGTCGGACTGGAAAAAATTACCAGGTTAACTCATAAAGATTCCCTGTTGCTTGGAAACCCGGGAGTTTTCATCAATGATATCGAGTTTCGCTCAATGAATAAAGAATTAAAAGATAATCCACGGTTCAGCAATTCCGGAGGTTCCTGCAATATTGACATTATTTATGCACAAATAATGGAGCAGATTAAGCAAAAAAGAGAGAGAGAATCTTACAAAAAACAACCCATACAACAACCATCCCAACAGAGTTCTCCCTCAATTGTTTTCCAACCGGTCATTCAAAACGTATCTAACGTTTCACAATCTCCCCAGATACACTATTCATCAACGGAAAAAACCCATATTGGCAAAATTGGAAACGATAGTATTGATATAAAAGATTCGGTTATTACACGTAGTGATATCGGGGGGAAATATGGAGGGGCAGAACCACAGCCTTTTGAGAT
Organism: uncultured Methanoregula sp.; assembly: GCA_964590895.1. Taxonomy (GTDB): domain Archaea; phylum Halobacteriota; class Methanomicrobia; order Methanomicrobiales; family Methanospirillaceae; genus Methanoregula. The sequence continues at coordinate 228,591 of CAZPYV010000003.1, read as the reverse complement.
ATGCCCTTTTTGTGGTAAAGACCTTCACTTACCAAAAACTCCGAAATTTTGTCCTTATTGCAGGGAAGTACTAACCCTATCATAAGTTTTAATTCCGGCCAGCCTGTTCGAGCACACGAATTACCGCTTCCCCGAACTCCCGCGTTCCTGCCAAACCGCCAAGGTCCCGGGTCTTGATCCCCTGTGCAAGTACAGCCCGTATCGCCGATTCAATGTGATCCTCACCTACTGCGTCCCCGACATGCGTCAAGAGCATTCCTGCACTCCGCAGGGCAGCAATGGGATTTGCCAGGTTCTTTCCTGCAATATCCGGAGCACTGCCATGCACCGGTTCAAAAAGAGCATACCGCTCACCGATATTTGCGCTCGGCACCAGTCCCAATCCCCCGACAAGGTACGAGGCAACATCTGAAAGGATGTCCCCAAAGATGTTGGTCGTAACAACCACATCATATGATGCGGGGTGCTGGAGCACATCGAGCGAGAGGGCATCAATAAATTTGTCATTATACGAAATCCCGGAAGCCTTTGCCTCGGCAATGCAGATGTCACGGAAGAGCACATCGGACTTGAGCACGTTAGCCTTGTGGCCGATCGTCAGCAGTTTACGCCGCTGCCGGGCAAGCTTGATTGCCATGCGGACAATCCGTTCTGCACCAGTCCGGGTCACCACCCGCAATGTTGTAGCACGGTCCGGGCTGCTCTCTTCGATACCGGAATAGAGCCCCTCGGTGTTCTCCCGCACGATCATGATGTCAAACCCGCCATCTTTTACCGGCCGGAGGTTCGCATACAGGTCGAGCGCTTTTCTTATCCTTAACACCACGCTCTGGTAATCCTTCATGGGCGGGGTGGTGATCGCCCCAAACAGGATCGCATCCGCATCTTTCATCTCGCGGATCTCCTTGTCGGCACACGGGCAGCCGGTCCGCTCCCACATGCCATACCCCACATCTACGGTAAAGAGATCATACTCGGGATGGAGCAGTTCGAGCGCACTGCGGGCAACCGGAATCACTTCGTGACCGATCCCATCCCCTTCAACAATGGCAATCCGCGTCATTTCGCCCTCCATTGCGTTACCAGTTCTTCCACCGCATGGGCGATGCGGGACGGACTTGCACCCCAGTGCACTATTGCCCCGAACTTACCCTTATACATGCCAATCCCCTCGCGTTCTGAACGGCAGCAGCGGGCTATAAACGGCTCTTCCTGGACGGACTCTAAGGGACAGATATTCTCAAGCGAAAAATCCTTGCCATAACATTCAGTGTAAAACTGCGAACCCGTAATGCAGCCAGCCACCTTCTCGCCGCCATGCATCAAATCAGCATCGAGTGTTTTTGTATACCCCGCAGCCCGGCAGGGATAGACATCTGCTTTCACTAACGTGATGTCCCGGGTATGATGACAGAATGTGACGGCAAGTTCCCCAAAAAATCCTGTTGCCGAAAGCTCCCGCAGACAGGCAGACAGGCTCGGGCGGGGTGGCGTCACATCGTAGACATGAATCTTAAGAAATCCCGAGAGATCAGGATCGAGCACAAAGGTCATGTGCTCGTCAAGCCCGGAGAAGATGGTGCACCGGTATCCGCTCTCGAGTGCCAGCTCGACAAGCCGGGCACGGTCATGGATCTGCACCTTATCCGGGTAGCGGCAGGTTTCTTGTGCGGTGGCGATTACTTTTGATGCCACGATTTTTCGCATCATTCCGCTTCCAGAGGGATCAGGAGTAATCGCTAACAATTCATACCCCGCACCGGTATCCCTCACAAGGTAGCGACTCAGGAACCAGACCTTGTCCCCACAGGGTTTTGTTGTGGCATACCCCACCTGCTTGCACTGTTCAGGAAAGATCAACGCTTGTTCCTCCAGTACTCCACAAGTCCCCCGGCAGAGAGGATTGCCTGCATTCGTGGCGAGAGCGGGTGGATTGCATGTCTCTTTCCCTCCGCTTCAACCCAACCCTCGGCAAGATCAAATGTCACAAGGCATCCTTCCGTGCAGGCAAGGTCACATTCGATGAGCGGGAGACCCACATTGATCGCATTCCGGAAAAAGATCCGAGCAAACGAGGGTGCAACTACTGCAACCACTCCTGCTTCACGGATCGCAACTGCTGCCTGTTCCCGCGATGACCCGCAGCCGAAATTCTTTCCCGCGACGATCACCGACCCTTCAAGAAGGGGGGCGAGCGACGGATCAAGATCCTCAAACACATGCTCAACCCAGACGCTGTGGTCCTTTGTCCGCAGGTACCGTCCTGCGATTACAAGGTCCGTATCGATATCCGGCCCCACGCAGACAGCCGGTCCTTTTGATGGCATCAGTTCACCTCCGGTTCGGTGATCTCGCCTTCGAGCGCACTCGCTGCTGCCGTAGCAACTGAACCCAGATAGATCGCCCCACCGACACCCATCCGGTTCTTAAAATTCCGGTTTGCTGTAGAAAGGCAGACTTCTCCTTCACCGAGCACCCCGTTATGGGCTCCGAGACAAGGGCCGCAGCCGGGTGTTCCGATTGTGCAACCTGCATCCACCAGATCGCTGAGTACACCGGTCCGGATCGCTTCTGCCAGCACTGCTTTGGAGGCAGGAACGATGATTGTCCGCACCGCCACACTTTTTCCTTTAACGATCCGGGCGAACCGGGCAAGATCGGAATAGCGCCCGTTCGTACACGTACCGACAAAAACCTGGTCAAGAGGAAGACCGGCAACTTCCCGCACGGGTTTAACAGTGTCAACCCGGTGAGGCACCGCAACCAGCGGCACAATCTCTGACAGGTCAATGGAAAGTTCCTGTGCATAGCTGCATGGCTCTGGTACCTGCGGTTGTACCATCTGGCCGGTCCGGGCAAGATACTGCACGGTCACGTCATCGGCATAGAACAACCCGGCCTTTGCCCCCGTTTCTACCGAAAGGTTGCTTAGCACGAGCCGGTCATCCATCGAGAGTCCCAAAACCCCGTCCCCAATAAACTCCAGTGCCTTGTATGTAGCGCCGTCCATTCCGAGCCGGCTCACATACGTGAGCGCAAGATCTTTTGCTTCTGCTGCACCGGTGAACTTTCCTAACAAGTGTATCCCGATAGTCTCGGGGACGCGGAACCAGGTCTCTCCGGTCAGCCAGATTCCCGCCATATCCGTTGCCCCGACACCGGTTGAGAATGCACCAAAAGCCCCCAGCGTGCAGCTGTGCGAGTCGGCACCCACAACAACTTCACCGGGAAGCACCACACCCTCGCTCATGATCTGGTGGCAGATCCCACATCCCACATCGGAGAAGTGCATGAATGAACCACGGGCAAATTCGCGCAGTTCATGCTGGAGCGTTGCTGTGGTGCTGTTGTTTGCCGGCACGATATGGTCAAAGAGCATCGATAGCCGGGTCTTATCTGTGAGCCGCTCACTCCCGATACGTTTCCAGGCCTCGAGCGTGAGGACACCAGTACCATCGTGGACATAGGCCCGGTCCACCTTCCGGTCCACATACTCACCGGCATTCCCTCCAAGAATCCGTTCTGATAATGTCGCCATCAGGCATTCTCCCGTTGTGCTTTTGTGATCAGTTTTCTTAAGATTTCCGGCGTGATGTTGCATTTGTGTTCAGAGTGGTCCTTGACAAGGTCAAGGACACGGCAGACCTGCTTGTCCGTACATTCGCAACCGAGCCCGGCCATGACGTGCTCAAGTGCTTTTTTACCCGTATGTTTCCCCAGGATGAAATGCCGTTCTCCGCCTACCATATCAGGAGAGAAATATTCATAGCTTGAGGGGTCTTCAAGGATTGCTGCGATGTGTATGCCGCTCTCGTGGGAGAACGCAAGTTCTCCGGTTACCGGTTTATTCCTGGGAAGCGTTATTCCGGAGAATTTTTCTACCATATGCGAGAGTTCGGTGAGGTGGGAGAGATCGTACCGGTCAATGTTTCCTTTCATCCGCAGGGCGACAAGCAATTCTTCTAATGAGGCATTACCCGCCCGTTCCCCAATCCCATTGACCGTCGTGTGGAGCTGGAAGGCACCAGCCTGGGCAGCGGTGATCGTGTTTGCCACAGCACAGCCCATGTCATTGTGACAGTGAGCGCAGAATGGCACGCCTACCGAGGCCACAAGTTCGGTCATGATGCTTTGCATCTCTGTGGGGATCAGGCAGCCGACCGTATCGGCAAAACTGAGCAGTACGGCACCATGCTCAGCTGCTCCGCGATAGACTTCTTTTAAGAAGGGCAGATCGGTCCGGGACGCATCCTCCGCTGCAAACCGCACTGCCACACCATGATCCCGGGCGTAATCGATCATTTTTAAGGAGTCCGCAAGCACCTCATGCCGTGATTTTTTGAACTTGAGCCGGACATGCAGCTCGGAGGTTGGGATGAAGATGCTCACCATCTCCACATCGCAGTCAATCGCCGTCTGGATATCACCTTCCCGGGCCCGGGAAAAACCACAGATACGGGCGTCAAGACCGAGGTTTGCAATCGTCTTTACACAGTGTGCCTCATTCTGTGAGACGGCAGGAAATCCTGCTTCGATAACCTCAATCCCAATCTCGTCTAACTTGGTTGCAATCTTTACCTTTTCCTCGCAGGAGAACGATACCCCGGGCGTCTGCTCCCCGTCCCGCAACGTCACATCACAGATCTCAATAGTTAACGGTTTCATGGCTGCTTCCCTCCGGACAGGTACCTTCTACTACAAGCGTGCGGGGCGTGTCCGTCACCACGAGCTCGTTTTTCAGCGTCTCTTCATCATCGGCACGGCATATCACCGGGTCTGCCCACATCAGGTAGGGGGCCGGATCATAGGAAGGCTGTTTTCCGGTCATCGCTGTGCAGTTGTTGTTCATCACAATGCAGAGCAGCGGAAGCCGTTTCTCGTACACATCGATCAACGCATTCAGGCCGGAATGGAGCATTGCATAGTCACCGATAAGGGCAACTTTTGTGCTCCGGGCGGCGACAGCAATACTCGAACCCATGCCGTAACTTGCCACACCCAGCTCGTACGGGGGGGTCATTCCCAGTATTGAACAGCCTGCATCGCAGATCATGTTCATCCGCCGTGCTTTGAGAATATTCATCATTGGTTTGAACGGACAGTTTTTACAGAATGTCCGGTAATACCCACGGCTCTGCATCACCTCAGGAGATTGCTGGGGAGCCGGCGGTTGCAGGCCACGGTGATCGCGGACAAAGGTCCGGCCAACCTCGTGCACTTCTTTTAGCCGTGCGGCATCTGCCGGCAGGGGGTGTACAGTAACGATACGGGTGTTTCCTGGTGCAGCACCAACACCGGCCGGTTCACCCTTCCACTGGTTTAATGCAGAGGCGTTCGACCAGTCAAACATGGTCCGGTACAATTCCTCGGCGGCCGTTATCCGCCCGTTCATGGTCCACGACCGGTCAGAGAGCCGCCCGTTCCCGTTTTTCCGGGGAACAGGAGAACAGCTCACCTCCGCATCGAATATTCCTGGCGTCAGCCGGAGCATCGCAACCCTTGAGAACTGCTCGGATGCTTCGAGAGCGGCCTCAACACCGGCATAACAGGTGGAGGCATCGGGTTCGACCACGGGAAGTTCAGCCAACTCCCCGTAATACCGGGAGTCCTGTGCGGTCTGCGAACCCAGTGCTTCCGGATCATCCCCGGCCACGAGAAGCACACCCCCGATGATACCCTGGGCCGCTGCCTGCAACAGAGGATCGGCGCATGCGTTCACACCGACATTCTTGATAATAACTGCGGCTCGTCGTCCTTCAAGCGAGTCGCCCAATGCATATTCAAGAGCAGTTTTTTCATTGATCACCATCTCTGCACGGGTTTTAGCGCCAAGATCAGTTACGGGAAATCCCGGTACGGTATACTGCCGGTCGGTGCAAGCGAGCAGTGCTTCGGTGATCACATCAATGCCTTTCATTTAGTCCCTCCCCGGCACGAGATCGCAGCCCGCACAGTTCGAGCACATAGTGAGTGCCTGATGGGGATCAAGTCCTGCTCTGGCAAGTTCGCGGGTATGGATATCAAAAAACTTTTTTAACCGTTCCGCAGACGGGCGGGGGGTACCGGTCAATTCAGCAACCGGGTTGAGCGGGCGCAGCACGGGGATTATGCCGTGAGAGGTGAGCCGTTTGATGCAGGCCTCCATCTCCCCGTCAGTCTCGCCAAGACCGATGATCACGTTTGAAAATACCCTGCCCTTCCCGAAGAGTTCCACCGAACGGTCGAGCACACGCCAGAGCTGTTCGTAATCCAGCCCCGGGCACTGCTTTGCAAAGATGGTCGGGGTTGCTGCTTCGATGTTGAACTTCACTTCTGCCACACCAAGGTTCTTGAGCCGGTCCGGGGTCTGGTCAGTGGGATAAATGGATACACCGATGGGAAGATTGTAGACCAGCAGGTGCTTAACCACCTCAAGCACATAGGACTCCTCCTCTTCGATCGTTTCGAGCACCCCGCTCGTAACAGAGATTGCGGTAATCCGGTGCCGGACGGATTCGATCATCCCTTTGATCTCCTCAATCGACTTTCGTTTGCCACCCAGTGCCGGCACCGGGCAGTACCGGCAATGGAAGATGCAGCTGCCAGTTACCGTGATGAACGCTTGGTCGGGACAGTGGAATCCCGGTTCAAGGAGTCTTCCCGATATGAGTGAACCGTCAAAATAGAGGTCAGCAACCCCGTTGCCCCGGTGGGCGATCTCAACTGCGCTGAGGGGGTTTACGGCAAGCTTGACCCGGTGGGTGCCCATCGAAAAGAAAACAGCACCGCTCCCGCCGGCACCTGGGCCTGCGGTTGAACGGGCAATATAACGTTCTGCAGGTTCACCGGTGATCCTCGCTGAACCCGCGGAAAGGAGTTTTGCTTTTAAGTCGGTCCACTGCATAGTTCGAGCGCCTCCTCGTACCGGGTAAAGAACGGGATTGCCGCCACTGCCCCGGTGATGCCACGGCCGTTCATGATGATCTTCAAATTCTTGTCCTTAAGTCGTTCATGGAGCCCAGGCTCAACCTCACCGCGTTTCACGTTCCGGCCGTATGCAAGCAGTTCCTCTGACGGGGAAAAACCGGTGTAAACGGCCATACCGGTCTTTTGAGAAAGAGTGTATTTTTTCAAAAGCGTGTGGAACCGTTCGGTAAGCCCGGCAGGATCCGTTGTGGCAAACTCTGCAACAAGCCCAACACAGTTCTTGGTCCGGTACGCCACCGGGAAGAGCTGGACTATCGTGTGCGAAAGATAAACTGAATGTTCATCTTCCACAGCTTTTGCAATATTATGGACAAGCGTCCATGTTGCCCCATCTTCCGGCGTATCAGTATCATCCACCCCTACGAGCACCCGCTGCATCCGGGGCATCCAGATCGTGGCACCGGCAACTTTTCCTCCCCCGGCAGGATCGCTCCGGCTCCGTATAACGCCGCGAGCATCCGATCGGCAGGCCGCAGCACCCACACCGCCACCGCCCATACCGATATAGGTAACAGAAATCTCGGACTTGTCAACGGTACACGCTGAAATACCGGCCGGGAATCGTGAGCCTTCGAGTGCCAAATCTACCGATTGCGGTTTTAGGAGATATCGCATGGTTGCGCCCACACAGCGGACATCCTGAACTACCGGGCTCTGGACATAGTGGTGTTTCGACCACATCGCACCACCCACACAGTCAAAAAACTCGATCAGTTCCACCCGGCTGCCGGTTTCATCGGCTACCGCAATGATCTGCGGGTAGTGGATTACATAAGGATTTAACAAACTCGCCATCGGTACTACCTCAACGCCCCGGAGGTACAGCAGCTCCGCGCAGTACAGGGACCACAATATTTCTGCCTGGTTTTCACGGTCTTACAGCATATTTCTGAGTAGAGTAACCCAAAACACTCTTGCAGCTCGTTGCGATTCATGGGGATCATTTTGTTGCCGAAATTCTCGTTAACAAGAGATTCGGCAATAACAGTATTTATAGCGATCGTTTTTGTACTAAAAGAGGTTTAGTTATCGTCTCCACAATACCAAAAATAAACAAGATCGAAAATTTTTTTTAACAACATCGATCCGATGGCAACAAGCGTACAGCTGCATGAAAACGGCGATAGCCGTTTTCATATTAAAAAATAGGATTAAAGAATTTTGTGGAGCTCGATCTTAAAAGGTCCGAGCGTGCCGCCAAAGTTGCCGGCAGTGATGAATTTCACGCCCGGCACAAGAGCTGCGGCTTTGATACCTGCAGCCATTGCAGCTGCAACGGACTTTTCGTCAATACCGTCAATGACAATCTCATAAACCCCTTTGATTCCGGCTGGGACCTTTGAGTCAGGGACTTTTTCCCGGAGTGTCGGGCAGTACTTCTCGTTCGTGGAAGCGGGCATGAACTTGTATTTCAGGCTGCCAACTTTTGAACCGCTGGCAACAATACCACCGGGGAAACTGGTGATAGTGCCCGGAACCTTTGCGATCGCATCAACAGATGCCTGCGCACCCATGAGGGCAGCCATCTGGTTTTCTGCCATCACAAAGAAGTTGCCGCCGGCAACACCCTTGACAATGCCAAACTCTTCTTCGCCAATGTATTCCCCTTCCATGATCGGGATGACCCAGCATTTCCTGCCGCCAACTTCTTTCTGGTACTCGTGACCGTCTCCAAAGAAGTGGAGTTTTACCTGGATCTTCTCTTCAGAGTTGGTAATCCCGTTAAAGACTGCAGTTGTTGGTGCAGTGAGCACGCACTCAGCGAGGCGTTCGACAACCTGATCCTTGATCTTCTTCTTTCCCGCACAGATCAGAATTGATACGCCCGGGCGGCCGTCAGGAGTCTGTGAACCGTCAAGTTCCTGCTCGATCCCCGCTTCGCACGGGCACCCGATCGCAGATGTTGCAAAGCCGGTTGCTTCGGTTGCTGCTTTCCTTGCCCATTCGGTGGTGACTGCGGTGATGATCACACGGCAGACCCATGTCGGGAATGCTTCTGCAAATTCGTTGTCAATAGTAACTCCGTTGATTTCCATACGATAACCTCCGATACCACAATGGTACTATGATTGGTGTTGAATAAATTTTCTAAATTAATTCCAGTACAAGAGCGCACAAAAACACGATAATTAAGTACACGATATCCAATTAATCTTAATAAAGAGTACAGAGTTTAGGATTTAAAAACCCGAATAAAACGCTCTTTTTTTCGAGTAGATTTCAGAACATTTATCTACATTCTTCTACCACTTTTGGTTAGTCGATTTTAGAATCGATCATTAGCTGGTGCGTAAGAAAAATGGTATTTGCCGTGCAGATTAACAGGTAAATTTACCAAAAAAATGCACAGGTAAACGTACTATAATGGTATTGCATGAGGGTTAATTCATGAACAATCTGTTTCCCAAATTTTCCAAGAAAAGGGATGGGGTCAACGTTGTAATGGAGCAAAAACTCCTACAGAACGTGAACAACCTTATTCTCAATGCAGAGACCTGCACGGGATGCGGTATATGTGTGGAGGCTTGCCCGGAGGAAGCTATTGTCCTCGGGCTCGTCGGTGCATCGAAGCGTGGCGCAATCAATTACGCTGCTGCTGTCGATATCGACGAGGTCAAGTGTTCATACTGTGGCGTCTGCGTCATAATGTGCCCATTCAATGCATTGACCCTAAAAGTGGACGGACAAGAGAGACTCCCGATCCTTGAAAAGGAAGGGTTCCCGCAATTTGATATGAAAGCGGAGATTAATGACGAGAAATGCGTCAAGTGCACGATCTGCGAAGAGGTCTGCCCGCGAGATGCCATTGACCGCAACGTCCCTGCTTTTGAAGGAACCTATAAAGGACCGGTTGCTGGCGCAAAGGACCGCCAGTGTGCAATCAAGACCAAGACGACATTCAAAGTTGATATGGAGAAATGCTCGCTCTGTGGTCTGTGCGGGGCACTCTGCCCGGCACTTGTGGTGAAACACAAGGCGTTCACTGCTGAGACGGGTAAAGTCGAAGGCGAAGTGATCTGGGATGAGACCAAGTGTGATGCCTGCAAGGTGTGTGTTGAAGCATGCCCGGAGGAGTGCATCACCGTTGAAAGAGAGATAATCTCTGACAAGGTACTTGGCAAAGTCGAGATCATAAAGGACAACTGCTGCACCTGCACGTGGTGTTCCAAGAACTGCCCGACTGAAGCAATAACTGTTGATAAGATTTTTGAAGGCGATATTGAATTCCATGCCGAGAAATGCCCCGGTGGCTGCTCAACGTGTGCAGATATCTGCCCGGCAAATGCGATCTATCTCCCAAGCCCGGTTGCAGCAGCTGACATGAAACGCAACAGCATCGAGGCAACCATTGCAGTTAACAAGGATTTCTGTATCCTGTGCGGAGCGTGCGTGAATGCCTGCCCCGGTGAAGATATCATTGTGATGCAGAGGACCGGCGTTCGCATGAAAGGCACAGAGACTGACCTGTTCAAGAAGATCAAAGAGAAACTCTTCACCAAGAGAACCTCGAAAGTGAAAGAGGACATCACAGGACAGGTTTCCCTCAAACAAATGGAGAAGGCGTGAGTACCATGGCAAGAACAAAAGGTTACCCGGCAGCGCTGGATAAGAAACTTCAGGATACGAGATTGTATCTCGATGATTCAAACCCTGAATTCACCAAGAACGTAAAAGCCATCTCGCGTACAAATGCCCACATGTGCTACCAGTGCGGTACCTGTACCGGCTCCTGCCCGTCAGCTCCCCGCAGCTCGTACCGCATCCGCTTGTTTATGAGGAGAGCGGTTCTCGGGCTCGAGAATGAAGCATTAACGGATCCGGATCTCTGGCTCTGCACTACCTGTTACAGCTGTGCCGACCGCTGCCCGCGAGACATCATCCCAACCGATGTCATCATGTCCATGAGGAACCTCGCTTTCAAGAGGGACATCATACCGGTCAACTTCTTAAAGACCGTTACCGCAATCTATGCCTCAGGCCATGGTGTGCCCAACAACGATGTCAACCGTGCTGCCCGCGAGAAGATCGGACTCTCACGCGACCCGCCGACCACCCACATGTATCCGGAATATATCAAGGGCATCCAGAAGATCCTTGACCACTACAAACTCAAGGCCAATGCCGACCGGATCATCAAGGAAAGGGAGGGATAAGATACCATGTCAGAATCAGGCGCAAAACACAAGTTTGCATTCTATCTCGGATGCATTGCCCCCAACCGTTACCCCGGTGTCGAATCCGCCTCCATCAAGGCAATGAAGAAACTCGGCGTTGAGCTGGTTCCCTTAAAGGGTGCAAGCTGCTGCCCCGCACCAGGTGCATTTGGATCCATTGATCTCAATGTGTTCTATGCAATGGCAGCCCGGAACCTCGTGCTTGCCGAACAGATGAAGATGGACATTGCCCTCGTCTGCAACGGATGCTACAAGTCAATCTGGGAAGTCAACCACAAACTCAAGCACAACAAGGACCTCCGCGATGGTGTCAATGAAGTGCTCAAGGAGATCGACATGGAGTACAAGGGTACAATCAATGTGTACCACACTGCCGAGCTCCTCTATAACGACAAATTCATCGGAGTCGAGAAGGTCCGCGACAGCGTCACCAACCCCTTAACAGGAGCACGCATCGCCGTCCACTACGGATGTCACTTAACAAAACCCCACAAGGACAGGGAATTTGAAAAGGAGATCATGCTCAATACCGAGCACCCGACCTGGATGGAAGAACTTGTTGCTGCACTCGGTGCAACACCGGTTGAATACCGCAACAAGATGCAGTGCTGCGGTGCCGGCGGCGGTGTCCGTGGTTATGATATCGTTCATGCACTCGATATCGCAAACGAGAAGCTGATCAATTTACAAGAAGCAAAGGTAGATGCCCTTACCGATATCTGCCCGTTCTGTCAGCTTCAGTTCGACCGTGGTCAGATTGAGATTCAGGAGAAGTTTGGTGTCAGCTACAACCTGCCGGTTCTTCACTTCGCTGAACTATTAGGCCTGGCACAGGGTATGAGCCCCCAGGACCTCGGGCTCGATCTCCATGGAATCAGCTGCGAATCATTCCTTCAGAAGGTGCTGTGAGGTGGTAAGAAATGGTAGAAAAGAAGAAAGCAACCACCAAAAAGACCGAGACCAAAAAGCAGGATACAAAGAAGGTGGCCCCAGTGAAACAGGAAGGTAAAAAACAGGCAAAGGCAGCAGCCGGTAGCACCACCCAGCAGAAGGCCCGGATTGGTGTTTTCATCTGCCACTGCGGTACGAACATCGCTGGATCGATGGATATCACTGCGGTTGAGGCATATGCAAAAACCGTCCCGAATGTAGCCTATGTTGACAACTATAAGTACATGTGCTCGATGCCCGGTCAGGCAGTAATTAACAAGGCAATCGCAGACAACAAGCTTACCGGTGTCGTTGTCGCTGCATGCTCTCCCCGTCTCCACGAGCCGACATTCAGGACAGCAACCAAGGAAGGCGGTTTAAACCCGTTCCGGTTCGAGATGGCAAACATCCGTGAGCAGAACTCATGGGTGCACATGCACGACCAGGAAGGATCAACAGGTAAGGCAAAGGATGCAATCCGCATTGCCGTTGCAAAAGCTTCACTCCTCCAGGACCTGTTCCCGAAGGCAGTTCCCGTAGAAAAGGCGGCAATGGTTGTCGGCGCTGGTGTTGCAGGTATGCAGGCAGCACTCGATCTCTCCGCCGCAGGCATCAAGACCTACCTCGTTGAGTCCGATACCAGTATTGGCGGACGCATGTCCCAGCTGGACAAGACGTTCCCGACCCTCGACTGTTCCCAGTGTATCTTAACCCCCAAGATGGTGGATGTCGGCAGGGAGCCCTTAATCGAGCTGTACACCTGGTCAGAAATCCATGATGTTGAAGGGTACATCGGCAACTTCGATGTGACCATCAAGAAGAAAGCCCGTGGTGTGCTCACCCCGGCAGAAGCAGAAGCCAAAGGCATTGTCGGTGGCGGCTGTAACGGTTGCGGTGACTGTGAAACGATCTGCCCGGTTGTCAAGCCCAATGAATTCGAAATGGGCATGAAGCCCCGAAAGGCAATCTACATCAACCACCCGCAGGTTGTTCCCCTGCTCTACACCATTGACTTCAACTCCTGTGTCAAGTGCGGCCTTTGCGTGACTGCGTGCGGTCCCGAGAAGAAAGCAATCGACCTCGAAGCCAAGGATGAGTTTGTCAAGGTCAAGGTAGGTACTGCCATTCTTGCAACCGGGTATGAACTGTTCCCGATTGAGAAGAAGACTGAATGGGGATACAAGAAGTTCGAGAACGTTATTACCGGTCTCGAATTCGAGCGGCTCATCTGTGCATCCGGTCCAACCGGTGGGCACCTTGTCCGCCCGAGCGATGGACAGACTCCAAAGAAAGTCGGATTTGTCCTCTGTGCAGGTTCCCGTGACAACACCGGTATTGGCAAGCCATACTGTTCACGGTTCTGCTGCATGTACTCGTTAAAACACGCCCACCAGATCATTGAGAAGATCCCGGGATGTATCCCCTACCTCTTCTACATGGATATCCGGTCATTCGGCAAGGCCTACGAAGAGTTCTATTACCGTATCCAGGATGAGGGAGCAAAGTTCATTCGCGGCCGTGTCGCAAACATCCTCGAAGACCCAAAGACTAAGTCTCTCCATGTGATGACTGACGACACGTTGCTCAACCGCCCGATCGATCTGGAAATGGATATGGTCGTGCTCGCATCCGCAGTTCAGCCATCGGCTGACACCAACCGGACCCGCAAGCTGTTCGGTGTCTCCTGTTCAATGGACGGCTGGCTGTTAGAAGCCCACCCGAAGTTAAACCCGTGCGGTACAACAACTGCCGGTGTCTTCCTTGCCGGTGTCTGCCAGGGACCAAAAGATATCCCCGACACAGTAGCATCTGCTGAAGGTGCAGCATCTGCGGCAAGTATCCCGATCCACAAGGGAGAAGTTGAACTTGAGCCGTACTTTGCAACCTGCATTGCTGAGAAATGCGCAGGCTGCGGTATGTGTGTGAACCTCTGTCCGTACAGCGCACTTGCGCTTGTAGAGAAGGATGGTCGCACAGTCATGGAAGTAACCGAAGCGAAATGTAAAGGCTGCGGTACCTGCGGTGGCTTCTGCCCCGGCGGTGCAATCTGGATGAACCACTTTGCAACCCCACAGATCGTGGCGCAGATCGATGCATTCCTGCTCGGAGGTGAGCAGTAAATGTCAGCTCCTGGAAATTTCAAGATCCCCGAACGCGGACCCGGTATCTGGCAACCCAAGATCATCGGTCTTCTCTGCAACTGGTGTTCATATGCCGGTGCAGACCTTGCCGGTGGCGGCCGTATCCAGTACCCGCCCGATGTCAGGGTAGTCCGTGTCATGTGTACCGGACGCCTTGACGCACTGTTTGTCTTAAAGGCTTTTGCCGATGGCGCAGACGGTGTGCTCGTATCAGGCTGTCACTTTGGAGACTGCCACTACCTTGAAGGCAACTATAAGGCAGCAAAGCGGATGTTCATGGTCAAGCGCTTAATGAAGAGCATTGGTCTTGACGACCGCCGCTTCAGGATGACATTTGTCTCTGCATCAGAAGGTGCAAAGTGGGCAGCGGTCATTACTGATGTGGTCAACACGGTGACTGAACTGGGGCCAAGCCCCATCACCGAGTTCAAGAAATAAGGCAGAATGAATGGGAAATAAATCCACCCATCCATTTTTTATCAGACGCACCAGTGCTGATCTCATAAATGGAGGTAAGGGAACGGATGCAAAAAATTCCCATTTTTAAGGATTTTTTTAACGGTTTAAACAGGTCAAAAAGCCACATAAATCGGGTTTTAAGGTTGTTTTACCAAAAAAAATCCTGTACTGGTTCATGGGAACAATTGCTTTAAAAAAAAAGCATCAAACATTGTTCCTCAACCTCATCTTTTTTATACAGAGCGCACAAAAAAATTTGATTTTTTATTTAAATGTGTAGTGATTCGTAAAACTTTTTTATTTTTATGTAATACTGCGTAAAACAATGAAATGCGAAGAATATGTAATATTTGAACATTGCTCCATTTTTGAGTATTATTTTTTATGGGATATAATTTGACGCGCCGGTATAAAATCGGAATCCTTATATGGCGAAATTGGGTAATTATTAATTTGTCCCATTTTAGGGGACGTGCAATAGCGACTTTCACTCATTACCAGTATGCCTGATAGGGTATACTTTCGCTCACTGACAGTATTGTACAGCGGTTAAATGAAAATTTGGAGGAATTCAAATGGCTAAATACAAAGATGTAATCGACCTCTACGACGATGAAGGCAAACTCTTAAAGAGCAATGTAACTCTTGAAAAGATCAGCCCCGTTGTCAACAAAGGCGCACTGAATGTCATCGACCTCACCAAGAGGACAGTGGCAGTTAACTTTGCAGGTATCGAAGATGCCTTAAAGACCGGAAAGGTCGGCGGCAAGTCGAACCAGATTCTCGGTCGCAGCATGAGCTGCAGCTGTGTCAAGGACGCAGACGCACTCTCAGCCAAGATCAAGGAGATGGTCCAGGTCACCGACGGTGACAACACCAAGATCACCAAGGTCGGCGGCGGCAAGATGATCCTCGTCGAGGTTCCAACTGCCCGTATGGATGCAGCAGCAACCTACGATGTAGCATCCACCGTAGTGGCAGCAGCCACCACCTATGCACTGGTTGACCAGTACAAGGTCGACATGTTCGACGGTTCCTACATCAAGGCAGCAGTCTGGGGTACCTACCCGCAGACAATGGACATGCAGGGCGGAAACGTCGTTTCGATCCTTTCCATCCCCCAGTTCAACGAAGGTCTCGGCTATGCACTCCGTAACGTTCCGGCCAACCACGCGGTCATGATGACCCACCGGAATGCATTCCAGGGTGCAGCACTTTCAGCAACCTTTGAGCAGGCAGGTATGTTCGAGATGGGTAACGCAGTCGGCCCATTCGAGCGTGCACAACTCATGCTCTACGCATACCAGGGACTCAATGCAAACAACCTCGTCTACGACCTGGTCAAGGCAAACGGCAAGACCGGTACCATCGGTACTGTCGTGCAGAGCCTTGTTGAGAAGGCAATTGAAGACAAGGTCATCAAGGCAGGCAAGAAAGGCAAGAGCGGCTTCGTGTTCTACGAGACCAAGGACCCCATGCTCTGGAATGCCTACGCATCTGCAGGAACCCTTGCAGCAACCATGGTTAACTGTGGTGCCGGACGTTTCGCCCAGGCAGTCTCAGCAACCCTGCTGTACTTCAACGACCTGCTTGAGCACGAGACCGGCCTCCCCGGTGCAGACTTCGGTCGTACCATGGGTGTTGCAGTTGGTTTCTCGTTCTTCAGCCACTCAATCTATGGTGGCGGCGGCCCCGGTGTCTTTAACGGTAACCACGTCGTGACCCGGCATGCAGCCGGTGTCGGTATGCCCTGTATCGTCGCAGCCTGTGCACTCGACGCCGGAACCCAGATGTTCGGCCCAGAACACACCTCGAAGATCTACCAGGACACCTTCGGCCAGCTTGATGCATTCAAGAAGCCGATCCAGGCAGTTGCAAAGGGTATCTAAACCCCATTAAAGGATACGAATGACAGAAGCCACGTTCCCCCAGTGCAGGATTTCTGCAGAGCGGTTACTCAATCCCGAGACAACTGAACGCTTACTGAACAAGCTCATCGAAGTCCCCGGTATCCGGCGTATGCTCTTAAACGGACAGCGCCTGCCGGCGATCATCCCCTATGGCCCCGCCAAAGGTCTTGCCAATCCTCATCCCATGAGGAAGACGATCAAGGTTGGTGACCAGGATGTCGAATTGCAGGTTCATGTAGGCAACGTTCTTCTCGAGCTTGAAAGCCGTGATGCGATCCCCGCACTGAAAGCCGCATGTGAATCGATCTTTACCGACTTTACTTTCCGTATCCAGGAAGGCAGATACATGAAGACCGAGCCGTCACTTGTTGATTACTGCAAGTACGGCCCGAATGCGGACAAAGAAATGCTTGGAATGGCTGATCCTAGCAGCAAGTCCAAGCCCGTAATCCTCCAGGGAATAAAATAATTATGCCGATTGGACGAGTAACCCAGGTTGTTGACTGCCGCGAGGCGATGGGCATGGGTAAAGGAGGCGGTATTGCCCAAAGGGGCACCATCTCCGAGTGCCGGTACCCGGATGTCATAGTGGTCGGGATGTCTCCCGGACGCCGCCACGTGACAAAGCCGGTGTGCGATATCACCTCAGGCCTGCGACAACAAGGCGTCGAATACAGCATCAGTACGCTGGTGCTGAATGCCGGAAGTGGCGTACCGAAGGACGCACCGAAAATTGCCGGTGGCGTCATCGGCGCTTCATTTGGGTTATCCGACAAAGAGGTCATGCAGATAGAGAAACACAAAATAGCCATTCTCCACCACGGGAACGTTCGTTCCCACGTGGTGCACAAGGTGCGGTTTATTCTGGCAAATTGTGATGTGAAGGCAGTTGTTGTTTCCCAATGCCCGATTGATTACGAGGATCTCGCAAAGGAGGGAGTGAAGACTGCAGTGGTGATGCCGCCCGCAGACAGGATCCGTACCAAAGGTACGGTCATGTCCATTGTGAGCGGTGTAACCCGTGGTCAGACCCCCACACGAGAGAAGATGGCAGAAGTCATATCGTCAGTGATGAAACTTATGAAAAAGAAGGATTCATTGGAGTGATAAAAAAATGGCATACAAACCCCAATACTGTGCAGGACAAACTATTGTTGCCGACAACAGGCGCAAGCAGATGGACCCGGCACACAAGCTCGAAAAGCTTAGGGAGGTCTCAGATAAGGACCTCGTTCTTATCATGGGACACCGTGTACCAGGCTCAGCCTACAAGAGTGCACACCCACCCCTTGCAGAGCAGCAGGAACCCGCCTGCCCTGTCCGCAAGCTGGTAACAGCAACCGACGGCGCAAAGGCCGGCGACCGCATCCGCTACATCCAGTTCAGCGACTCGATGTACAATGCACCCTGCCACCCGTACCTCCGGTCCTACCTCGAGGCATACCGCTTCCGTGGCATTGACCCAGGTACCCTCTCTGGCCGTCAGATTGTCGAGTGCCGCGAACGCGACCTCGAAAAATATTCAAGAGACCTCGTCAACACCGAGCTCTTTGACCCAGCCCTCACCGGCGTACGTGGATGTACTGTTCACGGACACTCCCTCCGTCTCGATGAGAACGGCATGATGTTCGACATGCTCCAGCGCTGTATCCTCGACAAGAAGTCAGGCATTGTCAAGATTGTCAAGGACCAGGTCGGTGTACCACTTGACGGCGAAGTCAAGGTCGGCAAGCCGATGGACGCAAAGTGGATTAAGAACCACAGCACCATCTACCACTCACTCGTAGGCACTGCCTACCGTGACGACGCAGAACTCGTAGAATACATCCAGCGCATCCACTCGCTCCGTGTTAAATACGGCTTCATGCCAAAGGAGGCATAATCATGGCAAAAGCAAAAATCGAGAGAACGCAGAAGCTCTTCCTAAAGGCAATGAAGGAGAAGTTTGCAGAAGACCCCCAGGCAACCGCAACCGTGTTTGCCCGCGAAGGTCTTGAGCAGTCCCCGCGTAAAGTCGAGTTCATGAAGGCCGGTAAGAAGGCCGAGATGGACCGCGGTATCTCCATGTACGACCCCAAGCGCTGCCACTGTGGTGGTATCCCGCTCGGTCAGCGCCAGCTGATGACCTACGAAGTCAGCGGCACCAACGTCTTTGTAGAAGGCGACGACCTTCACTTTGTCAACAACGCAGCAATGCAGCAGATGTGGGACGACATCCGCAGGACCATCATCGTTGGCCTCGACCTCGCTCACCAGACCCTGCAGAAGCGTCTCGGCAAGGAAGTTACTCCTGAAACCATCAACGAGTACCTCCACGTGCTGAACCACGCTATGCCCGGCGCAGCCGTTGTTCAGGAACACATGGTCGAGACCCACCCGTCACTTGTCGACGACTGCTACGTGAAAGTATTCACTGGCGACGACGAGATGGCAGATGACATCGAGCCCCAGTTCCTCTTGAACCTCGACAAGCTCTTCCCGGCAAAGAGTGCAGCAGCACTCAAGGCCTCCGTCGGCAAGTCGATGTACCAGGCAGTGCACATCCCCACAACCGTAAGCAGGACCTGCGATGGTGGAACCACCTCCCGCTGGTCTGCAATGCAGATCGGTATGTCCTTTATCGGCGCATACAAGATGTGTGCCGGTGAGGCAGCAGTCGCCGACCTCGCTTTCGCCGCAAAACACGCCGGTGTTATCCAGATGGCAGACATTCTGCCCGCCCGCCGTGCCCGTGGCCCGAACGAGCCAGGTGGCATCAAGTTCGGTCACTTCGCAGACATGATCCAGGGAGACCGCAAGTACCCCAACGACCCCGTCAAGGCAACCCTTGAAGTCGTCGGTGCAGGTGCAATGCTCTTCGACCAGATCTGGCTCGGATCTTACATGTCTGGTGGTGTCGGATTTACCCAGTATGCAACAGCAGCATACACCGACAACATCCTCGATGACTACTGCTACTACGGTCTTGACTACATCAAGGCCAAACACGGTGGTCTCGGCAAGGCAAAGAAGACCCAGGACGTTATCAACGACATCGCAACCGAAGTCACCCTCTACGGTATGGAACAGTACGAACAGTACCCCACCACCCTCGAGAGCCACTTCGGCGGATCCCAGCGTGCATCCGTACTTGCAGCAGCATCAGGTATCTCCTGTTCACTGGCAACAGCAAACTCCAACGCCGGCCTGAACGGATGGTACATGTCCATGCTCGCCCACAAGGAAGGATGGTCACGTCTCGGCTTCTTCGGCTACGACCTTCAGGACCAGTGCGGTTCAACCAACTCAATGTCGATCAGACCCGACGAAGGCTGTATCGGCGAGCTCCGTGGACCAAACTACCCCAACTACGCAATGAACGTCGGACACCAGGGAGAATATGCAGCCATTGCAGCTGCAGCCCACTATGGACGCCAGGATGCCTGGACCCTGTCCCCGTTGATCAAGATCACATTCGCCGACCCGTCGCTCAAGTTCGACTTCTCCGAACCACGCCGCGAGTTCGCAAAGGGTGCAATCCGCGAGTTCATGCCCGCAGGCGAGCGCTCACTGATCATCCCAGCAAGGTAGATCAGTTCAACCAATCACTTTTTTTTTAAGGGTTTTTTCATTCTTTGGGTTTTTGTTACTGCTTTTCCTGAATTGCGCATTATTGCCTTAAGGGGTTGACTACGCTCATTGGGGACTCATACCAGAAAAATCCACCAACATGTAGCAGACAGGTAATTAAGAAGAGTCACGTTGTCCTGCCCACTCCTTTAGGGTGCATGGATGGTATCAATGGCGGTGAAAATTTTCCGCTTTTTTGCTGGATTAAAATCCAGCCATTACAACCCATCGTTCAAACCTTAACGGCTATGATTTGTGTACAACATTTCTTTGTTTTTTAGAACAAAAATACGCAGAACCGTTTGTTCATGCGGGCTTAAAAAAACCTTATCACCGGCAGAAATTCACACAACTCCTGCACAGACAACTGAAACCGTAAAAAAGGAACTCAGTCACTCATAGAAATATTTAAAAAAAATGTCGGGATAAACAAAAAAAATTAGATGTAGGGGTTGCGCAGTGCCTTTCCGACACCGAACGTTGCGCGCTCTTCGAGAGTCTTTTTGTTCTTTGAGATCTTCTCGTTTGCGAGCTTGGTTACGAGTTCGAGGCCTGGCTTGACCTTCTCGATCGGCTGGGTCTCGAAGCAGCCTGCTGCCATTGCCTTTGCCCAGACCGAGTCTCCGATCTTGGACCTGACCATGACGGTGCTCCATCCATCGGGGCTGCCGACTGAACCGGTTGAGATGTCAGCGAGGTTTGCAACGTAGTCAAGACATACTTTGCATCCGGGCTGCTCGTACTTGTGGGTCACTTTGAGTGGCAGCTGGACTATCTGTCCGCGCTTGCCGTATACCCAGAACTTGCCCTTTCCGATCTCCATCTTCTTGACGGATTCCATCTTCATGGCTGCGTGGTCTTCCACGAGCTGAAGGATGGACTGGTAGGGGAAATTCTCCATGCAGAAGATACCAACTGCAAGTGCAATGCTGGCGCCGACATCACGGGCACCAACGGGGTACAACTGGAGTTTCCTGATTGCCTGCATCTGGCAGGGGGTTCCAACGATACCGACCTTGTCGAGACCGAAGCTGCGGGTAGCTTCCTTGATCATCGAAACGTTCGGGCTTACGTTGTACTTGGTACCCGCTGCGGCGATCAATTCTGCCCTTGTGTTGACAATGGCCGGAATTGGTCTCCATGGCTCGATCATATCGAAGTTCGAGTTGTCTGCCATGACTTTTGATGGGTACTTTGCTGCGAATTCCTTGTTCGCTGCAACGATTGCGCCGTCAATGATGCCCTCGTCAAGTGCGAATCCAAACAGCTGGCTGACGATACCGCCATCCTGTGCGTGCTTGAGAATCTCCTTGTCGGTGCTTCGTGCTGAGACGCATGATTTGTAATTACCGAGTTCTGCTCCCATTTCATCCACCTACTGGAGTGCCGCCATGATAGTCTCGTTGATCGCTTCATAGTTCGCTACCACATCGAAGCTGAACCAGCTTCGTGGGCATTGGTTGTAGCACGCACCGCACTTGATGCACAGGTCGCGCTCACCCTGGGGCTTGCCGTACTCGTGAGTAATTGCACGAACCGGGCAGGCTGAGGCACAGCTGCCGCATCCCATGCACAGGCCCTGGTTGATGACGTTGGTCATCAGGTCGCAGAAGCATGCGCTGGTTCCCTTGTCTGCTGCCATCATGAGGGGCTTTAAGTATGCAGTTGCAAGAGCCTTCTGTTCGGGGGATCCCTTAAGGAGCAGGTATGCTGCAACGGCTACGTTCCTGATCAGCTGGGGGGATGGTGCGCATCCGGGGATGTACACATCGACCTTGATCAGGTCACCAATCGGCAGGTATGCTTCCTGTGCCGGCTGGTTCTGCTGGCCACCGCGGGAGAACCGGGTGATGTTGCCGTAACAGGCGCAGCCACCAAGTGCCACTACCACTGCTGACTTTTCACGGGTTTCCTTAATCTCTGCTACTGCGAGTTTGTCGTTAATACAGACTGAACCCTCAACGAATGATACATCAACCTTCTGAATGTGCCTTGCATCTGCAAGTGTTGGCATGTACTTAAGGTCAACGTATTTGTCGAGGAGCGTTAACAATCCGGCGTAGTTGTCTGCTAATGCAACAGTACAACCGGTACACCCACTCAGGTGTGTATAGCCCACTGTAATTTTGTCTGCCACAGGCTTAACCTCCTTTTTTGTTTCTACTGGTTTTGCTACATCAGCGGCTTTCTGTGGAGCCGCAGGTTTCTGGGGTTCCGCGCTGACGTTCTTCTTGAAGACACTGTCTAGTAGTCCCATAATCAACACCAATCATATCCAGTACGATTTGTACTGTCTTGGGAATAGCTTTTGAAACTTCATCAGAAATCCCGATTACCATGTCGGGATCGGAGACGTATTTTTGCTGGCATCCGATAACCGTGATATCAATCTGGTCTTTGATCCGCTCCAGCGGTTCAGTGAGATCCCAGGAATGTGCATCGCGGTAACTGCCCGGGGGCAGGTCTTCGACACGGAACTTTTCAATTGTACCGGGCTCCGCACCAAAATCCGCAATGTCTACAATGATGAGTCGTTTTGTCACTTCCGGGTCGAGCAGGGTAAAAATAAAATGGGGAGCACCAAGGCCCCCGTCTTCTACTTTCACATTGTCGGGAAGTGAGAGTTTCTGCAACTCTTCTGCAACAGCGGGTCCGAACCCGTCATCGGCAAACAGGGGGTTTCCACACCCTACAATCACGATCTCTGGATACAGCATTTTTGTACGCTCACTCGATGAGTTTCTGGGCTACTAACCGGTTGTCCTCATCGATCACGATCATATGGGTTGCGCATGACACACAGGGGTCATACCCACGCATAATGACTTCGGCAAGCTGCCATGGTGCACCTCTAAGTGCAGCGCTGCAGGTTGCAAAGTTCCAGGTGGTTGGAACCAGCATCGAGTAGTACTGGACCTTCCAGTCCTTTACACGTGCAATGTGGACATCGGTACCGCGGGGGGCTTCATTCGATGCCCAGCCGAGTGAACCGTCGCCGTCGGGGATGTAGTCTGCAACAACTTTTCCGCTCGTGTTGAGCTCGTCAATGCAGTCGATCATCTCATAGAAGCAGTCCTGGTATTCCATCTCACGGGCAACGTTCTGGCCGCAGGTGCCTTTCTCGTCAAAGCCTTTGTAGACTGCGAGACGTGCACGGGGTCCGACTTCAACGGGCTGGCCGTCGTACATCGGGATGCCGGTGCAGGCTTCCATCTGGGGGTTGACCTTGGTGCCGAGCTTGGTGGTTCCACCAATGGGGTACTTTGGCTCTTCGAGCGAGATTTCCATCTCACCCATATACCAGTCCCATGGACGGACTTCCTTGAACCGGTTGATGTCCCAGCTGGGGCATTCTTCCTGGCTTGAGCTGCCATAGAACGCGTGGGTTGCAAGGTAGCCCTGGCTGTGGAAACCGAGGTCCTTTGTCATTGGCACTTTCATACCGCCAACATCCACAAAGTCTCTCTTGTGGTAGCTGCGTATGACCGCGATCATGAACTCTGACTGGGCGTGGGCAAGGACAAGTCCTTCCTTTGCAAGGTCGTACATCTTGGTCTTTGCCAGTTCGGAGCAGTTGCGGTACATACCACCGATACGGGTGTTGCTTGGGTGGATTGCTTCGCCACCGGCGATCTGACAGATGGTCTGGCTGATCTCACGGAGTCTCTGGATCCGCTTTGCAACCGTGCGTACCGGCTCTTCTGCCGTGAACGGGTTGATCTTGGTCTCAGTGCCCGGGATATAGAAATCGGGCAGGATCAGGATATCGTGCAGTGCAATGCTGTGGCAACGGTTGCCCAGCTGAACAATGTTACGAAGCAACTTTGCGTCTTTTGGAATCTCGCACTTGATTGACGCTTCCATCGCTTCGGTACCTGCAAGGTTGTGTGCAACCGGACAGATACCGCAGACACGGGATGCGATCTTGGGTACTTGCTCGGGGGTCTTTCCGACAGCAAGCTTTTCAACGCCTCTCACCGGGGTAATGGAGCACCAGTTACCCGTCTCGATGATGCCGGCGTCGTTAACCTTCAAGACCAGCTTTGAGTGTCCCTCATGTCTTGTGGTTGGGGAAATCTCTACAACTTTCGACAATATTATCGCCTCATTTTATGTTGAGTTGTTCGTATAGCAGTACAAAATTGCTGTATACATCTCTCATCTCGAGATAAGTGACCGTACAAAGTACGTTCATCTCTATTTTACACGAGCGCTCTAATAACCTTTATTATCTGATCCTGTGCCGAAAAAACCAAAAAAATAAAATAAAAAAATCTTATATTTTGACACATAATCCCCTTTTAAAAGTATCGTTGATTGCCGATTAATGAGTTAAACACTAATTGTTGTTAACCAGCTTTAATTTCCCGCCGGCATTTCTTGCGGCATATTTAAGAGGTCAGTTCGATCATGGTGGCACTTTGCCAGGAATAGGTATCGTGTTTATGGGTGCTCTCTTATGCTCACTTAGTTAGTGTTCCTGATAGCGACAACATGGCCAACTGAGAGGAATTCACATTCCCTTGGCACTTTCTTTTAAATATTCCGGAAAAAATCTGAAAAAAATCTAAAAATAACGTGGATTTTTATGCGCGGAAATGAACCTAAAAAACGGTCTTTTCCGGTAACGATTCATAGATGATCTTTTTGGGAGCACGGTCTGCCGGGCGAGGACTCCCCGATCATACCGGCAAGATAGATCCATCAGTCAATCACTTTTGTTGTAAGGATTTTTGTTAAGCCAGTGGATTTTTTCTGCTGCGTTTTGAGGATTTTTTTCATTGGGTTGCTGTATGCCGCTATGATTTGGATCTTTTCATTGGCAGATCTTTTGCTGCACGGATTATTGCAGCAGATAAAAAGCGAGAGAGCAACCGCATTTTTTTGCGGCACGTCCCATGCGCAAATCCCCGGTGTTAAAAAGATCTGCCCGTAAAACCGTTATTTTTTTGGTGCCGTGCCGCGCCCGCAATCAACTTTTTTGCCCAGGTTCAATCCGGGCATTCATTGAGCCCGGAATGGCCCTTAAACTACCAAAATTCCCGCAGTAACCCTCTCTGCTTAAATACGTGATACATCATGTATCAGTTAATACAATGATCAGAGAATTCATCGCACGACAGAGAACGAGGCTAAAGGAGATTGCAGCAGCCTTCATTGCAAAGTTAGGGGCTGCTATAACAAAGTACACGCCCACACAAAAAGTCCATGCCAGCACCAGCCGACTCATTGTACCAACAGGAACGGATAATGCACTCACCGCGGGAAAACGGTACAGGTTGACAAGCGACCATGCCCCCATCTTCTCGCTCTACACATTTTTTGTCAATCGTTAAGTAACGCCATATCTGGTGAATCCGTAATTTTCGTGAGTATTGCTCTGACAGGTCACCTGCCGATGTTAAAAAACGGCCCTGACCTTAAAAAAGAGCCACGGATCTATCCGGTCAAGCCTTGAAATGGTGTGTTCGATTTAAAAAAAAGATGAGCGGAGGCTCTTTTTCGCAGGAATTGGATGTAAGAAAAAAACAATCAGGAGTGAAAAAATGACAACAAGTGAACAGGAAAACACAACAGGGGGATCCTCCGGGGTCAAAATGCAGAAGGGAAACGGCATTGCCGGACCATCGCAAGAGGTATCGAAACGCGACCAGACAGTGTCCTGTACCGCATGTGCAGGACCAGAAATAAGTGAACTGAAGTGGGCACGTCGTCATATAAACGACGTGCCTGCCCCGCGACTCGTACAGAGAAAAACCGAGATTATCGGGTGTGGTGTACCGAAAGGAAAGACGAGATCTTTTAACCTGCGGGAGAAGGCAGAGAACATATCCATTGATCTTTCTCCGGAAATGCTGGAGAACAACGGAGACCTCATCTTCCTGCTCCTTGACCATATGCACCGGATAGCAGAGCGGCAGGACATGAAAATAAAACGGCTCGAGCGCCGGTTATCCGAAGTGGAAGAACAGGGAGGGTCACGATGACAAAGAAGAAGGAGTGCGACGTAAAAGTCCCGCTCTTTCTCATTGCAACTGCGATTGCCAGTGGGGTGAAAAAACGTGGCGGGAAACTTTTCAGAATCTCTGTTGTCCGGACTGCAGAGCACCAGTACCAGATCAAGTACACCTGCCATGCCGTGGATGCCAATCCTGCCCGGGCACCTGTGAATCTTTCTCATTCCACGTTGAAACACCCATCACCGAACGAGGTGAAGGAACGTGCCTGACCCCTCGTCTCCTCCGGGCAGTATCACTTCTGCCCTTGAACTGCTGGCGGGTCCAGGGCAGGTAGTTGAAATACGAGTACTTGGCCAAAACGCGGTGCACAGCGGGTACTTCACGGACTATCCGGCGCTATCCCGTGCCTGCGAAGCACTCGATGGTGACCCATTAGTGCACGGGTGCTATGTGACGCTGAACACCGTGAACCCCTCGCTGTTATCCCGGCGGGCGAACAGGATCCAGATGCGGTTGTCCCGTACGGATGCAACGACCGGTGATGCCGAGATCACTAACCGCCGCTGGTTCCCGGTCGATATCGACCCGGTCCGGCCGAGCGGGGTCTCTTCTACTGACGCGGAGCATGCGGCTGCGTTTGTGATGGCAGACGCGGTGGCCACGTGGCTTTCTCAGCGTGGGTTTCCGGAGCCTGTCCGGGCAGACTCGGGCAACGGGGCGCACCTGCTCTACCGGATTGATCTTCCCAACAATGCAGCATCGCTGGCGCTCGTAAAACGGGGGTTATCAGTGCTGGATGCGTGCTTCTCGGACCAGTCAGTGACGGTGGATGCAGCGAACTCTAATGCCGGGCGGATCTGGAAACTCTATGGCACGGTTGCAAGGAAAGGAGACAATACACCAGAACGCCCGCACCGGAGGAGCCGGATCCTTTCTGTGCCGGAAAGGCTTGAAATGGTGAGTGCGGGGTGCCTGGAAAAACTCTGCACGGCACTGCCCTATGAACACAATTCTCCGTCGGAGTCTCCAGTGGAAATAAAGGGGTATAAGAACATTGTGAAATTGCCGGATTGGCTATTTGAACACAATATTTTTGTAAAATCCGAAAAACCCTACCAGAACGGGAGAATTTATCTCCTTGAATCATGCCCATTTTCCTCAGCTCACAAGGACGGTGCGTACGCGATCCAGTTTGCTAACGGCGCCATCCACGCCGGCTGCCATCATGCCACATGTGGCGGCGGGAAGCAGCGCTGGAAGGAGCTGCGGGAACTCTGCAAGACAAAGGAGGAGAAAGTAAAGAACCGTGAGGAACGGTTGATTGCGGGTAAACGGGAGTGGACGAGGGCAAAGACCGCAGCAGAACGTGCCGGAATACCCCCAAAAAGTGCCAATAAACCACCGGCAGGTTTATACTATAAGGGCCTGAATTCGGAAAAATCTGGCATTGCAGGTCCGTGTGAGTATGCCGGCACCGGCGCAGGAAACACTACAGATCCGATCCGGCAGGATGGGCTCATTGAAGTTTTACCTGTATATGCTCCGACTGTAAACAAGGAAAACCTTACACAGCCGAATACCGACCCGGAGGCTCTCCCGGAATATGCCACAACCGATGCCGGGAATGCTGAGCGCCTGATTGCTGCGTATGGCGACCGGGCCCGGTACTGTGCAGCCTTCAATGCCTGGTATCTCTGGAACGGCAACGTCTGGGTGCGGGACGATGCGGGAAAGATGCTGCTGATTGCAACCGATGTCGCCCGCTCAATCCACCGGGAAGCTGCTGTAGCATCGACCGCCGACCGTTCCCGGGCGTTGTCCCGCTGGGCGATCATTTCAGAGAGCCTGCACGCGAGAAAGGCGATGATCGATTCTGCCGCCCCGCACTGCCCGGTCCTGCCCGGCGAGTTTGATTGTCGGCCGGAACTCTTCAACTGCCGGAACGGTACCCTCGAACTGGAGTCCATGACGTTCCGAGAACACCGTAAAGAAGAGATGCTCACCAAAAAGGCGGCAGTTGATTACGATCCCGTTGCCGAATGCCCGCAGTGGCTCGCCCACCTCAACCTGATCTTTGGGGGCGACACGGATTACCTCTCGGGTTTCCAGTCCATGTGCGGGTACACGCTGCTCGGCACCAACCCGCAGCAGATCATGTTCATCCTCTATGGCAGAGGGCGGAACGGGAAGTCAAAGACGATCGAAGTCCTTGCAAGAATCTTTGCCGACTATGCGGTCAATATCGCGGCTGACTCGTTGATGGCGAAGCGCTTTGAGAATGCCCGCTCGGATCTTGCACGCCTATCAGGGGCCCGCCTTGCAACGGCAGCCGAAGGAGCAGAAGGGGCAAGGATGGACGAAGCGATCATCAAGCAGATCACGGGAGAGTACGTGATCACGGTCCGGAAACTCTATGAAAACGAGTTCGAGTTCACACCCGTAGCAAAGATCTGGATGACAACCAACCATGAACCCGTCATCCCAGGCACCGATGACGGCATCTGGCGCCGGATCTGGATGGTGCCGTTCTCTGTCCAGATCCCGGAGGAGAAGTGCGACACGGATATTGCTGCGAAACTGTTGGCGGAGTCGGCCGGAATCCTGAACTGGTGTCTTTCGGGGCTTTCCCGGTATTATGCGAACGGGAACCGGCTGGTGCAGCCCCGGAAGGTTTCGCAGGCTACGGCTAATTTACGTACGGTTAGTGATACAGTGGGGTTGTTTCTGGCGACGGAGTGTGCGTTTGAGGTGGGGGCAAAGATTCCCCGCCTTACTCTGAAAGAAACGTTTGAAAAATGGTGTGAGGAAGAGGGAGTCCGACACCGGATTTCATCCACCAAACTCTGGAATGCGCTTCGGGAACGGGGGGTGATTGACGGCGGGAAGTCTGGATATGATCGGATCTGGTCCGGGGTCCGGTGGAAAAATGAGGAAGAGCGGATTGTTGCTGATAACCAGCGTATAGGTCAGACATCCTTGTTTGGAGTATGAATTAATTGGCGTACTTGAGTCCGGGCAAAAAGACAAAAAGTACCCTGTTTCCGGGATCTCTTACGAGAAAATGGTATAGAAAAAAGATCCCGGAAATGATGAATATTTTGCCTTTTTGCCCGGAAGAATAACCGCTTTCGTCCGGGCCGATCCCAATGTGAGATTTCGGGGGAGGCAGTTTCGGGTGATGCTGCAGCGGATATTGGGAGAGGCAGAAGAATAAGGGGGTGGGGTGGATATTCTCACGGCGACCCTGCAACGCTAGATCGTTAAACAGGATGCTACGATCGCTGTCCGCTATCCCTGTTTATTAAACCCCATCCGTACTTTATGGATAACGAATTCCGCATTCTTGATCAGTTCGTCAGGAACCTCCGTGATATTATTCTGGATCCGGATCTCCAGCTGACCGCAGAGCTCCCGGGCGAGATCCTTTACATCTCCCTGGGTATATTCCACCAGATCGGTAGAATATTTGTATGCGGCATTGAGATCACCGATGATCAGGTTGACAATGATCAGGTCTCCGACATAGTATGCTGAACGCCGGGTGTCTTTTGCCGAGATGCTTTGCCTGAACAGGTCTGCATAATTCTTCCTAAGGTACATGCCGAGCGATTTCTGGAGTGCGGTGACGGTCTGGAAGCGTTGATCCGGATCTTTTTCCAGGCATAACCTGATGATCGGTTCGAGCGTAAGGGTGTCTGGGTTTAATGCCGAAGGCTGGGTATAAGATTTGGTTGAGATGTTAACGACAATCTCAACAACACTGTCACCCTGGAATGGCAGGATTCCCGTTGTCAGTTCGTACAGGATTATCCCTAATTGCCAGATATCAGTCCGCTCATCCTTTGGCCTGTTGTTCACCTGCTCAGGCGCTGCGTAATACGGAGTAAACGAAGAACCGGAGGTTGTAGAGGTGGATTTTGAGATTATCCGCGACAGACCCCAGTCTGAGATCTTCGGGAGGTTGTCTTTTAATAAAATATTCTCCGGCTTTAAATCCCGGTGGGCGATAGAACGGGCATGGGCGTATTTTAGTCCTTCACAAATATGGAAAACAATCCATGCCGCTTCCTCGCAGTCCAAGGGTTTTTTCACCCCGGCAAGCGATCGATCGCAGAGCTCCATCTCGAAATACGGGAGCGGCATAATGTTGTAGTCAAAAACCCGGACAATGTTGGGGTGGTCGAGTTTTGTCCAGTTCTGCAGCTCTGCAATGAACGTTTTGCCGGTCTCGGCGTCGATAGAGATAGGGATTTTGACGGCAACGGGTGTATTGTCTTTCCGTTTAGCCTTAAAGACACGGGCAAACCCGCCTTTGCCGATCAGTTCAATGTCCGTGTACCGGTCGGATAACTCCTGCGGGAGTTGTTTTGGGTTATCGGGTGGAATGAATGTGACATCACTCGTTCTCCGTGGTAGCGGTGATGGGGGCATGGGTTGGGGGGTGCGGGGGATCGTTGTCGCGGTCTTTGCCGGAGGTCCTGGGATAACATGAGGTTGCTTTTCCTTTCGTGCACTCACGACATAGAACCCTGCCCCGGCAATGACAATGATAACAACGATGATGAGAATGATGCCGTAATATCCCGACAGGTCAATTCCTGGTGATGGGGGGGATACGGTTGTAGTGGGACTGGGGGTTGGAACAGCCTGCGTGGTTAAAGTTGTCCTGGGTACAGTAGTTGTCAGGACCACCGTTGGAGCAGCACCCCCGGTCAAAACGCTGAACTGTGCAGTACTGGTAACATGACCATTGACTGTTTCAGCAGTAACAACGTATTCGTCGGGTTTCAATGTTGACGTATCGACATCGAACGAGATCCTGTTCTGGCCGCTGTCACCTTTTATTACCTTGACAGTGCCGGTTGTTCCGCTGTCATCGCTGCCCGGGGTTTTTGCTGTCGGTATGAATGTTGCTGAGTATATTCGGATGACGACTTCCTCACCTACCGCAAGGTTGGTCTCTGCAGTGATGGTGAACTTATCACCGGCATATTTGTCGGTGAGGGGGTTGATGGCGATGAAGGGTGGTTTAGCTGTAACAGATGGGGTCGGAACGGTTGTTGAAAATTTTGTGGGTACGGTTGTTGGAACCGTTGTTGGTGTTGGCGTGGGAGTTGGGGTTATAGTCTGGGGTACGGCCTGGATTGCAAACTTCTGGATACGGTTGTTTTGTGTATCAGCTACGTAGACATTGCCAGACGAATCTACTGCAACACCATGGGGATGGGAGAACTGCCCGTCTCCAGATCCCTCTGAACCCCACTTCGTTAAAAAAGATCCTGTAGAACTGAATTTCTGGATCCGGTTGTTTAGTGTATCAGCAACATAGACATTCCCCGACGAATCAACCGCGACACCAGTGGGAATGGAGAACTCTCCATCATAGGACCATGACCCTAATCCCCCCCACTTTGTTAAAAATGTCCCGCCCGAACTGAATTTCTGGATCCGGTTGTTTTGCGTATCAGCGACATAGACATTACCAG
Source organism: uncultured Methanoregula sp. (assembly GCA_964590895.1). GTDB lineage: Archaea > Halobacteriota > Methanomicrobia > Methanomicrobiales > Methanospirillaceae > Methanoregula. The sequence goes on along the minus strand of CAZPYV010000003.1, from coordinate 196,955 downwards.
ATGAATCTGCTGCGCTGCTAAAGGGATTTTGGAACTGCCCGTCCCCGGTTCCCTGGGTCCCCCACTTTGTTAAAAATGTCCCCCCCGAACTGAATTTCTGGATCCGGTTGTTACCCCCCTCGGTAACATAGACATTGCCAGATGGATCCACTGCAACACCGGAGGCGAAGTAGAGCTGCCCGTCTCCATTTCCCTCTGAACCCCAGGTCATTAAAAGTGTCCCGGTTGGACTGAATTTCCTGATTTCAGAGAATTGAATCGCGTAGACATTACCCGATGAATCTACTGCGACACCTGCAGGAGTCATCCCCGGTGTCTCCCACTTTGTTAAAAATGTCCCGTCCGGACTGAACTTCTGGACCCGAAAGTTTTGCGTGTCAGCAACATAGACATTCCCCGACGAATCAACCGCGACACCAGTGGGCTGTGTAAACTGCCCGTCCCCGGTTCCCTGGGTCCCCCACTTTGTCACAAACCCATACGACTCTGCTGCCTGAACTCCCTGGACAAGCACGAACACCAGGAGAAGGCACATTACTACCCGGATGCCCATCATTCCATTGGATAGGATCGCTGGGGAATTATTCGCACGAACAAAAAAGGAAATTTCCATCACCGCGCCCTTATGATTGCGTTTACGGCAGAATCCCTACGCGGTGTCATTACTCAAAAATTATTCTCTGAACCCTAAAAGGTATTCATTGGGAAATCTGAAGAACCGCATCGCACGTAAATGAAGTCCTCCGACACTAGGAATCAATACATGATTCGTTGGGGATCAGCGGGAAGCGGGAGAGGGGGTGCGGGGGGTTGTGCCGGGGAGAGGTAAGGATGAAGCTGCAATCATTGAAAGTTCGCATTAATCCGGAATCTCATTATGAGTTACCCGGCCTCCTCAGTTTCACCAGCGCTTTCTGACCATTCGATCAGTTTCCTCTTGAGTTCCTCTTTTGAGGGCAGGTAGAGCTGGTACTGGGAAGCGTAAATGTTTGCATCATCTGGCAGGGTGAGTCTGACAAGAGCATCGTTCTTTGTCTTGCAGAGAATCATTCCAATTGTCGGATTCTCACTATCGAGTTTTACATCGCGGTTGTAATAATTGACGTACATCTGCATCTGGCCGAGGTTTTCGTGTGTGAGTTTTCCGATCTTGAGGTCGATCAAGACATAGCACCGGAGAATGCGGTTGTAGAAGACGAGGTCCACAAAGAAATTGTCAGCATCGAAGGTGAACCGCTTCTGCCGGGATTCGAAGAGAAATCCTTTCCCGAGTTCCAGCAGGAAGGTTTCCAGTTTATCAATGATGGCAGATTCCAGATCGGTCTCGGAGTAGTGCGCTTTTTCATCGAGTCCGAGGAATTCGAGAACATAGGGATCTTTGAGTACATCCTGCGGATTTCCGATAATCTGTCCTTTATCCGCGAGAGCTTTCACTCCTTTTTTATCACGGCTGAGGGCGAGTCGTTCATAGATTCCTGAGTTGAACTGTCTTTTAAGCTCGGAAAGTGACCATTGGTTTTGTCCGGATTCTATTTCATAAAACCGGCGCTCGTCACGGTTGTCGATAGTCATGAGGAATACGTAGTGCGACCAGCTGAGGGTGAAGGCAGGTGTGAATTGTGCAGACAGTGTCTGCCTAATTGGTATCTCCGTCGATATCTTGGCGGGCAATTGCGCAGACAGTGTTTGCGCAATTTCTTTGGTTACGTCGCGGTATTCGAGATAAAACCGACGTATATACTCAAGGTTTCTCTTTGAAAACCCGCGCCCGAGTTCTTTGGTTAACCTGTGTGAAAGTTCCCGTACTATTCGTTCCCCGTATTCCGCTCTTCTGCTTCCCCGCTGCTCATACTCCACAATCCTCCGACCGATCTCGAAATTGGTGATGACCTGCAGGGTATTGACGTTCTGGCTGGCGGCCTTACGAGCGTTTTGCACCAGCTCCCGGATCTCTTTTACGAGAGGGAGGAGAGGTTCTTCGGTGGATTTAACTATTGGGGTCTTGGCTTTCATGGATGAATCGCGTTCCTTATCCAGAGTGTCGGGACTCATGAGGATAAGGAACCCGGTTGGCGGTGTGAAAGTGCGGGGAGATGATAATGGAGAATTTTTTTGCCGGGTATATCATCGGGTTCAATACCGATTTAACAGCCGGGCTGACCACCATGAGATTGCCATTGTCACATGATCCCCGATATGCCGGGGATGTCAAAGAGCCCCGGGACAGGATCCGATGAGGTTTGTGTTTTAAAAAGCCGTGACGTCGGATGCGAAAAACGGGGGCTTATCGCCCATTAGCAGCCCGCAAATGGCCCGGGTTTTTGGGCTGACAAGGCAAATTCAAAAAATTCTTACCCTGTCAAGGTCTAAAAGATCTCTTACATGGGACCTGTGAAATGCCCGTTCTGCAAACCTTTTGCCGATGATATTGTAGCAAAAAACGAGCTCTGCTATGCCCGCTGGGACCGGTTCCCGGCCAGCAAGGGACATGTGCTCCTGATGCCATACCGGCATACGCCAACTATTTTTACCATGGAAGTTGAGGAGAGGCTCGCAATGTTTGCCCTGATCGATGAATGTAAAAAAGTGATCGAAGAGAATTTCACGCCAGCCGGGTACAATATCGGGTTCAATACCGGTGTAGCGGCCGGGCAGACGGTGATGCACTGCCATTGTCACATGATCCCCCGGTATGTCGGGGATGTGAAAGAGCCCCGTGGCGGGATACGCGGGGTTGTGATGGGAAAGAGCGGGTATTAAAAGAGGGGTTAACACTCTTTTTTTTTGGGTTCGCAACCGTAGTGTTTCCGCATCAATGTTATTTTAGTTCAGGATCACGACTCCTGCATTCAGGCACGTAGCAATGCAGACCCAGGCAAGGTAGGGAACGAGCAGCAGGGCGGCAGGTTTTGACACCCGGTAGAATGCCACGATCGTTGCAATGATCAGCACAAGCAGCAGGAAGATATCTGCAAGGCCGGCGAGTGGTGATTGCATCCCAAAGAAGAGAACTGACCATACGAGGTTTGCCACCATCTGGAGAGCAAAAAGAATCACCCCGGTTTTTACGGGTTTTTTCTCCCACCCTTGTGAAACGACAAGGTACACAGAGATTCCCATGAGGATATAGAGAACGGTCCAGACCGGGCCAAAGACATAATTGGGTGGCGTGAACCAGGGTTTGTTGAGCGTGGCATACCAGGTAAGGGTCCCGCCCATGGTGAGAAGACCCACGACTGCACCTGAGACCAGTGGTACCAGGATACAGATTGCTGCAAGTGTGGCCGAACGTAGCGTGCTCATGTATCTCACTGGAGGGGCGGAGTTGATGAGAGTATCGGTGGGGGAGGCTTAACTCTGCCCCACAGTCGGATTGGGTTACGGGAATGTGTATTAGGTATCCACAGACTACTTACCCGCAAATTCATTTTCCAGCTCTTCAATAGTCGGCAGACTTCCCCGCAGCGGCTCTGGAAGCGATGCCATAATTCTGGTGCGCCATTCTGATACCCCAATTGGTTTTCCCATATCCCGCAGGGCATACTCAACCGTCAGATTTTTTTTGGTTTTACATAACACGAGACCGATCGATGGCTGGTCTCCAGGCTGGCGCAACCGGTCATCCACGACCGAGAGATAGAAATTCATTTTTCCGGCATGTTCCGGAGTGAACTCTTCCATCTTGAGATCGATCACTACAAAACACCGGAGTTTGAGATGATAGAAGAGGAGATCGATGTAATAATCGCCTCCCTCAATCTCAAGCAGGAACTGTCGACCGACAAAAGAGAATCCCACCCCCAGCTCAATAAGAAATTTCTGGATATGATCCATCAGGCCCTGTTCCAGATCCCGCTCACGTGCTGATGAATCAATTGTCAGGAAACCAAATATGTAAGGATCCTTGAGTGTCTGACGGGCGAGGTCCGACTGGGGCACAGGAAGCGTATCTGAAAAGTTCGTAATTGCTTTTCCCTGTCGCGTATAGAGATCCAATTCTATCTGGTGATGGAGAATCGCACGCGACCAGCCATGCTCGATTGCCTGACTGGAGTACCATAACCGCTGCGCTGGATTTTTTACTTTCTCGATAAGGATTACGTTGTGACCCCACGGCATATGCAAGACCGGTTCAGGCAACGGACTGCCGTTTTGTCCCACAGCCTGTGGGACAATTGCCGGGGAGTTGGGATATGCTGCATAAAATGCCCGCATACGGTACAGATTAGTCCGCGAAAACCCACCGGTACCGGGAAATTCCGACTGGAGATCCCGGGCGAGAGTGTCAATGACCTTCGCACCCCAACTACCGGCATCTAATTTTTCCCCGAGTTCGCGTCCGATATGCCAGTAGAGGAGGATCAGTTCGCTGTTAACGGATACCGCGGCTTTGATCTGCGCTGTCCGTATCCGATTTTTTAAGGAGAGGATAAATTCCGGGTAACCATCAGGGAGATCTGGTACTATTGATGAGGTTGAGATCCTGCGTTTCATGGTTGAATCACGTTCCTTATCCAGTGTGTCGGTACTCATGAGGATAAGGAACCCGGTTGGGGGTGTGAAAGTGATTTGTTGAATCTTTGTAACTATTCACCCGCAACCGATGCGGATCCTTTGACTCATTCGATTTTTTATTGTAGTTCCAGGATCTCCGGTTTTACACCATTGTAAAACAATTTCTTTTGAAATCTCTTTTATAGGGGGAAGGAGGAAATTTTCCCTATCCCAAGAAATAAGAGTATCCGGTTTAAACATTAACCAACAAATAAGAATTTTTTAGTATTTAACCAAAATAAAACAGAATTGGTGATTTATGGGAAATTTCACGCCGAACAGTGTTTACAACATTGATTGTATTGAAGGCATGAAAAAATATCTCGGGGATGGGGATGTTGATGTTATTGTTACTTCACCGCCTTACAATCTGAATATCAAATATAGTAAATACAACGATACGATCCCCCGGCAGGAATACCTGGACTGGATTGAAAAGGTGGCTGATGAATGTAACCGTGTTCTTGACGATAAAGGATCCTTTTTTTTAAATATTGGATATACGGGAAAGGATCCATGGGTAGCTTTTGAAGTAGCGTTTAGATTGAGAGATAAATTTGTGTTGCAAAACACGATCCACTGGATAAAAAACATTTCAATCTTAAAGGAAGATGCCGGTAAATACCCCAATATTGTTGGAGATATTGCTGTTGGACATTTCAAACCGATAAACAGCAAATTGTACCTGACCAAATGCCATGAGTATATTTTTCATTTTACTAAAAAGGGAGATGTGGACTTAGAAAAACTGGCTGTGGGCGTTCCTTACCAGGATAAAACAAATATTGGCCGCTGGAAAGCAGCAAAACAGGATTTACGGGACAGGGGAGACACCTGGTTTATTCCGTATGAAACGATCTGGTCTGCGGATAAACAACGGCCACATCCCTCCACCTATCCGATAAAATTACCTCTGATGTGTATAAAATTACATGGAACAGAGAGAACAAAACTGGTTATGGATCCCTTTATGGGAATTGGAAATACTGCAATTGCTGCCCAGAGATTAGGAATTGACTATATCGGTTTTGAAATTGACGAATCGTATATAAAAACCTTCGAAAGCCGGATAAAAAAGTGAACTTTCGGGTTTCAGATAATTTCCTTTTTTCGCTGCAAACACATTTTTTTTAAGGACTCCGCGTTCACACCGCGGGCATGCCACTAAAAACGTCTTAAAAACCCCGGCGGCCCGGCAACGATCGCCCCGGCTGCCCAGGAAAAAACCCAACCCGGCATCGCACCGACTCCCTTTAGGGGGGGTTACGGCAGCAACCCCTTCACGCCGTTGATCAGAGAACATTTTTTCTCCCATAAAAATAGCAGGGAGCAAAAACGTTAGCGTCAGCTAAAGCACAGTGGCGAAGGTAAGTTCAAAAAAAAGGCTTTTGATCTAATAATGATATCACGACCTTAAAGGACCAACAACTATCGCGTCAACCCCCAGGTTCAGCCGGGGGCCTTCAAGAGACGGATACGCAAGCTCCCTGAGGATCTCCATTGCCCTCGTGAGCATACCCGGCCTGAGTGATTCTGCTTCCACCATGAACGAGAAGGTAATAAGATCGCGGAGCAGGAAATCGTTCTCCGGCTCGAATATCTCGCCTGCCCGTAAAAACCCGGGTAGGTAGGAAACGGTATGGGAAATGCCATTTTTCTCAAGAATATCCCTGACATTCCAGCTGGTGAACGTCGGGTCTACAACTCTTGTTGCCGGGAGTTCGTCTTTATAGACGAGGTTGAGGATGTTACAGAAGTTCGAGGGGCTTCCGTGATAAATGACCGCACGACCCCCCTCTTTGAGAAAGGTAAAGGCATTGAGGAGGAACGGCTCGGGATCCGGTAAAAAGCAGTAGGTACTGTGGGAGAGGAGGATGAGATCGAATTTATTATCAAACATTGTCTGTGGTCCAAAAAATGCCGGTATAATCTCTTTTTCAATAGATAGGTGGTAAAGATTTTCCTGAAGCTGGTTGATATGATCCGGTGATGGCTCGATAGCGGTATACGAGTGGACCGGTACCTTACAGTTCTCTAAAAACGACCGGGTAAAACGACCGGTCCCTGCCCCGATATCCAGGAGCGAAAGTCCCCGGGGGTAATGATCGTTTGCCATCTTAAGGAGGTGGTCCAGCATGAACGGGTATTCTTCCGAGTATCTCTCCAGGACATGAAAGGCATTGATATACCGGTTGAAATCAATACACTGCATACCTGCATCTTCACATTTATTGCAATAAAAACTTGGTATCCTGCAGGGGTACGGCAATCCGGTAGGTGACGGTCTTTTTTCGCGCACGAATTTTTTTACCGCTTCCCCCGGTTCAGGATCTCTCTTTAGGCACTGCGGGGAAAAACGGTCTTAACCATTTTAGTCATTAAAACCGCTGCGGGTGCTCCCCGCATCAGGTGGCAACTTTCATCCATTTTTGGGATTTTGGTGCATCAGATACCATCAGGGTAAACCCCTCAATTTCTGCATTACCCATAAAAAAACAGCGATGCACCAAAAAAATGATTAAGACTCTCTGACAATAAAAAAATCAACAATGATCCACCGGCACATTTTGTATGCAGGTGGTTTGATGCATTGAAGGATCTTTTCGTAAACGGTCAATATTTTCTGCATATGCCTTGTCGATTTTTATCCGGTAGGTGATCTGGTCGTCGGCAGACAACATTTTCAGAGACTTGTTTGCCCACTCAATTTTCTGTTCAAGAAGGGTAACAAACTGATTCTGATCGAGAGCGCCACTCATCTTCTTCGATTCATATATCCTCACCATATTGGGAAGGACTTCATTACAGACAGATTCAATCAGTTGGATATGCGGATTCTGCATAAAAAGTACTCCTAAAATGTTGATAGTCTCAAGTAATAAACTTAGTTTTGTTGACAATTGTCAGTTAATGACAATAACGTACCTTCAGTGTGTATTTTCATGCAATCATGTTGGAAAAGAACAATATATCTGACAGCGGGAGAGGGATTTTAGTATATACCAGATAAATTCAACGGGTCTGGTTTTTACAGTCTGTGGTGATTCGGACCAGGTACTCAACCGGTCGTATTGCTCAATCCGACAAGTCCTGCTTCTCGAGCCAGTACATGTACACGATAGCCACAACAAGACAGATGCCCACAAAGGCCGTTGGCATGTACCACTTCCCCGCAAGGTAACGTATCATGGCAGAGAGAACGAGCCCCAGGCCAATTCCAAGGAGAAGCATGCTGGTTACAACTTTTTTATTGGTGAAGGTAACATAGAGTTGCTGGATATCCATAAAGTACTCTATCGGGTTGTTTGCCGGGGCGGGGGAAAAGGTTTTGGTGAAATGGGGGCCGGGTACACCACCGGTTCCAATGGTGGGGGGATTGGGCTGATAGGGAATTGCCATTGTTTTTGATCATTCATATTGGTGGGGATGGGCGGGATACGACAGAGGGAGTGCAGGCATCTGACACAGACGGCAACATCCGGATAAAAGTCAAGACCTGGACCGGTAGTGTAGCGGCACTGGCCCGGGGTGATGAGGGACAACGAACAAATCCTCACCGGAGCGTTTCATAGCGCAGGGCTGCTCACATGTGTGATCTCCTCCGGACTCCTTGTCGTGGGGGACCGGGTGCCCGACCCAATAGAGGGGTACGACACGTACTTAAGAAAAAACGAACGGGGAGAGAGGATGTCCCGGCTCTTCTGTTTTAATCCGGTTTTCAGAGATCCGGGATTATTTCGTAACCTCAACCGGATCAATGTTTGCATCGATCAGGCAGTCAAACGATACCGTTGAAAGCCACCCGGCTTTTTCAAACATATGCATGAAACAGACACCTATCACCGCTACACCGGGATATTTGCCAAGAACGACTTTCACCTGCTCTGCTTTCACCGGCACGTTAGGCATCGAGAGCCCGCCCATGATGACAATGGCTTTTGGTTTGAACGTCACCTTTGACATGTGGGCCTGCATGCCAACATGCTCAACATGGCTTATCTTCTTTGCCCGGCTCTCGTCCATGAACGGGACAAAGACCTGCTCCAGTTCGAGCGAGCGGAGGGCAAATGAGAGCAGTTCGACAAATGGTGTGCAGGTGCCCGGGACACCGTAATACACAATCTGGTCGCCTTTTTTCAATCCCTTTGCCTCGACAAATTCCTTAAACGGGCGCAGTATGCCCGGAACACCGTGGAAGATTTCTTTTGTGGCCATGATAGATCAATTGTCCTTTTTAGAGATGATAAGAATTGCCACACTAAGAGTGTCAAGAATAGTTTTTGAAAGACACCGTTTCAATTTAATGAACATGGAGTAAAAAGGGACGTGCTTTACCACCCTCTGCCATACTCACCGGCACAGGGCATGCAGACGAATTTCCCGTCACGGACACGGGCCCGGTGTTCGGCAACCATCTCACCGCAGATAGCACACGGAACAGAGGCAAAGATCTTTGCCCGTACGGGAATCTCCGGTTTGACTTCTTTTGTTATGAACAGTTCATCGATTGGCATCTTAAGGATCTTCTCAATGACTACGGCTTGCCGCTCGTGGAACTCTTTGTGCTCAGCGGGCGTTGCAGTTCCGCGCATCACTTTTTCCCGCAGTGCTGAGGCAACCGGATCAATGCGTTGAACTACAGGCTCCGATCGCTGCACAAGCCGGATAGCACGATTGTATTTCCGGTCGATGAATGTATAGGCATGCTTGCCGAAGTCGTGGAGAATCAGGTTACCTTTTCCCACCGAGCAACCGGCAACCAGCTGAATCGCATCGACGCCACAGGCGTCGTTCTCCACAATACAGACAAGATCTTCATCATCAGAGCGGCCGGCCCTGAGGGCGTCCATTGCGTACTCTGCTGCCCGGTAACCAAGGGCGAGTCCGGGGCAGGCGTGGCCGTGAAAGGCAACGGCTTCGTTGTAGGATTTTATGGATTGGGTCATAGTATCACGTGAGTTGCTCGTTCTTTTTTAACGAGTGAATTGCTTTGTTTTTCTTTTGCCATCAGAAAAAGACGTGCAAAAATATTGGATGGATAGTTGAGGCGATTTTTTTGTCGAAATTTCGTGATATAAAGTCCCTGGTGTCACATACCCATCACCGTCCTTTCAGGAATCCCTGAGGATCCCCGGAGATAATCGGCATCGGCATGCGGTACAACCACATTCCTCCCGCCCCACCGCTGAATCGCAACCGGTACGCCATACACCTCTTCGATCAGTTTTGGCGTGATCACCTCTTCACCTCCCGCTGCAAAGACCATGCCCCCTTTGAGCAGGATAAAGCGGTCAGCATAGTGGAGGGCGAGATTGAGATCGTGCATGGTCATCAGAGCAGTGAGATGGTGAGTGTGAACAATGGAGCGGATGAACCGCATGATCTCGTGCTGGTTTTTTAAGTCAAGGCTGCTGGTCGGTTCATCGAGCAGGAGGACACGGGGCTCTTGAACCAGTGCACGGGCAATGACAATTTTCTGAAGTTCGCCGCCGCTCATCTTATCCACGTGCCGGAGCGCAAGACCGGTCAGGTTGAGCTGCTCGATAATCGCCTGGACTTTTAAGATATCGTTCTGGCACACGTTCATCCCGATCCACGGGCGCCGCCCGAGCAGGATCGCATCAAAGGCAGTCACTCTCGGGGGATCTACGTGCTGAGGGACATGGGCAATCGACTGGGCAATCTCCCTTCGGGATAATGAAAAGATTTCCTGTTCGCCGAGCATGACGGTGCCGGTCTTTGGGCGAAGCATGGCATTCATGCAGCGCAGCAGGGTGGTTTTGCCAGCCCCGTTAGGCCCGAGGATCGCAACTATCTCATCCGGCCGGGCTTCGCAGCGGATATCCTGGAGAACCGGATGGCTGTTATACCGGAACGAGAGGTCTTCTACACTCAGGATCATGACCGGTTCCCCCGTATCAGCAGGTAGAGAAAGAGCGGGGCTCCGAGAAATGCAGTGAGAACACCGGCAGGGAGCACCGCGGGTGCAATAATAATCCGGGCCACGGTATCAGCGCCCAGAAGAATGATGCCTCCCACAATGCAGGAGCCGGGTAGGAGATACCGCTGGTCGTCTCCGATAATCCTTCTTACCATGTGCGGGCTGACAAGACCGATGAACCCGATAATGCCAAGGAACGACACCACGACCGCGGCAATCAATGATGAGAGGAACATTGCGACCGTCCGGACTCGTTCTGCATTAACACCAAGACTCTTTGCAGTCTCATCGCCGCTGTCGAGCGCATTGTAGTCCCAGCGTTTGATCATGAAATAGATGAGGCACGGTGTGATTACCGCAACAATGATCGCAAGATCACTCCACGTTGCTCGTCCCACATCCCCAAACGTCCAGAAGACAATCGCCGCGATCTGTTCGGCGCTGGAGAAGTACTGCAGGAACGTTGTCCCGGCCGTGAACAATGCCGCAAGTGCGACACCGACAAGGATCATCACCTCCGGTGACGTGCTCCGATATTTCGCCACGAGAAGAATCGCAGAAGTTGCAACCAGTGATGCGAGGAATGCACAGATGGTGACAAGGTACGGGTTGTTGACCACAATCGCATCCGAGACAAGGCGCCCGAGAGTGCCTGCGCCAAAGAGGGTGATTGCAACCGCCGCCCCGAACGCTGCTGCCTGCGAGACACCCAGCGTGTATGGAGAACTCAGCGGGTTTTTCAATACAGACTGCATCACGACACCTGCTGCTGCAAGTCCTATACCGCATACTACGGCGGCAAGCACCCGTGGCAGCCGGATGTTCCAGACGATCATCTCGACATTTCCCGAGGAGTGATAGACCAGCGTCTGGATCACATCAAAAAAAGGAATCGTGACACTACCTACACCCACCGATACGAATGCGAGAAGGACCAGGGCTACCGTACAGGCGCAGAGGAAGAGGATCTTTTTACGGATGTAACCGGTATAGGCCCCGGGTTCCTTTACTGCACTGATATCAAGATGCATTTTTCATCCGCATGGTAGATCGAAAGATCATTTCGTAACCTTCACTGCAATGGTCATGGCCGACAGTGCATCGATAGGCACAATCTCCCGAACAACAAAACCATGGTCAGCCAGCAGCCGGTTGTATTCCGCAAACGGAACACTGTTGGCAAAAACATACCGGGCTGCCTGTTTCTGGACACCTTCAAAGGTCCAGAGATTCCATTCAAGGCTGAGCCAGGGATCGAACGGGGTATCATCGATTGACTGTTTGTTGATGAACAGGCCGCCCGGATTGAGTGCATCGGCTATCTTTGGGATCAACTCCGGCACCTTGCCTCCGGGATTGGACGATGAGAAGACGATATCGTACCCGCTGCCCAGGGGATCTTTAAAGAAATCCCCGGACTGGACACTCACCCGATCGGCCCCGTACCTGCTGATGAAATCCCGGGTAGCGCCAGTTACCGGGGGCAGATCGAAGACTACTGCATTCAATGCGGGATTTTTCTGGCAGAATGCAATCGAGTACAGGCCGTGCCCACCGCCCAGATCTAACAACCGTCGGGCAGCAGGAAATTCCGGAATCGCTGCAACGCGGGCAGTCACCTGCTGGAGGAGTCCGCACCGGCAGTTCTCCGCCATGGACGGAATGATCACATCCCTAAACATCTGCGCACGGTCACAGGTTACCGGACCGTCTTTTGCAATTCGGGAAAGATCCGTCCAGTATCCTGCCAGTTTTCGCTGGAAGGCGATAGCATGCTTCTGCGGGAACCGGGCACCATCAACCAGACAGTTCAGGGTGATTTCACTATCGCAGAAATGTTCCCCCTTTTTTTCCAGCAGGCCAAGTGTGACCAGGCCCTCACATAAGAGTGAGATGATCTCCGGTCTGCATCCCAGAGCCAGAGCACATTCCGGCCCGGTCTTTGGCTCACGGAGATGCTCGAACAGTCCGAGATCAAGGGCTGCCATCACTGCGTGGTACTGGCGTACCCCGGTTAGTGCCTGATCGAGAAAGGAGAGCGGGTTAGCCGTGGATATGCCCGGCAATGCCGCAAGATCAGGAATCTGGGTCGTATTGTCGCACATCGCCGCATCCTTATTTCACCAGTGTTGAGAACGGCACAAAGCCGCCAAAGAGCGTCTTCATATCGCTGTACACCGGTTTTCCGTCAAGCATTGTGTAGATCTCATCGGCTTTCTGTGCAGGGTCCACATCGCTAAATTGTTCGGGATAGAGTGTTTTTCCAACATAGTACGCATCAGCGAGCACGGTATCGTAATTGTTGGCGTACCAGTTGTAAGGCATAACCCCGTAAACGCGGCCGTTCTTCACTGCCGGTAGCGACTGGTAGACCGGGTCTTTGAGATCTTCTTTAACGAGCGCATAGCTCGCTTCATCAACAAAGATCACATCGGGTTTCCAGTCCAGCAGTTTTTCCTTGTCGATCATCATCTGGCCCCCTCCACTTGCAGAGGCTGCAACATTGTTGCCGTTGACCATGAGCAGGGGTGCATACGCAGGATCGGTGGAGAGGAAGCCGTGCGCTCCATTGAACGCAATCCCGCCGACATACACTCGCGGACGTTTATCTGCCGGAATGTCCTTTGTCCGGTCTTTGAGGTCTTTTATTGTCCCGTCAATGTACGAGGTGATCGACTCAGCCCGTTGCTCTTTACCAAGAATTTTTGCCATCAGCCGTAACGACTGGTAGAAGACATCCTTGTTCTTGCCGAGATCTCCTGTTGTCAGGACTACTACCGGACGACCGCTTTTTTCCTGCAAAGACTGTGCATCCTTGCCGGTGGTGAATGTATAAAAGACCACATCCGGGTTTTGCGCAGCGATCAATTCCGGATCACCGGTCTTTCCGCCAATGAAAGGTAGAGTTGAGAGAGCTGGATTTGCCAGATTGTAGGGTTTGTCGATACCGGATGGCATGCCAAACCCGGAGGTATTATACTTCAACTGTTCGCGATCATCAACTCCCACGACGCGATCGGCTGCTTGGAGATAGGCAATCATCCGCAGGGCACCGGCACCAACGCCGATAATCCGCTGGGGATCCTTTTTGACATCAACAGTCCGGTTGGCCATATCGGTAACAGAGATTTTTCCGGCATCGGCTTGCGGCGTTGTTTGGGGATTCATCTGTGCAGAACTCTGCGAAGTGCTCTGGGCAGTGCATCCGGCAGATACCAAAAGGATCGCAAGAATCACTGCAATGATCAGGGTGCTAACAATAAGTTTTTTCATACGAATTTCAATCTAAGTAGCATCAAATCTTATAAAAGAATTTTCATTTAACATTAAAAGTTACTATCGTATAAAAATCAGTTAACAATTTTTGGAGTATATGGACAGGAAATCCACACGGCCAGACGTGAAAATAAACAACGGAGTCGCATTCCACACCCACTAAGCAAATTTTATTAAGTTAAAACAAGTAAAATTGTATTGTATTAACATGCATATCATGGAAGGATTTTTACCATGGCAATGGTGCCTGATCTGGTGGATCATCGCATTGCCCTGCCTGATGCTCGGAATATATCAGTTGAAAAAAGTACTAGCCCTTGATCGGGAAGCACTTCCCCTGCTTGGGGTTACCGGGGGATTTATCTTCATCCTGTCTTCCTTAAAACTCCCTTCAGTCACGGGCAGTTGTTCCCATCCAACCGGAACCGGGCTTTCAACGATCTCGTTCGGACCATGGATCACCGCAGTAGTCTGTGCGATTGTTCTTTTGTTCCAGAGCCTGTTCCTTGCCCACGGAGGACTATCGGTTCTTGGAGCAAACATCGTCTCTATGGGGATTGTCGGACCGCTGGTAGGATATGGAGTATACCGGTTACTTCGCGACACGTCGGTAAATGTTTACGTAACGGTATTTCTCGTAACCGCTCTTGCGGATATGTTCACGTATGTAACAACTTCCCTTGAACTGGCACTCGCTTACCCGGCAGAGACGGGGGGTATTGTGAGTTCATTCATCCTGTTCATGGGAATATTTGCCGTAACGCAGATTCCCCTGGCGATTGTCGAAGGCGTTGTCCTTGCACTGGTGTTTAAGTATATCCTGATGCTCAAACCCGATATCCTGATTCGGCTGAAAATATTCTCTGAAGAAAAGATCAATGCGGCACGGAGTGAGTGCTGATGGCGTACAAGTATACACTCGAACTCCTGACCGGAATTGCCATTGTAGCATTCTGCGCCATGTTCCTGTACACGAGTGCGACAATGAACGGGGCAGAATTTGCCGGTTCGGATAACGTGGGATCAGGACTTATCGCAAAACTTTCGGGGAATCCTGTGGAAAATTTTCAACCCTTAATCGCTCAGTGGGAACCACCAAGCGGGGAGATTGAATCCTGCCTGTTTGCGTTGCAGGCGGCTGTTGGCGGCATTCTTGTCGGAGGCGTATTTGGGTTCTGGTTCGGTCAGGCACAGGGGAAGGGGTCCTCATGATCCGTCCACTCCCTTTTCCATCATTTTAATAATCAGGACACCTTCAAAGACATATGAGAAATCCTGTATGAAACGCGTTACCATCAATACAATCGTCGATATCGGCTGCCTGATCACCTTCATCCCATCGCTGATCACCGGACTTGTGCTCTATCTCGTCCTCCCGGAAGGCGGAGGACGAGGGAGCAGCTGGGCAACCTATCTGGGGATTACACGCCAC
Organism: uncultured Methanoregula sp.; assembly: GCA_964590895.1. GTDB lineage: Archaea > Halobacteriota > Methanomicrobia > Methanomicrobiales > Methanospirillaceae > Methanoregula. The sequence goes on along the minus strand of CAZPYV010000003.1, from coordinate 181,752 downwards.
CAGTGGGTCACAATGCACAACTACACAAGCCTCGTGTTCGCTGCTTTGCTTATCCTCCACCTGCTCCTGCACTGGAAATTTTTCCGGCATATCGGCAGAAATCTTAAGACGGAGGGGAAAGAACCTGACGATTGTAAAACGTGATTATTATTAACCCATCTGTCTCATAATGGTTAACAACGTCTGGAAAGGATGAGGTTACAGTTTTGCAGACATGTGACATAGGCGGATCCTGGTGGAAATCCCTGAATAAACCCCACCCCTATGCATTTGCATTCCTGATCCTTCTCGGCCTTGTCCTTGAATTTATCGTCCACAACCAGCTGCACATCGCAGTTGTATACTCGCATTTCTATTATCTCATTATTGTTGTCGCAGGGCTGTGGTACGGGAGAAAAGCAATCTTAATCGCGCTCATCTTTGGCGTCCTGCACATCACTGATACTTATCTTACCATGGGAATTATCACTCCCGATTCGATTGTTCGTGCCTGCATGTTTGTTATCGTCGCGTTTGTAGTCGGTCTCATCGCAGAACAGATGAACTGTTACCGTGATCAGCTACTCGAACGAAACCGGGAATTAACAGAACTCAATATTCAGCTCGAGTCTTCGCAGAAAGCGTTTGAGACCGCGAACAAAAAATTAAACCTCCTGTCAAGCATCACAAGGCACGATATCAAAAACCAGCTTGTGGCCCTTATTGGTTTTATCGAATTATCGAAAGAAAAGGTCACCGAATCCGAATTGCAGCATTTTATTGAAGTAGAAGAAATGGCGTCACAAAACATCCTGCGACAGATCGAATTCACCAAAAACTACGAGGAAATCGGCGTCCATGCCCCGCAGTGGCAGAATGTGGGAAAGTGCCTGCATTCACTGCAATCCTTAATGCCCCCTGAAGAGATTGAAATGTCCGTTTCAATTGAAGGACTTGAAATATTTGCAGATCCCCTGCTCGAAAAAGTCTTTGAAAACCTCATTGACAACTCACGCCGCCATGGTGAGCGGGTCAGACACATTTCTTTTTCCTCCCTGCAGTCTGGAGAGGAGGAGATCGCTATCGTTTACGAGGATGATGGGGTTGGTGTGAGCGAAACCGACAAAGAAAAGATCTTTAAGAAAGGATTTGGAAAAAACACCGGGCTCGGGCTGTTTTTATCGCGGGAAATTCTCTCGATTACCGGACTTATAATGAAAGAATCCGGTGTTTACGGTAAGGGTGTCAGGTTTGAGATCCTTGTGCCGAAAGGAAAATTCCGGTTTATAAAACCCTCAGCAGGTCCGGAATAATTTTTTCATTGCAGAATGTAAGGATATGAAGCCATTCCCATGGCCTAATAATCTCTTCAGGTTACCGGAAAAAATTAAGATCTAGATCTCCCCGGCAGGTCTTACCATGCAATCTTCATCCCGACACCCACTTCCTGCAGGGGACAATAGCCTGCAAGGGCAAGTTTAGCCGGAAGCGACGTGCAGTGGCAGGCATGCAGGGCATTGAGGTGAAGGCGGTTTAGGTATTTTCCCGTTTTTACCAGTTGTTTTTGACCCGGTGAAAGCAGGTGGAGCCCACCGATGATATCAGCAACCCTCCGTTCCCCGCAGACCTCCCTAGCATACTCTGTTATGTTACAGATTCCCGCGTGCGAGCACCCGGTGATGATGACGAGACCTTCTGCTGAGCGGAATGCGAGAGCTGAATCGTCGGCAAGGTTATCCGGTTCAATGGTCCCGGCCGGGTTATGAATCATCCGTTTGGCTGTATCACCCTGCTCGAAAGAAAACCTCCGTGGGATCTCCCCCAGAAAGACAAGATTATCAGTAATCCAGACCGGTTTTGCGGATAGGCTGACTGGAAACTGCCGGCAGATCTCCTTCTCGCTCACCGCTGAGCCGTTTTCCCTGCCATCTTTTTCTTTGGGCCAGAAACAGCGGGGGTGGGCGATGAGTTGTGGCACCCGGGGCTGCCTCTCCTCCGGTATTGCACCGGCGAGGTGCCGGGCAAGAGCGGGCAGTCCCCCGGTGTGATCGATATGTCCGTGCGAAAGGATGAGAAAGTCCAGGTCCCGCATGCTGATTTTCATCTTCTCAGCATTGGTTAAGAACATCCCTGACAAGCCGGTATCAAACAGGCACTTCTTTTCAGCAGTTTCTATGAAAAACGAGAGCCCGGCCTCGGCACAGAAATTGTCGTCCGTGAGCAAGGTATTATCGATCAGGACCGTGAGCATGAGACGGGGCTTCATAGAAAGAGTATCGTTCAGGAAAAGGGATGAGCCTTTTCTTTTTTGCTATGAGATGGTAAGCACGGGAAAAGTCCCGTCAATCCGCATGCTGTCAGCGTGCAATGGTTTAAATTAATTATGCGCATATGTGTAATTATAGTACGGAAAAACCGTACCCTTGGTGACATACATGTCAGAACCAACTACACAAACGACCAACAAGAACAAGCCAGCAGTATCCACTGAAGCAAACAGCACCGAACACACCTGCGCATGCGGGGAGGTTCACGAGCACCATGAAGAGGGCATAAGCCACCGGGATGAATGCACGTCCACCCTGAAATTTACCGATTCCTGCTGCTGTGGGACCGGCGAGGCCGGTAAAGAAGCACGCCACCGCTGCGGGCATGGACCGCGCTGTCATTAAACAACATCTTTTTAAAAACAAATGGACTGCGCGGAGCGACGAGAGCTATGGCCGATTATCACGCGATTCCTGATCTTCTGGAAAAGTATATGCAGGGGCATGACAGTGCCGGGCTCTGGGTAACGGTGCCGGAGTTCCGTACCTTTTTTGCAATGGATAAGCATGCATCGCCCGCAATATCGGGGTTCTTCAAAAAGCTGTATCAGGGTCCGTTCTTCACCTGCCCGTACCGTGTAGCAAGAATTGAAAAGATGATGGTGAACACCCCCCATACGCGGATGATCAAACGCTATTTTATCACCCGAAGACCTGAACCACGGAATAAACCAGGTAGATGTCCGGCATGTACCCTTTCAGCCACGCAGCAGTGAGAACATTAATTCCTCTTAAAGAGTATCATAGATCATAAGGAGACAAAAAACAATGACGGACAACGGAGAGACTGAATTACCCCTTTGCCCCCGCAGGGGAAGACCCCGTGTCCGGCGCATCATTGAAGGGACCGGGGAGTCGCGCTGCTATGAACCCCGTTGCTGCCCGCATGAAGACGGTATTGTGATCTCGTTAAAACCTGAAGAGATTGAACTGATTCGTCTGGTCGATCTTGAAGGGCTTGAACAGGAAGAAGCTGCAGCAAAACTGGGAGTTTCCAGAAAAACTGCATGGCGCGATCTGCATGAAACCCGGAAAAAGATTGCCGATGCACTGGTAAATGGCAAGGGTATCGAGATGGCCGGATGCCGGAAAGCAGCTGAAGGCCAGTGCCCTAAATGCCATCGTAAAAAGGGCGAACACCGGTTAAGTTCACCATAAAATCCGCCCGCACATTCTTTTTTCCTGATTCACTATGCTTAAATATTTACGCTCATAAGTGTAATTAATCGATTACATTTCCGAGAGTTATCTATGCCAGACTTTGACGGAGCCGGACCACTCAAACGCGGGCGGGTTATTGGCAGGGAATTGGGGCACTGCAAAAAAGATGAAAAGTGTTCCCCATGCCAGAGAAAGGATGCACCCGCAGATGCAAAAGAAAAACCGGATACCACGTAATTAAAAAACGGAGAGATACAAATGACCACACCATTTCTTTCTGTAGAAAATCTTTGCATGGAGTTTGAAGGAAAAAAAGTCTTAAACAATATTTCCTTTGAGATTCCCGAAGGCGAGATCATCGGCGTTATTGGCAGGAGCGGGGCGGGAAAGAGCGTGCTCATGCACCTGCTCAGGGGTGTTGAACAGCCCCCGACAAGCGGCTCGGTAATTTACCACCTGAGTGCCTGCAATACCTGCAATCACATGGAAGTGCAGAGTCAGGCTGGCAACCGCTGCCGATCGTGTGGGGGGAAACTGATTGCAACGGACGTTGATCTCTGGGCCGAGAGGGCCAATGGCATGAAAGCCCGGGTAATGCACCGCACGGCGATCATGTTCCAGCGCACGTTTGCCCTGTATGGCGATGACCGGGTGATCGAGAACGTGCTCCATGCGCTCGATGATATCAATTACCCGCAGGAGCATGCGATCACAAGAGCAGCAGACTTAATCGACCAGGTACGGCTCTCGCACCGGATGATGCACATTGCCCGCGATCTCTCAGGAGGCGAGAAGCAAAGGGTAGTGCTTGCACGGCAGCTGGCAAAGGACCCGACCATGCTCTTTGCCGATGAACCGACCGGCACGCTCGACCCTGAAACAGCCCGTATTGTACACAGCATGCTCATTGAAGCAGCACAGAGAAACGCAATGGGCATGATCGTCACTTCGCACTTCTCGCAGGTGATAGAGGATATGGCGAACCGTGCGATCCTCCTTGTCGATGGGAAGATCGAAAAGATCGGTGCACCAAAAACAGTGATTCGCTCATTTGTCAAAGGCCAGCATGAGGAAGAGTTGATTGCACCGGCAGAGTTTGGGGAGAAGATCCTGTCAGCACGGGACGTGACCAAGCGCTACATATCAGTGGATCGCGGTGTGGTAAAAGCGGTCAACGCAGTCACGTTCGATGTTGCACAAAAAGAGATCTTTGGCATAGTCGGCAAGAGCGGGGCGGGAAAGACTACGCTCTCCGGGATCATTGCCGGAATCATCGAACCCACCAGCGGCGAGATGAACATCCGTATCGGTGACGACTGGGTGGACATGACAAAACCCGGCATAGAAGAGCGGGGCAGGGCCAAGGAGTATATCGGTCTCCTCCACCAGGAATACGATCTCTTCCCGCACCGACACGTGCTTGACAACCTGACGGATTCAATCGGGCTTGAATTTCCAAAGGAGCTGGCACTGAGAAAAGCGCTCGTTACCCTTGCGATGGCCGGGTTTGAGCCGGAGCGGGCAAAGGAGATCCTCAACCGCTACCCGTCAGAACTCTCCGATGGGGAACGGCACCGGGTAGCAATGGCCCAGGTGCTCATAAGAGAACCGCGCCTTGTGATCCTCGACGAGCCGACCGGCACCATGGACCCGATAACAAAGCAGGACGTGAAACACTCGATCCTGCACGCCCGCGACGAGATGGACGAGACCTTTATCGTGGTCTCTCATGACATGGACTTTGTCCGGGATGTCTGCGACCGCGTGGCACTCATGCGGGGCGGAAAAGTGATAGAGATTGGAAAGACTGCTGACGTACTCGCCGGCATGAATGATAGTGACTGACCTCACACCTGCTGCTGATGCAGCAGCAACCCTCATTACCAAGGATGAATTTCACCATGACACACCATACCCCTGCCAAAGATACGAAATGCGATGAGAACTGTTCCAGCTGCTCTACCGGACCAGCCCCCCAACCCCAGAAAGGACTGCCGCCGCGATCAAAAATTGACGTAAAGCACGTGATCCTTGTGCTCAGCGGGAAAGGGGGCGTGGGTAAGTCCACAGTCTCGGTTAACCTTGCCTCTGCTCTTTCCGCCCACGGGAGGAATGTGGGACTCCTTGATCTCGATTTTCACGGCCCCAATATCCCCAAGATGCTGGGCATCGAAGGCCAGAAACCGGCCGTTTTGGAAAAACACATCGAGCCCGTGCATGTTACCGGAACACTTGCGGTTATGTCGATGGCGTTCCTGCTGCCTGATACGAGTACCCCGGTTGTCTGGCGCGGGCCGATGAAGATGGCAGCGATCCAGCAGTTCCTTGAAGAAGTGAACTGGGGAACGCTTGACTACCTTGTCGTGGATTTGCCCCCGGGCACCGGAGATGAGGCGCTCTCGATTGCGCAACTGGCCCCGAATGTGAAAGGTGCAGTGATTGTGACAACACCGCAGGATGTGGCCGTGCTGGATGCCGTCAAATCGGTAAAATTCATACAAAAATTAGAAGTTCCGGTCATTGGCATCATCGAGAACATGAGCGGGATGATCTGCCCTCACTGCGGCGATACCATTGACCTGTTTGGCAGGGGTGGCGGAAAGAAAGCAGCAGAAGATCTGAACGTCCCGTATCTCGGTGCAATCCCCCTTGACCCGGCAATGGTAAAAGCCGGTGACGAGGGGCGGCCCTATGTTCTCCGCCATGCGGATACTCCCACGTGGCGGGCAGTGGATGCTGTGATGGAAAATCTGGTGAAATTAGTCGAGTCCTAATAGGATTCTCCTTTTTATTAATTCTAAAAAAATCGCTAAGATGGGGCAGGATGAAAAAATATTCCGGTATACCTGAACTGCTTGAACAGTACATGGTGGAAAACGGCACCGATGAGCGGTGGGTCACGGTGCATGAACTACGGCAACGGTTTGGCCTGACACGCTACCAGTACAACACAATCTCGGGGTTCCTGCGCAGGCTTGAGTTCGGGTCCTTTGGCCAGTGTCCCTATATCGTTGTCAGGATCGATAAGGTGAAACGGACCTCGCCTTCTGATCCCCCGAAATGCCGGTATCTTGTGAAACGAAAGCATATGACCGCTGCCGGTGACATGGGGATGATACAATATACTGGCATGCCCGTAAAGGAGAGCTGATTTTTTTCATCATTACCTGAACCATCCTTTTCGGCACCGTAATCTCAACCATGCCCGTTATCCGGGCTCACCGTTTTTTATGAGAGGTATACCTGGGAGAGAAAGAATATCGTGAGAGAGAAAGTATCCGTGGGGGGTATTGATCCTATGGATCTTCCGCTTCATCCGGCATATTCCCTGAAACTTTCGATATTCCTTTTAAAAATAGGGAGTTTGTAACGCGATGGACAGCCATGCAGGAAAAACCCAAAAGGTTTACGCAGTTTAAATCCCAGACTATAGGTAATGGGCGATACGGGAACCTCTCCTTTAAAAATTGTCAAAGCCCTCGGTCTTGTGTTTGGCGATATCGGCACAAGCCCGATCTACACGGTCGGGGCAATCCTGCTCTTCCTGCTGCCCACGGTCCAGAACATCTTGGGGCTTCTTTCCCTCGTCACGTGGACGTTGTTTATCATCATCACCATCCAGTACATCTGGCTTGCCATGTCGCTCTCCGACAAGGGTGAAGGGGGCACGATCGTTCTCAAAACAATACTTGATTCCCTGTTAAAGCCCGGCGTCACCGCATCGGCGGTATCTGTGCTTACGATCATCGGGATCGCGCTTTTCATCGGGGATGGTGTCATCACCCCGGCCATCAGTATTCTCTCGGCAGTTGAAGGTATCCTGCTGATCCCCGGGTTTGAAGAGATCGGCCAGATGGGAATCCTCCTCATCGCGGCCCTCATCGCTATCGGGCTGTTCCTCTTCCAGCGGCGGGGAACCGAGCGGGTGGCATTTGCATTTGGGCCGGTTATGGTGATCTGGTTTTGTGCCCTTGCGGTATCCGGTGTGATCTCGATCATCGGCGCCCCCCAGGTACTCTATGCATTAAGCCCGACATTTGCCCTGGCATTCATCCTCGAAAACGGCTGGGCGTCACTCATCGTTATGTCCGCAGTCATCCTCTGTGTCACCGGGGGAGAGGCACTCTACGCAGATATGGGACATCTCGGACGTGAGCCGATTGTAAAAGGCTGGGTTGTTGTATTTCCGGCGCTCGTGCTCAGCTATCTCGGGCAGGGAGCGTACGTCCTCCAGACCGGCAACACCCACAATGTTCTCTTTGCGATGATCAATACCATCAGCCCGGTCATTTTAGTCCCCTTCCTCATCCTGAGTATCTGTGCAACAGTCATTGCATCGCAGGCCATGATCTCCGGCATGTTCTCGATCGTCTACCAGGGCATGACCACCCGCATCCTCCCGAAGATGAAAATTGAGTTTACCTCTTCCGTACTTCAGTCCCAGATCTACATCGATGCCATCAACTGGTTATTGCTTGCCGCTGTGCTGGTCGTGATGTTCGAATTCCGCTCATCAGAGAACCTTGCATCGGCGTATGGTCTTGCCGTTTCGGGTTCGATGCTGATCTCTGCCATCATGATGGCGATCATCTTCCTTTACCGGAGAAAATGGATCAAGATGATCATCGCAGGGTCCCTCATAATCATTGACGGGTTGTTCTTCATCTCGACGCTGCTCAAGATCCCGCACGGGGCCTACTGGTCGTTTTTCATGGCGGCTGTCCCTCTCATTATCATTGTAACGTTCATTTTAGGGCAGGAGAAACTCCACACCATGTTAAAACCCGTCCCGCTTGCAGAGTTTCTCCCCCGGTACCAGCAGAGTTATGCAAGCTGCCCGAAAATACGGGGAACTGCGCTTTACTTTATCGGGGATGTAAAGAATATCTCTCCATACGTATCGCAGATTTTTTTCCAGAACGAGATCATTTACGAAAACAATATCCTTGTATCGATCAATGTCACCGAGAAGCCGTTTGGCACCAGCACCACATTCGATTCCGGCATCGCTCCGGGCCTTCATCTCTTCACAGTCACCGCCGGATATATGGAAATCGTTAACGTGGTTGGACTGTTAAAGGAGCGGGGAATTGACGAAAAGACCATCTTCTATGGTATTGAGAACATCGTCAGCGAAAGACTCATCTGGAAACTCTATGGGATTATCAAAAAAGTTTCTCCCCCGTTCATCCAGTTCTATGCCCTTCCCCCTGAGAAGATCCACGGGGTCGTAACACGGGTCGTGATGTAATCTTAATATGAGTCATTGCCAGGGCAGATTCCCGCATAACCTTTTTTTTTTATGGATTAGGTCCCGTCCCCGATATAAGAGTGATATGGAAAAAACAGAATGGAAAGCATCCTGGAACGGTGTGTTCCGTCCCGTGCAATCGCCCTGATTTTCCGGCTCTTGTCTTCATTATCCATACCGGCATGATAACAGCCACGCTCCCGCAGGCCCGGTTTTTTACTATGCCAGGTCTTATTGCTACGTGCCTCCTGCTGTTCCGGTACTGACCCAGACACTGCCCGTAAGATTGGTTGGAAGCATCTTTAGGGATCCCATGAACAACCGGGACCGGGATGCAATCCCACTGTCAGAATGAAAATGACAGGGTCAGTTTTACTGACGTGCCCGGTTTTTGTATAAAGGTTAGCGGGAACAGAACAAATTCATAAAAAAATCTTGGGAGTTACCGGTCCAGGGAATTAATTATCACACTAAACATCCCAAAGAAAACTGCATGAAAGAAGACACACGATGGAAACTGATCGCAGGGATCGGTCTGGTTACGTTATCTCTTGCAATATTTACCGCCCACTACCTGCTCTTCCAGGACTCCCATCACCTGTCCATATTTTTTGTCGGGGATCTTGCTTTCATCCCGATTGAAGTGCTCATCGTCACGCTCATCATTGACCAGATGCTCGAATCCCGCGAAAAGCAGCGACGGATGGAAAAACTGAATATGGTGATTGGGACCTTCTTTTCTACAATAGGGACGCCGCTTCTCGCTCAGCTGGTCAAGGCAGATTCAACAATAGACAGGATAAAAAAGCATCTTGTGATCGGTGCTGACTGGCATAATGAAATGTTTAAGGATGTACAGGTTTGCTTAAATGACCACACGTGCAGTATCGCCATCGATCATGTGGACATGGATGCCCTGAAGAATTTTCTCATCAGTCACGAGGACTTTTTACTCCGGCTTGTCGAAAACCCGATGGTCTTTGAACACGAAACGTTCACCGATCTCATCCTTGCCATCAACCATCTGACCGAAGAAGTAAAAGCACGGGACGATCTCTTGACAGTCCCCCCATCAGACCTTGATCATCTTGCAAACGATATCCTGAGGGTCTATTCGCAGCTGATTCCTGAATGGGTCAAATATATGGAATACTTAAGGAACCATTACCCGTACCTCTTCAGCCTTGCAATGCGAAAGAACCCGTTTGACGAATCGGCATCGGTCATCGTCCGGCAGAAAGAATAATCATCCTTTTTTCTTTCGTCTTTTTCCAATTCCCGTAAACAATCCCAATCTCCTCTACCGTGCATGTCCATTCAGGATAAAGGAGATACCCTTATTCACTCCGCACGCAGAGAGTGCCCTTCCCCCGGTTTGCCACATCACCCTTGTACACATCCGCAGTGATCTTCCATTCAGGAAGAACTCTGCGGCCGCTCTTTTCAAAGGTGGGGAGCATGTCGTGCACTGTACCTAAAATTACACATGAGCCATTCTTCATGTTCCCACAGGGCCGGGTAGCATCGCCTTCAATGATCAACTCGCCACCCCGCATCTCCACGCCGGGGAAATCACCGGCACTGCCATGGATATGAACCGTGCCTCCGGCAAGGTATTCAGCGCAGAAATCCCCGGTATCGCCAAACACTTCCACCTTGCCGCCCTGCATCCCCTTCTTCTCGCCACGGTAGCCGGTTGCACAGTAATGGCTGGCATTGCCCCGGCAGAGGATCGTCCCTCCCCGCATCTCCCTGCCCAGCCACGAATCGGCGTTACCACGGATCTCGATCGTCCCGCCGCTCATGAAGTTCCCGCAGTGCATGCCGATGTCCCCTTCGATCACGATACTGCCGGTGTCCATGTACTCCCCGACACGCTTGATCCGTGACGTATCGCCTTTGAGTATCACTTCGATGTTTTCTGGAGAGACTGCGGTTCCTTCGACAAAGATCCAGAACAGCTCGGAGAGCGTACGCTCCTTGTTGCCCTCGTAGACGAGAAGATCGGTGCCTTTTAGGAAATTGCGGGGAATGATCGCCTCTGCTTCGATTGGGAGGTTGGGCTTTGCCCGCACCTTGCTCTCAAGGATCACTCTCATGTAAATACCTCCGTCTCAATGCGCCGCCCGCGGGGGAGATACACGTCCTGCACCGGGTAATTGCTCATTCTCACCGTGTAGAACTGCTCAAATCTCTTAATGAATTCCGGATCGTTTTCCATTTTGAGATCCTCAGGCACCATCGCATCGACCCAGAAAGTCGCATTTGCCCCATCCACGATGATATCCCCGTCCCGCGAAACCACTCGTCCCCGCTTGATCGTGTACCGGGTCTTCTGGAACCCTTCCACCACTTTTCGGTATTCCCGGGCCGGGTCAACGGAATCGGTCCGGATCGGGTAGATGGCAATGTCGGCTTCCGCACCGATGCCGAGATGGCCTTTGCCCTGGTTGATGATGCCCAATGCCTTTGCCTGACCTGCCCGGGTCATGACGGTGATATCATGCCAGTCCAACTCCCGTTCAAGCGCACAGAGCGAAGTTCTCTGCTCAACACCGGTTGCGAGCGTGGCGCATTCCTCGTCCCGGTAGCGTTTGCTCATCAGGAGACCGATGATCTCGGGATATTTCACAAACGGTGCCCCATTGGGGTTATCCGTCTCAAGCAGGCACTGGTACGGATTTTTCGTGAGAAGTGCCAGTTCAAGCCCGATAGCCCACATGATGCAATTCACGGCACTCTTCTTCGAGTACGTTACCGGGATGATACCAGACCCGGTCTCGAGTTCCACATCATGGTTGCTCCATTTATTGTGGTGGAGACAGTGGAGGTTAAACTCCATGGGCCCGTCAGCGGTCATGGTCATGGTCCGGCCGAACATGATCTGGCCCATGTCCATGACGATCTGGGGTTTGCTGTTGACCGAGCGGGTGATCTCTTCTGCCTTGGAACAGATGTTCTTCCATGTTCCGCCGCCATACGCATGGAACTGCACATGGGTGGCGTACAGGGTCTGGCGTGCCGAATTTAAGTCAGGCACAATATCGAATGTTTCGAGCGTGGTCTGGTAATTGCCGGGTTTTCCTAAGTTATTGCAATGCAGGTGCACCGAATGGGGGAGTTTGAGGAGTTCATTTGCCCGCATCATCGTAGTGATGATCTCGGCAGGAGTGACGGCGAAATGCGGAACCATCTCATGGATGCCGGTCAAGTCCTCGCCAAATCCCCATGCTTCAGTGCCGCCGGGGTTGGTCAGTTTTATACCGTATCCTCTCGCGGCTTTTAACGTCCATGCAACTACTGCTGCCGTCTTCCGGATATCTTTTTCCCGCACCGCATCCATGACAGCCCAGTTGCCGTCAAAGAGGGTGTTCGCCATCATGTCCTGGTGGGGAGTTGCCGTAAATTCCTCGTGGGTATGGCGGGCTTCCAACGGAGCCATCGCCCCTTCGAGCAGGGTGGTGTATCCCATGGCGCTGTACCGGTAACTGTTGCCAAACGTAGTCGGGACATAGTAGCCACTCGTGACATGCATCTTCCCTTTGCGCTTTGTCCGTCCTGCCCGCATGTCCTCCGGGCTCATGTACCGCCCGAAGTTCACCTTTGTACCGCTGACATGGGTGTGCGAGTCGATGCCGCCGGGCAGGGTGAGACAACGCTGTGCATCGATCACGTCTGCCCGGTCCGAGACTGACTCCACAATCCGGCCGTCCCGGATCGCGATATCCATGATCTCGCCGTTGATGCCACGGATCGGGTCAATGACGCAGGCATTCTTTACCCATAATTCGGTCATGGCCCCTTCCCCCCGTTCAGGTGATCATAGATCTTTTTTAGGATCTCTGCATCATCCGGGTACCCGCGGTCAATCACTTTTTTCAACCGTATGGGCACTCCGTCCATCCGGTACGCGGTACCTGCGGCATCGATACCCGCAGCAGTGCAGGGGATATGGATGCGGGAAAGGGCAGTTGTCGCGTTCACGTGCGGATCGATAATCACGGTCGGGATCTTTGCAAGGTGGGCAGCCGCATCCCGTGGGAAGTTCGCCCCAGGGTCACTTGCGACAATGAGAGCCGCATCGCATTCGCCCCGCCGCAATATGTCGACGGCGGTTGTTTCACCGGGATTGTAAAATGCAATGCCCCGGGCAAAATCAACGGCAAAGGGATAGCCGGTCATCCATGTGAAGACTTCATTGGAACCATAGACATTCCCATGCCCCCGCAGCGGGGAGATCACAAATTTCGTGTGCCGGTTGAGTTCGTCAGTGAGTTCGATGGCATTTCTTATGTTCTTGTATTTTCCCCGGCTCATGGTAAGGCCGAGTCCAAAGAAGATCGCCCCGAACTTTGCAGTTTTGCAGATCTCCGCGATCCGAATCAGCTGTTCCTTTGAAACACCGGCAACTTTTGCGGGAATGACCGATGCTTTTCCCCGGACAATTGCCCGAAGTGCGGAAAGCACTGCATAATCCCCGCCATGTTCGATCTGCACGAATTCGTCGGCAATGCCGGCAGTATCTGTCCGGCGGGTATCGACAACGATCACCGTGCGTTCCCGCTGGGCGTCCGGGACAAAGAAGCCGGTAGCATACGTGGTATACCGGCTCATGTGGCGGGGATGTGCCTCAACCGGGTTGCATCCCCAGTAGATGATCACATCCGCCCGGTTTTTTACCTGGCCGAGCGTGCAACCGGGGTGGCCGACTTCCTGTATGGCAAGGATGGACGGGCCGTGGCAGACGGTGCTCGTGTTGTCGATAACGGCTCCGATGAGTTCGGCGATATGCACGCCAATGCTCTGTGCCTCCCCGTGCGTGCTGCTCCATCCATAGAGAAGCGGGCGGTCGGCACCCTGTAAGATCTCTGCCGTCTCTTTTATTGCTTCGTTATAGGAGATCTTCTCCCAGCCGCTTTCCGTGCGCCGTATCGGGGCCGGGGGCCGGGTATCGGTCATGAACGTTGCCTCGGCAAGTGCGCAACCGTTCTGCACTTTTACGATCTTTCCCCCTTCGCACTCAAGTTCGAGATCATCGCAGAGGCAGCCGCAGAAGGGACAGACCACATCATGTTCGATCATAGCGCAGCCCCCCGATAGCTTCCATGAGTTCCCCGACACTCTTCAACGGTTCTTTGGTGGGCTCGACGTCCACACGCTGGCTCTTGAAGTCCGGCATACCGGTGCCATGGGTCTCAGAGGAGATGATGTGGTTGGCATACGGGCCGATCGCTACAAAGATCTCCTCGCGTGCCACTCCCTCTGCGGGACGAGCAGTAAGGACGATATGGCCGGCAGAGGTGGTGACCCGTACCCGGTCCCCGTCCTCGATTCCCAGCATCATCATGTCCACGGGATTCAAGAAACCAGCCGAGGCAACGCCACGATAGGTGTCCGATCCCTTGTGCTCCACAGAAGCTCCCTGCGGAACCGTGCGGCCGGTATTGAGGATGCACTTCACTGCAATCCCTCCTGCACGGGCTGCTGATATCCTTCGAGGATCCGGGCAATCCGGATAGCACCGTTCGGGCAGCTGACTTCGCAGGTCTTGCAGCCCGTGCATTTATCCTCGTGGATCACCACGATGTCACCTTCCTGCACCCGCATGATCACGTCATCATTCGAGGAATGCCCGCCTGCCCCCATCTGGGCATCGGCCTGCTTGTTGACCGGACACGCAGTACAGCAGTTCCCGCAACCGGTGCAGAGATCCTTGTCAATTGCGATACGGAACGAGAAGAGTAAAGACGTGCCTTCGTGTTCCATGGTCTCACGAATCCTCCCGCTTTTTAAGACCCCGTTCGGGCATGCCTCAACGCAGAGCCCGCAGCGGATGCAGTGCTCTTTATGGATCTTCGGCATCCAGCCATCACCGGCATGCACCACCTCAATCGCACCCGGTGCCGGGCAGGCCATCATGCAGAAGAGGGCATGCGTGCAGGTCTTGCCGGTCGGTTCTGGGAATCCACGGAAATGCGAAGGTGTAACAAGAGGAGCGGTCTTTGCAAAGAGGAACTTTTTGATCCACTCAGCGCGGGCAAACTCCCTGATATACCAGACCAGCGACGAACTCATGTTACCGCTCCGTGCATGCAACGCAGGGGTCTGCCGATACGAACGTTGAGGTGACATCGGCAATCGAATCCGACCCGATGATCATCTCGTGGCAGCATGCCTCGATGTTCATAATGGACGGGGTCTGGATCTGGATCTCCACGATACGCCCGAACTCGTCGCTCTTGATAAAGTATGTGAGTTCTCCCCGTGGGGCTTCGCCGCTGTACCGGGTCTCTCCCGCTTTGCAGACGCCCCCGCCACGAACAATCCCTTTGGGAAGTTCCTTTAAGCATTTCCTGATAATCCCGATGCTCTGGAAGAGTTCGTCGAACCGGAGCATCACCCGGGCAAAGTTATCGCAATCCGGCCGGGTGATGGGGACAAAACCGAGTTTCTGGTACGTTGGATGGTTCTGCCGGCAGTCAACAGCAATCCCACTTGCCCGTGCAGTCGGACCAACCACATGGGCCCGCTCTGCTGCCTCCAGCGTAAGAATCCCAACCCCCCGGCTTCGCAGGGCGATCATCGGGCCACCCTCAAACATCCCGGCATAGCGGCGCAGGTCCACCTCCATCCGGTCGAGCGTTGTCAGCAAAGCTTCTGCTTCCTTTTTGGGGATATCGCACCGGACACCACCGGGGATTATGTAAGCGCAGGTGACCCGGGCACCGGTCAGGCGCTCAAGTTCATCCATTACCTGCTCCCGTAAGTCGAGCAGGTACATCCCCAGGGTCTCGTGCTCAATCGTATAGCAATACGAGAAGTTGGCCAGCAGGTGGCTCTGCATCCGGTCCAGTTCATTTGCGATCACGCGGAGATATGCGGCACGCGGCGGAACGGTGATATCGCTGATCTGTTCCATAGCCTCAATAAAGACCATGTTGTGGATCACCGAGCAGATCCCGCAGACGCGTTCGGCAAGGAACATCACCTCCTGCCAAGGGCGCCCTTTCATGATCCGCTCAATTCCTTTCTTCATGTACCCGAGCTCAACTTCGGCGCCGGTAATGCGTTCACCTTTCGCCTCGCACTTGAGCCGGATCGGTTCCTTGAAGCAGGGATGAATGGGCCCTAATGGAATATTGACATCCACGATTCGTTTCATGGGTGCGTCTCCTCCCAGTTGGCAAAGACTGAATCACGGACCGACATGATCGCCTGCAGGATCTCGGTGGGGCGGGGCGGGCAGCCAGGGACTTCAGCGGCAATCGGGATGTGCTTTTTTACCGGTGGATCGACAAAGGAGCCTTTCCGGTCAAAGAGGCACCCGGAGATCGGGCAGTTGCCGATGGTGATCGCTGCCTTGGGTGCGGGAATCTTATCCCAGACCATGGCAAGTTTCTCCTCCCATCCGGGAGTATAGGCACCGATAACGAGCAGGACATCGGCCTCCCTTGGGTTATTGTGGACAAAGATGCCGTACTGTTCGATATCATAGCGGGGGGCTAAGCAGGCGAGTACCTCGATGTCGCAGCCATTGCAGGAACCGACATCAACGTATGCCACGTGGATCGATCGTGAACGGACCTTATTCTTTATCCGCTGGAGAATGTTCATATTTTCAATGCCTCCCGTATCTGTGTCCTGCCATAGGTGATCGCGTCGTCCACGGGAGTACCTGTATGTACGCGTGCATCCACTTCCCTGAAAATGGCATCCATTGTAGCAACGGAAACTATCCGGAGATAGACCGAATATTTTTCCCGTCCCAGGGCCCGGGCAACTGCATCACCCTGATCGGCATGGTCATCTGCCATCTCCGCCCGGGCGGGGAGGTTTTCTAACTGGATCATGTCGAGGTGTTCGATCAAGTATCTTCGCAACTCCTGTACGGGAATATTGAGTTCCCGTGCAATCTTCCGCACGAGGCTGTCGTGCCGCATAGCAACAAGAATCCGGTATTTTTGCGTCACGAGGTCCTGCTCGTAGAGGTAGGTGGTCATAGCAGTCCCCCGTATTTGAACGCCCCGTAGACCAGGAACAGGAGCACTGCGGCCCAGAGTGCTGCGATCTCTGCGGTGTGGAGGCGGTGCTCATCTTTTATGAGATAGTATGCAGTGGCAATCGTAAGCACAACCGAAACAATAATGCCTTCTGCCCATATTGAGGGGCGGTCAATGATCTGGGCGATGGTGATGAGGATGTACAATACACCTCCAAAGAGAATCGCTTCACGGATCATGGATGCACCACCAGCAGCACTGCTGCTGCATATACCAGCATCAGGGCAGTGACCAGCATCTGGATGGTCACCGAATCAAACGGCGACATCATCGGGGTGAGTGCGCAGGCAAAAGCGAGGAGGACTATCATGAGGATCATCCCGAGAAGGAGCCAGGGCAGGGAGAGCGGCCCAATGAATACCGCAAGGAAGACGGCGAGCAAGACATAGGTCTTTAAGCCGTTGCAGATCTCAAGACCGGCACGCCAGATACCAAAGTGCTCGGTCTTGTAACCGCTCACCAGCTCCTTGGCCTCGACAATAGAGAAGGGACCAAAGGGCATCTTTGAGAGGATCACCAGAAACATCGCACAGGCAGCCGGAAATGCGATGATGAGCATAGGACCATGCACCTGCTGGTACTGCATGATCGCAGAGAGGTCAAGGGAGCGGGTGTAGACCGCGATCACAGCAACGCTGACAAAGAGCGGGATTTCCGATGCTGCAGAGATGACCGACCGGACACCGCCATACTTCCCATACGGCGATCCGGATGAGAGCCCGAACCCATGCTCCACGATCTTATGGAGCATGTAGATCCCGAGGATGACCAGCAGGCTTCCCCCGACTACGAGCACGTAGAACGCAGCCGTCCAGATGCCGATTGCGATCAGGACAACCGCGACAAAGAGGACCGGGCTTGCGGTCTTTGGGATCCATGTGGTCTTGAAGGAGAACTTGAGCATGTGCAGGATCTCCTGCCAGATGGGTGGGCCCGGCCTCCGCTGGATACGGGCAATGATCTTCCGGTGGATGCCTAAGAGGAGCAGGCCAAAGAAGGTGGCAAGGACGAGTTCTGCGATCATATCAGTACCCGATGAACGGGATGTCACCTCCGGACTCTCCTGCCATCCAGCTAAAGAAGAGTGAAAGAACCGTGACCGGGAATGCCACGATCAGCAGGGCTGCACAGACAGGAAGCGGTATCATTCCCATGAAGTAGAGTACGGATGCAACTACGCAGACTGCCGCACCCACCCAGAATATCCGTACAACCGTTGTTCGTTTCATCTTCATCACCCCAGCATAACGATCTCGACAACCCGCAGGAAAATTAACAGCGAGGAGAGCGAGCACATGATCACATACGGGGCACCCGGTGCCCGGAACATCTCGGCTTTTGCCGCGTAGAACGGGGCCATACCTTCACCGATCACCCCGAGCATGAGCATACCCTTTGCTATCAGCGGAACGGCCGGAAGTGTCCCTTTCATCAGCTCGATCATCGAGAGCGAGCCGGTCGTTGCTGCGTACACTGCCGCCCCCCCGAAGAGGGGTATGGTAGCCGAGAGAGAGACCAGCCCGTACTGGTACGCCGCATCCTGCACATGCGGGCTTTTTACCGCCGCAACAATACCTACGTTGGTGATCCCGACCATGGCAGTAAAGAGGGTGAAATTGAAAATATCCCCGGTCACCATCGCGCCCATGGTAGCAAGCCCGCAGGCAATCGCCATGAAACGCCGGAAACGCATCTCGGAAATGCTGATCTCTTTTGTACGGTAGGCATCGCCGCCAAAGGCAATATCTACCTGCTGTTCCGGGCGGCTGATAAGGACGAGCACGGTAAACGTCAGGGCAAGCAGGAAGAGCGTGATCGTGTAGGGCGTCAGGTAAACAAGTTCATCGCCAAACTCCAGGATATAAAGAGGTACTCCCCCGACCAGATCAATCACGGTGCTCCCCCCACATGGTCCCGACAAGGGACATCTTGACAGTCACTTTAAGCACGATACCGACTGCTGCTCCCATAAGGGCGATGAACCAGTACTGCGGGAAGAACATGAAGACAAAGAACGCAAAGATCCAGATCGCCCACGAGATCCCGCTTGCCATCTCGAGCAGGTTTAAGTCCTCTTTGTAGCCCCGCGACATGAACCAGAAGACCAGTCCGAGCCCGGCAACCCCGCCACCGGTAAACCCGGAGAGCACCAGCCCGTACACGACAAGGAATCCTGATATTATCAGGGGTGCATCTGCCATCTGGATCACTTCAATGTTGAGTCCCCTCACCGGTCGTTCCTTTAATCCTTCCTTTGTGATATAAATCTGGGAGAGGGCAAGGAGTTCTGCAATCCCCACGGTCAGCCCGGGGAGAACAAGAGCTTCTGCCAGATCGGTACCGAGCAAGGCGATAACCCCAAGCGCCGTAATCTCTACAAGATCGAGCAGCAGTAGCCGGTGCAGGTCATCAGTCTCCCGGGCAAGTGCTACAAACCCGATCACGCCGGCGATCAGGACACATAGCAGCCCGATGTTATACTGGTCCCACATCATCCCACCTTCCGGTACAGGTATGAAGCAATCGCAAACGCGATCAGCAGGATCGTTGGTTCAACAACCGTGTCCAGCCCCCGGGTGTTATACAGGATCTCATCAATGATTCCTCCCGGGTGGGCGACAATTGTTGTGCCAAGGTGCATGGTCGTGTCCGCAAGGAACTGGGAGAACGGCGTCAGGTACGTTGTTACCAACCCGGCAGTCGGGGAATTCTCCGGATACTGGGAATGGATCGCAACCATGGTAAAGGGCGGTCCCCCGCGATCGTACGGGTCTAACGAACTGTTGCGGTCAATGGTTTTAGGATACAGCTGGTTCTGCTCGTAGCTGAGGGGCAGCATGAGGATACCCACAAGAAAGAGAAGGGCGCAGGCACCGGCAAAGAGCGGCACGATATTTTCATAATTGCAGAGGAAGTGCGAGATCTTCCGTATGATCATGTGCCCTCCTTCTTCTGCATGATTCTAACAAAGATATAGGTCGAGAGCACCGACATGGCAGCGAAGGTGAAGAGGGCAAGCGCTTCGTTGTAGTGCAGCATGACGAGCAGCAGTCCCCATCCCGGAATTTCGAGGTTGATCAGACGGGTCAGGTAATCCTTATCCCGGGGAAACGCAACTGATATCGTTCCCACGATGAGGACAACAAGCCCGATCACGAACTCCGGGGTATAGAGTTCTGTCATCATTCCTTCACCCTCCGACAGACCATCAGGGTAAAGATCGTGGAGAGCGGCGCGATGAGCGCCGTGGCTATGGCAACGTCCAATAATCCCCGGTCGACAATGAACGGGAAGACACCGGCAATGAGTATCGAGAGCGAGATGAGCTTGTCAAACGGATCGCGGTTGATGATTGCCGCAGTCATGCCGA
The DNA here is from genome assembly GCA_964590895.1 of uncultured Methanoregula sp. Taxonomy (GTDB): domain Archaea; phylum Halobacteriota; class Methanomicrobia; order Methanomicrobiales; family Methanospirillaceae; genus Methanoregula. The sequence continues at coordinate 161,604 of CAZPYV010000003.1, read as the reverse complement.
TGAGGATGAGCAACACTGATGCAGCCATCACGATATCATTCATGGCTTTTTGATTCCCCCAGCCCATGTGCTTGCAATCGCGTTTGATTCAAGGGTCGATCCGACAAAATAGGCTGCTGCCGCAAGGATGGTGATGGGATTTGGAAGCAGCAGGGCAATGATGGCAGTTACGGCAAACGAGATGACATTGAGAAATGGCAGTTTGCGCATGGTATTGCGCTCGGTTATCACCCGGAGGGCTGCATACACCGCGATTATTGCGCAGAGGTATATTGCGATCATTGGCCCCCCAACAGCCGGTTCCTGAACTCCCAGAGCCGGGCAATCAGCCGGCTGGAATGGACATACGAGATGCCCTGTATGGTCATGATAGCAATCACCATGCCGGCAATGAAGTCCGAAGCGGCAAATCCGACCTGGGTCATGCCGTAGACAAGGAATGTTGCAGTGATCGCGCCGGTCGTGCCCGCGTAGCCGGGATCGTAACAGATCCGGTTGCCGATATACACCAGCAGGGCAGCAAAAAGACCGCCGGGTAATCCCGCACAGTACACTCCGCAGGCTGCAAGGAGTGTACCTGCTGAAGCATCGGGAGATGATACGATGTTTCCCAGCATGAAACCGCCGTGCAGGTTCCCGCCGCCCTTTTCCACTTCCTCTGCAATCGCAGTTGCCCCGCAAACGCCCCCGCTCTCGGGTAACTTAAAGAAAACATCAATAGCTACAAAATTGATCCAGCACAGCGCTGCGGCAATAAGGATACGGGCGGGCTCATCGAGCATAATACATCCCGGCGAGGATCTTCGTCTGACCGAATCATCAGCGGGATACTGGATAAAGGTTGTGATGGTGACGGGGTTTAGTTTTACGTTGTATTGCCCACATCCACCATAGCGTTTCATTATGTCCCAGTGATTCTTTTATCCCCTTCATAAAATTCCGTTTCTGGATGACCTGTGCAGTAAGAATAAAACCTAAATGAAACTCCATTGAGCACAACCGGGCAGCTGCATCCACAACCTCAACGGGTGTTCATCTGCACGGCCTGTTTCCCATCTGATTCAGGAACGAAAAATTTACCGGAGATATTCCCGCCCGGTATCCGTCAGCGAATAAATGATCCAGTTTCCATGATACTCCCCTTCGATAAGACCGCCCTCTTTTAAGATATTGAGGTGGTAGGAGAGCTTCGAGCCGGAGAGGCGGGTGAAGCGGTTGATGACGCAGACGCAGAGCGGCTGGTCTTTGATGAGATAGAGAATAGTAAGGCGGAGCGGATCTGCCAGAGCATGATAAACCCGGCTCTTTGCTTTAAGTTCCGTGGGCGAGGGGACACGGCCAGACAGCGCCTCAAAGCCCCCGATCACATCTAATTCCTTCTGGATCGGTTCGGGAAGGTCCATCTCTTTTGCCGGGAGAGTATCGTCTTCTTTTGTTCCGCAGCAGGATTTATTTCTCCGTACCATTTCAAATTAATCTGAAATGAAAAGATATATAATCTTGCCCCGTTCACATTAATTCAACAAAATTTGAAATGAAGTGAATGTCATGGAAGGAAAATCATCCTGTAGTTGCGGTACAGAGGGAAAAACCCGGATCATCTACTCCTGCTCCGGTATCGGGTCAAATGTCGGGCAACTCGCCAATGCAGCCGCATGCCGGCTCGCCCGTGAAGGATATGGCAGCGGCTCGTGCCTTGCCGGTGTTGGCGGAGGTATTGAAAAACTGGTCAATGTTGGAAAATCGGCTGACGAGCGGATTGTGATCGATGGTTGCCCGGTCGGTTGTGCAAAGAAGATCATGGACGACAAAGGCCTGTCAGTTGATCGATATGTCCTGATTACTGATCTCGGCATCACAAAAATTCCCGGCCCGGCTTATGACGGGAAAGATGTGCTGACGGTTGTCAATGCTGTAAAGAAAGATTAAAACTAAGAAAAATGATCGTGCTTGTCACCTGCTCTGGAGTCTCGAATACCGGTAAACTTAGCACACAGGCAGCACTTTTTCTGATGCAACGGCGACCGGGCCGGTTCCTGTGGACGCATGCGAAAAAATCTGAGGCATCACTTAAAGAAGAGTGCATTGGCGGGGAACAAGTGGTAGTCATTGACGGCTGTGGCGACTGCTGCGCCAGCAAAAAACTTGCGGGTGCGGGCATCTGCCCTCATGTCAATATTATTGCCACCGGTCTCGGGATTGAGAAGAACGGGATGGCAGATATGCAGTACCAGGAAATTTCACGGGTAGTGACCGCAGTTCAGAGCGCACTATCCGGGGAGTGAACCATGCAGGACTATTTACAACTCTTTGCGGACTGGCTGACGTACTCAATCCTCGGACTCATGCAGGGAACCCCCCTTGCATCGTCAGTGAACTTCTTCATCTACGACTCGATCAAGGTCACGCTCATGCTTGCCGTGATCGTCTTTGCAGTTGCCATCGTCCGCACCTTTATCACCCCACAAAAGGCGAAGAAATGGGTGGCCGGACGGAGCGAAGGTGTGGGGAACGTGGTCGCTGCCCTCCTTGGCATTCCCACACCGTTCTGCTCCTGCTCAGCGGTACCGCTCTTCATCGGGTTCGTGGAATCTGGAGTGCCACTCGGTATCACGTTCTCGTTTCTTATCGCTTCCCCGCTGATCAACGAGGTAGCCGCTGCCATGCTCTTTGCGATGTTCGGCTGGCAGATTGCACTCATCTACATCGTCTCCGGCCTCGTCATCGCCATTTTTGCCGGCATCATCATCGGGCGTCTCCACCTCGAAAGCGAAGTTGAGGATTTTGTCTGGAAGTGCAAGATGTACGAGCAGGCAGATAAGGTGATGACAGGTAAAGAGCGGCTCATCTTTGCCAAAAACGAGTCCCGGGATATTACGCTCAAGGTGTTGCCCTACATCCTGCTCGGTATCGCGATAGGTGCAGTCATTCACGGGTACGCACCGGCAGATTTCCTTGTCAATATTGCAGGTCCAGGCAATCCGCTTGCGGTTCCGATTGCGGTGCTGATCGGCATCCCCCTCTACTCCAATGCAGCGGGAATGATCCCGATTATGGAAGTGCTTACCGCAAAGGGTATGGCGATGGGTACTGCGCTTGCGTTCATGATGGCTGTCATCGGTCTTTCGTTACCGGAGATGATCATCCTTAAAAAAGTGATCAAGATCAAATTGCTCCTGGTTTTTGCAGGAATCCTGTTTGTGGCGTTTACATTAACGGGATATTTGTTTAATGCGATACTGGGATAACATACTCATTAAGGATGCATTTCCATGACAAAATCTGATGATGCTATGGCAAGTTACAAGAGCAGGTTCACCTGTTCGTCAGCAGTTTTTTCTGCGTTTTCCGATGAACTGGGTCTTGACCCGGATACTGCAAAGAAGATTGCATGTGGCTTTGGGGCAGGTATCTCAAAGAGCGGCAATATCTGCGGGGCGGTTTCTGGTGCGATCATGGTGATCGGTCTCAAATACGGAAAGACTATGCAGGGAGATGATGCAGCAACCGAAAAGACGCGGGCGCTGGTCCAGAAATTCCTGCAGGAATTTAAAAAGCGTCATGGTTCGGTCAACTGCACGGAATTACTCGGGTATAACCTCAGCAAACCGGAAGAATTTGCACAGGCACACGATAACAAATTGTTCGTCTCGAAATGCCCGGAACTTGTGGGCGATGCGGCTGCAATCCTGGAACAAATACTCTGATGTTAAAACAGGTGAACACTGATGCAAACGCCAGTAAAACAACTCTCCTTCCTTGACCGCTACCTGACCATATGGATCTTCCTTGCCATGGCAATCGGTATCGGAATCGGATATTTTTCACCCGCAGTACCGGCAATGATCACCGGTCTTTCAGTTGGGACCACATCAATCCCGATAGCAGTCGGGCTTATCCTCATGATGTACCCCCCGCTTGCGAAGGTGAAGTATGAGGAACTGGGAAAGGTGTTCCAGAACACAAAAGTGCTCGGCCTCTCGCTCGTTCAGAACTGGATTGTCGGGCCGGTACTGATGTTTACCCTTGCGGTCATCTTCCTCCGGGACCAGCCACTCTTCATGTACGGGCTCATCCTTGTCGGGATCGCCCGGTGCATCGCCATGGTGATCGTCTGGAACGAACTCGCTGGAGGCGACTGCGATTACTGCGCAGCTATAGTGGGCTTAAACTCTGTCTTCCAGGTATTCTTCTATTCCGTCTATGCCTGGTTTTTCATCACGTACCTTCCACCTCTGCTCGGTATCGGGGCTGGTTCTGCAGTCTCGATCACGATAGTCCAGATTGCCGAGAGTGTTTTTATCTATCTCGGCATCCCGTTCATTGCAGGTATGGTTACACGGTATGTCCTGCTCCGCTTAAAGTCAAAGGAATGGTACGAACAGGTCTTCATTCCAAAAATATCACCAATAACGCTGATAGCCCTGCTCTTTACGATCATCGTGATGTTCTCTTTAAAGGGCGAGTATATCGTGAATGTTCCGTTCGATGTGGTCCGGGTTGCCATCCCGTTGCTCTGCTACTTTGTTATCATGTTCTTTGCCAGCTTCTGGATGTCTTACCGTCTCGGTATCGATTATGCAAAGTCTGCATCACTCTCGTTTACTGCGGCCTCAAACAACTTCGAGCTCGCGATTGCGGTTGCCATCGCGGTGTTCGGTATCGCGTCTCCGGCAGCATTTGCCACCGTGATCGGTCCGCTCGTTGAAGTGCCGGTGTTGATCGCGCTGGTGAACGTCTCGCTCTGGCTCAGAAAAAGATGGTACGGGGAAGACGCAGGTTCGTGCACCGGGTGATGCACAACTCCTGATTGAATAAAAGAAAAACACCGTGATGTTACGGACGAGCACGCGACCGGTTTTTTTTAAACCCGGTTACCAATAGACATGAAAACCGTGGAGTTTTTCAGTGGCGGGGCTGTCCTTAACCACGATATCCTCGACGTGTATCACCGGGTCACCACGGGCATGAGCCATGCGGATGAAATCGGCAAGGGAGGCTGGAGAACTCTCGGCTACGATCTCGACAGTGCCGTCAGGAAGGTTCCTGACATATCCATGCACCCCGGTTGCCTGCGCACAGCCTGCAATGAAGTGCCGGTATCCTACTCCCTGCACCTGCCCCTTTGCCACGGCAGTGATCCTTTCCATAGTATATTTCCGGGTAAGGGGTGTTTTATAGTTTGGGAAAAAATCCCGGTACCTCTGCAGGTATTCGTTGTTGACCTCCTGTCATGTCCAGCAATAGAACACGAGCGTGGGGGGATTACATTTTTAAAAAAAAGGCCCTTGAGGGATCTAATCCTCTTGGCTCACATCGCTGCGGTCATCAGGATCTGAATCCTACCGGTTTTTAACCTCCGGCACAAGAATAACCTGTAATCAAACAGGATAGATTCGCCCATGGATGGAGGAATCAAAGCAAATACCGAGATGCAGGACATGAAAGATCCCGGCTACGAGATCTTCATCATCCTCGTCTCCATATTGTCTGTCATCAACCTCTTCATCATCTGGATTCCCGGTATCGATCCCGATGCTCTGAACGTTATTATCACATTCAACTTCTTCTTAACCATCATCTTCCTTTCTGATTTCCTGTACCGCTTCATCACTGCCCAATCAAAGAAGTACTATTTCTTCCGTGACTGGGGGTGGGCAGACCTCCTTGCAAGCATCCCCGCCCTGCGCATACTGCGGATCTTCCGGATCTTCAAAGCGTACCGGCTTTTAAAAAAGTACGGTGGCCGGAACATACTCTGCCAGCTTAAGAAACATAAAGCCGAGAGCATGCTCTATATCGTTATCTTCTGCGTGATGCTCGTCATTGAGAGCGGGGCTTTTTTTGTACTCATGGCTGAACGGGCAGCGCCGAATGCAAATATCCAGTCAGCCTCTGATGCGATGTGGTGGGTATATGTCACTCTCACGACAGTCGGATACGGAGACCGTTACCCGGTAACCACAGGAGGACGGTTGGTAGGAGTCGCCGTAATGACTATGGGTGTCGGCCTCATTGGCACCCTTGCCGGTTTCATCGCAAACAAACTCCTTGCGCCGGATTCAACGGAGAATAATGGACAGGACATGACAGACACAGACACTGACATCTCGCAGATCCGAAATGCCCTCCACGAACAGAACCGGCAGAGTGAGCAGATGCAGCAACAGCTGGACCGGATCGAACAGCAACTCAAACGCCGGCCACCGGAAGGGACATAAATCCTACTGCAGGTATTATCGATACAAAACATCTGTTGCTGCCCGTTATTGGGCTGTTTCTTATATATCGTCAATAACGCAACCCCGATTGCCTACAACACAACTTTTTTTTCGTTAACACAAATCCACATGATTAAATAAATCCGAATACGCCTCCGATTTTTAAAACGGGCGTAATATACTCCGTTCTCGCCGAAACTAATTCGAAACCTATTAATGAACCGCTCACCAAATTTACACTAACCACAAAGAGTTTAACTCGATGTTGGTGGCATTGCATTTTGAATACTCTCGTTCATCGCACGAGGGGAGGAGGCTAAATGGAAAATATTGTATTTGGCATTGGAATTACTGCATTGACAGGAGCTCTTGCCACTGTAGCCGGTTCTGCGGAAGATACTGAATCCAACATCGGATCACAAGGTGACCCGAACTCACAGGTTCAGCTCGCACCGCAGATGGGATTCCTGCACCGCATCTTCAACAAGGCGGTCGCTGGTGAACCCCCGGCATACGGTCTCTGGTGTGCACTCGGTGCAGGCCTGGCATGGGCTTTTATGGCTATGCAAGTCAACGCGATCCTTGCAATCGTCCTCGGCTGTATTCTTGCAGTCTTTGTTCAGGGCGTTTACGCAACGACAGCGTACCTTGGCAGAACAGCAAGTCTTGCCAAGTTCGGTCAGCCCGTTTATGTGGATATAATTAAGTCCATGACAACGGTCACCATGGCACATGCGTTCATCGCAATTTTCTGTACTGTAGCACTCTGTCAGTTGATCAATGGCGCTCTGGGACACCCGTTCCCGCTGCCACTGCTCGCACTGATCTGGGGTATTGCACTCGGTGCAGCAGGATCTGCGACGGGCAACCCGTACTATGGTAAGGAACGTCAGTACCAGAACCAGAAGTTTGGCGCAGGTGTGCCGATCTCTGCATCAGGTAACATCGTCCGCTACGCCGAAGCCGGCGAGCGCAACTCGATTGACAACGGATTTTTTACCCACAAGATTGGGGGGTCAGCATCCGGTATCTGTTTTGGTCTGATTGTTTTCCTCGAAATCTGGCGTACCATTCTCTTTGAGAGAATCTACGCAGGCTGGGGTGCAATCGCAGTCGGCGTCCTTATGATCCTCGTCTTCACCGTCATCGACCGGTACATCGAGGTCTGGGCACGCAAGAACTACGGACCCTACACAGTACCTAAGGAGGCAGACGCATGAGCGCAGTTGCAGCAAAACCACAGGCTGGCGGCGCAATGAACCCGACGGCAATGGCAGTCGGTGTTGTTCTCCTGATAATCATTCTCGGAGCCTGCTATTATGTCTCACCGGCCCTCGGTCTTACGGCCCTGATCGGTATCATCGTTGGCGGTGTCCTGATTGGATTCGGCACTCACTTCGTACCAGTAGGCGGTGCTCCCGCAGCAATGGGACAGGCACCGGGTATCGCGACAGGTGTCGCAATGCTTGCCGCTGGTGCAGGTCTTGCCGGACTCTTCGGAGGAGCATGGGCAGCAAGCCAGGGTCTTGTCGTTGCAACCATCACCGGAGGTATTGGTGGCGGTCTGATGATGGCTATCACCTGTATGATGGTGAACTTTGTCTACGTCTATGGCATGGGTATCCCGGCCGCGTCGGGTAAAGTCTTACACGACCCAATCACCGGCGATTCGCAGGCGGAATACAAATCCCAGGGTACTGAAGGTCACGGCCTTCCGTTCGTCTCCTTCGTTGGTGGCGTAATTGGCGGTATCCTTGGCGGTGCAGGCGGTACGCTCATCTACCTGGAACTTCTCGGCCTCTACCAGGCAACGTTCCCGAAGATGATGGGTGCCACCGCAGCACAGGTTCTGCCAGTTGCAGTAGCTGTAGCCGGTATGTTCGCAGTCGCTATGTTCCTTGTGAATGCAGTGCTGACCGCATACAACATCACCGGAACGATTGAAGGTCCCCACGACCCGAAGTTCAAACGCTGGCCACGGGCAATCGTTGCATCCGCTGTTGCTTCGGCACTCTGCGGATTTGTAGCGATCCTGATCGTTGCAATATGAGGTGTGAAGATGTCAGTAAAAATTGAAGTAATTGCAGGCGGCGTCCCGCACGATAAAATAATGATTGCGGGCCTCGTAAGCACAATCGTGTGCATCTATCTGACGTACCTCAATGCGTTCACCAACACTCAGATGTTCTCATTCTTCGGAGGACTTGCAGTAGTTGCTGCACTGATCTGGGGCAGCCACACCATCAAGGTGCTGTGCAGCTACGGTATCGGTACCGGCGTTCCCTCTGCAGGTATGATCGCATTCGGTTCGGGTACAATCGCTATGCTGCTCGCAACCAAATATGGTATGCTAGCTCCGATTGTTGCACTGGTTCTTGCAGCAATCATTGGTTTGATCCTCGGGTACGTATCGAACAATATCCTGAACATGAAGATCCCGGCCATGATCCAGGCACTGACCGAAATGGCAGTGGTTGGTGCACTCACCGTTATGGGATTTGCAGCAATGATCACCGGTGGATTCACCTTTACCGGCCTGACAACATCAACAGTCACGTTCCTTGGATTCCCCGTCACCAGCTATGCAAATTCATTCCTTGGAGGCGGACTTATCGCTGTCGCATTCCTGCTTGGAGCAATTGCAATCCAGCACCCGTTCAACGCGTGCCTGGGACCCGGCTGGAAGCAGGACAGGATGCTCATGCTCACCGCTGAGTGTGGATTTTTGAGCATGATTGTCGCAGCAGTCATGTCCTTTGCATTTATCAGCGCTGGTGCAGCATTCATCTCGCTGATTGTCGCAATTATCGGATGGGTATACACATACGGCCAGTTCTTTGCGATGTCAAAGCGCGATGCAGCAGCATGGCTTGATTCAAAGCCGATTCCTGATACGGAGGGACACTAAATGGCATATATTCAGGTGCTTCCGGAATTCGGACTTGTTGCTGACCCGATGGTAGGTATCATCACCACAGCCGGCGAATCCCTCTCTCCAATCATAGAGAAGGTCGCTGTGCTCGAGGCAACGAGCGATGACCTCGTCAACATGCTCGCTGGCGAAGGTAACATGCTTGCATCCTTCCCCAACAGGGAAAAAGGACTTGCAATTGGTGGCAGTATCACGTCATTCTGGTACGGGCTTGCGGTTGGATTATTCATTGCTGGGATCATTGCATTCCAGTTGATCAAGGTGGGCTGATATGGCAGACAAGAAATCACCAGCAAGTGGATGGCCGCTCGTAAAGGGTGACTTCCATTCAGGAGACGCAAACAGCCCGGTGGCTGTTGTCACCATGGGTTCACACCTCGATGAACAGGGTGTATGTGATGCGGGAGCGGCATTGTGCGGTTCTTGTAAGACTGAAAACCTCGGTCTTGAGAAGGTTATCGCAAACGTCATTGCCAACCCCAATATCCGGTTCATGCTGTTCTGCGGTACGGAAGTCAAGGGCCACTTATCAGGTCAGACTTTCGCTGCACTCCACAAAGGCGGTGTCAAAGACGGCAGGGTTGTCGGTGCTGAAGGTGCGATTCCTTTCATCGAGAACTTAAACGACGCAGCGATCAAGCGTTTCCAGGAACAGACAGAAATCGTCAACATCATGGAAACCGAAGACATCGGCGCAATCAAGGCTAAAATCAACGAACTTAAAGCCCGTGACCCGGGTGCGTTCGCTGCTGAAGCCATTGTCGTTGAAGTCAAGGAAGCTGCCGGTGGAGCTGAAGAAGCAGGTGGCGAAGTACGCCCGCTGTCCGGTGAAATGGCACTCATTACCGCCCGTATGAAAATCATCGAAAAGATGGTTACAGATATCGGGTACCGGGACAAGTTTGCCGCCGGGGTTTATGCAGGTAAGATCGAAGGTCTGATGATCGGTCTGATCGTCTCGTTCGCCCTGGTCGGAATCCTGATGATGAGGTGAAAGAGATGGCAGAAGAAGCAAAATCTACAGGACCTGTCAGGATGGTGGCGATTGATAATATGGTGGAGAACATCCGCTATAAGTCACAGATCCTTGTCAGGACCAACAAGATTGACTCGGCAGTCACTGCAACCGGCCTGGTCGGATTTGTTGCAGGATTACTCCTTGCATTGATCCTGATCATTTTACCGGCATTACTGGTGGTGAAATAAAATGGCAGACAAGAAATCACCAGCAAGTGGATGGCCGCTCGTAAAGGGTGACTTCCATTCAGGAGACGCAAACAGCCCGGTGGCTGTTGTCACCATGGGTTCACACCTCGATGAACAGGGTGTATGTGATGCGGGAGCGGCATTGTGCGGTTCTTGTAAGACTGAAAACCTCGGTCTTGAGAAGGTTATCGCAAACGTCATTGCCAACCCCAATATCCGGTTCATGCTGTTCTGCGGTACGGAAGTCAAGGGCCACTTATCAGGTCAGACTTTCGCTGCACTCCACAAAGGCGGTGTCAAAGACGGCAGGGTTGTCGGTGCTGAAGGTGCGATTCCTTTCATCGAGAACTTAAACGACGCAGCGATCAAGCGTTTCCAGGAACAGACAGAAATCGTCAACATCATGGAAACCGAAGACATCGGCGCAATCAAGGCTAAAATCAACGAACTTAAAGCCCGTGACCCGGGTGCGTTCGCTGCTGAAGCCATTGTCGTTGAAGTCAAGGAAGCTGCCGGCGGCGCTGAAGTTGGCTCTGCAGCTGCAAACCCCCAGTTCCTCGAAATTGAGAAACGACTCGACAAGATCGAGAAGAAGATCGAATTCGTGGATGCAGAGGTTGCGCAGCGTGTTGGAAGAAAGATTGGACGGGATATCGGCATTCTCTACGGCCTCATGGCAGGCGTTATCGTATTTGTGATGATGCTGTTCCTGTTCCAGAAATTAATGACAATGGTGTAATGGAGGTGTAAACGAATATGTTCAGATTTGAAAAAGAACAGAGTGTCTGGGACTTCAACGGTACCAAGATCGGTGGACAGCCCGGCGAGTACCCTACTGTATTGGGTGCATCAATCTTCTATAACAAGCACGAGTGTGTGCTTGACGACCACAAAGGAACTATCGACAAGGCAAAGGCTGAAGCCCTCTGGAACCGCTGTCAGGTCCTCTCAGACCTGACCGGTATCCCGCACTTCATCCAGATCATTGCCGAGTACGGCGAGGCATTCGAGAGCTACTTCAGCTGGTTCGACTCAATTGACAACAAGACCGCATTCTTAATGGACTCATCAGTTCCAACGGCACTTGCCCATGCATGCAAGTACGTAACCGATGTCGGCCTTGCAAACCGTGCGATCTACAACTCGATCAACGGTTCAATCCTGCCAGAGAGCATCGAAGCACTCAAGAACAGTGATGTGGATGCAGCCATCGTGCTCGCATTCAACCCGGCAGACCCATCAGTTACGGGTAGGGAGAAAGTGCTCACCTCCGGTGGCGTTGCAGGACAGACCAAGGGTATGCTCGAGATCGCAGAGTACTGCGGTATCAAGCGCCCGATTCTCGACACTGCAGCAACTCCGCTCGGTCTCGGCAGCGGCGGTTCATACCGTGAGATCCTTGCATGCAAGGCCATCCACGGATACCCGACCGGTGGTGCATACCACAACATGACCGTTTCCTGGACCTGGCTCAAGCGCTGGAAAGGAACGAGCAAGACCCCCTCAGTACTCGCAGCAGGATACGAGGGTAAGGATGTTCTCTTAAAGCAGATGTCTCACCACTACCTTGGCGGTATGGAAGGCATAAAGCAGGCCGCATGGTCAGCTCCTGATATCGGCTGCAACATGATTGCAAGCACCCTCGGTGCAGACCTTATCATGTACGGTCCAATCGAGAACGTAGAAGCAATGATCACCGCACAAGCCTACACCGACATTACTGTCCTTGAGGCGACCCGTCAGCTCGGGATCGAGTGCAAATCAGAAAGCCACCCCATCTTTAAACTTATCTAATTTTTTTAAAACATTTTTTTCTTTAACAAAATCAGAGTGGCGGGATTTTTTAATGAAGAATTCATCAGAATTCTTCGTATTGATACCTTTAACAAACTGATACTATCTGTCCGATAAAAGATATCATTTAAAAAAAGGGGATGGAAGTGTATTTTCCCTCATTGCTCGTTTGTGCGGTTGCCGGATCAAAAAAATTATTTTTTGTTTACACTGCGGGGGAAATTCACAATTTTGAGACACTCATCAGCTTCTTTCATCCTGCCGAGATTGCGAAGAGCGAGTGCTTTGTTGTAATACACAAATGAGTTGATGGAGTTGTAATTGAGTGCCTTATCAAAAAAAACAAGTGCTTCTTCATTTTTACCCAGCTCCCGCAGCGCAATACCTTTTGCAGTTGCCGCCCGGACATTATTCGGGCTGGATTCAAGGATGATATCAAAGCACGCAATCGCTTCTTCATACCGTCCCAGTTCATTTAAGGCATACCCTTTGTTGCTCAACGCAAAGGTGTATTCCGGATCAAGAGACAGGGCCTTATCGAAACACACAACCGCTTCTTCATACCGGTGAATCTTTCTCAGGGCGTATCCTTTCTCATACCAGAGTGTGATCAATTTGGGATTTATCGTGATTGCTGCATCGTAGCACGCGATTGCATCCACGTGCCGTCCAAGAGAATAATAGATATTGCCTTTCTCCTCGAGTGCTTTTGTATTCCTGCCGTCCAGTTCAAGGACACGGTCATAATGTACGATCGCATCATCATACCGGCCTATCTTCATTAATTGGTGTGCCTTTTCCAGCAATGTATTGACATCCATACGACTCAGTATACCATTCACACAGCCAATGATAATACCTTGCAAAAAAATAGGGGCCTAATTTACTTCTTTTTCAGGATGGCTGCACCTGCACCCAGCAACACGGCAAGGAATACGGGTGTGGGGGGCAGTGGTGCTTTTGTCGTGGGTTTGGGTGTGGCCGGAACTTCGGTTGGGGGTGTTGTCACAGGGGTTGGGGGGGGTGTAGATGTGGGTGTCGGTGAAGTTATGTCGAGCGACGGTACCGGGTCCGAGGAGTGCATCTCGGGGTTGAGCGTGTACACTGCCTGACTGCTGCTTGCCACCCGTGAGGTTGTGGATTTTTTTAAGTAGACTTGCAGGGTTTTATAAGAACCCGAACCGCCAAGGTGGGCTTTGTCAACCGGCGTATTCGTTACATAGACAAGGAACGTTCCCCCGGCTTTGATCGAGTTCTCAATGCGGGCCGTGTTCCAACGGTAGGACCACTCTTGTTTACTATCCAGATCGATCTGGGTGAAATTTCCCTGGTCAGCCCGCTGGGACACGTCAGTTAAAGTAACCCCGTTCTCCGGCAGACCCGGGCCGGTCATGAAGAGGTACACGCTGCTGCCGGTATAGGACACACCATGGAGATTCAGGGTATCTCCGAGATCGGCTTCGATATTTGCATCCGCTGCAGAGACGGGAAGGATGATCATTGCAGTCAGGAGGCAGGTCAGGACTATACAGGTGTACCGGGAGATGAAGCGGGTCAATTCAATCACTGGATAGGAAATAAATTGCGGGCGGGTTTATAGGTTTGTGTCTGGTTTATCACCGGTTATAAATCCTGACGGTCAAATATTAGTTGAGAACGATGGTCATACTCGAGTCTGCAGAAAATCGAAATGTGCTGATGGAAAAGAACCGCATGGAATCCTTAACTGATGGGATCTTTGCATTTGCCATGACCCTGCTTGTCCTGAACATGATCCTTCCCAGTGATGCGGCCATAACGCAGACATCCAGCGCTGCACTCTTATCCCTTCTTCCTGCTTTTTACCATTATATCATCGCATTTTTTGTCCTTGCCGCATTCTGGATGGGCCATCATGCGCAGTTCAGCCAGATCCATCACATTGACAAAAATTTTCTGTTCCTGAATGCAATTGGTCTTTTTTTTGTCACCCTTGTCCCGTTTTCAACCAGTTTCATCGGCGATTACTCGTCAGATATTCTTGCAACCTGTGTCTTTGAGTTTAATCTCCTGATTCTTGGTCTGGTTCTTGCCTTCCAGTGGTATTATTCAAGCCATAGCCACCATCTCATCTCCCCGGAACTATCTCAATATGATATACGACTCCGGATGAACAGAGGAATGGTCATACCAGCCATATCCCTTGCGGCGATGATTCTCACCGTGGTAGGCTTTACGAGCAGTACCATGTTGTATATGGCATCCCCTCTTGTCACGTATCTCGTGGTGCGGTATACACAAAAATAACAGGATTCTGGTTTTTTTAATTCGGTTAAAAAAATCTCAAGATCTTTGGTGAATAACGCTGTTTTTTTACAGATGTAAAAATAGGCCGCACCGAAAAAGGGATGGGAGTATTTTTTCAGATATCAGACCTGAAGGGGTTCAAAACCCTGCTTGAACACTTTCCCGAACTGTACACGGATCTTGGGGTCCGTCGCACACACCGGACAGATATAATCGTCAGGCAGATCCTCAAATTTCGTTCCGGCTTTTATGCCTCGATGGGGTTCCCCGCGTTTTTCATCATATACGTATGAACACATGGAACAGAGGTATCTTGTTGGACGCCATTCATCAAAACCCCACTTGCCGATCCTGCCTTTACCCTGGTACCCGCAGACCGGACAGACATACTTTTCGGGGAGATCATCAAAGGAAGTCCCCGCGGGAATTCCGTTATGCGGTTCACCACGGAGTGGGGAATAGATGTACCCGCAGAGTTTGCATTTATAACGCGTAAGATTCACTGCAGCGTTTTTGGTTCCTGCTTTAGCTGCACTTTTCTTAACCGTTTTCTTTGGCTTGGGCTTGGCTGCAGATTTAGTTGTGGGTTTCTTTTTTACCACAGCCACTGCTTTTTTTGCCGCGGGTTTACTTACCAGTGCAGATTTTTTCTTTGCAACAGGCGATGCTTTAGCTTTTGCTGCAACCGGTTTTTTTATGGTCTTTGCACCACTCTTTTTTGTAGTAGTCACTGCTTTTGCCATAAGATTTCACCATTGCGGCCTTTTCATCCCGGCATAGATGGTACGGAACTAAAAAGTCCGCCTTAAGAGATGATAGGGATTATGGTTATTATATATTGTGAATGATGCAAACCTGTAAAAAAATCTCCTGTCGGTAACCCGCATTTTTATCCGCAACCGGTGCATATATTCTGGATCAGACCATGCAGGACCTTATACCCGGTATCATCTATTCCTTTGCCGCCTTGTTCATCATCCTTGATCCCCTCCTCTCTGTACCGATATTTGCCTCAATGACCAAGGGCCAGTCTGCTGCAGAGATCCACAAACAGGCATTCATCGCCGTTGCCGTAGCAGGCGGACTGATGTACCTGTTCCTGATATTTAACAAAACGATCTTTGATATCCTTGGTCTCAACCTGCCCAGTTTTCAGATAGCCGGGGGTATTCTGCTGTTCCTTCTCGGTATCCAGTATGCGCTGGGTATTGAGATCGGGCACTGCAAAGAGCGTGCAAAGACCGCTGTGGGTGTTGTTATCGGAACACCGCTCCTCTGCGGACCGGGCACCATCACCACAGTGATGCTGCTTTCGAGGGATTATGGACTCCTCATCCCCTTCATTGCGATCACACTCTCACTCCTCGCCACGTGGCTGGTCCTCTATTATTCTGAATTCATCCAGCGCATACTCGGAGAAGTAGTAACAGACATTATGGGAAAAGTGCTCGGCATGCTCGTTGCTGCCATTGCAGTAAAGATTATTGCAGCGGGTGTTATGGCACTGGCGGCGGTTGCTTGAACCAGGATAAAAAAGCCACACTTCTTTTTAATCAAATGATAATCCTTTTCTCGATTTGAAAAAATATCAAAAATTATGCGGTCTTCGCTGGCATTGGTTCTTGTTTTTCTTCTCGTTTTAATTCCCACAGCCAGTGCCTTTGATCTGCTCCTGGTTTATTTCCTTGTCAACTTCTGAACACATAAAAAAGAAGATGGTTTTTTCTTTTTTGTCGATGATGACAGAGGTTTAAAAAACCGTTAAGGCGGGAGAGATTCTCTGCGGTAAAAAATCATGAGTCGCGTTTTAAGGAGTAGACTTCAACCATATGATCGGGATGATACCGCATCTTTGCCTCACGAAGACCGGCAACGCCAAGATCGCTTTCGCGATTGATATAGACGAAATCTTTTTTGAGAATAGCAGCAGTTTCAGCGTTAATTTCCTTATAGATGCCTTCACAATCAGGCATACCTTTCTCGAAATGGACGAGTGCTGTGTCATTATTGAGTGGTTCGAAAAGTGACATGGCACCGATCGTGTTATGGACCCGGACGACGAGGCCGGACAACCCCAACTCTCCGAAATGATCAATGGCAAAAAATGTTGCATCCTTTTCATGGGCAAGCACCGGATCTCCCTCGCATCCTTTCCATTCACACCACTGGATTAAGAACCGTTTCACTTCCTCCCAATTTTCCGGAGTTATGGGCTCAACAGAATAGCGGCAGTTTTTCCGGAATTTATTGACGTGGTGGCGGATGGTGAGATACTGCTTTCCGGGAAGGTCAGCAAGATCAGAAGCCCGGTACACGTACTCAAAATGGTTCCTGTCAGGTACCAGGTTAAGACCTGCGCAGGTATCCCGCATCCAGCTGGCGGTATCTGGATCGATTAACACAACAGGCTCTGCATCACTGACCTCTGATGCCAGCCGGACAAGCGAACGCAGAAGTGCAGTATTGCGAGGACCTATCGGGGGGCGAAATCGGGTGATGTCATCAATCGTGCTGGCGAGGATGACGTTCTTCTCGATCACGGCATACTGGTAATGGGCGTAATGATTCCAGCAGACCATATTTGTAAATGTATTATCACTGTGCGTCTGGGGATAATGCGCATAGTGCTGCTGGAAAAACGCCCGGTCATCGAGCGTGACCGGTTGGAAATCATCCTGCGTGAGTTTCATCCTTCACCCCGGAAGAGCAGGGGCACATATCCTTGCATTGGTACAAAACCTATTGGCAGATAAAACGTTTCGGTTTCCGGTTCAGCAATCAGGGCGATCCACGTTATACCTGACTGAAGGCACCATTCAACGAGAGCAGATACCAGCTCTTTGCCAATGCCGCTCTTCCGGTAATCCGGAAGAACTACCAGATCCTGGATATATCCATCAGAAACTCCATCTGAGATAACCCGTCCCATACCAATCGCCTTACCTGTTTTTTTGTCAACAGCAACAGCAAACGAAAAACTTCCCCGGATCAGAGAGCTAAGAGCCGCGGGATCATATTCTTCCTTCCACCATCCACCAGCGCGGTACAGGTCAGCGATCTCGTTGTTGTCCCACGAACGGACCAGCTGAACTACGATCTCATCTCCCACAGTTATCATACCCTTTGCCACACGAAAAAGGATTTCCCTAAAAACTCCACCCAAATTTGTCAGAAAAAGATCACGGATCGAAAGTTTTTCGTTTCGTTATAAAAACGAAAAAAAACTATTCCGGTGATTCGCGTTTTACCTGTTCAATTGCTGTATCAACAATAGCACCAAGCGCTTCAACACCCCAGTGTTGGGAGTTCAGGGTCAGATGATAGAGGGATAGATCGTTAATGTCAATGGAATAGTACGAACGGTATCGTAATGCTTCACACTGCTCGCGCTCCAGAGTGACATCTCCAGCTGTTTTCTCATCGACCACGTGGTCACGGAATACGATCCGTTTTACACGGCAGCCGATAGGTGCATGCACCCATATCTTGAGATCCGCGTTTTCCACCATCCAGCCGGAGAGCCTGCCTTCAACAATAATATTGTCCTGTTTCTCTGCAATCTCTTTCTGCCGGGCATCAATCATCTTGTCGAAGGATGAATCCGCTTCTGCAAGGCGCCCGAACTCGGCAAGATCCATGTTATGTTCCCTGGCCAGTTGCCGGAAAACTTCCCCGGCTGATATCAAAGAAAAGCCGTGACGTTCTGAGAGATACCGTGAGAGAGAAGTTGTCCCGCTGCCGGGTAACCCGCTCACGGTGATCCGCATCAGAGCCCCCCGATGTTTAAGGACTTCCTGATGATCTGACTCAGTGTTATTGAACAGATCATGTACCAGAGCATCCATGCGGGAATGATCCAGAAAGCTGCTGCTTCCAGTCCGACAGTGCCCACATAGGGCATCGTGATGGTACTCTGAACCTGTGCAAGCCGGAACAACAGCCAGAAGAAGATCGGTACGGTCAGCACGAGGATATATGCCATTGGCTTAAACTGCTGCTGCGACATCTCAAGCTGTTCGCGCATTACCCGGTCTTTTTTCGCATCCATCTTCTTGATCTTCTTCTCATCCTGTGATAACTGGGCTTCGCGATACTCAGTCTGGAACTCTTTCATCCGTTCCTGTGATTCCGTCATCTTCTCATAATCGATCGTGTATTTCTGGATGATCGAAGAGTACAGCCCGGTAAATGCGGAAAGTATCACGATGAGGATGTAAAACGGAATCCCGAAACCGTCAACAACAGGAGAAAATGCGCCATCGATGCCCTTCCCGACACCCACCCGTAACCACTCGATGCTGTACGAGAACATCATCAGCATCATGAAACCGAGCGCTATGTAGATACCGTATTTATCCCAGATTTTAGCAAAATCCATCTGTTCACCTGAGCACGTTTGCCATTTCATCGGCAGCACGTTCGAGTAAGAAATCAGCATTGATCACATATTTTATCGTGCAACCCGTGATCATCGCATAGGCAGCTGCAATTGAGCGGTTGAACTGCTGGTGTTCCCCAATCGCTCGGGACCCTTCTTTGTCCCGTGCGCGGGTTTCATCGTTCAATCGCCGCATGAGAATCTGGTCATCATCCGTTTCAACGAGAACAATAGTATCAGGCATAATCTCGCGGAGCACCCATTCGGGAAGCCCCGCAAGATAACCTTTTGGCGTCTTTACCGATGCGTGCGTATCGATGAGCACGTTGCCCGTTACCTTCGCAATCTCCTGCGCGGCACGTTTCTGCAAATGTTTCTGGACTGCGCGATCGAGCGTACGCATCTGGTCGCGATCCTGGACAACATTATCGCTCTTTGCCACTTCAAACATGAAGGTGCCAAAATTGATGGATTTGTATTTTACACCCTCATTTTCGAGTTTTTTTAATGCCTCGTTGACTACCGTCGTCTTTCCGACG
This sequence comes from uncultured Methanoregula sp., assembly GCA_964590895.1. Taxonomy (GTDB): domain Archaea; phylum Halobacteriota; class Methanomicrobia; order Methanomicrobiales; family Methanospirillaceae; genus Methanoregula. The sequence goes on along the minus strand of CAZPYV010000003.1, from coordinate 142,248 downwards.
CCTGGTACACCGGTTATTATGACCTTTCGTCCCTGCATTTGTGTCCCTTCCTTACTCAATTTTTACCAAAGAATGTCCGCATGAACGGGTACATCTCCATGATCTGCTGGCTTGCAATCTCTTCATAGAGCCGGTAAGTGATACTGACCGTCAAGAGCAGTCCGGTTCCGCTCACAGCACCGATGACACCAAAGAGGTTGGCTACAACACTGAGCAACCCGATAAAGACACCACCGATCACCGTGACACGGGGGATATACCGGTCAAGATACTTTTCCAGTACCTGCGGATTCCTGCGGTAGCCGGGAATGGACATGCCTGATGACTGGATCTGCCGGGCTACATCTTTTGAATCAAGTCCAGCGGTTTTGATCCAGAACAGTGCGAAGATCGCACCACCAACCACCATAACAGTCATATTGATACCCAGACGTAAAAGCACCTCCCATGCCGGATGGCCGAGATCGTTGATCCACCACATCCATTGAGAGGGGCCGTTGATGGGAGCAAGGTAATACATGATACCATTCAGGGGGGTTGATCCTTCGAATTTTCCAAATATCGTGATACCGACATTAGACAGGAACATACCCACCATCTGGATATTTGCCAAAAGCACCATCACGAGGATCATTGGGAGAACGCTGGCGTAGATGAGTTTCACCGGGAAACGCGCCCGTGCCCCACGCACCTGCGCGTGGGCAAGGGGGATCTCGATGCGCGTGGATTCCACGTACACAATGATTAAGAAGATGGTGATAGTGGTAACAAATGCGAGAATATCCGTACCAAAGAATGTGAGATAGTTTCCGCCATTGATACCAATCGCAATCAGGCGGGGGAAGAACCCGACTGGGTACTGGTCAGCAACAGGCACCCAGTTGATGAACCCGTTGACAATTGCTTGCGATATACCGGCAATAATAAAGAGACCCACACCAGAGCCGATACCCCATTTTGTCACCACTTCATCCATGAGGACGACCAGTGCCGCTCCTATACAGATCTGGATAAAGATCATGAATGAAACTGCAAACAGGTTGCCGCCAAAGAACTGCTGGGCTATTATCGGGTCAGGTTGCAGGAATCCACCCACCAGGTTGGGGGCAGCTTCGATAATGATCATGACAATGATAAGGATCTTCTGAAGACCCATGTACATGACCTGTCCGCGTGTTTCGCTGGTATCAATGTGGAGGATGTCTGCACCTTTGAGCAGCTGGAGCACGATGGATGCAGTGACGATCGGTCCGATACCCAGATGGACAATCGAACCACTTGCCCCGGCAAGGAGTGCACGCCATGCTTCAAACAGATCCATTGACTGGGGTGCGATTCCAAAAAGGGGGATATTTGTAAGGGCAAAATAGAGAATCAGTATACCGAGCGTCCAGATCAGTTTATTCTTGAAATGAACATGTCCCTCCGGGCTCTTGACTGCGGGCATCGCAGCGAGCAGGGGTTCCATTCGATCCAGCAGGTTTCCCATAGTTTCTCCAAAAAATATTGGGAGGCTCAGACGACCTGCGCCTTTCCGCCCATCTTCTCAATCTTTGCCTTTGCGGTCTCAGAGAATGCCTCTGCAGAGATGTTGATCTTTTTAGTGACCCTGCCACTGCCGAGCACCTTTTCAATGCCCATGTCAGCAACATTGATCGTAACTGCATCTCCTTCCTGCTTAGCAATACCCTGTGCAATAAGAGATGGTATGATCTGGTCGATGATCCCGACATCAATCGTTGTAACAAGGGTTGCCGGGTTGTGGAAGAAACCATCCTTACCAAAGACAGGACCTCCCATTTCCTTATACCACTTGACGAAGTGGTGGGCATTGATGCCGGCGCGTCCCCGGCCTCCACGGTTACCTGCACCACGACGATTCTTGTGGGTGCCTCCGCCGCATGTCCGCGATCCGCGGTACTTTGAACGTTTATTTGTTGGCATCTTTGCTTCACCTCATCTTATAGAGGAGAGTATTGATCTCCTGACCATAATAGCCGAGCGCTCCACCCTGGTTGAATGTGCGCTTGGTGGTCTTGTGTCCCTTGCGTGGCGGGTGAAGACGGAGAACCGGTTTAAGTCCTGGAATCTCGCGTAGCTTTGTTTCACCGCTGGCAAGCGCCTGTGCAAACTCACTGATGCTGGCATACGTGGAGTTGGTTTTAAGATACTCCTCGGTTAATGGCGCATCACCGAGCACTCTGCCGCGGGTCTGCAGCAGGGTCTCAACGGTGGGTGCATCCACTTCGCCGTATGCAACGTAATCCTTAACCTTGCGTATCATGCCCAGATTTTCCGGCGTGTCCGGAACGAGCACGCAGTGATTGATGTGGTGGAGACGCAGCATCTTTAGGGTGTCTTTGATGTCGCTACGGGTATTTACAACCCCGCGAACCTGAACGACCGCGTACATTTACTGTGACCCCCCGGTCCTGATCATATTGGTTGCTTTGAGCGCATTGAATGTCGCTTTCGCAAAGTTGATCGTTGTGCGGGTCTGTCCGCGGGCAAAGGTCCAGGTATCCTTGATACCGGCGAGTTGCAGAACTTTCTTGCTGATATCACCGGTTACAAGCCCTATTCCCTGTGGGGCGGGCTTTAAGGTAACCTTGACACTGCCGGCAGTTCCCTCTACCTGCATGGGGATGGAGTGGTTTGCATCGCAACCGCATTCCCAGCTGCCACATCCGCGGTGAACCTTTACAAGGTTCATCTTTGCCTTGACAATTGCCTTCTTGATCGCATTGCCGACCTGAACATCCTTGCCTTGGCCAAATCCAATGTAGCCGTTGCGGTTGCCTACAATGACAACTGCACGGAACTGGACACGGCGGCCTGAGTCGGTCATACGCTGCGTCATGGCAATATCAAGAACCTCATCCTCAAGATCCGTAAGGAATGCATCAACAATTTCTGGTTCCTTGATCGGTCTGCCGCTTTCGAGCACCTGATCAATACTCTTGATCTCTCCCGATGCTACGAGTTTCCCCAGACCGGTGACCGGGTGCCACTCCTGTTTTTCGTATGCCATTTATACCAGCTCCTTTTTAATGGCGACTGCAGCCAGTTCAACCATCTTAACGATATCTCCGGCATTTTTGTTATAGGCCGCGATATGCGCACCCTTGGCCCGCTCATCGGAGGGGAGGATCTCTTCACCATGAGGTACATCAAGACCTGCCTCGACAGCGCCTTTGAGTGCTGCAAAGACTCTGGCGCCCTTTGTTGCATGGCTGAGTCCAATGTCCAGGATTGCCCGCTCATGGTTGGCTTTCTTTGCTTTAACGGCAAAGAGCATGCCGGTCAGGTATGCTGCCGGTGTGCTGGAAGTCGATCCCTTGTATCCGTAGTGTTCCAGTTCGGCAGAATTTGCTGCCACGAGTGTGCGGTCTCCGTCCATCTCCGCAGTGACGAGCTGGATGATAACGTGCCGGTTTGTCCTGCGCACAACCATCCTTGGCGCATCTGCTACGACAAGTGCGGTCCGCTTATAGTAATCGGTTTTGCCTTCCCTTCGCCTTCGGAAGGGGACAAAATACCGTGCTCCTGTTGCCATGTTACTTCATCCTCCCTGCGAGGATCTCCATCTGCGCCTTCATGTGCGCGACACTCCTGAACTGACCGCCTGCAGCTTTCCTGTACATAAGGCGGTACATGTGCCGGTCAATCGTTCCGGCATCACGGAGTGCTACGAGCACCTTTCTGATTGCACGAATCTTCTGGATCCATGCAGTCTTGCTTGGGTTTCTGGCTCCTGCCGCACCCTTTCTTTTTCCGGGACCTTTACGGTGCCCGTACGACCGCTTTGCGATCCGTGCCCGGGCTCTGCCACGGCTCACGCCTTTCTTCTGGCGTGCCTTGATCGCACCATCGGTGGCAAGCCCACGCAGATCTTCACGTGAGATTGCGTTCTCGATATCCGAGATCCGGGCCGGGTCAAACCAGACACGGTTGACACCGCACTTCAATATGGAGGCTGCGATGCGTTTCTGGCTAAAGACATCACTCATTCTTCTTCACCCCTGAACCCGTCTTCTTTGTTGCCTTTGGTTTTGAGGCGGCACTCTGTTTTGATGCAGGCTCGGCAGTTTTTTCTGCCTTGGGCTTTGCTGGTTTTTTACCTGCCTTTTCTTCCGGAGCTTTCTCTGCCTTTGGCTTTGCAGGTTTCTTTGTTTCTTTCACCGGAGCTTTTTTCGCTTCAGGTGCGGCATCCTTCTCCTTCTTTGCACCTTTCTTTGCCGGTGCATCGGTTGCCTTAGGCTTTACAGGCACCTTTGTCTCCTTTTTTACAGTTGCTGATTTCTTTGCTGCGGGGGTTGCCTTTTTTGTCTCTTGGGCACTCTTTACCGTTTTTGCATTGAGTACCTTAAGACCGGCATCTATTGCTGCAGCCTGGAGACCAACACGCTTACGGTCGCCGACAGTTCCTGATATCCGGACTGCCTGCGTCTTGGGATCGAGTCCTTCAAGTTCGGTTAAGGTTGCAACAAGCACTTCGAAAAATCCGCTGGGGTGCATACCGCGTACCGCAATCGGGCTTCCAAAACCTGGCTTCGGCAGAGCTCCCTTGGCCTTCTTCTGCTCCCTCTGTTTGTTGTGCTGTCCTTTGGGCTTTCTCCAGGAATCGGAGAGCTGTCGTTTCTTGCCGTATCCATCGCGCTTGAAGGCGGCACCCTTTGCTACCCGCACACGGATCAGTCGCTTTATTTCTGTTGTCATAAGCTACTCAACCCCTCTGCACGATATAGATGCCATCCTGGAAGACACGGGGGTCGCGGTCGCGAATGTGGGTTGCATGCTCAATGTTTGCTGCTGAGTTACCAACCAGTTCACGGTCGATACCGGTAAGCACAACTTCATCGTTTGCTACCTTTGCCACAACACCCGCTTCGATCCGTGCGGACCGTGCTTTCTTCTCTCCAAGGAAGTTGGCGATCTCAAGCCGGTTTCCCTGGAGTTTTAACTGGATCGGGAAGTGGCTGTAGACTACCTTCATGTGGTACTCAAACCCTTCGCTTACACCGCGGCACATGTTTTTGGTGTGTGCCTCGAGCGTTCCGACCATTGCCGTAATCTTTTTAGTCTTGGATTCGGTCGAAATGGTGACCTCGTTTCCATCACAGGTTACAACAACCTGCGGGAATCGCATATTGCGGGAGAGCTGGCCTTTTGGACCGGTCACTCTGAGCAGCGAGCCGTCAAGCTGGGCTTTAACGCCCGCGGGAATAGTTACTTTTCTGATTGCCGACATCTTTTAGCACCTTTTAGTAAACATACCCGAGCAGTTCGCCACCAATGCTCTCTTTCTTCGCCTGTTCATGTGACATGACTCCGCGCGAAGTAGAAAGCATAATGAGCCCGAAATTCTTTCCAGGCAGGTACTGCTTCTCCCAGTATTCCATTTCATCCAGCTGTACTGAAAACCGCGGCGTGATTGCCCCGCAGCGGTTAATTTTGCCCGTGAGGTGGACCTTAAGCTGCCCGCCTCTGCCGTCATCGATAAACTCGAAACTTCCAATATATCCGGCGTCTTGCATAATGCGAAGCATTGCGCCGAGGAGTTTACTCGCGGGTTCGATGATGCACACGGACTTACCGGTATCCCCGGCATTTTTTAAGGCACACATTCCGTCTGCTAGTGTATTTGATCGTGTCATTGTGCATTCACCTTCAGCTCATCTTTTTAAAGCCAATTTTCGAGGCCCATTCGCGGAAGCACTGCCTGCAGAACATGATATGGTATCTGCGTACGAGGCCCTGTTTGCGCCCGCACATCTTGCATTCGTTCGCACCGCGACCGTAGATCTTCTTTCGTTCTCCAGCCATTAGCGCACCTCGACCTGGTACTCTTCTTTGAGGAATGCAATTGCATCCTGCTTGTTCACACGCTGTTTTGCGGGGAGTTTCTTTCGTTCCGCGCGTCTGCGGGTGATACGAATGCCATTGCGCTCGAGAACAACGTTGACATCCATGCCGAAGATACCAATCTGGGGATCATAGGACATGCCGGGGAAATCCGTGTGTTCTTCAACACCGAACGAGATGTTGCCGCTCTTGTCGAACTGGCTCTCGAATACGGTTTTGTTCAGGATACCGACTGCTGTCTTGAAGAAATCCCGGGCGGTCTTTCCTCGGAGGGTGACTTTGCAGCCAATCGGGGCTCCCTTACGAATGGAGAACGCCGGCTGGGTCATCTTTGCAATGGTTCGAATCGATGTCTGACCGGTGATAGTCTTCATGATGTTTTCAGCTTTTACGAGCTTTTCTCCGCTCTCGCCTACTCCCATGTGAACAACCACCTTGTCGATGTGGATATCGCGCATCGACGTCACTGTTCAATCCCCCATTGTGCAATCGCGGATGTCTTTTTACCAACAATGTAGATGTAAGGCGAGATGGTTTCAAATTTTGTGCTTGTGGATTCATCCTCAAGGATGATCTTGTTGGGCACACTACCGGGCATCTTGATGATCTCGGTGATTCTTGCCACTTTTCCGGAATGCTTACCACCAATGATCATCGCCATGTTGCCAACAGCAAACGGGAAATGATCAATGATCTTAAACCGTGTTTCAGGTTCAAGGGAGAGCACAAGCGAGTCACCTGACTTGTAGGTATTGTCAGCGAGAAGGTTTGAGCCGTCTCTCATGTTCAGCTGAACCTTGCCACCGGGAACGGTGGATTTGTTCTTCACTTTGCACAGGCGGGTCTTTGCTGCCTCTGCATCAATGACAATGGAAACATGACGACCGTTCTTGTCGCGCAGGATACGGTAGTATTTATTGATCTTCGGAAGTGCGATGATATCAAAGATACCAATACCCATCCTGGGGTCACGACAGGGTCTTCCATTGATGATGACATCATGCTGCTGGAGGATCTGCTTGACCTCTTTTAAGTTCCGCGCTAAGCCCATGTGATCGCGAAGCCAGACGGTAATTGGCATGGCATTTGCATTGTGCGGACCGGGCGCTGTCTTTGTGATGAACTTTGTTGTCTTCTTTGCGATGTGCCACGAGTCCGGGGCATTCAACCGCTTTAAATGGTCTCCCATTATTCAGCCTCCGCTAATTTTGCCTCACGGCGCTTGTCTGCAAGATTCAGTTTGGTGATATGGACGTTCGATGCATCAACGGGCCGGGGTACTTCAGTTCCGTCAGCCTTGGTTGAGGTAACACCGTGGACGACAATCTTTGACTTCCTGGTATTAACGGCATCAACGATCCCTTCATCACCGGCAAAATCTCCCCGGGTAACCTTCACCGTGTCACCCTTGACAACGCGCAGCGTCTTTATCTTATATTTGTCTTTTAGTGCCGCTGAAAGCTGGGCGTTTAAATATTTGGACTTCACGTGTGAAGGTGCCTGATAGCGTGCCTTTCTCTGCTTTCTTGGCTGTTCGCTTTGTATTCTTACCATACTTCACACCTCATACGATGATCGTGGCCATGGATCCGAGTTTTGGGAACCGCTCTGCCACTTCACGGGCAACCGGTCCTTTGATCTCTGTTCCTTTTGGCTCGTTCTTCTCATCCACTACGACAACTGCGTTGTCATCGAAAGACACCCGCATGCCGTTTGGCCTGCGAATCTCCTTCTTCTGCCGGATGACAACCGCACGCACCAGCTTGCGGCGCATGTCAGGTGTACCTTTCTGGACACTCACCGTGGCGAGATCCCCAAGGCCAAGCTTGGGCTGACGGCGCCTGACACCATGAAAGCCAAAGACCGAGATGATCTGCACTGTTCTGGCACCAGTATTATCGGCGCATGCAAGCCTCGTTCCTGTGGCGAGTGCTCTTGGGGTCTTTGAACCCTTTGCCTTCATGACTGCTGCACCTCTACGACAACAAAGGTGGTGCTCTTTGAGAGTGGTCTGCACTCAGCAATCTTTACCATATCGCCAACCTTTACCTGGATACAGGGGGAGATGTGCGCATGGAGTTTCGAGCTGCGTTTTTCGTACCGCTTGTATTTCCGGATGTAGTGCATGAAATTACGCTCTACTACAACCGTTCCCATCATTCGATCGCTCACGACTTTGCCGGTGATCACCTGGCCGCGCACCGGTAAAGTGCCGTGAAACGGACAATTAACATCCGTGCACACCTTCTGGGGTGCCTGGACGTTTAATCCAATGTTTAGTGCCATTATGGTATCCTCTTCCTTTCGTGCAGGTTGATTCTCTTTTCAGGAGCCAGAGCCATCACGGATCCATCAATCTCGACAATTCTGCTGCCTAAGTGCAGCTGAAATCTGGTGTGCATCTTGGGGATGCGTTTTACGCCGTTTATGGTCATAATTACCACCAGATTTTTTGTTTCATCGATGATGCGTCCATTGATTCCCCGGTGAAGGGGGTTACTGGCACCCGATACCAGAACGTCAAGGCCGATCAATTCGTGCCTGATGACGTTCTGGGAAGAGATCATGCAGTTCTCCTGCGGTTCTGCTCGGTCAACATGCGGGCGATTGTTCTCCTGAGTTCGCCGATATGTCCCGAGTTCTCGGTTGCGCCACCGGCACTGACTTTACCGTAGTGCTGGACAAGCTCCATCCGGAGTTTTCCCATCTGTTCCTGAAGTTCCACATCCGAGAGCTGCCTGACATCATTTGCCCTGAAGATCGCCATTTACTGGTCCTCCCCTAATCTCTCATCAGGAAGTGCCGGCTCATCAGATTCAACATCACCAATTCTGGTAACTGTTGCTGCGGGTGCCGGTGCCTTCTTCTTCTGCTCGATGATCGTGAAATGATCGGGCATCTTTGCGCCACCGGGAACCAGCTTGACCTGAACACCGATTACGCCGAGTTTCTTAATCGCTACTGCGTAGCCTTTCTCAACGATCGTGTTGCTCGGTTCACCGCAGTGCTTGATGTAGCCCTCGGTGAATTTCTGGGTACGCGCACGTGCACCGGTAAGCTTACCGGCAATCACGACTTCACAGCCAAGGGCACCGGATTCCATGACACGGCGCAGGATGCTGGTGCCTGCCTTACGGAAGTACCAGCCTCGCTCAAGGGCGTTTGCCAGCCGTTCTGCCATGATTTGGGCATTAAAGCTGGGGTTTGTGACCTGCTGTACCTCGATCTGTGGTGATTCAACACCGTAGTTCTGGGCAAGATCCAGAGTGAGCTGGTGGACGAGTTTGCCGCCTTTACCAATCACGATACCGGGCTTCTCGGCAAAGATTGTGACCTGCGTGCCCAGAGGGGTTCTTGCAATGTCCATACCGCCGTATCCCGCACGTTTGAGTTCCTTTGAAAGGTACTTCTCAACGCGGGCTTTTCTTACACCCTCTGAAATAAATTTTCTCTCGACTGCCATTTAAGCCACCTCGCGAACGATAACTTCGAGGTTCACAGATTCACGGACTTTGGGAGTTGCCCTTCCCATTGCACGGGGGAAGAATGCTTTCTGGGCCCGGCCGCGGCTTGCCGTGGCATGAATGATCTCTAAGTTTTCCGGGTCGAGGCCGATATACTCGGCATTCTTTTTTACCGATTCAAGGAGGCGGATATACGCCTTTGATGCCTTTACCGGGAACCTGCCTGCATCCCAGTTACCGGGAAGACCACGCTTGTGGGCAACGTTCCGGTTAAAACGCCGGAACGGAATTGCCTTTTTCAAGGTGACGACCTGGTGTAAGTATGCGATTGCATCGTTCACGTGCTGATGCCTGATGAACGTGGCAATTTCGATCGAATGCTTGGGCGACATGTTTAATTCATTAGCCTTTCCTCTGGCTATCTCGTCGCCCTTGATTTTCAGTGAATAATCAGTTCGTGCCATTTTCATCACTTCAGCGGAACGTACTTGCTTCCTCGTGTTGCACCGATACCGGCGCTTCCGTGAGAGATCCTCTTTCTGGTCAGTGCAAACTCTCCGAGGTAGTGGAAGACAGACTCCGGCTGGAATTCAACTTTTATGAACTCCTTGCCATTGTAGATCTCAATTGTCTTTCCGATCATTTCCGGCATGACAAGCATTTCACGGAGATGTGTCCTGACTTTGTCATCGCCACTTCGAACCTTTGCAAGTAATGTCTCTTCCCCGCGGGAGAAACCGCGTACAACCTTGCGGCGTGGACGGGAAGGCATTAAAGGGAGGAGTTCGTTGATACCCTTTGCCTTGAGCTCGTCGATAGTAAAGCCGCGATAGGTGAACTCCTCACGCCGTCTTGGCATTCTCTTTTGTGTCTTTTTAGGTGCTGCCATACCCTTCACTTCCTGCTCTTACCTGTCCTGCGCGCAGCCACATGTCCGACAGTCCTGCCTGGAGATGTGCCTCTTGCAATGGTCTTCGGGCGACCCGGGTGCTGGTGTCCACCGCCACCGAACGGGTGGTCGATGACGTTCATTGCGACACCACGGACGCGTGGCCAGTTGGATGCGGTGTTCTGCATCTTGTGGTGCTTGTTGCCTGCTTTCACAAACGGCTTGTCAACGCGGCCGCCACCGGCAACAATACCGATGGTTGCCCGGCAGCGGTGATTGAACCATTTGGTCTTGCCACTCGGCATCCGGATCCCGACGCGGTCTTCAATTTTATCTACAACAACTGCCTGGACTCCTGAAGCCCTGACAAACTTACCGCCATCATTGGGGCGGGATTCGATATTGCAGATGTAGGTACCGGTCGGGATGTGCTGGAGAGTGAGCGTGTTTCCGTTCTTCACTTCCCCGCTGGATCCCCAGGTAATGACTTCTCCGATTCCGAGCCCTTCGGTCACAAGCATATAGACCTTGGATCCGCTCTCGAGTTTGACGAGTGCAATTGGTGCATTGCGGGCCGGGTCGTGTTCGATGTCGATGACACTTCCGGTGATATTTTGTGTATCATCACCGATGTGCTTTAACTCTGCTTTATAACGGTGGGATGGCGCCCTGTATGTCGGGCCTCCCTTGCCACGGGCTTGTGTTGTGATTCTATGTCCCATTTTTCCCCACCTACATTATGCCTAGCCGGCTCAGAATTTCTTCGGCTGCTTTATCGTTCTCAAAGCTCACGATGGCTTTCTTTTCGCCATGCATGTTCATAAGGGTACGAACGCTTTTTACGTTCTGCCCAAACGTCTTTTCGATCTCGCGCTTAATTGAGATCTTTGTTGCCTGACGGTTGACAAGGAACTGGAGTTTGCTCTGGTTCTCTAAAAGGACCATCGCCTTCTCAGTTACAAACGGGTATTTCAGAACCATTTATCTCCCCTCCAGACGGACGAGTGCACTTTCTGTCCACACGGTTAAGCGTCCTGCCAGCATACCGGGTGCAAGGTGCTCAACATTCAGCTGATCTACGGTCACTACATCGACACCGGACAGGTTGCGTGCTGCACGCAGAGGTGTTCCGGCAGTGACGATGAGCAGGCTCTTTCTCTGCTTAAACCTTCGACCACGCATCTTGCCTCTTCCGGCTTTTACCTTCTTGCTGTCCTTTGCCCGCTCGACATCTCCATAGAGACCAGCGGTTGTGAGTGCAGTGATGACATCTGCTGTCTTATCGAGAGACTCAAATTTGTCTTCAAGGACAAACGGGGCTGCGCCGTCGAAAATGTGGCCTCTTCCCCTGATGAGCTCCTCGCAGATGCTTGCTGCAACTGCTGAGCGGAATGCCTTTTGCTTTTCCTTCTGGTTGATCTCTTTTACCAGTATTTTGGCTACTTTCGGGGGGTGTGCTTCACGCCCGCCCTTTGCCTGCGGAACCTTGGCTGCCCGTGAACCGTTCTTGATACGGGGCACGTGCGATGAACCGCGACCACTTCCCCAGCCTACTGCTGACGAGCAGATGCCGGCAAACGGGTTGGTCCCGTGCGGCTGCCTGCGGGTGCTCTGGAGGGCCATGACTGCCTTTTTGATCAGATCGGGGCGGTAAGCTTCTGAGAAGAGTTCCGGAAGTTCAATATCTTTTACAACGCCACCTTCAATGGTTTTAACCTGTGCTTTCATCTCTGATCACCCCTGCTTACTCTGGACGCTCACAAACTGGATTGACGGCATCCTGACAACATGTTCACCGAGACGAATCGCCGGGCGGATACGTATAAGACGCTTGACCGGGCCGGGTATTGATCCCTTGACCAGAACATACGGGCTCTTTAAGACACCATAGTGGAGGAATCCACCCGCTGGGGTGATCTCACTCGCATTATCGCTGACTTTTAAGATCCGCTTGTTGAATTCTGTGCGCTGCTGGAATCCCAACTGGCCGATCTGGGGGACCTGCCACCGGACATGGTGGGGGTTCCAGGGTCCAAGAGTTCCGATATGTCGTTCTTTCTTGCCGCGGGAGTGTTTGCGTTTGCGCAGTGCGATACCCCAGCGCTTTACAGCGCCCTGGGTACCTTTTCCGGTCGTGATTGCCGTAATATCTGCATACGAGCCGGTCTGGAGGACGTTGTTTAACGCTACCTCTTTTCCTAGAAGGCTCTGGGCAAATTCAAACAATTTCTTAATGTCGCCACCGCCAACCTTGATTTCCATCAGGTCGGGGACTTTCTTAGGAACACCAGTTAAGGCTGCGGGTTGTGTATAGGTAATCGCATGTATCTCTGCAACAATGCCGGCTTCGATTGCATCTGCAAATTTCTTCTGCGCGGCTTCTTTGTCGTAATCCTTGGGCATGGTGATCCTGCGTCCAAGAACTGCATCGAGCGGTTCTGCCCAGATTTCAGTCAGGGCATGTTTACCGTATGTATCAAAGGAATAGGCACGAATTGCAGCGACTTTCATTAAGGGGATTTCGATAACGGTGACGGGCACCATGATCTCCTTTCCCTCGGTCGGACTGCTCTTGTGGTCATCTACCATGATAACATGCGTCATACCTACTTTGTATCCGGCAAATCCCTGCAGCATCGGTGCCCCTTCGGTTGTGGGCCACGACTGGTATTTCGGGATTGGGCTCTTTGCACGCTTTCTCGGGCTGAATGCAAGAGAACCACGGCGGGGTCTGTTAATTTTTGGCATGTGTTAATCAATCCTTTTTTTGCGTGTAGGTTATTCTGATTGCGACACGAATTTTTAAGATTAATCCGAGCTTTTGAAACGTATTGTTCCAGAAACTAACACGCGGTACTGACAAGGATATACAGCTGCCTTCAGTGGCTAATCCTATTCGGATTAACGGCTCTGATGACTGTTGCTGAATATTTGTCCGTAGTAAGGGGATGCAACAGATATTGCATCACTTATGCCAGTGTGCACCGGCATTCCTGTCTCGCGAAAGAAGATCCTGACAATGGCGCATCCACCTGCTTTTTTTGCAGCAGAGGGAACGGGCTCGTTGCACGAACGTCGACCCATGCGTCCTGATCAGACCCACTCAGTCAGCCTGTTGTGATAAATCACAACTCCTTCTCGGTATACCCCACCTGTATGGCGAGGGGCACCAATCAAGGATCACCCACGGCACAACCGTTGTTCTTTGTGTCTTTAAGATACGGTTCCGCCGTTTCCAGAGATCAATAATCTGCTTTTCATACGATTGGCAGATTGATTCTGAATAGGATAACCTCATATCGGCTTCCATAATTATTGTAGAAAAGAAGATATAAATATATGCCAGTGATACGTCAGGATTTTTTCCGACAGGGAGGAGCCTCCATGAACGTCGGCTGACTTTGTTATCGGAAATTTTGTTATCCGAAATAGAGTTCTCCCTGATCCGTGATGTATACAACGATATCTTCACAGATGCACCGGGCTTTGCAGCATTGGGGGCGCGCTTCACGGATACGGTTGATTAATGAGATGGTATCGTATTTTACCTTGATGTTTATTTTTTCTGCTTCACTGAATACGATGGTAGGAACATCGAACAGATCGGTTCCTGATGGGATGGTGCCGAGATGGGTGGCATCGAGTGTGTAGAGGAACTCGAGCGTCTCTTTTGCGCGGCGGATGTTTTCCATGGCGCTCTTTTCAATCGTGCAAACATTGGCTTTTGATGTGGAGATGATATCAGCGATCTGCTGCTGGGTAAGTCCCTGTTTCCTGTACCTGAGAATTTCCATCTGACGATCAGTGAGCAGCCCATCTTTCATAGAATTTAATTTTCTTGCCAAACTTAAACACTTTTCGTTAACTTCAGAACAATGGATGATAATGACTAGAACTAATTTTAATAAGGGATTATCCGGGGGTGGAAAAATCCTGTTCGGGGATTTCCGGCGTGAAATTACATTTCAAAATGTTTATATGAATACCGGGTCATAATATCGTGTTATAACAAATCGAGGTGAAATTAGATGGTTGTTAAAGTAGGAGTTGCCAAGCTCGGCAACATCGCAAGTGGTGTAATGGCAGAACTGCTTCTCGATGAGAGAGCAGACCGTGAAGACATGCAGACATTCATGGCCACCAGCGGCACAAAACTTGAGCCGGCTGATGTTGACCGTGTTGTTTCCAATTTAAAGGCATACAAACCGGACTTCTGTATTGTAGTCTCCCCCAACGGGGTTCTCCCCGGACCAACCGGTGCCCGCGAACAGCTTGCTGCAGCAGGTATCCCGGTCATTATCATCACCGATGATGTGACCACGAAGAAGGAATGGGAAGGAGTCAAGGCCAGCAATTTCGGCTATATCATCATGAAGGCAGACTCCATGATCGGTGCACGCCGCGAGTTCCTCGACCCCGTAGAGATGGCCGACTTTAACGGTAACCTTGTCAAAGTGCTGGCAATTACCGGTGCATTCCGCAAACTCCAGCTCGCTGTTGATCTGGTCATCGACCAGGTAAAGGCAGGCAAGAAGGGCGCAGAACTTGTGCTCCCGAAGATCGTCATGACCACTGATAAGGCAGTTGAGGGTGAGTTCACCAACAACTATGCACTGGCAAAGGCACGTGCAGCTCACGAGATAGCCATGGCTGTTGCAGGACAGAATGTCAAGGGCTGCTTCATGACCAAGGAATGGGAGAAATACATCCCGATCGTTGCAAGCGCTCACGAAATGCTGAAAGTTGCAGCAATGCTCTGTGACGAAGCCCGCGAGATCGAAAAGGCAAACGACTCCATTCTCAGAAAGCCCCACAAGAAAGACGGCGTGCTCGTTTCCAAGAACAAACTCGTAGCAAAATTCGAGTAAATTTTTTACTTTCTCTCTTTTTTGTAGAATTTTCCCAAATCTTCGGGAAGCGTCATGATTACCGGTTCAAGGTGGAGTCGCTCCATGAATGCGGAATCGCTTGTAGATGAAGGGTTTGGGTTGATCCGTGATATCATGGAACAGAACGCACGGAATCCATGGTCGTTGCCGTTCTTATCAAAAAACAGGGAGATGTTGAACGCGTGGGTTCCCAGTTCCCGGTATAATGCGATGATCTCAAGTATGCCCTGCGCCACGAGATCCACGCAGTTTTCCATTTCGTCCAGCGTTGAGATGGGCAGTAACCCCCGTACCTCCCGTTCACCTACCGGTACCGCATGGGCAGACCAGAGAATCTCATCCCCAAACAGATACCGATCAGAGGAGCGTTCCTGCTCTCTCACAACATCCCAGTAGTTCCTGCCCTCTTTTTTTCGGTACTGCTCACTTGCAGCGAGATAGAGGTCAACAATACGGGACGGATAGGAGTCTGACAGCCCCTGCATGTGGGGATGTACAAGACTTGCACCTGCAGATGGCAGGAAGTTCCAGTTGATGCTGGGATAGCCATCAACCTGCCGCAGTGCCTCGATCTGCGAGAGCAGTGCATCCACTACCTGTTGCCGGGTAAAAGAGACGACCGCGTGCTCACGGGTCATAACAGTTACCACATGGCCTTCGCCGAAAGGAAAGAGGTTGGGAAACGTGACACTTTCACCACGGATGATACGGTGGCCATTGGGAAACGTGGGGGTAACAGTCATCACTGCATCGCGGCAGAACGGGCAACCCCCGGCGTTTGAAGGGAGATATAATGACTGATCGATCTGACGTTTTAAACGGTCGGGACTGATCCTGCACCTGAGTCCGGTGTAGTGCTCCTCGCGATATTGTAGTGTGCCCCTGCTGGTGACAACTTCCCTGACAGAATACATACCTGTTGAAGATAATATTTCTGGCAGGAACTGATAGTAGTTTGCACTGGGATCTGTTGGCTATGGGGATTTTTGTAAAAGTTTGCAGTCCGATCCTGATGCGGGATTATTCTTTTTGTTTTGAAGTATCAAGTGGAATCCCTGCCATTGAGAGATACTCATAGTGAATTAGGATCCTCATGATCTAAGAGAGATACCAATCCCCGTCGTCTATCCGAGCACGTGCAAAGCGTGTGTAGAAAGTGGGCACAAAAGCCCGTTCCCCATGTATAGTATTCATTCAAGGGAGATATTGGAAAAGGGTGAAAAAATGATTGTTAATATCTGCCGGGGATTACGGCCATGTTAGGAAGTATCCCCAACAGGTATTGTTTCGCGCCTATACTACGTATTTGCCGAGGAGGCGGATTGAGTTGGTCATGTCTGGACCGAGGGGTGAGCCGAAGATGATCTGGGTCACACCGGCCTTGGTGAGGTCTTCGCATTTCTGCTTGACCATCGAGGGGGTTCCTGCAATGGTGAATGCATCGATCTCTTTGTCGCCAACGAGTTCTCCAACAGTCTTGAAGTCGAACTTTCCGAGTGCTACCTTGATCTTGGCAACATTGGCAAGGTCGAGTCCGTGGCGGGTGAGCAGAGGTTCCGGAGAGCCAGCTGCAATGAATGCGGCAACAATCTTAGCTGCATTACGGGCCTTCTTCTCGCTCTGGTCAATTGACATTGCAGTGTATGCACCGATGTCAAAGTTCTTCTTGCCAACCTTGTCGCAGGCTGCCTTGATGATCGGGATTGCAACAGCAAAGTCCTTGGGGTTGGATGCGTTGATCAATGCACCGTCACCGATTTTTCCGGCGAGCTCAAGAACCTTGGGGCCCTGTGCACCGATGTACATCGGGATACCCTTCTTTCCTGGCAGGTTAACACCGGTCAGCTTTGCACCATCATAGTCGAAGAACTGCATTCCAGACTTCTTGATTTCTTCACCGGCGCAGAGCTTGCGGATCTGGACTACGGCTTCCTCGAGGCGTCCGACTGGCTTTTCAGGGTTGATTGCCAACTTTGGGAGCGTGGAGAGGTCACCGGGACCAATACCGAGGACTGCACGTCCATCGGAAATCTCGTTCAGCGTGCAGGCAAAGGATGCCATTGCTGCAGGGGTGTCGGTAAATGCGTTCATAATACCCGGTCCCATCTTAAGGGACGTGGTCGCCTGCGCGATGGCGGCGAGGGTGGGGTAGCAGTGACGGTTGTTGTAGTGGTTAGTGATCCATGCGAAATCTATGTCTTTGGATTCTGCAAGTTTACAGAAGTTGACAACTTGCTTTACATTGACATTTCCTGGTACAAATTCAATTCCATATGTCAAGGTTTGTTCACCTCATGGAGTATTACCGTACACACAGTTAAATAAATTATGATTTTATGTTGAGGTATTTGGAAGGCTCAAAGAAAAAAAGCCCATTCTGACGTTTTTTTTATAAAAAACCCTGAAACATCAGCGAGAGCGGAGGTGAACGCAGGAAGATCCGGCCATTCGATCGGTAAAGGCGTGTTTTTTTTAAAAGATTTGGGAGTTTTTGGATCGGACTCCATGAAAAATGACCAGTTACGGATTTTTTATCCAATAGAAAATGTAAAAATCCTGGAACCCTGCGGAAAACCGTGCACAAACATACTCAGAAAAAAACAAGATGATATCGTTCGTTGACCAACAAACCTTTTTTTCAATCAGACGATATTATCCTATAAGATATTCAACTTCGAACAATCAATTGTACATATCCAAAGTACATATTTAAACACCGGGTTTGACAAGGGACGCGCATGAGAATACTGGCAATCGGACTTGGGGGTGCAGGATGCAGGATTGCAAACAGCCTGTATACGATAGACCGTCGTAGCAGCAAAGTGGCTTGTGTCCAGGCATTTGCTGTTGATGTCGATGATACTACCTTATCGCAGCTCAAAAGCCTGCCTGAAAATTCCAAGATATATTTCCCTGCGCTGGACCCCGGACCCGCAGATGCAACTGGAGACAGCACCCAGACTGCAACGATCGATATCGGTGAGGTTCTCTCCAGAGTCCAGAACGTTGATCACGGAGAGACCGATGCTATCTTCATCTGCCTGGGGCTTGGCGGAAGCATGGTGGATGTGGCACCCCATATCATTGCAGCTCTCAGGAACTCCGTTGTTGAGCCAATATTTGGCCTCGTCACGCTTCCCTGCCTTGCCGAGGGTGAGCGGAAGTCCGCAAAAGCCGCAGATGATATCGATATGCTTTCACCCCTGCTCGATGGTATTATCCTTTTCGATAACGAGACATGGTTTAAAAAGATCAGATCACAGAAATCCACACTGGCAAAAAAAGAGAAGAGTTTTGCAGAAAAGATGGGCTTTGTTAAAGAGCAGCCGGTACTATCTCCAACACTTGCAACCTATCTCCTGTTAAACGATGCGATTGTAAAGAGGATCAGTCTTATCCTGCGGGCAGGGGAGTTCAAGGCAGACGGGGGTCTTGAACTCGCAGAAGTGGTGCTGGATTCCGGTGAGGTCCTCAATACAATGAAAGGAATGGGCTTTATCACCATCGGTTATGCAGTTGAACACATTCCCAGTGATCCAATGGGTTTCTTATCATGGCTGCGACCTGCGGCTATTTCAGCTGACCATCACAATAAAAGAGCCTCGCGTCTCGTTGAGCTCGCAAAGCAGGCAATATATCACGAAATTTCAACCCCATGTGATATGACCAGCGCCCACAAGGCGCTTATCCTCATTGCCGGGCCATCTCATGAACTCTCGTTAAAAGGGTTCATGACCGTCCGCAAATGGATCGACCGCAGCATTGCCGGGCTTGAAACCCGATCCGGGGATTACCCGGTGGTGAATACACAAAATGTTGCGATCATCATCATGCTATCAGGCCTTGAAAACATTCCCCGTATCGATGAGATCCGGGGGATCCGTGCACAGGGCAGGACAGGGTATCAGAAAGATACGGATAGTGAGATCGAATCCATCTCCCTTGAAACCATCACCATTTCAAAAGGTTCAAGAAACATAGCGGGCCCAGAGGCTGTTTCTCAAAAACAGATGGAAAGACAATCCCGGGACGAGATGATCGCTCTTCCCGTAAAGGAACCCACGGACAAGGATTCTGGTGCGCATTCTCCGGTTGCGCGTCCGCAGACCCCAGAGAGTCAAATGCCCGTGGCCATAAAAAAAGAGTTGCCAGTTGCAGATTATCCACCATCAGCCGATACACAAAAAACGACAGCGGGTA
Organism: uncultured Methanoregula sp.; assembly: GCA_964590895.1. Classification (GTDB taxonomy): domain Archaea; phylum Halobacteriota; class Methanomicrobia; order Methanomicrobiales; family Methanospirillaceae; genus Methanoregula. The sequence goes on along the minus strand of CAZPYV010000003.1, from coordinate 122,941 downwards.
TGCAGGAGAGAACTGCACCGCATCGTGAGTTGAGGGGAAACGAGCCACAACACCGGGTTGTTGCCCGGCAGGAACACGAGGTACAAACCCATCATACTTCCCCGCTACACCATCCACGGTCGCACACAACATTACACAACGATGCACCGGCATCAGGTACAAAAGTGCAGGAACCGGCACGAGAGGCAGGAGTCCACATCAGTGACAGCCAGATACGGACGAAGGATACCGAACGCCAGAGAATAGAAAAAGATTTGCAGAGACAACGGATGAGTGCCATCTCCGGTCGAACATTCAAGGCAACTACCGATATGCTGAAAAAACCGGCTATACCCGGACGTGCTGTCATCTCCCAGGATTCGCCCACTGATTTACCCCAAACCCGTGTGCAGGTGCAACCCCGAACGGTTCCAACCGTAGAAAAATCCACTGAACAACGAACTGTCATTATTGGAAAACGAAAGACCCTGCCCATAGAGCAGCAGAACATCGATACAGAAGAACGAGTCGTTCAAGAACCCGTGGTGCGTGAGGAGGATTTTATTTCACCGGGCCCCGTTGCAGATGCACCCGAAGCAGACTCTGAAGAGATGAAAGTCAGCGTGAAAGATCCCAGTTACCGGGCAAAGGATGAGATTTTTGGGGGAAAGAACGTTGTGCGCACAGCAGTTCCACAAGCAAGGGACTCCGGACTTATCCATACCAGTCTCGCCCAGAAAAAGAGTGTCCCGGGAACCGGGGATGATAATGAAGACAAATTGCAGGAAGAGGCTGCGACCGGACAATCACCGACTACGGGTAAAAAACGGAAGATCACCACAAAAAAAGATGATCTTTCATGGATCTGAACAAAGGGATCAGTTGGTTTCCATCACTTTTGAGAACTGAATATTTCCAGCTCCTATCTCTGTTTTGATCTCAATACCGTGCTCAACCGTATTTCCAATATAATTCAGCCCGCTGAAGGCAACGATCGAGAGCCGGTAGGGGTTGTTGGGTAAATTAAAGACCTGCGTTCCCAGCCCAACGGGAAAGATAAAGCCGCATTTGTTCATCTGGTGAATGGTCTCTTCCACCTGCGATTTTGCTGCACAGGGAACTTCGCGGACGTTTGCAAGCGCAATGCCGGTTTTTGTCCGGGCGAAACTGGAAATTGAGGTAAGTCCTGATGAGATAAAGAGTTCCAGCGGGTCGATGGTTGTTCCACGGTAGCCGATCAGGTCCTTAAAGCGCCGGGGTGTGCCCTGTTCGATCTCCAGTGTTCCGCCAAATGCCATCTTGACCGGTATTCCCTTTCTCTGGAATACGCCATCCATGGAAATACTGCAGATGGTTATGAAACCTGCCGATCCATGAGGGATACGGGGATCGCGATCGATAATCCGGTAGGAGTTGAAAAATCCACAGCCGGATTTTACTACTTCATCGAATGCTGCAGTAACCTTTTCTAAGGACTCTGCAGGTACAATAGAGAGATTATATGCCACATCTCCGGTGCCGGTCTCTGGATCAAACGTGCTCCGGTACGCGAGTCGCTCGAGTTTTGATATGACAAATCCAATCCTATCATCAACAAGAGCGTTGTCAGTCTCATCCAGACCAAGAGGGGTTAATAATCTTCCCAGATTTCCGACCTTCTCAGTAAATCCCATTGTGTCGAGATAGCTGAGATAATACTGGACTGCACGGTCACTTAAGACAAAACCCCGATCTGCCATAAGTTCTGAAAGGCGTTTTGCCCCCACCGGTTCGCTATGCTCTTTTAAGATTCTTAAAATCTCGATATATTTTCTCTCGGTACGTATCACCATTATTTCGCCTCAACAACTCCCTTGCTATCCTGGTAACGCCCCGCGTACAACCGGGTTCCTTCCAGCACTTCGTGAAGGATCAGCTGTACAATCCGGTCGTTCTTCTGCACAGTAATTGTATCCTCACCCATATTGGTCAGGCAGAGCGTCAGTTGCCCCCGAAAACCCGGGTCCACAAAACCTGCGCCAAGTAATACCCCACGTCTCCCCATTGATGACCTGCACCGCAGCGTTCCGGCAATATCCATCGGCAGTTCAACCCATTCAAGTGTCGGGACGAGTGTGCATGTACCTCGTTCAAGCACAATAGTGTCAGCAGCGCGGAGATCATATGACGCGGGTTGCTGGCATTCGACACCATATGGTGTAATAACAAGTTTTCCTGCGGGACTGTCAATGTCGAGACGGCGCTCAATTTCAGGTGCAGACAGAATCATTGAAGTAGTGTATCGGTAGAAAATGCTTAATATCTTTTGATGTAAAGAAGATGAGAAGGATCCATGGGGTAGAGGATATCCTCTTGGGCTTCGAACCCAAGGACGCGGGTTCGATTCCCGCTGGGTCCGTTTTTTTTAATTAAATTCCGATGAAAATTTTACACAAGCCAGAGGTTTTTGCTCGGACCGTAATACACGTATCGGGGGTTATTGTGGATAATCGTGAGTTCCATGACCCGTTCCGATCATTTTTTTTTAAAAAAAAACGCTCATAACACTGAACTTTGCATGATTCTTATCAAAAAGCGGCCGGAAAAAAGAGATTATATTTCGTTCCTTCTGATGCCATGACGGTGCTTTCTCTGGTGACCAATCATCCTGATTACTGCAAACAGCACAAGAATGCCCACAACCCCTGCCGCAATGGTGGTGATAAGTCCCCAGTCCAGATTCTTTTCCAAAGTGAGAGTGGCTGTGGCTGTTGCATTCCCCGAAACGACTTGTTTCTGGATAGAGGCAGGTTGGTAACCATCCTTTGATGCGGTGATATTGTAAGGAGTATTGAAATTCAGTCTGGTATTGTACTGTCCGCGATCATCAGTCATACCAAGAACATTACCATTGACAGAGATGCTGGCATTTGGAACACTCTTCTGCTCATTGTCCTTGACAAAGAGGGTGAGAACAGAGTTTTCAAAAGGCATCACGAACATATAATCTTCATTTACGTTTGATACCTGGATCGGGCGGCTCACTGTCACATACCCTGCTTTTCTGATCTCAACCGGGTACGTTCCCGATACTAAGCTTGGGGATGTGCTGCGCCCGTACTGGTTGGTACTCCCAAGCAAATTGCCATTGATATATACATCCGCACCACTGATCGCTACACGGTTTTCATCCACAACAAAGATGAACGCACCAATGGGGGCTTTGGTGATTTCTACGGAATAGATAGCATCCGCATCACTGATGATTCGGGATTCCGTAAAAGTCTGGTAGCCGGTCTTACTGATCTCAATGGTATAGGTGTTTCCGCGGGTAACCGGTATAACGAGCCTTCCTTTGGTATCAGTCTTTCCCACAAGCGCTGAATTGATACGCACTTCTGCATCAGGAAGAGGTGACTTTCCATTCTTGTCTTTGATTTCGATGGCAAAGCGGTTCCCGGGGAGCAGCCAGTACTGGACATCCCGGTTTTCTAATGCCATATCTATCGTTGTATGGCGAGGCTGGTAGTTGGCGGCTTCAATATCCACGGAATACAGGGTTGCAGCGGTCACGCCGAACAGTGCAGAGCCGGAGAGATCCGTCTGCTTTCCCATTGTCACATTTTCTGCAGAAATATTTACAAGGGCTCCTGAAACCGGCACAAGGGTGTCTGAGTCAAAAAGACTCACTTTGAGGGTGAGGGATTTCCTGCTCAGGTTGACAAGGAGAGCGGTTTCATTTCGGCTTACTGTTTTTACCCAGTCATCATAACCGGTCTTTGAGACCATGATTTTTAAGTCATTCAATCCGGAATGTGTAAGATACACCTGACCGAGGGTATTTGTCCGGGCAATGTTGCCGCCATTGAGAAATACCGTGGCATAAGGGACAGAGGAGTTGTCGATATTGTCCTGCACAGCTATCTGCAGGTTCGTTGCCTGTACAGAGCTGCAGAGAAGGAACACGCACAGCAGAGCAAAAAGGAAACGATGACTTTGACTATACATGATAAATTATCGCTACCTGCTCATATATCAGCCAATCGGTCTATATCTCTGAAATTGAGGGCACACGGTCAAGCAGCATACCTTCGACAAGCACCGGCATCAGGCGCCTGCCTTCCTCAATTGCATTCTGGAGCCGCCAGCTCCGTTCAGCATACAGGGTAAAGAGCGGTTCTCCGGTTTTTACGAGTTTGCCCTTTTTGGCGTGCAGGAGAATGCCGGCACCGGCATCCTGCGGGGCTCCTGCCGTGCGGGCAAGGGTAATGAGGGAACGGTTGTTCATCTCGATGACGTATCCGGAGGCAGGGGCTTTTACTACATACTGGTGTTCACCGGGAATAATATCATCGGATTTTACCTTGGGGTCTCCTCCCTGTATCTCAATAATCTGGCGGAATTTTTCCAGCGCTTTTCCTTTTGTGAGGATCTCCTGTGCCATGGCTGCTCCGGCTCCCCGTGAAGCTTTTCCTGACATTTCAAACGCGATCCCTGCAAGCGCAATACTCTTCTGGATGAATGAGTTGGGTTCTGTTGCTCCTTCAAGCACCCGCAGGGCTTCTTTTACCTCAAGTTTCGGGCCGATACTGTGCCCTACGGGAATATCGCCATAGGTCAGAGCACATTCAACCTTCATGCCGAGCCGTTCGCCCAGTTCGATAAATTCCCGTGCAAGTTTTCTTCCATCTGCCATGGTCGCAACTTTGGTATGCAGACCAACGGGAATATCGATTACCACAAGATTTGCGCCCACGGCAAATTTTTTTGCCATGACACTGGCAAGCATCTGTCCTCTGGCATCAATCTTGAAAGGGTATTCTTGGATGATGATGCGATCATCAGCTGGTGCGATATTTGTCGCACCGCCCCAGACAATTGCTCCACCAACTTTTTCAGTCATCTGCTGGACTTCCCCAGCAGAGAACTCAACAAATGCGAGGACTTCCATGAGATCGGCTGTGCCACCGGCACCCGTGATCGCCCGTGAACTCGTCTTTGGTATTTTGAGACCGCTTGCGGCAATGATGGGGACTACGAGAAGCGAGATCTTGTTGCCCGGAACGCCACCGATGGAATGTTTATCCACAATCGGGCGCGATGCAAACTTGATCTGTTCGCCCGTCTCTACCATCGCACGGGTGAGATGCTCGACTTCGTCCATGTCGAGCGGGTTGATGTAGGACGCAGTGATGTATGCTGTGAGTTCGGCGGCAGATAGATCGTCACTCACCACATCCTTGATGATGGTCAGGGTCTCTTCTTTGTTGAGCCGGATACCATCCATCTTCTTTTTTATAAAGTCTAAGGATGCAGGTCTTTTTGCTTCGCGGATCTCTACTTCTGCTCCATCTTCGAGATGCAGGCGCTCATTGGTAATCCGGTATATGCCGACAGTGCCCTGCCGTGCGATCGTTGAGGTTGTGTGCAATAATGCTGCTGCTGATATGCCGCTTTTTAGGTTTATTATCTGGACACGATCGCCATCAAGCACACCGATGCTGCGGGCATCTGCCCGGTTGAGAAGTACACCTCGCGTTGCAATATCCAGAATGTTTGCGCTGAATTTCACTGATCAATCCCTCCACATATAGCGATGCCCCGTGTAATAGCATCCGGTTACATTTACGTTAACGGCTCTGGCATTAAAAGGTGTTACGCCGGGTTTGAGGAGGGGGCAGACGCGGGGATGAACTCATTGAACTCAAAAAACGCTCGTAAAGATCGGTCACAGAATGAGAATGCCTCATGGTTTTTCACCAGACAAACTAAAAAGCCAATCCGGCTTATATCCCTGAAAAACTGCAAATAAAAAAAAGATTTTTAGATTTTGGTTTTAGTGCCTGCGCACAACGATGAACGCAACTGCGCCAAGACCAATCAATGCGATCAATGCACCGTAGCCGGGGGCCGGCTTGGGTGTGGTCGTTGGGACTGCAGTTGTTACAACGGGTGCTACAGTTGTTACAACGGGTGCAACAGTTGTTACTACAACAGGTGCTTTGGTTGTTACAACGGGTGCTGCGCCTTCAAGAACATTGAAGAGTGCAGTGCCGGTTGCTACCTGAAGAATTGCGCTTGCAGTAACAATGTACTCGTCCGGTTTGAATGTTGATGAATCAACAGGGAACGAGATCGTGTTCATACCGCTGTCACCCTTGGTGACCTTGACGGTACCGGTTGCTCCGCTGAACTCGCCACTCTGGCTCTTCTGAGTTGGCTTGAATGATGATGAGTAGACGGTGACGAGGACTTCATCATCTACCGCGAGGTTGGTCGATGCAGTGATAGTGAACTTGTCACCAACGTGCTTGTCGCCAACTGGTGCGATACGAATGACTGGTATCTCGACGAGGAACTGGAGCTTGGTGTAGGTATCATCGACGTTTGCGCTGTTGATACCCTGAACAAGGGCTTCAGCTGCGTCAGATCCCTGGAGACTGCTTGCACCGAGGAGGGTGAAGACGGTCTGTGCGGCACTGGGTGCTGCAGCGTTATTCATCTGCTTGTTAATGACCCTGACGGTGCCAGTGATGCCTGTATCAGTCCATGTGTCGATATCGAAGATGTTGTTCTGCATCGGGTGCTGAACGACAACGAAGTACTGACCGGGATAGAGATTCTTGGTAGAGGTTCCGCTGATCTCGTATTTGAACGATGCATCAGCATTCACAGACTGAGTCTTGACATCAGAGGCTTGGGTCGGGTAGTTCTTACCGAGGACCCAGATCTTGACACCCAGTGTGGGTTGACCTTGTGCGGTTCCTGCGATGATGATCTTGTCACCCTGTGCTACTGTGGACTGGGATGCTGTAGCTGAGACGAATGGTTTCTTAATGATGATAGAAACCGTTCCGAACGCTGTGTTTTCAAGGTTTTGATCTTTAGCGTTGTTGGGTGTAGCTACTGCGTAGATGGTGTACGTGCCAGCATCAAGTGCTACGGTTGCAGTTCCCCACTTCCAGGACCAAGTGTTGTCACCGAGGACTGAAGCCGTCTGGAACTGAGCGGGGTCGTTGTTTACAACTTCGACTGTACGGGGGTTAGTGCTCTTGATCGATGAACCTCCTGATTTCAGGTTCGGACCAGTGATGAACAGGTAGGTAGTTGGTGTTTCGGTGTTGGTACCTGAGAACTTAATCTCTTCTCCGAGGTAGTAGCTCTGGGAGCCGGCTGCCACGATGGTGACTGTGCCTTTCTCGACCTTTACATTGACTTCATCGCTCTTGTAGGATCCGGTGTTATACGTGAATCCAGCCTGATTGTTTCCAGTGTTAGCTACACTGTTTACAAACTGCTGTTCAACACGGATAGTGTACGTCTGTGCCTTGGTCCAGTTGGTGGTTGTCCATTCAACAGTACGGGTTCCCGTGCTAGACGTGGTGATGTTAGCATATAGATATGTACCATTTCCGACTTTAAGTCTGCTAGTGTCGGTTGAGGTTCCTACGTTACCATGTGCAACATTGCTCCAGACATTGTTAGCAAGGCCTCCACCACTGTTCTGGTAGGTATAATTACCTGCAAGACCCGGGGCGTAGCTGCCATAAGGAGTGTTACCGAAGTTCGCCACAGCAGTGTCAAAGGGATCGAATGCCACATCAAGCTGTGATGCCCGAATCATTGGGGGTTGGTTATCATATGTACCATCCATACTGCTGGTACCCTTGACCCACAGGTGATAAGAGGTTTTAGGCTTACCAGTAACAGTGATCGAGAAGGACTTGCTGCGTACAACACTGTCCTTGTTTGCTTCAATCTTGACAGAGTCAGAAACCAGTGTAACAGTAGCTGTCGCAGATACGGTCTTTCCGGTGTAGTCTGCTCCACCAAGCTTATAGTTATCGTTCATTGAGTTAAGCTTGGATGTTGCGTAAGCTGTGTAGGTTCCTGCCGGGTATGCAAACTGACCGTTGAGATCAGTGGCGCCGGTTGACCAGTTAGCGAACTGAACGGTTGCTCCTGATATGGCACCCTGGGGGTTGTAGGTCGAAGGTGCACTACCCCAAATCCAGTTCGGGCTTTGGTATGACACGTTGTTCCTAAGAAGCGAGTTGTAATATCCACCAGAGATGGTTGAGGCGTTCAACAGTCCAGTAAGAGTTGTGCCGGATGCGTCTTTTACAGTGATATCAATGTAACCATCAGCTGTTGGAGTGTTGTTCTGGGCAAAACTATCACAGTCACCACCGCATGCCAGATTCACAATATTCCAACGACCGCCAGAGTTCATGGCTGCATTGGACAGTGCGCTGTACTGGTTGGTATCAATCTTGAAACCTAGCCACTCTCCCTGAACAATTGATTTACCAGTTGCGGGAAGATTTACAGTCGCCGTCGGGGAACCGAAGTCCCAGATATCGAGTGCAAGTGTGGGGTCTGCAACCACGAATACCGCGGGCGTATCTGCGTAACCGGTAGACTTGTTAATAAGATACCAGTTACCGATACCCTGACCAAAGACAGATGCAGATACAGTATAATCGTTTTGCCCAATCACTACAGTTGAAAGTGTAGGTGAGGTTGTCTTAATTACTGCTGCAGATGCCCACCAGCCAAGCGCTGGGGTAGTCTTATCTACACAGGTAGGACCGATGAGATCCAACGCCTGTGCAGTATAAGTACCATTCGGTCCATAATAGACACCGTTAGTAATCGCGGCGGTCAGGTTCAAACCTGATTCTCCGATATAGATCGTTGCACCCTGCGTGATGTTCTGTCTGACGACATATGCCGATACCGGCATAATCGTTACGAGAACGAGCAACAGAGCTACTGCAACGAGTGCAATACTTAATCGCTTAGTCATATGTTTAGTTCCTCCAAAGTTTACATCATACATTTCAAGCCGCGAACCGTTTCGACAACTGCCGAATAACAGTTCTGCGAGCCCCATACTCCGATTAGACGGAATATGGAACAGTATTTGTAAAAGAGGTAATATATCCTTTGTGGTCTTTTTTTCAGGATCTTTTGTGCCAGAAATGAACCCCGTTTTTAATTTGAGGTATAAATTTTCGTTTTTGTTGTTCCATACTTACCTAGTTTCGTTCAGGGATTTTTGCACTTGACATTGTGAATGAGTTATATGTCGCGCACTGTAACAATTTGCTATAATAAATATATATTGTACATAGATGTGTAGTCTTGCACATCTATTTTTTTGCTTTGGAGTTTATCCTGCAAGAGTCGTATCCAACACATTGTACTTTCGTTTGATATCTTTTAATAAAAAGGTGCGGTTCACTAGAACCAGACCATAAGAATCCGGATCATCTTCGAACCGGAATGTGTTGATACATTTTTGGATATGACGATCTTGTAGGCGCACTCAACTTCGATTAGCGGGCACATCATCTCATATAGGACTTACGCACATCCTTTTGAAAAAAAATTAGAGCGCATATTTCGGATTTGCAAGATAGGTTGTAATAGCAGCCTTTTCGATAGCCCATTTAGCATTGTAGAGAGTAATATTGTTCACTTGATTAGCCGCTTCTAACCGAATATAAGCCCGAAGAGAACAGTTGATGTGATTTCTCTGTCCGGCTTCTTTACGGATTTTACAATCTTCGACACAACAGAGTTCCTTCAAAGCCCGGTGATAATTTTCGATAGACCAACAAATTGCCTGAAGGTTTCTTCGGTCCTCGTGATCCATCGTAAGAAAATTTGTAGCCCAATAACGGTCTCTACCGGCTTTGTTAACTGAATGAAAGAGTCGGATAAATCCGTATTTTTTCATATGGACAATACTGCCATCGCCCGGGATCTCAAGTGAAGAAACAGGACGGTTTTCGGTATCATCTGGATTAACCATTCTGTTCTTCTTAACTCGGGTAAACCACGACCAGCCGAGTTTATCAATACATTTCAGGTTGTCAATACCGGAATACCAACTGTCAAACATAACAAAATATGGTTGAAAATTTCGCTCATTTGCACCGGTGATCATTTCGCGGAAATGATCATTCTTAGACATTTCATCACCATCTTTGTCGTAAATCCGATAATCAATGGGGTACGTGTTTGTTCCATCGGTCCAGACTAATGTTATGAGGCCAATACCTTTGACAATCTTGTGGTGCTTCCCGCTCCACTGGTAATACGTCAGTTCAATGCGTTCTGAATAGATTTTATCAATTACCGTGTCATCCAGGATTAACCAGCCAATTCGTCGTTCGATGAATGGTTCAACTTCTTTCCACAACGTCTCAGGAGTTAAGGACTGTCTCGTTAGAAAGCGGTTGAATTTATCGTGAGCTACCACGATTCCATTGCCAGAAAAACATTCAGCTGCTTTTACACAGGATATATCACAGTTAGCGGCAACTAAGAAATTTATGTAATCCACAGCGGAGAGCTGAACTGATTGTGCCACAAATAATATATGATGTAATATAAATATTAAGATCTTACGGTTTGATCTTGCGTCTGCGTAACTCCTATCGTAGAACGCTGGGGGGTGTGTGACAAATGAAGACTTTTTGTATGGCACTATGGCAGATTGTACCCTTTTTCAGAGATCTCTAACGAGAAAATGGTACATAAAAAAGATCCCGGAAATGACACTCAATTTGCCATAGTGCCATGACAGTTACCAGATCTGCTGACATCGATTGTAACAGACGAATGATAAGTATCAGAGTGTATCTCGCGTGTTCCGCTTTCCTTAGATACTAATAGGGTACACTCCACCACCCCTCCCAACGGTCCCGCGTACATTTCAACAAATATACAACATAACACAACACACATTTCCTCATGAGAGTCATCCGGGCGCCGAGCATTGGACATGTACACGAACAGGTCATCAAAATGATCTTAGAAAAAGGCTGGACCCTCCGGACAGAAGATGCCGAAGCAACAGTCGAGTTCGAAGAGATCGCCATGCAGGTGGATACCCCGCTTGCCGAACCCATGACAAGCCCGCACTCAAAGTTCCAGCAGCGGTTCGTTGAACAGTACGCCCGCGATCTGATCCACGGTTCGCACGCAAACTTCGAGTACGATTACCATGGCCGGCTCTTTGACTGGGGCGAACGACTTGTCACTGAAGGTCAGCCCGTGCATGTCGACCAGATTGCTTACATTGTAGACAAACTCCGATCCCAACCTGAAACACGACGGGCAGTAGCCATCACATGGAACCCGGTCATTGACGAGAAACTCGATGACTGCCCCTGCCTCCAGCTCGTCCAGTGCATAGTACGGGACAACAAGCTCCACATCCGGGTGATCTTCCGGTCAAACGACATGCTCACCGCTGCCGGCGCCAACATGTACGCCCTTGTGCAGCTCCAGAAACATATAGCAGATCAACTGGGCATCCCTTGCGGGACATACACCCACATCTCGCTCGTCCCTCACATCTACTATATCCGGGATATGCACGACATCGAACCCTTTTGCGGAAAAGGCCAGTTCATCCATCCGGTAAAAGAAGTCTGCCATGCCTGCAAGGGATGCGGGCGGGCACAGAGCGTATGAACAGACACGGGTAGTCCGTCACTTTAATTAGGCAACAGCGGCAAAAAGTATGAGGCATATAGCCCGGTAGTGTAGCGGTCAATCATGGTGGCCTCTGGAGCCGCCGACAGCAGTTCGAATCTGCTCCGGGCTACTTCTTTTCGTGTTCTTCTTATCTATCGAATACTGTTCAGCACAGCATTTCGTCACTCTTCTGACCGCTCACATAACAGAAACATTCATGCAATGAGCGCAGGAAGGATGCAGCAGATGAAGATGGCACCAAAGGTACCGGCACCCCCGATGCTGACATCCGCCACATCAAGTGCTTTTATCCGGGGAAGTTGGGCAAGATTTCCACCCAGCAAGATTCCGGTAGTCCCGCTCACAAATGCAAGAACCGTTGCCGGGATTCCTACACCCCCAAACAGGAGCAAACCCATAAGAAGCGCAGTAAGAGCCGGTATGATCAGGGGCACCTTAAGTCCCACACCCGGCACCGGGCGCGTAGAGACAAAGGTGACGAGTGCAACGAGCACAACTCCTGACCCTACAGGTAACAGAAGAGAGGTGCCGGTGATGAGCACTGCCTGATACAGCAGGTACAGCGATATGCATATTGGTATGATTGCTCCGCCAAGATTGACCGAGATTAGAGTGTCCCAGACAGGGGCATGACTCCACTGGGTGTCTGCACTGTATGGGGTCGGATCTGGTGAGACACGAACCATGTCGCGCTTTATTGTGTACACCGGGATGTTGACATAACTCCCAAAGAGCATCAGCAGGACTACTACAATGGCTGTAATCCAGGAAAATCCCAGCTTGGTAAACGCAGCCCCGATCACTCCAAGTAACAACAGCGGGATAAGAAGGATCACCAACCCAATAATCAGGAGGATTACGATCACGGATAAACCCCCGAGAGAGACAAAACGAATACCGCCAGCCATGACTACCTCTCACTTGGTTTTTTGCAGACAATTGCTGCATGATCCTGATGGTAGGGTAAAAGCCAGATACTCTCCTGCACCATAAATCCTGCAGATACAAGTACGTTCACCGTTTCTTCGAATACCACAGCAGGTTCCTTTCTGACATCCACGCTCCGGGTCTTTAACATCAGGATCATCTTTCCGTCAGGTTTTAAAAACGCAGAGTTCCGAATAGCAATCATTGCCTGATCCGGTTGGGCTACATCCTGGTACACGAGATCCACCATTTCAACCAGAGGTCCATACTGTTCCGGGCGGGTGGCATCTGCCATAATCGGTACAATATTTTTACGGCGACGGGCTACTTCCAGAAGATCCTGCATAGGACGGGGGGCAAACTCCACTGCATACACCACATCGGCATAATCTGCCACATGCGAGACCGTTGTCCCATTTGCTGCGCCGAGATAGAGCACACGGGTATCCGAAGTGATCTCAACCCCTCTTCCCTCGTAATAGAGCGCTGCCAGTTTACTACGGAATGGATCCCATACCCGTGCGTTTCCCAGCATACGTTCACTATACACGCCACCATCGCCCTGAGATACCAGCACATCACCGATCCAGATCATTGTTCATTCCCCTTCCCGGTCACTTTTTCGGTCACTTTCCCTGTAACGCTGCCAGTCAGATCGATGCGTGACTGTGCAGATTCAAGAAATACCGGATCTGCCACACCACGGTACTGGTCGATTTTGGCAGCAATCGCCAGTTTTCCGGCAAGTACCCGGGCAACCTTACCACGACATTCCCGTGGCGCATTGTGCACGCGACGGTGCTGGAAGATGATCCCATGCTTGGGAGAAGGTGATTTGGTCCGTAGATGTGCAAACAGGGCAGTCCGCGCACCAAGCACTTGAATAGCACTGGCAGGCATCCGGGAAAGATCTGATAAACCCCCCGCGTGCGACATGAGCCGGGCGGCAACCAGTCCGCCAATAAGCGCGCTGGTATTTGGCATCACATCATTTGCCCGTCCCGATACCACCTTTGCAAGTTCTGTTCTTGTGGCAGAAAGGCGCTCGATCTCTCCTGCTACAAAGGAAAGAGCACCACGCGATTTCTCCCGGATATTTTTCACCAGAATGTGCGCAGGCGTCTTTCTGTATTTTCGGGTGAATGCCGGGTGCCGGATCTGGTACCACTCCACCGCCCGCTCGGTTAACAGGTTGATGACGGTGTCCATCTCATCAAGGGTTCTTACCATCTGGAGCAGTTCGGCATCCTTGCCGGAATATTGCTGCCGTATATCGCGCTCTGCTGCGGCAAAACAGACTTCACGGAGTTTTACGATATAATCCGCCCGGTCACGGCACGCGCCGCACGCCACTGCCAGTTCCCAGTCCGGTGGGGCAAAAGTATCCATGCGGGTAATCGTTCGGACGCGATCCGCCTTTGCCAGCGCATCGCCGCCAGATGGTGTACACCGTCCACCCTCCACATCCCCGAACCAATAGGATAGCATATTAGAAAGATAAGGGGTGTGAGCCCGTATAAAACCAGATCACACCGGATATTCAAGCGCAAAGCTGGGAGCGTTTTTTTGGCCCTCAAACCCCGGCAATACCAAACGAATAGAGGATCACCGGAATCATGACAGCACCCATACAGTACATCCTCGGCACGTTCACCAGATGCGGCACAAGCCCGAGCACAATTGCAAGCAACAGGATCAGTCCACCGAAAGGACCGGTGAAAATGAGACACAGGATAACAATGAACACAATAACCGCACGATTCAGCAACCGTACATCAATCCCGTTGAGCCGGGAGGCAGATTTTGAGAGCCAGATGGTAATCACATACGCAGCACAGGCAGCCAGCACACCGATCACCGTGAGCTCGCTCATCGAAGGCATGGGAAGTTCTGACAGCGCGACCATCACACCGTTTCGCATCCGCGATAATGCAAAGAGCGCTGCAAGCCCGATAAAGGCATTGGCCGTGTTTGCCGCATTCGTTGCAAGGATATACGCGCGGCGATCCTTCTCGTAGCCGATCACTGATGCTAGCACACCGTTTGCCGATGCAGTGGAAAGGCCGGGAAGCCACCCGACTGCCACACCGGCCGCAGTCCCAAGTACCGAGCATTTTACTATCGTCCGGTCTTCCATCCGGATACCACAGAAATGTTGCTCCGGCATCGTCCCCTGCGATGAGGTGAGAAGGACCGAGATACCGAACAACCCGGTGAGCAGCGGCATGAGGATTGCACTGCCCCCTGCAAGGGTATGCCAGCTGAGAAACGCGTAGTGGAGTGAGAAGACCCCAAGCAGACCGGATACAACAAATATGCCAAACGCCCAGCCCGGTGCCTCACTGGTGACGATCATATACCCAACCGATGCAATCAGCAGGATACCAATCCACCAGTCGAAGTACGGCTGGAGCGCGGGGAGCAGCAGAAAACAAAGCACCGAAAGCGGGACTGCGATCACCATGGCACACGCGCTCCCGAGCGCGGCGATACGTACGGCTTCCTCACCATTGCCTTCAAGGCAGAGCGCGTGGGCAGGCAGTACCGCAAGCGATGTATCAGCATCGGGCATACCGAGGAGTGTGCTTGGAATCGCATCGACAAACGTGTGGGTGATGAGCGCAGCAAACATTGCACCGGCAAGCGCGAGTGGTCCGAGGAGGGCAAGGAGCGCTACCTGAAGGCTTAAGAGAATCCCGGCAAGGGTGTTGGCATGCACACCGGGGATGATCCCGCTGATGGTCCCAAGGATCACGCCAATTAAGACACCCAGCAGGATCTCAATCATTGACTAACGTTACGGGAGAGTGAACATAAATTCACCGAAATGCAAATCATATTATCATAAAGGAGCCATGAATCCGTAATGAAAATTGCAGTCACCCGTCTTTTGGGAAAGGAGAAGAGCGATGCAGTGCGCTGTTCAAAGGCCGGTCATACCTGCTACAGCGTTCACCCGCTCCGCTCGGAGCTGCGTGAATCTGCGATCGCAGAGTTCGTCAAAGGAGTGAGCAACAAAGAATTCGACTGCATCTTCTTTACAAGTGCTCTTCCGGCAAAGATCATCGCCCCTCTCCTAAAAAAAAGTCCACGCGTGATTGCGATCGGTCCCCAGACAGCAAAGGAGCTGGAGCAATCGGGTATCGTGTGCGAGACGCTTCCCGGTTTCTATTCCCGGGACTTCGTGCCCTATCTTGGCGACTGGATTGTAGGGAAGCATATCGGTATCCCCCGAGCAGATGTCCCCAACCCGGCCCTCCTTGATGCCATCACCGCTGCTGGGGGAATTATCCATGAGTTCCGGTGTTACGGGCTTGAACCCACTGGAGAGACGCTCGATCTTGATGCTGCCGATGCTATCCTCTTTACCAGTGCCATGTCATATACAAAAGCGGAATGGACCCCACGCAGTGATCTGCTTGTGATAGGAATTGGCGATATTACGGCTGCTGCAATGCGCACGGGAGGCACAGACCCTGCAGTCGTTGGGGACGGTTCATTGGAAGGAACCCTTGCAGCGCTGAACAACTATCTCGATAATAACCGGAGGGTATAATATGGAATCACCGATTGCGGATACTGAGCAGACAGAGCAAAAAAAGAAGGCAACCTTATGGAAAGGCGCAGGCATCATCGTTGTGGACAAGACACAGGGGCCGTCAAGCCATGAGATTGCCGCGTGGGTAGGACAGATGCTCGGCTGCGAGGTAGGCCACTCCGGTACACTCGATCCGCAGGTTTCCGGGGTCCTCCTCATCATGCTGGGAAATGCAGTGCGCCTCGCCCCACTCCTCCTTGCGCATGACAAGGAATATGTCTGCCTGATGCGATTGCACGGCGATGTCGAGCCCGCCTGTATTGAGAAGATGGCAGAAGAGTTCACCGGCAGGCTCTACCAGCGCCCGCCACGGAAGAGCGCGGTGAAGCGAAATTTACGGATTCGCACGATCCATAAACTTGAGATCCTGAGCATCGATGGGAGGCTTGTCCTCTTCCGGGTGAACTGCGAAGCAGGCACCTACATCCGCTCGCTCTGCCACCACATGGGATTTGCGCTGGGAGTTGGGGGGCACATGCAGGAACTGCGCCGCTCACGCTCCGGGGCATTTGACGAAACATCGATGCACACGCTCCATGAACTGAAGGATGCCTGCGTGGCAGCAGAAGCCGGTGATCGGACTGCCCTTGAGTCCATGGTAATGTCGGTCGATGCCGCAGTGCCGGATCTCCCGGTCGTTATTGTGCGCGATACCGCGATCGATGCCATCTGCCGGGGCGCAGTACTCGCGGGGGTGGGGGTGATCAGCTGCGATGAATTCGGAAAGAACCAGACCGTTGCAGTCCTCTCGCAGAAACGCGAATTTGTTTGTCTGGGTAAGGCTCTCGGGCCAACATCATCCTTCAAACCCGGTGACAACGGACTTGTTATCGCGCCAACTGCTGTTTTCATGCAGCCGGGCACTTATCCCCGGGGCTGGACAAAATCCGATAAGCCAGTACAACATGATAAGAAAACGGCTAAAAAACCTGTCTCAAAACCTGCCAGAAGAACATCGGTTCAGTTCCAGAGAAAGAGATACCCTTAAAAAAATTCCCTGCATACAAATAGGATACACTTTTTGCTGAGGTAGTCTAGCGGTAGGGCGCAGGCCTGGAAAGCCTGTGGTGCGAAAGTGCCTCGGGGGTTCAATTCCCCCCCTCAGCGCTTCATTTTTTTCTGGATTTTTATACATTCAGCTCGGTTTTTGATCATTGAGAAAGATTGCCGGGTTCGGAATTGATCCCGCCAAATGCCCGTCCCGACTCAAACGCTTTTGTATTGATATCCACCGTCTTTTTCGGGACAAGGCGCCGGACTGCTTCAAGCAGCGATTCCGGTTTTAAGGGTATTGAACCGGATGCCGCGCCCAGCATCACCACATTCTGGGAGAGGGGACTTCCCGCATCGGATGCCATTTTGTCTGCATCGAGCAGACAGAGCGTGTGCTTTTTCAGTGCGATAATGATCTCATCTTCCGTTGGCGCAACAAGTTTCTGCGTATACACCGATGTGGGAAGCACAAGGTGGTTGTTCACTACAAGCCGGCCCTCTTTTTTCAGGTAATGCGAATAGCGGAGCGCTTCTAAAAGGTCGAACGAGATCAAGAGATCAGCCTGCCCGGGAGGGATGAGCGGCCCGAACAACCCATCGATCCTTATGTGACTCTCCACCGAACCGCCGCGCTGCGCCATGCCGTGCGTTTCTGCTCCCTTGACATGCCGTCCCTCGATCAGGCAGGCTTCCCCCAGAATATTGGAAGCAAGGATCGTTCCCTGTCCCCCGATCCCCACCATCAGGATATCGAAACTTCTGCTCATTTCTTTCCCTCCCTACCTATTGCTCCCACAGGACAGATCTGGACACAGACGGCACAACCGCTGCACAGGTCGTTGATCTGCGCCTTTTCTTCTGTAAACTCGATCGCAGGACATCCGAATCGCACACAGTTGCCGCACCCGGTACAGGCATCCGCGTCAACCAGATATCTCCCGCGCTTAACCCCTGCC
Organism: uncultured Methanoregula sp.; assembly: GCA_964590895.1. Lineage (GTDB taxonomy): Archaea > Halobacteriota > Methanomicrobia > Methanomicrobiales > Methanospirillaceae > Methanoregula. Next base: position 104,995 of record CAZPYV010000003.1, on the reverse strand, counting down.
CGGCGCGCTGATATGACGCACATCTGCTTGGCGATGATTACTTTGACACCTTTACGCTTCTTTGCCCCCTCCAGCACATGCATCATGCCCGTGACATCGAACGGATCAACCGATTCAACAAAATGAACCCCGCAGGCACGGCACATTGCATCGAGTGAAACATGCGGGCTTTCAACTCCGCAGGCAGTCTGACCGGTGTTCGGATTTGGCTGGTGTCCGGTCATTGCCGTGATCCGGTTATCGAGAATGACAACCGTCATGTTTGCCCCGTTGTATACCGCGTTTAACAACCCCTGGATGCCGGTATGCAGGAACGTGGAATCGCCAATTGTACAAAGAATATCCCGGGGATCACCGGAATGGGCGATACCACTTGCAACAGTAATCGACGCACCCATGCAGATCGTTGTATCAACAACTCCCATCTGGAGCCCGAGCGTGTAGCACCCGATGTCACTCGGGTAAATCGCATCTTTAAAGACTTTTTTTATCGCATAGGCGGCACTGCGGTGCAGGCAGCCAGCACAAAGTATGGGGGGGCGCAGCGGAAGGTTCTGCACCGGGTCAAGCTGAGGGAACGGATTTGCGGGAAGAAAACCTGCTTTCACGAGAATCGCAGCAACAGCCGGAGGAGACAACTCCCCTTCATAGGAACCGTACCCGTTCTTCTTCCCAAACACAGGAACGCAGCCGGCAACCTGCCGCACAACCTCCTCAACTTCCGGTGCAAGTTCCTCGATCACCAGCACTTTTTCATGCTTACCGACAAATGCACCCAGCCAGTCCTCATCGATCGGGTATGCACCGATCTTCATGAACGAAACACCGGCTGGCAGGAGTTCCTGCACATAGGATGCTGCAATACCGCTGGCAATAACTGCGGTTTTTCCCTGGATCTCAAACTGGTTGTATCCCAGTTCTACTAACCGTTTTTTAATCGCGGGCTGCTTCTCGTTGAGCTTCTTGTGGAGGATGCGGGTGTGGGCCGGGATCACGACATACTGGCGGGGATCTTTATGGAACTCTCCTTTTCTCGTACTGGGGACGACATCTCCCAGAGCCACATCACCTTTCGAGTGACAGATGCGGGTTGTCGGGCGGAATATAACCGGCAGCCCGAACTCCTCAGAGAGCCTGAATGCAGCCGGGATCATGTCGTGAGCTTCCTGCACGCTGGCCGGGTCAAGGCAGGGCACCCGTGCGAATTTGGCAAAGCACCGGGAGTCCTGCTCGTTCTGGGAACTGTGCGCAAACGGATCATCCGCGCTCATGATCACAAGACCGCCGGTAACGCCCGTGTAGGCACTCGTCATCAGCGGATCCGCAGCTACATTGAGCCCCACATGCTTCATCGTGCAGAGTGCACGGATGCCGCACCATGCAGCGGCAAGCGCATTCTCAAGCGCCACCTTCTCATTCACCGACCATTCGACATAGTAAGACCGGTCCGGCTGTGCCCGCAGCACATCGATGACTTCCGAAGACGGCGTACCAGGGTAGCCGCTCACAAAATCCACACCGGATTCAATACAGGCGTGGGCAATCGCTTCATTCCCAAGGAGGTATTTTCGTTCCATGATCCTAACCCGTACTATTACCGTGATTTTTCTGCACATATCCCTATCTGAATATTTCCCACGCTCCCGGAAGATTCACAACCTATAAAAACTCTGGTGGAGTAGTAATTAGGGTAAATTAAGGCAATCTTTTGGGCCCGTAGCATAGCCCGGTGGTGCGCCCGGCTGATAACCGGGAGGTCATGTGTTCGAATCACATCGGGCCCATCCGGCACTTTTTGATTTAACATTTTTGTACATTCAGTCGCAGACCATCCAGTGAACTTTTCCGGATTGATGGATAATCGAAGGATTGTAAACCCGGTGAGCAGAGATGCGGGCTTTCCATAAAAAAAGCAAAAAGAGGTGATGAGATTTTACACATTTCTCGCAAAAACATACTTGATCACTTTTTCGAGGGCTTCAATCAGTGCCTCTTCTCCTTCAAGATAATCCCGGAGTGCGCAGTAGAGCATGAACAGCACATCGTATCCATACTGGTCAATCGCAGTTTTTGCATCTATGGAGTTGAGATAAGAATCGGTAAGAAATCCATCATCGCTGTACATCAACTCAAAAAATTTGCCTTCTTCAGATAAGACACAGAACTGATCGGTGACCTGTTTTTGAGGATTATCAGGGCGGAATGCAGCGGATTCAGCTTTTCCTAAAATGATCATCTTTTTGGGATAATACATGGGGTCATAAAGTTCTCCCTTTGTATCCTGTTTGCCCATTTTGAGCATATTCAGACCGATTGTTTTTATCATTGGTGCTGCCGATTTTGCCATTCGGGAGAGGAGTTTTGCATCGTTTTCTTTGATCTGTTCTGAGAGTCCGGCAATTTTCCCCTGTGTTTTCTCACTCTGACTCTCTTCGATCTTCTGTTTCAGTTTTTCAAATCCGGCTTCAATTTCATCCATAGCATTCACCAGCACCCGGCGCAAATAGTGCGAAGGTTAAGATCTGTTTATACTGCGGCTATAAAACCACTCGTTTTTGGTCTTGTCAGCAGTTCAATAGCAACTAACATACCCTTTTTCCGATAAAGAAATATTTTCGATCTTTTACAAGAATTGCCCGTCCCTCGTAACCTGCAGGAAGATCATCATTGAGAACAATGCCCGTGTAATTCGGAGCACGGGCCATCACCGATCCCTCACGGAGGATCTCTGTGACTATGAACGGTACAACCGTGCCAAGAAGTGGACGATTGAGCACCCCATAGAGCAGTTCGGCACGGGCATTTAAAATGCGGGAACGGTCTTTTTTCACCGAATCGGGAAAATCTTTTTCTGAAAATATGGGAGTGAACGGGCGGCTGGAATACCGGGTGATATTTACCTTGTTCGGGCGCACCCGGTCAATGAGATCACACGAGCGGGAAAAATCATCATCGGTCTCTTTCGGAAAACCGACAATCATATCGGTTGCAATGGTGATGTCCGGGTATCGTTTCCGGAATGCAGAAACTATTCCCTCACATTCCGCCACGGTATATTGCCTGCCCATCCGTGTGAGTACCGCATCAGATCCTGACTGAAACGGGATATGAACGAATTTGAAGATGCGATCATAAGAAAAGGCATCAACCAGATCATCAAGACAATCGTTCACAGTAGTTGGATTCACCATCCCAACCCGGACCATGAACCGCCCCGGAATATCATTAATGGCAGCGAGCAGTTCGGGAAATGTACACCCGCAGTCACGACCCCACGCACTCACGTCCTGCGCTGTCAGCTGGATCTCCGGAATGCCTGAACGGACAAAGTTCTGCACCTGCGAAAGAATCTCTTCTTTGGAAAAACTCTTGAGCGGACCTCGCGCAAAGCGGGTGAGACAGTACGTGCACTGGCCCAGACAGCCTTGTGCAATCTGCACAATACCCGGTCCCACCTCAGCGACCGTCATCACTTTCCGGTATTCATCACGAATATTTTCAGGAGGTATGAGCGTAGGAGTGCAGACCGAAAAGATCGCTTCCCGCTGGACCTCTGGCATGCACCCGGTAACATAGAGTTCATGGTCCCGGTACCGGCAGAGCTGCCTGAGCATACGACGCTCGGTAGGTCCGACAACCGTACAGGTGTTGATAATGACGGCATCGGCAACATCGGCAGATCCGACAATAGTGCTTCCGTTGCTTTTTAAGATCTCCACAAGTTTTGCCGTGTCGCCGAAATTATAACAACACCCGTAGGTTTCGATAAATACGCACCGGTTTGCGAGCGCTTTTAACCACCCGGTATCTGCGGGGTTGCCACAATCGTTACCTGATCCTTTTAACGGCATTTTACAGCTACCGGATCCATTGAACGCATTTGGATATAAGGCCGGTTTTACCGTTGCACAACGATACACTTTGTGCAAGCACAACGCTTAACCAATGACACCCATAATCTGTTTACCATGATACGAATCGGGCTGCTCGGCTGTGGCAACATTGGCCATATCATTGCACAGCACGCAGGCAGTTTCGAGATCCGGGCGGTATACGATCAGGTGTTTGAACGGGCACAGGAGATCGCCATCCTGTCGGGTTCAAAAGCCTATGAAAATTTTGAGACGTTTATTGCAGCCGACATGGATATCGTAGTTGAGGCAGCCTCGGTCAGCGCGGTAAAAGTCTATGCTGCAGCAGTGCTTTCAGGCAACAAAGATCTGGTAATCATGAGCGTAGGAGCACTTGCCGACCCGGTATTCAGACAAGAGATCCAGGACACCGCAATTAAGTCCGGTCAAAAAGTTCACATCCCCAGTGGGGCGATCTTCGGGCTCGATAACCTGAAGATTGGTAGGATCTCAAAATTCAAAAAACTCCTGCTCAGGACAACAAAAAGTCCGGCTTCTCTAGGAATTGCGTCAGATTCCCGAAAGATGATCTTCTCAGGAAAAGCCAATGAATGCATAAAGGCATTTCCAAAAAATGTGAATGTCTCGGTTGCCATGAGTCTTGCAGCAGGACAGGATACGGATGTGGAACTCTGGGTTGATCCTGCGGTTGACCGGAACGTGCACGAGTTGTTTGTGGAAGGAGATTTTGGCGAGACCTATGTCAAAGTGACCAATTTTCCAAGCCCGGACAACCCTGCCACAAGTTATCTGGCAGCCCTTTCGATCCTCTCACTCCTTGAAGATCTCAACAGCCCGATAGTTGTGGGAACATGATACAGGCAAATGGGTGAAAAATCTATGGTATCCCTTGAGTACCTGCTGCACTTTGTCAACGAGGATGCACCCTACGGTGATGTGACATCGGAAGCCGTAATCCCCGACATCCGCTGTCGGGCAGAGATCGTAGCAGAGCAGTCAGGCATAATTGCAGGACTCTGCGAAGCATCCATGCTTTTTTCCCATTACGGTGTGGCTGTTGAGCAATTCGCACATGACGGGCAAATTGTCAATGCAGAGGATAAACTCCTCTCGCTTAATGGAGATGCAAAAAAGATCCTGCTGGTTGAACGGACTGCACTCAACATCATCGGAAGAATGAGTGGTATTGCCACCCGGACATGGGAGATGGTTGGGACCGTATCTGCAATAAACGGAAAATGCAGGATCGCTGCAACGCGAAAAACCTCTCCCGGATTCAGGGCACTGGACAAAAAAGCAGTCCAGCTTGGGGGCGGGGAACCCCATCGTGGAAGTTTAAGTGACGGGATTCTCATAAAAGACAACCATCTGGTGCTGGTCCCATTAAAAAAAGCCATCACGGCTGCAAAAAATATCACGCAATACAAAAAGATCGAAGTGGAAGTTGAGACCCCCGCTGATGCCCTGCTGGCGGCATCTGCCGGTGTGGATATTATCCTGCTCGACAACATGAATCCCGGAAAGGTGAAAAACACTCTCGATGCACTCAGGAAAAAGGGCCTCAGGGATCGCGTTATCATAGAACTATCCGGAGGTATTACGCCCGACACGCTCCATGATTTTGCCGCTTTGGATGTGGATGTGATCAGCATGGGTGCGCTCACCCACACCGTTAAGAATTTTTCAGTGAAACTTGAAATTTTACCGGGATAGCGCAATACTTTTTTCATCCCTGGATGTGGCGGTACTTAAAAGTTAAAAAAAATATTTTAGAATCATGATATTCTCACGGTTCCTTTTTTTTCATTAAAAAACCACAGACCAAAAGCAAAGGGAAAACCTTAATCGTGCGAAACCACGTATCGATGGCTATTGAGGTTGTAAAATTGCCCGATTCTGAATTGCCAGTGCCAAAAGAGGATCCGGTTGTGGTCGAAGAACGGCGTAAAGGGCGGGTAAAAGGATTCATCAACCTCTTACAGGATGAGAACCTTCATTACCGGTGGAAAGCAGCAGAGGCACTGGGTGAAGAGGGGGATGCCTCGGCTGTTGAACCCCTCTTAAAAGCCCTTAACGATCCCTATGTTGAAGTCCAGTGGCTCGCCGCAAAATCATTAGGAAAAATTGGGGACATTCGTGCTCTTGAGCCCCTGATTGCAGCACTGAAAGCCGAGGATAGATGGCTCAGGCAAGGCGCGGCGTGGGGACTGGGAAGACTTAGGGATCCACGGGCAGTTGAACCACTCCTTGCACTTCTTGACGATCCGAAGAAAGGGGTCCGGAAGGACACCGCATGGGCACTTGGAAATATTGGTGATAAACGAGCCATTGAAGGACTCACACTCTTACTAAAAGATCCTATTCCAGAGGTTTGTGAAGCTGCACAAAAAGCACTGGCATCTATCAGCAGGGCGAACCAAAAAAAAGCGTGATGACATACCGGCAACAGAATAATCCTGCAACAAAACAAACGGTCTGCACGGGCAGGAGATTTATTACTCCGGCAATTTCAGAATAACAAAACAGCCACCCAATCAGCGCCGGTTTTTTAAATCCACAACAAGTCTGCGGTGCAATATCTGCGATTCTTTCAAATTATAAAAAAACGGATATCGTCTGCCGAGCTCACCATAATTTCTTTTTTCCCGCGATAGGTCTCGACAATCCCATACACTGAAATATTTGCTCCTTTCTTAATCGTGAGATCGCGGGCTGCCTGAGCCGGAATAAAAATCGCGAGTCCGTTGATCTGCAGGTTCATATGCCCGCCGGTTTTGGTCAGGGCAACCTGGTTGACGGTGCCTTCAACATATACAAGTTCACCATCCGCCGAATTGTTTGAAAATGGCTTTGAAAACGGCTGTTTCCCGAACGAACCCAGGAACAGGTGCGCCGCAATCACTGCAACCGTAACGCCGATCAACAAAAGGATTGCCAACCGTTCCTGGCGCTCGAACATAAAGGAAGTATTGAAAATGCGGGTTTAAATGACCGACAGGTTAATGTGTTAACAGTGTTAACATATCGACCATGTATCCTACAACACTACCACCGTCATCAAAGACTGTGCTGGAGATACTGGATAACGGTGGGGCAATGACCCACAAAGATCTTGTATCGCGAACAAACCTTGCGCCGCGGACTGTACGGTATGCCTTAAAGAAATTAAAAGAACGCCACCTCATCATTGAGAAGTTCAACTTCCGTGATGCACGCCAGATCATCTACCAGAACAGGACTGATCAAACCGCTAAACCCCAATCTGCGTGTGTATGACAAAGCATACCTGTACCCTGATGCACTGCGACACGATGGTGAGAAATCTCCTCCCCCCAATGAGAGCGGAGATGGTATTGAGACTTGTAGAAAGACAAGGGCTCAGCCAGAGTGATGCTGCAAAAAGACTTGGTGTAACACGGGCAGCAGTCTCCCAGTACATGAGCAGGAAGCGGGGTGCGGGCGAAGTTGTATTGTCAACAGAACTGGATTTGATTATTGATCGCTGGGCGCTTGCCGTAGTCACCGGCGAAAGCGACATCAACCTGTGTGACGTGTGCCAGTGTGCACTCAAAAAAATCTGATTGGACGTGTTCAGTGTGAACACCTGTTTTTAAAAAGTGCAGAGTTTTTGCCTTTGCCCGGAATTTTTAATCCACATCTTCGATCTGACGGATTTTATCCTTAGCGGATATGTTTGCGATAGTAGATGATGAGCAGCAGCAGGATTACGACAATCACTATAGCGATTTTGGTATAATCGGTTTTTGGTTGTGGAGATGTTACCGTATTATTCCAGTCATCTTCAAACACCGTAAGGAAATATTGGGCAACCCCCGTATGCTCGATGATAACTCCCGCCTCCCGGTTGAAATTCGGAGAGTTACTGTTCCAGTTGATGCTGCTCACAAGAACGCGCTCTCCGTCAACAATTACACCCTTATTGTGGATCTTCTCAAGGTTACTTACCGCAAGATCCGCACACCGCCCTTCAAGCGGTATCCGCTCCGTTGAACCGATACTGGAGATAAGGGCGGCCATCTCATCGTTGTCCTTCTCATCTTCAATGTTATACCAGTAAGAGTCCAACAGCACCCTGACATGGACACCGCGCCGGGATGCATTGACAGCAGCTGCAAGATACGGGTTTAAGGTAAGGGGCGTCTCGTTGGTGATATATGCCTGTTCGATCTCGATGCTCGTCCGGGCGGAATGTATCAGATCAATGATCTGGCTACTGGTGTCCGGTGCAAGAACCGGTCTTACCGTAGCACCGGAAAAATGTGCCGGTGTGAATTCCACTGCATGTTTTCCTGCAGGAACCTTTTCAGGATCTCCTATGGATCCTTTGATCGGGATAACCGAAGGCCCGGTGGAATCGGTCAGGTATACGGTTGAAAAATATTTTGCAAGAGCAGGATCTTCAAGATACACCCCCCACCCACGGTTACTGTTGAAACCCGCAGGGGGAAACCCGCTGTACTTGAAATTCTCACTCGTTAGAAGGACCGCCCTTTGATCGATAACAAGATATTTGGCATGATCATAGCGGTAGGGCAGATGAACATCTTTACCTGCGGCCATCTGGAGAACGGGTATCCCACCAGAATTCATCCTCCAGATCGCTGATTTTCCTTCCGGACTGATACCCCCGACAGGCCCTCCCTCGACTAGAACAAAAACATCCACTCCCCGCCCCCGTGCTGCAATCAGGGAATCGGCCATCACGGGACTTGAAAATTCATAGACATTTAAAAGGATCTCATCCGATGCACGATCCACAGCGTAAGTGAACATCTCACTCGAGCAATCCGGTGAGACAAAAGTAGTTACAGTCACATTAAAGAATGCTGCCGGTTCGAACCGGGACTGCCCGATCATGAGAGGGCGGGGATCCCATACCCCGTTTTCCAGATAATGAACCTGCCCCTCACGGGGTTTGATATCCTTTGGCCATGCAACACGCTGGATCAGTTCAGAGCCATCGTATAGTAAAAGTTCGTCTCCGGTATTTGCAAGACGAAGTAGATCACCGTTGATCACATTGGAAACAACCGGTGAGTAGTCCAGCCATTCAAAATCAGGAAGTTTTCCATGACTCTGCAAAAATGCCGGGCCACTTCTGGCGATAGTCAGAGCGCCGTTGATACTGGTGCCGGGAGGAAATCGGAATCCACCCCGTCCATCCGAAACAGTAATACCATCAAGTGAACCAGTGCCGGACAGCATCAGGTACTCATCCATATCATTGTAAAGATATGGATCAGGACAGAATTCTGTAATTCTTACATCCGTGCCTGCATGCACAACACCAGCGATGAGCAGGAAAAAAACGATGAAGAGGCAGAATCGTCGCATTAAACCTGTATAGTATCTCCATCCCCCTTTTATAATCTGGCGATATAAATCTCCGGAGAGATGGTGCAGGTAAAAGAATCAATAAGAAACCCGCGAGACCCGCTTGTAGTGAAACTGGGAGGCAGCCTGCATCAGAAGATTCCGGAGATCGTACCGTTATTGTGCCAATCCGGACGTCCGCTGCTGGTTGTTCCCGGCGGGGGACTTTTTGCCGATGCCGTGAGGCAGGAACAAGTGGATGATGATGCCGCGCACTGGATGGCAATCGCTGCCATGGTGCAGTATGCATGGGTTATCGCATCCCATGGAATGAGGGCAACAGATATCCTCGCCGTACCAGAAACAACCGCAGTCTTTCTGCCGTATATCACCATGAGGCAGCGCGATCCCCTCCCCCATTCATGGGATGTCACGTCCGACACCATTGCTGCATGGATAGCAAATGAACTGGGAATAGAACTCCTTGTTCTCAAGTCAGTGGACGGGATCTCTCTCAATGGTATACATCAGGAACGGGTAACAATACCCATAATAAGTGAGACAGTAGATCCATTTTTCATTCCCTTCGTACTGAAACACCGGATAAAAACTACGATTATCAATGGAAAATCGGGTGGGATTATTGAAAAATTTTTAAAAAGTGAACCTGTCCTATGCACCAAAATCGGTACAACCTTTTAAAGGTTTTAAAAGAGATACAATAAGAATCCTTGGAGGAGTTATCATGTCAGATAAAAAGTGTACATCCTGCAGTGCTCCGCTTGCAGAAGAGGGCGCAACGCAATTCGGGTGCCCCGCATGCGGTTTTGAGATTAACCGGTGTTACCGGTGCAGAGAACAGAGTATCCCCTACACCTGCCCGAAATGTGGATTTGGGGGACCGTAAAGCATGGGAAGTGTTGCGGTCATTATGCGGGTGATGCCGGAATCACCCGAAGTCGATCTTGAACAACTAAAAAAGGCGCTCAAAGCAAAGCTGCCAGGTATCCAGGACATGCAGACAGAGTCAATCGGATTTGGCTTAAAGGCGATCAAGCTTGCCGCAGTAATCAGTGACTGTGGGGGCGAGACGGATGCAATCGAAATGTCCCTTAATGAGATTGCGGGCGTTGAGCGCGCAGAGATCATTGAAGTGACACTGAACTAAAACAGTCAGTTCATCTCTTTTTTTACTTATTATTCAAGCAATGCCATAACATTCCGGGTGATTGTACGTATCTTTTCAACGGATTCGCGGAATGCCATCACTTCTGATTCATCGATCTTGATCGTGATGGGAAAAACTCCGTGACAATTCACGCGGGCGGGTACACCAATGCATACATCCCCCTCGCTGACACCATGAACTTCCTCTTTGATATAGGCTGACACGGTCAGGATACGGTTTTCATCGCTGAGTACAGTCTTTACCAGCGAAGCGATCGCCTCTCCGGGCCCATAGACCGTTGAACCCTTGTTTTTTATGATCTCTTCACCGCTGCACTTGACAGAATTGATAATATCCTGAACTGGCAGATGAGAAAAGGTCGGCAGGTTTGAGATCTTGATACCCCCGATGGATGTTGCTGACCAGAGCGGGACAAGGCTGTCGCCGTGCTCTCCTATAATACGCGTGTGGACTTCACTCACGTGCACTTTGAAGTATGCAGCGATTAAGGATTTTAAGCGCATTGAATCAAGGTGCGTTCCCAATCCGAATACCTGGCTGGGTGGAAGACCTGAGCATTTAAGGGCAACACAGGTCATCACATCAACAGGATTTGTTACAATCAGAATCTTTGTATCCGGTGCAATGACACCGATTGTCTGAGCAAGCGGAGCAATGATCCTTGCATTTCCAACAGCAAGATCCATACGATTCTGGCCGGGTGTGCGCGGAGCACCTGCAGTTATTACAACAACTGCGGATCCTGCTGCGTCTTTTAAATTGGTGGTCCAGTTGATCTCGACATCGGTTCCCCGTGCGGCAAATGAATCGACAAGATCCTGGGTTATGCCCTTTAAAAGAGACTCGCGTCCTTCCCGCCCGTAGAGTAGGATCTCACTTACATGAGGGATCGATGAAATCGCATGTGCGGCAAACATCCCGACATTGCCTGTTGCACCGATGATGGTCACTTTTGCCATGATAATCGTGAATAGGGACGCGTTATCGGTCGACTGTACGTTACTACGTTTACCAAAGCATTCATCCTCCGCCCCGTTACCCCATGGGCGCCGAATGTCTACGGTAAGTCTGCTCCCTTCCGGGCCTGAACCGGTCCCCGCAGCAACAGGTCGCCATTCCCTCCGGAATATTGATACCTGGCCATCGACCTCATGGGACGAGGTTTCACAGTCAGAACGCACAAGCTCCCGCAGGCCGTTGCAGCCTTCCTCAAACTTCGCCCCCCGCGTAACGACGGTTTCAGGTTACAGGTGACGCCGAACCACCCGGGCTAGTCCCCATATACCTTTGTCCACAGCTCAATAAAGGTTTTTTACCCGGTCATAAGAATCGCTTCTGCAATCAGTCAGCAAAAAAGAGACACTCATGGGACGAACAGATCCCCGCCGATTTTTTCCTTCCACTCCCCTTCGATCTTCTTTATTGCCTGTGTGTCCTTTTTATCAAAGAGATCCAGTGCAGTCACCGGGGCACTATGAGAGGGAATAACCGTATACAGTCTCCTGAAATCCCCTTGGTATACCTCAATTTTCTGCTCACCTTCGGTCTCAGCAATTTTTATTGGGTTTTTCACAACCGGGTGTTTTTCCATATCCTCCATCTGCTCGAATATCTTAACCCGGCTGATCCTAAAATACTCACGGTTCACTTCGAGATTAAAGGCCGACCAGAAAGCTGAAGCATACCATGCATCGTTCAGAATCACGTGCGGCACTCCAAGACATGCAGCAGTCAATCCGAGTGTTCCGACACCCGAACAGGCATCGATAAACATCTTTACCGGGGGTATTCCCACATGCTGCTCCAATGCCCGGATCTTTGGTGCATATCCCCGTGAAAATTCGATGTGGACCAGTGACTGCTGTTTGTACATGACAAGCGGACCGCTCCTGAGCGGGAAGATGTCTGCCCGTACATCACACCCTGCCAGAAGATCATACACTTTGGGCACAGATTTTAAATCGGCCTTTGCAATCCCCGGCACAAAGTTTCCGGTCTTTACTACCCCCCGCAGTTCAGGTACTTCATTCATCAACAGTTCAGCAGTTTTTTTTGTCGCTTTCTGGGTTAACAGCACGAGGGATTTATCAGAAAGAAATGGCGGACGTTCCATAGGAAATCCCGGGTGGATGAGCGGGGAACCCACCGCGATCAACGGTTCAGTGGGTTTCATATCCCCTTCTTCTACCATGATCACGTACAGATGGGCAAAAACTTCATCAATAAACCGTTTGCCGCAGGAGCAGGGAAGAGCGTATTCGAGGGATGGGAGCGGGGCACGTTTGTCCAGTACGCGGGCACTGCAATTTCCACAGGGTTGGAACAGTGACGGGAATATAGTAAGAATATCTTTTGCTGATCTGACGCAGTCCATCTGGCAGACAGGGCACTTCATTATGCTCCCTTTGTGCTTCTTTGTTAGAAACTTTTTCAATCGGTTTTTTTAAACCGTATTTTCCGTAGAATAAAATCTTAAAAACAGTGGGCCCGAAGGGATTCGAACCCATGACCGCCCGGTTATGAGCCGGGCGCTCTAACCGGACTGAGCTACGGGCCCAAAAACGCCCCCCACAGGGCTCGAACCTGTGACATTCGGATTAACAGTCCGACACTCTACCAACTGAGTTAGGGAGGCACACTCGTGCGCCTTATTAGATTCTTTTTGGGGACTTTTAAAGGTAACTATGAGGTTGATCGAAGTTAAAAATGAGAAAAATCAGAGATTGGGCCGGATCATGGGCGTTTCATCTCTGCGAGCAATCGTATCAGCTCATCCAGGTCCCCGTTGAGATGCTCGAACAATTCAGCAGTCCGCGATGTGGCAACTGCACCTTCCGGGGATGCGCGGATATACCCGAATTGTTCCAGCACATGAAGAGAGTAGCGAATCCTATGTGAAGGGAGGTCGAGCAGCTCGGCAAGTTTCATGATGCCGATCGGCTCGTGATCTGCAACGGCTTTTGCCACCTCAATATGGCGGCTCAGCAGTTCGATCTCATCCTTCATCTTCCTTAACATAATTCTCCAAAAACTCTACAACACCAGATTATCCTGTCTTCTCTTTCTGTTTGGAGTCTGCCCCTTCTTTACTCTTCTCCGGCTGCGCATAGAGCCAGCCTTTCGTTTTCCGGTATCTCTTTACAAAGTCAATGGAAAAAACCAGTGCAAGTATGAGCATTACGATGATTACAGGCAGGGTATACGGAGAATGGATTATGAAAAAGATAGCAATTGACATGGCTACGAGCAGCACAATAATATTGAGCTCAACAGTGAGTCCATAAAATTTTAATTTGAACCGGGCTTTGGCATCCTCATCCATCACTGGAATGTTAACTTTGGAATAAAAGTACTTGACGTTTCAGCGCATATATCAATCCAGATGGACCCCTTATCCAGTGCAGTCAGAAAAAGCGGTGCCAATGCATTTGTGATGTACGCATCCTCACGCGACGCAGATATGCGCTACCTGACACAATTTGTGACCAGCGACCCGTTTGTATTTTTTAAAAAGGTGAACAAAGCAGGTGTAATCATTGTCTCCCAGATGGAGACCGGCCGCGCATCGCGCGAGTCCACGGCATCTATCATAACCCGCATGCAGGCAGGGCTTCCCGATATCTTAAAAACCGAAAAAGATCCCTGGAAGGCTACTGCAAAGATGATCGCAGGGCAGGTGGGAAAAAAAGTGCTGGTCCCTCCCAACTTCCCGGTTGCACTGGCTCACGCGCTGGGTGAATTCTGCACAGTTGCAGTAGACAGTGGAACTGTTGCATCAATACGGGAAACCAAGAGCAGGGACGAGATAAAAGCAATGAAACACGTCCAGAAGATTACAGAGACTGCAATGAGTGTGGCAGTCTCGCTGATCCGCAGCTCCACGATAAAAAAAGGCATGCTGCATTCTGGGGGAAAACCGCTGACATCTGAGATGATCAAATTCTCCATGCACTCTCTCCTCCTCGAACATGGATGTACTGCAGTGGACTCAATTGTTTCATGCGGGGAAGATACCGCAGTGCCGCACATGACCGGCACCGGCCCCTTAAGAGCGGGCGAACCGATCGTCATCGACCTGTTTCCCTGCGAAGAGAAGACCGGATATTACGCAGATATGACGCGCACGGTTGTAAAGGGTGAACCCTCCACTGAGATCCGCGAGATGTACTCCACTTTGCGTGAAGCAAAACAACTGGGCATCTCACAGGTAAAAACCGGCGCATCAGGATCCGATATTTACCAGTCCGTTGTGGACTTTTTCAAAGATCACGGGTATGAAAGTGACACCCGGGGATTTGTCCATAACCTGGGTCACGGGGTTGGCCTTCAGGTACATGAACTGCCAACCGTTGGCCCGGCAGGAAAAGAACTCAAAGCGGGCAGTGTGATCACGGTCGAACCGGGACTCTACTATCCGGGTATCGGGGGGGTGCGCCTTGAAGATATCGGCGAGGTCACCAAAAAAGGGTTCAACAATTTCACGAAATTTCCGGAGGATCTTGTCGTATGAATGACGAGATCTTTGAAAAATACGTAGAAGCCGGTGCGATTGCTTCAAGGATTCTTCAGGAGGGCGCACTGAGTATCAGGATAGGAGAATCTTATTTCGATCTCGTAGAAAGCATCGAATCGCGGGTCTTAGAGGAAGGAGCATCGCTTGCGTTTCCTCTCAACCTCTCCTTAAACGAGGATGCAGCCCATGACACCGCTTCCCCAGCAGATACACGAATATTTGAGAAAGGGGATGTGGCAAAACTTGATCTCGGTGTCCACATTGACGGGTATATCGCAGACACGGCAACCACTGTTGATCTGGGCAGTAACTCCCGGCTCCTTGCGGCATCTGAGCAGGCACTTGAAGCGGCAATAAAAAAGGTCCGTCCGGGCGCGACTGCCGGTGAACTCGGCGCCGCAGTCCAGAACGAGATCGAAAGCCGGGGCTACCGCCCGATCGCAAACCTGACCGGTCACGGGCTTGACCAGTACGTTCTTCACCGCGCACCCACGATTCCCAACGTCGGCATCAACGGCGGAATGGTGCTCGAAGAAGGAATGGTCTTTGCGATCGAGCCGTTTTCAACTACAGGTAGCGGCCATGTGGGGGAGAAATCCCGGATGGAGATCTATTCTCAGATCTCACAAAAACCCGTGCGGATACCGGCAGCGCGTGCCATCCTTGAAACGGTGAAAGATCGTCACGGACTCCCGTTTTCCCGCCGCTGGCTTAAGGAACGGAAACAAGACATTGTACTCCCCGCACTGGTCAGATCGCAAACGCTCCATGTCTACCCGGTCCTTGCCGATATCCCGGGGTCAATCGTATCCCAGCACGAGCATACAGTTATCGTGACTGCTGATGGCTGCGTCGTCACAACACGATGAGATAGCCTTATTCAATCTGAAAAAGAATAATTAAGGTTACACCCATGTCTGGAGATTCTGAAGCCCTGCGCATAATGGATGTTGTTCTGACCGCTGAAATTTTCAACCAGAACCCCCAGCTCGATATCAATGACCTGACGCCAGCCTGCCGCGATATTTTTAGCATCACCAGTGCCGCTGATGTCAAGCGGCCGGTCTACGTGAGCAACGGTGTGATCAAACGCACACTGTCTATTGCAGATGCTCACCTGAAGATGTCTGCAAACCCCTTTGTTGCATACGAGGATTTCGGCCAGCGCCTCCGTATCACCGCGCTCGAATCTGCTGCCCAGTGGTTTCTCAAACAAGGTGGAAAGTCGTTTATCGAAAAAAATCCGACCCTTGCATTTTATTTTGAAAAAATGGATTCCACTGGTGTGGTCTATAAAACCGTACGTGCAGCAAACCCCCCCTATGAAGACACCAAGGCACATCTCGACGCACGCATATCGAAGCTTATTGGGGAAGACGAGAAACTTCGTGGAGCAATGGATCTTGTAATAATGAGCGCACCGGAAGAAGTGGAGCAGAGGATGGATGATCTTGTCTGCTCACCCTCGCAGCTTGCAGTCATCTCAAAGATCCAACACGCCATCGAACACCGCGAGTATCTGCACCGTCACCGCATCCACGAAGTGGGAAAACTCCTCTTTGTCGGTCCACCCGGTACGGGAAAAACCTCAATTGCGCTAGCCATGTCCAACACTATGCATATGCCGGTGCTGGAAGTCCGCCTCTCGATGATCACCTCCCAATACCTCGGGGAGACCTCAAAAAACATCGACCGTATCTTCGAACTGGCAAAAAAACTCTCTCCGTCCATCCTGTTTGTAGATGAATTCGATTTTGTTGCAAAGAGCAGGGTTGCTGATGACCACGGGGCCATGAAGCGCGCAGTCAATTCCCTGTTAAAAAATATCGACCGGATAAACCTGGTTAAAAACGGCGTGATCCTGATCGGTGCTACCAACCATCCCCAGCTGCTCGATGAGGCCGCCTGGCGACGTTTTGATGAGGTGGTGGAGTTCTCCTTACCGGATGAAGATATGCGGAAAAATATTCTGAAAAAGGTGACTGCATCTCTCGGCTGCACCATAGATTACCAGATGCTCGCATCCAAGACAGAGGGTTTTTCCGGTTCTGATCTCCGCATGATGATCAAAGAAGCAGTCCTTTCCGCTCTTATGGACAACCGCCAGTCCCTTTCCCGGGACGATATAAAGAAAGGCATTCATATGGTGAAGAACCGGGACGCGATCCGGCACATGAACTGGTTGTAACATGAAGATCACGCTGCTGGGAACCGGCGACGCGATCGGTACGCCAAAGGTTGGCTGCACCTGTTCCCAGTGCACTCATGCCAAAGAAACCGGTAGGATGCGGTTGCGCACTTCTTTGCTCGTAGAAAATGAGGGGCATCATCTCCTGATCGATTCATCCCCCGATCTCCGCCAGCAACTACTCATAAACGGCTCACCGCATATCGATGCCGTAATCTGGACGCATGGCCACTACGATCACTTCATCGGGTTTGGCGAATTCTACCGCGTCCAGAACATCCCTCCGGTCTTTGCCGCACCACCGGTCCTTAACTACTGCGCAGAAGTATTCCGGTTTCTCACATTTGACAAAGTCGCAATCCAGCCGTACGAAAAATTCGAGATCTTTGGGATTACTGCCACACTGTTCCTGGTCAGACATCCCACCGCATACA
This sequence comes from uncultured Methanoregula sp., assembly GCA_964590895.1. Lineage (GTDB taxonomy): Archaea > Halobacteriota > Methanomicrobia > Methanomicrobiales > Methanospirillaceae > Methanoregula. Next base: position 87,465 of record CAZPYV010000003.1, on the reverse strand, counting down.
CATGCGGCATACTCTTTGAAACCGGCCAGTCACGCGTGGCATTCACGTCAGATACAAACATCAATATTCCACAACAGAGTCTTGATCTCTTACAGGATCTCGATCTCCTCCTTCTTGATACTCTTGTGCCTTCGAACATCTCGATTGGCAAACACATGAATTATCTGGAAGCCTGTTCCCTTGCCGAACGCTTAAAACCCAAAGATTTCCGCTGTGTGCACATGAGCCATACGCTCCCGTGGGATCTTCCCCACCTTGGTAGAGACGGGGAGAGATTCGAATTTCCCTGATATTTTCCTGCCGCGTTTTTTACAGTTCTGTAACAATGTGTCTTCCTGCAGCAATGCCGGCATGCTTTAGCACCCATACCTTAATGATTTTCAGGTGCCCAACCATAGGTGCATGATTGTAAAAATGCTCGAGCTCGAGAAGGACAAGGTGCGGCTCGTCATCCAGGGACAGGGGCACACGTTCATGAACGCCCTTGTCGAGGAATTATTAACTGATTCCGATATTGATGTCGCCCGCTACGTGATTGAGTTTCAGTTCTCAGACCCGGAACTCTTCGTCACTACCAAAGATAAGAAAAATCCCCTCCCCATCATCAAAAAGGCCTGCAAGCGGATCTCCGGTAACTGTAATGATCTTATCAAGGGCTTAAAAAAGAAGTAATTTAAAAATTTTTATATTTTTTTGCATGTAATGCACCAGCGCATTGCACTGACAATCCTTGCAGGGATGTCCATGCAAACACCTTTGGGGTATAAACGTCCAGGCTGTTTTCATCAACCGTGTTCGATTGTCAATCTGACTCAACTGCCCGTCTCGCACAAAAAAGGTTTTTTTAAGATATAATCGTGCTCCTGTAAAACGAGAGCAAAAAAATTATTCTTCAGCCCGCTCGGTGAATACGATCGATCCGGAGATACGGGAGATTCTTATCTTCACTTTCATACCGGGCTTGGAATTTGCCACATACATGATGTAGCGGCCCATCTTTACAACCCCGTCGCCCCGCTTGGAGATCGACTGGATCTCAACGTCCATGATCTGCCCTTCTTCAAGATTCTCTGAAACGGGTTCGGTGCGGGCCTTTCTCTTTCTCACAGGGCGGTGACTACCACAGGCATCGCAGCGGAGCAGCATGACGCGATCATCCTTGACAAGACGGGTGTCAGGTTTGCCACACTCTGAGCAGATCACGTAATCTTCTACATAACTCTTTATGATCATCTTAATGAGCGTGATCTCAAACTTACCGTTAAATATCGCGCGGTTACCATCGATCTTTCCCGAAGTTCCCAGTTCGCCTAATAAAAACTTCATCAGGTGATCCGGGTCACGGCGGACTTTACTGACAATGTCGGTGAAATTTTCAAGGACTGTTGTCTTGCCCTCCACGTACGCTTTTGCCTCGGGAACTACAAAACGTTCCGAAGATTCGGATTTTTCCGTTATATTGGAATAGGCCTGTTTGAGGAGATTTTCATAAGAGTCCGTCATAGTTGTATAATATAAAGGCGCCCGGCATCCAAAAGACTTTCTAAAAAAAATGCGCTTCACGACAAGTCTCATGGTTTTGTCGATGAATGGGGATGAATGGGTCCATAGTATTTTTTAAAAAGCATGCCCTCCACTTCCCGTTGGCAGGGTTCACAGGGCAGATTTTTTAAAAGGGGTGTTTCCTGATTTTTGTTTTAAAATTATACTTTTATTGCTGTTGATACGAGAGCGGCCAGATCTTTGTTCGTTTTTTCATCCTCTATGTCTTTCTGGTTGATATTGGTCACTGCAGCCAACACCATGCCACGGGCTTCAATCCATTTTTTAAACATCTCATTCGCCTGCCCGGGTCTGCCGCCATGCGTGGAAAATGCAACCGCGGGTTTGCCCATACATCCCTTCAGATTCACAATTGCCGTATGGATTGCGGGGGTTGGCTTGAACGCCCAGACGGGGGAACAAAATACGATCAAGTCGTATTCCGATACATCAATGGATTCAGGCTCCGTCTTTGTCAACTCTTCACCGCGTGCCATCTTGCACCAGACAAGAAACTTTGTGAGTTGCAAGTGAGGTGCAACGTCATTAATTTCCACAAGTTTTGAGTCAAATACAGATGACAAGTGCTGGGCAACATGACGGGTGTTGCCGCTCTCGCTATGATAAATGATACAGATCTTCATCCACACATGTGTAAGCAGCCGGATGTAAAAAAATATATCAGAAAAAAGGGAATTATTTCTTTTTGGCCGGTGCTTTTGCTGCTTTTTTCGCTGCCGGTTTTGCAGAGGATTTTCCGGGTTTCTTTCCCTCGTTCTTCTGGAACTGGGGCATAAGGCTGCGGACTTCCCGTCCAACTTCTTCGATGAGATGATCCTCATCTGCTGCGGTGAGCGCATTAAAGACCGGGCGGTTTACCAGATTCTCAAGCATCCACTCCCGCGCAAACGTGCCGTTCTGGATCTCTTCAAGGATCTCTTCCATGGCGATATAACTCTCCTCTCCAATGACGCGGGGACCCCTTGTGAGATCGCCATACTGCGCGGTGTTGCTCACGTATTTGCGCATATTTGTCAGCCCGCCTTCATAGATCAGGTCAACAATGAGTTTTGTCTCGTGAAGCACTTCGAGATATGCCATCTCAGGTGCATACCCCGCATCTACAAGAGTTTCAAATCCTGCTTTGATAAGCGAGGTTATACCACCGCAAAGAACAGCCTGCTCTCCGAAAAGATCCGTCTCAGTCTCTTCACGGAATGTTGTCTCTAACACAACTGCCCGTGTTGCTCCGATACCCTTTGCATACGCAAGCGCGATCTTGTGCGCATTGCCCGAATGATCCTGGTGAATCGCGATAAGTGCAGGTACCCCTTTGCCTTCCTCGTACTGGCGCCGCACCATGAAACCGGGGCCTTTTGGCGCGACCATGATCACGTCAATTGTGGAGGGAGGGACAATCTGGCCGAAGTGGATATTGAACCCGTGCGAGAACATCAGGCATTTGTTCGCAGTTAAATGTGGCAGGATCTCTGCACGGTAGACTGCACCCTGGCTCTCATCCGGCAGGAGAATCTGGATAATATCTGAACGCTTGACGGCTTCTGCCACTGTCATCACTTTCATGCCATCTTTGCTTGCCGCGTCCCAGCTCTTGCCTTTGCGCAGACCGATCACCACATCAAGCCCGCTGTCCTTTAAGTTCAGTGACTGCCCGCGTCCCTGGGAGCCATAGCCGATAACAGCAATGCGCTTGCCTTTCAGCACGCCGATATCTGCATCCGCCTCATAGTATTTTTCCATCATGATGATTCCCTTTGATATCTGTAACAAAGCACATAAATATTATATGAAAAAACTAAAGAAGCACACTTAAAAAAAACGATAGGCTGCCATGACCATAACCACACCTACAGACCAGAATTCGGACAGATCATTTAACAGGGAACTGCCGGACGTACAGGCATCTTTTCCTGATGTCCGGATCAACCTCACCCGGGTCGGAGTGAAGAACGTAAAAAAACTTGTCGAAGTGCACAGGCATGAGAAACGCCCGGTTATTTTTATATCCAATTTCGATGTCTATGTTGACCTGCCCGGAAGTTTAAAAGGGGCAAATCTTTCACGGAATTTTGAAGTGATCGATGAGGTACTCCAGCAGGCGATCGATGGCGATGTGAACAAGATAGAAAAACTCTGCAGCGTGGTTGCAAGAAAACTGCTCGACCGTCACGAATATGCGGACAGGACAGAAGTGTTCATGCGCAGCGAGTTCATGGTAAAGCGTGAGACTCCCGTGAGCCATACGGTCTGCCATGAAGTAGTAAAAGTTCATGCACGGGCAATCGCACGCCGTACATTCAGGGAACCAATCGTAAGAAAGAGCATAGGTGCAGAAGTGACCGGTATGACCGCGTGTCCCTGTGCCCAGAATATCATGAAGGAACGGGCCATGCGGGTATTGCAGGGCCTCAACGTGGACCAGCACAGCATCGATGCGTTCTTCTCTGAAGTTCCCATGGCAACTCACAACCAGCGTGGTAAGGGTTTTCTGTGTATAGAAACGGACGATGACCAGCATGTGGATCTTGAAAAGATCATCAGCATCCTCAAAGACTCAATGAGCGCCGGGATATACGAACTCCTGAAACGAGGCGATGAGGGGCATGTCGTACTTGCCGCGCACAAAAATCCCCGGTTTGTTGAAGATTGTGTACGGCAGATGGCAAAGAAAGTTCTTGCAGAATTTGAGTATCTATCCGGGGATTCTGTAGTCATTATCAAGCAGACCAATGAAGAGAGCATCCACCAGCACGACGCCTATGCAGAACGAAGGGCAACCATTGCCGAACTGGTCGATGAAATGAACGGCGAGAACCGAATTGCTGACGAATAAATCAGAGTGAGAAAAAAAATAATTCATTGCAACGGTCGGCATAGCTACGAACAAGAGGTGCTACTCGCCCGGTCTCTTCATTTTCTTATTGAGATGAGCGGTGGAGTTGATATAAACGGGGATTTGCCATGGGGAATGGATAATATAGATGCAAAAGATGTGGAAAAATGTTGAGGTGTTTTATTGCACCTGTGGGGGGAACGGGTAATCCTTGTCAATGATAGTGTACTGACTCCCTGAAGTCATCGTCATCACAACAATAACACGATCGGTCCGGGTTGTTCCCATCAGTGTCACGGTATCACCCATAACGGGATTGTTCCGGTTTTGCTGTTCCCTGACACAATCCGACCGGATAACAGTGACATTCATCTTCGTGACCATCCCCAGTCCCAACCCACCATTGTACACAATGGCAATCGTGGGATTTTCTGTTATCGTATTCCGGTTGACGGTCACACTTACGGATTCGTACTCTGGCACAATCTGTGTCGGACCGGGTATAAGTGAGCAGGTCTGTGGGGGCTGGGGGGTTTGAGTTTGCGGGGCGTGACGACCGGGACTGCCGGTGTGAGAGCAGGTGTTGCCTGATAAGGGGGTGAAGACTGAACACATCCCCCGATAAGAACGCAGAGCATGAGGATTAAGGAAATGAAGACAAGGAAACATTTTTTCATATCAGGAAATCTGTTCCGCCGCAGATTAATTCTTCTCTCTTTTCCCACGATGTCTTTTCTGGTAACAAAATGAGGGTTACCTGCCCCTGATAGTATGACCCACCCAAACACAGAAAACGTATATCAGACCACGGCAAAGATCAGTAACAAGTAAACCGGGGTGAATGAGCGTGAACAAAAGTGCCATGCGTGCCGTAATTATAATATTCTTGGTTGCATGTATGGCAGTACCTGTTACGGCATCTGTATATTACACATCGAGCGCCCACCAGATCATCACCAAAGGCGATACGTTCACCGTGAGCAGCACCAGTGCAAAGAACGGCCCAGTTGTCATCTGGATCATGGGAAGAGATTATTTTGATACCCTGTCAGTCCCCCCGGACAGGAACGGGAATTTTTCGGTTACCTTAAAATCCACAGCAACAGAAAAATTCTCGAGCGGACAGTATGCAATTGTAATTCAGGATCCCGGACCAAATGGGCGGATGGAAATTGAACCCGGAACGGACAGCAGCGGGAATCTCACCATCATGAACCGCGGAAAAATAATTGAAAAGATCGGTGCCCGCAAGGATCTCAAAGGAAACGTCCAGCCGGTAGTTACAGTCCTTTTGGATGCTGCAAACCTACAGGGGGTTGATGACTCGTTCCTGCCAGAATATTTCTTTGTAGAAGAACCATCCGTGCAGTTCGATCAGATGAACTCCATCTCCAATTCCCAGCTCTCCAACCAGATCGCCGGCGAACAACTCATCATTTCCGGTACAACCAACATGGGACCGGAAAATTCCCTCAGGACCCACATCTACAACCGGGATAACAATGGACTTGTCATATCAAATACGATCCCCATTACCGGAGGCTTCCAGATAAACCGCTGGTCCTATCAGATCGAAGCTCCCGGTCTGCCACAAGGGAATTATTACCTGACTGTTGGGTGGGCGAAATCGAACACTACCAGCACAGGAATGGCAAACTTCGATGTGGTAAAACCAGTCATCCCCATACCACCACCACCGGAAAGCCGCGGTGTAGAAAAAGTCGTTCCAAATGAAGACTTCCCTACCTTCCTGTTCCTCACCATCAGCGGGGTGCTCATTGTCATCCTGATCATCTTTGCCGTTGGGAAAAAATGAACCGGTAAACAGGTGAAAGAACAATAAGGAAAGTCACTTACTTTTTTTGTTACGGTAACCGGGTCGATCGTTGCATCGATCATCTGGTCAAAGGAAACGGTATCCAGCAAACCGGCTTTCTCAAACAGGCTCATGAACCACAATATTTCTCACCCTAAAAACTCCTGCGGGCGAAACACTATACCGCAGGGTAACAAAGATCTACGGTATTATAGGAGAGCACGGTGTGAAAAACGGATTTTTTTTTACAAAAGGGCAGGTAAATATCATCAACGAGGATCTCTTCATAACCAGCCTTATTGCACCGGAAAGTATCGATCTCGTTATCACATCCCCACCATACAATGTGGACATAAAGTACAATAGCCATGATGACAAGATCACCTATGAGAATTATCTCGAATTTTCGCAGCGCTGGATGGAGCGCTGCTATGGCTGGCTGAAAGACGATGGCCGCTTCTGCCTCAATATCCCGCTCGATAAAAACAAAGGCGGACAGCAGAGTGTTGGGGCTGACCTGACAACGATTGCAAAGAAATGCGGGTTTGCGTACCATTCAACCATTATCTGGAATGAAGGAAATATATCGCGCCGGACGGCATGGGGTTCATGGCTGAGTGCATCAGCACCCTACGTGATCGCACCCGTTGAACTGATCGTTATCCTCTACAAAAAATCATGGAAGAAGACGAGCGGATCAAAGAAATCCGATGTCAGCCGTGAGGATTTCATGGAGTGGACCAATGGGCTCTGGACATTCAATGGCGAGCGTAAGACAAAGATTGGCCACCCCGCCCCTTTTCCCATAGAACTCCCGCTCCGGTGCATGAAACTCTTCTCATTTGTCGGAGACACCGTGCTCGATCCGTTCATGGGCAGTGGGTCAACACTCGTGGCAACGTCCCTTTGCAACCGGAAGGGTATCGGGATCGAGGTTGATCCTCACTACTGCGAAATTGCAGCATCAAGGATAGAGAAAGAGGGCTATAAGGATCCGTAACAGGTATCCTGCTAGTACCCCACCAAAAATTCGTTACATGACCGCCCCGCTGACCGCATACATAGACATGGAGTTTGCCGGTATCTACGGCACGCACCAGCGGATGCAGATCCCCATCGAGATCGGCGTGGTGATGCACGATCCAAAAACCGATGACCTCTCATTTGCCGGAAAACCGTTTCATGTAGATATAGAAGTGGAACTCTGGAAGAACATCTTAAACAATGTGGGAAAACGGGTAGATTCCCGCAGGAGAGTCTTTAATCTTGCCGAAAGCGCCCGTACACAGCCGTTTGATCACCGGTTCCACTTGAGTCCTGCCGGTGCCAGAAAAGCCCGCACGGCAATTGCCGCAGCAAATGCCGATCTCCGCCTCTTCATGCAGACCTTAAACAGCAGGAACATCGGGACACTGGTCTTTTTTGCCCGACAGCGGGAGATGGTGGCGTTCCGGCAGGCACGGGTGCAGACGGACGGATTTCTTACCCGCGATATCCAGCACGAGATCGCTCATGCAATGCAGCTCAAAGAACAGATCTCACTTGACCGAATGTCGTTGATCATCGGGTTTGGAATCACCAGCACCACAATAAAGTCAGCGCATCTCTCCTATACGATCCCTCCACAGTTCCAGTATGTCATCAAACCGCACAAGGCGATCGGTGATGCCGCCCGGATGTTTCTCGTGGACATGGAGTTCGGACAGTACCCGAAGGAGACCAGTGCTGGGATAAAAGACCATATCCTGCAGTACGAAAAGGCAAAAGAAGCGGCGCGAATCCAGAGAGAAAAAGAGCAGGGCGCTGTTTCGGATGAGCAGGATCCAAACATACCTTGATGGACAGGTGCTCCAAAAAACCGATTGCAGTGCAGCAATCCCGGATACTTCCGGTGAGACCATTGCACATACGTACTGATTGAGGGAGGTATGTGAAAAAAGGGTAACGGGGCTTTTTCTCACACGCAGTGCCGATCATGTATTTGTCCACCCATCGCCAATATCAGACTATGACCCGTGCAGAAGGGCAACTTATTTCAAGGGAACTTGCGGATGCAGCAAAGAACTGGCTGGCAATCGACGGGCTCTGGTTCCAGGCAATCGAGCAGGAATACGGGATGGAGACTGCACTTGAGATGGACCGCCGGGTCTGGGAGCAGTTTTCGGTGATCGAAGCACGGAGGATCCTGACAAGACTGAATCTTACCCGAGGTGGTGGACTGGAGGCTCTTGAAACTGCACTGAAGAACCGGCTGTTTCACCTTATCAACGAGCTGCAGATCGTGCGCCCCGAAAAAAATACCCTCATCCTCACGATGAAGACCTGCCGGGTGCATGCAGCCCGCGAGCGGAAGAAGATGCCACTTTTTCCTTGCAAAACCATCGGGCTTGTGGATTTTCCTCTCTTTGCACGGGAAATAGATACACGCATAACAACCGAATGCATTTCCTGTCCACCGGAATCGCTGCCCGGCATCCCGTACTGTTCGTGGGAATTTACCATTTCTGACGATAGCACCGCCTAAATGGACCGGGCACGGGTTTTTTGTTTTTGACTCGCCAATCAGGTATTGGATACATCCAGCGGGAGCAATTCATGCCATTTCATTTCGCAGACAGGATCAAACGGGCACCGGTTTCATTTCTCTCTGAACTATTTTCTGTATCAAACAATCCATCCATCATCTCGTTTGCCGGAGGCCTTCCATCATCAGCACTAATAGACACCGAAGGGATTGCACAGGCAACGCTTAAGGTAATGGAAGAAGAAGCCCACATCGCCCTCCAGTACACAACTACTGATGGATACCTGCCGCTGCGGGAGTACATTGCAGACCGTTATCGCACCCGGCTTGGACTGCCGGCAACCGCATCAGAGATCCAGATCGTCAACGGCTCGCAGCAGTGCCTTGATCTCTTTGCCAAGATTTTTCTCAATAAAGGTGACCATGTCGGCATGGAGCGACCCGGCTATCTTGGCGCGATTGAAGCCTTCTCGCTCTATGAACCTGTCATCGATACGGTTCCATTGCAAGACGATGGCCCGGATCTTGCATTGTTCGAACAATTCGTCAAAAAAACCAATGCGAAATTCTTCTACGGCATTCCAAACTCCCAGAACCCGTCCGGCAGAACGTACTCGCAGGAGAAACGTCGGGCGATTGCCGACATACTCCAAAAGAGTGACACAGTATTTTACGAAGATGACGCATTCGGTGAACTCTTTTTTGACACAAAACCACGGATGCCGGTTATGAAGTACCTGCCCGACCAGAGTGTTATCTCCGGATCATTTTCCAAGATCATCGCGCCGGGCATGCGAATCGGTTGGATCTATGCCCCAAAAGAGATCCTTGCACCGTTCAATGTCGCTAAGCAGGCAGCAGATCTGCATTCCAATTTCCTCTGCCAGAAGATCCTGCACCAGTACCTGACCACGCACAATCTCGATGACCATATCCGGCACATTACCCGTGTGTACGACAGGAAATGCCGGTTGATGTGCGATCTGCTCGATGACCAGTTGCCGCAGCTCTCCCATACAACTCCAGAAGGAGGGATGTTCCTGATGGCAACCCTCCCGCCCGGTGTCTCTTCCCGCCGGGTCTTTGATCAGGGCGTGAAGAAAAAAGTCGCCGTGCTTCCGGGAATGCCCTTCTATGTGGACGGGGGCGGGGAAGATACCATACGACTGAACTTTTCAAATCCGGACGATGATATGATAAAAGTCGGGATGTCGCGGCTCGCTGATGTTATCAAGGGGCTTGTCGGTTAATAATTTTTAAAAAACCTCTCCGCCTTCAATTTCCAAAAAAAGCGTATGCTATAAATAGCGTATTCACCTGAAATTAGAGTACAGGAAGAGATACAGTGAAAAGACGATTTTTTTTGCTAATCATAATTCTGATACTGTGTATAGTCTGTACCTTCTCAGTATCAGCGGATATTAGTGATGTTGAGGAGACAACAAAGCCAACTGCAGTTCCGACAGAACCCCCAACAGCCGTTCCCACTACGGTTCCAACTCATGAACCCACTACAGAACCAACGACAATGCCGACAGAACCCCCAACAGCCGTTCCCACTACGGTTCCAACTCATGAACCCACTACAGAACCAACGACAATGCCGACATTTGTCACCCAGCCCACCACCGTGCCCACCACTGAGCCCACACGCATACCGACTACAGAAATTACCATCACGATTGAACCAACGCTCGGCGGAGGCAAAGGATGGATTGACACTTATTGCAATGTTGACGGCGCCACGGTCTATTTCGATGGTTCCCCACAAGGAAATATTGCTGGGGGCATCCTCTCTGTTGGGGTATCCCCAACCGGTTCACCGGTCAGGACAATCTCCGTATCAAAAACCGGATATACCACTTGGTCAGGTCCGCTCTCTCACATGCCGGAGAGTGAGGAACATGTGGCAGTCTACTCCACCATAAACCCAATCGCCACCCCGACTACCGTACCACCAGTCCAGAACGGAGCTATCTATGCCCAATCGAGCCCGTCGGGAGCTGCTATCTATATGAATGGGAATTTTTACGGATATTCCCCGATCAACATCCCGAACCTGCCGCCGGGATCCTACTCCATGAAAGCAACCCTGAACGGATACACACCAGACACACGGTTGGTCAACGTGTATGCCGGTCAGACTGCGGCTTATTACCCCACACTCCAGCAGTCACCCCCAGCCCCCCGCAGCACAGGGACCGTTTATGCAAGATCCAGCCCCAGCGGGGCAAATGTATATGTTGACGGCACCTACAATGGCGTAACTCCGATGACGCTCACGCTCTACCCCGGTAATCACAACATCGTGCTGAAACTCTCCGGCTACAATGACTGGAGTACATCCGTGTATGTCACTGCAGGAAGTTCACAAACGATCAATCCGGGCCTGACTTCGGCAATCTTTGGATCCCTTTCCATAGGTTCAGCGCCGGCCGGTGCCAGCGTGTTTATGGACAGCGCCTACCAGGGGATAACAAACCCATCTGGAGGTCTCACGCTCAACAACATACCCTCGGGAAGCCATATCATCAAAGTGACTGCCTCTGGATACAACGATTGGATCGAGACTGTCTATGTCAAACCCAATGCCAACACGTACGTGCCCATTACCATGACCCGAATAGGTCCAAGCCCCACACCAGTACCGGCAGCTGGCGCAATTAACATAGTATCGACACCGGCGGGAGCAGAGATCCTTATTGATAACATATTCCGGGGATATACACCGGCAACCATCACCGAGATCGATCCGGGTGTGCACCAGATCCTGCTGACATATACCGGTTATACCGCTTATTCAGGCACTGTCACTGTGGTCTCGGGACAAACAACCCCGCTTGCGATCGGGATGACTCCCATACCAACCCCCACACCGAAGAGTGCCACATCCCCGGCACTCCTGATTGGAGGAATAGTAACCATTCTGGGGATTGTAATCGGGTTAAGGAGGCGAAGCTGAAATGAACGGTACCTGTTCAAAATCAACTATACTCTGGGTGAGCGCGATCGTAGTTATCATTATCATCGGAACACTCACGGCACTTGCATACACAAGTTCGACTTCAGCAATCCAGACCTCAGTCCGTACGGGGCTTGAGTCAACTGCAGGAGTTATGGCAACCCAGATCAATGGAAGTGATGTAGTCCTGTTCAAAGCCGGCGATGAAGGATCAGCGAAATATCTGGCAGTAGTAAAGAAACTCCGCACGCTCCGCAGCATGGATGATCACATCCTCAACGCGTATATCTTAAAAGTGAACCCGAACCGATCCGTTACATTCCTAGTCGATGACCTGTATCCTGATGACCCGCAGGGTTCTGCAAAGATCGGTGAGCGGTCGACAGCCCCTGATTCATTGGAGATCTTTTCAGCACTCTCCCGCCCGACTTCATCCAAAGAGCCGTATACTACAAAATACGGATCGTTCATGTCCGCATATGCACCGATCGATGATTCCGTGGACGATTCAAACGGCAACACAAAGGCAGTGCTTGCCATTGATATGTCAGCTACCGATTACACAAATTCCATGGATGGGAAAGGATACTACATCCTCATAACCGGGCTGGTCTCCATGGTTATTGCAGTTGGCCTGATCTTCTGGTTCGGACGCCGCGACGAAACGAAAGGCGAGTAACGAACACTCATAACGCGGGGCTAATTGTCCCGCAACTTCTATTTTCTTATCATTCCAACACTTTACTATGTCATCACCAGTGCGCACCGTACTGCTGGTATGTGTACTCGTTGCGGCTTTTATTTTCGCAGCGGGATGCACCCAGCAATCGGCATCACCAGTCAAGACCGAATCGGGAACCGGGACTGTATCAGCGACTCCCATAAAAACGGCTGCAACCACGCCGGCCTCAATTGTCACAGTCTCTTCGGAGTCATGGAAACGAGTACGGCTTTCAACTAATATGGGAGACATCGTTATCGCGCTCGATCCCGCTATGCCCATAACTGCGGGAAATTTCGAGACGCTCGTGAACAAAGGGTTCTACAACAACCTAACCTTCCATCGCGTCATCGACGGATTCATGCTACAGGGGGGCGATCCGACCGGCAACGGCATGGGCGGCCCGGGGTACACGATCAAGGATGAATTCTCCCCCAGTAACCGGAACAACCGGGGGACCATTTCAATGGCTAATGCCGGCCCTAACACTGGCGGGTCGCAGTTCTTTATCAACCTTGTAAACAACAATTACCTTGATAACAAGCACCCGGTCTTTGGCAAAGTTGTGGAAGGTATGGATGTTGTCGATAAGATCGGGAAAGTGCCAACTTCTGGCGGACAGGAAAACCGTCCGCTCCAGACCGTTATTATCATCAAGGCAGAGATTATCTAATAATCCTTTTTTCCCACCAGCAAGGGACGGGAATTCACAACACAGAAGAATAAAAAGACCCAATATCTTACAGCATACCATGACAGCACCAGCAGGAAATACCGTACGGCTCGAGACGAACATGGGTAATATCACCATAGCACTCGATCCCACTATGCCCGTCACTGCGGGCAACTTTGAATCGCTCGTGAAAAAAGGATTCTATGACGGCGTTATTTTTCACCGGGTCATCGACGGGTTCATGCTGCAGGGCGGCTGCCCGAACGGCAACGGCATGGGCGGACCCGGGTACGCAATCAAAGACGAGTTTGGGCCAAACAGCCGGAACAACCGGGGTACCATCTCGATGGCGAACTCCGGCCCCAACACCGGGGGGTCACAGTTCTTCATCAACCTTGTCGACAACAACTTCCTTGACAGCAAGCACCCGGTCTTTGGGAAAGTTATCGAAGGGATGGACGTTGTCGATAAGATCGGCAAGACCAAGACCCTTCGTGGCGATCGCCCGGCAAAAGACGTGACGATCCTACGTGCAGTAATTGTCTGAAAAATCTTTTTTTTCTTACGGGCAGTGGACATTTTCACTGACCTTACCTCATACCGGAAACTATCTGCAAACGTTTGTCCTCTGATCCTTATCGGGGTATTCTGTCTTGCAAAATGGAATTTTTTAACAGGAAAGGGAAAGGTTGTCATGAAAATTGTAAAAATTGTCGATGATATTGAAGACAAATAGAAATTGAGTTTGAATGTAAAATTTTATCAAGATTTGCTCAAAAAAGCCGAGCAGGTTTTGATTGATTATTTTTAAGCAGAATCTGTTGTTAAACCGGCTCATTCAGACTGCATGAAGAGTGGCGCAGTATATGAAAGTATTAAAAAAATGGGGGACTAGGGTTAGAGAAAGATTATGCCGAAAGGTAATCTGCCGGGGTTGGCATCTGCTCTTTTAAGCCCTTACGCTTGCGGATTGCCACTACAACTTCCTTGACCATGTTGTTGGGCACGAGTTCGAATCCTGCAAACTCCGTGTTCCACATAGCACGGCCTTCAGTTGCAGAACGGATATCGCCTGCAAACCCGAAGAGCTCGGCAACCGGTGCCTTACCAACTACGGTGATCGTGTCACCCTCGCTCTGCATGTCAAAGACCTGACCGCGCCGTCCCTGGATCTGAGATGTTGCAGCCCCCATCTGGTCCATAGGGACTGTGATCTGGATCTTCTGGACGGGCTCGAGAAGGGAGTCACCGGCAATAAGCATACCTGCCTTGATCGCACTGCGTACGGCAGGGATAACCTGTGCCGGGCCACGGTGAATGGCATCCTCGTGGAGCTTCACATCGACGAGTGTCATCTTGAGATTCTGGACGGGCTCATCTGCAAGGGGACCACCGGCAAGTGCCTCGTGGATACCTTCGATGATCAGTTCCATGGTCTCGTTGAGGTACTGGACACCCTTGGTCCTGTCAATGAGCATATTGGTGCCCTTGATATCCTTGATGCTCTTGGCGTCATCCTTTTCCATTCCCACCTTCATGAGAATGTCACGTCGCTCGAGCATAGGCTGGCTCATCGAAATTTCACCCTTCTTGATCAGGTCAACAATCTCATCAGGCAGCATTTCAAGATCGAAATAGAACCGGTTGTGGCGGTTAGGGGACTTCCCCTCAACGGATTCGATCTTCTGGGTTACGGTTTCACGGTAAACTACGATCGGCTCAGAAGTGACGATCTCAACACCCTTGTCACGCTTGATACGGCCGGTGACAATCTCGAGGTGCAGTTCACCCATACCGGAGATAAGGTGCTCGCCGGTCTCCTCATTGATGGTGATGATCAGCGTCGGGTCTTCCTTGGCAACCTGCCTGAGCACTTCAACAAGCTTGGGCAGATCCTTCATGCTCTTTGCTTCCACCGCAACGGTCATGACCGGTTCCGAGTAGTGCTTAAGTGACTCAAACGTGTCCATCTCAAGGAGTGAGGTTACGGTGGATCCTACGTAGGCATCCTTGAGGCCGGTGACTGCGGGGATGTTCCCCGCAACAATCTCCTCGACTTCCACTCGCTTGGGTCCCATGAAGATACCGACCTGCTGGAGACGGTTCTCTCTCTTGGCAGAACCCATGACATAGAGCGCGTCGCCCCGCTTGATGCTGCCGGAGAAGAGACGCCCGGTGGCGACTTCCCCTGCATGGGGGTCAAAGGAGATATCAGTGACCATCATACATACAGGACCCTTTGGATCGCAGGTCATCATTCCCTTGCCTTCCTTGGTCTCCTTGTCGCCGTGCCAGATAACCGGTATACGGCGTTTCTGTGCTACAAGCGGATCTGGCAAGTGGTGCACGACCATATCGAGTACCACTTCGTAGAGCGGGCTCTTCTTTGCAAGGTACTTCATGTCCCCGGCACGGCACTTCTCGAACACTTCCTTGAACGAGACGCCGCCCTTCTTCATGTATGGCACCGAGACGGCCCAGTTGTAGAGCGCAGAACCGAAGGCAACGGTACCCTCGGATGCATCGAGCTTCCAGCCGTTGTTGTACGCCTCTTCGTTCATGCCCTTGATGAGCTTGTTAACCTTGTCGATGACTTTCCCGAGCCGTATCTGCATCTCGACTTCATCAACCTTGATCTCGTTAACCAGCCGATCGACCTTGTTGATGAAAAGAACCGGGCGGACCTGTTCCTTTAACGCTTGCCGGAGCACGGTCTCTGTCTGGGGCATGGTGCCTTCGACTGCATCGACAAGTACGACTGCGCCATCGACTGCACGCATGGCACGAGTGACATCGCCACCGAAATCAACGTGACCCGGAGTATCGATCATGTTAATCAGGTAATCATCACCCTCATACTCATGGACCATCGAGACGTTGGACGCGTCAATGGTGATACCCCTTGCCTGCTCTTCCGCATCCGAGTCCATAAAGAGCTGCTTACCTGCAAGTTCTTCCGAGATGATACCGGCACCTGATAACAGGTTGTCGGAGAGAGTGGTCTTACCGTGATCGATGTGCGCTACAATACCGATGTTCCGAATGTGCTTCGGTTCCTTCATGAGCTCAGTTACACGCTCGACTGATTTTTTGCCGCGGACCATGAAAATTACCTCAAAAAAAGATGTTTAACGGGCGGATTTTGCAATGCGCTCGCGTTCTTCCTTTTTCCCTACCGAGTAACACTTCATGTCGCCCTTTGAGGCGGCAATGAGTTCGTCGGCGAGAACCGCACTTGCGCTCTTCTTGCTCGTGCTTGAGCCTTTAAGCGTTGCTTCTGCAAGGAAACCAATAGCAGTGTCAACCCTGCGCAGCGGTGCTGTATCAACAGATTTCGGGACATTGATACCACCGTATTTCAGGCGGACTGTCTCTTCCCTGGGACCAGAGTTTCCGATTGCTTCAACCAGCACTTCCACAGGGTTGCGCTTGGTCTTTTTGTTGATGATCTCGAATGCATCCCGGACAATCCGGATAGCCAGCTGCTTCTTTCCGGTGTTCTTCTCGGTCTGCATCAGGCGGTTGATCAACCGCTCGACTATCATCATATTGCTCTTATTGAACTCCTGCTTGGAAAATTTACCACAGGAGTGGGGGATGATTAATGAGGTGAGAGTCACATAGCGCATAAGGCTGGGATCGGTAACTTTGACTTCGGCAACGTCCCACTTGTTGAACAACAGTTTCTGACCTGCTGTCTTTGATTCGGTTTCTGTCATCTAAATCACCTGCGCGGTTTCTCTTTCCTGCCAATGACCATTTCGTGGAGGCAGACATTATTCACTTTGGTAACAACGTACCGGACGCCTGGGATATCTCCCATGGAACGACCGAGACGACCGCCAATGCCTTCAATCTCAACTTCGTCGTGCTCATCGATGAAGTTAATCGCACCGTCGCCCACTGCAAACGCGGTGACCTGGCGTCCGTTCTTGATCAGCTGCACGCGCACGCACTTCCGGATAGCTGAGTTGGGCTGTTTTGCCTCAACACCGACCTTCTCCAGCACGATACCTCTCGCCTGTGGAGCCCCCTCACACGGGTCCGACTTCACATCGAGATTGAGCTCACGGCGGGCGTAGTTCTTGTCTGCCCACCGGAACTTATTTGAGTCCCGAACCATCTTTCTGGCTGCAAATTTACCCTGTCCCATTAAATAACCTCATTTTAGTTGTTTTTGTGGTTATCGATAACCCACACTGAGATATATACAA
This sequence comes from uncultured Methanoregula sp., assembly GCA_964590895.1. Classification (GTDB taxonomy): domain Archaea; phylum Halobacteriota; class Methanomicrobia; order Methanomicrobiales; family Methanospirillaceae; genus Methanoregula. Next base: position 70,159 of record CAZPYV010000003.1, on the reverse strand, counting down.
TCGCGGGGGTCCGATTTATAAATTGTGGCACTCCACCTGCCTGTCTTATACTATTATCCCGCACTCATAATAATATTATATCCTGCAAGGTCAATGATATGCAATGAAAATCGGGATCTATAAAGAGGTGCAGATCGATACCAGCCACCGTCTGCTCCATTACAAGGGGAAGTGCGCCAACCTCCATGGGCACCGGTGGAAGATTGAGGTCTGGATGGAAGGGGAGCCAGACCCGGCAACGCAAATCCTGATCGATTACAGTTTGATCAAGCAGGTCATTAACAAGTACGACCACCAGATCATCCTGAACCGCGATGACCCGATGGTTCCCCGCATTGAAGAGTTCCACCCGGTTATTACGACACCCGGGGAACCAACCAGTGAACTGATGGCAGTTATTATCCGGGATGATCTCCACGCAGTCTGCCGGGATCAGGGAATAAAGGCAACAGTAATTAAGATACGTGTCTGGGAATCCCCGACAGCCTGCGCTGAGCTTACTTAAATGAAGGTCACGGAGATTTTCAGGAGCCTTCAGGGAGAGGGCAAAAATCAGGGCAAAGGCTGCCTCTTCATCCGACTTTCTGGCTGCAACCTGAACTGCCACTGGTGCGATACAGAATACGCTAGGATGGGAGGAAAGGAGATGGGGCTTGATGCAATCCTTGAACAGGTCTGGCGAATCAATCCTCCTTACATCTGTATTACGGGTGGCGAACCACTCATGCAGTCGGCAGAACTCGAGCCGCTGCTCGCATCCCTGCACAAGCGCGGCGCGATGATCGATATCGAAACGAACGGCACCTATTCATTTACCCGATTGCAACCGTACGCCTCAATCTGCATGGATGTGAAATGCCCATCCTCCGGAGAGCAGAGCGATCTTTTACTGCTCGATACCATACGCCCGCAGGATTGTGTGAAGTTTGTCCTCACTGATGAAACGGATTGCCTGTACGCACAGCAGGTAATGGAGTCGCACCCGATTGCCGGGGAGATATTCTTCTCTCCGGTTGCTGGGAGTAATTACGCCACCATTGCACAGTTCATACTTGCCAACAATCTGCCCGTCAGGTTCCAGCTACAGCTGCACAAGATCATCGGAGTGAAATGAAAGCCGTATGTTTACTATCCGGAGGCATGGACTCGTCCACGCTCGCATATCTGGCAAAGAGCGAAGGATACGATATCTGCGCCCTGCACCTGAACTACGGGCAGAGGACGGAATCAAAAGAACTGGCATGTGCACAGAAGATTGCCTCCCTGCTCCACGCAAAAGACTTCATCGCTGTCAATGTCGGCTATTTTTCACAGTTTGGAGAGAGCAGCCTCACGGATAAAAAAATTGCCGTTGAAGAATTTGATTCAACCCGGGCGCACGTTCCCAACACGTACGTTCCGTTCCGGAATGCGAATCTCCTCTCCATTGCCACCAGTTTTGCCGAGGCAAAAGATGCTGATGCGATCTTCATTGGTGTCCAGTCGCTCGATTACAGTGGCTACCCGGATTGCCGCCCTCAGTTTATCGAAGCGTTCCAGCACGTGATCGATCTGGGTACAAAGGACACCACATCGATCACACTCAAAACACCTTTCATAAGGATGACTAAGACAGACATCTTAAACGTGGGCATGAAGCTCGGTGTCCCGTACGAGCACACGTGGTCCTGTTACCAAAAAGAAGAAAAAGCCTGTGGAACCTGTGGATCGTGCCATTTCCGTAAGGAAGCCTTTGCCGCAATCGGAAAACAAGATCCAATCGCGTACGAGGATTAAATGGAGATCTTTCGCGGCAGGCGCCTCTGGATCGAGAACCGAATGATCCGGCTCCCGAACGGGATTGAACGGGAAAAAGTGATCGTCCACCCGAGCAATGCCGTAGCAATACTTCCCATTGCAGAAGAACGGTGCAAACTGGTAAAACAATACCGGTATGCGATCGACCAGTACATATTAGAAGCCCCGGCGGGAACAATGGAACCGGGCGAAGATCCGTTGCAGACTGCTCACCGCGAACTGATCGAAGAGACGGGTTTTTCGGCGCAGAAGATGCTTGACAAAGGGTTCATTTATACAACGCCGGGCTATACCGATGAGAAGATCTTCCTGTTCGAAGCCCGGAATCTTTCTCCCTCAAAAGAGTTTGGGAAAGATGAGGACGAAGTGATCGAGGTGGTGGATGTGGCCATCCGCGATCTCCCTGAGATGATCCGCGATGGAACGATCGTTGATGCAAAGACCATCTGCCTGATCCATCGCTGTTTCGGGTGCTGATCATGCGTTCATTGCTTACCATAGGAGTCATCATGATCCTGCTCGTCGCGTGTGCCGGATGTACGAATACTCCGGATACAGGAACAAAACCTGCATACTCCTTAGATAACAAGGGAATCCTTTCTGTTACATGCGCCACGGTAACGACCAGTGAAGAGATGCTCTTCTCCAATGAAACATATACCAAAACCCGAATCGTCATGCACACGCAGAGCGGCGATGTGGTCACTTACCTTGCTGCACCTAAAAACCCAAAAGCAGCAATCGTGTATGCCCCCGGGACTGGTGAGAAGATCACCGGTCATGAAGAACGGATGGTAAATTATGCGGCAGCCGGGTATGCGTTCATGTTTGTCGATACACGGGGCAATGGTGCAGAAACCCCCGGTATCCCGTTCAGCCCGCAGATGGTCCAGCTGGATTACAGCCGGTTTGAAAACGGGGACTGGCCGCAATATTATCTCTCGATCTGCGATCTTGTCAGCGCACAGAAGATCGTTTCCAACCGGTTTTCTGTTCCGATCTATGTGATGGGGTCGAGCAATGGGGGACGGTATGCAGCAGTTGCTGCCGGTGTTGACCCCCAATTCGCCGGGTACGTGGGAATCTCCACCTCCGATTGGGGATTGCGAGACTCAATGATTCAGCAGGGTTTCTCAGGTGCACCTGTACGGTTCGCCACATCAGTAGAACCTAGTACATATTTTACAAAAATCGCCCCGCGCACGGTCTGGATCTTCCATGCAACGAGTGACTCGATCATCCCATTTGCAAACGGAAAACAGTTCTTTGACTCGGCAAAGGAACCAAAGACATTCATCGAATTTTCCGGTAGTCATGGCATCAACAGCGATGTTGATACACAGATCATTATGCACTTGAGGCAAATTTATGCCACACGCGAGTGAATATGTAATAGCTCAATAGAGAGGTTTGAGACCGGCAATGGCAGAAGAACGGGAGATGGACGACGCGCGAAAGCGTTATGAGTTCAAAAAGGCGCTCGAAAAGCTCGAGTTACAACAGGGAGACGGCACAGAACTTATCACGATCTATATCCCCCCTGACAAGCAGATCTACGATGTTACCAATCAGCTGAAAGACGAGTTTGGTCAGTGCGCGAACATCAAGAGCAAGCAGACCAAAACCAATGTCCAGAGTGCCATCTCCTCCATTCTCTCGCGGCTCAAATACTACAAACGCCCCCCGTTGCATGGACTCGCGGTATTCTGCGGTACAGTCAAAACCTATGGGGATCGCACTGATCTCCAGTGTACGATCGTTGAGCCCCCTGAACCTCTCAATCTCTACATGTACCGATGCAGCTCGAACTTCGAGCTCGAACCGCTCAAACAGATGCTCGAAGAAAAGTCCATCTACGGGCTTCTGGTTCTTGATCGCAGGGAAGCGTATTGGGGCTTTTTACGCGGCAACCGTATCGAACCTGTAGGCGGAACAACTTCAACAGTCCCGGGAAAGACGCGCAAAGGCGGCCAGTCCGCTGCCCGTTTTGGGCGTCTCAGGGAGATTGCGATCGCCGAGTTCTATACAAGAATCGGGGAACGGGCCAGTGCGATATTCCTTGCCGAGAAAGATTTTTTCGAGCGCTTCAAGGGTGTGCTTATCGGAGGACCCAGCCCGACAAAAGAGGAGTTTGAAGCGGGTAGCTTTCTCCACCACGAAGTCCAGAAGCGGATCATCGGAATCTATGACGTAGCCTATACCAACGAAGACGGACTTTCCGAACTGGTGGATGCAGCAAAAGACGCGCTCAAAGGCATGGGCGTTATCAAGGAAAAAGCGTTCATGGACCGATTCTTAAGAGAGCTCGTCAAGGATGCCAGCATTGCTGCCTATGGTGAAGAGAGTATCAGGAAAAATCTTGAACTGGGCGCAGTCGATATCCTGCTTCTCTCGGCAAACCTCCGTAAATCCCGGCTCAGGATAAAATGCCAGAACTGTGCTTTCACCGATGAGAAGACGGTTCACATTGATGCAGGAAAAACGGCCCGGGATATCCCCCTTGGTTCATGTCCGAAATGCACCGCACCGCTCGTTCTCGAAGAGGAGATCGACATCATCGATGAACTGACCAAACTCGCTGAACAGAGCAGTGCAAAAGTTGAACTCATATCCGATGATTTTGAGGAAGGGGCAATCCTATTCTCTGCATTCGGAGGGATTGCCGCAATACTGCGCTACAGGACGGGGTGCTGATGTTACTTGAGAAACGAAAAATATTAGAACGCGTGCTTAAGGAGAGCACCGGCATGGAAGATGTGCAGCTGGCCGAAGGCGGCGAGCACGCCGATCTTGCCACTACTGTCGCATTCGCACTGGCAAAACAGAAGAAACAGGCACCGGTCAAAATCGCACAGGATCTTGTGGCTGAACTTTCCAAACATCCTGAACTCACAGAAATACAGGTTGAAGCAAAAGGCCCCTATATCAATTTTATTTTCGGTAAGGAATACGTAAGCGATACCATAAAAGCCGCAGTGAAACCGGGCTACGGTTCGCTTGAGAAAAAAACAACCCGCGTGGTGCTTGAGCACACGAGCGCCAACCCAAACGGCCCCCTCCATGTCGGACACATCAGGAACTCGATCATCGGGGATACTCTAGCAAGGGCGTTTAGAAAGGCTGGCTACCGGCTCGAAGTGCAGTACTATGTCAATGACATGGGACGGCAGATCGCCATTGTGGTCTGGGGATTCATCCATCTCGACAGCACTCAGGAGGAAGGAGAGAAAGAGGATGCCCATATCGCCAGGATCTACATAGCAGCGAACCGCGAGATCGAGAAAGATCCGGAGATCACCCAGCAAGTCAATGAACTGATGCAAATGGTAGAGAAAGGCGATACGGCAACGGTCAAGAAGTTCCGGAACGAGGTCTCCCGTTGCCTTGAAGGGTTCGAAGTCACGATGAAGAACCTCAATGTGGCGCACGACCGGTTTGTCTGGGAGAGCGATTTCATAAGAAACGGCTACACCGAGCGGATCATCAACAGGATCAAAAAACTCCCGCAGGCAAGACAGGAGGAGACCCTAGCACTTGATTTATTAGAGTTCGGATTCGAGAACAAATATATAATCCGGCGCAGTGACGGCACCTCTGTCTATGCAGCCCGCGACCTTGCGTTCCATGCGTGGAAAGGGGCAAACTTTGACCGGATAATCGATGTGCTCGGCGCTGATCACAAGCTGATTGGCGCACAGCTCCAGTGTACCATGAAACTACTCGGAGAGAAGGTACCGGAAATAGTCCACTTTGAATTTGTATCCCTCCCGGAAGGGTCGATGAGTACAAGGGCAGGCAAGTTCGTTTCGGCCGACGACCTGATTACCGAGATTAACAAGCGGGCATTCGATGAAGTGACCGCAAGGAGACCGGAACTAGATGAACCGGCACGGAGGGCAATCGCCCAGTCGGTCGGTCTTGCAGCGGTCCGCTATGATATCGTGAAGGTGTCTCCTGAAAAGAGCACGGTCTTTGACTGGAAGGAAGCACTGGACTTCGAACGCCAGAGCGGCCCGTACATCCAGTACTCCCATGCCCGTGCCTGTAGTATTTTAGATAAAGCAGGGCCGTTTGAGGAATGCTACGATCTCGAGACCCCGGCAGAGATTGCCCTTGCCAAACAGATTGCCAAGCTGCCCATGGTCATTGAGCGGGTGATCGCTGAGCTCCGCCCACATATCCTTGCCACATACTCCCGCGAACTTGCCGACATCTTCAACTCGTTCTATCACTTTGATCCGGTACTGAAAAGCGAGGGAAAGGTCCGCGATCGGAGGCTTACGCTCGTGAAAGCAGCGCAGAACACGCTCAAAGAGTCGTTGGAGACACTTGGGATCGATGCCATCCGCACCATGTGATGCCCTGCGGAAGCAGGGATACCAGTTTTTTTCCAAGACTTCGGGTGCTGCTCTCAAGCCCTGCATGTGGTGCAAACGGGCGCTCATGGGCGGCGACATGTGCTACAAGCACCAGTTCTACGGGATTGACAGTCACCGCTGCGTCCAGATGACTCCCACCCTGCGCTGCAACCAGCGCTGTCTCTTCTGCTGGCGATCGTTTGAACACGAAGTGCCGGATGTGGAGGAATGCTCTCCTGAAACGATTCTTGGCGGCATACACAAGTTCCAGAAAAAAGCCCTTGCCGGGTATAATGCGGTTCTCGACAATACAGTAACCTCTGAACGGTGGCAGGAAGCGCTGGATCCAAAACATATGGCGATATCACTCTCCGGAGAACCAACGCTCTACAGCCAGCTGCCCGCACTGATCGATCTATTCAACGATAAGGGCTATACCACATTTCTCGTGAGCAACGGTACGAACCCAGAAATGCTCAGTCAGTGTCACCCCTACCAGATATATGTCTCGCTCGATGCACCGGATCGGGAAACCTACATCGCGGTATGCCGCCCGCAGGAGGATTACTGGGAACGGGTGAACGAGAGCCTTGCCCTGCTGGGAACAAGACGATCTGCAGTACGGATCACCCTTGTTAAGGATCTCAATGATTTCGCACCGGAAAAATATGCGGCAATCCTGCAGGATTCGGGAGCGGCATTTGTGGAAGTGAAGGGATATATGTATCTGGGATACAGTAGAAACCGGTTGACTAGAGAGAATATGCCGGAGCACGAGCGTGTGCGTGCGTTTGCAGAGAAGATTACAGCTGCATGCGATTACCGGATCAAAGATGAGAATAAGTTGAGCAGAGTGGTCTGTCTGGAGCGTGTAATATGAAATTCAATCCCGAAGAATGGAAACGAAAGTCGCATGAGAATTTTGAAGAGGTATGGCACGAAGGCCCGTCCGTTGTAACCCCGCCGGGACATGCGGAAACATACCCGTGCCTCTCGTTCAAACGGGCTTTAGCGCATCCGATCTTTGCCACCATCAACCGGCTGCGTGAGGTCTATCTTTCAATGGGGTTTGATGAAGCAGAAAACCCGGTTATCATCGACGAGAAAGATATCTACCGGCAGTTCGGCCCTGAGGCAATGGCCGTACTCGACCGGGTATTCTACTTAGGAGGGCTCCCGCGCCCGAACGTGGGGATCGCCCGGAAACAGCTCGATGAGATCAACGAGATCCTGATGAGTCACCGTAGCCCGCTCGCACATGGGGATGCCGTACCCGTAGCAAAAGCCCATCACCATGAGCATTACCAGCCCATGACAAAAGAGACCGAAGAGCACCTGAGGGAGACCCTTCACGCATACAAAAAATCTGAGATCGACGGGGACGAACTCACCTTCGAACTCTCCAAGGTGCTGGGAGTGGATGACGCGCTGGTGGTGCATATTCTTGATGCAGTCTTTCCGGAGTTCAGAGCACTTGTTCCGGAATCCTCGCGCTCCACGCTGCGCAGCCACATGACAAGCGGCTGGTTCATGACACTCGGTGCCATATGGGAAAAGACTGCGCTTCCGATTCGGCTCTTCTCGGTTGACCGGTGTTTCAGGCGTGAGCAGGCTGAAGGGCCCACCCGGCTCATGACCTACCACTCAGCATCGTGTATCATCGCTGGAGAAGATGTCACGATAGAGGACGGTAAAGCGGTTAGCGAAGCACTCCTCTCCGCATTCGGGTACACGGATTTCCGGTTCCAGCCGGATGAGAAACGGTCCAAGTATTATATGCCGGATTCCCAGACCGAGGTCTATGCCCGGCACCCGGTGCACGGCTGGGTCGAAGTGGCAACGTTCGGTATGTACTCCCCATCAGCACTTGCTGAGTACGGGATCGGGGTACCGGTCATGAACCTCGGGCTGGGCGTAGAGAGGCTCGCGATGATTGCGTACAATTCCAATGATGTCCGGCAACTCTGTTTCCCCCAGTTCTTCCCAAAAACGATCACTGACCGGGAGATCGCCCGTGCAGTTCATGTACGGGAAGAGCCGGCATCTATGGATGGAAAAACGCTTGCGGCAGCGATTATCCAAGTTGCCGCCGCAAATGGTGCTGCTGCCGGACCATGCACGTTCGATGCATGGGAAGGCACTCTTGGAGGAGTAACCGTAAAAGTTGTGGTCGAGGAGACGGAATCCAATGCAAAACTCTGCGGTCCTGCCTGCGCCAATGAAATATTCGTACACGAGGGATCGATTCTGGGTGTGCCGGATGTTGAGAAGTGGAAACAGGTGCGGACAGAGGGAGTGGCAACCGGCATCAGTTACCTGAGCGCAGTTGCAGCACTCGCTGCAGCCCGGATTGAAGAAGCAGCCCGGTGCGGGAAGTCCACTACCGTGCAGGTGAAGATGGCAAAACTCCCCAGTGATATCAATATAAGGATAGAGGAGTTTGCCATGCGAGCCATTACGGACAACAACAAGAAGGTTGATGTGAGGGGACCGGTGTTTCTTTCCGTCCGGTCTACCATCAAGGAATAATTTCTTTTTTTTTCTTTTTTTCTTGCCGGAAGAACCCCATTGTTCTTTTGAAATCGCTTAATTTTTACCTACGGGTGCATTTCCCCAGGGGCATACCGGTCTGGGGGAGTGAGGGGGTCACATGGGTACATTTGTTTTGTAATTCCTGGAAACCCCACTGGTCATGAAGCAAGGCAGACAAAGTATGGTTCAGGAAGAGGCGGTTTCAGATAGGACAGGTTCCCGGCAGAGCTCCCCAAGGATAAGTGTGGTCGCGATCTTATCGAGCGGTTGATTATCATTGCCACATTTGGGCGAGTAAATGCAGGACGGGCAGCCATCATCGCACCGGCAGTCCCGCACCAGCGCATGGGCAGTGGCAAACAGATCGGGCAGGATCTCGTAGGCTTTCTCCGAGAGTCCGATACCCCCTTCATAGCCATCATACACAAATATGACGGGCTCTCCGTTTTCACCGTATGCGGCTGATGATAACCCGCCAATGTCCCAGCGATCGCACATCACATGCAGTGGCATGAGGGCTATGAGAGCATGCTCTGCACCATGCAGTCCGCCAGCAAAATCCAGATTCCCTTTCAAAACATGCTGTTCCGTACCTGGAGAGGGGATGAACCAGAATGCTTTCGTCCTGAAGGTGAGCGGCGGGAGAGGGAGGGGCTCAACACCAAGGATGGTATCCCCGCGTTTGATCTTGTAACCGGTATATTGTTCGGTTACTTCCACCACCCCAAAAGCACATTTCACACCATTCACTTCACGGGTCTCGAGCGTTTCGATGATCGTTAAGTCCACCTCCTTTGATGGCTGCGTATAATAATCCACATCGGCCTCAGTAACACGCACGGTATGGGTCTCCAGATCCATCTCTTTCACGAGGAACATCTCACCCTGGTGGAGAAGAATCGCACCTTTATGGGCTTCCCGGTATACCTGCGCCCGGTCCATAGTCTCCAGCATTTTGCCGTGACACATGATCCGGAATGTCTCACCGGGTATGCCCCCGAGACTTACCAGTTCAGCTGCCCTTCCCCGCCCGGAATACACCCACCCACGGGCGGTTTTCCTGACAAGATCGGTGGATGCTAGTTCCGTAAGCAATTGCGGGAATGCATCCCCGAAAAATACCCGGTCTTCATCTTCACACAAGGGGAGCTCAGCCGCAGCGCAGAGCAGGTGCCCGGATAGAATATAGGGATTTTCCGTATCCACAATCGCGTGTTCGTTGGAACGCGAGAAGAATTGTTCCGGATGGTTCATGAAGTACTGGTCGAGGGGATTTGCCTGCGCAACAAGGATGGCAAGGGATACGTCTCCCTTCCTCCCGGCCCTGCCCGCCTGCTGCCAGATGGACATCATAGTGCCCGGATAGCCGGAAATAATAACGGCATCGAGCGATCCGATGTCAATACCCAGTTCGAGCGCGTTTGTTGACACAACTCCTTTCATCGTCCCATCCTTAAGATGTGTCTCGATCGCCCGGCGATCCTCGGGAAGATAACCGGCCCGGTACGCGCAGATCGAGTCTGCGAGCTGAGCACTCAACCTGCGTGCATCCTCCCGTGCCCAGAGGGTTACAAGCTCAGCCATCTTCCGTGAGCCGGTGAAACACAATGTCTGGAGATCGTTTATCATGCAGGATACCAGAAGGTCTTTTGTTTCTTCGTGAGTGGAACGTTCACCTACACCATCATAGAACGGGTTATAGAGAACGAAATGTTTCTGGCCATGAGGTGATCCATTCCCATCCACCAATTCAAAGGGATGACCGGTAAGACGATGAGAAAACTCTACCGGGTTTGCGAGAGTTGCAGTGGACAGGATGAACTGCTGACGTGAACCGTAATGAAGGCAAAGCCGCGACAACCTTCGAATCAACATCGCGATATGTGAACCGAATACCCCACGGTACCGGTGTGCTTCATCGATCACAATATACCGGAGATTGGCAAACAGCGGGCGCCATTTCATGTGCCAGGACAGGACGTGATGTATCTCATGGGGATTTGATATGATTATACGCGAGTTATCCCGTATCGCCGCTCTTCGCGATTGGGGGGTATCCCCATCATAAATAGCGGGTTTTGCTGAAATGCCGGTATAGTGTGCCATCTGCTCAAGAATAGAGAGTTGATCGTTTGAAAGCGCTTTTGTCGGGTAGAGGTACAGTACACGGGCATCAGGGTCTGCGTTCAGCGCGGTAAAAACCGGAATGTTAAATGCGAGTGTCTTACCGCTGGCTGTCGGAGTGGTGAGGATCACATTTTTACCGGCCTGGATGCAGTTGATGGCATCACACTGGTGCGTGTAAAGCCGGATACCATTCTGATCAAGGTATGATGCGATACTGTCGGGAAGGGGTGCGTCAAGTGTGCCGTAGCGGGGGGGCTCGGGTTCGATAATTTCCGTATGCACTACACGATCATGATAGACCGGATTGGTGGTAAGGAGCCGGAGTACATCCTCAACAGCCATACGATTCCCCCATCAGATGGAAGAACAACAGGGCAAGCGAGATGATATCCTGCCGGTTGTGCTCAACAATCGGTACAAGAGGGCCGCAATTACCGGTGCGCAGGTATGTCTCATAAAATTCCGGCACCATCTGACCGGGGATGTCATCCTCACGATGAATATGCAGGATCTCCCGTTCGAGTGCGGTGAGGCGCAGAGAGGGGAACCGGTCCCGCCACCTCCTGCGGCTGAAATGCAGGACATCAAAATGCGGGATACGAGTATGGGCAGGCGTATTCATACCATAGTATCCGAGCCGGTCATTAATGTAGGGGAGATCGAACGCTTTGCCGTTAAACGTCACGAGTGCTTTTCGCCCGTCCGAAAAGTGGCGTAATGTCTCATGCAGGGCTGCCTGCTCTTCAGCAATGTCGCGGAGCAGGTACTGGTGAACATTCAGGGCTACGTTTTCCATCACGCCAATGCCAAAGAGAATGATCGGCCGGGAGAACAGACCCATTGTCTCGATATCAAGAAAGACATAATCCTCGGGTTCATGCAATCCTGCGGCTCCCAGCACCAACGGGTGTGACTTCGCATGCCGTCTACCAACCAGATCGATGATATCATACGAATCCTCACGACACATGCAGTCAATGACGGGCTGGACATGCGATCTGTATTTAGGATGTCCGGCGAGATCATACAAGGTCTGGTAACCACGGCCCCTGAGTCGTTCTTCCGTTGCCCGGCCAATCCCCCTTACGAGGGTTAAATCGCGCATAATAGTGTTCTGGTAGAGATCGAGATTGAATGCGGGCGGATGGAGTGGGCGAGATGTCGTTAATGATAAGCAGGTTCCGCAATCATTAGAGATATCTTCCCCTGAAAAAACTGTTTCAAAAGTTCGGTCATGATAACTTGCAACAAGATGATCGAGCTGTTGCCGCGCCTGATCATACTCTGATGAGAAAACAACACTGATTGAAAAACCCGCCCCGAATATGTTACCGTCACGGACAACTTCGTATTCCTTCAGCATCTGCTCGCGCTGGTGCCAGAGGGTGCCGATGCGGGCAGGTGCATGTGTGGCAGTCATCGTCAGAATAGCAATCCAGAAATGAACATATAAATTTCCGGGCGAGCAGTGCGAAAGTGAAGGCAACGCTCAAGTCCACTGGCCCAATGAGACGTTTAATCATTGCGGGGACACAATTATTTTTGCATAGAGTGATGCCGTGAAAAACCGGGCATTTGGCCAAGACAATGATGCGGGTTGGGAAAGTATGAAAGGAATTAAGGGCATTCTCATCGATCTTGACGGGGTTCTCTACGTGGGGGATCTCCCTGTTGAAGGAGCGCAGGACACTATCGAATCTCTCATGCAAAAAGACTACACCCTTAGGTTTATATCCAATACAACGCGGAAATGCAAAAAGACCATTGCCAACCAGTTATCCACCATGGGGTTTAACATACCGGAGGAAGATATTTTCACTCCGCCCCTTGCTGCCGTTGCTTATATGAAAAAAACCGGCAAACGGCATTGCTATCTTCTCACAACCGTTGACGTTGACCGGGATTTTGAGCAGGTTTGTGCACAGGATACCCATGCAAAGAAAGATTACGTGATTGTAGGGGATGCAGGGGAGACGATGACCTATGGCCATCTCAATGCTGCTTTCCGCTACCTCATGGAGGGAGCTGAACTAATTGCACTTGAAAAAGACAGGTACTGGATGGCACATGATGGTCTATCCCTTTCAGCCGGACCGTTTGTGCAGGCACTTGAATTTGCGGCAGGAAAGACAGCAACGATTATGGGAAAACCATCAAAAGCGTTCTTTGATCTTGCCCTCTGCGACATGGATTTACAATCCGAACAGGTTGCGATGATTGGAGACGACATTATCACTGACATTGGGGGAGCTCACAATGCTGGAATGAGGAGCATTCTGGTCAAAACAGGAAAATTCCGTGAAGAGGCATTGAAGAATGCGAGGATAAAACCAACGCATGTTATCGATTCCATTGCTCATCTCAAAGATATTTTATGATAGGCACTTACCGTTTAACATGGAGAGGACAGACACATGCCCGGTAAACTCACCGTTTTTCTTATAGGTTTTTTGTTTGTTTTTGTTATAGCCATATCAGCAGCATATATGGGAGGACTCATTCTACCCAGTGCATCTGTTGTTTCACCCCATATTGTTCCAGTACCCTCGAATTTACCCCCCATCATTTCAACGCAATCGTATCCTTTTGGCCAAGGGAGAATTACGATCACGGTACCGGTCAGCAATTCAGTGTACCAAGGCGCAAAAGTTGCCGATAAAGAGATCGCAATCTACGGAAACATATCAGAAGAGGTCTGGGTTACGGACAGTTATCGATCCATGGTAAATGATCCCGCACAGGAGGATCTTTACGGTGCCCTGACTGGCGAGTTCAAAAAGATAAAAAACGACAAAGGGCTTTCTGATGATGAATACCTCGAACTGATAACCACGTTTGTACAGTCACTCCGATATGAAACACTTACTGATAATCCTGTGAAATTTCCGGTTGAGACCGTTGTCGATGGCTACGGAGACTGTGATGACAAGAGTCTGCTTCTTGCCGGACTTCTTTCCCGCGAGGGTTATCGGGTTGCCCTGATGTCTTTTAGGCCGGAAACGCATATGGCCGTTGGGGTAGCTGCTGACGATTATCTCTATAAAAACACGAATTACATGTATATTGAAACGACAAATTTCTCCTTTGTAGGGTTTCCCCCTGAAACACTAAGTGGAGGTCGCACGCTGCAATCAAGCCCAATTATTATCTCCATCGGTAATGGGACAAAAATCTATACCAGTGGTAAAGAAACACTGGTTATAAATAATGCATATCTTCAATCGGTACAGAAAACAAACGAATTTGAGCCACAGCTAAAGAGCCTTGAGTTGGATCTCAAGGAACGGCAGGAAAGAATTTCTCAACTCGAAGCGCAGATGCAGAGCATGAAGGATTCTGGCAATATCCAGAATTATAATGCACAGGTATCAGTGCACAACGGGTTAGTCTCTGATTACAATACATATCTGAGCACGTACCGGGCACTCTTTGCTGAATATAAAAAAATGGTCCAGATCCACAATTATATCCTCGAACATGAGTTTGACAGGCCGGGCGTTTATGAATATGTGAAACAGAATATGCCCGGATGACGGCAGATCTTCTGCTCATTTTTCTTTTTTCAGATCATTTATTGTGATAATCGCCGGAGTGGGATAACTTGATGACGATTCTGTTACCACATCTGCCCCGTTCAAACGTTTCAGTGCCATGTTGCAGTACTGCTCCGAGATATCGATCCCAACAAAACGGCGCCCTTGTTTCCAGGCTACGAGACTTGTAGTGCCTGCACCATTGAAAGGGTCGAGTACGATATCATTTTTGTACGAGAAGAGTTTCATCAGCCTACGTGGGAGTTCTTCGGGAAACATGGCCGGATGTTCGTAATCCTTCATACGTATCTCTGAAGCAAATGTCCACTTTCCGATTACCCACTCCTTGAACTCCTCGCTTGTGATATCCATATCCTCGCGTCTGCCGCTCTTCTTGTGGGTCTCTTTGTCAAAGACCTCGATGAATTCCCATGTGTATTTGATATAGGGCATAGAGGGGGATTTCCAACTCCCCCATGCGGTAAACTTTGCATTGTAGTTGTTCTTCTCCCAGAGAAACTCCCCTTTCCAGAGAAGCCCCAGCCAGGCAAGCTGTTGGGAGATGATGTGATGGGTAGGGACATAATCCGAAAAGAGCGGCTGGACATTTACGGCTATACGACCGCCCGGTTTGAGCACGCGCTCGCATTCTTTCCAGACCAAAAGAAGCTGGTCGAAATATTTATTCCATTCATGCGTGTCATCGTGGGGATCCTGCGCATAGGTGTGCCCGAAGTTATATGGCGGAGATGTGATGATGAGATCGATACTTCGGTCCGGAATAAAAGCAAGAACCTCCTGTGCATCCCCGCGTATAATACGGTTCACAAATGGGTTGATCTCCGGTGATTCATCGGTCAGGAATTTCTTATTGGCATTCTTTGAACCCTGCCGGACTCTTGTCTTACCTTCCTTATCCTGAACTTTGTCAACCCTCAAAAAACAACAATCCCGTGTGTAGTTTGCCATCCGAGAGGTTAAAAGATGCCGAAATACCAGATATCCCCCCCGCCGGTTGATAGTAAGGTGAAAAGCGTTTAATGCAGCAATCGACATATTCTCTACGATTAACTTATGCTGCAGATCAAAAACTTGGATGTCAATGTCGGAGACAAAGAAGTTTTGCACGACATAAATCTCCATATTGACGATGGAGAAACACATGTTCTGCTGGGTCCCAATGGGTCAGGAAAGACAACACTTCTCATGACCCTGATGGGTTATTCCAACTACACGGTGACAAAAGGGACGATAACCTATAATGGTGAAGACGTAACGAACATGCACGCCAACGAACGGGCAAAACGCGGGATCGGCATGCTCTTCCAGCGCCCACCCACGATTTCAGGATTGAAACTGGGAAAGATGCTCACCGCCATCTCCCGGACCAAACAGGAAAATATTCCGGAACTAGCAAAATCGGTTCACATGGACAAATTTCTGGAACGGGATATCAATAAGGGGTTTTCCGGGGGCGAGATAAAGCGCAGTGAAGTGCTGCAGCTGATGATCCAGAACCCGGACTTTGTCATGCTCGATGAACCGGAGAGCGGTGTTGATCTGGAGAACATTTCGCTTATCGGTACCACGATCGGCTCACTTCTTGAAAAAGACAAACACCGTGCCAACAGGAAAAAAAGTGGTCTTGTCATTACCCATACCGGCTACATTCTCGATTACCTTGACGCAGATAAAGGTCATGTGATGTGCGACGGACAAATCAGATGTCACGGAAATCCCCGTGAAATATTAAAGGATATCAAACAGCGCGGATATAAGGAGTGTCTCGAATGCCGTCACGCATAACTACCCCGGAACTCTCAAAGGTCGACCAGGAGCGACTTGCCCAGTCGGGTATCGATCTCGGCATGAACAACCGGTGCGGCAGTTTTCTCCAGATGGATCAGGACGTTGTGCATGCGGAATGCTCACAGGAGGGTATCGAAGTCCTCTCGTATGCAAAAGCATTCGAAAAATATGCGTGGCTTAAAGATTATAACTGGAAGATGGTCTCTCCGGATAAAGATGATGTAACGAAATATGTTGCAGCACAAAAAGATCCCAAAGGCTATGTGATCATCGCTCACAAGGGATCGAGCAATATCCTTCCCATACAAGCGTGCTTGTACCTGGGTAAAGACCAGATTCAGCATGTCCATAATATCATCATCGCTGAAGAAGGCTCCGAACTCCATATCATATCCGGCTGCACGAGCGGGGCGCATGTGGGGAAAGGCGGGGCGCATTACGGCATCTCCGAGTTCTATGTTAAGAAGAATGCGAAGATCAGCTTTACGATGATCCACAACTGGAGCGAAAATATTGAAGTCTACCCCAGAAGCGCTTCCGTAGTTGAGGAGAATGGGGTGTTCCTGTCAAACTATGTCTGCATGCAACCGGTAAAAAAGGTGCAGATGTACCCAACGGCCACGCTCAAAGGGGCAAACTCAGTTGCCCGGTTCAGCAGCATTGTGATCGCTACGCCAAGTTCACTGATGGATCTTGGGTCCCGTGCGATTCTTGAAGGAGTTGGTTCAAGCGCGGAACTGATCACGCGTGCCATCACCAAGGGTGGCACAATCATCTCACGGGGTCATATAAACGGCAAAACCGCTGGCACCCGCGGACATCTCGAATGCAAAGGCCTTATCCTGAAAGACGGGGTTATTTATGCGATTCCGGAGATTGAGGGGTCGGTTGTGGGTACCGAGCTTTCCCATGAAGCAGCAGTGGGAAAACTCGCAAAAGATGAGATTGAATACCTCATGTCCCGGGGGCTAGATGAAGATGAAGCAACCGCGACTATTATCCGGGGTTTTTTGGACGTGAAGATCACGGGTCTTCCCGAAGCATTACAAAAGCAGATCGATGCCTCCATTGATGAGGCGGAGAAGTCCGGGTTTTAATCAGGTAAACATGTCTCCCTATCCACGAGCAGATGAGCGACGAAGGATGGTGGAACGCCAGATCGAAGTCCGGGGCATCCGCAACCCCCGCGTGCTTGCAGCAATGCGGGAGATTCCCCGCCACGTTTTTATCCCTCCGCCCTATGATCAATCCGCATACGATGACAACCCGCTTCCCATTGGGAACGGACAGACCATTTCCCAACCCTATATCGTTGCGTTTATGACTGAACTCCTCCGCCCGAAACCTTCCGACAATGTCCTTGAGATCGGTGCGGGATGCGGGTATCAGGCAGCTGTTCTGTCCCGGCTTGTGCACAGGCTGACTACCCTGGAACGGATACCGGCAGTCGCGACTCTTGCCCGGAATAACTTAACATCATCAGGGATTCAGAATGTCGAGGTCATTGACGGCGATGGAACGCAGGGGTATCTGCAAAATGCCCCTTATGATGGAATAATGGTAACCGCAGCAACTCCTGAAATCCCTAAACCCCTTACCGATCAGCTGGCTGATGGGGGACGACTGGTAGCCCCGGTAGGTGGACGTGATATTCAGGAACTGGTAACTCTTGAAAAACAGGGAGACCGAATGATCTCTGAATACCATGGGGGCGTCAGGTTTGTACCTCTGATTGGCAGGCATGGATGGGAGAACTGATGATATGGAAATTTTTGATATAACGCGACCACTGTCCGCTGAAACACTGGTATACCCCGGGGATCTAAAACCGACATTCAGGCAGCGGGATGAAGGAAAGTACCTGATCAGTGACCTGCACATGAGTACCCACACGGGTACCCACATCGATGCTCCGGTGCACTACCTCAAATCCGGTGATACGATTGATACCATTCCCCTCATCAACCTGATTGGCAGATGCCGGGTGGTGGATGTGAGTGGTGTGGGCAGTACCATCACTGTGGAACAATTGGACGGAAAGACAGACAATACTCCCAGACTCCTGCTCAAAACATCATTTTCAGGACAAAATCAGTTCATCGAGAATTACCCCTCCCTCTCGTTTGATGCAGCCCGCCTCATTACCGGTAAAGGGATTTGCTGTGTCGGGATTGACTCGCCATCCATTGAATCCTATCTCTGCGATGGAACGGTTCACCGGGAACTTCTCGGGAAAGGGTGTATCATCATTGAACTCCTCGACCTCTCAGCAGTCCCCGAAGGGGATTATGATATGATTGCGCTCCCCCTGCGCCTTGAAGGACTTGACGGATCCCCGGCACGCGTTGTGCTCATGAAAACTTAGCAAAAAGGGAAAATTATGGATATTCTCATAGACTCAGTCAACAAACTTGAAACAATCCTCAAACACAGCGGGTGTGAAGAGGTGGGCGTACTCCTTGACGTGAATCCGGATGCGGTGAACTGCCAGTTCGACTGGGGGGCATGCATGACGGCATCATTTGGAGGAAGGAGTGCAGAGTTTGTTACCAGCGATCCTATCCGGGCGCAGACAAAAATTTCGTTTATGTTCGGAGCTCCGCTTGACACCACGGCAGTCAGGAGCGCAGCTTGTGCAATGATCAATGTGGCTACAGGTTTTTTCTGCCTCTCGCGTGTTCTTCATGCATGCTCTGGACCACGGCACGCAGAATGTATGAGAGAACTCGGCATGGTGGTTCAGGGAAAGAAAATTCTCTGCATTGGAAGCATCCCAAAAATCGAAGATACGTTTCGCACGTATATTGTCACTGATCCAAAGGAAGCGGATCTGATTCTTATCAATGCTGAAGGAATTATTGATGCAAGAGTAGGAGACCTGATCGCAGAATTCAAAGGTATGAAACGGATTATCTGTCTCGGACCTTCAACTGCCGGAGTTGCCCGGCTCCAGCAGCTCGAACACTGGTGTCCATATGGAACGGGTGTGTAAGCACTGCACTCGAATGGATTCGTGATCCGCATCACACAGAAATGAAGGGTAAAACTCTTGTTTGCAGCATCCCAATAATTCCTCATGCTTTTTGGGTCATCGGGGATACGCAGAAAATTTGACCAGACGCTGGTTGATACTGCACTAAAAGTCGGGTCTGTACTGGCCGCTCACTCTTCAGATTGTATTATCGGAATGGACACCCGCACAACAAGCCCCCTGCTTGCGCATCTGGTTGTATCCGGCATAATCGGAAATGGTGGAACGGCACACGTTGCCGGTATTGTCCCCACTCCATCGGTTGCATTTAACACCCGCACTGTAAAAGCCGGCTGCATGATCACTGCCTCACATAACCCGGAGGAATACAATGGCCTGAAACTGTTCAATCCTGATGGCTCATCCTTCACCCTTGCACAACAGGCAGAGATGGAGACACTCCTGCAAACACCGCACTGGTCAGACTGGCAGCACCAGGGAACCGAGCAGACTTTTGATGCCATCACCCCACATAAAAATGCAATTCTCGATATGATCGATATCAAACGGGGTCTCTCCGTTGTTGTTGACTGCGGTAACGGTGCGGGTTGCACACTTACCCCATCACTTCTTGCAGATGCAGGTGCAAAAACCACCTGTATCAATTGCGATACCTCCGGTCATTTCGCCCGACCCTCTGAGCCGCTTAAAGAACATCTCGGTTACATAGGGGAAATGGTTAAAAAAACTCAATCCTCCTGTGCGGTTGTTCACGATGGGGATGCTGACCGGATGATGGCATTTGATAACCGTGGAAGATATATTGACGGGGATCACCTGCTCATGCTCTTTACTCGCTATCTCAATGCAAAAAAAGTTGTCACAACCACCGATGCCTCAATGATCATCGAGGGTATTGCTGAGGTCAGGCGCACTCCTGTCGGGGACACCTATGTATCTGAAGAGCTCCTGATGTGGGGAGATTTCGGGGGTGAACCATCTGGCGCATGGATCTTTCCAAAGATTTCATTCTGTCCCGATGGCCCGTACGCCGCAGCACTCTACTGCGAAATCGCATCTGAATGGGATGTTGCTTCCGAACTCGATGCAATGCCCGCTTACCCGATACTCCGGGAATCGTTCGGCTGTGAAAATGCACGTGAAATTGTAACCTCTCTCGGTGCGTCAAGCCCGACAGATGGGATCCGGGTTGCCGATGAAGACGGCTGGTACCTGATCCGGGCAAGTGGCACTGAACCAAAGATACGCATCACTGCCGAAGGAAAATCACTCCAAAAAGCAAAGGAGATGCTTTCATCAGGGCGTAACAGGATTCCGCAGGGGAAAACTGCTTAAATGTTGTAAGAGGAGCTGTACGTATGGAATGTGTCGTGCTCGCCGCAGGAGAGGGAAAGCGGATGCGTCCTCTCACGGCGAAGCGCCCGAAGGTGATGCTCCCGCTCGCCAACCGTCCGATGATGGAGCACTTAGTTCTTGCAGCTCGTGATGCAGGTATCACAGATTTTGTTTTTGTTGTCGGGTATGGAGAACGGGAGATCCGGAAATATTTTGGAGATGGATCTGAATGGGGGATTCATATCGATTATGCTCCCCAGCGGCACCAGCACGGTACAGCTGATGCAGTTCGATCTGCACGGGATCTTGTTACAGGGCCATTTCTTCTTATGAATGGAGACATGATCATAAAAACCGATGATATTAAAAACCTGTGCAGCCAGCCAGCACCCTGCATGGGTATCAGCACAACTGATCACCCCGGGGATTACGGAGTGGTTTTAGAAGAAGAGGGTTTTGTAACTTCACTTGAAGAGAAATCAAAACGGCCCAAATCCAATCTGATCAATGCCGGGGCGTATCTTTTCGCTCAGGAGATCTTCGATCTCATCGATCAGGTGCACCCATCCCCGCGAGGTGAACTGGAACTCACCGATGCCTTTTCTGCGTTAATTGCGGAAAAGAAGTTAAAAGCTTACCACCTGTCCTACTGGCTGGACGTCGGTCACCCGTGGGATATGCTTGATGCCAATACTACCTTAATGGAATCTCTTGATGAGAAAAATGCCGGGACGGTTGAAGAGGGTGTATTCCTTCAGGGCTCAGTTGATATCGGGAAAGGAAGTATCATAAAATCGGGAACCTACATTGAAGGCCCCTGTATCATAGGTAAAAATTGTCGCATTGGGCCTCACGCATATATCCGCGGGTTTACAAGCATTGGCGATGACTGCCATATCGGACATTGCTCTGAGATAAAAAATTCAATAATTATGAGCGGAACAAAAATCCCCCACTTCAACTATATCGGGGATTCCATTATTGGATCCGGGTGTAACTTTGGGGCAGGAACAAAACTTGCAAACCTCCGGCATGATCATCAGAACGTCAAAGTGTGCGGCAAAGATACGCGAAGGAAAAAATTCGGAGCTGTGATTGGAGACGATGTTTCATTTGGAATCAATTGTTCCATTAACGTCGGTTCAATGATAGGGAGCGGGGCACAGTTTGCACCAAACTCCTCAATTGAGGGATGCATCGGGGACAAAGCAACAATACGTTAGGAGAGAAAATGCAGGCCGTCATTTTAGCAGCAGGAGAGGGAAAACGGGTGCGCCCGCTCACAAGGGGCCGACCCAAAGCGATGATCCCGGTAGCAAACCGGCCCATCATCGAATATGTGATTGAAGCGCTATTGAAAAATGGTATACGCGATATTGTCGTAGTTGTCGGGTACAGGAAAGAACAGGTAACCCGTTTTTTAAACCAGCTTGATATTCCCATAGAAGTGGTGGTTCAGACCAAACAACTGGGCACTGCACATGCTCTTTTATGTGCAGAGTCAAAAATTGTGGGGGATTTTCTCGTCCTGCCCGGAGATAATTACATTGACCCCCAGTCAATTGCACACATCAAAGATATTCCCAATGCGATGCTGGTAAAAGAACATCCCAATCCCTCTAATTTCGGGGTTGTTATGTTAGAAGACGGTTGTGTATCGCAGATTATAGAAAAACCAGAACATGCCCCCAGCTTCATTGTGAGTACCGGTATTTATTCCTTAAAAAAAGATTTCTTCTCCAAAATACATGGAAATGATATCACTGATGCAATTTCCTTACTGATTGATGAGGGAGAGCAGATTCGGGCAATTACTGCTGATGACTGGCAGGATGCAATCTTTGCATGGGATCTCCTCAAGATGAACCGTCGCCTTTTAAGCACCCTCTCCCCCGCCCGGGAGGGAACGGTAAGCCGGCAGACCATCATTCAGGGTGCTGTAAAAATCGGGAAGGGCACAACAATAGGTCCCAACACTATTATAACCGGGCCGGTTATTATCGGAAATGATTGCACCATAGGTCCGAACTGTTGCATACTACCCAACACAAGCATCGGTTCGCGGGTCACTATCGAACCATTCACATCGATTGGAAATACCTTAATCATGGATGATTCCATGATTGGATCACATTCCCTGATCAAGGATACTGTGCTGGGAGAGCGGTGTACTCTTGCGGATCATAACTCTACAAGCCCGGCAAGTGGTCTTTTGGAGATTGAAGGTTATGTAACCAAATCGGAATTCGGAGCAATCTTTGGAGATAATGTGAAAAGCGGTTCGTTTTCTCTCTATCACAACTGCATTATCGGAAACAATGTAACAATTGAGGAACAGGGCTGTCTGAAATCCCGGAATATCCCGGACGGCTCTGCGGTGATGTAACGTGTGCGGTATTGTCGGGTATGTCGGCAGGAGAGAGGCAGCACCCCTGATCGTTGAAGGATTGAAAAAACTCGAATACCGGGGATATGATTCATTCGGAGTGGCAACAATCGGAAAGTCTCTGGAATTCGATAAACACAAAGGAAGAATATCTGAAAATGCCGGATCGGCTAAACGGTTAAAAGGAAAGATCGGCATAGGTCACACGCGATGGGCAACCCATGGTATCCCTAATGATGCAAACGCACATCCCCATATGGACTGTTCAGGAACGATAGCCGTTGTCCACAATGGGATCATTGAAAATTATGCAGAATTAAAAAGACAACTCAAAGCCCGGGGGCATACGTTTCGTTCGGACACTGATACTGAAGTTGTCGTTCACATGCTAGAAGAGGAATATGGAAAGAAAAAAGACCTCCTCCTTACAGTCCAGACGGTTGTCCCGAAACTTGAAGGATCCTATGCCCTGCTCGTCATTGCTGATAAGGAAGACCGGATGATCGTGGCACGAAACGCAAGTCCGCTTGTGATCGGAATTGGAGATGGTGAGACCTTTGCCGCATCGGATATGACACCCATACTCGAACACACTGAACGCGCTATGTTTCTTGAAGATGGGGATGTTGCTGCCATAAGCCGGGGGGTGGTGAAGATATTTAATCGGGGTACTGTTGTAAAACGGCCGCTGGAACTCATAGACTGGTCACTTGAGGATGTTAAAAAAGGCGGGTTTGCCCATTATATGCTCAAAGAGATCTACGAGCAGCCACAGTCATTCTATAATACAATCCGTGCAGTAAATCCAGAAATCGTTTCGGAATTTGTCCGCCATCCCACATCCATCACCGTTGTGGCTTGTGGCTCCTCATATCACGCAGGGCTCATATTCAAGTATCTCCTTGAGGAATCCTGCAGGGTTCCCGTCAGGCTTGAATTTGCATCCGAGTTCAAATATTATCCTCCCCCGATCGAAGGGCTTGTTATTGGTATCACCCAGTCAGGAGAGACTGCCGATACACTCACTGCACTTAAACAGGCAAAGACGCACAACTGCAAAACCCTTGCAATCACAAATATTTTAGGCAGTAGTGTGAGCCGGCTTGCCGATGCAACCATATTCATGCGGGCAGGCCCTGAGATCAGCGTAGCTGCAACAAAATCATTTATCGCTCAGCTTGCTGTGCTGATGCAGATCGTCAACAATTTCTCCGGCACAAAGTGCAATGATATGCTCCTGCATGCTCACCAGGCAATTGAAGAGATTCTGCTGATCGATCTTACCGATGCGGTATCAGTTTGTGCAGGGGTAAAAGATATTTTTTATGTGGGTCGTGGTCCGTTCTATGCAGTTGCACTTGAAGGGGCGCTGAAGATGAAGGAGATCTCGTACATACATGCCGAAGGATATGCAGCAGGAGAACTCAAACACGGCCCATTTGCCCTTCTCTCATCAGAAACACCTGTTATTGCAATCTGCACACCGGGTGATACCTACGGCGTGATGATCTCCAACATAAAGGAGATGAAGGCACGAGGTGCCCCGGTGATTGCCATAGGAAGCGAAGGGGATAGTGAACTTCCGGACATTGTTGATATTTTTATCCCAATTCCCAAAACAACCACATTTGTTCAGGTACTTACAAGCCTTGTGGTGCTCCAGCTTCTCGCTTATTATACCGCAGTTGCATTGGGACGGGATGTTGATAAACCCAGAAATCTTGCAAAGAGCGTGACTGTTGAATGATTGAGTACGGCATCAATTCTCTAGGCCCGGATGCACAGATATTCGAACCGGTAACTCTTGGTTTTCCTTCACGGGATATGATGCAGAAAACCGGTTTTACCGGAACTACAATAGGAAAAAATTCTGTGATTCGCTCTGGTACTATTCTCTATTGCGATGTGATCGCAGGTGATTTTTTCCAGACGGGTCATAACGTGGTGATCCGCGAAGAGACCCGGCTCGGGGATCGGGTTTCCATTGGTACAGCGACGGTGATCGATGGTCACACCACCATAGGAAACGATGTAAGCCTCCAGAGTCGGGTGTACTTACCGACAAATACCTGGATAGGGAATCATGTTTTCATAGGACCAAATGCAATCTTCACAAACGACCGGTATCCTCCAAACCGTATCGGTGGACTTGATGGCCCACACGTCATGGATGGGGCAGCAATAGGGGCAAATGCTACCTTATTGCCCGGTGTGTGTATTGGAGAGGGCGCACTTGTTGCTGCAGGTGCTGTCGTGACCCGTGACGTCCCCGATCATATGATGGCGATTGGCACACCGGCAAAGAACAGGGAATTACCAAAGATAATGAAACCTTTTACCAGGTAAAACTGTCATACATCTAATCACATCCATTAAAAAATTACCGGATGCCTCATGAAGATTCTTCTTGTATCAACACAGGACTATATCCACCACCCCATACCTTCACGCCACCATTACATATTCGAAGAACTGGCGCGTCACCATGAGGTACACGTTGCCCACTTCCACGTCAGCCGTGGAGAAACGCGCAAAACCCGTCTCATCGTAGAAGAGGCAACACAGTTTCCCTTTACCAGTCCACTGTTACATTATACTTTCAATACTCCATATCATTTCCATATATTCGACAAAATTATCCGGGACAACGGGATCGAAGTAGTGGTTGCTGCCCATGTGCTTGCCGGCACAGCAGTCATCCATGCAGCAAAAAAATACCAGGTACCGGTTGTATTTGATCTCAAGGACTGGTTCCCGGACTCGGCGGCTGCATATTTTAAATCCAGAGTATTACAAGAAGCGGTCAGAAGAAGCGTCTGGGCAATTACAAAAAGAAACCTGACTCACAGTGATAAAATTACCACCGTCTCTCCTTCGCTTGTCGAAAAACTAAAGGGACACGGTTTTTCAGCAGATCTGATCACAAATGGCGTGGATACGGATATTTTCAAACCAATGGATGGGAGTGATAAAAGAAAGGAACTCGGTCTTCATGCAGATGATTTTGTCATCGGGTTCTGCGGGAGTGTTGAACGCTGGTATGCCATTGATGAGATGATTAAGGCTCTTCCGGAATTGATCCGATATCATCCGTGCTCAAAAATGCTGGTGGTTGGAGGTTCGCTGTTTACGAATTACGAAGCTGAACTAAAGAAACTGGTTGAGGATCTTAAAGTTTCAGATCACGTAATTTTTACCGGGACCAAACCCTATGCCGAACTCCCGCAATATATAGCCTGTATGGATGTCTGCACTATCCCCCTCTCACCACCCCAGTGGGGAGATATTGCACTCCCCAACAAATTCTTCGAATATTCTGCCTGTGGAAAACCGATCCTGATGCGACCAATTCCTGATGTTACCCGTATAGGGGGGCCTAATTTGTCGGTCTACCGGACGCAGGAAGAATATATCGCAGAGATTAAGGGTGTAATAGATAAGCCGGTCACTTTTTCCATTAATCTTGAAGAATACAGTTGGAAAGAAAAAGCACGCCAGTTTGAAACTCTTTTGCAATCGATCCTATGAGAGGCTTTAATCCAAATTTATTAATGATCACAACTTTAAATTTAATACCCACGAAAGGTTGGCCTTATGGTACTTTTAAATCTAAAAAACCGCCGAACATATCTGATAATCGGCCTTGTAACACTGTTCTCACTCTTTGCACTCTGGCTCCGTCTCATTCCTATGTTCATGATGGGAAACACAGATATCCTGATGGCGGTCGGAAGCGACGACCCGCTCTATAATCTGCGCCAGGTTGAACAGATGCTGGCCAATAATCTCGGATATGCCTGGTTTGATCCCATGGTTCTATATCCCTCGGGTTCGACGATCTACTGGGGTCCCCTCTTTCCCATGATTATCGCCATCGGTTGTATGATAACTGGTGCAACAACCCGTCCGGAGATTATTGCAGTGGGTCTTGTAATTCCCGCTATCATGGCAGCAGCAATTGTTGTAATCATGTACTGGGTGGGAAAAACCTGTGGGGACTGGAAGACCGGTCTGCTGGCATCCGGCTTTACGGCCATAGTTACAGGACAGTTTTTTTACCGCTCGTTATATGGCTATATGGATCACCATATCGCAGAAGTCCTCTTTTCCACCTTATTCTGCTTATTCTATATGTATGCCCTCCTTTCAGAGAAAGAGAAGATAATTGATCTGAAAACTTTTAGCACTTACAAAAAAACAGTTGTATTCTCCGCATTGGCGGGCATTGCATACCTGCTTGGCCTCTTTGTGATGCCGACAATGATCCTCTTTGCAATGATTGCGGGAATATTTACAATAATACAGTTCGTCATCGATGTTCACAAAAAGCGGACTAGCGAGTATCTGGTCATCATCAACTTTGTCGTATTTGCCATTGCATCACTGGGGCTTGTTTTATTTGGTATCACTGATCCCAATATAAGCCTTTCCAACTATTCGATTGGACACATATACGCATATCTCAGCCTGATCGTTATTACGGTCGTGCTCTTTCTTATTGCCCGCTACCTCAAAGGAAAAGAGTGGTACTTCTATCCAGCCACGCTTCTTGGATGTGGAATCTTCTTTGCCCTGATATTGTTTTTAGTAAACCCGGCCGTTTTTAACCTGCTCATCGCATCATTTTTCGTATTCTTCGGTCAAATGGCAGTTACCAACACGGTCCAGGAAGCCCGTGGATGGGGGATGGACATGGCATGGATGACCTTTAACTACGGTCTTATTCTGATGGTCGGGGGCATCCTTGTCATGGCATATAGAAACCTGCGGAATGAGCATCCTGAACATGTTTTTGCCCTTGTCTGGTCGCTTCTCATGCTGTTTTCTACTTGGCAGCATGTCAGGTATGAATATTATCTTGCCATTAACGTCGCCCTGCTTTCAGCAGTCTGTGTAAGTTTTGTCTGGACAAGAGGGAAAGATGATCTCTACTCGCTTGTATCCGGTATCTCCACAAACACTCGTCCCGAAGTACCGATAGATGAAGCCCCAACACGGGGCAAAAAATCGAAAAAATCCATTAAAAAGAGTGCGGTGCATCCACGATCCAATTACCTGATGGTAGGATTGATTGTTATCATCGTTATTTTGGGCATATTATTTGCGTATACTTCGGTTTTATTCAGCTATTCCAATGCGGTAGCAAACCCGATCAATATGAACCCGGACTGGCGTGAATCCCTCGACTGGTTGGGGAACAACACACCAGATACAGGAGTGAACTATTACACAATTTTTGATCCAAAGACTTTCAAATTTCCGGAAGGGTCGTATGGAGTTATGTCCTGGTGGGACTATGGGCATATGATCACCTATATCTCAAAGCGGATTCCCAATGCCAACCCGTTCCAGCAGGGTGTTGCTGGTGATCCTGGATCAGCTGCATATTTCATGTCCATCTCTGAGGAAAAAGCGAATGTTATGCTCGATCATCTTGGCACCCGGTACGTGATTACCGATATCGAGATGGACACCGGGAAGTTCTGGGCGATGTCGACATGGTATAACAGCTCGCTTGCAACTGCCCCTTACCAGATGACACTGCTTGCTCCCTCACAGAACAATCCCAATAGTTATGATCCAGTCCTGATGAACAAACAGGCCTATTATCTTACAACAGTATCCCGACTCCATAACTTTGACGGCTCAATGACCCCGGCTTCGAATGTTTACTACATTGAGTACGCAGATCCGGCGATTACTCAGGTCACGCTGCCGGTAATCACTGGAGCAGAAGCAACGAATGCCTCTGAAGCAAAACGTCGTGTTGATGCTTATAACCTCAAAGCACCTGCCGGATATCGTGCAATCGCACTTAGCCCTGCAATCACACTCCCAATCGAAACCGTGCCGGCACTGAGTCACTACCGGCTCGTCCATGAGTCCCCCACCAATGTCTTCAATGCAAAGACTCCTGATGTGAAGTACGTGAAAGTCTTTGAATACGTCAAAGGAGCGCACATAAAAGGAGACGGAATTATCGAAGTCCCTGTAATCTCTAACACTGGCAGGGAGTACACCTACAGACAGGAAAGTGTCAACGGTGAGTTCATTGTACCATACTCCAATTCCGGCAATCCTTATGGAGTTAAGACTACTGGAAAATACAAAGTCATCAACAGCGGGAAGCAATACGATGTACCGGAATCTGCGGTAATGCAGGGAACACTTATCCCTTAATTTCCTTACTTCTTTTTTTTGGCTCTGTAGATTTCTAATTTTCATAGAGGAATTCTGCAGCCAAAAAGCCAACCATTTTTTAAAAGATTGGAAGTAAAGTACCGATCAGCAATTATGGTTAAGTGTTCAGCAATTACCGGGAATATTTTCTCACTGCATAATATCAAAAACCATGACGAGAGCAGCGCCCGCCTCTATGCAGCATGTTCCGGTATACCCGATGGGGTACCAATCATTGAACCGGGAATTGCACAAGAAGAAGATCTCCTCCGCGTCCACACCCATTCGCACGTCCACATGATACGCGAGTTTTCCTCACATGGGGGACAACATTTTATTGACCAGAGCACCTATGTCAACGGCGAGTCATTCAAAGTTGCCTCCTTTGCGGCAGGTGCTGCAATTGATGCAGTTCACCGTTCAATCGATGGCGAACATAGTTTTGCTCTGGTCCGCCCACCAGGACACCACGCAGAACCGGACAGGGCAATGGGATTCTGTCTTTTTAATAATGCTGCGATTGCAGCAGCAGAGGCACTTGATCGGGTAGACCGTGTTGCAATTATTGACTGGGATCTTCACCACGGAAATGGAACCCAGAAGATCTTTTACACAGATGACCGGGTGCTCTATTGTTCCATCCACCAGGGAAATATATATCCACATACCGGCTGGGTAGATGAGATTGGTATGAGGAAAGGAAAAGGCTACACCATCAATGCACCCCTGCGATCAGGATCCACCATTGCCGATTACAGGTTCGTCTTTGAGCGGGCGTTTGTTCCTGCACTGGAACAGTTCAGGCCGGATGCAGTGATTATTTCTGCCGGTCAGGATCCACTTACTGATGATCCAAAAAGCGGGATGTTGTTATTTCCCGGAGATTTCAGCACACTTACCCGACTTGTCCAGGATGCAACGGAGAATCCACTCGCTCTTGTTCTTGAAGGGGGATATGGTCCTTCGCATGGAGATGCCATCGCTGCGATATTCTCTGCACTCACAGGGTCTTTTGATCTTCCGGAACCTGAGGGAGAGCCACATAGGACAACACAGGAAATTGTTGCTGCACTCAATAAACTGACAACCTGAACTACGGATTGGGCGCACAAGAAAAATATCTTTATAGATTGGGAGTTCTCATTCTCCATTATGTTACCTGAAGAGGTTGTCCAGGGAATGCGAGTGAGGTACCCACGGACCGGAACATCAGGCACCATCCTTCGAATCGAGCACATTCGTGGGGATGTATTTGCTGAGCTGGACAGTACAAATCTCCTATACCGTATTGACCAGCTGATCCCGGCATCCGGCTCTGACAAAGCAACAGTTGCCATCAGTGAGGATGCGAAAAAAGTCATTGAAAGGGAACTGACATTTGCTGCAGGAAATGAAATGGCAGAAGCGTTAAAAAATATCGACCAGAGCTGTGAAGGCGGGGGTTAAAAAGCTCATCCAATAGTGAATATTTTTCGATTCAATATTTTTTTTGAACTTCTGGTTTTGTCATATTCCTGAATGATTTTCTGATCTGCGGGATTGTATTTATGTATCAAGCGATCTATATGATAATCAGCTATGCGTCGATATTTGGTGGGATCTGGTAGTATTACGGTATCCCATGCGGCGCATAATTAAACATTCATAATAAGGTGGTCAGGTTGGCAACTTTTTATAGAGTAAGGAGGTTTGATTTCATTTGCATGATGTGACAGTTCCCAGTGTCAATATAGGAGTTGTGGGTCATGTCGACCATGGCAAAACCACGCTCGTCAATGCGCTTACCGGTACATGGACAGACCGGCACAGCGAGGAGGTGAAGCGGGGTATCTCAATCCGACTCGGATATGCTGACGCGACATTTTACCGGTGCAACAAATGTGAAGGAGCAGGAGCCTTCTCCACAAACTCAGAATGCCCAGCCTGTGGTGGAGCCGGCATACCATTCCGTTCCATATCATTTGTGGATGCACCCGGACACGAGACACTGATGGCAACAATGTTGTCCGGCTCTGCACTGATGGATGGGGCGATGCTTGTGATTGCTGCAAGCGAAAAATGCCCGCAGCCACAGACAAAAGAACATTTAATGGCACTGGAGCTTGTCGGCATAAAAAATATCGTCATTGTCCAGAGCAAGATCGATGTGGTAAGCCAGAAAGAGGCCATCGATAACTACCACGAGATTAAGACATTTATCAAGGGCACCATTGCAGAAAATGCACCCATCGTACCCGTATCTTCCCAGAAGGGGATCAACATGGGAGCACTCGTGCAGGCTCTTGACGGGACAATTCCTGAGCCCGTGCGGGATCCGGATGCAGAACCCTTAATGCTGATCGCCCGCTCATTCGATGTCAATAAACCCGGCTGCAACTGGAAAGATGTGAAAGGGGGTGTCGTCGGAGGGTCTCTTATACGGGGCATCCTCCGCGCAGATGAGAAGATCGAAATCCGCCCCGGCAGACAGGTGCAGGTGGAGAACAAGATCAAGTGGATTCCCATCACCACAACAATCACATCCATCAATGCAGGTTCTAGTCATGTGGAAGCAGCAACACCCGGAGGACTCCTCGGTGTTGGCACAAAACTCGACCCGGCACTGACCAAAAGCGATGCGCTTGCCGGTCAGGTTCTCGGACATGAGGGGAAACTTCCCCCGGTCTGGGAAAAGATCCGGTGCAGTGTAACCCTGATGGAGCGGGTTGTTGGAGCTACAAGTGAGCTTATCATCGAACCGCTCAAGCACAGCGAGCCACTGATGCTCTCTGTTGGTACAGCAGTTACCGTCGGGGTTGTTAGCAATACAAAGAAAGATCACGTTGAGATTGCGCTGAAGCGACCCGTATGTGCAGAAATCGGTTCGAGGATCGCTATCAGCCGGCAGGTGGGAGCACGCTGGCGATTAATCGGGATGGGTGTGCTGGGCGAGTAAAGGTCCTGCTGGACGCAAACGCCCTCATGATGCCGGCACAATTCCAGATCGATCTCTTCGATGAGCTTCGGATGCTCGTCGGAGGATTTGACCCGGTTGTACTCCCTGGAGTATTACAGGAATTAAACGGTCTTACCCGGGCAAAAGGCCGGGATGGTGCCGCTGCACGCTGCGCACTTACGCTTGCCGAAAAATGCACCGTTGTACAGAATACAGATCTGAAAGCTGGATCGGTTGATGCACAGGTAATCGAATATGCAGCCCAGAACAAGTGTCTGGTAGTTACAAATGACCGGCGCGTAAGAGATGCGCTGTTTGCACAGGGTATTGGTGTAATTTCATTGAGGAATCAGAAAAAACT
Organism: uncultured Methanoregula sp.; assembly: GCA_964590895.1. Lineage (GTDB taxonomy): Archaea > Halobacteriota > Methanomicrobia > Methanomicrobiales > Methanospirillaceae > Methanoregula. The sequence goes on along the minus strand of CAZPYV010000003.1, from coordinate 37,814 downwards.
GGAGATATTAAGGAGGTAAAAAATGTATCACAAATTGATGCTTGAGGACAAGGTGCGAGTCCCCCCCCAGAGGCTGGGCGAGAAACTCGAAAAAGTGATCCTTGAGGTTTTGCAGGAGCAGCTGGAAGGCAGCATCGATAAAGAGATCGGGATATTTATCTGCGTAACAAAAGTGCAGGACGTAGGAGAGGGAGAACTCGTTGCCGGTGACGGCGGTGTCTATTATGATGTGAAGTTTGAGGCAATGGTGCTCAGGCTCGGGTTACAAGAAGTCATCGAAGGGCTGGTTGTCGAAACCACAAGCTTCGGTGCATTCGTGAGCCTCGGTCCGATCGATGCGATGCTTCACGTGAGCCAGATTTCAGACGAGTATATCAACTACGATGAGAAGAATGCCCGTCTCATCTGCCAGGAATCTAAGAGATTTATCGGTGTGGGCGATGTCGTCCGCGTTCGCGTGGTGACACTCTCCTTAAACGAGCGCGAACCGCGTGACAGCAAGATCGGTCTGACAATGCGGCAGGCAGGACTTGGTACCGCACTCTGGCTCGAAGAAGAGTTGAACAAGGAAAAAGAGAAGGCAAACCAACCCGAAGGTGCAGCAAAAGAAACACCGATGAAATCAAAAGGCAAGGGGAAGAAGCATGCCTCCGGCGAATAAGAAGAAGCAGGGAAAGGTCTGCCGCGACTGTCACCGTGTAGTTGACGGTGAGAACTGTGTCATCTGCGGTACAAACAACTTAAGTGAGGACTGGTCCGGTTACCTCGTTATCATTGATCCGGAAAATTCCGAAGTGGCAAAACGGATGAGTATCAAACTTCCGGGCCGCTACGCATTGAAGGTTCGTTAATGCTCACCCTTCCTAAAGAGCACAGGAAGCTCTTCAGGGAACCATTCGGGGAATTACACCAGAGTATAGAGGAGATCATTCCCCTCATTTCCAAAAGTTGCGTATACGCTGTGGGAGATGTAGTCACCCACAACCTCCATAGGAACGGGATCACTCCTGCGATTGCGGTGATCGACGGGCATACCATGAGATCCCCGTGCAACCAGATGCCGGCACTCAGAGGCGAGTGTATCAACGTCAAAAACCCTGCCGGCACACTGACCGATGAATTGATCCAAGCGCTCACTTATGCGGTTCTCCATCCCCCAGTAACAATCAATGTGGATGGTGAAGAAGATCTCGCAGTTATTCCGCTTATTCTTGCAGCACCCCTTGGGGCAATCGTACTCTATGGTCAACCGCACAAGGGAGTTGTAATGCGCACGGTGAACCGAAAAGCACAGCAGACTGCACAGCATTTTCTTAACCATTTTATATGCTCCGATGCATAAATTCTCATTTTAACCACAAAACGGGCATTTTTCTTTTTTTAGTATCGTTTATACCGGAGAATTGTCATACTCCAGAAAAGGTCATAGTTTAAATAAACCGGTTTCCAATAATTACAGGATATCGATGGACTTTGAGATCACCAATGATAAAAGAAATGAGCTTTTATCCAGAAGAGAGGTTCAGTTTACCCTCAAATACGAAGGAGCAACGCCCTCCCGCATGCAGATCATTGGAAAACTCTGCGCACTGCTCAACATAAAGGAGCACCAGATCACCCTTGATACGCTGCACAGCAGCTTCGGTAAAACTGAAATCAGCGGTTCAGCCCGCATCTATGAGACCGAAGAGGTCAGGAACAAAACCGAGCGGCCGCACCTTGCAGCGCGCGGTATGCCAAAGCCTAAGGAAGAGGCATAACAATGGCAGCACCAAAGAAAGGAGCAAAAGCCAAAGGACCGCAGAGGGGTGCACACTTCAAGGTTGAAGGAGCAAAGGTCACCACCGCAAAGAAATACTGCCCGCGCTGCGGACCCGGTATCATGATGGCGGATCATAAGGATCGCCTTACCTGCGGTAAGTGCGGATACACTGAATTCAGAAAATAGATCCAATGCCTGTTTTTGGGCAGATACTCGGAATTGAAGGTACGGCCTGGAACCTCAGTGCCGCTCTTTTTAATCGCGATCTTATCGCACTGGTTTCCCGACCCTATAGCCCGGCAACGGGGGGCATTCACCCACGGGAAGCGGCCCAGCACCACGCCTCGGTGATGAAAGAACTAATCGGTTCAGTACTCACCGAGCCAGAAAAAATTACCGGTATTGCTTTTTCCCAGGGGCCAGGGCTAGGTCCCTGCCTGCGGACGGTGGCAACAGCAGCACGGTCCCTTGCACTTGCACTGGACCTTCCCCTGATTGGAGTCAACCACTGCGTTGCCCATATAGAGATTGGGTGTTTTGCTACCGGCTGCCGCGATCCTATTGTGCTGTACGCAAGCGGGGCAAATACACAAGTGATTGGTTACTTTAACGGGCGTTACCGGATCTTTGGAGAGACGCTCGATATCGGGATCGGTAATGCCCTCGATAAATTTGCCCGCTCAAAAAACCTTCCGCATCCGGGCGGTCCAATTATCGAGGCTCAGGGAAAACAGGGACATTACATCGAACTCCCGTATACCGTAAAGGGAATGGATCTTGCCTTCTCAGGCCTTGTTTCTGCTGCAAAGGATAGTAAGGCACCGCTGCCAGATGTCTGCTACAGTTTGCAGGAAACCGCGTTTGCAATGTGTGTGGAAGTCACCGAACGGGCACTCTCACTTGCCGGGAAAAATGAAGTGCTCCTTGTCGGAGGTGTCGGCGCAAACAGGCGCCTTCAGGAAATGATCCGGATAATGTGCGAAGATCGCGGAGCACAGTTCTATGTCCCTGAGCAGAAATATCTTGGTGACAACGGCGCGATGATCGCCTATACAGGCAAACTGATGCTGGAAAGCGGAATCACAACCCCCATTGAAGCTTCCCAAATCAATCCTTCATTCCGCTCGGATGAGGTTGCGGTGACATGGAAGCATGAAACCCCCTCAGCACCCGTCCGGGTTGGGCCCGGGGATAGCACACAGAAACGGGGTGCAGAGGCAATCATCACATTTCATATAGGTCTTGCAGAGAAGCACCGTGTCCCGAAACGCTACCGTGTACATGCACTGGACAGGCGGCTTATTGCTGAACGGACACGAGCAGAAGCACGCCTTATCCACACCGCAAGAAAGGGGGGGGTGCCCACACCGATCATAAGCGACATCACCTCTGATACCATTGTGATGGAGGAAGTGCAGGGAACACTGCTCACTAATGTGCTGAATGAGTCTAATGTTCTGGATGCGGGCAGAGAGATCGGTCGACTGCATGCCGCAGGAGTCATGCATGGCGATCTCACGACAAGCAACCTGATACTGCGAAAAAGCGATGGGAGATGCGTACTGATCGATTTCGGCCTCGCACAGGCAACTACCGAGATTGAACAGCGGGGCGTGGATATCCATGTGCTGTTCCAGACACTGGAGAGCACAGCACCCGAACATGCCGATGCACTCAAGGCAGCATTCACCGCAGGATATACAGAAACGTTTGGTGGCGCTGCTGATGTCATCCATCGTGAACATGAGATCGAACTGAGAGGAAGATACCTGTGAAACTGACGATGGTCACCAGTAATGCAAACAAAGCGGTGGAAGTTGCTGCTTTTTTTGGCGGTATAATTGATGTAACGCACATATTACTCGATCTACCGGAGCACCGCTCCGATGATATGGGTGAGATTGCGAGAGGTAAGGCGCAATATGCGTATGAACATCTACGCACGCCACTCATTGTCGATGATACCGGTTTTTCCATCGATGCCCTGAACGGATTTCCCGGGCCCTATGCGGCATATGTCCTGCACACGATCGGCAATACAGGAATCCTGAAACTTATGGACGGTGTGAAAAGCCGGGGTGCGCACTTCACCACTGCTATCGCATTTGCGGATGAATCAAGTATTCATGTATTCACCGGAACAATACATGGCAACGTCACAACATATCCGCGGGGCAAGAACGGGTTTGGCTACGACCCAATTGTTGACATAAACGGGAGGACTCTGGCAGAGATGTCCCTTGAAGAAAAGAGTGTGATCTCCCACCGCGCTCTTGCGCTTTCAAAATTCCGCGATTGGTATCTTAAAAAAATCCAATCTGGCAGATAATAACGCAAATGGTTAATATGTCTTACAGCTTTGTTATAAGGGCATACAGGAGTGTATTTCAATGGCAAAATTCCCTGAAGCCGAAGCCCGGTTACTCAACGTAAAGATATGTATGCATTGCAACGCCCGCAATGCAATCCGCGCAACCAGCTGCCGCAAGTGCGGTTACCAGAACCTGCGCCCCAAGAACAAAGAGCGAAAAGCGTAATTGATATTTTTCAATATTTTTTCTCTCTTTTTTAGTTTTCTTAATGAAAACTGAAATTTTTTAAAAAAATTGTATAAAAGTCACCATGACTTTCATGCACATTTGATGAACGGGCCATGTGTATTTTTTAAGGTCCGAATTATGCGGTGTAATACGTGACACGTTTTCCTTTCTTTGCGTATTCTCCCGCAAATGTTTCGATGTTGCGCTTGTAACCAATCCGGTCAACAAAACCCAGCTCGCGCAGTTTCTCGCGCACCCGTAAAACATCCTCTTCATCAGCCCAGTCCTTTGTATATATGTAGACAACCTTACGATTATCGCGCGAGTCAGGGTTGGGTTTTGCCGTGCTCACCTTTGCCGAGATCCCCAGTTCGAGTGCTACTGTTGCATTGCGCACTTTTGTCCAGACTGCATCTACCAGATCCGGTTCCTGGAAGATCAGCCACTTGCCTGCTTTCTCATCCTCGATTGCTTCGGGAGCACTTCCCGGTGCGTCCTGAACAATCCAGTACATCTGAGTAGTTTTTGTAGGAACCACTCCTTCACCGTCACAGAGCTGCTGGTATATGGTGTCAAGACTGGAAAAATGGGAGAGCATTGCCTCAGCCAGCTGCGGGTATTCTTCCGAGAATTTTAAAAAAATTGCCGCAAGATCCGGTTTGAAGTCAATACCTCCCTCGACAAGCACATAAAGATATTTACCCTGTGCCTGGAGGCTCCTGTTCAAGAGGTGCTCGAAGATGCCGTATGCCACATCAGCCAGCGCTTCGGGATCGACTTCCGCCATGCGTACCTTTCAGATGTTACAAAATATAAGCTTGTGTTATTGATTTTATGGTTTGTCGGGCAGTTTTGTCTGGCAACAATGTTTTTCCGGGTCTCTTTCTTTTACATTACTCCACAAATATCAGGAATACCAAAAACGGTGCAGATTCAAGCCGGATTTTTGTAACTGTCGAATAGTTTAAGAGCGCCCCCATCGAAAATGTACTAATTATGGAATGGAAACGTGACTGGGGTCTAACCTCACGGGTCTGGCTGACAGGCCTGCTATTATTATTGCTATACCTTGTGTTCATGGGGATCCTCATATTCATATTCCCAACTGCCAGCGTTTGGTTATTTGTCATTCTGGCAGTTGGTATGGGATCAGTCCAATACTTCTTCTCTGATAAAATGGTGCTCTGGTCAACCGGGGCACGTGTCATTGAAGGCGATGAATATCCTGAACTCCACAGAACCGTAGAAAAACTCTGCAGGGAAGCAGATCTCCCAAAGCCAAAGATTGCCATCATGCAAAGCCCGGTGCCAAACGCATTTGCCACCGGCAGGAGCCCGAAGCATGCAGTAGTTGCCTGCACGGATTCGATTATGCGGCTGCTCACACGGGATGAACTGGAAGCAGTACTTGCCCACGAACTTGCACATGTAAAGAACCGGGATATCCTGACCATGACCCTTGCCAGTTTTATTGCTATGATTGCTTCGATGATCATGCAGAGTTTCTTCTTTTCTGCAATGTTTGGCGGACGTGATCGCGAAGGGGGCAGTTGGATCATCATCTGGGTAGTTTCGATCGTAGTGTATGCTGTAAGTACGCTGCTCATTCTCGCTCTTTCAAGATACCGCGAGTTCGCAGCAGATCGCGGCAGTGCGCTCATCACGAAAAATCCCCGGGCGCTCATCTCTGCGCTCAGCAAGATCAGCGGACGGATGGACGCTGTTCCACCGGAATTCAAGGCAAAGGTCGAGAGTGCAAATGCATTTTTTATCATCCCTGCCATTTCTGGAAAATCCTTTATGGAACTCTTATCCACGCACCCGCCACTCGAAAAGCGGATCGCCAATCTCGAAAAAGTCGAAGCCGAAATGCGGGGATATTAAAACCATCCCATTTTTCCCGTACAGTATTCCTGTTCAGTTCGATAAACTGAGTTTTTTGCTACGGTTGTTTCACAACACTGCAAGTGAACGGTTCAATTTATATCATCAGGGGCTTATTTTAATCATGTGGAGAGGATATTCCATTGCTATCAGTGCTTCTCATAGATGACGAATCCAGCCTGCTGGAAATTATCAAACTCGTCTCAGAACAATCGAATGAGATGACCGTTCAGACGGTACTGTCTGCACAAGAGGCTCTCAATATCCTACAGGGAAAAACGTTCGATGCTATCATCGTTGATTACGCAATGCCTGATATCAACGGCATTGAGTTTTTAAAAATTCTTCGCTCGAAAGGCAATGCTACGCCAATCATAATCTTTACAGCGGTTGGACATGAGCAGGCAGCGATCGATGCACTGAACAACGGTGCAAACTTTTTCTTAAAAAAAGGAGATTCGCCGCGGATGCAGTTCCGCGAACTGGTTACTATCGTTAAGCAGACCGTTGAGAAGAATTATATCGGGCGATCAATGGGAACAACCCAGCGGATCATATCTGATATTATCAACTTTTCATCAGATCCCAGCTTTGCCATAGACCGTGATGGAAAAGTGATGGCATGGAACGATTCTATGGAGCAACTCACCGGGGTTCCTGCAAGTTTCATCGTGGGCAAGGGGGATCTTGCGTACTCCGAACCGTTCTTTGGAGTCCGGAAAAAGATGCTGGTGGATCTTCTCTTTGAACCTGATGAGGAGATCAAGCGGTTAGATTACATGCTGGTCAGCCGGGTTACAAAAGGTATGGTCATTGCAGTGACCCGGGGACAGAAACAAAATGGGGGCAGCTGGACCATCTGGGCAAAGGCAAAACCCGTCTATGACGGTCGCGGAGAGTTCATAGCGGCTATCAGCTCTGTACGCGATGTAACTGCAACGTTTGAGGATGTTACCATTCAGGCAGCGCCGGTCGATGAACCGGTACAGACCCGGGACGATGAGAAACTTATCCCGCCAATGGGAGGTGGATCTCTCAAAAAGATGCTGGGCAGGGCCCTGACACACTATAAAGAGGGAGTCCGCCTGTATGTGCGGGAAAGGAAATTTACTGCAGCGATTGAAGCCTTTGACCAGGCACTCTCAATAGATGAAAAACTCCCGTACGCCTGGAACGACCGCGGCATCTGTTACCGTGAAACGGGTGATTATACATCAGCACTCAAATCCCACCTGCGAGCCGTTGATCTTGTACCAGACAACCCCGAGTTTCTCTTCAATCTCGGAGAGACACTCGAATTAATTGGGTTGCTCAATATGGACAACAAATATCTTGACTCTGCGATCCAGACATTAAGGATGGTAGTAAACATACTCCCCAATAATGCAGAGGCCTGGGACCACCTGGGAATCTGCCACAAGGAGATGGGAAAAGACAAAGAATCCAAATTTTACTTTGATCGCGCCATGGAAATCAAACACGCTATGAAGGATACCCCCATTCTGCGCAGGCGCGACGAGTATCTCTGATTTTAAGACCCAAACTAAAATGAAAAAACATCCACTACAAATCACTCTCTCTTTTCATCAACGCTTGGAGTCTGCAAGAACTAATATAATCTCACAGACGATGCTGATGCAATGAATCTGCGAAGGCAGCTTGTCGTATTGCTTGTGATGATCCTGTGCTTTGCTTTTACGGTGAATGCCCATGTGCCGGTCAGCGTTGACGGTAATTATGATATCATTACTGCGCTTCCCGTGGAAAAACCAACCACGTCTTACGTTATCTATGGTGAGCTGCACAAAGCGGAGGCTGTTGCCTGGTACCAGCTGCGCATGAACCCGGGCGATCACCTTGTCATATCGCTTATGGTTCCTGGTTACAATACAAAAATCCCGGATATGATTGTAATGAGCCCGGGAGTTGCCTCATCTTCTGAAAGATTACTCAAACCAGTCAGCGTCCCGCAAGGATACGCAGCCGAGATCATAAGGGGGCAACCCCCTCATAAAGCAGATTACGAGCCATTCACTCCGGCAGCGGTTTTTGAGGTTGCATCCTATTCAAAGGAGATCACTGCACCGGGACTTTATTATCTGGCGGTCGTCAGCCCGGTAGATGATACCCGGTACAGCATTGCAACAGGATACACTGAAGAGTTCACTCCGTCAGAATGGATACTCGTTCCTCTCAATGTGATATCCACACATCTCTGGGAGGGGCAATCAATCATAACGATTCTCACGCCATTTCTTGCTGTGGTGATTCTCGGGTTTGTTATGATTTCCAGACGCGAGAAGCGCAAGGGTTCGCACTTCACCTGTTCCTGCTGGCTTGCAACTATTGCTGGCTTATGCTACATTGGAGGTGCAGCGATTACGCTGGTGCAGTGGGTGCGGGCGATCGCAGTTACAGGTCCTTCTTCATCTATTGCTCTCACTCTTATCTTTGCCGTCATTCCCATTGCACTGGGTATATGGGCATTGCGCATGGGACGAACATCATCAAAGAGGACAATTAAGGAACGGGCCTTCCTTGCGCTGATAGCCCTACTCGGACTGATATTCTGGGCAGGACTTGTAATTGGACCTTTACTTGCAATCGGTGCGGCAGTAATACCAGACCAATCAAAATCTTTTCATACAAAAATTCAGTAATCCACTTTTGTTCAGATTTCCTTCACCTGACTTTGCCACTTTGCAATAACAGGCGCTTAATTTTACATTCGATAACTGTTGTAAAGGTCGCCATTTTATTTTGTGTGCAGACGACAAGTCAAACAAGTTTGTGTTCACACATTATCCTGAAGGATACGGGCAGGGACCTGCACAAGCAGGAACCACAGTGACAATTATAAATACAACTCCCCACCAAAATTGTAGAGCACAGTGCATCGATGGTCTAGTGGTATGACTTAAGCCTTCCAAGCTTATAGCCCGGGTTCAATTCCCGGTCGATGCATCGGGCTCGTGGTCTAGTTGGCTATGACGTCGCCTTCACACGGCGAAGATCTCGTGTTCGAATCACGACGGGCCCACTCAATTCTAGCACTTTTCTGTGGTTCTTTTTGATTAATGTAATCTATAACCTTGTCAATTTTAAATTCAAGCTCATTAATCCTTTTTTCGACATGGACATTAGTTGTATGTTGTATAACTTTCGTAGGAAGAGTGGTATTATCGCTCATCACTAACATAAAAGCGCGTCTGCCCTCATGTTCTGTCTCATAGATTCCAACCGTCTGCCCAATCACATCGCCACAATCCTGTGGCAATCGAATGAAAGGATACGTGATATTGGGTTTTGGATTCATCTTACTGACTTTTGACTTTCCGATTAGTTTCATGATCATCATTGTTGTATAATGTTGTAAAACTTATATTATATAACTATACTCCAACTGATTATTGAAAAGTCCCCATCTAGCCTTCTATCAGACCATAATAAGACTCTGATAGAAAATGCAAGTCCAAAGTGATGGGAATGTCCAGTTTCCAATTTAATATTGCTAGAACATGCTTATTACATTCTACTGGAATGTTCAACATTACGTAGTAAAATAATGGCGAAAAATCTGTTCGATGAATGACTGCATTCTATTAAGCAAGTGTCCATGCAAAATTTTGATGAAAATCAACTTTCTGATGTAAAGTTGAATCTGTTTTTGCAATTTTTTAATTTATACCTATAATTTTTTTTAGGAGTATGGAAAAAGTAGATTATTAGGTCTATTTTAACGAAATGCGTCATTTAAACGGCTTTTGAGATTAATACCAATATTAAGTGAACATTTTTATACTTATAAAACTAATACATAGTTAAGAGAGCGTATGCTATTTATCTATTATCGTCAATAATCCGATAGAATATTGGTAAAATATCTGTTTTGCAGCCTTCTTTTTTCAGGCGCACCCTATATTTTCGTTTTTTCTGCATTGGCTTTTGATTGATGGACACATAGCGGAGGCTCTCGATAATGGAGAAAAAGTATGACCCTAATTAAAAACTGTCATTCCATTTCGAGGTTTGACTATAATGGAATCTCTGAAGATATGATTCAAAATCCTTCAGAGGATAGTACAAATGTTGAAAAAACCGCATCCGATATACTCACACATGGGAATCCTATTGACTACGTTATGCAACAATTCCATAGAATTCACATCGGTGATGATGAGATTGGAGAACTTCTTTTACTCTCTACTGGATGTCAACTATGCTCCAACACAGATGGACTGCATGTGAACCTTTCAGGTCAGAGCGGTAAAGGAAAGACTGATGCATGTAAAGCGATGGGATTTCTTTTACCAGAGGGATACTTCATCTCTAGTAGTCTCTCGAACAAAGCCCTTCTTCACATGAGTCTCAATTCAGGCTCTGTAGTGTTAATTGATGACGTTGATTCTTTTAAAGATGATATGGAGCAGTTAATCAAATCGACAACCTCCTATTACCAAGACGGATACAAGCACTGTTACACGGATATGAAAAAGCAGGGAGCCTCCAAAATTCAAGAAGTGATGATCCCCTCAAGAACCACATTTTGGTTAACGAGTGTGCATTCGTCTTTTGATTTACAAGTGCTCAATCGCTTTGTTAAGATTGATGTCGATGAGGGGTCGGAACAAGATCGTGTTGTTTTGAGGGAAGTGTTGAAAGGTGCAGTCACTGGAGAGTATGGATATAGCGTAAGTCATGAGGTGAACCTCTGCCGAGAGATGTTTCATCAATTAAAAGAAACTCCGCCGTGTCTAGTTGTAATCCCTTTTGCAGAACATTTAGACTGGAAAAAACCTGAAAACAGACGAAATGCTAAGATGTTTATTGATCTTATAAGGTCATCTGCGGGATTGAATCAGTATCAAAGAAATCACACCTCCGAAGGTCATGTGATTGCCAATTTAGATGATTTTAATAGAGCCGCAAGATTATGGAGTAAGATTGAACGGGCACAGAGTACAGGGTTGACTGGGGAGGAACAGAAAGTGTTTGAGGCAATCATCAAGGCTGGTAAGAAAGGGATTTCTCAAAAAGATTTAGATGTTGAAAGCGGAGTGCACAAAGCATCTGTTTCAAGAGCGATTAACGGAAAGAAACCAAATAATAGTGAAGAACATAAGGGTGGACTGAAGAATAAGGTCGTGGGATTATCGTATAATCGGGTACGGAACGTTTGGATTTATGATGGTATCATCGACGATCAAAACACAGTTGTGACCTTAATCGACTACTCGGATGAGCAAGCCATTGCTGATGGTTGCATGCTGTTGCATCAAGTTGCATCCGCTGTGCAACCAATAAAAATCTGTGAATCTGTGAAGTAAAACTATCTAAAATTTATTAAAAGTTGCATTATAAAAAAATTTATAGAGACATTCTATGAGTTGAGTGTTCTATTCTCCAACAAATTACATGCAACTGTGCAACTTAATCATCAAATCTGCTACATTCACGTCTGTTTTGTTTTTTATAATTTGGTTGCATCCATGAAAAAAATTGTTGCAACTAGAGCAACCCCGACAATTTTCAATATTTCCACATAGACACAATTCCTCACACTCACGGGCGATACCTGATCTTAATTGACACAATCATTTCGAATGTTTAATGTGGGTTAAATGACGGAAGTAATTGAATGACATTTTCTCGGCGTCAGTTTTTTTTTACGATTGTTTTACTTCTGATTTGTGTAACCTCTCTCGCTTCAGCTTTCTCTGTATCATCGGTCACTGCCACCCCATCGGGGCAGGTATCTTCTGGAACCGCAATGGCTGTTTCATATAATGTGGAGTTTCCAACATCAAATGGTAATACATTTCCTTCAGGTCATACGTTTCTTATGAGCACAGATCTTGTTAACCCCAAATGGAGTTACATAATTGGTGTCGATGGTGTAAACAATCCACCTATTGAGAGCACTGATAATACAGTTACCTTGGGAATTTTCCATTTATCATATGTAAATCATAATGCAGCATTGGTTACGGTTACATTAAGTGGGATTGTGCCTTCGGGATCTAGTCAATCTCTATTAAAACTTCAGGAAAAGGATGAAGAACATAATGTAATTTCGAGCACTGTGTATAATCAAGCAATACCTGTAGCGACGGTTTCTACAACAGTTCCTTCAACAGTTCCTACAACTGTGCCAACAACAACTCCTATCACGACTGTTACAACAGTCCTTACAACTACTAAACCCACAACAGTAGCAACGACAATTCAAACAACAATCCCAACAACAATAATGACTACTATACCAATTACCACGACATCCACTCCAACGAAAAAACCCACAACAATAAAGACCTTCACTCCTTATCCTACCAATACACCAACTCAAGAATCTCCAATTGGAATTGAAATTTGTCTATTAGCGGTAGGATTTGCGGCATTGGTTTTAACAGTGAGACGATAATTTCTTTTTCAAAATTTTGTATATACAATCTAAAAAAAAAATTTAAAAGTGTATGCACAACGAAAATTTCACGTCGTGATGAACCTTTATTTTTGTATGCACTGGGCTAAATTGCTGTATGCATAAACCCACCAGAGCAAACATATGTTATGTTTAAACAAGCATGGGGTCCGTGTAGTGTAATTATACCAAAACACAGCGATGTTTCACCAGAGCAAACAACAGTGAACGAGCAGAGAATTACTATCGATGTTGACCCAGCAAGTGGCAAAAGTAATTTATCTTGTGTTGGGGAATCATCGAAAATGGTATTTTAGATTTTTTTTCCATATTTGAAATAATTAACAATCAAATCAATATCTTTTTATTCAATAATTCGAAATTTAAACTCTGATTGCATGAAAAACTTAAATTCTGATATAAATGAGCAAATTATTCTGGAATCTTCGTCAATTTCAATAAAGGGGATTAAATATCGAGTTTTATTAACAAATTATCGAATTGCTCTCTACGATGCACCTACTAAAAAACAAAATGATATTGCATTATCCGATGTGCAAAAAGTAAAAGCAGAATCTAGTCTTAATGGTGATCCAACTCTCATTCTATTCATTCTCTCACAATCTGGTGAAAATAAGAAAATGATTTTTAATTTCTTCCCAGATGGCGAAAATGAACGGAATCAATGGATCACAGAAATTTCGAAGTTAATCAAGTTCCACGACAATGAACATCCTGATACATTTTTTTGCAGTAAATGTGGGAATCAAGTAATTGACGGATCACTTTTTTGCAATCGATGTGGTTCTAAAATTATTCAACCTGAGATGGTCAGTTCCTCATCTAATGAAATTGAACAGTCCAATCATAAAACTACCCAATCCAAAATGTCAACAGAAAAGATTACATTACCCTCTCGAAACGTACAATATACCGATACCAATACACCTTACATAAGACCGAAAGAATCAAAAAATCTTCATTCAAATAACGAACCGATTTTGAAAAAATTAAGCCTATCTTTGCCAACAATACCAACTCAAATAAAAAACATTCCCGCTCTCTGTTGTGGGGGATTGATTTTACTCATTATAATAAGTGCAATTTTTTCATCGATAATGCATGGGTCTACATCATCAGCAACGAATACAGATTTATCCACAAAATCAACATCATCTGTTGTAAGTTCAACAACAACGGCAAAAACTAGTGATCCTAAAGATGCTTTAAGCACCTATTTATTCGCATATCAGCATGTAGGTTCAACCTTCCCAGTGAAAATAACTGCAAGTTCCTTATACAATTATTTATCGAAAAATGCGACCTCAACGACCACGAAAGATGATGTGGGCATTGTGGTTTCAGCGATAAAAACACGGTGGGATATTTATGACTATACAATTGGAAACACTCAAAAAATGGGTAACCGCGCAGTAGTTACGGTAGATATCACGTGGCAATCTAGGGAGGGGATTCAAATTAGTAGAACAGAACAAATTCCTCTTGTTTTTGAGGATAATGAATGGAAATTGGATAAATTTTTTTACAGCCCATAATTGATTATTAAATTTATTAGCAGTGGCAGGGAAAGACCAAAACAAAAACCCGTACTTAAACGGAAATAATTATCACTCTCTCGAAAATTGAATAGTTGTAAAAATCCATCAATAAGCATTGGAATCATTAACAAAATCAATAATATTATCGGTATTTCAAAGCGAATCCAAATCAATAGTATCCCAAGAATCCCCCCAAATAGAAGCCCCATACATCTGGAACAAAAATAATTTTCAAGTCCATAGAATTTAACCGTTCTATCCTTTCTTCTATGGCAAAAACAGAATCCATATTTTTTATTGAGAATTGTAATGAATAGAATTGGACCAATCGCATCATCCCAACTATATTCAAATTTCATGGATCAAAATCTAGAGGACGGGTATTTATATCCCAATTATTACATCCCCCCAACACTCCATATACCTCTTATAAACATTATCTGGAAGAAATTGTTTGTAACTCGTCCAATTTATCGAACTCACTCCATGACTCATTATAAAGTTCTTATTAGCATCTGTGAAGCCTATCTCATCTGACTTTTGTTCAAAGAACTTGCGTAGGTCTTTCAGTTGGAGTTTGCCATCAATGCTAGTCAGTTGTACAGGATTCTGGAATAGCCACCGCATGAATTCATTGTAACAAAATACCAAATCCCTATCTTGTTTGCTTTCTGTCAGTTCTTTTAACAAAGGAATGAGTACGGGATGAAGTGGAACATAATGTTGAAGTCGAATTTTATCCTGATTTGCTTCAACGGTGAGAACATTCGGTGTTTTGGCTAGTGCATCCTTCACTTGTTTTACGGTCAATCTCGATACTGTGATGACTCTCTGACCCGTGTAGGCTAAAAATAAGAGCGTTGTTTTGAAGTTTAGTTTTTTCTCATAGGGTAAATTAGAGGACTCAATTGAGGTTAGAGCATTCTTTACATCATCTGTGGTGAGTATTCGAGAGGTAAGCAGTTTGATCTCTTTTCGTAATCTTGGTTTTTCGAGATATACATCATAGTTCTGATAATTTGGATTCATCCGAGTGCGTGTGAGATGAGTTAAAAACGACTTCACAAAACCGAATATTTTACCCCATGAATCATGGCTTTTGTAAGTAGAGAGGGTATATTCTCGAATTGCATTCATGGTGTCTTTAGAGATAATGCCCTTTGTAGTATCCCAAAGTATGGTTGATGCCTTATTGAACCATAATACAGACTTTTCAGAGAGTTGTGTTGTTTTTAATTTGAGATAGTGTTCGAGTTCTTTATGGGAATACTGCAACTGTAAATCATTCAAATTCAAAGGATTGGACTCTATTTTAAAATTCGAGCCTTCACACGGCGAAGATCTCGTGTTCGAATCACGACGGGCCCACTGTTTTTAAAAAAGATCCCAACAACGGATTCCTCGCTCATGTTACAGTTTGAATGCAAAAAATTTTTTCAAATCTTTTGTTTTCCACTGGAAATGAAGGGGTCAATATAGAGAGATATATGCCCTCAATATATTGACTGTGCGTTGCACATGCGATGTGGTGCGGTTAATGCGATTGCCTGCCTGAATGGATCACAACCCGGAATATTAGTATGCAATCAATTATTTGTTGAGTTTCCCGGTAAAAATATGGATGAGATATAGGATCCTTCTGATCACATTGTCGTTCGTACCGTCTCTAGCCAGCTGCTGAACTCCCTGCTGAACAATCGTGTACGCTCTACCTCATCAAAGGTACGCAAGGAAATCTTTTCAGAGTAATACCGGGCCCGGTCTTCTTCTTGCCAGTGGTTCTTCTCACCATCAACGGACTTCAGTGTAGTTTCATCCTTCCCGCGGCACGGCTCGTTTGTGATCGTGCGACAGAACGCTGTCCGCACCGGGGACTTAAGCGATTTCACTGCACATTTCGTATCCGAATACCCGTCCCAGTTCCCGTTGACCGGAAACCCGACCTTTGAAAGGGGCAGATCCCACGTTGCATCAACCAGAATCCAGCTGCATCCAATCTGGACCCGGCAGGCGAGATGGTGGGCAACCGGAAGTGTAGCGGCAAGTTTACGGAGCTGCGGTGGATAATCGAGATCCGGATCGTTCCAGAGGAACGGAAACGTTGCATATACTACCGAGAGATTCAGTTTCCGGAACATCTCTGCAAGCAGGTAATGCTTAGCCCCACAGGATCCTTTTCCCGCAACGAGAATCTGTTCCTGCGGAGTGTGTGAATCGTTTGCCGGAACGACAAGCGAGTACGGGATATCGCGGATATGTGAGAAGATCGAACACATACTCTTTCGGGTATCAAGACCATGCGTCCACTCATGAAATGCTGACATGATCAAGGGTGAATGTGGCTGGGCACGGTTCACAATACTATTCCTCTCTACCGCACTACAAATCAAGTTTTTCAAAAAAAAGTCAAGAGGTCGTGGGGAGATTGGTTTTTTTAGTATGCACTAAATGGGAAAAACGTAACGGATTATGCATTAATCGCAAGAAACTCCCCCGTCAGAGGAAAAAAGTGTGCAGTTCCGCCATCCGGATTACTCCGGACAGCAGGTGACCGCGTGCAAAAAATATGGATGAAGATTATGCGTTCTTCATCTTGGCTTTTGCTACAAAGCCGTCTTTACCAATGTAATACATGTGGCCTTTTTCTTTTGCGATCTTTTCAGTACCGACTTTCTTCTTCTTGCCGGTCTTGTTGTGCTTCATCGGGGCTGCCCAGACGTACCCATCCTTACCGATGAAGTACAGGTAACCCTTTTCACGATTAATTTTTTCCTTTCCAATTTTGGTTCCCATTTAAACACCTCAAAACCACAATTGGGTTTTGATAATGAAAGGTGCCGCCTGATAATATAAAAGGTTTCCGTCGGAGCCCGTCGAAGTCTGGATTTTTGCCACATATTTGCGCGTATTTTTGGCTTTGAGGCGCACTATTTACTCCGTTTAAATAACCTCTTAAAACCGGTAGTTTGGGCCAATTCAAGGCTAAATTAGGCAGATTTCAGATCTTCGGGGTAATAAATGCCGGGTGCAGAAGCGCAGTCCGAGGAGGAGTTCGGGGGTACCTGACGGCAGGGTGCCGCAGGATTACTTAAGATTCATGTCGGGTGTGTTCTGGGTGATTGTTGGAGGGGCAGTAAGCGGCATTTAAAAAAAAAAACCATCCACGTGTTGTGTGCATCTTATGAATGCGCAGAACCTCTCACACGTTTTCTGATTTCGCTCATTGTCCCTGTCGGACATTTTAGCCCGGATTATTTCTTTGCTCCTGCAAAAACATCAACCACGAACACCAGCTACCCAATGTTCGCATAGGGTGTAATGATGAATGGAACCGTGCGGGTCAGGGGAAGTATCTCCCCGTTCTCTGGCGCGATGGTCAGCGTGAACTGCTGGTAAGGAGCTGCATGACCCACAGGACAGACAAGGAGTGTGAACTGTTCGGTATCTTCAAGGAACAGATCCTGATCTGCAACTTTACTCGGGACAAAATTTCCCTTATTTGTGATCGTCCAGTTCGGGCAGATCAATATAGGGGTCTGCACAAGCGAGAGTTTTTCCTGATCGGTCCCGCTCACCCAGAGCACCGATGCGTGACCCATATCGATATACCCGGTTGTCATCATAAACGGCTGGATCGTCAGTACATATGCACCTACCATTGCCGGGTTTTGTGTTTTAAACCGGACCGGGACACCGTTTATTGTTCCATCAACCGCAGGATACCCCGTTATGCCCCCGGGAGCGGTGATCAGGTTGCTCGTAGCCACCACGGTATTAGTAATCATACCCTGTTTTTGTTTTGGCTGGGCACCCAGGGGGGGTGTTTTCCCATGAGATAACTCCCCGTACCCGAGATATCCTATAATCAATACCGCAACTACCAGCAGTATGACTATTTCAAGTCCTGTAAACGCATTTTCTTTATCATGTAATTGTCCCTTGTGTCGTATCATAAAAATCCCTCTCAATCAGTGCACCCGTCGGTCAACCAGCCGTTTCGGACGACCTTTCATTGTATAGAATTCAAGACCTCGAAGTCCGGTAAAATTGAATTCGATCTGGAATGATCCATCGTAGTAGTGCTCCGCAATCAGTGATTTGTATTTGAGGAACCGGGAAACGAACCGATCTTTCACGAGTTTGCGATCACAACGGGCCGGATCAAAGCACTCAAGATTCACCCGCAAAATCACTTTTTCTGGTATATCCCCATCGTGTACAGATGATTCATATTCACCGGTAATATATGCCATATTATCGGCTTGGAAGACTGCGGCTTCTATGTCAGTCCGGTTAAAGGGGTTCCCAAATGCCCAGAGAGTTTCTGACTCCCGCTCTGGATTGACAATCCGCATATGAGTTCTCCCGCACCCGCACCGCTCGCGGGAGAGGACTACTGTTGTATCATCTGTATCATAATTGATCAGCAGCATCCCGCTCTTCCCACCAACCGGAAGCAACGTTGTGAGGACGCCCCTCCCACACTCACCATCTTTTACAAACGACTTCATCTGGGGATCGTAGACATCAAGGTGGACGAGATCTTCTGGAACATGAAGCCCTGAAAGCTGCGTGCATTCTCCACACATTGTTCCTTCTGTACTGCCGTATGTATTGTACACCGGTACTCCCCACAATTCAGACAGGTAGGAACGGGACTCAGCAGCAAAACTCTCACCACCTGCAACAAGCTTGTCTATCGTTGTGTCAGAAGTTTTCAATCCCTCAGCAGAAAGACGCCGTGCGAGCCTGAGCAGTTTGAATACGCTTCCCACAATTGCCGTGGGTTTGTAGCTTTTCAGAATGCGGGATTCAAAAGTACATTTACCAATGGGAATGATTCCCATGCCAATCTTTCGTGCAGCGATTGTCATAGTGTTTGCCCCCACATTCATGCCGTACGAGGCACAGACCACGATCCGGTCCTTCTCTGAAAAACCCTGCGAAACGAAACTTCTGGCATACTTCTCCGCGTACCGTTTCCAGTCATCCCATGTGAGGAAAAACCCTTTAGGGGTACCACTCGTGCCACTCGTCTCCTGTATGGAAAACACATTGTTCCAGTCTGTGGACAGGAACTCAAAGTCCGGAGTGATAGGAGGCTGGTGTTCCCGTATGGTTTTTCCAGAGATTATTGGCAGGTTCAGCAGATCCTCATGAACCCGGACTTCAGCAGGATTGATCTTATTCTCACGGAACCAGTGCCGATAGAAGGGGGAGTGTTCAGCGGCATACAGGACAGTGTAACGAACCCGTTCATCAATAAGAGCATCGAGATCGCTACGACTCAGTGTTTCTACTTCCGGAGAAAAGTACGAACCCGCGGGCATGAGTGAGAATTATGGCAGGAATGGTTTATATTTTGCGAAGTATCTTTGGATTACCATGTCACCATCTTTTTTTTTAGATAGGGACATCACGAAATCCTGATCCTGTCTTTTGTGTTCTGCGAAACGGGGGGAGTGATGACTGGTGCAGGGTGACCGGAAGATTAAGACCATGCTCTGAATTTATCGTCTGCAACAACCCATGTGAAAGAGCATTGCATGTATTTCCATCTCATCCTCACTGACGAATGCAACCTCTGCTGCAGGTACTGCCGGGCAAAGGCATTTGAGGTACTGGAAGATAGCGATGATGAAACCGCCCCCAGTATTGACATCGATCCAAACCTGCCAAGGGATCTTGATTTTGATCTCGATCTGCTCTATACATTCCTAAAAAAAGATCCCGCACCCACCCTCACGTTCTATGGTGGAGAACCCCTCATGCGTGCAGATTTGATCGAAAGGATTGTGCGCGAAGCACCGGTACAGCAGTTCATGATCCAGACCAACGGGATGCTGTTGGACCAGCTCGAACCGGAGATCGTGAACCGGTTCTCCACCATCCTTGTCTCCCTGGACGGGGGGGAATTACTTACTGACGGTAACCGAGGGGCGGGCGTTTATCGCAAGGTGATGAAGAATGTCAGAATAATACGAGAAAGAGGATATGCAGGTGAGCTCATCGCACGGATGGCAGTTACTGAGAGAACCGATATCGCAGAAGCAGTCCACTGGCTTTCGAATAATCCTGACCATTCCTTCTCCTCAATCCACTGGCAGCTGGATGCAAATTTTGCCGGGGATTTTTCAAGGCGCGAGTTTGCTGACTGGGTGACTGTGAGTTATAATCCCGGCATCTGCACACTGGTTACAGACTGGATAGATCATATGGAATCAGATGGAGAAGTACTGCTGTGGTATCCATTCCTTGACCCGATGGAGGACCTGCTGCTGGGGAAAAAAAGCCTGCTGAGATGTGGATCCGGGCACGCGAACTACAGTATCATGACTGACGGACACATCGCACCCTGCCCGGTGATGATCGGTATGAAGGAATACTATGTGGGTGATATCCGGACGGCTGATCCAAAAAACCTTGACCGGATATATGTGGGGGGGGAGTGTACAGGGTGTGGGATTTATGATTTCTGCGGGGGACGGTGCCTGTACTCCAATATTACAAAACCCTGGAGCATGACAGAACGAAAAACGGTCTGCGGAACTGTTGAAAACCTCCACTCCGCACTCACAAAAGCCGTTCCCCGCATACGGGCTCTTATCGAGGGGGGGACGATCACTCTCGACGATTTTTCCCATGAAAAGTTCAACGGGTGCGAGATCATTCCGTGATTGTAGCCGGAAAAACGGTTCGAAGCTCAACACTTTTTTCTGCCGGTTTTATTTTTTGTGACAGGAGTTATCCCATAATTTGTAAGGGAAAAACCTCATCTCTGTATTGCACCAATACTAAAATCCATGGCCGAATCCTGGAAAGAGGCAAAAGATTGTGCTCAAAAAGAAACACTCCCGCAGGTCTATCACGACTGCGATGCGAATACTTACGGCGCCTGTAATGCTGGAGAGCGGCAGGGCACCTTCAAAGGCGGAGTTTTTATCGAGCATCGCTGTCTTTGTATGCCTGCGCACCTGAGCCCTGAAGAGCTCGAAGCAAAAGAGACGAAATTTCGTTCAGAGAACCCGAACTGGTAAAAAAATTACTTTTTCGTGTTTCCTGCCGGAACCGGTGCATGAAATCATACATCACCAGCCAGAAACATATCCGCCGGGCACACGATTTATCGAATTGCATGATCCGTTCGTCCATCTGTCTTCCTACACCCCAGTATAACCTTTTGAATGTCTGCTATCACCAGAGATTTTCGATACCGGTTTTATATTCACTCCAACGATGTGACCCTTCAATATGCGCTCTTTGCTTCGCCAAGACAAAATGTAAAAGGAAATACACCAGTATACAAAAAAATACAACAATGCATAAATATGTACAAAATCGACCATGATCCATGCAGATGCAAGGAAACAAAGCAGCTCTTAGTATGGTGATGCCAGTGGACTGGAAAAGGCTATAAAAACGGATGAACTGAATCTTAATCTTGGACTGAATGAATACCTGACGGCAGTAAAAGACCAGCCAAAACCGCTGATCATCCCGCTCTGTGCCGAGATCCATTTACCAAATATCTCACCGCTGGATGTCTACACTGTAACCCGGAACGGTTACGGGTTTTTACTCGAATCAATGGAGGGGAGCGAGAAGATCGCCCGTTACTCCTATATCGGGATAGATCCCGGGTTTGTGGTCACTATCGGAAAGACCGTGGACGTGCGGGGTAACGAGCGGTTTACTGAGATTGCAAAAGATCCGGAGGGTGAGACACCGGTTGACAAGATCAAGTCGATCCTCTCCCGGTTCTGCTATGTGAACGTAAAGGCCCCCCGGTTCTTTGGCGGAATGGTGGGCTACTTTGCGTACGACTGCGTGTACTCGCTCTTTGAAAAAGTACGCGGAGGGCATAATAGCAGCCTGCCATCTGCCGGGAACCGGACTCATAATGAACATGATGCCAGCTTTATGCTCACCAAGGACTGTATCGTCTTCGATCACGCTGAAAAAAAACTCTTCATCTTCTCCAGCCCATTCCTCACGTACGATTCCGACCTGAAAGAAGAGTATGAAAAGAGCGTTTTGAAGATCCAGGCGCTGAGGGATCATATTGCATGCCTTGCATCCGGTAAGAAAGCGGGTGAAACTCCAAAGCAGACACGCGGAAAAAAGCCGGAGTATGTCCCATCCGTATCGCAGGAAGCCTTTGAGCGATCGGTAGAACGAGTCAAAGAGCACATTGTTGCAGGCGACATCTTCCAGGCTGTGATCTCGCGCAGGATGGAATGTACGGTAAAAAACGATCCGTTCGCGATCTATGCCGCACTCCGTCAGATCAACCCGAGCCCGTACATGTATTACCTTGATTTCGGGAACGAGCAGGTGATAGGCGCGAGTCCCGAGATGCTCGTCCGGGTGGAGAAGCGGCGGGTAACAACCGTGCCAATCGCCGGCACCCGTCCAAGGGGACGCGATGCCCGTGAGGATGCGCTGTTTGCAGAGGATCTTCTCAACGATCCCAAGGAGCGGGCCGAGCACACGATGCTTGTCGATCTGGCAAGAAACGATATCGGCCGGGTCTGCCGGTTCGGCTCCGTTGAAATCGGAGAATTCATGGGTATTGAGAAGTTCTCCCATGTCCAGCATATAGTCTCAACGGTCAATGGCATACTCAGGGACAATCTGGATTGTTATGATGCCTTCAAATCCTGTTTCCCTGCCGGAACAGTATCCGGTGCACCGAAGATCCGTGCAATGCAGACCATAGGCGAGGAAGAGACACAGAATCGCGGGCTCTATGCCGGGGCTGTCGGGTATATCGGATTTGACCGGAATCTTGAGTTTGCGATTGCGATCCGGACCGTAATTGTCCGCAACGGGCGGGCATACGTTCAAGTGGGAGCGGGAATTGTCGCTGATTCGGTACCGGCCAATGAATGGGAGGAGACCGAGAGCAAGGCATCGGCAATGCTCCGGGCGATCGAGCAGGCCGGGGTGTCGTCATGAAAGTCCTGATTGTTGACTGCTACGACAGTTTCACCTTCAACTTGTACCAGCAGGTAGGTAAACTCGGGGGAAACCCGGTGGTCATGACCTGCGACACACCGCTTGAACAGCTTGAAAAGTGCGGGTGTAACCGGATCATCCTCTCACCCGGGCCGGGAACCCCAAAGGATTCTGGTGTCTGCCACGAAGTGTTAGCGACGATGAGCAGGACTATTCCCACGTTGGGTGTCTGTCTCGGGCACCAGGCGATTTGCACCTCATTTGGGGGGGAAGTTGTCAGGGCACAGCACCTGGTGCATGGCAAGACCTCAGCAATCCTGCATGACGGGCAGGGAGTTTTTGCCGGCATGCCCGCACCCTTTACCGCGACACGCTACCACTCGTTGGTTGCCCATAAAGACTCCCTGCCGGCGGAACTGCAGGTTTCTGCGACAAGCCTCGACGACCAGTACGTGATGGGTGTCCGGCATACACGATACCCGATCGAGGGTGTCCAGTTCCACCCGGAGAGTATCCTTTCGCAGGAAGGCGACCGGATCATCAAGAATTTCCTTGACGGAACATGCGGGGCATCATGATAGTGAAAGAGATGCTCACAAAACTTGCAGCACGGCAGGATCTTGCCCCTGCTGAAGCGGCAGTGATGATCAGCATGATCATGGAAGGGAAGGCCTCGCAGGCGCAGATAGGTGCATTTCTCCTTGCTTTGCATATGAAGGGTGAGACCACTGCCGAGATCGCTGCATTTGCCCGCGTGATGCGGGACCATGCGATCACGGTACGACCGGTGACCGGACGGATGCTTGTCGACACCTGCGGCACCGGAGGAGACGGGGCGCAGACCTTCAACATCAGCACTGCTTCGGCATTTGTTGCTGCGGGAGCCGGCTGCCCGGTTGTCAAGCACGGCAACCGGGGCGTGAGCAGCAGGTGCGGTTCGGCTGATGTTCTCGCAGCACTGGGAGTAACCATCACGATTTCTCCTGAAATGCAGGCACGGATTGTGGAACAGGCAGGTATAGGATTCTTCTTTTCCCCTGATTACCACCCGGCTATGAAACATGTTATGACCGCCCGGCAGGAGATCGGGTGCAGGACGATCTTCAACATTCTCGGCCCGCTGGCAAACCCGGCAGGGGCGCAGGCACAGATACTTGGGGTCTACCGGCCTGACCTTACAGGTACGCTTGCGGATGTGCTCAGGATACTTGGGCTCTCGCGGGCGATGGTAGTTCATGGATCCGGTCTTGACGAGATCACTACAACAGGAAATACCGTAATCGCAGAGCTCAGTAACGGAGCGATCCAGACGTACACGATCCAGTGCGATACCTATGGTATTGAACTGGCACACCCGGTAGATCTCGCGGGTGGCGATGCACAGCAGAATGCCCGGATCATCTACGATCTCCTGCAAGGGGAACGCGGGGCAGCACGGGACATCGTGCTCATGAACGCAGGAGCCGCCATTTATGTAGGCGGGCTGGCACAGGATCTGCATGAAGGAATCCAGCGTGCTGCCGTTTCCATAGATTCGGGGGATGCTTCAGCCCGGCTCAATGCGCTGGTGGATGCCACACGGGGTGCAGCATGATCCTCGATGAGATTATAAGGCGCACCGAAAAACGGGTGGCCCTGCTCCCGTCATCGTTTCCTGAGAACGGTACCAAAGTTCACGCAAGCCTGATCAATGCGATACGGAACAGGAACGGAAGGAATGCCGTGATCGCCGAGATTAAGTGTGCATCACCCAGCCGTGGCATCATCCGCCGCAATGTGGACATGGCTATGATGGCCGGAGCACTTGCAGGCAGCGGGTGCGTGGCACTCTCAGTGCTGACCGAGCCGTATTTCTTCGGGGGCACTGGACAAGATATCGCAAAAGTGAAATCTGCGATCAATATCCCGGTTCTCAGGAAGGACTTCATCATTAACGAACAACAGATCGCAGAGACTCGGGCACTCGGGGCTGATGCGGTACTCCTGATTGCCGCAGTCCTTAGAGAGCGCCTGCCGGTATTTGTCGATCTCGCACAGGAGTACGGTCTTGAACCGCTTGTCGAGGTCCACAATGCAGAAGAGATCAAAAACGCTCTTGCCACCAGCGCCGAACTGATCGGGATCAACAACCGCAATCTTGCAACTCTGACCATCGACCGTTCCACCACACGGCTTCTCTCAGAGAGTGTCCGGTCAGCAGGCAGAACGATCGTGTCAGAAAGTGGTATGCGTTCTCCCGATGATATCCGTGAGATGAAACCCTACTGCGATGCGTTCCTGATCGGTTCATCGATCATGGCACATGATCGCCCGGAAAAGAAACTCGAGGAGTTCGTATGCGCATAAAGTGTTGCGGAATCACAAGACCGGATGATGCCCTGTATGCAGAGGCATGCGGGGCAGATGCGATAGGAGTTGTAGTGTTTTCACCAACTTCAAAACGGTCAGTGACTCCGGCAAGGGCCCGCGAAATTTTTGATGCTGTCGGCACGTTTACCACCATTGTAGCGGTGAGCCACACCACATCATACGAAGATCTCGAACAGATCCTTGCACTGCACCCGGATGCAATTCAGATATCGCACCCGTTTATTTTCCGGGAAAAACCGGTTGTGAGAGTAATCCGGGTAATCGGGCAAAACGATCCGTTGCCCACAGATTGCGATGCGATCATTGTAGACGAAAGTCACGGCAGCGGTAAAAACTTCGATCTATCGCATGCTCGTGACACCGTGCAGAGATCTAAATTGCCGGTCATCCTTGCCGGGGGACTCACCCCGGAAAATGTGGCAGATGCCATCCGGCAGGTTCACCCGTATGCCGTGGATGTGGCAAGCGGTATCGAGACCGCACCGGGAATCAAAGACCATAAGAAAATTGCCGCGTTCATAGCGGCAGCACGAAAAGGCGTACCATGACAACAAAGGGAAGATACGGAAAATATGGTGGACAGTACGTCTCCGAGACACTGATGAGCGCACTCATCGAACTGGAAGATGCATATGAAAAGGTGGGAAGGGATCCACAGTTTGCCCTCGCACTTGCAGCATTGCAGACCGAATACGCAGGGCGCGAGACACCACTCACCTTCTGCCCGAATGCCTCACGGAAACTCGGGTGTAAGATCTACCTCAAGCGCGAAGATCTTGTGCATGGCGGTTCACACAAGCTGAACAACACCCTCGGGCAGGCACTGCTCGCAAAAAAGATGGGGAAAAAACGGCTGATTGCAGAGACCGGCGCCGGGCAGCACGGGGTTGCGACTGCGATTGTTGGTGCAGCACTCGGTATGCCCGTTGAAGTCTACATGGGGGAAGTGGATACGCAGCGGCAGGCGCTCAATGTCTTTCGCATGGAACTGATGGGAGCAAAAGTGATCCCGGTCAAATTCGGGACACAGACACTCAAAGATGCGATCAACGAGGCGCTTCGCGACTGGGTGGCAAACGTGCGGGACACCTACTACCTGATCGGCTCGGTCGTTGGTCCACATCCGTACCCGCTCATGGTCAGGGACTTCCAGTCGGTAATCGGTCGTGAGGCCCGTGAGCAGGTGATGAGAAAAGAAGGCCGGATTCCCGATGCAGTTGTTGCGTGCGTGGGTGGCGGTTCTAATGCGATTGGCATCTTCCACCCGTTCCTTGCCGATGATGTGAAACTGATTGGGGTTGAGGCAGGGGGCGAAGGGATTGAAACGGGAAAACATTCTGCCACGCTCTGTGCCGGAGATACCGGAGTGCTGCACGGAACGCTCTCGTACCTCTTGCAGGATGAGCACGGGCAGATTCTTCCTACCCACAGCATTTCGGCCGGGCTCGATTACCCCGGCGTTGGCCCGGAACATGCAATGCTTAAGGACAAGCACCGCGTGACCTATGCGGCAGTGAACGACCCTGAAGTGCTGGATGCCTTTAAGTTCCTTTCAAAAACGGAGGGTATCATTCCTGCTCTGGAATCTGCCCATGTAGTAGCTTACGTAAAACAGAACGCGGACCGGTTTGATAAGGATGATATTGTGATCATCAACCTCTCGGGACGTGGCGACAAAGACGTGGCTGAAGTGGCAAGGATGCAGGGGTGCCTGTAATGGGACGCATTGATACGGTATTTTCCTCCGGCTCCATGAAAAAACCGGCTTTCATCGGTTTTACCGTTGCAGGAGACCCGGACAAGGCGACCTGCGTACGGATTGCACGGGCACTGATTGCCGGGGGAACCGACATCCTTGAACTGGGTGTGCCATTCTCTGACCCGGTGGCAGACGGGCCGACTATCCAGAACGCTGATGAGCGGGCGCTCGCAGCCGGAACTACACCGGACACCGTGTTTGAGATCGTCAGGGAGATCCGCAAAGTTTCTGATGTCCCGATCGTGTTCCTCACGTACTACAACATCGTCCATCGCCGTGGGATCGAGCGGTTCTATCGCGAAGCCCACGATGCCGGTGTTGACGGCATACTGATTGCCGATATGCCGGTCGAAGAGTCAGAGGAGGTCTGTGCAGTTGCCGCACGGTGCTGCATCGACCCGATCTTTCTCATTACCCAGACAACTTCTGATGAACGGATCAAAAAGATTGTAAAAAAGGCCCGTGGGTACTTGTATCTGGTCGCTGTACTCGGAGTTACCGGGGTACGTGACGAGGTATCTGAGGGGGCAATCGATCTCCTGCACAGGGTTCGAAAGCACACCAGACTTCCGCTTGCACTTGGCTTTGGAATATCAACACCTGCACATGCAAAAACCTGCACCCGCTACGGAGCTGACGGGGTGATTGTCGGCAGTGCAATAGTGGAGATTGTCGGGCGCAACTTAAAAAATCCGGACATGATGGTGCGGGAATTACAGGGTTACGTGATGGGGATGAAACATGCAACAGGCAGCCCGGAATCAAACATTGAAACATAATTTCAGATAACCCATCTTTTTATTCAGCTACCGACAAAACTATCCCGGTAAATCATGACATCGAAAAAAATTCTCCTTCTCATCATGGGTCTATTGATTGTTGGCGGTCTTCTGGTCGCCGGCTGCACCCAACCGGCAGCACCCGTAAAGACACCTGCAACCACCACACCAGTTGTAACCACAACCGCACTGGCCAGTGTCGGAATAGCAAACCCGGCATCTGTCAACTGCGGAAAAGTCGGTGGAAACGTTGAGATTAAGAAAGATGCACAGGGTAACGAGTACGGCATGTGCACGTTTACTAACGGTACCACTTGTGACGAATGGGCACTCTTCCGCAACGAAGGCTGTAAACCGTTCACACCAGTGACCACAACCGCACCGGCCAGTTCCGGGATGGCAAACCCGGCCTCAGTCAACTGCGGAAAAGTCGGGGCCACTTCAGTGATTATGAATAACCCGGACGGCAGTCAATACGGCATGTGCAAATTCCCCAATGGAACCGCCTGCGAGGAATGGGCGCTTTTCCGTGGCGAAGGCTGCAAGCCGAATGTGGCACCAACGACCACCTAGACAAAATAATTTTTCCTTTTCTATTCTACCGGTTCCCCGTGATACCCGTGAGCAGCAAGTGCAGCGATCACTGATTTTTCCCAGCGGGTATCATCATGACGAAGCAGTGGTGCGATCTCTTCTTTCCAGATTTGTGCCAGTGTTTCATCTGCAGTTTTTAGATCATGGCGTCCCATAATCCTGCCACACTCATGCCCAGCGCGATGATGGATTACCATCCGGTAGCACCGGAACTCCCGGCAGATTCGTGGGCGGGAGGCATAGATTGCACAGGCAGTGCCATTCCCGTCCGGTTTTTTCCGCATGAACGGACAGCCTTTCACCGGCTCTCCATCTGTTAAACCGGGCTGGTGGCGGTCCACATAATCTCCCTCAATATGGGCGAGAAAGAGTTCGTTCTTTATCCCGTACCGGCAGTAATAATCTCGGTTCGTCAGCTGCCGCTCGATCTTTATGAACGCGCCAAAGCTCGCACAGCACTTACCGCACGACGAACAATTAAATGCCACCATACTGTTGATTGGATGTTGGCGTGAGATAATAAAAAGAGCGGGGCTGGATTTTAGCTTCTTTGTTTTGATATGAAATCACCGGTTTTACAATGGTTGAGTAATCTGATTTTTCTGATTTTTCTGAAAAATTTAAATATCATGATAGCTCAACGATATTCCAGATGATGTCAACCAAAAAAAAGGAAGAACTCTCATGTGAGTCGTGCGGTCCATCCGGCGCATACCGGGTAGAGGCGGTACTGGCTGTCGATGAACGCGGGCAGATGGTCCTTCCCAAAGATGTGCGGGAGCGGGCGGGCATCAGTTCTGGCGACAAGCTTGCCCTGATCAGCTGGGAGCGGGATGGGTCCATCTGTTGTCTGGCTTTAATGAAAGTAGAAAACTTAAGTGACATGGTCAAAGGTGTGCTCAGTCCCATGATGCACGATGCGAAACATTGAGGTGAGCAGAATTTATGACTGTATCCCAATCGTCCTGCTGTTCGTGCTCTGCGCCTTCAGATGAATCACCGTGCATCTGTAGCACAGGTGCCCGACAACCAATAGAGATCCGTACAACGGACAGCACGATCACGTTTGCCAACCGGCTCGATCATTTCCTTGCCCGCTGGGGTATCAACCGCATGGGGCACCGGGTTGAACCGGGTCTCTACCGGCTCGGAAACCCGACTGCGGAATCCCCGGTCTTTGCCTCGGCGAACTATACACTGAGCTTCGACGCCCTGCGTTTAGCACTTACAGGATTCGATGCATACATCCTTGTGATTGATACCAAAGGGATCAATGTCTGGTGCGCTGCCGGTAAAGGCACGTTCGGAACCGATGAACTAGTCCACCGTATCGAAAAAGTCGGGCTTGCCTGCATCATCACCCACCGGAAGATCATCGTCCCGCAGCTGGGAGCACCGGGAATTTCCGCACATGATGTGCAACGCCGGTCCGGCTTTAAGGTAGAGTATGGTCCGGTCCGTGCCAGAGACCTTCCTGAATATCTCAGGATAGGAAAGGCGACTTCAGAAATGCGCAGGGTGCAGTTCCCCGTACGCGACCGGATCGTTCTGGCTCCAGTTGAGTTAGTTCACGTTGCACTTCCGGCAATCATTATCGCAGCCGTACTCTGGTTCATCGCAGGTCCGGTTGCCGCACTTGCAGCCATATCCGCAGTTATTGCAGGAACCGTACTCTTCCCGGTCCTGCTGCCATTCATCCCGACACAGGACTTCTCGACAAAAGGCCTCCTGCTCGGGGGAGTGGTGGCAATCCCGTTTGCTGCTGCATTCGCTTCAGCCCCGGCATTGCCCGGCTGGGTTGCGCTCATCGCAGCCATAACCCCGCTCCTCATTATGCCAGCAGTCACCGCATACCTTGCCCTGAATTTCACCGGTTCGACAACCTTCACCTCACGTACGGGGGTCAGAACGGAGATTTTCCGGTATATATCCGTCATGGCATGCATGGTTGTCGCCGGTGTAATTCTGGGTATAGTGCTTGGTGTGAATCGTCTCATGGGGATGATCTGATGTTTGATTCCTACGAAAAGAACACCCTCCAGTACCATAAGGATCGGTGCATTAATTGCAAACGCTGCACACAGGTCTGCCCCCACGGGGTATTTGTGGAAGGGCCTGATCAAGCGGAACTCGCCCACCCGACCGCATGTATGGAGTGCGGTGCCTGTGCCCTGAACTGCCCGGTGCAGGCAATCGAAGTCCAGAGCGGGGTCGGGTGTGCATGGGCGATGATCAGTGCCGCCCTTAGGGGAAAGGATATGGACAGCGGGGAATGCAGCTGCGGCGGAGATGAGGGATCCTGCTGTGGCGTGAAGGAAGAGAAATCGTCCTGCTGCGAGGAAAAATGACAACAATAACACGGATCATCTTTGTCTGCACGGCAAATGCCGCCCGCTCCCAGATGGCAGAAGGGTTGCTCCGGGCAAAATACGGCGACAGGTATGAAGTGTTCAGTGCCGGTACCCGCCAGTCGAAGGTGAGTACAAGGGCAATAACAGTAATGCGGGAGATCGGGATCGACATCTCGCACCACCGTTCAAAAACTCTCGCAGAGTTTGAAGGGAAATCCTTTGATCTTGCAGTAACTCTTTGCGACAATGCCCATGCACTCTGCCCCCTTGTATCCGGAGCAAAAAAGACAATCCACCAGGGGTTTTCTGATCCCCACCTGATACCCGGCACCGATGATACAATCCTTGACGGGTACCGCAGGGTGCGGGACGAAATTGCCGGTTGGATCGATGTAGAGTTTGGTCCATTGCCCCAAAGATGATCCTTTCTTCAACAACAAGATTGATACCGTTCCCTCACATTTATTGAAATATCTGTTATGGGGGGTTATGACCGGCAAAAAAATAGATATCTACAAGGAATCGCTTGAACTCCATGCAAAGCACAAGGGAAAGATCGAGGTCCATTCCAAAGTATCTTTGGCAGATCGCAGGGATCTCTCCCTTGCGTATACGCCGGGCGTTGCAGCGGTCTGCAGGGCAATTCACAAGAACCGGGATCTAGCCTACAAATACACCCTAAAGGCAAACACGATTGCTATTGTCAGTGACGGTTCACGGGTGCTTTCTTTAGGTAACATCGGGGGCTATGCGGCAATTCCGGTGATGGAAGGAAAAGCGCTACTTTTTAAAAAGCTCGCCGATATCGATGCATTTCCCATCTGTTTTGAGAGTTACCATACGGATTTTGTTGATGAAGTAAAGAACATTGCACCGGTATTTGGAGGAATCGCTCTCGAAGATATTGCTGCTCCAAAATGTTTTGAGATGGAAGAAGCCCTCCAGGATATCGGGATTCCGGTAATGCACGATGACCAGCACGGAACTTCTGTTGTCGTGCTCGCCGCCCTCCTCAATGCCTGCAAGGTAACAAAAAAGAAATTTGAAGATCTGAAAATTGTTATAGTCGGAGCCGGCGCTGCCGGGTTTGCTATCACAAGGATACTCATGTGCATTGGCTATGATCCCAAGCTCTGCCGAAGTGTGCAGGATATCATCGTATGCGACAGCAAAGGTATCATCCATCATGCCCGCGAGGGACTATATTCCAATAAATACAAGTTTATCATCGCAGAAAAGACCAACAAAAGCGGGCGGATCGGAACACTTGAAGATGCGATGCGGGGTGCTGATGTCTGTATCGGTGTATCGGTGCCTGCGATCATCACCCCGGCAATGGTCCGGTCAATGAACAAAGATCCCATCATCTTTGCCATGGCAAGTCCTATGCCGGAGATCTTTCCTGATGATGCACTGGAGGCTGGGGCCGCAATTGTCGGAACCGGTCGTATGGATTTTCCCAACCAGATCAATTATGCACTTGCATTTCCGGGTATCTTCCGCGGGGCTCTTGATGTCTGTGCAACACGGATATCTGATGAGATGAAGGTTGCTGCTGCCCATGCGCTTGCCAATTATGTGAAGCGGCCGCGAAAAGATCGGATTCTTCCACAGGTGCTCAACCGGGGTGTGGTAAAGGCAGTAGCCCTCGCAGTAAGTGAAGCTGCAGTTGCAAGCGGTTGTGCCCGGCAGATCGAATGAATACCCGTGACAGGAAAGATCAAAAGAAAAAATTCCTGCTTTTGTTTTTCGTTCTCACAAATCAAAGGTTTAGATCTTATCGGTGTTTTAACACCCGGCACATCTTTTCCATAAGCGAATGATGCCGTTTAAGGTGAGCGATGAATGCACCGCTCTGCCCTTCAAGAGTCATCGGGCTCCACCGGATTCCGCAGTCCGTATCCCAGAGTATGAGCCCTTCTGCAGGAGCTGGCTGTAGGGGTCTGTCTGCTTCAGATTCCAGCAGGCAAGCAATTGAACCCTCATCTGCTTGCCCGTCCCCGACAAGTAGCAATGCTGATGCCATACACCGCACCTGGTGCCAGAGGAAACTCTCGGCTTTTACTTCAAAAAAAACAAACCCACCTTCATCTTCTACGCGGGCAGCAAGGATGTTCCGGTATGGGTTCTTGTCCTTTACCCGTGCGAAGTTGGAAAAATTATGGCTGCCCAAAAAGAACTGTGCCGCCCGGTTCATCGACTCCGGATCATGGGGACTGTTTGAAAAATAATACCGGTACGTGCGGGAATTTGCATCATACCGGGGATGAAATTCCGGTGAGACTTCGGCATACTCACTGCACCAGAGATCGGGAGGGAGCTGGGTGTTGATCACGGTCCTTGCGCGATCCGCAGCCTCTGTTGAGAACGCGATCACCTGCCCGCAGGCATGTACACCGCGATCCGTCCTGCCTGCTGACAAAAAGCCGGCCTTTCGCCAGTCATCAAAGAGGCTGAGCCGCTGGCATGCGGAAACAAACTCTCCTTCCACCGTGCGGTGGTCTGCCTGCATCTGTGAGCCATAGAACCTGCTGCCCAGGTAAGAGACTTTGAACGCGAGCCTCACCGGAGTTGCATGCGCCGGGTTATCCGTTTGATCTTTCTCCATGTGTTGTTGAGTGACTGGCGGGTGTAGGTGCGCAGCGGCGTTTTTTTCCCGCCGCAGGTAACGTTACCTGCCCGGATGGCATCAAGGATTGCAGGCACATTCTTCTCCGCATCGACATACGTCCTGCCAAATCCAACAAACCGGGCATTGTGGGCATCGCTTCCTCCGACACAGGGCTTGCCCAGCTTGAGAGCGATGCGTTCCGCTTTCCGGTTCGCGGACCCGACAATGTACCGGCTGTTAAAAGATTCCACTGCGTCAACTACCATCATACCGGCTTTTCTCCTGCGGGCAACACCGTGCCGCCATACATGGTACGGGTGGGGGAGGATGAGCAACGCCCCCATTCTCCGGGCAATGGCAACGGTTGTTTCCACATCAAGCCCGGCGGGGATGATCTCGGTAACTCCCAGAACAAGGAGGTGACCCTGTTTTGTAGTGACTTCAATACCGGGAATCACAAGCACTGAGGTTTCACACGCAAGGGCCTTCTTTGCGCCGTCAATTGAATCATGGTCAGTGATGGCAATCGCATCGAGTCCTGCCACTTCAGCTGCCCTGATGATCTCCTCGACACTGCTCTCGCCGTCTTTGGAGTAATTCGTGTGCACGTGCAGATCGCAGCTCAGCATCTGATCATAGTGTTTTTATCTCTCTGGTATTAAGGGAACTTATGCGCATCCTGCTGCCAACCGGTGCTGCCACGGTGATGATGGTGAAAGGAGCGGCAGCAGGTTTTGATGCGGAGGTGGTGGTAACCGGAGAGATTGCCTCGTTTCTCACCCCGCATGCACTCCGGATCCTGATAAAAAAAGGAAAATACGATATGGTGATCGTTTCCGGGATGTGCACCGCCTCATTCGATCAGGTTGAGCGGGAGAGCGGGGTGCCGGTCTATCGCGGTCCGCGCCATGCAGCAGATCTCGCACATATCCTGCCACTTCTTGACACAATTACCCTTTCGCGCACAGTTCCTGCCGATGAATTCCTTGCAGAAAAGAAGGCAGGCGATGCAATGCGCAAAGTTGAGCAGCAGGAGCAGGAGGCCGGTGCTGAGTTTATAATCCGTGACGTGAAGATTGGCGGGGGATCACGGATGAAGGTGCTCGCCGAGATCATGGATGCCCACCGGTGCGAAGCACTCCGCGAGGTTGTGGAACGGTTCTTTTCTTCCGGTGCAGATATCGTGGATCTCGGGTTCGGGTTCGATGCCACTCAAAAGGATGTCACCCGTGCCTTTTCCCTTGTTGAAGATATTGAGAGGCCGCTCGCTGTGGATTCACAGGACCCGCTCCTGATCCGGTCAGCACTCGTCCGGGCAGACCTCGTCCTCTCATTACAGGAAAAAAACATTCCTTTGATCGGAAACGAGGTTGCCGATGCAGGTGTTGCTGCGGTCATTGTGCCGGGCGACAGTACGCTCAAAAAGAATATTGCGATGGCAAAGCAAGCCGGTATCACGTGCATCATCGCAGATCCCCTCCTCCAGCCGGTCGGTTCCGGACTGGTGGCATCGCTGAAGAATTTTAAAAATATCAAGGAGCCGCTATTTTTTGGTGCGGGTAATGTGGTCGAACTCCTTGATGCGGACTCGGTTGGGGCGAATGCGTTGCTCGCCGGTATGGCAAAGGAGGTAGGGGCCTCTGTTATATTTTCCAGTGAGCACTCGGACAAAACGCAGGGATCAATCCGGGAGATGCGGCGGGCAACTGAGATGATGGTGCTTGCCCAGGACCGCCCGTATCCCAAGGATCTGGGGGTCGATCTGCTCGTGCTCAAAGAGAAGCGAAAACGGCGCGAACCTCGTGTTGAGTACGAAAAGGTGATCGCGGCAAAAAAGATGCCGGACGAGATCATCTACGATCCGAAAGGGAATTTCCGTATCGGGATCGATGGCGACCAGATCGTTGCCGTTATCCACGGCAATGCAGTACGGGGCAAACGCTGGCAGGATGTTTTGTACACCATACTGTCGCAGGGCGATGTTACGCTGCTCGACCATGCCGGGTATCTCGGCCGGGAGTTATACAAGGCGGAACTCGCGATCCGGTTCGGACGGAGTTTTGAGCAGGACGGGGAGTTCTGAAAACCGGACCAACCATTTTATTTCCGGGAAGGTGCACCTGTATAGCATGGCACCACAGGCACGTGCATCCCACATCCTTGTAAAGACCGAAGATGAAGCGAACAAGATCATGAAGCGGGTCGCTGACGGCGAAGATTTTGCCGCAGTTGCAAAGCGTTTCTCATCCTGCCCGTCAGGAAAGAACGGGGGAGACCTCGGCTGGTTCGGCAAGGGTATGATGGTTCCCGAATTTGAGCAGATCGCTTTTACCGAGCAAGTCGGCAAGGTTGTCGGCCCGGTCAAGACCCAGTTCGGCTACCACATCATTAAAGTGACCGGTAAGAAATAATTTTTTTGGCATACATTCATGGACACCAAATTCTTCCTTGGCATTGGTCTTGCGATAGTGCTCGTCTTTTTCGGTGTTGCGGTCTACTCCAGTTTTACCAGACTGCCGACTGCACATGCCGCACCTGAAGATCTTGAAACACTCTACCAGGTATCGACCATAGACGCCCTGATGCAGGGAGTGCTCGATGGCGTGCAACCGGTCAGCGAACTCAAAAAGCACGGGAACTTTGGTATTGGTACCTTCCATGCACTTGACGGAGAGATGATTGTACTTGACGGAAAAGTGTACCAGGTAAAAGCTGACGGAAAGGTCTACGCGGTCCTGGACAACGCCACCACACCGCAGGCTACGGTCACCCACTTCAACTCCGACTTTTCAGTTACTACCGTCAGACCCATGAATTTTTCTGAATTCACAACGGATATGAGCAGCCGTTTACCTTCGCAGAACATGATCTATGCGGTACGGATGCACGGCATATTTCCCAAAATGAAAGTGCGGGCGATACCTGCGCAGCAGAAACCCTATCCCACGCTCACATATGCGGCAAAGAACCAGTCGGTGTACACCTACACTGAAACCACAGGTACAGTAATCGGGTTCTACACCCCGGTCTTTTTCAAAGGACTCAATGTTGCAGGTTTCCATCTCCATTTCCTCAGCGATGACCGGCTCACTGGAGGCCACATTCTCGATTTCACCGTCCCGTCAAACTCAAGGGTAGAGTATGACATCACACCTGCTTTTGCCATGCCACTGCCGACCAGCGGCGCATTTACCAATGTCAATCTCTCGCAGGATCTGACTAAAGAACTCGCAAAAGTCGAACAATAGGGCAAGACCATCCTATTTTTTCCGAGCATTTTTTTGACCAGCAGCACGCATATGATCGGTACAACGCCCGAAAAAGCGAATAAAGGCACTTAGACCATGAACATCCGAGGAATCAAACAGGAACTTCTCCAGCTGCTTCTTGAACTGGGGCGGGACAGTCACCCCAACGAGTTCGTGGCTCTTCTCCGGGAAAACAACGGGGTGATCGTGGAGCTGAACATGGTTCCGGGCACCATCACTGGTGAAGACTCAGCCTCGGTCTTCTTTGATATGATGCCTCTTGACACCCACCTCGCAGGTAGTGCCCACAGTCACCCGAACGGTGTACTCCGGCCATCTGAAGCGGATGTGCATTTCTTCCCACGGGCCGGGCGGTTCCACCTGATCATCGGCTACCCGTACCGCACGGGCGACTGGCAATGCTTCAGCGCCGATGGGGAACCATGCAAGATAGAGGTGATCGCATGAGCATCCGCAGGGTGGTTGCCACCGGAACATTTGATCTTTTGCACCCGGGACATCTCTACTATCTTGAAGAGTCCAAAAAACTCGGGGATGAACTCTGGGTGATTGTAGCCCGCGATATGAACGTGAAACATAAACCACGCCCGATCATCCCAGAAGAACAGAGGCTTGCAATGATCGCATCACTCCGCCCGGTAGACCATGCAATTCTTGGCGACAAAACCGATATGTTCCGCCCGATTGAAGAGATTTGCCCGGCAGTGATCACGATTGGATTCAACCAGCTCTTTGACGAGGAAAAAATCCGCACGCAGCTTGCTGCCCGGAACCTCACGCCAAAGATTGTGCGCATTGGAAAATATGCTGACAGCGATCTCTGTAGTTCAAGACTTGTCGTGCAGGAGATTGTTGCAAAACGCGGGCATGATGGCGATAATGATACATCGGAACACGACCGGAAATAAAATAGGACTTACGCACATCCTTCTGAAAAAAAATTAGAGCGCATATTTC
>CAZPYV010000002.1:32882-270382 GCA_964590895.1 uncultured Methanoregula sp. | reverse complement strand
ACCACCCGAGTGAGGTCTTGATGAGGCCGTAGCATACGCTGCGGTCGAATCTAGGTTTTGCAAGGGGGGTTAAGTCGTAACAAGGTAGCCGTAGGGGAATCTGCGGCTGGATCACCTCCTAACGAAATTGATTTTTTGGGTTACGCGGTTATTAAACAAACTGTAAAATTGCCAGTGTTGACAAGAATAAGGTTCAGTCGCCGGAATGGGGCGAGGAAGCGGGTTCGAATCCCGGTGAGCCGTTTTAGATGCACCTCGAGATGCGAATCACGAGGGAAGGGCTGAGAGTCAAACCAATGACTTTGCGAGGCCGTGTAAAGGTTTGCACTAAGGACGTTAAATGGGTTTAGCGGAGCATTAGTATAATCCTACCATTGGATGGCTCGGTTCAAGTGCCGATGAAGGGCGTGCCAAGCTGCGATAAGCCCCGGGTAGACGCAAGGAATCTATGATCCGGGGATCCCCTAATGGGTCATCCTAATACTTTGGTATTTATCCGTTGAGGATAGGGAACGCCCCGAATTGAAACATCTTAGTAGGGGCAGGAAAAGAAATCAACCGAGATGTCGTTAGTAACGGCGAGCGAACACGACAGAGCTCAAACCGAATCCCGCAAGGGAGATGTGGTGTAATAAGCCCCCTGTTCGGCCCTGGATGCGAAGCGGAAGTTGCCTGGAACGGCACACTACAGAGGGTGATAGTCCCGTACGCAGAAGCAGACAGGGTTAAGGGGAGTCTTGAGTACCGCGGGCTGGAATTCTCGCGGGAATTCGGGGGTCATCAACCTCCAAAGCTAAATACAACTTGAAACCGATAGCGAAGTAGTAGCGTGAGCGAAAGCTGAAAAGTAACCCTGAAAAGGTGGTTAAAAGCGCCTGAAATTGGTAGGAGATCGCGAGTTGCGGCATGAAAGGATCTTGCATGCGAAGGAACCCGTCGCGAGGCGGTAGTACGGGCATGCCTGCCAATGTCGTAACGTACGTTTTGAAGAACGGGCCAGAGAGTTTATTCTATTGGCGAAGGTTAACCCAAAAGGGGAGCCACAGGGAAACCAACAAGTCCGTAGCAGCAATGCATGGGACGACGTATTAAAAGTGCGTGGAGTCAGTAGGATAAGACCCGAAGCCGGGCGATCTATGCGTGGGCAGGTTGAAGCGTGACGAAAGTTGCGTGGAGGACCGCAAGCCGTATTGATATGCAAATCATTGGTGTGACCTGCGTATAGGAGTGAAAGATTAATCGAGCCCGGCATCAGCTGGTTCCTCCCTAAACATGTCGCAGCATGACCTAACCGGAGGTCGTTCGTGAGGTAGAGCACTGATTGGGGGAGCTGGGCGGGAAACTGCTCACCCCCCTGTCAAACTCCAAACTCCCGGACACCCTAGATGGTTGGAAGTCCGCATTACGGGGTAAGCTTGTAATGCGTAAGGGAAACAACCCAGACCGTGGTTAATGTCCCTCAATGTAGGCTAAGTGTAAACACTGAAATTGGTCCTAGGTCAAAGACAACTGGAAGGTGAGCTCAGAAGCAGCTATCCTTTAAAAAGTGCGTAACAGCTTACCAGTCAAGATTTAGGGCGGTGAAAATGGACGGGGCTAAAGCCTACTACAGAGACCACGGAGCACCGAAAGGTGATCTGGTAGGGAGGCGCTCTGCATGGGTAGAAGCTGGGGCGTGAGTTCCAGTGGACCGTGTAGTGTTGAGAATTCTGGCACTAGTAGAAGCATAGATGGGTGAGAATCCCATCCGCCGCAGGGGCTAGGTTTCCTCGGCAATGTTCGTCAGCCGAGGGTTAGTCGGTCCTAAGGTGCGTCGTAACTCGAACGTACCGACAGGGAAACAGGTTAATATTCCTGTACTGTATGATTTTTAGCGTAAGCCCTGACGCTTCGGGGTATGCCAAGCGGGACCGTCGTCCCGTTCAAGCGTATAATTCCGTGGAGTACCGTAATGGTGAGAAAGGGAAGAAAGCGTGATGAGGAAACTAGGCAAATTCCTGGAGCCCATGAAAAGGGAGTCATACATCCGTACCGAGAACCGACACAGGTGCCCCTCGCTGAAGAGGTGAAGGCGTGTCGGATTTAATCGTAGTTAAGGGAACTCGGCAAATTGGCCCCGTAACTTTGGGATAAGGGGTGCCTGCCTGGAGATCAGGCAGGTCGCAGTGACCGGGTCGCACTAACTGTCTAATAACAACATAGGTGACTGCAACTCCGAAAGGACTAGTATAGTCACTGATTCCTGCCCAGTGCGAGTATCTGAACACCGGGTTCAACCGGACGAAGGACTCGTAAACGGCGGGGGTAACTATGACCCTCTTAAGGTAGCGTAGTACCTTGTCGCTTAATTGGCGACTTGCATGAATGGATTAATGAGTGCGATACTGTCCCTAACACGAATCCGTTGAACTTTTTGTCCTAGTGCAGAGACTAGGGACTCCTGATGGGAAGTGAAGACCCCGTGGAGCTTTACTGCAGCCTGTCGCTGAATTACGATAATCCTTGCGCAGGGTAGATGGGAGGCGTTATATCCGTTTCTTTCGGGGAACGGGGAGCCAACGATGAGACACCATCCTAGTTTTGTTGTAGTTCTCACTCTTACGAGGACAACGGTAGGTAGGCAGTTTGGGTGGGGCGCCACACCCTCGAAAAAATATCAAGGGTGCCCCAAGGTCAACTCATGTGGGTCAGAAACCCACAGAAGAGTGTCAAGAGCATAAGTTGGCCTGACGCGATCATGCAAAGCAAATGATCGCGAGAGGAAACTCGGGTCTAACGAACCAATATAGCCTTTTGGTGAGGCTTATTGACTACAGAAAAGCTACCCCGGGGATAACAGAGTCGTCGCCGGCAAGAGCACATATCGACCCGGCGGCTTGCTACCTCGATGTCGGTTCTTTCCATCCTGGCCGTGCAGCAGCGGCCAAGGGTGAGGTTGTTCGCCTATTAAAGGGGATCGTGAGCTGGGTTTAGACCGTCGTGAGACAGGTCGGTTACTATCTATCAGGAGTGTTTGGAGTCTGAGGGTAAGAATGAAATAGTACGAGAGGAACTTTCATTCGGCGCCTCTGGTCGATCGGTTGTCTGACAAGGCAGTGCCGAGCAGCTACGCGCCAAGGGATAAAAGCTGAAAGCATCTAAGCTTGAAACCCGGCCTAAAAAGAGACTCCGTTATAGGACATGGATAAAAGATCCGTTTGATAGGCTTGGGATGTACGCACGAAGGCAACGACGTGTTCAGTCCGCAAGTACTAACGTCCAAACACTAGTGCTCACCACGTTAAACCCAGACGAAATTCTTAGTGCAAACCTTAAATTATATCCTATCCAATTGGATAGGGTATCATCCTACACGGCTGCCAAGGTGGCGGAGCGGCCACGCGGTTGACTGCAGATCAACTACACTCCGGTTCAAATCCGGACCTTGGCTTACGCTGTATTCCTTAATTGGAGTATGGCGTGGAGAAGAATGTAATGTTCTTCGCCTGCATCTAAAAAAGTAAACAACATGTGGTGATAGCGGCCATAGCTTTCGGGAAACACCTGGTCTCATTCCGAACCCAGCAGTTAAGCCGGAACACGTAGTATACTGTACTGAGGTACGCGAGTCCTCGGGAACTATACCAAGCTGCTATCACCTTTCCTTCTTACACGGTATCTTGTTCTTATGAAATTTCACTAAAGAGCGAAGCCTTTCGTTTTCAATTATCATCCTGTTAATTCTGGAACAGCACAAGGTTCACGACCTGCATGATAGGTTTTTATTGGTGATAGCAGCAGTAGCTTTTCGGAAAACCTCCGGTCTAATTCCGGACCCCGCAATTATGACGGGAAACTTAATATTCAGTACTGAGGTACGCGAGTCCTCGGGAACTATACCCGGCTGCTATATTCTATCCTTCTTACACGATATCTTGTTCTTATGAAATTTTCCTCAAAGAGCGGATGCTATATCGGTCAGCGTACACTCAAGATTGTCTAACGCCATACACCACAATTGTTTTAAATTGTTATATGAACAGCGGATGCTCTGTTCTTATAATCTGGATTAAAAAAAAGCGTAACTTCACACCCCAAAAATTTAAAGATCTTTACAAGGGAATCGATACAACATTAAAAAAAAACATGGGCAAGTTTCGTATTTTCTTTGTAAACAGTGAAATTTGTACAATCAACCCGCATGCTTTTTGCCACTACGGAGAATTTTTAACATCATTTTTACAAAGATGAAGTACTCATAAGGAGATTCAGATGAAAAATCAGTATCTGTTGTTAGTTATTCTGGTAATGGCAGCACTCACCTGCTTTCCTCTGGTATCCGCTGATGATATTGGCGGAGAACTGGGGTGGTATGTAATCCATTGCAATGTCTACGATGCGAATATCTATCTCGATGACAAATTTGTCGGAACCGCACCGGTGGGTGCCCTGACCATACCGATCCCCACTAACGGTACTCCGTACAAGAAGATCCGCGTCCAGAAATACGGATATTCAACATTTGTCGATTCCATCACAAAAGTACCAACCAAGGGAGATATGGTTGACCTGTATGTCACCTTAATGGAACTGCCTTCTACAACCCCGGCTGCAATCATTGGGGATGTGGGATGGTATGTCATTCATTGCAATGTCAACGGTGCAACAGTACTGTTCGATAAGACAGAAAAGGGCGAGATCTCACAAGGCGTGGTCTATGTGCCGGTCTATTCGACTGCCACCCCGTTTCATTCTTATACGGTAA
Source organism: uncultured Methanoregula sp. (assembly GCA_964590895.1). Classification (GTDB taxonomy): domain Archaea; phylum Halobacteriota; class Methanomicrobia; order Methanomicrobiales; family Methanospirillaceae; genus Methanoregula. The sequence continues at coordinate 265,638 of CAZPYV010000002.1, read as the reverse complement.
AGAAGGATGGCTACACTTCCTTTACAGGGACTATTGATCGTGTCCCCCTGAGAGGAGAAAGCATTGATCTCTATGTCTCCATCAACCCGGCTGAACCCCCCGCAGTAACCCCGGTAAGTATCGGTGGCGATATCGGGTGGTACACTGTCCACTCCAATGTTGATGGGGCTACTGTCATGTTCGACAACGATGTGAAGGGTAAAACAGCCAAGGGAACGTTAAGTGTCCAGGTGTTTGTTACCGGCACGCCGTACCGGGCATTCACCGTGAGTAAACCCGGATATGTTCCGTACACCGGAAAGATTGCTCTCTACCCGGTAAAAGGACAGACCGTTGACCTTTATGCAACCTTAAACGCAGAACCTGTAACAACACAACCGACCACGGTTCCAACTGCGAAGTCCGCGCTACCCCCGGCAATAGTTGGAATGGCGCTGACTATAGTGGGAGTATGCGCTGCCTTGTCGGCAAAGACCCGAAAATAATTTTTTCACTCTCTGCACCATAGTGCCGGTGCCAGCCGGTATCATTTTTTAAGCATAGGGGGCACCCCCTTACTTTATTTCCCTGTCCCACCAAAACCAGATTAATGATCGCTGATCCTATCGGAGATCTCCTCTCCGCGCTCAAAGCGGGTATCCCGGACCCCAATAAACTGCCAATCAGTGCCCGTGAGGAGTTCTCCGCTTTGTATACGGAGTTCCAGGAGATTGAGCAACCGAAGCTGGAACGTGTAGTGATCCGTGACGGGCTGGACGGGTTTTTAATCACCGTTCCTGAATCCCTTCCTGAACGGACCGTCCTCTTCTTCCATGGCGGGGGCTTTACCGTTGGCTCAACCCGCGATCATATCGGCATCTGTACAAATCTTGCACGCCTCTGCCGCTCACAGGTGTTCTCGGTGGACTACCGGCTGGCGCCCGAACATGCCTTTCCTGCAGCAGCCGAAGATGCCCTTTGTGCCTACCAGTACCTGATCGCACATGGGATCCCCCCCCATCATATCATCCCGATAGGAATCTCGGCAGGTGGCACGCTCGTGCTCGATCTCTTAATTTCTGCAAGGGACAAAAAGCTGGCTCTCCCCCTTGCGGCAGTCTGCCTGTCACCTCTGACCGATATGCAGTTTTCCGGAGAATCCGTTGAGAGAAACGCGGGACTTGACTGGATCCCCCCGGCCCGGCTCCATGCCATCCGCACCGTGTACCTTGCGGGGAAAAATCCTTCCGACCCCCTTGCATCCCCGGTGCATGCCCGCCTGCACGGGCTCCCCCGGCTCTATATCCAGGTCGGGACGCACGAGCTCTTACTCTCGGATGTGGCGGCGTTTGTACAAAAAGCGCGCTGGGCAGGATCTCCGGTCCAGCTGGAACTCTGGGAAGGGATGTTTCACTGCTGGCAGATATTTTCCCGCGATGTGCCGGAAGCCAAACGGGCAATCGAGCACATCGGATCATTTGTGCAGGATGCCCTGAATAGGTAACCTTAAAAAAAACTCAAACGATACATCTATCTTTTTTCCGGCAGACATCCATTTGTTGAACTTAGATGATCCGCAGAATTACTCTCCTCTCTCTTTCGATTGCTCTGAGCCTGCTCCTGGTCACACCGGTTGCGGCAACATACTCACTTACCAGTGTGTCCTATCTGCCAAACCCGCCTCTGGTAATTGGCAGTCAGCAGCAGGTGACTGCGACATACTATATCGGCCCTTCTGGCAGCACCACGTTTATCAAAGGTCACGAGCTCCAGATGCAGACCGATCTTTTGAATGCCCGGTGGAACATCCAGGTTCTTCAAAATGGCCGGAATGCTGCACAGCAGAGTGCTTCAGGCACTGCAGCGTTTGTGAACGGGGCTCTGCTCTCCTATCCCAACAGCAACGATGTCTCCCTTTCTGTCACCATCAACGGCGTTGTTCCGCAGACCCAAAGCGATCAGGTGATGCTGCTGCAGGTAGAAGAGATCGACAATACCGGAAACATCGTGCCGGGCAGCGTTATTACGCTCAGCCAGCCCGTGGCAGGACAACTAGTAACTCCAGCACAGACTGCGTTTCCCACACTGACCCCTGTAAAAGTTACACCCTCCTCGACAAAGTCCGCTGGATTTCCTGCAATTGCCGGGATTCTTGCAATCAGTCTCGTATTTTTGATCATGGCCCGTAGCGGCCGATAACTGCAATGGGGAACCTGCTCATTTACCAACACTCCCATCTTTTCAGGTTCAGAACCTTCATCAATTGAAACGCCCCAGCTTTTGATCGTATGTTTGAAAGTATTGGCAGAAGTTTCGAACTCGTAAAGACGAGCTGGAACATTCTTATGGATGATAAAAAACTCCTCATATTTCCCATTCTTTCGGGTATCGTGTCGCTCGCGGTCCTCCTCACCTTTGCGCTACCCCTCCTGTTTACGGACACTTTCATGAACAATGGTGACTTTGGCCCGATTCTGTTCTATGGACTGTTGTTTGTCTTTTATGCGGTCAGCTATTTTGTTGTGATCTTCTTTAACACGGCATTGGTCACCTGCGTCAATGCACGGCTGAACGGGAAGGAAGCAACGATTGGCGATGGGCTCTCGAATGCCATGCGGCACTTTGGTTCGATCCTTGCATGGGCTCTTATCTCTGCAACCGTCGGGTTGCTCCTCCAGGCTCTTGAGGAAAAGTTTGGTTTTATCGGCCAGATTGCAGCCGTACTGGTTGGCGGTGCATGGGGACTTTTCACCTACTTTGTCGTTCCCATCCTCATCCTTGAAGACAAAGGCGTTGTCGATTCGGTAAAAGACTCCGTCTCCCTGATCAAAAAAACCTGGGGCGAAAGTATCGTTGGCGGCGGCTCAATCTTCCTGGTTTTTTTGGCGATTGGGCTTGTAGCCTGTATTGGTATCTTTATCATCTGGGTGATCAGTTCAAGTACTCTTCTTGCCGTCGCACTGCTGGTCATCGTGGTTGCCGTTCTTGCGGTTGTGGCGTCGGCCATGCAGGGCATCTTTGTTACTGCGCTCTATACTTACGCCAGGACAGGTAAGATCCCCTCATCTTTTAACAAAGATCTTATCGTGAATGCATTCATGCCAGCGCAAAAATCGAAACAGGGGAATATCTGAACCGGGATACCGGTTCGCCCCCCAATCAAAGGATGGATAATCATAAACGATCAATCACCGGAGTGATGTATCATGGCAGATGAAATCACAAAAACCAAAGGCGAGAAGAAATGGTGGTTCCAGATCGCCGTTATGATCATGATCTGTATCTTCTTTGTCGGCATTGATGTCTTTCATAATGGCAGGATTACCTGGTCCGTCTGGCCGGTTGCAGCAGTCCTGTTCTTTGGAGTCGGCTTCTCCCTGCTCAACAAATTTGGCAGAGAGTAATTCTTTTTCGCCCCAATCCATAGCTTTACACCTGTTACCCACCCACCCTTTTTATGGAAAAGATCAAAGCCTGGTCTGCCCTAGGTGGAACAACCCCGGCAGAAAAACTGGGAACTCTCGGTGTAACTGAAGGAAGAATGCTCGATGTCCGCTTTCTCGATGAGATCGCCCGCACCTATGGAGTCACCGTCATCCTTTTTTTTGAAGAAGACCTTGCCCGTACCCGCACTTTTGAGTCGGTCCAGCAGGAGTTTTCCCATGCGGGGGAATTTGAGCGGCCCTATATTGCGGTAGGGAGTTTTTTGAAGTTCACCCGTGAGAACGATCCCTCGTTTGAACAGACGATGCGCGAATTTCCCCTTATGCTCGAAATCGTGACGGTGGGAGAAACCCGGATGAAAGATGGTGGGAAAACCGTACCGTATATTGCCGGGTTGATGCCATTTCTGGATGAACTGGATGTGGATGCTCCGCCCCCGCAGTCAGGTTTTTAAATAATACCACTCCCTTTCTTCTGACAGCAGGGAAACCGGCACTTGAAAAAGGCATAGTCCGTTTCATTGTAAAAAGTCTGAAGTCAAACGTTGGAGTCTGTCGGCGTAGCCTTCAGGAATCCCCGGCATAATTTCCCAGTGCCTCTCTACTAAAACACTATAAATTTCAGGAAAACCAATGCATTGAGACATGAGCCTCCTTCCAAAGAAGAACCTGTTCAGTGCAATTGATTCTGTACTGCCGAGCAGGCATCTTCTTAAATTCCGCAAATTCGTTTTTTTTGAACCTTTCATGGGAAATGATATTGCAAACCGGGGCCGGTTCTCTCATTACGGCTGTCCAGACCGGAAGGAATTTGCAAAGATTCTTAAAAAAATCCGTTCTGAAACAGAACTTTTACTTGAGGATATCGAGGCATATCATATCTATATGTCCGTTAAGAGAACGCAAAAAGTGCCAGGCGATATTGCAGAAGTCGGGGTGTTCAAAGGCGGTTCGGCAAAGATCATCTGCTCGGCTAAGGGTGACAAATCACTCCACCTCTTTGATACGTTTGAAGGATTGCCAAAAGTAGAAGAGATCGATATGGTCTGGCCTTTTTACGAAGGAAAATTTGCCGCTTCTTACGATTCGGTAAAAAATTATCTCAAAGATTACCGTAATGTATTTTTCTATAAAGGGATCTTTCCCGTCACATCAGAACCGGTAAAGGATACGTGTTTCTCTATGGTGAATATCGATGTTGACACGTACGAGAGCACAAAGCTGTGCTTAGAGTTCTTCCATTCCCGGATGACTCCGGGAGGTATCATCCTCTCCCACGACTATGTCACTGCACCCGGCGTGAAAAAGGCATTTGATGACTTTTTTGAAGATAAGAGAGAGCCTGTGCTTGAAACTGCAGGTTCCCAGTGCCTTGTTGTCAAGGTATAAAAAAGATATTTTTTGATCCCTTTTAGATCCGCACGTGCGGTTTTAGTCCTTGATGATCAGGATGCCAAAGACAACCAGCATGAGTCCCACACAGACAACAGCTATCCCGATTAGCCCTTGAACGGCTATGATGACCTGAGGAAGGAATGCAACGATGGCATAGCCTCCAAGTGCACACAGAACAATCCCAATGATTAATGCAATAATACCTGTCTTATCCATAACAAATCCTCATTGATCTCATTTTCCATCTGACTTTATAATGATACTGGCTATCATTACGGAGTTGTGTTCATATGTGTCTGCCGGAGCGTCTTCCACGGGTAGGGGAGAATGATCATCAGGAGAATGGCCCCGGCAATCGGGATGGGAATTGTCCCGAGCGCTGCGGCAAGTGAGTAATGATCGGCAATGATCCCGTTGATTGCGACCCCAAGACCCCCAAACCCTATGGCAAGCCCGAGCATGATGCCGGATGCGAGACCCACATTTCCGGGAAGGAGTTCATGGGACATGGCGACTGCGACTGCAAAGGTGGACCAGAGGAAGAACCCAAAGAGGAGCAGGCAAACGATCGACAGGATCCCGCCCATCAGCATAAAGAGGCAGAACGGCGGGATAGACAGAACAAGCCCGAAGATCATAAACTCTTTTCTCCCGTACCGGTCCGAGAAATGTCCCCCGGCAACCTGCCCTGCAACACCGGTGAGCAGCATCAGGGTGACTATCATGCTTGCCATCACAAGGTCATAGCCCTGCGAGACCAGGTACAGCGGCAGGAAGGTGATGGCAGCAAAGATCGCCCATGCCCGCAGGATGGATGCGATCATGAGGATGATAAACGGTTTTTTTGACGTGACCCCATGGCCCGTATCAGGATGTTCAGCCTTCGGAGCACAGGCTCTTGTGATTCCCCCGGGCAGGATGTACTTTAAGGCAAATGCCATGACAATTGCCGGCAGTACGAGAAAGAGAAGCCCGGGTAATCCGAGCCACCAGACAAGGGCCCCTGCAAGTACCGGGCCAATCGCATAACCGAGATTTCCCCCAACTACAAAGTACGATGTGAGCCGGCCCCGGTTTTCGCTGGAACAGAGCCGGCTTACCATGCTGAGCGCTGCCGGGTGGAAACAGGCATGGCCGAGTGCAGCGAGCACAGCTAATAGCATGATGAGGTAATAGTTCTGTGTAATTCCCATCAGTGCGACAAATACCGCAGAGATGAGCAGGCTGATGCTGATGTTGACCGTAAGGCCCTTTTTGTCAGAGAGCCAGCCGAGCACCGGCTGGGTGAATGATGACGTGACATTGTAGGCCGTGATCAGGAGTCCTGCGGTAAAATACGAGTACCCGTTGTTTGCGATCAAAAGGGGCAGAATTGCCGGCAGCACCGGCATGTAAATGTCGGTGACCATATGTGCAGCGGCAAGTCCGGTAACGGTCCTTGTTGCGCTGTCCGGCTGGGTTATTGTTTCCGTATCAGTCGTAGGATCTCAACCTCGAACTCCAGTACGTCTCTTGTGTGGAAGGCAAACGTGCGCCTGATGGCAAATGCACTGCCAACCTGTTCAGCCACTTCGGCCCGTTTACGGATATAGGCTTTTACAAATTGGGTGGAACCCGCATTAAAAATACTATACACAACCGGTGCAGCGGTGAGAGCAAGGTCAATGAACGGGCGATCAGCATGTATCTTCTGCGCCCCGAACGGGGGGTTCATGATCACCGTATCGCAGGGGCCGATCTTCTCCATTAGTGTCTTGTCCAGGACATCTGCCGTGATGAACTCCACTTCTGCACCAAAGAGGGCAGCATTTTCCTGTGCCACAACCACAGCATTGAGATCTTTTTCCACACCTTTTACTGACTCGGCGCCGAGGAGTGCAGCGCCAATCGCCAGCACCCCGGTACCGCTCCCGAGATCGCAGACAGTTTTCCCGTCGATATCACCTTTCATGAGCGCATGGTAGAGCATGCGGGCGGCAAGCGGGGCGGGGGTCATGTATTGTTCGAGCGAAGGCCGGGGTTTTGCATACCCTTTCGCCTTCTGGAGTGTCATCTCAAGTTGTTTTAGTTTCATATAATCTCGTCAATCGCATACTCGTCCCAAGTCCGCACTCCGCAGAGGATCTCAAACTCCTGCGGTGAGAGGACTGGTGCAGGAAAGCGTACCTGGTCATCGTAGGCAAGCCGGGGGCAGGCCGTGTTCACATAGCAGGCAAACCCGAGGTTGAGCAGTTCGTCGGGACTCACCTCCCGCATCGTGATGATCACCGCTTTTTTTGAGAGTGTGGATAAGCGTTCTGCGAGTGCCATCCGTTCCTGCCCGCTCTTGGAGCTGACAATGATGCCGATACTTTCTGCATCCCGGGCTTTTTCCATCACTGCAAAACGCCTGCGGAGGAGTGCATCACCACTGACTTCCTGCGCAATTCCGGTCAGGGGATCGAGTGCGATCACCTGAGCTCGTGTGGAAAGGGCAATACCGATCGGGTGAAAGACTCCCGTCCCGATAAAGAGAATTTCGGGGGCGTGTGTTGATCGTGCTGCGGCAAAGCTGCACCCGAGAACCTGCCCCTGGTTGGGTGCCCGCGTTCCCCCGTTAGCTACCCGCACATTGACCCCTTTATCCCGCAGGAACGATTCCATTGCGGGAATCAGGTGGATGTGCTGCACGGTGGTGACGAGCCCCACGGTCTTTTCTTTGATGAGCGGGAGTGCGTTTGCCAGTACGGCGATATCAAAATCTACCAGGTAGGGCTCGAATATCACATTCTCCCGTTGGTCCACTGGCGTATGCCCGATATGCACGAGCACATCTGCATGGGCAAGAGTATCGAGCGCAAGATCGCAGGCACCATAACAGGGATCACCGTTGATGATTACCGCAAAACCGGCGGTCCTGAGCAAAGCGGCATACTCCGCTGCCTGTCGTTTCAGCCCGGCAGGAAACTGGAGGGCAATTTTTCGTGCCCCCCGTTGTTTTAACCGGTTGACCAGATCAGAGATATCGTTCAACCACACGCACCTTTTCGGTGACCTCAATTTTTACGAGTGACTTGAAGGGCCGTCCAATATCCGGTTCGCCACGCTGGATTGCAATGCAGACATCGACAACTTCGGCACCGGCAAGCTCAAGAGCCTTTAAGAGTGCAATCATCGTGCCTCCCGTGCTCACCACATCATCGATGATAACGACCCGGTCCCCTTTGTAAACGCCATTGAGATACAATTCGCCTTTTGAGTATCCGGTGGTCTGGTGGACAGGGACTTCGTGTGGTAATTTGTACTCCCGCTTGCGCATAACAGTCATCGGGATATCGGTCATGGTTGAGAGAACCGAACCTATGTGGATGCCCATGGCTTCAACAACCACGATCTTGTCTACGTTGTTCAAGTCCATCACCTTGATCATCGCGGTGCAGACATCGCGGAGAAGGGCAGGTTCAACGATCGGTACGCCATCAGTGATCGGGTGGATGAAATAGTTATATTCCCCCCGTTTCACCATGGGGCAGGTTTCTAAGGATTCTACCAGTCGGTCAAGCATGTAATTCACCAATATCTTTTAAAAAGGCCTCAATGCGATCTCCGTGCACATGGGGCATGCAGACGATCCGCAGGTGGCCCGGTCTCGTCCATGAGACTTTCCACGGCTCAGGGATATCTTGTTTCTTTGCAATAAATGTTGCAACATTTACGTCCGGTGTTGCTGCCCGTGAGAAACCAAACGTTTCCATGCCGGCAATAAGACGGTGCGTATTCTTCATGCACCCAGATACGCACGCACGCATGCCTTCAGTCCCGAGGTAGTCCATTACCGCAAGAGCCCCGGCAACCGGTGCCCCCGGGCGGGTGCCGGCAAGAGTAAACTCCTGTTTTACCGTGAGGTACGGAGTGTCGATGTTAAGGGCATTGAGAATATCCGGCTCCCGGGTGAGCAGGCAGCCGGCCGGGATCGTGCTCATCCCCATCTTATGCGGATCGACTGCTATAGTAGTTACTCCGGGCAGGGAGAAATCAAACGGGATCGGCTTGTCCAGGAACGGGATCACCATGCCGCCGAATGCCGCGTCAACGTGGAAGAACACGTTGTGCTGGTATGCGATCTTTGCGAGGGCGGCGATGGGATCGACCATCCCGTACTCGGTGGTGCCGGCAATCCCTACTAATGCTATCGTGTTGCTGTCGATCTGATCTGCAGCTGCATCGGTATCCATCCGCAGGGTGTCATCAAGTGGTACTCCCCGCATCTCGATGCCGAGAATATCGCAGGACTTCTTGAACGAGAAATGGGCGGATTCCGGAATAACTGCATTCGGGTAGGCGATATCTTTCCTCTGGGCCTTAGCCAGACGGAGTGCCTGGAGATTGGATTCGGTACCCCCGCTGGTGGCATATCCCCCGGCGTCCGGGCAGTGATAGAGAACGCCAAACCGTTTGATCAAGAGTTGTTCAAGCGATGCAGTGCCGGGAAAAAGGCCCGGGTCTCCGAGGTTGGTCTCCATGAACATGCAGTGCGCCCGCACCGCAACCGGGTGAGGGAGCGTGCACATGGAGCTCAGGATGTAATGGTAATCCAGATCTTCCTTTTTTTTCTGGGATAAAAAAGAGAAGAGTTCTTCTTCTGAACAACCCTTATTCAGCATCTTTTGATCTCGCGGCTTCGAGTATGATACGCTTTTCTGTCCGGGCAACCGCCTCGCGGATCTTTGCGATTGCATCGATGTTTGCCGAGATGCTCGAGATCCCATGCTCAACTAACCATGTTGCCATCTTCGGGTCAGAACCGGCCTGCCCGCAGATGGAGCATTCCACATTGTAGGCCCGGCACATCTGGATCGATGTGTGGATCAGGTGAAGGACGGCCGGGTGCTGGGGCTGGTACATGTCTGCCACATTTTCGTTATTGCGGTCGATTGCAAGGGTGTACTGGACAAGGTCATTTGTGCCAAATGAGGCGAACTTGATCCCGCACCGGAGGAACTCTTCGATCATGATCGCACTTGACGGGATCTCGATCATGATACCGAGTGTGACGTGCTCGACATCGACGCCGCAGGCCCGCATCATCTCTTTTGCTGCAAGGAACTCGTCGGGATGGGAGACCATAGGAAACATGATCCCAAGGTTCTCATAACCCTCTTTCCAGAGGCGCTTGAAGGCTTCAACCTGCATCCGGAACTGGTCCGGGCTCTGGAGATCGCGCCTTATACCTCTCCAGCCGAGCATCGGGTTGTGCTCATGGGGTTCGCTCTCCCCGCCCTGCATGTTCCGGAACTCGTCAGTCGGGGCATCGAGTGTCCGCACCCAGACAGGTTTTCCCGGGAAGGCATCCATGACAGTCTTGATGCCATCGTGGAGCTCTTTGATAAACTCCTCTTCTTTATTGTTGGCGATAAACCAGCCCGGTGTCTTGTTCAGTCCGAGGATCAGGTGCTCGATCCTTAACAGTCCGACACCATCTGCGCCGGTTGCAGCTGCCCTGGCTGCTGCTTCGGGTATGGAGACATTCACCTTTACACTGGTTGCGGTGATGATTGAGGAGGATTGAGCAACCAGTCGCTGGGGGGCTCCTGACGGGGCCGGGGCTGCCTGTGGGAGTAACCCTTCATAGATGAGTCCCTTCTCGCCATCGACGGTGATCAGCTGCCCGTTTGTCAGCACTTTGGTGGCCGTCTTTGTCCCCACAATTGCCGGTGTGCCCAGTTCACGGCTCACAATCGCTGCATGACAGGTCAGTCCACCTTCATCAGTGATGATTGCTGCCACCTTGCGCATGGCCGGCACCATGTCAGGGTTTGTCATCTTTGTGACAAGAATATCGCCTTCCCGGACAGAACCCGTGTCCTTGACATCCCGGATAACTACAACTTTTCCTGAAGCGATACCGGGCGCTGCACCCTGACCCTTTAAGATGATCTTTGCATCTGATTTCTGTCCGGACATACTCTTGTTCTCCTTTTTTGCACCAATGGTGGTGATCGGCCGGGACTGGAGGATATAGATAGTCCCCTTTACAATTCCCCATTCAACGTCCTGCGGGATGCCGTAATGGTTCTCGGCAATCTTACCGTACATTCCAAGCTTGGCAACTTCTGCGTCCGAGAGCACCTGTGCGTCCTGTCGGGCTGGTGAAACATCCACCAGTTTTGTTCCGTGCTCACCGTCGGCAATAATCTCGATCTTTTTGTTGGAGATGAGCGTGTCAATGACCTTTTCGGTCCGCTGGTCAAAGACATATTTGTCCGGTGAAACAGAGCCTGATACCACTGCCTCTCCAAGTCCCCACGAGCCTTCGATGATGGTCTGGGGTTCGCCCGTTATCGGGTGGGAGGTGAACATGACTCCTGCCTTTTCGGAGTGGACGAGCTGCTGGACGACAACGGCGATATTGACCGTGTGGTCATCGAATCCCTGCTTTGAGCGGTAGTAGATCGCCCGTGCCCCATAGAGCGATGCCCAGCACTTCTGGACTGATTCAAGGAGGTTTGCCAATCCTTTGATATTGAGATAGGTTTCCTGCTGACCGGCAAAGCTGGCATCCGGTAGATCTTCTGCGGTTGCGCTTGAGCGCACTGCGACAATGAGATCTTCTGTAGACATTTTCCTGTACGCCTTTTTGATCTCGTCTTTGATGATCGCCGGCATCTTTGCCTGCATCACCAGCAGTTTGGCATTGTCGGCTGCTTTTTCCAGCGCCTCATTGTCCTCAACATCGAGACGTTCGAATGATGAGAATATCTTCTCTTCAAGATCAGCTTCAACTAAAAACCTGCGGAATGCCTGAGCAGTGACCACAAAAGCTCTCGGTACAGGAAGACCAAGGGACGCCATCTCCCCAAGAGACGCCCCCTTTCCCCCGACTGAGATAATATCTTCTTTTCTGATCTCCTCAAGCCAGAGAATATTAGGCACATTTTTCATGCTCGCACCACTTATGATGTCAACTCCACCCGTATAATAATTATCATCGCCTGTCGCAATTCCGGCCAACTGTGCCTGCCATTACATGCATTTTTTAATTATTGGGAAAAGTGCCCCTGCCGGCTTTGTTAAGAATAACCCTGATTAAGTATGGCGCAGATATTGTATGGGTTTTTATGGCAAACGCAAAGGTGCTCGTCAGTGATCCGCTGGCGGAAGAAGGGCTTGTTATCCTGCGGGCGGCAGTTGACGTGGACGTCAAGACTGACCTCAAGGAAGAAGAGCTCATACAGATCATTGGCAATTACGATGCCCTGCTCGTGCGGAGCAGCACGGATGTCAATGCAAAGGTGATCGAGGCTGGTAAGAAGTTAAAGTTCATCGGACGGGCCGGTGTCGGCGTGGACAATATTGACATGGATGCGGCAACGCGAAAAGGCATCATCGTTGCCAATGCGCCAGAGGGAAATACCCTTGCTGCAACCGAGCACACGATGGCGATGATGCAGTCCCTTGCCCGCAATATCCCGCAGGCGAATGTGAGCCTGAAGAAGAAGGAGTGGAAGCGCTCGAAGTTCATGGGGGTGGAACTGAACGAGAAAACGCTTGGTATCGTCGGGTTCGGGCGTATCGGACGCGAAGTGGCAAAAAGGGCCAACGCAATGGACATGAAATGCGTTGCCTACGACCCGTTCATAACAAAGGAGCGGGCAGCCCAGCTTGGTGTTGAGATGATGTCCATGGCCGAACTCTTCAAAGTTGCAGATGTGATCACCGTCCACACCCCCCTGATCGCTGAGACGAAGCACGTCATCAACGAAAAGAGCATTGCGACCATGAAAGACGGTGTGCGGATCATCAATTGTGCCCGTGGTGGCATCATCGATGAGAAGGCACTTTACGATGCAGTCAAGAGCGGTAAGGTGGCAGGAGCTGCCCTCGATGTCTTTGAGACCGAGCCCCCAACAGAATCCCCGCTGCTCACGCTCGACCAGATCATTGTCACCCCCCATCTCGGGGCAAGCACGATAGAAGCACAGGTCAATGTGGCAGTCTCCGTTGCAAAGCAGTGCGTGGAAGTGCTCAATGGCGGGTCTGCGAAATACGTGGTCAATGCCCCCATGGTCCCTGCGGAACTCACCGATGTTCTCGCACCCTTTGCCCAGCTTGCCGAGAAGATGGGACGGTTCGTCACCCAGATCGCGGGCGGGCGGCTCTCCTCAGTGGAGCTTATCTACGGCGGCGAACTCTCTGTCTATGCCGGCAGTATGAAGTATGTGACCCGTATGGCTCTCAAAGGCCTTCTTGACCCGGTGCTCCAGGCACCGGTCAATATCGTGAACGCGGATTTCATTGCAAAGGAACGAGGGATTGCCATCAGCGAGACCGTTACGCAGGAGTCCAGCGGATTTAAAAACCTCATCACCATACGGGTCAAGACCGACAAGGGAGAAGAGACGGTCAGCGGCACGGTATTCTTCAAGGGCCGCAGCCGTATTGTCGCAGTTGGCGGCTACACGATGGACATGATCCCCGAAGGTTATGTGATTGTGTCACGCCATCTGGATAAGCCCGGAGTGATTGGGCGGGCTTCTACTATTCTCGGGAAATGCAATATCAACATTGCCGGCATGCAGGTCGGACGGATTAATCCTGGTGAGCATGCGATCATGGTGTTGAACGTTGACAGCGATGTTCCTGACAGCGTGATGGAAGAGATACGCGGGATGCCGGGGATCTTCACCGCAACGTGTGCGAAGATTTCGAGTGAGAAGATTTAGAGATTCTTTTTTTTTTTAAAATTCTTGATTTTTTGATTTTATTGACCAGCGTGTCGACGCCCGCCCGCTCATAAAGTCAGGGTTTCCCAAGCCCGCAAAAATTCGATGCCGTAGCACTTCTACCACCGGGCCGTCATGCGAGAACCGATAAGCCCAACAGGTCCGGGTTTTTGTCCATCCGGAAAAACAATTACCTGCCAATGGGTGTCCCGTATTTTTGGATTTTTGCCTGCATTTCCGGCGTCAGTTGTTTGACAAGCTCTGCATTGTACGAACCACTGGGCATTAGATCTCTTGTAATGTTGAATGTCTCGTGAGCCGCGATAGCATACGATCGCGATTTTGCAGCAAGCGACCCTTCTCTGACTGCCGGATCAACATCGGTTGTAAAAATTGACACGGTATTATCGCTGTTGGAAACGATCTCAAACCTGCGGAACTGCTGGGGGAACTCCCGTAATGAAGCGGTTTCAATCACCCAGAACCCGAGTTCAGGACGGTTTTGGTCCGGTGATTTAAGAGCAGTTACGGTGTTCAGGTGGCGATGTCCTGAGATCCACATGAGGAGATTTGGATAGGTATGAAGTTTGGCAATCAGATCCGGTTCGGATACTGCAGCATATTTGTCCCAGGTAAATACAGAACCGGGACCGGAACTCTCACGTTCGAAACCAATCGGTATATGGGCTGCGATGATCATGAGCATGCCTTCAGCCTGACCCTTATCGAGCTCTTTTACCAGCCAGTCATACCGTTCCTGATCAAGAGAACCGTGTCCATTGCTGGTCTCCTCACTGGTCTTGTCATCCCTTTGGGTATCATCGAGCACAATTACCTTGATCGGTATATCCGGTTTCGGTTCGAACGCATAGCAGGCAAATCCCGTTGTCACGTCAGATTGATTGAATCCATGTCCTGCCGGACTTGAAGAGGTATTATAAAATTCACCAATCCACTCCGTTCGGGAAACAAAACGACGGTCAGGATCAGCAGGTACCATGGGCGGACCCTGCGGGAAGTTATTGACCGGCCCTGCACCGATAATGTCACCATAAGGAGTCCTTCCGTCAATTGCCCCCATGTAGAATCCACGGCTTTTCATGTGCAATGGATCGGTGATAACATTGCCGATATTGAGTATTGTAGTACCAGTAAGGGCACGGCTGACGTAATCGCCGGGAGGGTAGAGACCCAACCAGAAATGATCATGGTTGCCGAGAACCTGGTACCATTTGATCGACTTATCCAGCCCTGCCGTCTTGTATTCATCCTGGTAATCATTATGAGGTCCAGGGACTGGATCATCCTTTAGACCGGAATCGGGTTTTATCTTTTTGCCGTCAAGGACATCGACATACCATCGCAGTTCGTTGTACTGGCCGCTGTTGATCCCATCGCCCAGGAATATACCAAAGTCAAATGGATCTTTTTTGTGAATGGCGTTGACCGTCTGGACTGCAGCGTCAAGAAACTGGGTGGTATAGAGCATAGCAGGTGAATATCCGGACATTATGCCCCATTTGTAACCATAATAGACTCCCTGTGCAGGTGATTCCTTGTCGGTGATGTGAATGTCGCTCATGGCAAAAAAATTCAGAAGCCGTGCCGTATTTTTAACCGATGTACTGGCATAGGCAGGGGGCATAAGATCCAGTCTTTTTTCATAACTAAGCCCCCCGCCGTACTGCCAGAAGCCATAACCATATTCTGAAAAATTGGAAACCTGATACGGAAAAAGTCTGGGTGAAGTTGAAGGGACGGGTACAGGAAGAACGGTTCTTTCAAGGGTTGTGTAAACTTTAGACTCTATCGGATAGCTGGGTCCAAAGACCATGATATTTAAGAAGAGAACAGATCCTCCGATTACTGCAATAAAAAAAACTGCAACAAGGATTCCGATTTTTACCTCTTCTTTCATAATCTTCATGAGTAAACCATTTACTTAAAAGCTGTCTTGTGACGTGGCTATCTCGTCTTCACAAATCAAATCCAAAACCAAAAAAAAGGTCGGAATGTCTACCTCTTTACCGTGGTCCGGCCAGCATCCGCTTATTTGTCCCGTTTCTACACCCCACGAATTCAGCTTCAGATGTTGTTGATCGGGGGATACGGAATTGCAGTAGTAGTCACATACGAGGTCATGAAGTACCCTGCAACGAGCAGGATGAGGATGAGCGGGATCATCACCGCAATGATAACCGCCAGGATCGCTTTACCGGTACTCATCTCCTGCAGCTCGCGTATTCCAAGAATGCCAAGAACCAGTGACCAGAGCACAAAGATGAACCCGATGATGGGGATCCATCCGAGAAGCAGGCGGGGTGTGTGCCCGTAGATAATCGCCTTGAAGGTCTGCATGATTCCCTTGCGCCCGCCCAAAATATACACCCACAGGTGAAGCCATGCTGCAAATATGAGCGTTAAGATAAATCCCCCGGCCAGCGCCATGAGAAATACTACGACCGGGACCGCAATCCCTTCCGGCATACCGGCTAACCTTGGCATGGTCTCGATCCCGATTAACGTGATAATGGCCGAGAGGATTGCATTGATAAGGAGCAGTGCGGCAAAATACGAAAATACAACTCCCGGTTCATCGTTTCTGGACTGCTGGAATGTTTCAACAGGTTTTAAGAGGAATCCTTTCACTCTGGTAACAATGAAGTCAATCATACAGATCTAGGATTGTCAGGATTGGGATATAAAGGGGAGAGCCAGAAAAACAGCGGGTAGACTGCTTTAAATAATGAGGTATTCCCGCTTTTTGTTTTGTTCTTCTAAACCCGTCCCCGTCAGCGAAATCCCTACCGCATGATAATTGCAAACCGGTTTTTGCCGTATCGCATGACGCGAAGGAAAGCAATGCGATTTCCGGAAAAAGTGCCGGATGTTTTTAAGACACGGGCGTAACCAGATGCCTCCAAAAAAAAAAGTTTCAGCGGACACTTCTACAAAAAAAGTTCTCATTAAACGCTGGAAAAAAAAGAATGGGTATCGATTGAGCACTCTTATCTCACGAGCGTAAGGAAGAGCAGGAAATACAGGGTGATGGAGAGCGGAGGGATTACCCGGAGTGACCAGTAGTAGATCTGTTCAACCCGGGCGGTATCCTTAGATTCAGTAAATTTCATGATAAGGATGCCAGATATCAGCACCATGACAAGCGTTGCATAGGTAATCATCATGAAGAGGTCAAGGAACGTCGCATAGGTAACGAGCGGGATTGAATCTGCGATACGCCAGTGGATGAGCACTGCAGCAAGGAACATCGAGGCGTTCAGCCCCAGCCGGGATGAGACCTTCATCAAAAGTGAGGTGAGAGAGACAATGACGATCAACATGATCGGCAGGAAAAATTTTAGTATTGTCGATGTAGTGTCTCTACGGATCGTATAATCAAAGACCGCCCGGGAATAGACCTCTCCGGCTTTGAGGAAAGATTTGTTTGTAACGTAAGAGTTCGTTATGGAATATTCCCACCCGGGGAGATTTGCTTCGGCATCAAGACCGGTCCTTCTCTGGTCAATTAAAAAGACCATATCCTTCTCGGGTTTGGATTTTGACTTGATCTGGATGGGGAGCGTATGCTTGTCAAAAGGATAGAGGCGAAGGTCGGGACTGGCCGTGATGGTTGCAACGATATGGTAAGTCTTCAGATGGGGGGTATCAACGATTGTTTCCACTGACGTTGCATGTCCGTTCATAATCTGCACATCGTCAATTGATACAGGGGTATCGGATGAGAGAATCAGATAAAAATTTGCGTTATACGCCCCATCCACGACATTGAAATTGTTGAGCTCCATCACATAGACGCCGACATTCACGACCTTCGGAATGGTTGCGTTCTGCATAAGAGATATGTTTGTTCTCTCCACGGCAGATACCGGGATTGCGATCAGGACGCTTATGAGGCAAATGAGCAGGAGGTATCGCGTGATACTCCCCGTTCCTTTACGTGACCTGTATTCAGCCCAAGCAGGCTCTCTTTTCGGATTTGCAGGTTGGAAAATGCGTCTGTCTCCTGTAAAAATACTGTGGATGTTCTGCTATATTAATTGCTGTTTATTCATAACGGTGAAGCGGGAGCAGAAAAAAGAAATGCCCTTGTGAGTGTCTTTTGTTTCGGTACAGGATTTTTTGGCCGCCAGTAAATTATTTCCGTACCCGCAGATTCCCCGCTTTACTCTCTACAGTTGTTCCACCGGATCCCGATGTTTTCTTCCACTCGCTGATATTTTTACAGTCATGTTCAAAGGGGAGGCGGTGCTTTCCGCAAAAATACTGGTTGCAGTAATCGCAATGGAATGGAAGGTACACCCGCTCTTTACAAAAGGCACAGTCCTCATAGACCGGGGGGGTTTTCTTCCCGAAAAATTTCGAAAAGAATGAAACGATTGTTGCGAGAATTCCCACGGATTTGTTATTGCTTTTCCTTGGTTAAAAACTTTGAAGATCCGGGGTTGTATTGTGCAAAATCCGGATTGAGTTTTTATTACAAATGACCCGCAGTGCGCTGCTTTCATCGCCGTTCCGCTATTTCCCCATCGTTTCAGTCCTTCACACGGTCACATCTTCGCGTACGCATTGTGGAGGAGAGTAATCTGTGCAATCATTGTTACGTTGTCACAGCAGGATTAGCGGCCCGGCTATCTTACCCAAGCCACATCCCAATACAAAATGAGGACACATTGACGACCAGTGACAGAAAAAACGCCGCAGCCGGCTTCACCCGCAAGAGCAGGAAAAAGACCACGGCTTCAACAGCGATGACTATCGCCTCACCGATCAATGGATAGTATGCCGCATTCACGTAGGGCGGCAGGACAAACCAGAGGTACGGGAGCGTAAGTGCGCTCGCAAGCAGGCCAGTACCAACGATCCGGGCAACGGATAGATCATTTGCCTTGATGATATACCGGACGAGCAGGTACAGGAGCGGGACTTCAACCAGCCAGGTCTCGCAGAGCGCAACAAGAAAATGGGTCTCAAAGAGCATGCTGACACATCGTGGTATTGTGCTGGTTCTTCATAATTATTCATTTCAGGTGATATCAGCAGGAAAACATGAAATCTCCTCTGCAATCACCTTAGCGAGTTCTTTTCTTCCCGATTATACCCGCCATCCCCGCTGCAATGGCGACTGAAACGAGAATAACATATCCAGAGATGGGGGAGTTTTGACTCGGGGTCGGAGTATGAATGGCAGGAGTCGGGGTAGGCACATAGCGTTCTGGTGGAATGGTGAACCGCAGGGTACATACTTCATCGCGTGGGATATCCCCACGGTCGTTCTTGACGATATCGGTCCAGTTAATCTTAACCCCGTACAGTTCTATGCAGGACTTCTCCCTTGCCTCGCGTTTATCATAATTCTCCGGTGTCCCTTTAGGTGGAGCGGTAGTATCAAGGCATGCTTGATACCGGTCATCAAAATGGTAGTATGTGTGTGTGCTATTTTCCGGATGCAAATAATCAACAGAGACGATGGTTTTAATCTGCGGGTTCGTGCATTTTGGTTTTGGCGTATTTGCAAAATTCCTGATAATGAAGTTTTCACCGTTCAGCTGCCCCTCGAGATCACAGGACGTGATGTACCGGTTAGCCAAATAGTATCGCTCAAAAATAACACACCCGTAGGATGGGCATGTTCCACTGAACCAGAAAACATTTTCAGGTTCCAGATTCTGTGACGGTACAGGGGGTTTTCCGGAGGAGGAGTGATATCCAAAACAGTTCACTCTGAACGCGACCGTCTCGTTGACAGGAGTTCCGTCCCTCTCAAAGAATACCTTTGTTGGATCAACCGGTCGTATTACATCCGCAGACACCGGAGCGACCGCAAACAGGATGAGTGCAATCACTGCCAGCACTACCGTGTAAAACCAGATTGTACGTGAGGATGATGAGTACATACCGTCTACCATTTGCGTATAAAGTGAAAAAGGGGGTTTAATTATTTAAATGTGGCTTCGTGTGTTAATTTGCAGGAGAGAAGCTGTTGCACAACTAAAAAAATTGTAACCCTTTTTTTACAATCTGTGTTGGAGAGATTACATTCAGACAGAAATGCAAGGATATTTCTGACCCCCGCTGGCACAATAGTACAATTAAAAATATTTATGCACCCGCCTCAATAAAGATCAAAGGATTGATAACACAGTCAGGATAATGCAATCCTATGCGACCCCGCATCTCTCTTTTGTTTATCGTAATCCTTGTCTGTTTTGTTCCTGCATCAGCTCTCCTGCAGCAGATCACCGCCCCGTATACGATCACCTCACCGGGCACCTACACGCTCGGTTCCGATTGTAAAGAGGTTAAGGGGGGAGGCTGTTCTATCACCATCAATGCATCCGATGTGACGCTTGATGGCGCAGGTCATACACTCTTTGGCAATGGTATTATCGTTGAAAAAAACGGCATGGGTGTGTTAAGCGGGATCACTATCAGGAACCTTTGGATTGAGGGAGGTGCCTATGGTATCTGGCTCTCCGACAGTAAAGGTGCACGGGTCAGCAACGTAACTATTGTCGAGACCGTTATGGATGGTCTGATTATAAAGGACTCGAAAAATGTCAGGGTGGAGAATTCGACGTTAATAAAAAATGTTGATCTGATATTAGATCCGATGTATCAGAATTTATATCATGGCGGGATACTGTTGACCGGTACAGAAAATGTCGTCATCACTGGATGTACTTTTGAGGACCATTTCAATGCAATTGTCCTCCTGAATTCAACCGACACTACCATATCATCGAACTATTTCCATAATATTAAGGATATCCTGTACCATTCAGCAAACGGGACTACGATTTATAACAATTATATCTCGGTCGTCGATGTTAATTCCGACAAGACCACAAATGCCTTGAACACGACCCTCCAGAACGGACCAAATATCATCGGGGGCAACAGACTGGGTGGTAACTATTGGTACAAGGATGACGGGTCGGGATATTCACAGACCTGCATGGATGACAACCACTCCGGGATTTGCAAGAACCCCTATGACCTCTCATCGCCATCAACACTCAATAAGACGCTGCGAATTGACTATTTCCCCCTCGCCGGACCCGTGGTATCCGGTAAGCCAGTTCATCCTGTGATTACCCCTAAGCAGGTGCACACCATCCCGACAGGATCGGTCTATCACCAGATGTCACCGACCCCTGCACCATTTCCGTTCAGCCTTGCACTCTTTGCGATAATAATCGGGGCACTTGTAGCATGCCTCCGCAGGTAATCCGATAACCATAAACCGGACTTCGTAAGAAACAGTGAGAAGAAGGTTATGCCCCAAAATGGATTGGGAAAAACGGGAAATAAGCCGGTGAGAAAATGAGGGTACAGGGTTAGACCCTTCGCCTGGCAAAAACGACGACTCCAAGACCGATCGAAATGAGGATGACTGCCGTTTCGATACCAACTTGCTTCTGGGAGACCGTTATAGTACCTCCTTGTGCAGTGGTGGGAATGTCTTTTAGGTCAAGTCCGTATGCTTTGGCGCCCGCATTCAAGGCTGTTGATGCACCTTTTGCACCCACTACATCGAATGTGACCGTGAGGATTGTCCCGCTCCCGGAAATTCCTTTCGTATCAGCAAAACTGATCTTAGCTGTACCGGGCTTGATCTCGTTTCCCTCCACAATCCCACTGGTTGAGAGCTCCCCAAGATTGGCTTGTGAAAATTTCAGGATTGATGGATCATACGTGATCGTGAGGTCCATTGCACCAAGATTTGATGCCCCGGAGACCGTCACCGGAATAGTTGCCTTGGCCCCGGCCCCGACTGAGCCCGAGGGTATGGTTACGATGACTGCCGCTGCACTTGCCGTACCGATGAGTAAAAGTCCCATCAGTGCGAGGAAAATAATTGAGAGTTTCTTCATTGTCTACACCGCCTCACTGTGAACTCACCGCAATTTTCAAAATGGCCCGGGCATCTCCTGAATTTACCGAACCATCTTTGGTCACATCATATTTCATGTCAATTGGGATCTTTCCTACCGCCATCTGGAGCGCTGCGAGGGCATCGCGGGAGGTTACCGGGCCACCATCGATACTTCCATTCGTTGGAGTCCCGGTCGTAAACGTTCCCTGCGATACACTTATTGGGATAATTGTCCCTGAGCTGGTGCTCGCGGTCTTAACGGTAATTTTGATCGGGGAAGTCGAACCGTTTGATCCAATCACATCAAAGGTCAATATGGCAATCGAAGCTGATCCCGAGGCGCCGTTCGATGAGGCAAACGAGATCATGACGTTCCCGGGGCTCGCTTCGTTGCTCTCGAAGAGCGAGTTCGCATTGAGCCCCCCCTTCTCGGCTGACTTAAATTTCAGGACCTTGGTGTCGTAGTTCACGGTAAGGTCCATGTTGGCAAGGTCATTTGCATTGCAGACCATGATCGGGATCTTAACAGTGGATCCCTGCTGCATGGTGCGGCTTTCCGCATAGACCGATGTCCCGGTGCCGGAACAGCCGGACACAGGAGGTATTACCGGTGTTACCGGGTTATCACACGATATCCCGCACATCCCGGGGCAACCGTCCGTCTTTAGGCAGACAAATTTTCCGGACGGGCATATGGGTTGCGTGCAGACGGGTTGGTAAGTGATAACCGAAGTTGTTGGTGTTACGGTTGTTGTCACCGTAGTAACTGAGCAGAGCGCCTCGCTGTGGGGGGTGTAACTCTGTGGGATCTCGTTTACATTGGATGAGAACCAGAGGTCATCAATGATTGCCGCTGAACTGGTGGTATCTTTTTTGGTTATTTTCAGGGTGTGGGAACCCGCACCGAGATTGACGGTGGTGAATTTATCCCAGCCATAACCTGAGGTACCCTTGTTAAATGATGAAGCTGCATCAAATGTCCCAATGGTTACCCCGTCGATAGTGACTGTGACCTGCCGGTCTCCAGCCGCATGATTGGTGTCTGACCAGTCCCTCATCCACATGACATAATTTCCCGAAGCAGGGCTGTTAATAATATAGGTCAGTGTATCTCCGCCATGAGAAAGATAGTAGTCACCGGTTCCTGACCAGTCGTTGCCCCGCCATTTAGGGCACTTCTCCTCTACGCTGTCCCAGGTTGCTCCCGTCTTCTGGACATTTGCGTCCACATAATTCTCGCCACCGATGATTATTTTCTGAGTTGACGGTGAAGGTATTGGGGTCGTGGTGCTGGGAACCGGAATGTATGACGGCCCTGGGGTCGGGCCGGTATCATCGACAAGGGTGAAGGTCTTGGTCTTGACCAGTTCGAAGTACTCAACATTTTTTGGCGTTGATGGATAGCAATCGGTAACTGCGAAATAGAATTCCTCGGTCCATGTCCCCTGCCATGCAACTGATCTACGGGATGTTTCATATACTAGGTTATAGACATTAAGGAACTCGTATCCCTTACCGTCTGCCGAAAAAAAATGGCCATTCGGGCTCAACAGAACCCCGGACGCCGTTTTATACATTGATTCGCCGGTGGGGTCCCCCCTCACAAGCATTTCATAATTCTTTCCTTCCGGTGTCAGGAGACGGACACGGTAACCTGTATTCAAATAACATTTATGATTAACATCTGAACCCGGGACAATGCTGACCCAGGGCACGACATACTGAGTTTTCACTGTCTGAGAACCATCGGATTTTTTATAGGTGTCTTTTGCCTCGTAAATTTTACCATACATATCCCCCCTGCTGACACCATCACCCGTTAATGTTGCCATATATGCAGATACAGGAGTTGCTGTAATAACCAGTAAGACAATTACGAGTCCAATAACCAGAATAGTGTCCCTTTTCATACGAATCTCCCCATAAAAAACAGGTAACCCGGCATGCAACGGCGGTTAAAATTATCCTTTAGGATAACGGACAGGTGAATGTCCTTTTCCCAGACCAGAATTTCCATTTTGTTATGTCCTCCCTCTCACGATAAAATAATCTCACCAGAACAATGCAGGTGTACAGGATGTGATAGGATCGCATTGTCCATGTATCTGAATTAATGAAATCATGTCGTATACTTTTCGATATTTGATGTGTTCTACAAATCAAAAATTGCGTCCCGTACCCTTCCAGCCTTAAACGCTGAACCACGAGATCTTTTTGCGTTCTTCGCGTTTAAAAAAAAAAAAGGATTGACCGTTCCCGGTCAGACACGCCCTCACTCTTTAAAAATCTTCACGGCAACCGGGAAGATCTCCGGACGCGAATCGGTCATGATATACGTGTAACTCATGACGCTCACTAAATATTCAAGATATCCTTTGGCAATGTTCGACAACCACTCGTTCCTGCTGCCGAGAACCAGGATATGGAACCACTGGATGAACAGGCAGATGAACGCGATAATGCCGTACACCCAGAGGACGATACCGATCAGGATCCAGTAGATGATACGGATGAACAGTTCAAGACGGCCAGCGTCATGCTCAAACGTGAAGAGTTGCTTTTTTGTGTCAGTGCTTTCGGATATAAAAATCACCGCTTTCAGCGTATGCGGGTGTGCGTAATAAAGTTCACGTGTAACCGGTCAGGGCTCTTTTTTGACCAATGAGTGCACTAATTTTTAATAATACCAGCACAGATGTTATAGAGCATCAGACTTTAAGAGGGCTCGTGGTCTAGTTGGCTATGACGTCGCCTTGACATGGCGGAGGTCCTGAGTTCGAATCTCAGCGGGCCCATCTCTCATTTTATCTTTCCTAAATCTTCAGCACACAGCGATTGAGAATCACGATATTTGCGGCAGGCAAAAGGCACGCATCAATCCCCCCTGTCTGGGACAGGCACCACGGTCAATCACTTTTAATGACGCAGACTTCCAAACATATTGCTATGAAACGTCTGTATCGTTCGAAAACACAGCGCATTCTTGGCGGGGTATGTGGCGGGATTGGAGAACATCTGGATGTCGATCCCACGGTCATCCGGATTATCTGGGCTGTGCTGACCCTGGTGTCGGTAGGAATCGGTATAATTGCCTATATCATCGCATGGATCCTCATGCCGGAAGAAGGGACCTTTGACGATGGAACCATTATCCCAAAACCGTGAGTACGAAAACCGGTAATTATCCAACAGCCGGAAATTGTTACCATAAGATTTCATGAAGATCCTCTTTTTTAGTCTGCGGTGAAGGACTCGGGTATGCATCCCTCCACACTCCTTTTAAGGAAGTTCATGCTGCGATCAACGGGAGGAAGAACGCCCCCGATATCATTGTGGCCGCAGCAAACAGCAGGAAATTATAATATCAGGTCCAGATCGTAATATTCAGGTAAGATTTTTTATGCCGGACCCTGGTGAAATTACATTTCTCACCGTTGAAGATGAGCTTCATACCTGCCCAAGCTGCGGCTATGCACTCGGCTTTCACACCTCGTTTCTCAACTCGAATGCGGTCAAAGATAATCACATAAAATCCACACGGGAAGTCTACCGGGTGATTCTCATCTGCCCGGAGTGCGGAGCCCGGTATGATGTGGGCTGGCGGATCTCATTTACCGAGCCTGAGGCCAAAGTTGTAAAGACACTATCCATTTAAAAAAAACTGCTGACGAGGGATCCGGCTCCACGGGAGAACATGTGTTTTTGTTGATCAACCGGAAGAGACACGCATGATGCAGTGCGCCGAGTGCAAGGGAAAAGGCCTGTGCGGTCTGCCCCGCTGCCCGATCATGAGCCGCTTCCATGCCCAGCTCACAATAAAGCCCGGCCTGGATTACCAGGGCAGTTCCCCATCGGTCTTTATCGGCAGTTACGGTTATCCCGATATGCAGGGCGGACCCCTGTTGATCAATGATTCTGATAATCCTCCTGACTGGATCAACCGCAATCTCGGGATGGAAGATATCGTTGGCATCCGTGCCCGTACGATCCGGGGAAATTCAGGACTGCACGCAGTTGCGAGTAACCTGCAGGAGATTGCCATCTCCTCAATCCCGCTCGATGTTGATGTGGCGTTTTTTAAACCGGTGGCGTTTAACCTGAACTTCGATGGCACGGTTGCCCCGGTCGGTCTCACCGGCCCGGTGAAACATATGGCTGTGATTGGGAGTGCCCGGGTGGAGCGGGCAGTTGACCGGATCACGTCAGACTCCGATGTGATGGCAACCGATGCCTGCATCGCTCTCATGGATGCGGATATCGATGTGTACCAGATCACAAAACTGATGACTGCCGGGCTCTTGGGCAAGCGGCGAAAATTTGTTCCCACCCGCTGGGCGATCACCGCAGTTGACGATACCCTGTCGATACAGTTGAAAAAAGAGATCTTCCGCTTCCCCCCGCTTGAAGAGATTCGCCTGTTTGACGGTGAAATCTATGGCAACCGGATCCTCTGCATCCTTGTCCCGGGCGACTGGAAGTACGAGATGATCGAGTGCTGGGGAAAACAGACTCTCTGGGCCGGAGATGAAGAGGTGATTGTGCAGGACCGGGAGGGTCTGAACAAGAAGGGTTACTCTCCCATATCCGGAGCATACTATTCGGCCCGTCTTGCGGCTTGTGAATATCTCAAAAGCATACGGCGCTGCGCCAGAGTGATCATCATTCGCAGGATATCGAGCGATTACTGGGCGCCGCTTGGCACATGGGTGATCCGCGAGGCAACAAGAAAAGCAATGAACGCTTCGCCCGTGGTCTGCCTGTCACTTAATGTGGCTGTCACTGAAGTATCCGCCCGGCTCGGCTCAGGGTCGTGGTTCGGGCACAGTACGCTCATCCCCGAACTCAAAACCCAGAGAACGCTCTTTTAGGCCTTGTAGGCCTGTGCGGAATTTGCCTGCCGTTTGTACCGGTCCCGGATGCTCTCGATTGTCTCGATATCTGCAAGATCCTTGTCATCACGGATCCGGATAAACCGGGGGAACCGCAGGGCAAAACCGCCCTCGTAGTTTGTACTGGCCTGCAGCTCTGCATACCCCACTTCAAAGACCAGCGACGGCTCAAACGTCACTTCCTTGCCGCTCTTTGCAATGACAGTATCCTTGAGCAGCCCGTAAACTTCGGCCAGCTGCTCATCGGAAAAACCGGTGGCAACCCTGCTCAACGGTATGAGTTTTCCCTCGTTCTGGCAGGCAACAAGGAACGAACCGAATGCATGTGCCCTTTTGCCTTCGCCCCATTCGGCACCGATCACCGCGAGATCGAGCGTGTCCACTTCGGGCTTGATCTTGATCCAGTTCTTGCCCCGCTGGCCCGGTGAATACGGTGAATCAGGCACCTTGATCATAATACCTTCGTGCCCGGCAGCAATCGCATCGGTATAGACGTTTTCGATCACAGCAGCATCGCTGCTCACCACCTGGGGGGCGATGAACATCGTAACAATACTCTCTAATTTTTTCCGTCGTTCAGTGAGCGGGAGATCGATCAGTGTCTCACCGTCAAGCCAGAGGATGTCAAAGACATTGGGCACCAGCTCGATTGCCGCTGTTGCCTCTGCCACATCATGGCGGCGCCGGAAACGGCGCAGCACGGATTGGAATGGCATCGGCTTTCCATCCTTGATCGCAATGACTTCCCCGTCAAGGATCACGTCATGATCGGTTGAGCCGAGCAGCTGCTCTATCACATCCGGCAGTGCACCTGTCACATCTTCAAGCCGCCGGGAGTACATCCGTGCCCAGTTGCCCTTTTTATGGAACTGGAAACGGGAACCATCGTATTTGTACTCTGCGGCAATCTGGCCGTGCACGGTGATCATATCCGCAATAGCACCCTGCTGGGCGAGCATCATCCTCACCGGATGGAACGGCGTGATATGGACATCTTTGAGGGCATCAGGTCCGATCTTTGAGAGCCGGGCTACTTCTCCTGAATCGTTTAAAGCCTGCATGGCGTGTTCGACAAGGGCCGAGTCCACGGCAAATGCTTTGGCGATCGCTTCTCTCACGCTCCCTTCCCCGACGCCGATACGGAGCTCTTCGAGCATGATCCGGGCAAGATACCGGCCTTCGAGCGGGTGGGCATTACCCAGCAGCCGGCGGACGGCGAGCAGTTTCTCCCGCTGGGATTTTTTCCCTTCCTCTTTTGCAATATCGACAAGTTCATGGTACACCCGGACAAGATCGAGGTCCTCGTGAAAGAACGTAGTCATCGATTTTTCCATTAAGAGTTCTTCAACAGCCTGACCGATATCCCCGGCCCGGTTGACCTTCTCGATCACCTGCTCTTTTTTTATGCCTGCTACGTAGCCGATCGCTTCAGTAAGGAGGTTTGGCCCGATCCCCAGTTTCTGTGCACTCCAGTCAGGAAAGATCCTTCCCATGACAAAACGCACAAAGATCGGGAGCTCTTCAGGAGAGAGGCCGGGCAGAATCGTGCTGATGAGATCGATCATCTCCAGCCGGCCTGAGATGTGTTCAAGTTTCTCGCAGGCTTTTGAAAATTCCATAAAGAGCATGGGTGTTTCTCGTCCTGATGTTTGGCCGGCAGAGGGATTAAGATTGTGTTTTTTAAAAAAACCGGAATAATCGTGGGGTATGATTTTTAATAATTCTCCAATGTCCCGCGAATTAACTCTATGATTTTTCCCTGAAGATATTCCTACACTGTCTCCATACCGTAACTCCTGCAATCAGAATGATTGCGCCTATGAGTGCATATAAGAGCGGGTTTGTTTTTGTTTGCGTTTGTGATTGCCGGAGGTTGTTTATCGGCGGAGTTTTAATTAAAATATCCAAAAAAAATCCGGCACTTCCCCAAGGCTTATTAACAAATTTAATATCGTTCTAACGTAATGTACCTGTATGGTTCAAGAGTGGCAGCCTGATGCGATAATCAGGGTTAAGCTCGACCAGTTAAAACGAGATTTTTTTGAATATATTGAAAAAAATATTGATAAAATTGATTCCAATGTCCCTGTTTTTTACGGTCAAATTACCGCTGCGATAGAAAAAACCCTGCCGGATATCGATGATGATCACTTTGACCGGTTCATCGATACGATTACTGCCAGATTACTCGATGCCAGTAATAAATCAACAGATATTCCCTTTGTCGAAAAACTGATAGATCATGCCATACGGAACAAGCGCAAGAGGAAGGGACGGACCATCTACGATATACTGCTGGGCATTAAGATGATCAACATCGGGAAATATTCCGAGGCGATCGAGCAGCTAAAACCTCACCGGAATGTAGATTCGATCATCTGCCCTGCGATATCGTATTGTTATTTTGTCCTTTCTACCCAGCAGCGTGAAGACCCGGATCCTTCCGGAAAAACCATCCGCGGCCCCAACCAGATGGCGCTTGCCGCCCGTGAGCAGATGATTGAGTTAGTCCGCTTAAATCCCCCGGTCAACCGGCTTAAGGATCTCGAGGTGCTCGACGATCCCCGCATCAACAAGATTTTCTGGTTCATAATAAAGCAGGGCACTGAGTGGTTCCCGAGTGAACGCGATCTCATACGGATCGGTCTTGAGAAGGCGTCCCGTGACGGCATGAGCGATATCAGAGAAGAACTGCTCGCCTTGGGGATCGAGCGTTTCTCGGCTGATATGTTTTTCCTGCGGGAACTCTACAAGGTCAAACTCGAAAAGCGTGATGCCGGGGGTGTGGCCGGCGTAGTCAAGCAGATGACCCAGCAGTACCCAGAGGAACTCGAGCCACTCTACTATGGCATGAAACTCTCGGTGATCACTGCCCGTGTGGAAACCTATTACCGCTTCAGAAAGCTGGCGCTCATAAAGAAAATGCCCTTAAACGTGCTTGTCCTTCTCGATTTTGCGTTTGAGCTGATGAGCGGCAAACAGTACGAGGCACTGGCCTGTCTTGAGGAGATCAAGATGAAGCTTGGTCCCCGGCATTACTATGCGACCCTTCTTGAGTATGTAGCGCACGATTTCTTACTTGACGATGAAAAGAAGGTCAAACAGGCAAAGAGGGCGATGATCGACTCGATCGACCAGTATTGCCTGAAACTGTTAAAGATCAAGGATCATTAAAGGGGTGCAATAAATGAAACATGGATCGGGAATGTGTTTTAACAGAATGGAGCGGACAAGGGCTGGTGTGTGCTTATGACCAAACCTCATGTGATAATTGTCAAAGATGACCCCGCACAGGCAAGCGAACTTTCTGCCCTGTTAAAAAAGAACGGGTACACGGTCTCTGCCACGGTCTCCAGCGGGAAAGATGCGCAGAAGAGTGAGACACACGGGCACCCTGCAATTGTACTCATTGATCTGTCGATACCCGGCCGTCTGGATGGAGTTGCCACCGCAGAACAGGTTTCAGCACAACAATATACTCCGGTAATTTTTATCGTATCGTCTGAAGATGAGGCAAAACATGCAAAGGTTAAGCACCCCCAGTACGGGTATATCTCAATACCTTTCGATGAACGGGAGCTGATAATCGCACTGGAATCTGCCCGCTACCGGCAGGAAGCAGAGCAGAAGATCTGTTCGTCTGAGAATGAACTTAAAAAATATCGCGCCCATCTTGAAACGGTTATCGCACGGCGCACAGCAGAACTCAAAAAAACCAATGCCCAGCTGCACCGGGTCCTGCACTTCATCGAACTGACCGAGCGCAAGCTTGTCACCGATTCGCTGGACATTGATCTTCACGATGAAAAGGAGATCCCGGCCAGCATTGAAGAAGGAGTCATCACGGCAGATACGGATCTTAATATCGTCTTGATCAACGAAGCCGCCTTACAGCAGCTTGGCTGGACGAAAGATGAGGCAACCGGGACTGGCATTGGTGAAGTGTTTGCCTGTGCCGATGCAACCGCCGGAAAAAGACTTACCGTCACTTTACAATCCATGGTCTCTTCAGGTACTGCCGGAGAGCCGCTGGGAAATATCCAGGTACAATCCAAAGACGGAGATGCCCCGGTATTTGTCAGCTATGCCGAACCCATCCATGACAGCGATGGCGAGCGGGTGGGAGTTGTTCTTACTTTCCGAAATGCAAAAGAGAACCGGAAGAAGGAGTACGAGGCATTGCGTACCAAAAAACTCGAGTCGCTTAACTTAATGGTGCGGGGTGTTGCCCATGATTTTAACAATATCTTATCATCGGTGCTTGCAAATATCCAGCTGGCAAGGATGGAACTGGATGAATCAGGCAGCGGGTACGGACGCCTGGTTCGTGCTGAAGACAGCCTGCTTAAGGCACGCGAGTTATCCGATCAGCTCTTAACGTATTCCAGTGGAGAGACCCCGCAGGGAAAAACTACGGATTTGGTTGGACTCATAAAGAATGTGGGAACATTTTCTGTGCGGGGCACCAATGTGAACTGCGAGTTTGTGATTCCTGCAGATCTCTGGAGTGTGCCGCTGGATGAGGATCTTGTGCAGATGATGCTCAATGATATCTTCTTGTTCCTCGATAACTCAATGGCTGATGGGGGAACGATCCGTGTGTCTGCCCAAAACATCCTTGCCGGTACGGCAAAGGTACGGGCTGTGCGGCCGGGCGATTATGTCCGGATTACGTTAGAAGCGCAAAAATTAATCATCCCTGCGGCAGCCATTGAAGATATCTTCAAGCCCGGTTCATCACTGGCCTTTGCAATCGATCTCTCTGTTGCCGAATCCACAATAAGGAAGTGCGGAGGTGTGCTGGATATTAGGTCCGGCACAGAGCATGGCACAGAGATACTCCTGCACCTGCCGGCCCGGTACGCTCCTGCCGGTACAAAAACGATCGAAAAAGCCCCAACTCCGGTAAAAAAGGCAGCAACTGCACAAAAGAAGATTCTTTTGATGGATGACGAAGAGGCAATTCTTTCTGCAACCGGTGAGATGCTCAAGTTCCTGGGCTATGAGGTTGTTGTTGCCAGTCATGGTGAAGCGGCCATTGAAATGTTTAAAAAAGCGATGAGTGCAGGAGCCCCATTCGATGCGGCGATTCTTGACATCACGATTCCCGGAGGTATGGGGGCACAAGAGACCATGCCAAAATTAGTTGCCCTCGATCCTTCGGTAAAGGGAATCATCTCAAGCGGGTACTCTACAAACCCGATGATCGTTGACTATCGTTCATTTGGGTATGTCGCAGTGGTAGTCAAGCCATACGGGTTTAAGGAACTCAACGAAGCTCTGGATACAGCCTTCAAATAATTTTTTCCCGTATTTTTTGTTAATTTCTTGTGGGTTCATGGTGAAATTTTTTTGCGCTGCTTATCACCCCGGGGTCGCCTCTGTGGCCACTCAAAGATTGACAACTCATCACACCAGCCTCAGCGGTGTGATGGCTGATTCTCAAGGGGACTTTTTTCTGTGAAAAGTGGTTGCAGAGCATCGTCTTTTTACGTTTTAACTGGGAGATTATTTAAATTATGGCGATTAAAAGTAATTCTGGTGACATATGTCTAAAGTGGAGATTAAATCGGTTGATACCCAGGGGCGGATCATTCTACCGAAATCCTGGCGGAACCGGCTCAAGACCAATTCTGTTGTCGTCATTGATGAGGATGACCGTTTGGAGATCCGGCCTGTGGATTCCGATCTTTTACGGTTTGTAGATTCAGTTGAAGTTGAAGCGGAACATTTTGACGACTATCACAAGCTCCGTCAAGGACTGAGGAAAGATGCGTTTCATTGATGCCAATGTCTTCATCTATGCAGTCTTAAAACCAAAGACGCTCCTGTCGGATGCGGTCCTGCAAAAGAAGACTGCAGCAAAAGAGATCTTCTTACGGGTCAATGATGGGGAGCCCGTCACTACAACCACTGTGCATTTGAGCGAAGTGGCAAATGTGCTCGAAGATGCTGCAGGAATATCATTTGCCGGCGATCTCCTGTTGGCTATCCTTATGAAATCCACCATCACGGTCGAACCGGTATCTGCCAACGATTACCGGGAATGCATACGGCTCGCTCAGAAAAGTGCCATAAGTATCAATGATGCTCTTGCCGTGATCATCATGGAACGGGAGGGGATTGATGAGATATATACCTTCGACCGGCATTTCAAACAGGCAAAGGTTGCGATCGTGCAGGAATGATTTATCCGTCAATGGGGTATGAGAAATTCAGCCCCAATAACTTACCCCTGCAAAATAGCCATTTAGTTTTTTTTAATTTTTCACAACGACAAATGTTGTGGACAGTCTTTGGTAGTGCCGCACTGGGTAGCGACAATCACGTTCATCTCATCGTATAAGAGCCCCAGTCCATCCCGTGCACTGGCAGTCACCCGCTCGGTGGTATTGTTGGTCTCGCTCAAGTGTGCGAGGATCACCTGAGGGAGATCCTTTCCAAGCAACCTCATGCCGTCAGCGGCAGCCTTGTTGGAGAGATGCCCATGCTTTGAACGGATCCTCTTCTTTAAGAATTCGGGATACGGCCCGTTGGCAAGCATATCCGGACAGTGATTGCTCTCAAGCACAATGCCATTGCAGCGCCGGAGTTTCTCGAGCATCTGTGGGGGGAGTATGCCGGTATCGGTGCAGTACCCGAACCGCAACCCGTTCTCCTTTATGATAAAACCGCAGGGATCAACCGCATCGTGCGATGTTTTGAATGCTTCAATTGAAAAATCACCTAGGGTAAACTCGTCATCATGCCTGCATACCCGGCAGTCGATCGGCTTATCCGATGTGCGCCGGTTGTGCAAAAAATCATGCAGGGTTCCTTCCGTTGCATACGCAGGGATGTTGAGTTTTTTCATGAGCACTTCGAGGCCCCTTATATGATCGCCGTGCTCATGCGTGACCAGCACCGCAGAGATTTTACCGGCATCAAGACCTGCGGCAGCCATGCGCCGGAGTGTCTCTTTTGCGCTCAGTCCAGCATCGATGAGCAGGGCTCCACTCTCCCCCTCAATAAAAAAGCAGTTGCCTTTGCTCCCGCTGGCAAGTGTTGTGCAGCGCATCATTTAATTTATGGGTTATCCTCGTATTAACCAGTTCTTAATGCGGTAAAAAATGGGGAAAAAAGAGGAGTTCTGTTTTTATTTTTTGGATTTGAGCGCTTCGTAATCTGCAAGCACAGGTGCAATGGTTTTTGTAGATATTGAGCGGCGCAAGAGTGTAGTCAGCTTGCGGCAGTAGGTGATATGCGCGACCTGGAAGCTGACGATGAGTCCAAAGCATAAGCAGGCAACACAGACCAGAGAGTAATTTACGAGGTCAACCATCTTTTTCCCTCCTAAAAATTATGTCTCCCTTGCAAGTTCGTCAACCATCGGGACTAAAGAATCCGCATCAGAACATTCTGCTGCGATGATCATAAACCGTCGGGTATAGTGCATTATCAGTAACTGGTACCCGATGATCATGCCGATAGCAAACATGAGGATCCCAATACCTATGTAAATTAAAAGTTCTGTAAACATTTCAGCCATAGCGTATCTTATTGACTGTTACGGTGGCAACCAGATAAATATATTGACACGATCTCATGATGGATCTGTACGTACATGAATCGCTGACGCTTTCACGCTTGCAATCACGGTCATACCGGTTGTAAGGCCCAGTTCCCCGCAGGAGCGCGTGGTGATAAGGGCAGTGATGGGCGTTCCGCATTCTATAGTGACCCGGATAAACGGCCCGAGCGGAACCAGTTTTGTGATTGTTCCGACAAGCTGGTTTCTGGCGCTGGTCTTTCCCGCTCCTGATTCAGGGATAGAGACGGTTACTTCTTCAGGCCGGATATAGAGGGCTACGGTTTTTCCCGGCGGGCAGGAAGTGACCACTTCAAAGCTGGCATTGTCAAGCGCTACTGTTGCATGACCCCGTTCATTGGTCTGCACTACACCTTTTAAAATGGTCTCTATTCCGACAAACCGTGCCACTTCCTTCCCATTGGGCTGGTAGAAGATATCGTGGAGTGTGCCAACCTGCGCAAGGCGCCCATCCATGATCACACCCATGCGGTGTGCAAGGCGCTGACCCTGGACCATGTCATGCGTGGCAAGGACAATTGTGGTGTGCAGATCATTGTTGATCCGGATGAGCAGGTCCTCGATAATCTCAGAAGAGACCGGGTCAAGGTTTGCTGTGGGTTCATCCAGCAACAGCACTTCGGGGTTGGTGACCATTGCCCGTGCGATTGCCACACGCTGCATCTCGCCACCGGACAGGGTGACTGCCCTGCGATGTTCAAAACTCGATAGCCCGACCAGTTCAAGCGCTGATGTTACACGCTGCGGGATCTCGGCCGGGTTTGTGCCACGGAATTTTAAGCCGAATGCAACGTTTTCTGCTACCGTAACATTGAGTACTGCGGGTTTTTGGAAGACCATTCCCATGCGTCTGCGGATTGAGAGGCGTTCCTTTTCTCTGCCTGCAGTATCCTGCCCGTCAAAGAAGATTTTGCCGGAGGTAGGCTTGTCAAGCAGGTCGATCAACCGTAGCAGGGTAGTCTTGCCGCTGCCGGAGGGACCGATGAGCGTGAAGATCTCGCTGCGGCGGATTTCAAGATTGATATTATCCAGAATCTTTTGTTGACCTGCCTGGCGCGTAAGAGCGGTTATCCTGATCATGAGCGAGGCTCTCCGAGCACTTGTTGATGTTCAGCAGACAGGCCGGAGGTGATGAGGTTCATGGCCACAACGATCACAAGTGCAATGGCAAGAAGGATAATGCCAAGCGCGATTGAAAAACCAAAGTCTCCCATACCGGTCTGGAGAGCGATTGCGGTTGTCAGCACCCGTGTCTGACCCGCGATGTTTCCTCCGATCATCATCGCCACTCCGACTTCTGAGATCGCTCTTCCGAATGCAAGGATCACCGCACTGAGAATTGCGAGCCGGGCCTCTTTTACGATCTGGAAGATACCCTGGAACTCGGTTGCCCCCAGCGATACAAGCGTGTCGCTGATGTTCCGGTCAACCCCGCTGAGCGCAGAGATTACAAGGCCAGTTGTGATGGGAATGATGAGGACCATCTGTCCGAGGATCATTCCTTCAGGTGTGAAGAGCAGACCTAAAAACCCAAGCGGCCCGCTCCGTGAGAGCAGGAGATATATTAAAAGGCCGACTACCACGGTCGGGACAGAATAGAGCGTCTGGATGATCATTTTGAGCGTTCGTTTGCCACGGAATTCCCGGAAATGGATAAGTCCCCCAAGGGGTATGGAGATGCAAGCGGCAAGGATTGTTGCTGCAAGGGAAATATACACCGAGAGCGCAGCGATTTGCAGAACCTCGGGATTGAGGGTGATGATCAGGTTGAATGCCTGCGTGATTCCTGTGATTATCTCATCCATCCATATCACCTGATTATGTGAAGATATTGGGCGATGTACGGTAATAAGGCGATCTTACAAGAGATAGGTAATTGTTGCCGCATCGTTCATGCCCGTTTGTTGAGCGAAAAAGAAAAAATGGGTTGTTTTAGATCTTCTTTACGTTTGTGAGAGTATCCGGCACATTTGTTCCGGAAACCAGTGCAGGAACAATCGGGGTCTGACCATCTGCTGTAAGGATCGCTTGTCCATCACTGCTTAACAGCAGGTTGACAAAGCTTATACCGCCATTTAAGTTCTTGGCACTTGTCGGATTTGTCACACCGTAGATGATCGGAGTTGCTACTTCAGTCACGGTTGTGGTTCCTGATGGGCGGATTACCACTGCTGAAGCATAACTTTTGCTCATGCCAGGATCAGAGAGATCGATCTCTACGGGCAGGACGAGATACTTTAGTCCGCTCTGGATGGCAACGCTGCTGTACTCAAAGGCATAATCGACTTTGTTGTCTTTGAGCAGGGGTGTGATCTCGGGCCCGGTCTTTGTTATGATCAGTTTCTTTCCATCCGGCGTGGGTTTTGTTGCATCGATCGTCCGCTTTGAACCATCAAAGGTCATGGTCATTTTACTGTAGGGTTTGACCAGCGTCTCAAAGATAGTGTTGTCGCCGTACTTGCGCTCGGCAAGTGCAATTGTCATGAGCGAGCGGTATCCTGCCGGGTCTGAAGTCGGGTCGCTGATCGCATAGGTTACGTCTGGCTTTTCCAGGATCGTATACCAGTTGTCTGCCGTGATCTGGTTTGCGTATTTGCTCTTGTCAGAGTAGACGAGCACCATGGTGTTCTTGGCAAAGTCCACATCATACGTGGCGTTCTTCGGGTAGAGATTCTTTGGGATCAGGGCCGAATCTGCGCTTGCAAGCACATCGGCGTACTGGTTCTGCGCGTTAACTTTGTCAATGATCGCTGCGCTTCCGCCAGACCAGAGCTGTACATCTGTGTTCGGGTTGGCCGCTTCAAACATCTTCTTGAGTTTGGCAAACGATGTGGCAAGGCTGCCGGCATGGTAGACCTTCAGCGGTTTGATCGCAGTTGCCGGGGTGGTAAAGTCTGCTGCTACTCCGGGGGGAAGACCGGCAGTCATCGGCGTGAAGAGCCCTTTGCCGTATTTGTCTTTGCCATAATCTCCTATGTCTTTCATTGTCTGCGGGGAGATCATGAAGTTGATGAAGTTGTCAGCCATCTGGATCTTCTCAACCGGCTGTTTGGTGTTGTATACTGCCATGACGCTGTACACGTTCATCAGGATTGCACCCTGAGAGACCAGTGGTTCGAGATTCAGTTTGCTCGTGTAGGCGAGGTACGTGCCCTCATCGGTTAAGGTGTATGCTCCCTTCTCGCTTGCCATCTGGAGGGTCTCTCCCATTCCTTTACCGGCTTCTACGTACCACTTGCCGGACTTCTGGACATCTTTGGCGTAGGTGTAACCTGCACTCTTCCAGATGTTCTGTTCAGCTGTATGAGTTCCTGAAGCATCGCCACGGGAGACAAATGCAACGGTTGTGTCGCCAGCCTTACCCTTGGTAATGATGGTCCTGAATGCGTCTTCCGGACTCATCCCCTTGATCCCGGCGGGATCATTTTTGGGACCTACGATGACGAAGTAGTTGTACGCAAACGTCCTGCGGTTCAGGCCATTGCCACCTTCAAGGAATGTCATCTCCTGCGAGGGGGAGTGTACCATTAAGACATCGGCATCACCGTTTTTGGCGAGCTCGATGGCTTTGCCGGTTCCCTGCGAAGTGATCAGCAGGTCAACATTGTACAGTGCCTCAAACTTAGGCTTCAGGTACGTGAGCAGCCCGGTATCGTACAGGCTCGTTGTCGTTGCCAGCAGCAGTTTCATTTTTGGCCCGGTTGCTACCGGCGCAGTGGTTACGGCCGGGGTTGCTACCGGAGCGGCGGTTACCTGTGATGCCGGTGTTGCCACAGGTGTTTGCGATGCCGGGGCAGGATTCGTGCAACCGGCAAAACAGGAAATAATCAGTAGCAGTGTCAAGGCACATGCTACTAATCCTACATGCACATTCTTTGTCATAATTGAACCGGATAAAAGGTGGTTAAGGAAACTATTCAATGTTTCTTTTTGATCTCTGTAAATAATAAGAGATTAACCAGTTGATATACAACTGATATATCAACAGATAACGACGGCTGGTGCGCGAAAAAACAACTGGATCTCCGGCTCTCTGCCGGCTATTCATATTTTTCTTAAGACTTCTTCAAAAATTGCGGCGCCGAGAATTTCATTGGACTCTTTTGAGTATTTCTCCCGCATCAGCTCAACCATCTTCCGGGTTCCTTTTGCCGTAGTGAGGATCCCGACACGTTCAGCCCGGGTGACCAACTCCTCTTGCTCCATCATGGCAAAATAGGGCAGCACGTAATAGTGCTGGACATCGAGGAAATCGGCAAGCCGCCGGGTTGTCGGAAACTTCATCCGGATGGTATTATCGGCAAATGTGATCGTGATTGAACGCTCCAGCAGCTGTATGCGGACAGCGGCATCGAACAGGATATCAACAGAAAGGGCAGCCATGGATCATCTTCATGAAATAATTGTACATGCTCCCATAAAGAGACTTCACCGGATCTTTTTGACGGAGCTGATTCAACGCAGTCTGTATGCTGATATAGACGTTGTGATTGAAGCGTTTGGGAAGGATGAGACACCATGAAGATACTTCAAACCCGGTTGTCCGGCAGTTCCGCGTTACTGCCACAATCGTTGCCGCAATACTTGGCCGGGTTACACTATCCTCTTTTGTCTCTTCCCCCGGAGCCGGATCTCCTTAAAGTAGATCATCTTGACCCGCTGGATCACCGCGATAAAGCCGATGAAGATCCCGGCCAGCCAGATAATGAAGATCGCCGGCATCGGGACCCGGGAGAGGCAGAACCTGGCATCGTGGGGGCCATCGTGTGAAGTGAACGCGAGTTCACTTATGCAACCCGGCATTCACCAGTTTCGATGCAATTCCTGCCACATATTTTCCCTGAAACCGTGCACCGGCCAGTTCGTTCTCGCTTGGCCACCTCTGACCGTCATTGCCGGCAATCGTTGATGATCCATACGGGGAACAGCCTGTCACTTCGTCGTTACGCTGCTGCCCTTCAAATGTATACGGCAATCCTGCAATGATCATTCCGTGATGCAGGAGCGTTATATGGACACTCATGATCGTGGATTCCTGCCCGCCATGCTGGGTTGCGGAACTGGTAAAGACGCTTCCGACTTTTCCAACGAGATCTCCAGCCTTCCAGATTCCTCCGGTAGCATCAAAGAACTGGCGCATCTGGCCGCACATATTGCCAAAACGTGTTGGTGTCCCGAAAATTACCGCATCTGCATCAGCGAGTTGTTGGATTGTGCACACAGGAATATGTGCAAATTTTTTCTGGGCTTCAAGAGCACCCATCTTTTCCAGAACTGCTGCTGGCAGTGTCTCAGGAACCCGGGCAAGAATTACTTCTGTGCCTGAGACTTGCCGTGCTCCCTCTGCTATAGCTTCTGCCATTTTGTGCACATGGCCAAACATTGAATAATACAAGATCAGGAGTTTCATACAGATTATCCTCATACTTCTTGAAGACTATCGGGAATTTAATACATTACCTTCATACAGCTTCGTGATATTTCCCACAATATGGAGTGTATGAAGATCCTTAATTGATCCGGAGTTATCAACGGTTTTTCATCGTATGGGAAACAATGTAATGCCGTGACATGTTTTTATGTACAGTCCCAAAAGTGATTTTGTAAAACCTTAAAAAAGTTAATGTTTCTTCTTGTGCTCATCTGCCACCGGCTTCATGAACACAACTTCTGCGCCAACATCTTTTGCAATCTGCTCGACTTCAAATTTCCGGAAATGGGTTGCCTCAATCTGGAGTTGTCCCCCGGTTACGGCAACAATGCGGTACTTGGGCGACTCTACACCTTCTCCGACTTTCTGGCGCTCACGCACATAGATCTTCATGGTCTTTTCCTCCATGCCACAATTGAGTCCGAAGCTCAT
This sequence comes from uncultured Methanoregula sp., assembly GCA_964590895.1. GTDB lineage: Archaea > Halobacteriota > Methanomicrobia > Methanomicrobiales > Methanospirillaceae > Methanoregula. The sequence goes on along the minus strand of CAZPYV010000002.1, from coordinate 225,882 downwards.
GAACCTTGCGCTGCGGAATGTTGTAGCTCTGATATACCAACTGGTTTACATGGTCTTATAACTTTCCATGGTGATAGGCTTGTAGGCTGATATCTTATGAAAAACCGGTTTGAACTCGAGAGCGGGCTTCAGGGCGAGACCCTTGTCCGGAAAGGCATGATGAAGAAGAAGCAAAAAACATCCGAACAGATCCGCATTGCACCAGAGATTAACATCATCAAGATCGGGGGACATGGTGCAATCGATTACGGGCGTGAAGTAATGCACCCGCTCTGCGAAGAGATCGGGGAGTTATCCAAAAAACACAAACTTCTCGTAGTCACCGGTGGCGGCGGACGGGTCCGGCACATCATGGACATAGGAATGGATCTCGGGATGCCCACTGGAGTCCTTGCTGAACTTTCTGCAAAGATCTCCGAACAGAATGCAATCATGGTCTCAATCCTTCTATCGAAATACAATGGGCAGCGGATCCATACAGGAGATCTTCTCGAACTCCCGATGCTCTTAAAACTCGGAATCCTGCCAGTCATTCATGGTACCCCGCCTTACGGGTTGTACGAACACCCCGCTCGGACCGAGGGAGTGCCCCCACACCGTACTGACACAGGAGCCTTCCTGATCGCTGAAGTGCTCGGGGCGAAGAGCTGTATCATCGGTAAGAACGTGGATGGGCTGTATGCTGAGGATCCCAGGAAAAATCCTGATGCCGAGCTCATCAGGGATATCACGGCAAAGGAACTGATCAAAATGGATCTTGAGGATCTGGTCATTGAACCGATGGTAATCCAGCTCCTCGAAAATGCTGTTCATATCCGGGAAGTGCGGATCATCAACTGCCACAATCGCGGAAATATCGAAAAAGCAATCAACGGCAAAAACGTTGGAACAATCATCCGGGCAGAGTAAACCGCATCTCTTTTTTTATTACCGGAGCGGCCGCATAAGGTGTGATACGACGACTGGCAGCCGCGTCCGGGAAATGAGGAATAGATCAGAAATTCAGACATCGTGGCATGATGACGGATACCGTGAACCGGTATCAGGAAACCTGACCCGCCCGTTCTACTGGGCTGATTAGAATTATTTTTTTGTTAATAAAAGGATTATGTTAATCTCTTTTAATTAATAGTGTTTTGATTTTGCACGAGTTCGGCAATTATTAGCAGATATGTATGGACAAATCAAAGTATTAGTTGGACAATCGGCTTTCGATATGGAGAACCTGAGGCGATGGAGCAGCTCTGTTAGTAATTACTCGGGAAAAAAGTTTAACAATGTTTATTAATTTTTGAGAAAGATAATTATTTGAAATTATGGGCATCTGTACCGATATTATGCATAAATTTGTTAAACAGGAGATAAGTCGCGTCTACTCGAGTTTCGATGGCTGGAAGATAACCCAGCGGAAGCAGGGGAATTCCTATGAAACGATCTTTGTCATCAGCCGGATGAATCAGGGAACCCGGGAGATCGTCAAACTTCTTGTCTGTTTCAAGAAGGTAATTACCCTCGATATGCTTGAAGAGCTGACATATCCTGAAAAAGTTACGGACGGAATGACGCCTCGGCGTTACTATGCTCTCATGGTCCCCGCCAACGCCGACATATCAGCCATCCCCAAAGATTTAACGGTGATGACTATGACGTCCTTTGCCTTTGAGGGAAAAGAGCTCACCTGGGTGAAAAAACCCGTACGAAAGATCAAAATTGTGGCGCAGAATTCTTCAGCCACTCCTTCAGAAAAAAAATAAAACCGGTGGATTCGGTTACAGAAACAGGTGTGTCTGGACCAGTTCATTATAATAACGAAAATCGCTGAATCGCAAGCTTTGAAATCTTAAAAATCATTAGGATTGCTATGACCCGCACGCCAGAATCCACTCCGTCCATAACGCAGGCCTACGATATTCTTGATATAACCGAAGAAGGGTTCAACCAGACCTGGGTTGAGGTATGCACAGAAGAGAGCATCAACTTAATTGTCAATGGCAATCGGCTTGCAAGCCTGACAATCACCCCAAAAGATCTCGAAGCTTATGCGTACGGGTACCTGGTCTGCGAGGGGATCGTACCGGATATCAGTTCTGTCAGCAAGGTCTGCGTAGAATTGCCTGACATTCATGTCACGGTATCTTCGTTCACCCGTGAAGTGTCGCGTGACAATGTTGAGATCCGCAGTTCCGGGTGCGTGGGTATCAAGACAACCTGGTCTTCTTTGAAAGAACCGATAAAAGACGGGTTTGCAATCGATCTTGAAACCCTGTTTACCGGCATGAAAGCGATCAATACGACTGCCCCTCTCTGGCGGGTTACCGGAGGAACGCACTGCACTGTCATCCTTGATGGAAAAGGAAATATCTTGTCATCAATTGAGGACATGGGGCGCCACAACTCAGTAGACAAAGCAGTAGGTACAGCACTCCTCCAGGGTATCGATCTTTCCCAATCGTTCATGGTCTGCACCGGGCGGCTGCCAGCAGGAATGGTCGCTAAGGCGTACCGTGCGGGAATCCCTATCGTTGCCAGCAACACCGCCCCATTCTCAACAGGGATCTGTCTAGCCCGTCAGGTGAACATGACCCTTGCCGGTTTTGTCCGTCCGCCCCGGGCCATGATCTATAGCGTTCCAGAACGGATCCATCTCCCCAATGACTGTGGTCTCTGAACCGGTGGATTATTCCTGATTTGGGAGATTTTCGTAATATTTCATTGACCCGCAACCGCCGCAACGGCCATCCATCGCGAGGTAATCTGGGATCGTTTCCCCGCAGTCGGGGCATGTGACAGACTCCCACTTCCGCTTATGATTTACGGTTATCTGTACGTGTTCGAATGAGAGGATTTCCCTGCCCGCCCTGAAGATCTCGTTCTGCAATGCATCTTTCATCGTGGGCTTATCAAAGGCCGGGCTGTTTGCGTACCAGACATCAATGATCGGGAATTTTTTCAATTTTTTAAGATCCACGTATACCCGGACTGCTTTTACGGTATCTTCCTGAGTGGCCGCGTTTAAGGTTATCGCGAATTTCCCGATTGGGATGACACGGAGTCGGTTGTTACCTATCGTGCAGTGGATGACCTGCAGAGCGTCCGGGGCGCACTTCGGGGTCTCGCAGACCCCATAGAGTTTCATGTCCGGTGTAACGCCAAGAAGATCCATTGCATAATCTACCATGAACGCACTGATCAGAACCCCCGGTGCTGGTGAGGAATGGAACGCAACACACTTGTGGATGTATTCTTTCATCTTCCCGCTCACATTATTTGCATCCATGCGGGCATCGATCTCATTTTCCGAATGTTTATGATGATCTGAACTCATGAAAGGACTATTTGTCGACAATCAATAAACAATTTGTCAAATATAATATATTCTGCTTAACCATTCAGGACGTTATCAACACCCTCAGCGGTTATTGGCTTTTTTCCGCACATTCCTGATGGATATCCGCAGACCGCGAGGATGTCAGATCCACAGACTCTCTCGCTGTACCCGGTCCCTGCGGTAAGTGATGCTAGGAGGATGACCGACACAGGAAGCAGGATACCAAACATAACTTCACTCTTCACGTTCCGGCCCTGTAACGCGTAGAAGCGTATGCTCCCACGGTCTACAATGACACCGAGATCTTCGAGAATCGATGAAACCCGGTAGTATGGCATAAAGGTTGCAAACGTCACGCAGAGATCGATGACTGGAGAACCAATGCGGGTATCCGGATAAAAAGGGGCATCACACATGAAGGTCCTGTTGCACCGCTGGCACAGGTACCGTCTCACATGAACAATGATGACACGATCCTGTTCACCATCCCTGATCACTGCGAACCGTCGCTTACGCAGATCATATCCTGATACATCACCCCCACAGAATGGGCAGGGGCAATACAGATCGAAAACGGTTTCATCACAAATACGGAGTGCCGCCAGAATAATTTCAGAAACCATCGGGGGGATGCGATATCTGCGCATCATTCATCTCCCATCAGGAAGCGATCCTGATAAAAACGGGGCCCTCGGTAGGACATTTTGCCTGTCTGCGATATAAAAAACCTTACGATCCAACAAAACCCCCAGATAATCGCCGCTTTTTGGCAGCCTTTCAAAAATTTTATATGAGATCCCCCTTGAACAACTAAACTACAAACATTTTTGTTTGATATTAGGTAAAAAACAATGTATTTGTTTAAACAATGTGGTGTGTGTAAGTGATGAGTGAAACAAACAGTACTATCAAATATGTACCGACAACCTGTCCGTACTGCGGGGTCGGCTGCGGTCTGAACCTCGTGGTGAACGAAGGTAAGCTTGTCGGAGTAGAACCATACAAGCGAAGCCCGATCAACGAAGGCAAGCTCTGCCCGAAGGGAATGACCTGCTGGGAACATGTTCACAGCCCCGACCGGCTTACAAAGCCGAAGATTAAGAAGGACGGCAAATTCGTGGATGCTTCCTGGGAGGAAGCCCTTACTCTGATTGCAAAGAAGTTTAAGGAGACCTCCGACAAGTTTGGCCCCAAATCCCTCGGTTTCCAGACCTCGTGCCGTACCGTCAATGAAGACTGCTATGCCCTGCAGAAGTGGGCTCGTGTAGCATTCCAGACCAACAATGTTGACAACTGTGCCCGTATCTGCCATGGCCCTTCCGTTGCCGGTCTCTCTCTCTCCTTCGGTTCCGGTGCAGCCACCAACCCGTTTGAGGATGTCCTGAACTCCGATCTTATCGTCATGTGGGGTTCAAACGCTGTTGAGGCCCACCCGCTTGCCGGTCGCCGTGTCATGCAGGCCAAGAAAAAGGGCATCCCGATTGTTGTGGTTGACCCGCGGTTCAGTGCAACGGCACGACTTGCCGATAAGTGGATCCGGTTTAACCCGTCGACCCATATTGCACTTGCCAATTCCATGATGTACTGGATCATCAAGGAAGGACTCGAGGACAAGGAGTTTATCAAGGAGCGTACGAAAGGCTTCGAGGACTTAAAGAAGACTGTCGAGAACTATGCCGATGTCGAGAAGATTCACGGTGTCCCGCTCGCAACGGTCAAGGAGTTCGCCCGCCAGTATGCCAATGCAAAGAACGCAGTTATCATCTACTGCCTTGGCATCACCGAGTTAACAACCGGTACTGACAACGTCCGTTCGATGGGCAACCTCTCGCTGCTCACCGGCAACGTAGGACGCCCGGGTGTAGGTGTGAACCCGCTCCGTGGCCAGAACAACGTGCAGGGTGCCTGCGACATGGGTGCATACCCGAACGTCTTCTCCGGCTACCAGGCAGTTGCAGTTGCTGACAACCGTGCAAAGATGGAGAAATTATGGCACATGAAGGAAGGTTCCCTGCCCGACTGGTATGGGGTGACCTTAACCGAGCAGATCACCCAGTGCGGTGACCCGATCAAGGCAATGTACATTCTTGGCCTGAACCCGGTAGTATCCTACCCAGACTCCGGCCACGTCAGGAGGTCCCTCGACAAACTCGACTTCCTCGTTATCCAGGATATCTTCTGGACCGAGAGCTGCGAGTATGCAGATGTAGTCCTGCCCGGCACCTGCTTTGCCGAGAAGGATGGCACATTCACCAGCGGCGAGCGCCGTGTCAACCGTGTCCGGAAAGCCGTAGATGGTCCCGGTGAGTCGAAGTACGACTGGGAGATCATCGGCCTGATTGCAAAGAAGATGGGCCTTAAAGGCTTTGACTGGAAGACCGCAAAAGATGTCTGGGACGACATGCGGGCATGCACCCCGGGCCAATTCGGTGTAACCTACGAGAAGATGGAAAAGCCCGAATCTGTCCACTGGCCCTGCCCGACCATCGAGCACCCGGGGACGCCTATTCTCCACATCGGGAAGTTCTCTGCAGCGGATGGTAAGGGTACCATGTTCGGTCTCGAGTACCGCCAGCCGGCGGAAGTAGCGGATGCAGAGTACCCGTTCACCATGATGACCGGGCGCTTGATCTTCCACTATCACACCAGAACCCAGACTGATCGTGCAGCAATGCTGCACTATGAAGTGCCCGAGTCCTTTGTCCAGATCAACACGAAAGATGCAAAGGAGATGGGTATTAAGGAAGGTGAGAAGATCAAGCTGAAGAGCCGCCGTGGTGAAACGATAACAAAGGCACGGGTGTCAGACGATGTTGGCCCGAAAGTGTTATTCATGACGATGCACTTCAATGATGGTGTCAATAACCTCACCAACACGGCTCTCGACCCGCTCTCCAAGATGCCGGAGCTCAAGCACTGTGCTGTATCTGTCGAAAAGATTGCGGGGGCGAAGTAACATGGCAAAGAAAGGCGAAATGCTCTATGCATGGACCAACGATGCTACTCTGGCAAAGAAGGCGGAATGCGGCGGTGCGGTTACCGAGCTTCTGAAGTATGCACTCGAGAGCAAGACCGTTGATGCAGTGATTGCTGTTACCCGCGGCATTGACCTGTTCGACGCGGTCCCGGTTATTGTTACCGACCCAAAGGCTCTTGACCAGTGCGCTGGCTCACTCCACTGCGGAACCATCCTTCTCTCGAAACTGGTGATAGAATACGCGCCCAAGCTGGCCAACAAAAAAATTGGTATGGTTGTCAAGGGTTGCGACATGATGGGCGTCCTTGAGCTGGCAAAGCGCAAGCTGGTCAACCTGGACAATATTGTCATGATCGGTGTCAACTGCGGAGGATCGGTCAGCCCGGTCACTGCCCGCAGGATGATTGTTGACAAGTACGGTGTTGACCCGAACAAGGTAACAAAAGAAGAGATCGACAAGGGCCAGTTCATCATTGAGTACGATGGAGGTCACAAGGGGATCTCTGTCGATGAACTCGAAGAGGCCGGCTACGGCCGCAGGTCCAACTGCCGCCGCTGTAAGGTAAAGATCCCACGCCAGGCAGACCTTGCCTGCGGAAACTGGGGAGTTATCGGCGACAAAGCCGGAAAGGCGACCTTTGTTGAGGTCTGCTCCGAGAAGGGTGCAACCCTCTTATCAAAAGCGGTTGCCGCAAAGAAACTATCCACGGAACCGGCAAACCCCAAGGGTGTCGAGATCCGTGCCAAGGTTGAAGGTGCAATGTACAAGCTCGGCGACAAGTGGCGAAAGCACGATTTCGAGGCACTCGCACCCAATCTCTGGGAGACCATTGCAAAAGAAACAGCCCGTTGCATGAAGTGCTACTCCTGTATCGACAAGTGTCCGGTCTGTGTCACTGCTGCTGACAAGTTCAAGCAGCCCGACCAGATGGTCCGGGCGGGTTTCATCCCGGCCGACCCGATGTTCCACCTGCGCCGCTTTGCCCATATATCCGACTCCTGTATCAACTGCGGACAGTGCGAAGAGCTCTGCCCGGCGGAGATACCTCTTGCGCTCTTCTCGCATGCGATCCGTACGGAAGCAGACAAGTTCTTCGATCCGAAGCTGGGGAAGGCAGCATATACCAATTAATTTTTTACCGGTGGACATGCTGATATGTCCCGTTCCGGTAAAATGGGATGAATCCCGTCTCCGGACGAACCGGTGAAACAACACATGATATCCAATGGGGAGATGAAAAAAACCATGAAAGCAGAAGATGCAAAGAAGATCATTGCAACAGCAATCGACAGGGAAGTGGAAGCATACACTTTCTATCGCACCATTGCCGATAAGGTAAAAGGCAAGGTATTAAAAGACCTCTTTGATGAACTCGCCGTAGATGAGAAGAAGCACCGCGAGTTACTCCAGAGAATGCTTAACAAGGATGTTTCAAAGATGAAGTTTGACCCATCTCACGACTACAAAGTAGCAGATACCCTGGAGTCGCCTGCACTGACCGCCAACATGAAGCCCATAGAAGGTCTTGTTGTCGCGATCAAGAAGGAGTTAGAAGCCATGCAGATGTATACCCAGCTTGCAGCAGCTGCAAAGGACACCGAAACGCAGCTGCTCTTTTCCCAGCTGGCAAACATGGAGCGGGGCCACAAGGCACGACTGGAAGATATCTACACCAATATGGCGTTCCCCGAAAACGTCTGGGTGTAACATTACCATCAAAATTTTTACAGAAAACAACCATTCGTGGGGTGGGGCAGGAGCATACTCTCTCTAGAGTACTATTTCCTAACAAAGAAAATACCTTGACCCACTTCGCCTTGTGTCCTGTCCACGGGAACACTACCTCACCTCTTAATTCCCGGGGACTGATATTACCCTATCGAGTCCCGATATCCTGTTCTTTAATCAGTGAAATTTGGAGGAACAGCATTTTTTATGGTATTATTCACCTGTCATTATTCAGATGTGGTTGAGCGTTACGTCTTGGATAGGGGTAATTGCCTTTATTGGTGTACTGAAGAAATTACCCTTCGAGCATATGTGCCCCCATCTATTAATCAATTTTTACAAAAATTTCAAAACCTATATATTGCATTTATGCCAACATACACGTTATAACTACATTAAATTAACAAATTGATTTAGGAAACCTGTTTTGTAATAGGTTTTGTGTATGCAGTTATGGTGATTTGCGATGAGCGAACTAAGTAAGGATTCTCTTAAGTATACAGCAACGACCTGTCCCTACTGCGGGGTTGGCTGCGGCCTTAACCTCGTGTCTAATGGGAACACACTCGTTGGTGTCGAACCGTACAAGCGGTCCCCGATCAACGAAGGCAAGCTCTGCCCGAAAGGTACGACCTGCTGGGAAACCGTCCAGAAGCCCGGCCGGCTGACAAAACCCTTGATCAAGAAGGGCGACAAGTTTGAGGAAGCCTCGTGGGACGAAGCCATTGACCTGATAACAAAGAAGTTTTCTGAGGCTCACAAACAGGGCGGCCCCAAGGCTCTTGGTTTCCACACCTCATGCCGTACCGTCAATGAGGACTGCTACGCCCTGCAGAAGTGGGCCCGTGTAGCCTTCCAGACCAACAACGTTGACAACTGTGCCCGTATCTGCCACGGACCTTCCGTTGCCGGTCTCTCCCTCTCGTTCGGTTCCGGTGCAGCTACCAACCCGTTTGAGGATGTCCTGAACTCTGACCTGATCGTTATGTGGGGTTCCAATGCAGTTGAGGCCCACCCCCTCGCCGGTCGCCGCGTCATGCAGGCCAAGAAGAAGGGCATCCCGATCGTTGTCGTGGACCCGCGGTTCAGCCCGACTGCCCGACTTGCCGACAAATATATCCGGTTCACCCCGTCAACCCACATTGCGCTCGCCAACAACATGATGTACTACATCATCAAGGAAGGCCTTGAGGACAAGGAGTACATCAAGGAACGCACGAAAGGTTTTGAGGACCTCAAGAAGACGGTTGAAAACTATGCTGACGCGACGAAGATCCATGGTGTCCCGCAAGATACGGTCAAGGAGTTCGCCCGCCAGTATGCAAATGCAAAGAACGCGGTCATCATCTACTGCCTCGGCATCACCGAACTCACCACCGGTACTGACAACGTCCGGTCCATGGGAAACCTCGCTCTCCTGACCGGTAATGTTGGACGCCCCGGTGTTGGTGTCAACCCGCTCCGTGGCCAGAACAATGTGCAGGGAGCCTGCGACATGGGTGCATACCCGAACGTCTTCTCCGGTTACCAGGCAGTTGCAGTTCCCGAGAACCGTGCCAAGATGGAGAAAGCATGGTTCATGAAGGAAGGTTCCCTGCCCGACTGGTATGGTGTAACCTTGACCGAACAGATCACCCAGTGCGGCGACCCGATCAAGGCGATGTACATCCTCGGTCTGAACCCCGTAGTCTCCTACCCCGACTCAAACCACGTCAGGAGATCCCTTGACAAGCTCGACTTCCTTGTTATCCAGGATATTTACTGGACTGAAAGCTGCGAATATGCAGATGTTGTCCTGCCCGGCACGTGCTTTGCCGAGAAGGATGGGACGTTCACCAGCGGCGAGCGCCGTGTCAACCGTGTAAGGAAAGCCGTCGACGGCCCCGGCGAATCAAAGTACGACTGGGAGATCATCGGCATGCTCGGAAAGAAGATGGGCCTCAAGGGCTTTGACTGGAAGACTGCAAAGGATGTCTGGGACGACATGCGTTCAGTCACCCCGGGTCAGTTCGGTGTAACCTATGAGAAGATGGAAAAGCCCGAATCTGTTCACTGGCCCTGCCCGACGATCGAGCACCCGGGAACCCCCATCCTCCACATCGGGAAATTCTCCGCAGCGGATGGCAAGGGAACCATGTTCGGTCTCGAGTACCGCCCGCCCGCAGAAGTTGCTGATGCGGAGTACCCGTTCACCATGATGACTGGCCGTATCATCTTCCATTATCACACCAGGACCCAGACCGACCGAAGCCCGACCCTGCACAACGATGTACCGGAAAACTACATGCAGATGAACACACTGGATGCAGAGGAACTCGGGATCAAGCCATACGAGAAAGTCAAGGTAACAAGCCGCCGTGGCGAATCCATTGCCATAGCACGCGTAACTGATGACGTGGCCCCGAAAGTGATCTTCATGCCCATGCACTTTGAGCATGGCGCAAACGACCTCACCAATACTGCACTTGATCCGCTCTCCAAGATGCCGGAACTCAAGCACTGTGCTGTCAAGATTGAGAAGATCAAGGAGGCCTGAACACCATGACCAAGAAAGGCGAAATGCTCTACGCATGGACAAATGACGCAGAGATCCAGAAGAAAGCCGAGCTCGGTGGCGCAGTTACCGGGCTGTGGAAGTATGCCCTTGAATCAAAGATGGTCGATGCTGTCCTTGTAGTGACTAAAGGAGTCGACCTCTATGATGCAAAGCCCGTCATCATCACAGACCCCAATGATCTTGCAAAGACCGCTGGTTCACTTCATTGCGGAACGCTTCTTATGCCAAAACTTGTCAAGAAATATCTTGATGGGGCACAGGACAAGAAGATCGGCGTGACTGTCAAGGGTTGTGACGCGATGGCGTTCTACGAACTGGCAAAGCGCAAGCAGATCAACCTCGACAATATCATCATGATCGGGGTCAACTGCGGAGGATCGGTCAGCCCGGTCACTGCCCGTAAGATGATCCGCGAAAAGTATGGCGTTGACCCGGAAAAGGTCACAAAGGAAGAGATCGACAAAGGACAGTTCATCATCGAGTTCGAGGGAGGCCACAAAGGTATCTCTGTTGACGAGCTCGAAGAAGCAGGCTATGGCCGGCGCAGCAACTGCCGCCGTTGCAAGATGAAGATCCCAAGGCAGGCAGACCTTGCCTGCGGTAACTGGGGAGTCATCGGCGACAAGGCAGGCAAAGCAACCTTTGTTGAAGTCTGCTCCGAGAAGGGAGCGAACCTTGTTGACGGTGCCGTCAAGAAAGGTATCCTGACAACTGCACCAGCCAACCCCAAGGGTCTTGAGATCCGGGCAAAGGTCGAGGGTGCGATGTTCAAGCTCGGCGACAAGTGGCGAAAGCACGACTTCGAGGCGCTTGGCAATGGTAAGGAACGCTTAAAGAAGATTATGGCCGAGACTGCACTCTGTGTCAAGTGCTACGGGTGTATCGAGGTCTGCCCGATCTGTTACTGCGTTGACTGCACAACCAAGAACCCTGCCTATGTTCCACCTGGCGAGCTGCCCGTCAGCTTCATGTTCCACCTGATTAGGTACGCTCATATCGCAGACTCCTGTGTTAACTGCGGCCAGTGCGAGGAAGTCTGCCCGGCAGAAATCCCCAACGCTCTTTTCATGCATGCCCAGCAGGTCGAACTCGAGAAGATGTTTGGCCATGTGCCGGGTGTTGACATGGAACTCCCGCTCCTTGCCTATGCGGAGGAGAAGACAGAGCGTAACCGGCTCCACAACACCGGAAGCGATATGATCTACGAGAATGTCTTCAACCCGTTCACCAAGAAGTGAAGTCTTTCTTCACAAACCTATCTTTTTTTTGGCTCAACATCATTTTAAATTCAAAAAAAACATGGTTTTTTAGAAAATCTCTTAAGGATATCAAAGTCTAACTGCATAAGGAAGCACGAATGAAAAAATTGTCCCTTGGTCTTGAAAAAGCGCTCAGTATAACCCTTGAACACATTCAGCCTTTTGCAGTGGAAAATGTCACATTGGCAGAATGCACGGACCGTGTTGCTGCATCGGATCTCTATGCCCTTGTAAACTCCCCGTCAATGGATTCTTCCATGAAAGACGGATATGCGGTCGCATCGCATGAGGTAGCCAATGCCACGCCGGAAAAACCAGTACGCCTGAATCTGGCAGGTATCCTGGCACCAGGCGGGACAAAGGACATTGAACTGAAGCCGGGAACAACCGTCCGGGTTTTGACCGGTGCCCGTATCCCTGCCGGTGCGGATGCTATTCTGACCGAAGAATTCGCAAAATCGGAAAGCACTGATATACTGGTCATGAATTTTGCAGAACCCGGGCGGAATATTCTGCGTTGTGGGAGAGATGTGGAATCCCGTACCTGTATCATAAAGCAGGGCCAGCTGTTATCACCGGGGATTATCGGTCTTATCGCTGCTGCCGGACACAGCACCGTCCCTGTCTTTAAAAATCCGACCATTGCCATCATAGGCACCGGGGACGAGATTGTTGCACCGGGAGTGCCTCTTTCTGAGGGCCAGTTGTACGCCAGTAATATTCTGACCTGCCATGCATGGTGTAAACGGTACAAGATGAAGACTGTCATGACCGTTGTACACGATGACTTTGATACCCTTACAAAAACTTTCAAAACACAATCTGCCGGTGCAGATGCGATAATAACAAGCGGGGGAGCGTGGACCGGTGACCGTGATCTGGTGGCGAAGGTATTTGAAGGTCTTGGATGGAAGCAACATTTCCACCGGATTCGCATCGGTCCTGGAAAGGCTGTCGGATTTGGCATGCTGGACAAAAAACCTGTATTCATTTTGCCTGGCGGTCCGTCTTCGAACCTTATGGGGTTCCTGCAGATCGCCCTGCCCGGTCTGCTTACCCTTGCGGGTCATGCAAATCCCCATCTCCCCCGGATTAATGCCCGGCTTGCCGCTGACCTGAAGGGACGTGAGCGCGATTGGACTGATTTTTTCTTTGGCAGACTTGGAGAAGAGGATGGATTTCCGGTTTTTCATCCGTTAAAGGACAGCAGCCGTTTGCGAGCCATCTCTGAAGCTGAAGCAATAGCCGCTATACCCGAAGAACAGGAATATCTTTTAAAAGGGTCTATAATATCAGTTCAGTTGCTGAAATAATGGTCATCTCCAAATTACTTTTGTAGATGATAATAATTTAAAAATTTTCGACGTCGATGACCTGAGTTCTTTTGAGAATATGCAATTTTTTTTATTAATCGCAAAAAAAATGCGTTCCTGACTGCATATAACAAATGGTTTTTACAATCGTGTTCAGGTATACCCGGCAGGCAGGATTCCCGGTGAGAATGGTGTTAAGGTATTTTCACCGTTCAACCCCCGTATGGTCCCGGTAAGGCTGACATCATAACCCCCGGTCTCTGTAAGGATCGTGCGATACGCAGGGGACTGGATGAGCGACACCAGCGTTCGGATACGAGTATCTTCCAGCAACTCTCTCCGTATTGCAAGTTCATAGTCCTCGTGAGCTACCGGCACGAACTGTAGCCCGTTGGCGCTGGCAACGCTGGACGTGCACATACCTGAATCTGCAAATCCGTTCCGGATCGCAGCTGCCACTGCAGCGGGACCATGCACTTCCTGCAAGTAACCATTCACTTTTGACGGGTCAATGGCTTCTGAAGACATCAAGGCATCGAGAACCACCCGGGCAGGTGACTCTCTCCGCGTATTAATAAACCGGGTACGGGTGATATCCTCTAACCCCAGTCCATCACAAGACGCGATGCCAAGTTCGATAGTAGCGATATGAATAAAGACCGCATTCCCTACAGGCAGGTATTTGATAAGGGGCTGGTACGATGTCAGCAACGATCGGGCTGGCAGGCTGAGCGGGGCTGCGTGGCAGCTGTTGCGCCGAATGGCGAGAAGCCCCCCCATGTTGCCGGGGTTGTTGGCGTGGATATACAATCCCTCATCCTGGGCGTGGCTAGCGAGAAACTCTAACGAAGGGTCCACCGAGCCGGTCAGGATAAGGGTACGTTCGACACTCCCCGGATCGGTGGTGAGGAGAACCTCGAGCTCGGTTCCGGCCTCATAGCCCTCCACCGGCGCCGGAATGCGGGTATAGCCGTTAGCCTTGACCGTTGCCATCTGGACCCCGGCCCCTTTCCCGTGCGGTGTACCGTAAAGTGAAGAGCCGATACGGCCAACAAAGACCGGAATGAACTCGTCAAACCCGGGTTCCGAGACGAGTGGCTGCGCCAGCCGGACTTTGACGGGAAACCGGGGCGCCGGGGGAAATCCCCACGATTCTAACAGGGGTGCGGCAAATTCACGGAGGGCGGTCTGGGCAGCGAGCGGGTAGCCCGGTAGGCCAAGGACCGGTGTCCCTTTAACCATACCCAGCATCACCGGCTTACCGGGTCTGACTGCTACGCCATGAAAGATCAACTCTCCGAGCGATCGGATAACACTCTCGGTGAAGTCCCGGGTTCCGGCAGAAGAACCCGCAGAGATGATGACCAGATCATTATCTTCCACTGCACTGCTGAGTGCATCACGGATGAGGTTGGGATTGTCCGCAACGATGGGGAGCCGTGTGCAGGTAGCCCCCATCTGGTCAAGAAAGACCTGGGCCATGATGGTGTTGCTCTCTACTACCTGCCCCGGGGCTGGTCGGACACCGAGAGGGACCAGCTCGCTGCCGGTCGGGATGATACCGACATTGACGGCCTTGGCTTTCACCCGGGTGATTCCATATGTAGCCAGTGCCCCGATATCGAAAGCCCGGATAAGGTGACCCCGGGGGAGTACGAGCCGGTTCTCCCGGATATCTTCTCCGGCAGGTCGGACATGCTGCCAGGGTGAGGCAGCACGCCGGATCTGGAAATTGTCACCGGCCTCCCAGACATCTTCGATCATGATGACCGCGTCATACTCCGGAGGCACGATGTTGCCAGTATTAACTCTGGCGAAATGGTCCAGAGTTACCGGTGTCCCGTCTCCTGCGCCAATGGTGTCACGGCTCCTGACTGCTATACCGTCCATAGCAGAGAGGTTTACTTCCGGCACAGAATATTTTGCAAAGACGGGTTCTGCAACAACCCGCCCGACCGATTGCATGACCGGGACCATCTCGGTTCTTTTAGGGACTGCAAAGGATGAGGTGAGAAGGGCAAGCGCTTCATCAAGGGAACGAAGTTCGAGGTACCGTTTTACCATGTCCTGTTGCCCCTTGTATCTGTTCCCGCCACGCAATCCTGCCTTTCCATATCTGGATCCTCATGAAATTGTTTTCATTAACAATCTATTTTAGTAAATGTAAAATAATGTAGTGCACTGTCTCTCAATAAACGATTCGGTTTGAGGGTATAATTTATGAATGGATTTATACCGATGTCTCCAGCGAATGTTAACCTCCTTCCCGATTCGGTAAAATGATTATTTACCAAATTATTTTAACTACTCGGACAAATTAATTTATTGTGTTAACATATGAACCTGAACAACATTGATACCCGGCAGGTCAAGGACTACAAAGAAGCAATCAAAAAAGATCCAAAAGAAGCCAGATTTACCGCAAAGATCGAAGGCGACTGGCTCTTTGAGAAAGGCGGCCCGCAGTTCCGCTCAACAGTCAAGGTAAAGGATGGCACCTACACGATGGAGTCAAGCCACCCGAACTTTGCAGGCCCCGGATGCAGTCCCGGCCCGATGGCATTCGGTCTATTCTGGTTTGCTGCCTGTTACTCAAGTACGTTCATGACCGAAGCCGCCATGAGAAACATCCGGTTCACATCCATGAAGACCAAAGTCGAAGCAGACCTTGACTATACCGCCCAGTTCGATCTTGGAAAGAGCCCGCTTATCAGCGAGTACCGGGTCATCATGGATGTGAACGGTGATGCAACCGATGCACAGGTCCAAGACCTGAAAGAGTATGCTCTTGGAAAGTGCATGGGCATGTTCACAATCAAGCATGCGATTGCACTGAAAGCTGAAGTCCGGCTCCAGAAATAATCAGTACCTTGAGGAGTCACAGCGTGAAGGAATTGTGCGAGCCCGTAGACCCGGCTCGTGTCCGGGAGATCGCTGAAGCGTATTACCGGTCCGGGCAGTTCTATTGCTCGGAGGCAATCGTAAAGACCATCAATGACGAGTTCGGGCTGAACTATCCCGACGACATTGTCCGGATGGCTTCAGGGTTTCCCATCGGTATCGGGAGTGCGGGTTGTGCCTGTGGTGCGGTTACCGGCGGTGTGATGGCGATTGGGATGGTCTTTGGGCGTAAAGAGCCCGGTGACCCTTGTATTGACCGGTGCCTCGCCCTTTCCCGGGAACTGCATACCCTCTTCATGCAACGGCACGGTTGCATCTGTTGCCGAACTCTTACCCACGGCATGGTACTGAAATCCCCCGAACACATTTCTCAATGCGTTGCTTTCACCGGGGAAGTTGCAGAAGAAACCGCAAAGATCATTCTCCGGGAGACCGGAACGAACCAGTGACAGATTTCTTATCGGCCTGAAGGAGCCGACACCGTAAATACTGCGCAGATTCCCCGGCAAAACCCTTACTCTTTAGGTTTTTTTCTCTTGGAATAACGCGATCCATTGCCCCCCTGCCCCCAGCGTTTCACGGAGTGCGGCAAGTACCCGGTTTGCTTCCACTAAAGTATAATGCCACGCGATACAGTCCCCGCCGTCAAGAGCAACACCCCCAGCAACCGATAAGCCCAACCCGCACTCGATGCAGAGATCCTCTTTCTCCATGAGCTGTGGCAGCTGGCCGAAAAAATTCCTGCCGAACATGAGCGAACGGAGCGGGAGGGATATATGGGAATAATAGAGAAACTCTTCGTCCCTGCCAGCGACCGAGAAGATACAGTACTGCCGGTCATGCCGGGAAAATGTCTGGTGAATAACCTGGATTATGGGCGTGGATACCATCAGAGATGTGGCTCCTGCTCCGTCTTCTTCTTCAGGCTCACAAGGTAACGGTTGTTATCCACTTTTCTTATCTTCACATCATACCCGGTGTGGGAGAATGGTACCTCGATCGTGTCCCGCTGGTCCCTTCGGACAAAGCATTCCACGAATGCATCGGGCCCGGATTTTTTAAGGAGCATCTTTAAGCGGATCATCAGGTTTGTGCAGGTCAGCAGCGAAAAATCCGGAATCTCTGCGGAATCTTCTGTCATGGTATACCGCCCCTCATCAGAAGAAAATGACCCGCTGGTGGTTAGCCGTCACACCATTTGGGGGATAGAAAAGGAGCTGACCAAGTTCCTGTGTGCCAATATCGAGCACCGCGTTCATCTTTGCATTCTTTATAATTCCCCGCTGGTTCAGCGATGGCTGGAACGCGAAGAACTGGATGTTTGCACTTCCTGCAATGGCATCGACAACCTCCTGCAGGTTGAAAAAGTGCGTGCCTTTCTCCAGCTTGTGGGTGCCCACGAGTGTATAAACACCATCCTCGATAAAGATGACACGCGTCTGGATCCCTTCATATGCACAGGCAACAGCAAACGAGATGGCGCCAAATGCCTCTTCTGTTCCATATGGTCGCCGGGTGACAAGAATTGTTATCGGGGGTTTCCTGCTGTTCTCCGGTTGCTGTAATGAGGAAGACTGCACATCTTTTTTCAGCTGGATAGAGGCGCTGTCCTTTGAAAGGATGACATGGTTACGCTCGAACTGGTCAATGATCTCTTTTAAGTTCCGTATCTTAAATGGTTTGATCGAGCAGGTTGAGATCACCACACCCCGCCCGTCATCCCAGGTACTGTATCCTCTGGCTGCGGCACATCGTCCGCAGGCGATCATCTGGCAGGAGAGCCCCTTCTTCTGGGCTTTCTCGTTCACTTCCTCAAGACCTTTGCCGATATTTTCGCATTCCGAAGGATTCTGCCCGATGTGTCCAAGATGAATCCCGTCAAGATACGCGTAAAGATCTATCGAAGCATGGGCTTCTATCCCTGCAGCGAGAAATTGAAGGGTCGCATGGGCCGACTGGTGCATGTAAGGCGACTCCATCTGGAGGAAGCCAACAGTGCTCGGCACCGGCTGTTCATGCTGCCGGGCTAACTTTATCACATCCTTCCAGAATGAGGGCTGACCGTTTAAGGCAAGACTGTTCCGGTCAATCACCTGCTCGGGATTTTTCATCTTCAGGCGCTCGATCGATATGCCCCGCAGTTCCAGTTCATTACAGTCGCATATGATCTTTACCGAAGGCATTGAGAGGATGATCTCCCATACAGGAAGTGTCTGAGGGTTCTGGAGGCTGTAGAGTGCATCACCTGTCAAAAAAAACGAAAAGATGGCATCCTTTGGTTTAGAACTGTGCAGGAGGTTTTCCGGGTTCAGCTTGACGAAGAAAAATTTAAGGCTCTCTTCAATCCAGGAGAGTCGTTCCTGGGTCAGTTGACTGCCAAGCAGGAAAAAATGTGAGGTCATAGGGAATTTCTCTTATACTGTTTCACGAATCTGGTTATTTATCAGTTTTGTTAATGAGATGCGGTTATTTTTTTATGAGATGTATCTCCCACAGGCCCGAAGAGACCTTCTTTGTACTGATTGCCATGCCGGTATCCTGTGCAAACTGTGGGATGGCGGTGGTTGCAGCAGAGGGATGGTCACAGCTGATGACCAGTTCGTCTGAGGGATTCAGTGCTGCTGCGGCTTTCTGTACCGCTAAAAGGCAGTACGGGCAGACTTTTCCGGTAATGTCAAGGGTTTTTGTTGTCATACGTGTTCACCGTTTTTTTGTTATGCGATCCCCAGTCCTTTTAACAGGGTGACTCCCCAGCCGGACACCCATGCCGCAAAAACGACACTCCCGATGCACATGCCAATGACAAAGCAGAGGGATTTGATGTTTCCCTCAGAAGTCATAACCACCTGTCGGAGCGGACAGCCCCCAAGGAGGACACCTATGAGGCCGACAGCAATCCCTCCAATAACAGCAAGGACAATATACGCAACAACTGTCAGGTTTGCCGGTGCACCGGGCACAGGCATGAGCCCTTTACCTAGCAGCCAGAAGAAGTTCTCAAACGCGGATGGGGTGATTAGCCAGAAGACAAGGTAGCCGATAAACGCTCCCCCGATAAGTGCAAGGTACCCGTACATCAGCCGGGTGTGCCGGAACAGGAAGAAGTCACGGAACCCGCCAACCGAGCAGAACCCGGAGCGTTGCGCGAGCCACCCGATGAGGAGTCCGAAGAGAAGTGTGACTATGGGGACGGCAATGATTGCGACATCCTTTGAGAGCCAGCCTGAAGCTACCATAATTATCCCTCACGCTCCGCAATTGCAGTAGCAATTTTTATTCCGACAAAGACACCGGCAACAATGGCCACAAGTCCGATCAACGCAACCACATCGCCGTACCCGATACGGAGTCCCATGCGGTAGGGGCAGCCACCCATGAAGAGGGCAAAGATCATGAACAAGAGCCCGCCCAGCAGGTACCAGACGTACGATTTGGTACTGCCCGTCTTGGTTTTGAACTCCGTGTAGTATTTCGCTGATGCGAATGCCCCGATCAGGACACCAACGACAGTCATCACTGGCAGGATCGCATTCTGGGAGATCGCAGCAAGGGCAAGTTTGGTGCCGGCAACCGCGTTGACGCCATCGTTGACAACATCGCGGGTGTGGCAGGCAACACAGAACCCGTAGGCTTCCGGTCCTCCGGCACTGATCAATAATACCTGTACAAGTGCGGCAAGGATACCGATCGCAAGCCCGACATACAGCGGGTTTCTTGCAAGGGTATCCATGCACGATAAATGTTCTTCTCTTCCTGCCTTGGTTTCGGCCATTATCAAAGATTACTGTTTTGGGTAAATAAATTTTAGTAATATTAATCGATAAGTTAACTTTAAAAAATTAATATTTGTAATTCCTGCTGCACTGATCGCTAACAATCGCGCGGGATCTGCCAAAAGAGGCGATATGACAACCGGTGAAATGCCCACAAAGAAATTCAGGGAATCCCGTGCTCAGTAATTTGAAAAAAGAATGGAAGCAGGAGTGAAGAGAAAAACCGGATTATTCCTTTGCATTTTCGGCAATTTTTTCCCGCACTTCATCGATGTGCATAACCATGTCGTAAGCCGGGCCAGTGAGGCAGTAACCCTGCCGATCGAAGGCATAGACCGGGAACTTCATTAGCTCGTCCGGTACCGGCTGGACGGTAAGTTTCTTGAAATTGATAAGATCCCTGATATTCAGGCCGATCTTGTCGCAGAGATCCCTGAGCTCTTTGATCCAGCGTTTTAAGTCCCGCACATCTGAGCCGTCCCATTTGAAGATCTGGTAGATCTTCATGTAGGTATCCCGCTCGAGTATGATATGGGTGGAGGCCTTGTCGGATTTTAAGTAGAAGTCAAGAAAGGTCCGGACATCCTTGATCTGCTGGGCATTTTCATACGCAACCGCCCGGCATTCCTTGTTGAGCTCTTTTGCCTCATCAGCTCCAAGGTTCGGGCCCAGTTTCCCGATCTCTCTTGAGAGATCCTTAAGGCTTTCCTCCACATCTTTGAGCTCGCTGATCATATCTTCGAATTTTTGATTGAGTTCAACTCCGAAGAATGCCTCCATGTATTCGGACTGCTTGGTCATAAGTACATATTAGTAACTACATGCTATAATCATTAGTACATTGACAACATCTATCCATTAACACGCCCCATAGATGGATACTATGGCACGCCCACCCAAGTCCATTAACCAGGATCTCTTTACCCGCGGCGGAATAATCACCGAACGCGACCCCGATTTCTGTATTGTCCGTCTCCGGATGCCGGCCGGTATGATCTCACCTGCCCAGATGAAAGAAGTAGGAGAGATTGCCGGACGGTATGGGGTTGAGCAACTCCACCTCACCACCCGCCAGACAATAGAGCTCACGCATGTGGATCCTTCCGTACTCGAAGGGCTCCTTGGCGAACTGGAAAAAAACGGCACACCCCTTGGGGCGGAGCGCGAAGAAGTGGTAAATATCACAGCCTGTCTTGGCACGCGCAACTGTAAGTTTGGCATCATCGACAGTGTTGGTCTTGCAGAGAAGATTGACAAGAAATTTTTTGGAAAGGAGCTGCCCGTCAAAGTGCGGATCGCCATATCCTCGTGCCCGAACGGTTGCGAGAGTGAGCGGTTGAATGAGATTGGGATCACCGGCATCCAGAAACCTATCCGGGATCCCGGGCTCTGCACGGGTTGTGGCACCTGCGTCCACTACTGCCGGGAGAAGGCGATCGAAGTCCAGGATGGCATCATTGTTCTTGATACAAACAAGTGCATGGAGTGTGGGTTCTGTATCATGCCCTGCCCGTTCCATTTAATCCGTGGCGCTGACCCGGAGTACCGTATCACGGTAGGGGGTCACCGCGGGCGTCATCCGAAACTTGGGCGAAACCTTGTAACTGTCAAGACAGAGGACGATGTGATCCGGGTAGTGGACAAGATCATCTACTGGATCTACCGGCAGGCGTCAATGGGCTCGATGTTACCGGAGCAGTTGGATGAGCTGGAATACGATGAGTTCAAGAAGACGATCCTACAGATGATACAGGGATAAAACCGGCATAGTACAGAACAAGTTAACCCTCTTTTTTTAACGGTTCTTAGATATTTCCATAATCTTCTCTCGTTCCCTCCCCTCTCATTACCGCGTGAGGCACCCGATGTTTCCTATCAGATACCCGATTACCTGAGGTGACCTGGTCCCCCTCATGACCCCAAAAAAGGCTATCCGGGGTTATTTCAGGCCCCGATTGTCCGGAACGGGAACTTTTCGACCGGCCAGTTAGGCGGGTTTTTGGGGGTGTTTTTTTAAAAAGTTCCTGTTTTGGGCTTTATAGGTGATTCCGGAGATTTTGCGCAGGAGAAAACCGGCCTGTTTGGAGCTGTTTGGATTGAGGATAGGGATTGGGGGTGGGGTAACCTATGGGTGGGGGGTTTTTAGGAACTGCAGGCCTGTTTTTGGATCCCAACTTTACGGTAGTGAATTCTGGAAGTTCACTGTATCAGATACCAGATCACTCTCACGACTAAAAAGTGTCAGATAAGAAAAAAAGTTTGTAGGTGAACGCAGGGTTCACTTCAATAGCTGATCGTCCGCATCGCGGTAAGGGTGTCGGGTACCTGCTTGCGGTAATAGGATTTTGGGTGACCGCATGTGGGGCACTTCCAGTCTGCCGGAATGGCGGTGAAGTCTGTGCCGGACTTAATTGGTTTTGCCGACATGATCTTGCAATCGTACTCTTCCATTATCTTCGAGTTGCAGAGGATCGTGGTAAATGCCTTGGTCTCTCCAACTGCCGGGTCATAGATATGACCGCACATCATGCACACGTATTTGTCCATTGTGATAACCTCATGTATGCCCTGCTATCAGGTAACGTAAATATATTATCATTCTCCCCTTATTAGGGTATTGAAATTAACGACACCCTCTGATGAAAAACTGGCCTGAGTTAACTATCAGTTCTGTGTGTACGCTAAGACTCCAAATAAAAAGAACCAAGAGGAACCATTACCCACATAACAGCAATGGCAGAGCACAAGGGTGCCGGGGCTCCCCCGCTCATCTACCTCAACAATGCAGCAACCAGCTGGCCAAAACCAGCAGAAGTACTTGCCGAGGTCACACGTTGCCTGACAACCCCTTTCTTTGAGCAGGGGCGGTCAACTGCCGGAGGAACAACCGATTACCCTTCCGCGACACGGGAGGCACTTGCCGGTTTTTTTTTCGCGGATGAACCAGACCATTTCATTTTCACACAGAGCGCAACGGATTCCTTAAACCTGCTCATCCACGGGTTTGTGAAAAATCAAAAAACCCCGTTCCATGCGATTACGACAGAACTCGAGCACAACTCCGTACTCCGCCCCCTGCATACGCTTGAAGGAGAAGGGCGGCTTACCGTATCCACCCTCCCTTTTGATGATGACCGCGTCACCCTGCAGGAGATCAAAAAAGCCATACGGTCTGACACCCGCCTTGTTGTTATGACCCATGGCAGTAACGTGCTCGGCTCCTTACAAAACATACGGCCCGTTTCTGAATACTGTGCGTCAAACGATATCTTTCTCATTGTTGACGGGGCCCAGA
The DNA here is from genome assembly GCA_964590895.1 of uncultured Methanoregula sp. Taxonomy (GTDB): domain Archaea; phylum Halobacteriota; class Methanomicrobia; order Methanomicrobiales; family Methanospirillaceae; genus Methanoregula. The sequence continues at coordinate 202,750 of CAZPYV010000002.1, read as the reverse complement.
CCGTTGGGCAGATTCCTATCAACCTCTCAGAAATCCCTGATTGTGCGTTTATCTTCACCGGGCACAAGGCGCTCTTTGGGCTCCCGGGTACCGGGGGCTTCTACCTCCCGGACCCGGAAGCTATCGCCCCCATCCGCCAGGGAGGTACCGGTACGGATTCCCGCACACTTGCTCACCCGAATGACATGCCGCAGAAGTTTGAAGCCGGCACCCCGAACTATGCCGGCATTGCCTCGCTCCTTGCCGGCATCCGCTACATCGAACACCAGGGACAGGATGCAATAACCTCTAAATGCAGGGGCCTTACCGCTCTTATCATCAGGGAACTCAACAAGGATCCGAACATCACGCTCTACACCCCCGCTCCCGATCTCCCGGTGGTCTCGTTCAACATCAGGAACATGGAAAACGATGAAGCAGGGTACATTCTTGCAAAGGCGTATAACATCATCACGCGGACCGGCCTCCATTGCGCTCCGCTCGTTCACGACCGGATCGATGGTGGGAAAGGATGTATCCGTATGAGTTGCTCTTATCTCAACACTCCTGAGGAGTGCAGGCAGGCTGCCGATGCAGTGCGGGAGGTAGCGGATAGTGCGAATCGTTAAATCTGTCCAGACCAGGGTCTGCGTTGACGGCTCGTTGATGAAGGAGTTCATGCTCGATGAACCGCTCACTGCGGAGTTATTAGAGTTTCTTGGACACTTCGGGACAGTGAGGCAGTATCCTCATCTTAAACGTCCGTACTTTTCGTTTGAACAGGAACACTTCATCTCTATCAAGGGATTTGTTGGAGATGCAAATGTTGAAGTGCGGTACCGGAAGGAGTTTTTAGATCTGACCGGGGATTATTTCCATCTTCTGCTGTTTTACCATCACGAGGGGGATACAGGAAGGATAAAAATGCAGGGGATCGCGGAATCGATTCGTGGAAAGATGAAGATACGGCTTCCTGCGCCGGGCAATTAAGCCATGAACCCGGTCACCAGTGTCTTCGATCAGTATGCACAAGACTATGATCGCTGGTTTGATACACACAAAGAAACATTCGACAACCAACTGGCACTCCTCCGCCCACGTATCCCCCGCAAAGGAATTGGGCTTGAAATCGGTATCGGTTCTGGCAGGTTTAGCGCCGCGCTGGGAATACAGTATGGTCTTGATCCCTCGGTATCTCTTATCTCAATGGCACGCCAGCGGGGGGTTGAGAGTGTCGTGGGTATTGGAGAGTCCTTACCCTATCGTTCAGGTACGTTCGATCAGGTTCTGATGATGACCGTCATCTGCTTTTTTACCTATATCAAATGTCCGTTTTCTGAAGCGAATCGTGTCCTTGTACCGGGAGGAACGCTTGTCATCGGTTTTTTTAACAAAGACGGGGCTCTCGCACGAATGGAACAAGAGCGGGATCCTCCCGGTCGTTTCTTTCAAAACGCAATGTTCCGAACTGCGGATGAAGTAAAAGATGCGCTGGTTGCATCAGGATTTTCCGGTTGCATTTTTCTCGAGAACCTGCAGGGATTCTCTATCGCAGTTGCGAGAAAAACAGGTTGATAATCATCGTAAAATCGAAAAGGTTCGTGTTTATCAATATGCAGTCTAATGTTCGAGGTTAGATAATCTGCACGTTACACGAACCCGGGCCTCACTACGGGCATTTATATCATTATTTTTGATTGATAAAACCTTTTTGTTTAAATAAAACAGTTAATCACTATCTTAACGAATCAGTGTGTGTTGTACTGACAAAAAAAGGATTATTGTTTAAGGAAAAGTTTCCCGTAGACCGTCTCTCCCTTCTTCTTGGGGTGTCGCTCTCCGAGGTCGCCGAGATACTCAACAAATTTTGCCTTGGTGCCGTCCACTTCAAGGGCGACTTCGCCAGCCGGTTTGAAACCGGGCATCATGACGTTGATCTTGCCAAAGATATAGATCTCGCCCTTGACAAGCTGGCCCCCGACACGGCGGTTCGCATTGCCCTTGACGATGATCTTGCCACCTTCCATGTGGGTTCCGATGTGAATATCGACATTGCCTTCAATGATCATTTCACCACCGGTCATGAACGTAGCAACATCGGAGCCGGCATTGCCTTTCACGCGGAGGACTCCCCCGCTCATGCCTCTCCAGTCGCCCCGGTATGCAGCACCGAGATAGTTGCCGGCATTGCCATTGATGGTGAACTCGCCGCCCGCAAGTGCAAGGCCGCAGAACGAGTGGACATCCCCGTTGACAACGAGTTTGCCGCCCTTCATCCAGGCGCCGGTGTACATATCGCAGGCAGAGTTGACGATCACTTCACCGGCACTCATCTTTGCGCCGATGTACTTCATCTTCGAACAGTCGCCGTTGATGACAATCTTTGTCTCGGCGGCTGTTGCACCTGCTTCTCCTGTGATGGTGAAGTAGTCACCCAGGGTTGTAATTTCCTTACCTTGGAAAGCACCGAGTTTTGCTATCTGGTCAGCCTTCTTGCCGGCGAATACATCCGGGTTTACATTCTCGCATTCTAAGAAGAGTTCCGGTGCGTTCTTTACAGTCAGTGTAACAGTGTTCATTTTTTTCACCTCACTGGGTTGCATCCACGCTGATGATGTGCTGGTGCGGTGCATAGCTCTCGGGAACCGAGTAGTTGTTCTCGTTCAAGCTGTAATAGCGCAGGAATTTCTCCTTGACATCGTGCGCAACCTGCTTGTTCTCCTTGACTTTCGCATCCACCCAGAAGGTCTTCTTCTGACCCATGTCGATAACCTTTCCGCTTTCGACACAGATCTTGCCATCCTTAAAGAGGTAGGCAACGTTGGCAAACGCCTTCTCGATTGCTGCGCCGTCTGACGGGAACTTGTCGGGGTTGATGTTGTAGATGGCGATGTCGGCGTTCATGCCGGCTTTTAAGCCACCGTAGTCCTTCGAGAGGCCGAGGCACTTGGCCGGGCCTGCACGGGTCATGGCTGCCAGCTCGTAGAGCGAGATCTCGCGGTCCATGCCCGACAGGTTCGTTGCGGCGATGACCTTGTCGGCTTTCTTAAAGGAATTGAGCCGCTCATTTCTGAACTTTGCACTCATGAGCCACGCGTAGACACGCGGGTACCGGGTAAACGGTCCTGCATTCGGGTGGTCGGTGGTGATGAAACAGCGCATCGGGTCCTTTGCATAGAGTGCAATTTCAAGACCGACTGCCCACTGGCTGGCAAAGACGGCATTGTTCGGATCATAGATGAACGGCACGACACCGGCAGCGGTCTCAAGTTCAACATCCACGTTGAACCACTTCAAGTGGTTGAGACCGTGGAGGTGGTGTTCGAACGGTCCGTCAGCCGTCATCGTGGTGGTCTCGTCAAGGGTGACGTTACCGGTATCGACGGTGAGGTTCTTTTGCTTGTTGACGTAGTCCATGACTTCCTTTGCACCGGACTCGAAGTCTCCCCAGTTGGTCCCCTTGTAGGAGTGGAACTGGAGGTGCGTGGAGTGCATGACCTGCTCACGGCCGAACTTGTTATGGGTCTTGACACCTTCCGCAAGCTTCAGGGTGTCAATCGTGGTCTTGTAGTTGCCGGGGTTGCCAAGATCGTTCTGGTGGATGTGCATCGAGTGCGGGAGACCGAGATACTCGTTTGCTGCCATCAGACCGGTGATGATCTCTGCCGGGGTGATCTCGAAGTACGGGACCGGGTCGTGGATGGTGAGACAGTTCAGTCCCCAGGCCCAGGCTTCCGTGCCGCCGGGGTTGACGACCTTGATACCGTAACCTTTGGTCTGGCGCATGACCCAGGCAACATAAGCTGCGGTGTTCTCGATCTCCTGGTTCTTGAGGTACTCAAGAATGAACCAGTTGTTGCCAAAGACCGGGAGTGCGGCTTCGTCAATGATCGGGGTGTCGTGGATCTCTTCGTGGACGTGGCGGGCATACAGCGGGGGCATTGCCGCTTCCATGGCAAACGTGAATCCCATACGGGCATACTCGTAGCCGGTTTTAAAGACGGTCGGAATGGACTTGCCGCCCTCAATCCTGGTGATGCCGGGTTTCTTGTGGGAGTCGAAATGTTTGTCCTCGGGACGGTACCAGCGGCCGGCGTTAACCTTGGGGCCTGCCACGTGGGCGTGGACTTCGATGGCACCTGCCATGACGGTCTTGCCTGAAGCATCGATAACCTTTGCACCGGAACCGACACTCTCGACAATCTTGCCGTCCTTGACGGCGATGTCTTTCTTGTCGCCCTTGATGCCCTGTACCGGGTCAAAGACGTGACCGTTCTTAATGATATATTCAGCCATTTACTGTCCCCCCTTGGCAAGGAGTTCGTCAACACGGTGGTTGATCTTCGTTAAGAGTTCCTCGTCCGTAAGTACACCCTCTGGCGGGTCAACGACTTTTCTGGTCTCGATCGGGACGTTGTCCATACGATAGGCGCAGCCACCGACTTCGACACCGACCATTGCGACCGGGATGTGGATATCCGAGATTTCGGTGGTGCAGTTGATGTGCGGGTCGATGGTAACAGTCGGTTTCTTTGAACTGCTGATCATTGCATCGACCGGGAAGTGTGCACCGGGGTCAGTTGCGATATAGAAGCAGGCCTCGACTTCACTGCGGTTGAGGAGGTCGACTGATGTTGTCTCTCCGGTCTGGTGGCGTGCCTGATCCCTGCGTGAGAGATCGACTGCGTATGGGAACCCGTACTGCCAGCCAAGTACCTGGCCGGATCCGGTAACATTCCAGTGACCCCGCATTGCCATGATCGCAAATTTCGTGAAGTCGTTCATGTCACGGGTCAGGTTGATGGCGATATCGATGTTGTGGTTCCTGCCCATGCTGTGGGTAAGTCCCATACCGAAGAAGATGATGCCGAAGCGGGCTGATTTCAGGTCTTCAACGATCTCATAGATCTTCTCTTTCGGGACGCCGCCAACGGTGTCCGGAAGAACTTCTCCGCGGGCTGCGGTCCTGAAGGCGTTCAGGAGCTCGTAGTCGTAGCCCTGCTCGATCTGGATGAACTCGTCAGAGCACTTGGCGGTATCGGTATACCGGCAGTCCACAGTATAGATCTTCCGGCCCTTGTGGCCCTTGACGGTGAAAAAACCACGCGGGAAGATAGAGTACCGGGACATGTGGCGTGGGTGGGCGTGTGCCGGGTTGCATCCCCAGAAGATGACGCGGTCGGCACGGTTCTTGACTTCCCCGAGCGTACAGCTGGGGACACCGACATCTTCAATCGCAATCAGGGATGAGCCGTGGCATACGGTAGCACAGTTGTCGACAATGGCGCCGACCTTCTCTGCGATCTCGTGGCCGATGCTCATGGCCTGGCAGCTCGTTGATGCCCAGCCGTACATCAGGGTCTTTCTCGACTTGACCAGCATCTTTGCGGTCCAGTCAATGGCCTCATCGTAGGTGATCTCCTTGTAGGTACCATCAGCCTGGCGCATCCGCGGGCGTCTGACCCGGCCGGGGAGCCTCTGGTGGTTGAACTTCTCGGCGCCGATAGCGCACGCATTCTTGACCCCAAGGATCGTCTTGTTGTCATCGGATACAGTGACGATGAGGTCATCGCACAGGGTACCGCAGAACGGACAGATTACATCAGTTACATCTTTTGGCATTGCTCGTCACTTCCTTATGAGTCCGCAGGCATCCTGCAGTACTTCGACTGCGCCCATAATGCGTGCGTTTGCGGCAACCTCGACATCGACCGGGAATCCCTTGAAACACGGTTCACCGGTTGAGTAGGTATACGCCGGGACGATCCGATTTGCCCATGGTCCCATCGGGATGTGGGCAAGGCCTGGCACAAGATCCTCGCGAGTCTCGACAGCTTTTACAATAACGCTGCCAACCGAGCTTGTGACCTTAACATTGGTGTTCTTCCATACCCCGAGCCGCTTGAAATCCTCGGGGTGCATATGGATGATCGTGCAGGCATCGAAGTATTTCTGGGAAGTCTTGCCTGCTTCCATGCCGACACCCTGCTGGATGGTCCGGCACGTGATCATGTTGAGGGTAATTTTCTTTTCCATAATATCTCCTCTTTTTTATCAGGCCCTGACCGGGAATTCGCCGCCGGTGCCTTTCCCGGAAAGGGTAATCACTTCGTACGGACACGCTTCGACGCATACACCGCATCCTGCACAGAGTTCAGCCTTGAAATCAAGGTTGACTGCAATACCATCCTGTACCTGGTAGATCTTTTCCTTGGTAACAGGATCGAGCGAAAAGAGCTCGAGAGCATTGACCGGGCAGGCAACAACACAGTTGTTGCACCCGGTACAGCGTTCCATGTTTACATGAACTGCAAAAGCCATGCACATCACACACAAATTTTTTGATAAAATTTGCCTAATTTAGAAATTGACCCCGAGCAGTAATTAAAGATTGTTAATTTTACCGACGATATAATGGATCTAATTAACGCACCGATCGCAATTTTGCATCTGGTTAACTTGCACACTTGATTTTTTTATCCAGTTGACAACCGGTGAAGGAAAAAAACGTTCGTGATCTGGATTTCTTGCAAGAACTGTTGTATAAAATAAATCTGAATATTTTTTAAAAATTTTTATTATCCGGATTTAGCTTTCCGCGCAGGGGGGGTGTTACAAAGTTTTTTTAAAAAATTTGATAAGGAAAAACCGGTAAAAAGAGCTGTGCATATTCCCATCCGTGCCTGAAATTCAAAACTGATTGAATTATTTACGATAATTACCATTTTTTATGAATGTTACTACTCTCGGGTGAATGAAAATGTTACAATTAAGAACAACGCCTGAAAAAGCAATTCTTCAAATTGATGAGAGAATTGAAGCGATAAAAACCATTAAAAAAAACCAGTATGGCCTTGAATATTACGATTTTATCAGCTGGTGTTCAAAAACCTGGCAGGTAATTGACGGGATATTTGGATCCGATGATCCCCATTCCGAAGAACTTCGGACACTTGCGCTTTCTAACTGCTCGTGCAATTCCCACATGCAGGCAGTATTCCTGGCAGAGGTATATCATTCCCGTTTGTTGGATTTTATCAATGAGATCAGGGAATCTACAAAGACTCAGGAATAATTAAAACCTGAAATCAATCGAGAATCACCCTTACTGTTTTACAAACAATGCGAGCGCCTTTAACCATCAGGACCGGATCTACCATCACTTATCATTCCCACAGAACCGGTGGTCCGCTCTCATGTTGGCAACTCTTTTTCGGCTGCCGAAAAACCAACCCGACTCCTCATCAGGAAAGCTATCGAACTCCGGCACATACGGTTTGATATCAAGCAGCGGTGTCCCGTCAACAATGTCAACATCCTCTATGACCAGTTCGCAGTCGTTCACCGAAATAAGCCGCACGATTGAGAGGCCGATCGCGTTCGGGCGGCGGGGTGCCCGGGTGGCAAAGATGCCGTGGGGTACCGTATCAAGGAACGGGATTACATCGAGCGTGTAGCCCTCTGAACGGTGGAAGTGGTAGAGCAGGATGATCCGGGAAAATCCGCACAGGTCAAGCAGACCGTCCCGGAATTTTTCATCGATATCGATAGTTCCCCGTACACCGGCCGCACCCGCAGGCTGGATCGGCATACCGGCGGGTTCAGTGAACGGAGAGTGGATGGTCCCTATGGATGTGTAAGTGATAACTGGTTTGGTAGGGGGATTCATTGCAAGTCACCGTGAATCGGGCATCCGGAAGATATTGCAAGCCGGATTACTGACTGGTACAATTAATTCTTATCATTCATTTTGTTAAAATAATACACACTCATCAGGATTACTGAAAAACACTGCGGCTTTTTTCATCAGTATGTCCGGCAGTATGTCACATGTGCAGGCACCAAGGCAGATCGCCATATGAGAACTGGATCGGAAAGCACCAGCGCACTGCAAAGCATCGTTGAACAAAACATTGCACGTGCGACATGGTGCCGGGCGATCACGAAGATATTCTCCCATAAATTTTCCGGGGGATTTGGTCAGGATCCCCCTTCGTTCATAGATTGTTTGTTGTGTGCATGTGTCCACAGTGTGTGCAGGTGGACAATGAACATGTTGGATTTCCCCAATTATAATCTTTTGCTTTTAACTAATTAGATTTGTTAATTTAAATTGTTTTATTTTACCCGGGGATTGTGATGCCAGGATTTCTCTCTTCTAAAAATGTAGTCAGCTGGAATATCAGAAATAAAAAACGTACTTTGTGTAAACTAAAAATAATTAATTTTTTGATAATATAACAAAAGGTATTTTACATATTTCCCTTAAACGTAGTATGCAATGGAACGATTCACCATGAAAAGACCATTAAAAAACCCGATCATCATAGGCATCGTATGCGGACTGCTGGTACTCACGACATTCTTTGCCGGGTGCACGTCATCTCCGGCAACGCAGCAGGTAACTCCTGTCGTATCAACAACAGCGGCTCCTGCAACACTGGCACCAACTGCCCTGCCAACACCTCAGGCTGTCAGCACGAACAAAGCACCGGTTGTTATTGCCACAACCAGCACACCCGTTCCGGTCTATACATACTCTGAAGGAAATGTTGTGGCATTTACCGCAGCCTCCTTAAAAGGTGTAACCCCCAAACTGGCGGCAGACTTTGAGAAGATGTACCCCGGCCACAAGGTAGTCTTTAACCTTGACGGCACACAGGCGCTCAGGACACAGGTAATGAACGGAGCATATGCTGATGTGTTCATCTCCGCAAGCAACGCGTATACCACGGAACTCACCAACGGCGGATACTTTGTTGACGGGACGGTAAAACCCCTCACTTCAAATTACGTGATTGTCATCCTGCCGGCAAACAACCCTGCAAATATCCAGTCCCTTGCAGATCTTGCAAAGCCCGGCGTGAAGATCGCTGTTGGAGATAAGAGCGTACCTGTTGGCACTGCCACTATCGCTGCTATTGGCAATCTCGCGAAATCCACGTACGGTCAGAACTGGAACACATCGGTGATGAAAAACGTAGTGACCTACGAGACCTCTGAACCAAGTGTGGCAACCAAGGTAGCACTCGGTGAAGTGGATGCCGGATTCGTGTATGAGTCCACCTACACTGCATCGCCAAAGGGCACCTATACTGCGATCACGATCCCGAAAGTTGACAATTACCTCCAGACCTACACTATCGGTGTCATGAAGCAGTCCACGAGCAAGGGAGCGGCATCCGATTTCGAAAATTTTATGCTGTCGACCATTGGCCAGCAGGATCTCAAGGACTACGGGTTCAGGCCGATCTCATAAATTTCCTACCTTTTTAAAAATCCCGGAATCATAGTATGCGTAACAAAATCTGGTCCGGAACAGTTGTTGCATGAATACCCCCCCCATCGTTTCAGCGAAGATCAAGAGAATAATCACCTGCATAGGAGCAGCAGTCCTGGTTGCTTCCGTTACGCTCTATCTGGCATTGCCAATTGTTGCACTGTTCTTCCGGACAACTCCAGAACTCTTCTTCACTTCCCTCTCCAACCCAGAGGTTATCAGCGCACTGCTCCTGAGCCTCTTCACCGCGACAGTTTCTTTAGGAGTTGTGATCCTTGTCGGTACTCCGTTTGCCTACGTTCACTGCCGGAACAATTACCCGGGAAAAGTGATTGTCGATACCCTCATTGACCTCCCGCTCGTGCTCCCCCCTGCAGTTGCCGGACTCGCTCTCCTTGTTCTCTGGGGGCGGGTAGGAATTCTGGGACAGTACCTTTCCGTATTCGGTATCAGCATTGCGTTTACGACACTTGCTGTTATCATGGCCCAGATTTTTGTTGCTTCCCCGTTCTATGTGCGCCAGGCAAAATCCCTCTTCGAACAACTCGATCCGGCGTACGAACAGACCGCACGGACGCTTGGAGCATCCCCCCTGCGGATCTTTGCCTTGATTACCCTGCCCCTGACCGCAAACGGTCTTGTTTCAGGAGCGGTGATGACATTTGGGCGGGCACTCGGAGAGTTTGGGGCAACGATCATGTTTGCCGGGAACGTCCCCGGTGTAACCCAGACCATGCCACTTGCGGTATATCTGGGGATGGGGGGGAATTTTATGGTCGGACTTACGATCTCCATCCTGCTTGTGATCATCTCGTTTGCGATTATGATCGCAGTCCGGCTCCTTGCCCACAGGGAGGTACCCCATGCTTGATGCAGTCATTCACAAAAAACTGCGGGATTTCTCTCTCGATATCACCATCCATGCAGGGCCGGGTGAGATCGTTGTTCTCATGGGGGAGAATGGTGCCGGGAAATCTACTGTGCTCAATAGCATTTCGGGTCTTGTATCCCCAAATACAGGTTCGATCCAGCTTAATGGCTCTGTGCTCTTTGATTCGTGTATGGGAGTGGATGTTCCGGTTGAAAACCGCCGCATCGGGTACGTATTCCAGAACTCTGTTGTCTTTCCCCACTTTTCTGTCCGGGATAATATCGCGTTTGGTCTTTTGGTCCGGCATAAATCCCCGGTTTTCATCAAAGAACGGGTAAGGCACTGGATGAGTGCGACAGGTATCGAAGATCTCGCTGATGTGAGAGCAGGAAAATTGTCGGGTGGCCAGAAGCAGCGGGTCGCCCTTGCCCGGGTTCTTGCCACCGAGCCGGCACTTCTCATGCTCGATGAACCGTTCACTGCGCTGGATGCAGACAACATCCGGTTAGTGAAAGAATTGACACGGACCGTTGTAACCGAAATGGCAATTCCCTGTCTTGTTGTTACTCATCGGATTACTGACAGCAGGGACATCGGTGACAGGGTAGATGTCATCTGTCGGGGGAAAAAAGAGTGGGAAGGAAGGCCGGATGATGTACCCGTTTGTTCGTGTAGGAACGAGGAATGATGTTCTTGTCGGGATTGAACGAATGAGTGAGGGACACCTCAATATCGTAAGGATGCAATCGCCCATTTCTTTTCGATTTACTAAACGAAAAAAAACACCAATCCAATTTTGATCCACATGAGGTGACCTGGTTCCTCTCATGACCCCAAAAATGACCATCCGGGTCTATTCCAGACCCCGATTTTCCGGAACCGGCACTTCTCGACCGGCCTGTTAGGCGGGTTTTTGGGGGTATTTTTCCGAAAGTTTCTGTTCTGGGCTTTATATTGGATTCCGGAGGTTTTGCACAGGAGAAAACCGGCCTGTTTGGAGCTGTTTGGATTGAGGATCGGTATGGGGGACAGAGGAACTATGAGTGGGGGGTTTGGTAGGAACTGGGAAGATCGGGTTTTTTTAAAGCTTAATCATCTCGTACACCGTTCGAGCTGACATGACCACAATACGGGCTGACTCCGTATTATAGATGCAACCATAATCAGCACCTTCCCTGAGATCCATGGCAAAAGAAAAGTGTTCCAGCACCACTGGATCAAGTAAACCTTGATCAACAATAAGGGCTTCAACCGCATACTTCAGGCAGCGGTGGCTCTTCTCACGATAGCCTTTGCCAAACACGAGTGACCGCAGTGAGTGGAAGAGTGAATAATATCCCTGGATAATCGCCCATTTCTCCTGGTGGTTCAGAAGTGATCGCTCTGCTGCGGCAAGATCTGCTTCTGCTTCAAGGAGTTCCTTTTCAACAAGGCCCTGGTCAATGGGGATTTTCACAATTTTTCCTCGTTCAAGACATTCATCAAAACGGTATCTCACAGCGGCTCACCCACAAGAATCTTCCCCGTTTGTATCCGCTCGAACAGCGGGCGGTCACGTGTACGGATCTGGAGAGCCTCGTCCGGTGAGACAATGATCGGAGAAATTTTCCGTGATATATCCGGTTCACAGCGTGATATCAGGGTCTTTACTGCAAGACGATCGGTTGTTTCTATATAGAGATCGATATCACTCTCTTCAGCATCTTCTCCCACTGCACAACTCCCAAAGAGAATCATTCGCACGATCCCGCTTTGCCCTGAATCTATAAGCGGTGAAAGTTCAAGCAGGGTTGCAAAAATTTTGGCCTCCCTTACGATCGGGTGCGAGATGCTGGCCCGGAACAGGAGAGTTTTACCCCTTCGTTCGCTGGTCACAAACCTTAACTCTTCCAGAGCACGGAGCTGTCCGCTTGCAGCACCGGTACTGATCGAGAGTATCTTTGCCAGCTCCCGGACATAGTAACTATTCCGGTAATGGCGGCCGAGAAAAATGAGTGTCTTGAGTGCGGGAGTTCCGAGCATGTTCATACTTTTGAACATATGTTCATTATTATGAACGATAATATTTAGGGATTGTGCATGGGATGATAAGAAATCCCCTTCCCAAGATTGCCATAGTCACCCCCAATCACCTGCCTGGAAAGACTTAGCAGGGAATTCAAACCCGAGGCAAGCTCACGAAGGTTGTAGGCAACAGCCCAAAGGAGCGTCACCCCCTCCAACTTCAGCAAAACTAAAAGTCCCCATTCCTAGAGTAATATTCCACCCCACGGGCGGAGGGGTGGGTGTCAGAAAAAACATTTGGCAGCATTCGTACAGAGCTAGTGCAACCAGAAGTGCGTTTCTCTGAATAATGCCGCACCCCCCCCAAAAAATCCCTTAAAATCCATTATTCATCCAGGTCCCGCCGCGCTTTTTTGGAGTTCGGCAACCGGCCATAAAAAAACCGCGTTACGAGCCTGGATTCCTGCAAAAACGCTGGATGACTGCGAAATTTTTCACAGTGACCGCCATCCTTATAACCTCGATTTCCTTACAGGAGATTATAGCATGACCGAAGTAATCTGCACACGGATAATGAGAAAGATAAAGAAGCTGGGGGCAACGACAAAAGTTGCAACCTTCTATTCCCGGTTCTTTTACCTCTCAATGTTGTCCGTGAGCGGAATTATGATAACTTGCATGCGTCACCAAAAGGGAGTAAAGTGCGTTGGGGAAGAGACCCCCGGCTCCCTCCGGCACACGCTTTTAGTTCTCATCGCATCGACTAACGTGAATCATAGCTTTGGGATCATCATAGCGGGCCCTGCAGCTGTAGATATTGTGCCCGCCTCTTCTCGTATACATAGTCATTGACCGCTGGCCCAACGTTGTTAATTCCCTTGCTGCGATCGTACGGATAGCCTAGCCGTTGTGAATCGTGGACAGGGACAAAAAGAGTCACTGTTCTCACCGGGCCGAAGCGTAAGTGTTAGTAACAGAGAGCAGATGCTGAACCAAAGGTGGGAAATTAAAAAAAATGTCTCACCGCATGGCGTAAAAAAATCCCTAAAAAAAAGGACCGCAGGAGAACAAAAGACAAAGGGGTGATGTATATGGAAATTGAATCAACAAATCATCAGGATGTGGCCGAACCGGGCCAGATAATGTCTGGTGTGACCGGGACTGGACAAAAGAACGAGACAGAGACCGGAATTAAAGAACACCAGACGGGGGAAAACAATGGGGAATTCTCCTCATTAACGGGATTTGACAGGATCCTGCAGGGTTCAGAGGATCCGGACGGATTTTCCTGTGCCATAGCATGCGGACAGACTGCCGGAACTGCACAGAACCCTGCGGCATTCACGCGTGAAATTTCCACGGATCTTCTAAAAAAGCGCAGGAAGACGCTCGTCATCGGGATGGGTGTACTCTACAATGGGGAGATAAAACCGGCAGTTATCAGTAACCATACACCCGCACCGGCAGTTCAGGATAAGGATGAGAAGTCAGAAAATGTGGAGGAGATGTCAGAAGATGTGGGGGAGAAGGTTGAAGACCTCATCATCTCTCTCTACGAGCAGCAGGATCGGATGGTAGAGCGGGCCACAAAAAAGATCGACCGGCTCAACAGCCGGCTAACCGCACTTAAAGAGCAGAGGCGGTCGGAATGAAACAGAGCAGATCCGTAAAAGAGATCTCTGTCCCGCTCTACCTCCTGCCCCGCGAGATCGCGTACCAGATCAACCAGAAGGGTGACAGCGTGTACCGGATCAGCGTGAAACGGACGCACAGTCACCATTATACCATTTCGGTCAGGGTCAAGGCTCTGCCAAAGGAGCTATCACCCGCGTGCAGCTGCATAGTATATGTTGCTGACAGGAGATCTTCTGAAGATGAAAAGGGCCAAAATCCCCCCTGTGGAGAGTGTGAGGCATGACCCACGGACCAAAACCAAAAATGGCGATCGACAAGGCCGCTAAAAATTCCACGATACGAGGGACGGTTCTGAATAATTCCCTGGTGCCGGGGTCCTTTACCGATCTCCTCCTTTTTACCGGCACGCAGGTCGTGTTCATCCGTGTAATGAGGATCCGGACCCATGAGTGCGACCCAAAGGAGATAGAACGGATGTTTAAAGAGGTGATCCATGGACTCCGGAACGTGCCACTGAGTCCTGTGGTCTGCCGGGAGATTCATGTCCTCGCACCCTGGGGAGCCTGGCAGTATTTCCGCATCGATGATGACCGGGTCATCGAGGTTCGCAGGGACGGTTCTCCCGTTATGCCGGCAGCGTGAGGATACCTGCCGGTAAAAAAGGTGGAGCCGGGTTAAAGCCTGCGGTTGGGACATTAAAAAAACGAAAAAAAAGGAATCAATCCAGATCTTAAAGAAGGTGGCAATCTTCTCTCGGGGAACTAAAGGATCCCTCATATTTTTCTCATTTCATCAACAATGCAAAACTGCCAATCCGGGTTTGTTTCGCTTCACACCGGGGTCCGTCCACCGGCCAGTATCATGAGGTTTTCCCCGGTTTTTCCGGGTTTTTAGTTTTTTTATGAGCAGATAATCCGGGACAACTGATTATGTCCTGGTCAAAACCGGCGGGTCCGGTTCTGTTTGTGCAGAGGTACGGGCAGATTATTTCCAGAAGTTTTTAGTCCTGCTCAAAGATTTTTTGTTTTCCTTCCCGGGATCTGAACCCGGACAGTTTCCTTTTTTGCGAAATGCTCCAGACCCAGACTGGCCCTTAAATCCATTACACCGCAAGAAAAATCCTCCAAATCCTCATATCTGGATGGTATTCAGCCAGACTCATGCTCTCATATGTCATATACTGGTATGTCAAAGGGGCCTCCAGAGACAAAAAGAAAAGAAGTCCGGATAAAAATCGGGAAACGATGAATAACCCCACGTCTCCCGCCGAAATTCAAGGATGAACGAAAATGGCAGGGACCTAGGAAAATTCCCTCATCGGCCTCGCATCAAAGGATCCGGAGGATCTTTTGCGAGGGTAAATGTCGGCTCATCAACCCCGGCCCTTAAGCCTCGTGATTCCTGAATCAAGGGAAAAAGAACAAGGAGTGATAGATTATGGCAGATTTCATACAGAGCAATGTAACCAAGAGTGCAGTTCGAATACTCGCAAGCCCGATTGAAGATGTAACAACGTTCAACTCGATCGTCCAGTCGGTAATCACCGACAACCCGTTTGCATGTGTATCGTATATGACCGCCGGTGTAACCCATGACCCGGTTGAAAAGACCAAGGAAGACTACACGGTGAAGGTCATCTACCAGAACACCGAAGCCAAGACTGTCGGCAGCCTGTCAGACAGGTTTAGCTCCATTGCGGGGTTCAATGCAGGAGCCACAGCAATTCTCGCAAACACGGCCCTTTCAACTGCCAATGGCGGCACAGCAGTCCGGGACTCCGACAACGAGACGTACAGTGCGACCATCAGGTGCCATGACCCGAATGGCGAACTGTTCAATGTGACCTTCAGCCGGAACCGGGTGTCCCTCACATCCTATTCGGATGAAGCCATCCGGACAAAGGTTGAGACCTGGGCAGACACCGTAGCGGCACTTGCCTAGATTCACATGGACGAAAAGATCCGGGGGGAGGAGACCCTCCAGGTCCCCTCTCTTTTTGGTCTTCTCGTCTTTTGTGAGGAGGACCGTTATGGAAATTGAAACGTTAGGGATTGTGTTAGGTGCGGTGCTTCCGATCTATCCCGTGCTGTTTACGATACACCAGAAGATCGGCAAATATGATGAGATCGTAGAGGAGTTTAAAAAACTCCGGAATGAGCACGAACTGCACCAGGAGAACTATCATGGAAACTGAAATGAACAGAGAGCCGGATGCAATAGTGACCGGACTTTTCCGTGCGAAATCCGGAGGTTTTGAACGCCTCACGGTGGATAAGCCGCTCACCCGGGACGAGGTGCTAAGCAATCCCATCTTCTATGAACTGGACCTGAACCCGGAGGAGAGCGATAAGAACCTGATAGTCGATCTGATTTACGACAACCTCTCGCCACTGCGGTTGCCGGATCTGCGCAGAGGAATCGATATTCCGCGAGGAGTCTGGTTCTGGCCTGACTGGTTTGAGATTCCGCCGTATGAGGTGATGTACGACGTTGACGGTCGAAAGGTGTACCCGCGAGCGCCTGGCATTCACACGATCCAGATCCGAACCGGTTGCCGCACGTTCGACCAGATGGGACGGTTCCGGGATTTCAGCCCACAGAATGGCGGGTATGAGAGCCCGGTATTTGAGATCCGGATTGCGGGGGATACCGATGTTCGAAAATGAGTTGGAGACTCGGGCTGCTATCTGCGGGACCGGTGTTCTGCTCGGGCTGGTCTTTGTGCTGGCCCATCTTCCACTTATCCTTCTCATCCTGCCAATCGCTGTGCTGTTCCTGGGTCTCGTTGCAGATCCGGAGGAGATGCATGCGGTCTGGTACGGGATGTTAAACACGCTGAGTATTTTTGATTTTTCTGCGCTGACGGATGCGGAGCGGATCAACTATACACAGAAAAAACATTATTTCTGGTTTGGGGAAGTGGGGATGGCAGCAGTGCTGGCCGGTGTGTTTGCAGTCCCGATAGGAATCTTCCTTGCGGGACGGACCGAGATAACGCTTGCGTTCATCAGCGCTGCGATTTTGTTCCTGCCGCTGTTTGTGTTTCTTCCGAAGCTGATAAAACGCGGGCTGCATGCGGATGTGGACATTGTGATTGAAGCGTTTGGGAAAAATGAGCAGGTTAAGAAAGTTTTCTGGTCATTGTTTGTGGTGATGGCCGGTCTTGTGCTGGCCCGGGTGATGGACCCGGTAATAGCTCAGCAGGTGGTAGGAATTATTACCGGGATGGGGGGATGATAAGATCTCCTCCTCATTTATGCCTTTGATTATTTGAGAGGTCTCTTACTTCACCGATACATTTTCCTTGTTGGCTGGTACAGGGAAGTCGGTATATGCTTTTCGTAGAGAAGGAAATCTTTATCCGAAGTAAAGATTTGCATCTTTGCAACTGCTGCAGTAGCGCAGAATAAAAAAATCGATCGGTGATCC
Organism: uncultured Methanoregula sp.; assembly: GCA_964590895.1. Classification (GTDB taxonomy): domain Archaea; phylum Halobacteriota; class Methanomicrobia; order Methanomicrobiales; family Methanospirillaceae; genus Methanoregula. The sequence goes on along the minus strand of CAZPYV010000002.1, from coordinate 185,552 downwards.
CGAAACGCCATTTTTCCGACAGGTATTGTAGAACTCTGCTGCTCCCTCATAATATTCCCAGGTAATAGAGAGTTATAACTCATAGTTCCCGAACTCTTATCCCCGGGTTTTTTTAACCTGTAAAGATTGAGCCGTGTTCAAAAAAAAATTATTCTGCTAATCGTTTCAGGTTTTTTTCTGCACACCAACAATCCGCCACGCCCCCTTGGGCACAACCATCTCAAACCGTGCCCCCGTGCCTGGTTCGCCGGTCTCTTTGATGGTGATGCCGGTGATTGCGAGGATCTCGCGGGAAAGTGTCAGACCAAGTCCGGTATTCTTCCCAAAACCCCGCGTGAAGATCCGCTCCTTCTCTTCAACTGCCACGCCATTACCATCATCTTCGCACACTACGATATGATCATCACCGGATTCTAAAGCATAGAACCGGATGGTCGTGATCTTTTCACCGTACCGTACCGCGTTATCCATCAGGTTGTAAAATACCTTGACAATCAACGGGTCGGCAAACATTTCTTGTCCGACAGGAAGATCGTTCTTCACTATAATCCTGCCAAGGGGGGCATCCTTTGCCGCAGTGTCTACGAGCGTGCGGCAGTCCTGCCAGAGCGGAGCATTGACGCCGATGCTCTCGTACTCACGGGTGAACTGGATCATTGAAGAGATGCGCTTTGCAGCGATCTCTATCTTCTGGAAATAGTCGTTATGTGTGGTATCGGGCAGCTTCTTTACCATAATCGTGAGGTACCCCATCAACACGGTCAGCTGGTTGTTGATATCGTGGCGGGTGATGCTGGAGAGTAAGGTGAGCTTTTTGTTTGCCTGACGAAGTGCATCCTCCGCCCGCTTGCGTTCAGCAACTTCCTTTTCCAGATTGGATTTGGACGTGAGCACTGTTTTTAAATTGGTTGCCATTGAGGTGATTGCTACCGACAGGTCACCCATTTCATCGTTGCTCCCGGTCTCAATTTTTGTGTCCAGATCACCCGAACCGATACGTTTAGTTCCTTTTTCGAGCGCAGAAATGGATCTGAGCACTGAGCGGTTGATGAGGAGATAATTGAGCAGGACAAATATCATCAGTACAGCAATCGAGGAGGAAATAATCAGGGATGTTCTCTTCCCGACTTCAATGGCTTCAGCTTTGACCAGTTGGGAAAGTTCAGATGATCTGGCCATCATCATCTGCGTGTGTCCGGTTAATGTGCTTGCAGCAAATTCCTTTACACTCTGGCCGGAAGAAATGGATTCTTTTCCCTGAGCAGAATCGGTCACGGCAACAAGATCAAAAAACGTTGTCGGTAAATCCGCATGACTGTTCAACATTGAATTGAGTACGGTCTGTTGGACAGGATCGGTTAATGTGAGTTCTTTAAGCTGCCCTGTTAACAGAGCGTATTTTGCATTCCAGCGTTCAACCGTGCGTGTTCCACCGTGGATGAAGTAATCATTTTCCAGATAGTAGAGTTCAAATGAGGTTTTTTCAATATTGTCAATGATCTGCTGCTTTTTTTGGATTTCATAAAGCTGGTTTTCACTGGAGAAATATGAAAATATTATCACAACAGCCAGGATGATAAAGACGATGATGCTGATACTCACCTGTGTTTTGATTTTCATATTTTTCTCACTCTCACTCAGTAACTTACCGGATGATGGTAACCGATGCTGGTTTCAGCTTGTACAGGGTATCCGGAGACAGGTATTTCAGAAAATCAGGCACCTCTTTCACATCAGTCATATTGTTTAAGATCCTCCACCGGGTTTCATCTTCCATTGATGTGATAAGTGACTGGGAAAGACCAACAAAGAAATGATGATTCGGCCAGTCCTTATCCATGTACTGGTCATCAAAATTTGTCTGCTTCTGGGCAACTTTTTTAGCTTCTTCGGGATGGGAATTGACATAGACTTCTGCCTGAAGAACCGATGCAAGCATCGCCTCTATGATCTCAGGATGCTTAACAATGGTATCTTCATTGCAGACAAGAGAATATTGCTGGTGTTGTTTAAGATTGGTAGGCCACACTACTGCATTTTCCCCCATCTTCTGCCGCATCTGGTATACATAGGGTTCGGGTGAAAATGTCGCATCGATATCTCCTCTAACAATTGCATCGACCAGTGCTGCCGGCTGCATATAGATAACCGTGGTGTTGCGCAATGACAGGCCATTCAATATAAAAAACCGGTCCATAAAATATTCCGGGGCATTACTCTTCGTGACGCCGATTTTTTTACCTTCAAGGTCCTGCGCCCTGATAATTCCCCTGTCCTTGCGGCCGACCACATAATTGGTATCAGATTCTGCAAGTGTTCCGATCACCCGCACGGTTTTGTTATACAGCAGGGGTTCTGAGAGGAAGTAATCATGAAAAAAACCAAAATCATTTTTATGATTCTCGAGGTTTTGTATTGCAACTATGGTTGACGAAGATTCGATGAATGTGACATTTAAGCCATGTTGCGCAAAATACCCCTTATCCTTTGCAACCATTAACAGGGTGGATGCGGCATTGTGACCCGGATCAATCTTGATATCTGTTAAGGGTTTGGGTGTGGGTTGCTGCACAGACTGCAGGTACCAGACTCCCCCTCCGATGAGGATAATGGCAATAACAACGAGTCCGAGAATCTGGTTTTTTTTCATCATCTCACTCCGTGAATAGTTATCGGGAATTTATCAGATTAATGATTTCCGATTTTAGTCAACCAGCATGTCGTGAAGTAGGAAGCTACGGTCTTTGTTATCTTCTTGCTATCCGTTATCCATCCATCGTCCTTTGCCATCATGCATCATTTCCTGTGATACGCCTACGCCACGCCCCCTTGGGCACAACCATCTCAAACCGTGCTCCCTTGCCTGGTTCCCCGGTCTCTTTGATGGTTATGCCAGTGATCGATAAGATCTCCTTCGACAGTGCCAGACCAAGCCCGGTGTTCTTCCCAAAACCCCGCTCGAAGATCTTCTCCTTATCCTCAAGTGCGACACCCACCCCGTCATCCTCGCAGACAATGACATGATCATCGCCATGTTCCTCAACAGAGAAGCGGATGGTCGTAATCTTCCCCCCGTATCGCACCGCGTTATCCATCAGGTTATAATAGACCTTGACAATGAGCGGGTCAGCAAACACTTCTTCACAGACGGGTAACTCATTCTTTACTACTACCTGTCCGAGCGGAGCTTGCTTTATCGCATTCTCAACGAGATTGCGGGTATCCTGCCACACGGGTATAGTAGTACCGATCCTCTCGTACTCTTTGGTGAACTGGATTAAGGAAGATATCCGGTTTGCAGCGTTTGTTAACTTCTGGAAATATTCGGTGAGTGTGGGATCAGATTGTTTCTGTTCCAGAATGTCGAGGTATCCTAAAAGCACCGTCAGTTGATTTTTAATGTCGTGCCGTGTGAGACTGGAGAGGAGGGTGAGCTTTTTATTGGCTTGTTGTAGCGACTCTTCTGCCACTTTGCGTCCGGTAATATCACGGGCAATGCTCATTATGAATGGCTTACCGTCAATATGGAAAATAACTGCACTCGCCTCTATGGGAATTTTTCGGCCATCTCGTGCAATGTGGACTGTTTCAAAGACAATGTGTCCCTTTTTACTAAGTTCCTTTATTCGTCCCTCAACATTTCGGGCATGAACCGGGTCATCAATATCCTCCACCGTCATGGTTAATAGTTCTTCACGGGTGTAGCCCAGACGTTTGCAGATAATGTCATTTACCTCAATAAATTGTCCATTTATATTGTGTATCGCAATCGCATCACCGGCATTTTCAAATATCGTGCGGTATTTTTCTTCGCGTTCATTTAGTTTCTCTTCTGTGTTTTTGCGTTCGGTGATATCCTCGTTGATCCCGATCATGCGGAGAGGCCGGCCTTTACTATCTTTCGAGACCACTTTGCCTACTGAATGCAGCCATCTCCAGCTCCCGTTCTTATGTTTCATCCGGTAAATACTGTCAAAATAGGGAGCTCTTCCGGCAACATGGTCTTCACTACTCTTACTGACACGAGCTGAATCCTCCGGATGCACCCGTTCCTGCCACCAGCTCGATGGTTTGTCCATCTCCGCACGGGAAAAACCGAGCATCTCTGTCCATTGCCGGTTATGAACTACATCATACGTGACAAAATTCAGGTCCCAGAGTCCGAGGTGTGCACTCTCAATAGCAAAGTTCAGCCGTTCCTCGCTCTCACGGAGCTTATGCTCACTTTGCGTGAGATCATCAAGTGTCTGATGGAGTTCTTCGCTCGTCGCGGTCAGTTCCTCATGCGAGGTTTTTAGTTCCTCATTCTTTTTTAGGATATCAAGTTCTACCAGTTTCTGCCCGGTGATATCCTGGTTGACTCCTATCATCCGGAGTGCGACTCCGTCACTGTCCCACGAGATAATTTTTCCTTTTGAATGCACCCAACGCCATTCTTCGTTCTTATGTTTCATCCGGTATATTGCATCAAAGAACGGGATTTTCCCGGCACGATGTAAATCACTAATGTTTGTGATATTCTGGTAATCCTCAGGATGGACACGTTGTCCCCACCATTCAGAGGGTTTTTCCAATTCATTCATTGAAAAGCCCAACATCTCAGCCCAGCGCTGGTTATGGACCATCTCCCCGTTAATGAGATTCATATCCCAAAGCCCGAGATTTGCACTGTCTATAGCAAGGTGCAGTTGTTCCTCTCTCTCTTTTAGCGCTGCTTCTGCCTGCTTGTATTCGGTGATGTCCCTGCCGACAGACTGGTACTGCACGACATTCCCGTCAGCATCAAAAATTGCACGGTCGCTCCACCGCTGCCAGCGGGTACTGCCATCTGGCATAATAGTCCGTTGGTCAATAATCCCGACAGGATTCTTAAGAGTGAGTGTGGCAAAAAAACCTGCAACCGCCTTACGGTCATCGGAATGAATGACCGGCCTGAACCTGTGACCGAGGATATCTTCTCGCGCTATACCAAAGTACCGGCAATAGGCATCATTGACGAAAATATGCGTGCCATCAGGAAGGAACCGTGAAATAAATTCGGTCTGGTCCTCAACAATATTCCGGTATTGCACCTCACTCTCTTTCACCAGATCAAAAGCGTTCTGTATCTTCTGGTAGGCAATGTTAAGTTCTTCTGTTTTAAGGTGGGTTTCTGTGGAATCTTCAAGGGTTTCAATCGCACCCAGTATGTTTCCGTCATCATCTTTTATTACCGATGCAGTGAAAAAAAGCCAGGTTCCTGTTATGCCCATATGGGGGAAAAAATCTGTTGCCTCATATGCGCCTTCAATAAGTTTTGATTTCGCATACTTTCCGGCATACCACTGGGATAACTTCTCAACTGTACCATCCAAAATGAGATCCGCCATGCAGGGGCGTTCTTCGGTGTAAAATGCACGCCAGTGTTGATTAGTGCCAATAATTTCTTTTTCCTTTATCCCGCTGTATGCTTCAAGTGCTTTATTCCAATGGATAACACGGTGATCTTTGTCAATGACAAACTTGGGGATTGGCGAACTCTGGATAATGGCATTCAGTTGGGCTTCACTTCTCTTAATGGCGATCTCTGCCTCTTTCTGTGCAGTGATATCCCTGCCAACAGACTGGTACTCCACAAGTTTTCCGTCAGCATCAAAAATTGCCCGGTCACTCCAGCGCTGCCAGCGGGTGCTGCCATCCGGCATGATGGTCCGCTGGTCAATGGTCCCGACAGGATTATTAAGAGTTAAAGTGGCAAAAAAAGCGGCAACGGCTTTACGGTCTTCTTCATACAGGGCCGGCATGAACCTGTGGCCGAGGATATCTTCTCGCGCTACACCAAAGTACCGGCAATAGGCATCGTTAACAAAGATATGCATGCCATCGGGAAGAAACCGTGAAATAAATTCGGTCTGGTCCTCGATGACATTATGGTATTTCGCCTCGCTTTCCCGTAGTGCGTCTTCTGCCCTTTTCCGGGACGCAGCCGACATGATCTTGTGCGAGAGTTCGGCAAACTGGCTTTTAGGTTCACCGCCTTTCTGGAGATAGAAATCCGCACCGCTGTTGATTGCCTGAATGACTATCTCTTCCCTGCCCCTCCCGGTAAATAGGATGAACGGAATTGGCCCGAAACGTGATCGCACCTCAACAAGGAACTGGATACCGTCCATCTCCGGCATCTGGTAATCGGAGATGATGGCATCGAATTTTTCCTGTTCGAGTAACCGGATCGCTTCGGGTGCACTGAGTGCTGTTGTAACGGTGAACTCTCCGGACTTCTCAAGGAACATTTTTCCAATATCCAGCAGGGTAGGTTCGTCGTCAACATAGAGAATGCGGATTATCGCTGCCATCATGTACCCTTATTAGTTGTTCGCCACATCCCCTTGGGCACAACCATCTCGAACCGTGCACCCTTCCCCGGTTCACCCGTCTCTTTGATGGTGATGCCGGTAATATCTAAAATTTCCCGGACGAAGATAAGACTCCTTACCGAGACGCGGGCCCCCTCGCTGCGCAAAAAGATCTGCTTCTTTCTATCTTCAGAGATGCCTATGCCGTCATCTTCAAAGAAAATCACAGCTCCTTCCTTAGTAACCGTGTACCAGACCCGGATACGGGTGACATGCTCACCGTGCTTCACCGCGTTCTCAAAGAGGCGCTGGCAGACCTTTTCGAGCAGGGGATCGGCAAAGATTTCGAGGTATTCTGTTTCAAAACTGTGCTGGATTTTTCCAATCGAGATATGGGAAAGTCCGAACAGCAACGCCATCTTCACGTTCTGCCATGCCGGAGGTTTTGAGCCCATGTCCTGGTAATCTTTTGAATATTCAATGGTCTCGTGGATTGACTGGATCGCCCGGACACCTTTTTGTACAGTCTCGATAATGTGATCCTGCCCGGCCAGCTGATGTTTTGCAAGCTCGAGATAACTGTTGAGGACAAAGATCTGGTTGGCTAAGTCTTTTCGTGTCAGCTGGGAGATTACGTTGAGTTTCTGGTTGACCCGCATGAGAGCGTCTTGTGCTGCTTTGCGCTCGGTGATGTCCCGGACCACCGCAACAATCACCCGTTTTCCCATGAGGTTAACAACATGGGTATTGATCTCGACCGGAATTATGGTCCCGTCCTTTCGCCGGTGCCCGGTCTCAAAGATCGCATGGCCGGTTGTCATATTTTCTTTAAAAATTTCATTAAGTGGTTTACTATGGTATTCAGTGGCAAAATCAAGAGGCCCAAGCACCATCAGTTCGTCACGGGTATACTGCAGCATCTGGCAGGCGACATTGTTTGCTTCTATAAATTTTCCGGGCTTCCCGTCAGGTCCAATCTCATGGATCTGGAGTCCGTCATTGATGTTGTCAAAGATGCCACGGAATTTTTCCTCACTCGTTATAAGCGCATCCTGCACAGCTTTACGTTCGGTGATATCGATGTTTACGCCGATGATACCTCGGATTTCATCACCTTTCCGGATGGGCGCAACGATCTCATCATAGATCCGCACGCCATTTTCAGACGATACCGATAATTCTCCCCTGACGGATGTGCCCTTGAGCACTTTATGGTTGTTCTCCTGCCAGTGTTCGATAAGGTATGCCGGAACAGGAATCCGGGGTGTTGTATTTCCGATAAAGTCTCCCCACAATTCTTTTGAAACCGGGTTCTGCAGGATATAGTGGCCCGAAGCATCCATAGCCCACGTATCGAATGGAAGGTTGTCGATGAGTGCCCGGATCTGGGAATCACGTTCCCGCAGCGCCTCTTCTGTTTTCTTATGCTCCATTATCTCCTGTTCAAGCCCGGCTTTCGAAGCGAGAAGCAGAGAATGCGAATTCTTAAGACTGGATGCCATGTCGTTGAATGTTTGGGAAAGGTAGCCAAGTTCATCTGTGCTGGTGATCTCAATTTTCGTATCCAGATCACCCGAACCGATATGTTCAGTCCCTTTCTGGAGGGCAGAAATGGATTTGAGCACGGAGCGGTATATGACGAGATAATTGAGCAGGACAAAAATCATGAGTAGAGCAATCGAGAATGAGATAATAATGATCGTTCTCTGCCCAACCTCACGGGCTTCAGCTTTCACCATTTGTGAAAGTTCTGATGAGCTGGACATCAGGGTCTGCGTCTGTCCTGCCAGGGTGCTTGCAGAAAATTCCTTTAATTCCTGGCTGGCATGCGTGGATTCTGTCTCCAGTCTGCCACCGTTAACCGAAACCAGATTAAAAAAAGATGATTTCAGGTTCTTTTGATCATCGAACATCCGATCGAGGATAACCTGCTGGGAAGGATCAGTCAGGGTAAGGGACTGGAGTTGCCCGGTCAACTCTTCGTATTTTACATTCCAGCGTTCAACCGGGATCGTTCCTCCATGGACAAGGTAGTCATTTTCAAGGTAGTAGAGTTCAAAAGAGGACCTTGCGATATTGTCAATGATCTGCTGCTTTTTTTGTATTTCGGCAAGATGGTTATTGCTGGAAACAACCGAGAAAATTATCACCCCGGCCAGTAGGGCAAAGATGAGGAGGCTGATACTTATCTGCGTTTTAATTTTCATAATTCCACAACCATGCCAGTATTCACCGAATGAAAGTAACTGCTGAAGGTTTCAACCGGTACAGGGTATCCGATGAGATAAATTTCGAGAAATCCGGTACCTCCGCGATATCGGTTAAGTTGTTGCGAATCCTCCACCGGGTCTCGTCCTCCATAGAGGTGATAAGCGACTGGGGAAGGGTGACTGAAAAACGATGGTGCTGCCAATCCTGTGACATGTACGGCTCATCAAAATTTGTCAGATTACGGGCAGCGTTTTTGGCCTCTTCCGGATGGGAATTGATATAGGTCTCTGCCTGAAGAACCGATACCATCAGCCCTTCCACGATTTCGGGGTGCTCCTTTATCATGCTCTCGTTGCAGACGAGGGAAAAGTGTGCATGCTGTCCCAGATTGACCGGCCAAACCACCGCATTTTCTCCCATCTGTTGCCGCATCTGGTATACATAGGGCTCAGAGGTAAATGAGGCATCGATGTCTCCTTTGACTGTTGCATCTGCGAGTGATGCCAGGGGCAGATTGATGAGAGTAATTGTGTTCAGGGACAGACCGTTTATTACAAAAAACCGGCCCAGGAAATATTCCCTTATAGAACCTTTCGTAACGCCAATTTTTTTCCCTTCAAGATCCTGTACCTTAAAGATTCCCCTGTCCCTGCGCGCGACTACATAATTTACATCCGATTCTGACAGTGTGCCGATCACCCTCAGTTTTTGATTGTACAGTGCGGGGTCGGATATCTCATACTCATTCACAAAAACGAAATCATTTTTACTATTTAACAGGTTTTTCAGGCTGTCGGATGCGGACGGGGATTTACTGAACGTAACATTCAGGCCATGTTGTGCGAAATATCCCTTGTCCTTTGCTACGATTAACAGGGTGGAAGCAGCGGTTTGCCCCATCCCAATGGTGATATCCTGCAATCTGGTTTGAGAGGGTTGCTGGGTGAACTGCAGGAAAAAGGAACCTCCTCCGATAAGAAGGATAACAATAATAATGAGACCAATGAGCCGGTTTTTTTCCATGGTGCTATATATCCCAATCAGTATCGATGGGTTTAATAACTTTTGAAAAATGCAGCTGGAGTTTTTCCTACAACATTCGTTTTAATGAATCGATCGCGATACGTAAAGGTTCGGCATCATCTATGTAAATCAATTCGATCTCATTGTTTGAGTTGAGAGATCAATTGCAATGTCCACTGCCATACTCTACAATTTTTAAACTTTTACTGTCAGGACCAATGACCCCGGCAAACCCCTCGGATATCATTGAGCTATTCTTTAAGACAACGATCATCTGACCGGAGAACAAACGATCTTTTTGTCCGGTAATCACCAGTGTCTGACCGGAATGGGGAATCTCGATGTACCCCTCTCACTCCAGATAACCTTTCATTGAACGACTTCAGGTATCGGGCGATACTAAACATGAGTGAAAACAAGCCCAATTCGGGCTCCGATTGCCCTTTTTTCGTCCAGTTCAGATCCAGAAAAACCCCGTCCGTCCGATTGGGGGCGTCTTAAAAAAAGGGGTTTTGGGCACGAATGAACTGGGAGCGGGTCGCGGATCCGGGCGATTTTCCCATCATTTGTTGATGCAGTGTACTGCGTACAGGAGAACCGATTTATTATTATCAAATCGACGTTTTTTTGTGGATATGCGTATGGCATACTCGGGATGGTACAGATCCATGAAGGTTTTTTCCCTGCTCGTGATGGGGACCCTTATTTCACATCGGCGATCCGCCACATCCCCTTAGGCACCACCATCTCGAACCGTGCTCCCTTCCCGGGCTCACCGGTCTCCCGGATAGTGATACCGGTAATCGCAAGAATTTCCCGGGAAAGTGCTAACCCAAGGCCGGTGTTCTTCCCAAACCCGCGCTCGAAGATCTTCTCTTTCTCTTCAGCAACAACACCGTCGCCATCATCTTCGCACACGAGAAGATGTTCATCGCCGGCTTCCTCAACAGAGAACCGGATGGTTGTAATCTTCCCGCCGTACCGTACGGCGTTGTCCATCAGATTGTAGAAGATCTTGACGATAAGCGGGTCGGCAAACACTTCTTCACCAGACGGAAGATCGTTCTTCACCACTACCTGTCCAAGCGGGGCCAGCTTTGCGGCAGTATCTACAAGAGTGCGGTCTTTCTGCCAGACCGGAGCATTGACGCCAATCTTCTCGTATTCTTTGGTGAACTGGATCATGGAAGCGATCCGTTCACTCGCCTTTGTCATCTTTGAAAATAATTCTTCAAGTGATGGATCGGGTACTTTTCTGTGCAATATTGCCAGGAATCCATTCAATGTGAGAAGCTGGTTGTTGATGTCGTGCCGGGTAATGTCGGAGAGGAGGGTGAGCTTCTTGCTGGCGAGTGCAAGTGCCTCTTCAGCCACTTTGCGATCGGTGATGTCTTTGACAAAACCAATAAAGCGGGTGGGCGTCAGTCTGACCGCATCAACCGACCAGTACCGCAGGGAGCCATCCTTATGCCTGAAGAGAAGTTCACCAAATGCATGACCGTATTCGATAAGTTCTTTAAAATGCTTTAAACCTGTTTCATTGAATTCTGGCGGCAGGAGGTCAGATATCTGCATTGCCAAAAGTTCTTCCTTTTCGTACCCGGTAATCCTGCAGGCACCTGGATTGACTTCAAGATAGCAACCTCTTTCATCGGCGATAAAAACACCCTCAGGTGAATTTTCAATGTAACTTTTGAAACGTTCCTCGCTCTCTTTTAGTGCCACTTCGGCCATTTTGCGTTCGGTGATATCGGAAGTTATCCCCTCCGCTCTTACCGGAGTACCGTGCTCGTCAAAGATGAATTTACTTCTGTCATGAATCCACGCAATGCTTCCATCGGGCCGGACGATGCGACACTCTCTCACGGCAGATCCACATATTTGCAAATCTTCCAGTGCCTTTTGCGATAGATACCTGTCCTCAGGATGCACGATCACTGCCCATAAGGAAGGATTATCGATAAACTCCTGCACAGACCGTCCGTAGACTTTTTCCGCCGATGGGCTGATATAGTGAACTTTCAGATCCGGCCAGGATAAAGACCAGACTACGTCGGTAATATTGTTCAGAATACTGTTGAGTTTTTGCTCACTCGTCCGGAGTGCTTCTTCAGCCTGCTTGCGCTTGGTGATGTCAGACACCAGATTGAGCGTTGCGGTTTTTCCTTTCCACTGAATTGCCGCAGCGGACAGGTAAACCCAGGTTAACCTGCCTCCCGCGCCAATTATCCTGAATTCGTAGGAATCACTGATGGTCTCTCCAGCGATTCGTTTCCTGTAGTTCGCAACAACCCGATCCCTGTCCTCAGGCCAGATGAAATCGACAAACGGGTTGCCTTCCAGTTTTCCTACCGGAACTCCTAAAATCTCCGACATCCTGGTGTTTGCAAAGACAAAAACATCATCCTGTGCGATCATGATCGCCTCGTTTGCTTTTTCAACCAGTGTTCGGTATTTCTCCTCGCTCTCCTTTAATGATTCTTCCGACTTTTTGCGTTCGGTGACGTCATCATACACCGCAACAATTTCACCGCTCTGCAACCGGAACACACGATTCTCGTACCAGCTGGAATACTTCTCATCGATGTAGACTTTTTGCGGGAAATATGCAGGAACCCCGGTCTTCCAGACCTGCTGAAACACCGGAATTAATCCATATTCATCGATTGTGGGGCGCAGGTCAAAGAGACTTTTACCTACCACTTCCTCTTTCGTTTTACCTTCAATCTCCAGCGCAGTTTTGTTAAAATCCTTAATCATGTAATCTTTGCCGGATGCCCCGTCATTTTTCACTTCATAAATGGCAACCCCGCTGGTGATCGTGTCAAAGATTCCCCTGAAAAGGTCATCGCTCTCCTGCAGTACCCTTTCGTTCCTGCTAATGTCGTCAATATTCTGCCGGAGTTCCTCTTCAGAAGCGGTCAGCTCTTCATAGGCCGTCTGGAGTTCTTTGGCATTTTTAAGGAGCGCTTCTTCTGCCCGCCTGCTCTCAGTGATATCCTGGATGACAGCTATCGCACCTGTTACGTTTCCCCCGGCGTCACGGAATGGTACCGCAGAAACAATAATCGTACCAGAACTCCCGTCGAATCGCTGGATGTTGACAATATCTACCGGCGCTGCTTCTCCTTTCATCAGGACACGGGAAGCAGCCCAGTCCTCAGGCCTGAGCGCAACTCCGGTGTCCGGCCACCATCCTTTATACTCGACAAATTCCTGCATGTCAGAAGAATGCGGGACCACTCCTTTAGTGACACCCCAGATCCGGTTCACCATCGAATTGGCCATTAAAATCTGCCCGTTTTTGGAAAAGATAAAAACCCCTACGGGAAGGATCTCTAACGTAGTACGAAGGCGTTTTTCATTTTCGGTTAATGCTGCCACCGCTACTTTGCGCTCGGTGACATCATTGAAGGTAACGATGAGTTTGTCTGCCAGAAACGTTGCGTACAGCTCGCAGATGCGGACCGTTCCATCGCGGCAGGTAACCCGGTATTCCCCCGTGTTGACTGGTTGGCCGGAACGTTTCGCCTCATCGAGATACGGTTTCCACCGGTTAATCACATCCTGCCGGTACACGGGATCCGGGTACGCCAGTTCATACCACTCAGCTGCGGTGGGAGCAGTATGCCCAAAAAGGGTGTGGGCGCTGCGGCTCCAGTAATGGATGTTGTTGTCCTGGAGATCGACCAAGGCAACGGGAAATGGCGTTGCATCGAGAATTGCCCGGAGATTTGCCTCGCTCTCCCGCAGTGCCTGTTCCTGCCGGGCCAGTTCATCTAAATTGCCCCGGAGTTCCTCTTGGGTTGCCGTAATCTCCTCATAGGAAGCGGTGAGTTCCTCGTTCTTCTTTAACAGTTCCTCTTCACTCTTCTTCCGTTCATCAATGAACCGGGTGGTGATCACGACCCCGTCAATACCCGGAACCCCGATGAGTTTTTTCCCGTAGGATTCCACCCACGTGTACGACCCATCTGCTTTCCGGACCCGGAACTCCGTAGGGATACCGGAGTTGGTGCTGTCATAGACGTTAAAAAGCTCCTGCTTTACCCTGCCGAGATCATCGGGATGGATGAACTCCATCGGGCTCTTGCCAAGGGTGAAGCCGGGGGGATACCCCAGAAGGCGCCCGGACGCTGCCGTGTCAAAGACGATCCGCCCCTCTTTATCCAGGATCCGGATAATGTCGGATGCGTTCTCAACAAGCGCCCGTAACCGTGTCTCACTCTCTTTGAGTGCTCCTTCTGCCTGCTTTCGCTCATCCTGCTCATCTATTGTCCTGAGTGCAAACGATATATCATCGGCCAACTCCTCCAGAAGTTCAATGATCTGCTCATCAAAAAAACCGGTAACCGGGGCATATAAGGATATGACACCGGCGTTTTTTGTCCCAAGAGCAAAGGGAAAGGCAGCATTTGCCAGATACCCGCGTTTCATGGCGTTTTCCCGCCATGGTTCCATACGGGGATCGCTCACAATATCGTTCGAGAAATAATACTTCCCTTCCCGGTATGCCGTACCTGTTGGTCCGCGACCATGGGGAACATCTTCTGTGGAGATATTGATTGAGTCAAGGTATCCATGGGTATATCCGGAAGAGGCAACGGGTCTGATCACCTTCTGTTCCGTATCGGCAAGACCGATCCAGGCCATACGAAATCCCCCGATTCCCACGAGGATACGGCAGATCTCGGAAAAAAAATCACTTTTTGTGTGGATGCTGATAATCGCCTTATTGGTTGCAGAAAGTACCGAATATAACCGGTTGAGTGATTGTATCTTCTCACTGGACCGGTGATGTTCGAATGCAGTTATGATTTTATGCGAGAGTTCGGCAAACTGTGCGCCCGGTTCTCCGCCTTTCTGGAGATAAAAATTCGCCCCGCTGTTGAGCGCCTGGATGACTACTTCTTCCCTGCCCCTGCCGGTGAACAGTATGAACGGGGTTGGTCCGAACCGTTTCCTTACTTCAACGAGAAACTGGATACCGTCCATGCCGGGCATCTGGTAATCGGAGACGATAGCATCGAACTGTTCCTGTTGAAGCAACCGGAGAGCTTCTGGTGCGCTTATCGCTGTCGTTACGGCAAACTCATCGGACTGCTCAAGGAAGAGTTTGCCGATCTCAAGCAGTCCGGACTCGTCATCAACATAGAGGATCCTGATCGTCGATGTCATTGTGCACCACTCCTTGTTATCCGCCACATCCCCTTTGGTACCCCCATCTCGAACCGTGCTCCTTTGCCCGGCTCCCCCGTCTCTTTGATGGTGATTTCGGTGATTGAGAGAATCTCCCGCGACAGGGCTAACCCAAGACCGGTGTTCTTCCCATATCCCCGATCGAAGATCTGCTCCTTTTCTTCAGCAACAACACCGTCGCCATCATCTTCGCACACGATAATGTGATGATCGCCGGCTTCCTCAACAGAGAACCGTATGGTTGTGAGCTTTCCTCCGTACCGCACGGCGTTGTCTATCAGGTTGTAACAGACTTTACCAATCAGCGGGTCTGCAAACACTTCGGCTTTGGCGGGGATATCGTTCTTTACCATGACCTTTCCGAGCGGGGCTTCCTTTACTGCCATGTCCACGAGCGTGCGGGCATCCTGCCATACGGGAGCCGTAACTCCAATCTCTTCGTATTCTCTCATGAACCGGATCATTGAAGAGATCCGTTCTGCTGCAATTGCAGCTTTCCGGCAATACTCAATGAGTGTGGGATTGGACTGATCCATTTCAAGCATTGCAAGGTATGCCATAAGCGCCGTCAGCAGATTGTTGATGTCGTGCCTGGTAATACTGGAGATGAGATTGAGTTTCTTGTTTGCCAGCTGGGATGCCTTCTCGCTCTCGTCTAACCGGGTGAATGCACCCGTGAGTTGTCGTTCTGCAGTGTCTGTCACAGTCCAGAGCAGAACAAGGATACAGCCGAACAGAATAATTATAAAACCCATGTTGAGGAGCAGGTCGCTTTCTGTCTTTTTGCTCTGGGCAGTCACGTCCTGCATGAGGATAATGTCACCGGCATTTCTGCCCATAGCATCCGGCAGGTAGAGGATGCCGGTGGAATATCGTTGTCCATTCATCTGCGAGATAAATTCAGGTGTTTTGTCGTAAGGGGCGTGACTGGTTTTGAGCCAGCGTTCGATCTCTGCCGGAATCTGTGAAGTTGTCTGGTGGGCGATCACAAAATCCGGGTATGTGTCCCACTGCCCGGTAAAGCCAAATGCCAGAATCCCCGCTTCGTAATTTTCTTTCGAAGTGTATTCTTTCCTTATGATTGTGATGGTATCTACGTTCAGGTCACGGGCTATTCTCTCGCCGAGATGGTTGATCTCTTCGCCCAGTTCAAGGTAGCCAGTCACAGTACCATTCTGCTTTACGGGTCGTACATAGCGGAGCGTGAAAGTCCCCTGAGAACCCAGTTCAACACCCGAGATGTCCACGCCGGTCTTTGCAGCGGTCACCATGGTATGCCGGTTGATAACTCCTCCAATTTTTGTGGGACTGTACGCCCGCAGGAATACCGTTCTGTCGGGCTCAACAAAGTAAAAATGTGTGATCTTATAATCCGATTTCAGTTGCTCTGCTATGGGTACCGACAGCGCAGTGAGTTTTGACCGGTTGTGCTCCTGCCATGCTTTTTGCATTGCAGGATCCAGAGAAACGTAATCCATCTGGGTCTTTAACAGCTGGACATCCGAAGCGACAAGGCGGTTCCAATCTTCATTGGCACGTTCCGTAACCCGCTGCATATCGAGCCTGGATTTATCAATTCCCTGCTGGTACTGGTACATCCCAAAGAAGATCAGTCCGACCAGCATGGCAAAAAAAACGGGACCGATAATCCAGAATTTCAGTTTCGGTGTTTCCACACTCATATGCTGTTCGCACCAGCGGATTGCGAGGAGTCCTGCTAACAGCATCAGCATTAAGAAGAGTATGAGAAATAACGGTTCCCACCGGGCCGCATTAACCCGGGCCTCCCAGTCATCTGCCACAACATCGATGGCAACCACCATCAGGACTTTTCCGCTCTGCGGATCGGTAACAGGGGCAATTGCGCTGACAAAAGTTCCGTATTCATCGGTGTAGGGCCCGGTGACATAGGGTTTACCGGTTTTGAAAATTTCCAGAATCCCCGGCAGGGGTTTTTCATAAACGGTCCCGGGTGGAGATGCCCATGGGTCATTTATGTCCAGGTTTTCCGGACCAAAGACCAGTACGCCGTTACGGATGGCAAGGCTCCAGATACTTTTCTGGCTGATGTAGTGGCCGTAGACCTGCATCTGTTCCCGGAGATATTCATAGGATGGAGCCCCGTTGTCAGCGGAAGTAAAGGAGAGTTGTCTGACCAGTTCAGGGTTCATGGTCTGGGCAACGTGAGAAGCCTGCACGAGCAGTTGTCCCCGCATTTGTGCCTCCTCGTTTGCTGCACGGGATTCACCTGCCCACCACCCAAGGGCGAGCAGGACACAGAGCATTCCTAACATTGCAAGGATGAGGAGATGGGGGACTGGTTTGTTTTTCGCTGGTTTCATATCTTTCCACCCTGTCCGTGATCAGTATCCTAGGTATTTCTCCACGCTTCATCCGGCACTGCCATCTCAAACCGTGCACCCTTTCCCGGTTCTCCGGTCTCTTTGATGGTGATGCCGGTGATGGAGAGAATCTGGCGGGAAAGTGCTAATCCAAGGCCGGTGTTCTTGCCAAAACCCCGCTCAAAGATCTTTTCTTTCTCTTCAGCAACGACACCGTCGCCATCATCTTCGCACACGATACGATGTTCATCGCCGGCTTCCTCAACAGAGAACCGGATGGTCGTGATCTTCCCGCCATACCGGATCGCATTATCTATAAGGTTATAAAAAACTTTGACAACCAGCGGGTCGGCAAACACTTCGGCATTATGGGGGAGATCATTCTGTATCATGATCTGTCCGGGCTGTGCATCTTTTGCTGCAGTGTCTGCAACGGTGCGGCAGTTCTGCCATGCGGGAGCTTTGACACCGATGCTCTCGTATTCTTTGGTGAACTGGATCATGGATGAGATGCGTTGTGCAGCGGTGTTAACCTTCACGAAATATTCATTGAGTACAGGATCGGCCTGCTTCCTTTTCAGAATGGTTAAGTATCCTATCATCACCGTCAGTTGATTGTTGATATCGTGCCTTGTGATGCTGGAGAGAAGGGTGAGTTTCTTGTTTGCCTGATGGAGCGCTTCCTCTGCCATTTTTCGTTCGGTGATGTCGCGATTACTGCCGCGTCTTCCCAGGTACTTTCTATTTGTATTGTATACCGGTTGACCTTCGTGACCGATCCACACTTCTTTCCCATTTTTGGTAATAATCCTAAATTCAAGAACACCATGTTTGGTATTTTGTTTCTGTCCGATCTCGAAATGCTCAATAATTTTGTCCCGGTCATCGGCATGGGTTATTGTAACCAGGAGATTTGGATCGAGCATAAACTCTTCGGGACGATAACCAGTGATTCGTTCACACGATGGAGAGACATAAACAAATTTCCCATCGGGTCCCATCCAATATTCCCAATCATACGTGAAATCAGCTACGGCTCTATACCGCTCCTCACTCTCCCGCAGCGCTTTCTCCGCCCGCTTGCGTTCGGTGATGTTTTCGATCTGCGATATAAAATAACAGGGTTTTCCCTGCTTGTCCCGGACGAGAGACACACTCAGGAGGGCCCAGACCAGTCCCCCCGATTTATGGAAATAGCGTTTTTCCATCTGGTAGGTGTGGATTTCTCCTGCGACCAGCTGTCGGACATATTCAAGGTCGATATCCAGATCATCCGGATGGGTAATATCCTGGAATGTCATTGCCTGCAATTCATTCTCGCTATAGCCGACAATTTCACATGTTGATTGGTTAACCTTGAGCCATCGGCCATCCAAAGATATCAGTGCCATCCCTATTGCTGCATATTTAAAGGAATTCGAGAAACGCTCCTCGCTCTCCCGCAGCGCTTCCTCCGCCCGCTTACGTTCGATCTCTGCGGCTGCTTTCACCGCGATAATGTTCATTATTTCCTGAACGGCAGGAGACGCTTTCACGGGATTTCTGAAGAGTGCGCAAAGAATCCCGACCACGTGTCCCTGGGAATTTCTTAAAGGAGTACCAATGTATCCCCGGATATTAAGATCAACAAGGTCTTTGCTATCAGGAAAGAGCCCGATAACGTTATCCGGGTATATGCAGAATCCCTTTTCCGCAACATTATCACAGGGTGTTCCTTTAAGCGTATAAGAAAAATCCGTGATATTCTTTCCATCAAGAAGCATGGACAGGACTTTCACCGTTTGCCGGTCCGGCTGGATCTCTCCGACCATGACACATTCAGCTCCCAGCCAGGAATTGATGTTTTCTGTAATTTTCTGAAGCGAGTTGAACCCGGTTGTACCTACCATGCTCCTGATAATCGTCTGGAATGCAGCCTCGGTATTCTTCCGCTCGGAGATATCAGTATGCGTTCCCAGCATCCGGACAGGTTTGCAATCCGCATCCCGGGTAACAACCCGGCCCCGTGCAAGAATCCATTTCCAGTCCCCGTCTTTTGTCCGCATCCGGAATTCGACCCGGTAGCTCTCCTCCCCTCTCATGAGGTGATTCTGGATTGACTGTTCAGCTGCCAAAACATCATCCGGGTGAATCAGCGCTTTCCATGTTGCATACGTCCCGGGCATCTCATCCGGGGCATAACCAAGTATTGTGTACCATCGGGGGCTGAAGAACGCGGTGTCAGTCGGGATGTCCCAGTCCCAGATCCCATCATTGGTGGCATCCAGCGTGAGCCGGAGGCGTTCCTCGCTCGCCCTGAGTTTCTTGTCAAGTGCGTGCTTGTACAGTGCCATCTCGATGGTGGCATGAAGTTCACGACTGTGGACGGGTTTTATAAGGTACCCATACGGGTCGGTAAGCTTTGCCTGCTTAAGGCGCAGGTCATCGGCATAGGCAGTGAGATACACAACGGGAATATCAACAACTGCCCGGATCTTCTCTGCGGTCTCTATGCCATTCATTTCCCCGATCAGCTGGATATCCATGAGCACAAGATCGGGTTTTTTTATTTTTACCGCACGGATCGCGTCCTCTCCAGTGGCAACCGGCTCCGGCACATCATAACCGAGCGAGGAGAGGGTACGGACAAGGTTTGCTGCAATGAGGGCCTCGTCTTCAACAACGAGAATAGTGTGCTTGTTCATTAAGAATTTCACTCCATTACTGCGGGTTCCGGGAACCGGATTGTATATGCGGTCCCTCTCACATTGTTAATCTCAACACTCCCCCTCAGCTGGTGCTTCACAATGAAGTTGATCAAAAACAACCCCAGCGTGTGGGAACCTTCGACACCATTTCCGTCAGGTATTCCAATCCCGTTATCTGCAATTTTGAGGAGATAATCATTGCCCTCGCGATGGAAGGTTAATGAAATCGTGCAGGGTTCTCCTCTTTGTTCTTCGCAGGAGAATGATGGCGGGAAAGCATATTTTAACGAGTTTGTTATAATCTCGCTTGTTACCAGTCCGAACGGGACAGCAGTTTCGATGGGCATCATGATCTCTCCCATATCGATCGCGTACCGTATTTCAGGGGACTTTCCGTACACCTGGAACAGGTGCCGGGTCAGGTTTTCCGTATAGGTGGCAGTGCTGATCCGGGCGAGATCTTTTGTTAAATGGAGTGATTCATGGACGAGCGCCATGCTCCGTACCCGTGACTCTAAATCCTGTAACAGGGAAATGTTAACCGGATCCGTAAGAGAACTGATCTGGAGCTCGATGAGTGAAATGATCCCGGAAAGGTTATTCTTTACCCGGTGGTGGATCTCCCGCAGAAGGACTTCTTTCTCGGCAAGGGAATGTCGGATCCCGGTCTCGGCTAAGAGACGCTGGATTGCAGAGCCCACAGCCTGTGAGATATCTTCGAGCACTTCTACCGCTTCGAGTGGGACCATTCCCTCGCGGTGATCGGCAATGTGGATAAGCCCGAGGATGGTATCCCCTTGCTTTATGGCAACAAGGGCAACCGACTCGTACCCCACTTCATTGCAGACGTTTCTGGTCCTCCCCTTGTCTTCATCAGAGACACCGGCAAGGAACTTTGTCGTCCCGTTGCACCAGAACGAGCCTTTTGACGTGATGACCGGAAGATCCGGGTTGGCGTCTCCCCGGATCACATAGATGCACATGCACTCATCTTTGAGTATGTTAAGCGGACTTTCGCGCTCATAGAATGATGGGGCAAAGCCGGCATAGGAAGTATAGGGGATGTTTCCTTCGGTATCCAGCAGACGGATGCCAACCGAATCGCAGCCGGTGTACTCCTGGATGGTATGTACAACCTCGTCAAGCATCGCGGAGATCTGCTGGTGACGGTTTGAAATCGAGAAGATCCGGTTTGCGAGGGTGAGCACATCCTCATAATGTTTGCGCTCAGTGATATCTTCGATGCCGGCAACAGAACCGATGAATACGCCCTGTTCATCCACAAGAGGTGATGCAGTAACCTGCCCTATGATATTGCCCCCGTCTTTCTTTCGCAGGGTTATTTCATACTGGTCGATATGCCCTTTTTTGCGGCGCTCAACCTGCTCTTCTACCAGCCGCATGGAAACGGGTTCGATGAAATCTGTGAGCGGCCGGCCGTTCATCTCTTCAACAGTATACCCGAGCATCCCGGCCATGCGGGGATTGAGATAGGATGTCCTGAGGTCCGGGGTTACATACCAGATACCTTCGTTTAAGGTAGTGACAAGATCGCGATACTTTTTCTCGCTTTTCTGAATCGTGCGTTCAGCCAGTATGCGCCCGGTAATATCGAAAAAATCCACAGCAATAGTCTGCGGCCCTGTCATGAAGACGTTCGTTGCATAGGAACCGCTGAACCGCTCATCCTCATAGGAGTTTTCGAAAGCTTGCGGGCCAATTCTGCCGAGCGCCACATTCCGGAACAATTCCGGAATATCCGTATGGGCAAGGTTGGGGAACGCCTGCTCGATTGTCCTGCCGATGAGGGTTTGGTGAGAGATGCCGATGATCCGGTCAGCAGACGGATTGGCACCGGTTAAGATCAAGCGGCCATCCGTGTCAAGATGGTAAAAATACATTGCTGCCGGGGAGGATTCAACGATCGACCGAAATTTCGTCTCACTCTCCTGCAGCGCATCCTCTGCCCGCTTACGCTCGGTTATGTCGATCCCAAAAGAGATTGTCCCGACATTCTGCTCATTATTACGGATCTCGCTGTTCTTCCAGACAATATAGCGTTCCTCACCCGATTTGGTGAGGATCGGGTTTTCGAAATTTATCGGGAGACCTCCGGTAAGAAGGCGGTTGAACTCCTCCCAGACCTGGGGATACCGCTCTTTTGGTACAATTACTTCAAACCAGTTGCGCCCTGCCAGTTCTGCAGCAGTATACCCGGTGATTGTCTCCGCTGCCTCGTTAAAGAGGGTAATTGTCCCGTGGTTGTCAAGCCCGACGACCATCGCATTTGCAGTCCGGATCAGGGTTTCTGCATACACTTTAGCGGCTTTTAATGAAAGATCTGTCCCTTTCAGATCCGTAATATCCTCAGCAATCCCGGCTACGCGATATGTCTTTCCTGATTCATTGGCAATCGGGAAATTCCGGGACCGGATCCAATGCACACTGCCATCCGGATGGATGATCCGATAATCCGTGTCAACATAGATACTTTCTTCCAGTTCTTTACGTATGGATTCCTGTAACAGGGGCAGGTCATCCGGGTGGACCGCTTCAAGGAAGGAATACGGGTTGTCAATCAGCGACTGGCATGACCGTTTCCAGATCGTTTCATACGCCGGGCTGACGTAGATGAACAGGTTTGATACCCGGTCATGGATATAGAAAACACTGGTGATGGTATCGGTGATCTGGCGGATTCGTTCCTCACTCTCTTTCAACGCAACCTCTGCCTGTTTTCTCCCGCTGATGTCGCGCACTACGCTGACCACATACAGGATCCTGCCTTCAGGATCCTTGATGGGACGGACAAAGTGTTCAGTTGGAAACACGCACCCATCCTTCCGGCGCATCTCAAACTCCCGCTTGTAGTATCCGGGATCCTCATAGGAAGCATTCACCTCCCGGCTGAACTGTTCAAGGTGCGCCTGGTCAACGTGGAGGAAACTGGTCTGCCTGCCAATGAGTTCCTCGCGTAAATAGCCAAAAATTCTGGTGGCGGCATCGTTGCACTCGTTGATCAGGCGGGTCACGGGATCAACTAAGAAAATGGCATCATCGAGTGAAGCGATGGTTGCCCTGAACCGTTCATGTGATTCCTGCAGATCCTTTTCTGCCTGCTTACGGTGGGTGATATCACGGACAATGGAGAGATCCACATCCTTTCCCCGGTAACAAAACGTATGGGTGCTGACTTCAACCGGGTAGATACTCCCGTCTTTTCTCCGGTGAGCCGATTCAAAGGTAGCATGTCCATCTATGAGCAGTTTTTTTATGACCCCCGGCATAATTTTTTTCGCAATGTCCTCTGGTACGATATCCCGGGGGGACATTCCCATGAGCTCTTCTTGTGAATATCCCAGCATCCGGGTGGCTTTATCATTCACATGAAGATATTTCCCGGGACCATCCGGGGTTTTTTCAAGCAGGTATATCGCATCGTTGGCATTGTCAAAGACCTCACTCAAAAGCTGCTCGCTCTCCTTAAGAGCCTCTTCTGCCCGCCTGCGTTCGGTGATATCGTACATGGTCACAAAGACCTGGTACGGGGTTGCTTCCCCGTTCCTGAACTGGGGCTCTGCATTGGTACTGAGCCAGGTCATGTCATCCCGCGCCGGATTGTAGACCCCGACGATCAGATCTTTGACCGGCTTTCCTGACCGCAACGCAATCATGGAGGGGTGCTGCTCAGGGGCAAGAACTTCTCCGGTCTCTGACACTACCTTCCAGCGGGTATCATAGGAATCTCTTCCCGTGAACTGCTCTCTGGTCAGACCAAACATGCTCAGTGCGGCCGGGTTTGCATCAATAAGAGTTCCATCAAAGCGCTGGTAAAAAACACCCGGGGCCATACTCTCAAACAGGGTCCGGTATTTTTCCTCGCTCTGACTGAGGGCAATTTCAACCTGTTTGCGCTCAGTGATGTCATAGCCTATGTTGATGATGGATCCATCGGGCAGGGGAAAGTTTGCCCATAATACCGTGAGTTCTTTTCCTTCACGGGTCATGGGGTGCCATTCCTTAAACAGCGTACCAGGACTGGAGGTAACCGATTCAATTACCTGCCTGCGAACAATTGAATCAGGATAAAACAGTGCGAGCGGTTCGTCATGCGAGTTGATCTCATCTTGTGACCAGCCGAAAATTCTCTCGCACTCCCTGTTCCATAACGTGCAGCGGCCATTGGGATCGAATCCGTCAATAAGGATAGGTGCGTTTTCAAACAATGTCCTGAATTTTTCCTCGCTCTCACGCAGGACCATTTCCATGCGCTTATGCTCAGATATATCATTCATCAGCACGAGGATGGCGTCCCGATTATGGAATTTTATTCGGGTACCTTTGACAATAACCGGAACCGCAGAGCCGTCCTTTTTTAAGATTGAAACCTCATACGGGGGGATTATAGGATCTGATTGGCGTTGCTCCATAAGAGTACGAATACGCTCGCGGTATTCGGGAGCTACATGATCTATGATAGGAGAGCCGACTGCCTCTTCCGGGGCAAATCCGAATTTTTTTGGGAATAGCGGATTGGTATACAGAATAGTTCCCTGTTGATCATAGATCACGATGTAATCCGGGATGTTTTCCACCAGATTCCGGTTGAATTCCTCACTATCGTGGAGTATTTTTTCTGCTTTTTTACGCTCGGTGATATCCTTGGCATAAATAGCCACAGAGCGGACCGTGCCATTATCACCCATAACCGGATAAACGTGGTGGTGCAGGTACCTGCCCGCCCGTTCATCCTCATATTCCGCAGGTTTTTTGGTTTTTACTACGCGGTCAACGATCTTTTTCCGGTGTTTGACAATTGCCGGTGGAAGAAGTTGGTAAGCATTCTTACCAATCACCGTATCGGCAGGAGCCCCAAAGGCTTCACCGGTTATCACATTTGCAGCAAGAATGGTTCCGTCCGGTGCAAGCAGGACCAGCGGATCGGTTGTGGCGTTGAAGAATGCCTGGAGATTCTCCCGGCTTTCCTGCAGGGCCCGCTCAGTTTTTTCCCGTTCAGCAATCTCTTCAAGCAAATCCCTGTTCGCATCAGCCAGCCGGGCGGTGCGTTCGTTCACCGTAATCTCCAGAGTATCATGGGAGAGACGCTGTGCTTCTCCCGCCATCCAGAGGTCTGAAATGTCGCTGACAGCCACCCGTACGGTTGGAGATTTCTCCCTGCTGCCGGCAATCCTCTGCCCTTCCAGCCGGGCCGGGAATGTGGACCCGTCACCCCGTTTGAGCGTGAGGGTGCAGCTCTGTTTTTTCACATCCTGCCGCACTTCTGCAAAAAACCGGTCCCACCGTTCAAGCTCTCCATGAGCAATGAACTGTCCGAACCCGTGGGTAACCAAGTCCCTCCGTTCAACGAGAAGGAGCGTGGCAAGGGTGAGGTTGGCTGTCGTTACCCGGGCCTTATTAGTAAGCGTCAGATACCCGACAGGAGCAAACTCATAGAGGTCAAGGTATTTGTCCCGCGACTCTTCGAGCGTAAGCTGGGCCTTTTTGAGTTCTTCTGCCTGCGTTTCGAGCTCGATCTGGTGCACCCGAAGTTCGTGGATGAGTTGTTCCGGAGTCAGTTCTTTCAGATCAGGAGAGATTTTCTTTGATTGTGCCGGTTTCTTTTTCGCTGCAGCCCGGGTCAAATGGGCGGTGTTTTTGTTTATCCCTTCCTTTTCTTCCGGCTTTTTCTTTCCTGCTGCCATTTAGACCTTCTTCTCACTTGTTCGCCACGCACCTTTTGGTACCGTCATCTCGAAGCGTGCACCTTTGCCCGGTTCGCCGGTTTCTTTGATGGTGATGCCGGTGATATCAAGGATCTCCCGTGCAAGGGCTAAACCAAACCCGGTAGACTTCCCAAACTCCCGCTCAAAAATATTTTTCTTCTCTTCAATAGCGATACCAACGCCGTCATCCTCACACACAATTATGTTATTATCGCCCTGTTCGATAACAAAAAACCGGATGGTGGTAATCTTCTTGCCATATTTCACCGCGTTATCCATAAGGTTGGAAAACACCCTGACAATGAGCGGGTCTGCATACAGTTCTGCACCGGCAGGGAGATCATTGTTGACCTTAACCAGTCCAAGCGGGACGTGCTCTGCTGCAATGCCTGCGAGGGCCCGGGGATATCCCCACACAGGGGCCGTAATCCCGATCATGTCATATTCACCCGTAAACCAAATCTGTTTCTGGATCAGCTGGGATGCCTGCTCCACCTTCTGAAGATACTCGCGAACGGTTGGATCGCAAATCCCCTCTTTTGCAAGGTAGAGGAACATATTGATCGCCGATATCTGATTGTTGATGTCGTGACGGGTGATGCTGGAGACAAGACTCATTTTTTTATTTGCCAGTTTTAGCGCTGATTCCACCTGCTTGCGTTCGCTGATGTCCCGGACCACCGACACCATCACGGGTTTTCCACAGAGACTGACTATATGTGCGTTAATCTCGACCGGCAGGATAGTTCCGTCTTTTTTCCGGTGCTCGGTCTCGAAGATTGAATGCCCGGTGGTTGATAGTTCCCGGATAATTTCATCAAAAGGTCTGCTGTGATACCCGGTAACAAAATCAAGAGGTCCATGTTCAAGCATTTCATCATGGGTATATTGCAACATCTGGCAGGCGACTTCGTTTACTTCGATAAATTTTCCCGGCTTTTTGTCCGGTCCAATTTCGTGGATGTGAATCCCGTCATTTACCGTATTAAAGATACTTCTAAACTTCTCCTCGCTCTCTTTTAACCACATTTCCGCCCGTTTTCGTTCTATGATATGGCCAAGTCGCTCAGCGATGGCATCGAGCAGGTATCGCTCCTCAATCATAAACGGGTCTTCAGTTTTTATCAGGGGTTCTTTACGATAACACACCATCACGTGACCAACGGCATTGCCATTCACGATAATGTCATGGACGAGCATCCAGGGTGTTTTTCTGAAATCTGAGGTCTGGTAGGTTTTACCTTCCAGTACAATGCAGGCTTCAGCGAGCTCGGGAAACTGCCAGGCGGGTGGGAGGATCGGAACGATTTTTCTCAGTATTTCATCTAAAGAAATATCCGGTAACTCCATCACTGCCGAGATGCCAAAAAAACAGTTCAGTTCCTTAATTCGCTCGTTCAGCGCTCTTTTTATCTGCCCTTTTAAAAGAGGAGAACTTTTCTGGGAGTGCGAAATCTGCTTTTTTTTGTCAACTCCCGGTGAACGATTACTGCCCGCATTTGTCTCATCTCTTTCCGGTTTCTTCTTTCCTGCCGCCATTAGTTTTCCTCACCTTTCATCCGCCATGCCCCTTTTGGCACTGCGATCTCGAATCGTGCTCCCTTGCCCGGCTCGCCGGTCTCTTTGATGGTGATGCCGGTGATGTCTAAAATTTCCCAGGCAAATATAAGACTCCGCATCGAGACGCGGGTCCCTTCACTGCGCAAAAAGATCTGCTCCTTTCTCTCTTTAGAGATGCCAATGCCGTCATCTTCAAAGAAAATCGTTGCCCCCTCCGGAGTAACCGTGTGCCAGATTCGGATCCGTGTGACATGCTCCCCGTGCTTCACTGAGTTCTCGAAGAGACGCTGGCAGACTTTCTCCAGCAGGGGATCGGCAAAGATTTCGAGGTTTTCAGTTTCAAGGTTGTGCACAATATTTCCAATCGATATATGGGAAAGTCCGAACAGAAATGCCATCTTCATATTCTGCCATTTCGGAGGTTTTTCGCCCATGTCCTGGTAATCCTTTGAATATTCAATGGTCTCGTGGATTGACTGGATCGATCGAACACCTTTTTGTACAGTTTCGATGATGTGATCCTGTCCGGCCAGTTGATGTTTTGCCAGTTCAAGGTAGCTGTTCAGGACAAAGATCTGGTTGGCTAAGTCTTTTCGTGTCAGCTGGGAGATCACGTTGAGCTTCTGGTTTACCCGCAAAAGAGCGTCTTTGACCCGTTTGCGCTCGGTGATGTCGAGAATAAAGGCGGCAATTTGTTCGTTTGGACCTGGCAGCATCGCATCGGAAATGAGAACTGCAACCCTCGTGCCGTCCTTCCGGATATATTCCTTTTCGTACGGTGTGCATTTGCCCCGGCTACGGAGTTCTTCGATCGCATGCTCATCTGTATGGAGCCATTCGGGTGGGGTAAGTGTCCGCCAGTTTACTTTGCCTTGTTCGAACTCCTCGCGAGTATAACCCAACATATGCAGATAATAATCATTGGCATCGACGATACTGCCTGACGGGGTGGCAAGAATGATTCCGATGATGTTGGCATTGACATACCTTTTGAAACGCTCATTGGCAAGACGCAGCGTCTCATCAACCACTTTGCGTTCGGTGATATCTTCTGCCAGTGAGAGCATGTAGTCCTTATCTCCTGTCTCAAGCACCTTTGCAGAAAATAAAATATTTCTGAGATCCCCCCGTTTTATCCGTAACGTGACTTCCATTTTGTGCACAAATCCCTGTGCATTCAATATCCCAACAAACGAATCCCGTTCTTCCGGGTACACCCATAAATTCAGGTCGCGGGTAGTTTTTCCTGTCATCTCCTGCCGTAAATACCCTGACCAGTTTTCGAATGCCTGGTTAATATCCAGAATTTTACCCGTCTGGATCTCTGTTATGGCGATCGGATCCGGACTTGCCTGAAAAGCGGCAGCAAACTTTCTTTCTGAAAACACGAGTTGGTCTTCTGTCTTTTTGCGCTCGGTGATGTCAATGCCAATCGCAATAGAACGGGCTTCCTGTTCAGAGGTTACCGGGAAACTCCGGGTATTCCACGAGATAACCTTCTCGTCCCCGTTTTTGGTCCGGATTGTGGTTTCAAGGTTTTCAAAGAAGTGGTCCTCTGCTATGATCCGCTCGATCTTTTTTGTTATTTCTGCGCGGTAATCCTTGTCCGGATAGAGGAGCTTCCAGATAGTATGAGAACCTGTCACCTCCGCAGCGGAATACCCGCTGATCCGCTCAGCTGCGTTATTCCAGAGAAGGACACTGCCCCTGCGGTCCAGAAGCACCAGCCAGACATTGGCGTTCATTAAGGAGCTTTCTTGTATATCTGCTACTTTTTTTAGGGATTTCCCGCTCTGAATAATCTGTTCAGAAAGATATGCAACCACTGCGGCAATCCCGATAAATACTACAAACCTGACCAGTGCCCCGGTAATAACTTCGTTTTGTCCCGGGGAATAAAAAAGGACAAGGCATATGTAGATAAGGCTGAGGATCACCGATAGCACGAACCCCCGGTACCGGTACCGGTACGCAAGAAGCACAATTGGCAGGTAGTAGAGGTGCATGAAGATAATGGTAATACCGTGAGAGAGGCAGTAGACCGAGAAGAGAACGACTGCCGCTGATAAGGTAAGGAGTATGATCTGCCATGAAGTTTCTGAAATGCCGGCAGCAGGGTGCAGCAATCCACTCTCCGGTGTCCCGTCACCGGGTTCTTTTTTTAAGAGTTTTAATTTGTTCAGAGCGGTCATAAAGATCCTGGATGGGGTTGATAACCGGAAATATTTTTAATTTTTTTAATTCCGTTGATAGTCATCCGTGGAATTTTGAGCAACATGAAGATAGAGAACGCTGGGAAATAAGAATTTTTCCAGACTGTTCCAGCATGAGCCTGCATTACTGGTTCTCATCGGACCTCCGTAAACCGGTACGCCCCTTTTGGCACCGTCATCTCAAACCGTGCTCCTTTGCCCGGCTCGCCGGTTTCTTTGATGGTGATGCCGGTGATTGAGAGAATCTCCCGGGAAAGGAACAATCCCATGCCGGTGTTCTTTCCATACCCTTTCTCAAAGATCTTCTCTTTCTCCTCAGGCAGGACACCTTCCCCGTCATCTTCGCACACAAGAAGGTGATCGTCACCGCGTTCACCGGATGAGAACCGGATCGTGGTAACCTTCCCACCATGCCGTACCGCATTGTCCATCAGGTTGAAAAAGACCTTGACTATCAGAGGGTCAGCAAATATTTTTGTTCCGGCTGGGATCTCATGTATCACGGTGATCATGCCAAGCGGGGCTTGTTTCGTTGCGGTATCAATAAGGGTATCGCAGTCCTTCCAGACCGGAGCATTGACACCGATGTCCTCGTATTCTTTGGTGAACTGGATCATGGACGAGATTCGCTGCGCAGCGGTTGAAGATTTCAAAAAATAATCGGAGAGTGCGGGATCAGGCAGCTTCTTTTCCAGAATGCTGATGTAGCCCCGGAGTACCGAAAGCTGGTTGTTGATGTCGTGCCGGGTGATAGAAGAGAGGAGGTTGAGCTTCTTGTTCGCCAGAATGAGTGCCTCTTCTGCCTGCTTGATCCTGCTGATATCCTGTACAATTCCTACAGATCGTAATGGTTGACCCTGTGAGTTATACTCGGTATGACAGATTTCGTTTACCCATTTGATTCGCCCGTCCACCATGCGCAGGCGGTGTGAGATCTCATAGGGTTGCCTGTTTTTCAAAGACTCGGTATACGCTGAATTGACCATATCACGATCATCGGGATGAATGCAATCCAGGAATGCTTCATACGTAGCCCCAAATTGCGCGGGATTTATCTCAAACATTTCGTAAATCCCGTCTGACCATTGCAACGTATTATTGACCAGATCATGCTCCCATTTACCCAGTTGTGCGATTTTCTGGGCTTCCACCAGGTCCTGTTCGCGCTCCTTTAACGCTTCCCCTGCCTCTTTTCTATCAGTGATATCAACACCCTGGGCGATTGTGGAGGTTATCCGGCCATGAATATCAAGAATATTTGCCGAATTCCAGAGCACGGTCCGGACACTGCCATCTTTGATGAGAATCGGGATCTCAACGGTCTTCCACCGCTCACCTTCAAGCGTCTTTTTGATCTCGATAAGTGATGTGTCCCTGCTTTCTTCCGGGAACAGGATCTCCAGCCGCTGCCCGACAGCCTCCTGTTCCGATATGAGGGTGAGGTCCTCAAACGCATGGTTGAACCGGGTGATCACATACTCCGGATCCCAGACAATGATCGGCGCATTTGCATAATCGAGCAGGTTCTGGAGATATTCCGTGGTTTCAAGGAGAATCTCTTCTGTATGTTTGCGCCCGGTGATGTCCGTTGCATGGGTAAGATTCAAAATTACTTTACCGGATTCATCTTTGATGGGATTTGCTTTAGCGATAAAAAATAATGATTTATCGGGTAAAGGAACCTCGACTTCTGCAGTCTGGGTTAATCCGGTTTCAAAAACCTTTACGTTTACCGATTGACGGTAATCTGCATGTTCTTTTGGGTAAATGTCCCAAAATGTTTTTCCGATAAAAAATTCAGGGGTCTTATTAAATGTTGATGCAAACACCTGGTTGGTAAATTTATACGCTCCCTGCTGATCAACGCAAAAAATGGCATCGCTCGAAGATTCGATAAGTGAACGATATTTAAATTCGCTCTCCTTCAGTATCTCTTCCGCCCGTTTGCGTTCGGTGACGTCATCATATACCGCAACAATTTCACCGCTATGCAACCGGAACACGCGGTTCTCGTACCAGCTGGAATATTTCTCATCAATGTAGATTTTCTGGGGGAAATATGCAGGAACGCCGGTCTTCCAGACCTGCTGAAACACCGGAATTAATCCATATTCATTTATGGCAGGGCGCAGGTCAAAAAGACTCTTTCCTACAATTTCCTCTTTCGTTTTCCCCTCAATCTCCAGCGCCGTCTTGTTGAAATCTTTGATAATGTAATCTTGGCCGGATGCCCCGTTATTCAAAACCTCGTAGATGGCAACCCCGCTGGTAATTGTGTCAAAGATTCCCCGGAACCGGTCCTCGCTCTCTGCGAGTACCTCTTCTACCCATTTTCTTTTAGTAATGTCAGTGGCAATCTCAATGCGCACAATTCTTCCATCAGTCCACCGGATCGCGCTGTCGTGGCATTCGTACCAATGTCCATTAATAGTATTCTTAAACTCCCAGATCACGATTCCGGCAGGATTTCCCTCTGAGTCCAGTAATTTATTATTCGTGCAGAACGGACAGGGCCCCATCTGATTCATCTGAAGTGTTTCCCAGCAGATTTTCCCGGAAATATCACCCCAAATCTTCCTGCCATACTCGTTCACAAACAGGATTTCGCAGGTTTTCATATCCGCTACGTAAACCAGCGCATCAAGACTGTCCATGACCGTCCTGAATATCGCGAATGATTCTGCTAATGCGGCTTCTGCCCGCTTGCTCTCGGTGACGTCCTGTACCGTGCCATGAAGCCCGGTGACTTTTCCGTTTCCGTCACGGATTACGCCACCGAATGCATTCGTCGATCGTTTGCTGCCATCCGGACGGATCAATTCCAGTTCAAGGTTGTACGGTTCGCCGGTCGTAAGTGTATTTGTAACCGCAGCGCTGAGTCGCTCCCAACTGGCGGGAGTGTAGATTCGTGGGTGTTCCGCATACGTGGGCGCGGGGAGGGAGAGATCCCTTCCGGAAATAGTGTAGAGTTCCTCAGACCAGGTAACGGTATCGGTTTCTATAACCCAGTCCCATGTCCCGATGTGGGCAAGGTGATGAACCTCTTTTAGGTGTTCCTGGGCAGAGACGAGTTCCATCTCCGTCCGTTTCCATGCAGTAATGTCCCGGATGGATTCTATGGCACCGATACGATTCCTGCGATTATCAAAAAGGGGCGATCCTGTTGCCCAGACATATGCCCCGTTTCCCCCGTATAATGCCGGTGTAAAGACTTCCGCATAGAGGGTCTTTCCTTTTCTTGTGATATTTTTGTATTTCGCTTGTAATTCATCATCATCTGCATCAATGAGATCGAGCAGTTGGCGCCGTCGCTCGCCATAGAAGGGGATCGTGTATTCATGATCACCCTTGCCGATCATGTCAGTCTTGTCAATCCCGGTCATCTCTTCTATCGCACGGTTCCACGCAATGACGACTCCTTCCCGGTCAATGACAAATGTGGCATCCGGCAGGAACTCGATAATATCGGCAAGTTCCTGCTTTGATTCCTGCAGTTCCAGTTCCTGCCGGGTGAGGGAATCCAGATTGGCACGGAGTTCCTCCTGGGTTGCGGCAATCTCTTCATATGATGCGTTGAGTTATTCGTTCTTCTTCAGCAGTTCTTCTTCAGCCAGCTTTCGGTCCGTGATATCCTGGAATGTTCCATTAAGACGAATGGTTTTTCCGTCAACAACCTGCGGCTGGCAGACGGTACGGGTCCAGAGGTGTTTTCCTGTTGCCGTGATGAACCGCAGTTCCATATCATACCCTTCACCTGTTGTAAGAGCACGCGTGATCGCATCGGAAAGTTTCCCCTGATCCTCCGGATGGAAAAAATGTATTGCTGCTTCTAGCAAGGGCATCTGACCCACGGGCACTTCATGGAGATGGTACGTTTCCTCAGTCCATGTGACTACAAGGGTTTCTGCATCCATCTCCCAGCCACCGACCCTGGCAATTTCCCCGGTCCTTTTCAGAAGAGCTTCTTTCTGTCTCATCGCTTCTTCAGCGTTTTTAAGCCGGGTGATATCCCGTGAAACACCCAGTACTGACTGAACTTTTCCATCATCAGAGAATTCCGGAGTCAGCATCCAGTCAAGGAAAACCCGCCCCCCGGGACTGTCCCATGCAAACTGGGTCTGGCACGGTTTTCCGGTTTCAAAAACGTTGGTTATCTTATCTTCCCAGAACCGGCTCTGGGTCTCATCAAACCCGCTTTCCCGGTGGGTTTTTCCGATTATCTGTCCTTCGGTAAGTCCTGAAACCCGGAGTGCCGCCGGGTTCATGTAGGTATGACGACATTGCCGGTCATACCGCATGATATAGTCCGGGCTGCTCTCGGTAAGTGAGCGGAACTTCTCTTCGCTGTCCCGCAGGGTTTCCTCCACATGCGTGATGTCAGAGATATCCGTAAACGTGATACGGACGGTGTTCGTCCCATCGCTATCGGTGATCCGGATACCTTCCAGGCGGGCAGGGAATGCAGAACCGTCCCTCTGTGTGAGCATCAGAGTACAGATCCGTTTTTCCTCCTGATTCAGCACGTTTAAGAAATACCAGTGCCACGGGTCCGCATCTTTCTCTGCAACGAATTTACTGAACGGTGCCTTGAGCAGTTTGCTCCGCTCAATTCCGAGAAGCTTCGCGCCGGTCAGGTTCACACCCATGATACATGCCTTATCATTGAGTGTGAGATAGCCGAGCGGGGCAAAGTCATAGAGGTCAAGGAACTTGTCCCGCGATTCCTCGAATGCAAGGTGCGATTTTCGGAGTTCTTCAGCCTGAGTTTCAAGCTCGATCATGTGGGTCCGGAGGTCTGCTTCAGATCGGATAAGCTGGTCATGGGATGCCCGGACCGATTCCTCCGCCTTCTTACGCTCGGTTATGTCCCGGAAGGACCACACCCTGCCGTAATAGGTCCCCCTCTCTCCCCGCAAAGGCGCTGAGAACCGTTCCAGTATTCGCCCGTCTTTTAGCAAAATCTCCTCAAAACTCTTTTCCGTCTTATGCTCATAGAGATACCGGACCCGGGAAAGGAACGCTTCCGGATCGGCCAGTTGCCCGACGACAAACTGTAGTAAGGGTTCATCCATCCGGGATGCTAAATGTTCTTCTGGAATTCCCCAGATTTCGATAAATTTTTGATTGTAATTGAGGATCTTCCCGTTTTCATCCACTACGAGAATCGCATCGAGAGTAGTCTCCTGCTGCGTTGACAGGAGGGCATTTTTAAACTCTCTCTCTTTATCCTCCCGTTTCTTGTCGGTAATGTCGCGGATGTTAAGGAAGATTCCATGAATCTCCGGGTCATCCAGCATACTGCAACCGATACCCTCGAGATCAACCCAGTTGCCATTTTTATGACGATAGCGGTACTCAATTTTTCCTGTCGTTCCGGGGTGCTCAATGATATCGCACAGGAGATCCTGTACTGCCGGAAAATCGTCAGGATGGATATCTGAAAGACATGTGCGGCCGATGCGATCTTCAGGACGATAACCAAGAATTCGCAACAACTGATCACTGATATAAAAGGGAACTCCATTCCGATCCATTATCTGGATGATGTCATTTGAATTCTGCACAAGCAGCCGGAACCGCTTCTCGCTCTCGCGCAGCGCATCCCCTGCCTTTTTGCTGGATACCGCTTGCTTGATCTTGTGCGAGAGTTCGGCAAACTGTGCGCCCGGCTCACCTCCTTTCTGGAGATAGAAGTCCACCCCGCTGTTGATCGCCTGGATGACAATCTCTTCCCTGCCCCGGCCGGTGAAGAGTATGAATGGAATGGGTCCAAAGCGTTCCCGAACCTCAACAAGGAACTGGATGCCGTCCATTCCCGGCATCTGGTAATCGGAGATGATGGCATCGAACTTTTCCTGTTCGAGCAACCGGATCCCTTCCTGTGCGCTCAGTGCTGTTGTTACGGTGAACGCTTCAGATTCCTCTAAGAACAGCTTGCCAATATCGAGCAGGTCGGGCTCGTCATCGACATAGATGATGCGGATTGCTGCTGTCATCAGACACTCTTCCTGACTTGACTTGTCCTGTAATGCCCGTGCTTTTTTCCATTAGAGAGGTCGTCTGATTTTTTCATCATCTCACACCTTTTGGATTTTTTATGCGGGCATTTGCCGGTTCGTACATTCTGTGCAATAATTCCGGTACACAAGCAACGGCATATTTTTTGTGCGTTCTTTTTCACAGGAGTGAACACCAGATGAAACGTTACGTATCATCGCGTTTTTTTAAGAATCCCGGTTTTTATTTCATCGTAAGGATTGGTAAATGATGAAAAGGTGTCTATTGATTTAATGATTATGATGGGGAGGGAGTTCTTCATAGGATCTCTCAGCAGGTCAGATCATCGGTATCACAATCTGTGAAACACAGAGAAAAAAAGCCCAATTTGAGCTCCGTTTGCCGGGTTTTGGTCCGGAAACCCCCTCCGAAACGGTCTTGTTCCGGAATGTGAAAATAAGTCCCTTAATATCCTCTCGTTTGCCAAAATGCGGCTGTTTTGGGCTTTAAAAATGAAGGCCGCCAAGGCCCTTTAAAGCACATTTTGTTTTACCCGGTGCTTTACCTGTTTGATGAGAGATCTGCCCTGGAAAGAGCCGTTATCGAAGTCGTTTTTTCCGGGGAGCGGGAAAAAAAGGGTATATTACCTGATATTTGAGTTCTACTGGGATGAGATTTGATTATCAGCGGGACCGGGTCTATAAGCGCTGATTTTTTTAATGAGGCGGTTTCATGATTTTTTCTGCCCAAACAACAACACCTTCTGCCAACATCAGGGCTTTGCGATATTCATCATCACTGACCGGACCTTCCAATCCCGGATACCGTGTTTGAGCTGCATACAGCGTGAGCATTGAGGCGGCTTTTATATCATGGGGAATAATCACACCTTCTTTTTCAAGAGCAGCCAAGAGCTGTGATATGTCATGAATATAGGGAAATGCAATTTTCTTTGAGATGTATACCGCCTTTATCGCTTTCTCTGCGGCCTGTTGAGCCTGAAAACAAAGATCTTCTGAGTAAATTTCTTTGGAACGTTGTTTTGCCAGAGCCAGACTGCTCTTTGCGCGATTCAACCACTCAACCGGATTATCAGGTTGCAATCTTTTCCGCATCATAGATCACGACACCCTCCCGTGTGGCAGGATAAATCACCAGATAAGGGGAATCACGATAATGTTCAAATTGTTCCGTAGAAACGACGATAATATCCACTGCCTTTCCCACCCCATAAAGCTGCATATAGATCTTTGCTGCTACGTCCCTGGGATTCATGACTCCTTTTTTTACGACAAGAAGGTCGATATCACTGTTTGGTCCCATCTCTCCACGAGCTGCAGAGCCGAACATGATAATCCGTTCCGGATGTGCTACCTCAACAATCCGCTGAATTATATCATGTAATATTTTTTTAGGGACGTTCTTTTTTTGCATATAGTATCCTTTACGGTATCAGTCATCCAGATTAAACACTTTTACATTCTTCTGTATGACCCTGATGTTAATATTTTATTCTCCCTTCATACCCGACCCATCGCACTCGTAAACGATATTTAAGCACACTGCTGATACTTTTTAGTGAATTGGCACATGGTATAACGGGGGGAGATAATTTTCTCAAAGTTTGCCGGGATATTTTTCCTGTCGGGAATCTAGAAGCAGGTGGCGATTTTTTATCGGTCATGCAAGAGGTCTGCTCTTCAGTCAGGTTGCGGTTTTTATTCCTATGAAGAGGAAACATGTGAGA
This sequence comes from uncultured Methanoregula sp., assembly GCA_964590895.1. GTDB lineage: Archaea > Halobacteriota > Methanomicrobia > Methanomicrobiales > Methanospirillaceae > Methanoregula. The sequence continues at coordinate 148,515 of CAZPYV010000002.1, read as the reverse complement.
AGTTTTAATCGTTTGATGCAAAATGAGTAATTTTCTCTTTTTACACACGCCCTTATAAACCGGTTTTTACTTCACATCGGAGATCCGCCACGCCCCTTCCGGCACCGTCATCTCAAACCGTGCTCCTTTACCCGGCTCCCCCGTCTCCATGATGGTGATGCCGGTGATTGAGAGGATCTCGCGGGAAAGTGCTAACCCCAGTCCGGTATTCTTCCCAAAACCCCGCTCGAAGATCTTCTCTTTCTCGTTAACCGGGATACCGACCCCATCGTCTTCGCACACCATTACATGATCTTCATTGTGAACCTCAAAAGAAAACCTTATGGTCGTGATCTTCCCGCCGTACCGGACGGCGTTGTCCATCAGATTATAGAAAACCTTGACAACCAGCGGGTCAGCAAAAATTTCTTGTCCGGCAGGCAGATCGTTTTTCACCACTACCTGTCCGAGCGGGGCTTGCTTTGCCGCAGTGTCTGCGAGTGTACGACAGTCCTGCCATGAAGGGGCATTGACACCGATCTTCTCGTACTCTTTGGTGAACTGGATCATCGAGGCGATTCGCTGTGCAGCGGTTTTGATCGTGCCAAAATAATTATTGTGTATGAGATCAGGCTGCTTCTTTTCGAGCATGGCATGGTAGCCCAGCAGTACCGTAAGCTGGTTGTTGATGTCGTGCCGGGTTATGGAAGAGAGCAGGTTGAGTTTCTTGTTCGCCAGATGAAGCGCCTCTTCCACCTGCTTGCGTTCGGTGATGTCGCGGACAGCGGCAACAATTACATCGTGCTCCTTCACCGAAATGACACTTGCCGTGATCTCGACCGGGAAGATGCTGCCATCCTTTCTCTTGTGATACCTGATCGGGATAAGTCCTTTGACTTCCTGTGTTGCAGCACGGGTTGCATCCGGCTCGGCTGACATGACCGTATTGGCCTTGCCAATCACCTCGTCCTTCCGGTACCCATACATGAGGGTAATTGCATCATTGCAGTCAATAATTATCCCGGTCTCTTTGTCAACGACAAAGATGCCATCGGATTCTGCGGCAAAGAGTGCCCGGTACTTCTCCTCGCTCTCCCTCAGCGTTTCCTCAGTCCGCTTGATCCCGGTGATATCAATAATCGCGATGCGTACCGTGTTGACTCCATCACTATGGGGAATCATGATCGCTTCCAGCTGAGCAGGGAATAGTGACCCGCCTCCCCGTTTGAGCATAAGCGTACAGGTCCGTTTCTCCTCCTGGTTCAGCACATTCATGAAATACCAGCGCCACTCACCGGCATCTTTCTCTCCAACGAATTTACTGAACGGTGCATCGATAAGCCTGCTCCGCTCCAGCCCAAGGAGCTTCGCACCGGTGAGATTTGCCCCGGTGATCAGTGCCTTGTCGTCGAGCGTAAGATACCCGACCGGGGCAAAATCGTACAGGTCAAGATACGTGTCCCGCGACTCTTCGAGTGCGAGCTTCGATTTCCGGAGTTCTTCTGCCTGTATCTCAAGTTCGATTTGGTGGACCTGGAGTTCGTGGATGAGTGCTTCTGGGGTTTTATCCATTGAGGTGGGTGAAGGTTTCTGGGAGCGGGCGAGTTGCTCTTCGGCATCATTCCGCAACGAATGCCCGGTGCCTGATGGGTCCGGTTTCTTCTCTTCCGGTTTTTTCTTTCCCGCAACCATCACGTATACTCCCCGGCTATCCGCCACATTCCTTTCGGCACGGTTATCTCAAACCGTGCTCCTTTACCCGGCTCCCCCGTCTCCAGGATGGTGATGCCGGTGATTGAGAGGATCTCGCGGGAGAGGTACAGCCCAAGCCCGGTGTTCTTTCCGAATCCCCGCTCAAAGATCCGCTCCTTCTCTCCTGCGGGGATCCCATCCCCATCATCTTCACATACGAAGATCCGATCGCCATCCCGATCCTCAGCAGAGAACCGGATGGTCGTGATCTTCCCGCCATACCGCACCGCGTTGTCCATTAAGTTATAACAGACCTTGACGATCAGCGGGTCAGCAAATACTTCTGTACCGGAAGGCAGATCGTTTTTCACCATAACTTTCCCGAGCGGGGCTTGTTTTGCTGCAGTGCCTGCGAGTGTGCGGCAATCCTGCCACATGGGAGCCTTGACACCGATCTGTTCGTATTCCTTGCTGAACTGGATCATTGCAGAGATCCGTTGTCCTGCAATTGCCGCTTTCCTGAAGTACTCAGTGTGGGAAGAATCGGGATGCTTCTTCTCAAGGAGGTTTAGATAGCTCTGCAAAGCTATGAGCTGGTTGTTGATGTCGTGCCGGGTGATGGAAGAGAGGAGGTTGAGTTTTTTATTGGACAGGAGCAGTGCATCCTCCACATGACGGATATCTGAAATATCGCTGACTGCTACCCTGACGGTGGGCGTACCATCGCTGCTGTCAGTAATACGGATCCCTTCCAGCCGTGCGGGGAACGGGGAACCATTCTCCGGTGTAAGCATGAGGGTGCAGCTCTGCTTTCCCCCGTGACTCAGAATGTTCATGAAATACCGGTGCCACTTATCAGCATCTTTTTCTGACATAAATTTACTGAATGGTGCCATTAGCAGCCTGCTCCGGTCAATCCCGAGGATAGCCGCACCACTCAGGTTAACCCCGGTGATCAGCGCCTTGTCGTTGAGAGTGAGATACCCGAGCGGGGCAAAGTCATAAAGGTCAAGGAATGTGTCCCGCGATTCTTCGACCGCGAGTTTCGCCCTCATGAGTTCTTCTGCCTGTATCTCAAGTTCGATCTGGTGCACCCGGAGTTCATGGATGAGTGCTTCTACGGTATGTTCTGCGAGGTCAGGAGAGCGCTTTTTGGAGAGTGCGATCCGCTCCTCTGCGTACTCCCGCAAAGTTCGTCCATAGTCCATGGTATCCGCATCCTTCTTTTCCGTTTTCTTCTCTTCCGGTTTTTTCTTTCCCGCAGTCATTTCTTTTAGTCCCTTTCTCTATCCTACCTGCCGGATTTACCTTTTCTCTTCCGTATTGCTGACTGGTGCGATCACTTCCATAGCCAGAAGAATGAGATGGGGTGCCCCCTCATACCCGATAATCTCTCTGGCGTTTAAGAGCATCTTCTTCTGCCCTATGCCGGGGAATGCGTGATCAACAAGGAAATTATCAAACGACCGGTTCTTAGGCAGCACTTTCTCCAAAAGTTCATGGAGCCGGGGAATGTCCCACTGGTTGTTGCCGAGCTTGTACAGCACATTGCCCTGAGTGTCTTCCGGTTTCACCTTAAATGTCGTGTAAAACGCCCGACTTGCCGAGACCACTTCAAACTTACCGTTTAAGACAACTAACGGTTCCCTGACCGTGTTAACAATACTCTCTGCATAATCGCGGGCAAGCCGGACTTCGGCATCCAGCGTTTTTAATGCAGTGATCCCGGTAAAGGTCATCACCACGCCATCGATCACATTCTCCAGCGTGCGGTAGGGAATAATGCGGACAAGATACCATTGGCCGTCCTCCGACTGCACCTGCTTCTCCCGGGGTATGAGTGAATCAAGGACCGCCCTGGCATCGATAACGAGATCCCCCTCCGAAATCAGCGACCGGATATCGGAAAGCGGCCGTCCTGTATCCGTTGCCACAAGCCGGAACACCTTAGTGGCATCGCGGGTGAAGCGTTTGATCGCGAGGTTGGCATCTAAAAATATCGTACCTATATTGACGTTTTCGAGCAGGTTCTTCATGTCGTTCTGGATATCGGTAAGCTGCTCGATCTTTGCCTGTAGCTCAGCGTTCACCGTCACAATCTCTTCGTTCACCGACTGGAGTTCCTCTTTGGATGTTTCGAGTTCCTCATTGGTGGACTGGAGCTCTTCGTTTGTTGATTGCAGTTCTTCATTTGTGGACTTGAGTTCCTCGTTGGCTGCCTGCATCTCCTCGATCGTTGCCTGAAGGTTCTCTTTAGTGTAGGCAAGGTCCTGCTCCAGTTCCTCCACACGCTTTGATTCATCTTTTCCGGCTGCACGCTTTACAGTCTTTCGTTTTTCTGGCGGGTGCACTTCGGCATCCTGGAAACTTATCAGCAGAAGTTCCCGGGTTGCCTCCGGGTCGGCGAGCGGACGTACCGTTAAATCAACGCCATGAATGCCGCCATTTGTCCTGACCGGCAGGTCTTTTGCAAACCATGGTCTCTTCTGCGCAGCAACGTTCTGGAGGGCATAGCGCAAGTCCAGCTGGAGTCCTTCGCGTGCCATATCAATAATATTGTTGCTGGGATGGCCCGGTGCCGGCTGGAGATATTTTCCCGTGTTGCCGTGCACGTAGATGATGGTTCCTTTCTCATCAGTGATCACGGATGGTGGGGCAAACGACTGGAGGAGCACGCGCCGGGTGAGCTCGGCAAAATTTGTCTTGTCGATCTTGTCGATCTTGTCGATCTTGTCGATCTTGTCGATCTTGTCGATCTGATCGCCGGCCCACGCAAAGCGCTGGGCGACAAGTGAACGGGCAGACAATAACGAGGGTTTGACCCGGTAGACCTTCCACTTCTTATTGAGCGGTCCGAAGAGATCGGTAAAATTCCCGATACCTTCTGAAGGACTTAAAAAGAGCACACCCTCCCGCCTGAGCGCGTAATGAAACGCCGGAATTACCCGGTTCTGGAGTTCAACATCGAGATAGATGAGCAGGTTCCGGCAGCTGATGAGATCCATTTTTGTAAACGGCGGATCCTTGATCACGTTCTGGATCGCAAAGACGACCTGCTCCCGGATCTCTTTTTTGATCCGGAAGCCGGCCTCCTCTTTAGTAAAGAACCGCCGCAGCCGGTCGGGTGAGACATCGATGGCGATATTTGCCGGGTATAACCCAGCCCGTGCGGTAGCGATGGCATCGTCATCGATATCGGTTGCATAGATCTGGAGCCGGAACTCCTGTTTGATCTCATCCATGTAATCGCGGAAGAGCATGGCAAGGGAGTAGGCTTCTTCTCCGGAGGCGCACCCCGGCACCCAGATCCGGAAGATGTAGTCCTCCGGTTTATCTGCAAACAGCCGGGGCAGGGCCTCTTTAGTCAGCGCTTCGAATGCTTCTTTGTCCCTAAAGAAACTGGTGACGTTGATGAGCAGTTCCTTAAAAAGGATATGGACCTCGGGGGGCGTCTCCTGGAGGTACCGGGCATAGGTATCCATATCCGTGATGTTGTGGATCACCATCCGCCGTTCGATCCTGCGCCGGATGGTGCTCTGCTTGTACTGGGAAAAGTCATTGCCGGTCTTTGTCCGCAGGAGTATAGCGATGCGCCGCATGGCACTCAATGCCGCAGGAACCGGTAGCGCAGGAGGAATGCCGGTATCTGCAATAGTCTTTACATAGGCAACCAGCTGTTCGGTGATCTTTTCGACCGGCATCACATAGGTGGCAAGACCGCTCTGGACTGCACTTGAAGGCATGCCGTCATATTTTGCAGTCGTGGGTTCCTGCACAAACGATACTCCCCCCACACCGTGGATGGCCCGGAGCCCGAGCGTGCCATCCGATCCGCTGCCAGAGAGGATCACGCAGATCGCCCGTTCGCCCTGGTCCTCGGCAAGTGACCGGAAGAACGCGTCGATCGGCAGCCGCAGTCCCCGCACATGTTCCGGGACACTCAGGTGGAGGGCGCTGTGGAAGATAGCCATGTCCTTACCCGGCGGGATAATGTAGACATGGTTTGGCTGGATCTTTGTATTGTCCTCTGCTTCATGGACCGGCATCGTGGTGTTGCGCTGGAGGATCTCTGACAGCATGCTGGCATGGCCCGGGTCAAGGTGTGGAACGAGGACGAATGCCATGCCGCTCGCAGGAGGCATGGTTTTGAAGAAGAGTTCAAAGGCTTCAAGTCCGCCAGCTGAGGCGCCGATGCCGATGATGGGAAATGAGGTTTTTGGGGGAGTGGTGCCTGTGTCATTTTGATCAGCCCGGATTTGTTGTTTACGGGCGGTCATGGCTTTTCCCGGGCTTGACTTGACGGGGTCTGTCCTGTCCAGACTTTTTTCTGGCAGGGGGTTTATTCTGGTTTTTTTCATTGTCTCACACCTTTTTGATATTTTTATGCGGGCATCTGGTTCAGATATCCTGTGCAATAATTCCGGGACATAAGTAACAGCATATTTTGTGTGCTCTTAATCACTACGGAGTGAACACCAGATGAAAATCACGTATCATCGCAGATTTTTTATAGAATTTTGTTTTTATTCCATTCTGGTGGTCGGTAAGTGATGAAAGGGTTTGTACTGTCTTAATGGTTATCATAAATGAGTCATGTTCTATTGATCACTCATTAGTTCAGATCATCTGGTATCACGGGTATTGAAATACAGAGAAAAAAAGCCCACATCGGGATGCGATTGCCGGGTTCTGGTCTGGAAAAACTCGTAAAGCCATCCGGTTCCTGGAATGTGAACACAAGTGTCTTAATCACGCTCTGGTTGTCAAAATACGGCTGTATTGTGCTTGAAAAACGAAGGTCGCCAATGCCGTTTAAATCGCGCTTGGTTTTTTCCCTGGGGTTTGCCTGAGGGGAGATTTGCCCTGCGAAGGGTCGTTATCGAGGTCGTTTTTCCGGGGTTGTCTGAAAAATGGGGTTATAGATAGGAATATGAGGGGAGCCGGTCGCGGAGTGGGGGCGAGCACAGCGAAGGTGTGCGAAGCGTGCGAAAGCGGTCTGCGATAACCAGGCTGGCAAAATACAATTGCGCCATGACCTTTTGTTGATATGAATATCGGTCGGTCATGTTTACTCGTCCTTGCTTATGCTCCGGCTCGACTATCACATCACCTCCTTTGTTTTCCCGTAGTTGTTTTGTTGAGATGCAGCACGCCCACGGCTCATCGCTCCCCTCCATTGCCATCGTTTGCTCTTTGCCCGCTCCTCACATACCGCTAACGCGGAAATGTTCATCGCAGTTGATTGGATTCCCCCTAAACGATCAGCCCTAACGCCCGGTCACCCCGATACGATTGATGACAAACAGAGTTTCTGCAATTTTTAAAATAAAAACAGAACTTCTAACAAAAAGTTAGAATGCCCTTCCTATTATTTTTCCAATACACCACGCTCGATCAGCAACTTTGTATAATCCTCACCCGATAACGGGCAGTGGATAAGATCGTCTAGTTCTTTTCCAGACAGATGTAATTGAATCCTCATCTTTGCGAGCAGGTCCGCGTTGTACTCTTTCATCCCATGACTCAGGAACGTGTGGACCCCGGATATCTTCCCGTCAATAGAGAGATAAAAGATCTTGTGATGGGATGATCGCTCCTCAAACCCTTTCTTGAGAAGAGCTGCCGCGATATCGCGTGTCTTGCATTTCCTCAAGAACCAGCACCGGCCGCAACAAGAGATTTAAGATTTGAACGAAGCCGTAGTGCATCTCTTGTTAGGTTCGCCGGATTATCAGCAACGTATACTTCCCAGAGCATTGAGAGCTCATCTGAAATCCCCGCAATACCTTCATCGAGGGTTGGTGCTGAAACCAAAAGCCCGAACTCTTCGTTTGAAAGGGTGAGTCGATCTTCATCGTGTCCTACGGTGATTTGAAGTTCACGGGAAAGACGATGAAGACGACCGTTGATATTGAGGCGATCAAGAACAATAACCTGATTGGCTAATTTCAACATTCGTACCTCAGTGTATCATCCGGAAGATGATAGGGTTTTTGATCAGACTAATTCCTGCATCAATAGCACCGCATAACCCATCAATAAAAAAATCAACCAGATATACTGATGCTCCAGCCCGATCCAAGCCTATAAGCTCCTTGCAGCCACACAACACCCCACCCCGCCCATTATTCCAGAAATCCCATGCCCGCTACCCACGACCTCTCCAACAGGGCAGTGGAACTTGTGGAGTCCGGCGAGTACGACGAGGCACTCACACTCGCGAACAAGGGAATCATTCTTTTTTTAGATGTGCAGATACCAGGGCGCCGGCAATTCTTTTGCACAGGCAGCCGACATCGATCCCGAACCCTCCTTAAAAAACCGCTCGGTTCCTGGAATGAAATTTTAAAATATTTTTTTCCTCCGGTTGATGCCAGACCGCATGTGACAGTATGCGGGGATGTCAAATGCCAAGCTACGAACTGGTTTAGGGATGTAGTTGCCTCGTTGTAGAGAACCGCGGTTCCTGTGAGCCGGTCAAACACATCAGAATCAGGTACACTATAGATTAATTTAATTTGCTGAACCCCCAGGAAATTTTTTAAATAGTTTTTTATTATATGAAACAGGATGTTGATTGAGTGATTATGGGCAAGAACACTGACATCATGAACGATTTTGCATTGCAGGAGCTCAAGCGCATCTATTCAACCTACGATGGCTGGAAAATTATTCCCCAGGCACAGGGGACCGGGTATGACTGTCTCGTCAGGCTTGAGCGTATGAGTGAAGGGCACCGCGATATCGTAAAAGTCCTTGTGACATTCAATAAAGAGATGCCGGCAAAACTGTTAGAAGAACTGAATAAAAAAGAAAAATCTACTGACGGTATGGTACCGCGCTATGATGCAGCGGTAATAGCACCTCTAAATGCTGACACATCAGCTCTTCCGGCTGGTATGAAAATCTACACCATGAACTCATTTGAATTCAAGGGAAATGAGTTGTCGTGGGTAAAAAAGAAAGTGGCTAAAACCCCGGTTGCAGTAAAGACTGCTGCCTGAATTATCTTTTTTTATTGAACCCCGTTTCAATTGTAGCACCGTGCAGGGTTTTCTTGTGGACCTGTAGGTTTTTAAAAAAAGAGTGTACTTTTTTTCGTTCACTCAATGTTCAAGGGTAATGTGGAGTGATCCTGTTTTTGGACTTGATCTCCCAAGGTACCTCAAAAGGTGCAATCCGCGGTTAAAATGGACTCCTTTTTCCGGAAACTGGGAACTGGCGACCGGCCAGTTAGGGGGGTTTTTGGGGTAGTTTTTCCGGAGGTTCCTGATTTGGTCTCTGAATAGGAAATGGGCGTTCCTAATAGGAGGAAAACCGGCCTGTTTGGATCTGTTTGGATTGAGGATCGGGATTAGGTATGGGCTAAACTACGGGAAGGGGGGTTTGAGAGGTTAATGGTGTGAGGTTCCGATAGTATCCCGGGTAACTCCACAATTCATTCGTTCACTCGCTCGATAGTACCCGTGCGCCATCACATCGCGGAGTCCGGCAACCTGTTTCCACGCAACATCTGGATACCGGGCTTTGAGGTCTGACGGCAGATTTTTTGTGGCTTCCCCGATGACTTCGAAGTTTCTGACCACGGCATCCTGTGTCCTCCGGTCGGCTAGGAACTGTTCGTACGTCATGCCCGTGGTGTATTTTTTTATGCTGCCTGAGGCTTCTTTGATATCATCCAGAAAGTGGAGCACGGTCCTATGCATAGACAACCTCGCCGAGGATGTAGGGTTTGAGCCGTTTCTTGATAGTACCCTTCATCACGAGATCGACTTTGCGCCCGAAGAGATCTTCGAGATAAAATTTTGTTCCCATGTAGTTGTCGAAGGTCTTTTCCCCTTTCCGGAACATGACGAGCACATCCACGTCGCTTTCCGGCCGCTCCTCTCCACGTACGAATGAACCGAAGATGCCGATCTTTGCAACACCGAACCTCTTTTTGATCTCTGATTCGTGTTCACGGAGCAGGGCGAGCGTGTCCATCTTGTTTATTCCATTATATGAATGGTCCGACTTAAACGTGTGGGTGAACGCCTGGGATCATACGTGGAAAACCAACCGTTGTCCCGGGGGATGCGGGACTGCTTTTCCTTCAGATTTCTCTATCCTTGGGTACTGTTTTCCGGCTTCGGGATTACGGATCTCTTTGAGCTCGACTCGCAGATAACATTCGTCACCGTAGTCGAAGAGAAAGAGCATCTTCTTGCCCGTCTCCTTAAACGCACGGTTCACTAGGATATTTACCACGCCTTTGAATTCTGGCCGGACCTTCCCGTCCTGCGTTTCTGGATTATCGGCAAAGAGCTCATAGCCTTCTGTGGACTGGTAAACGTTTTTGAGATTGTCATAGAACCCGAACATGTGGTCGAAGCCGAGATGAAAGGCGTGGCAGATCTCACCTGCGAATTCGAAGAGGGTGATCCGTTCCGGTATGGCAAGGATACGGTACGGGTGACCCCGCACCCTCCCCTCGCGGTTGCTCTGGATGATCTTAAATAGAAAGATACGTTCGCTGGAATCTGCCTCGCGCCGGTCCATCGGGATCTTGTGATAAGGGTTTGCTGCTCCTCGCATGATCTGATGGTGATGCGGGATACTATTTCAGGATGTCTTTTCGGGTGCGAGGCCGGTGCCGGGAACCCGGATCTTTGCGGTCATGAGATCGTACAGGAGCGATGCGAACAGGGTGTCGAGCGCTTCTTTGCAGGATTGTTCTGCGGTGAGTTTTTGGTTGATGCAATCCAAGATCATCACGATCTGATCTTGATCATTTTGAGATGGTACCGGGATTAACATTGATTTTAATTTCATTCTAGGCAAATGAGCAATTTTTGTCTTTGTACCTAATTCAGAATATATTTTCCCAACTAGAAATGCGTGCATCATGAAACAGGAGAAAAATTCCGGGGAAATCCTATCGTCTCGAGGTCGCAAACGATGATTTAACTTACTGGTTTTTATTTAGCAATCGACCAGTACCCTGTATTGACTGTATCTCCCAAAGTTCCCCAAACAGAACCATCCACGGTCAAAATGAACTCCTTTTTCCGGAAAAAGGTTTAGGGCGACCGGCCAGTTAGGAGGGTTTTTGGGATTGTTTTTTCGGAAATTCCTGTTTTGGTCTCTGAATAGGAAATGGACCCTTTAAATGGGAGCAAAACCGGCCTGTTTGGAGCTGTTTGGATTGAGGATCGGGATTAGGTATGGGCTAAACTACAGGGAGGAGAAAAAGTCAATGAGAAGGGGAAGTTGAGCGGGGAGGTAACCGGACTGGTTATCTGGATAGGAATCCGAAAATAAAATGTTCTTATCTGAGATTCTGTAAACCTGTCTCTCAACGAATCTCCCGGTTTTTTTAAAACACCAGCACCCGCTGGTGCTCTGCCTGCACATTGCTCGGCGGATAGAAGAAGATCTTCCCAAGGCCCGGGTACCCGATGTCCAGCACGGCATTGAGGGATTTTTCTTTTGTAATCCCCCGCTTCTGGAACGAGGGGGAAAACGCAAAGAAGTGGAGGTTCTCCTTACCGGCCACCGTGTTGATCACATCCTGGATGTTATACACCGCAGAATTGGGCAATGGCCGGTGGTTCCCGGTTACGGCATAAATCCCGTCTTCTAAAAAGATCACCCTTGTGAGGATACCTGCATGGGCACATGCGACCGCAAGCGAGACTGCGCCAAAGACAATCTCTGTGCTGTAGGGATGCTTTGTGATGAGGATCGTAACCGGGGGTACTTTACTGGTATTTTCTGCCCGGTCAAAGGAGATGGCAGCGCTCGGCTTCATGAGATGGAGTGCACCGGCATCTGAAGAGAGGATGGTGTGCTGGTGCATAAACCGGTCAATCATCTGGCTGAGATCACGGATCTTAAACGGTTTGATGGTGCACGTCGAGATCACCGCACCCTGCCCGTCATCCCATGTGCTGTAGCCCCGGGCCGTGGCGCAGCGACCGCAGGCAAGGGCAAGGAAGTCGAGCCCGGCACCTGTTGCCTGCTCATGTAAAGCAATAAGACCCTCGCTGATATTCTCTGCATCAGTAGGGCGCTGGCCTAAGTGACCGATGTGGACCCCGTCGAGATATGCATAGAGTTCTGCCGAGAGTCGTTCCTCAAGGGCCGCTGTAAGAAAACTGATACCGTGCCATGCGGAGCGGTGCATGTAAGGCGATCCGGTCTGGAGCCAGCCGGCAGTACCCGGCAGCGGGGGCTTGCTCTGCCGGGCAGCCGTAGCGAGATCCTTCCAGAATGAGGGGTTGCCATCAGCGCCAGAACTGTTGGTATCGATCACCTGGTCAGGGTATTTCATCCGGAGCGGCCCGATCCCGATCCCCCGCAGGTCCAGTTCCTGCCGGTCGCAGACGATCCGTACTGATGTAAAGGAGAGGATGATGTTCCAGACCTGCAGGGTTTCCGGATCCTCAAGACTGTAGAGGGCATCACCGGTTAAGAAGAAGGAAAAGAGGGGACTCTCGGCCGCTTTCCGGTGCATCAGGGTTTCCGGGTAAAGCTGGACAAAGAAGAATTTGAGACATTCTTCGATCCATGAGAGGCGCTCGACCGGAACCGGACTTGAGAGAAGGAAAAAATGTGCATTCATGGGTCTTTTTAGTCCTGTCTTACTAGTCCTGCCGCATTATTGTCGTGTGTGCGTTCTCCCGTATCTCCGGATGATACGGTACAAAACCTCATTCATGCCCGCATACTGGCAATCCGGAGGAGGATTGTGGTTGCAGCGGGAAAGGGTATTGGAGTAATGATTAATTCATCGGACTATTTTTTAAGACTTTGCTTTAAAAAAAACCCAGCCGGCTGTACCGGCTGACCGTGCCGGTGATAAAAAAAGTTATGTGGCGGTCAGCTGCACGCTTCTTGTGTCCCGTGGGGTCCCGTATGTTCCTGCAAACCTGTTCTACAAATGCCCAGACGTATGTCTGTTAAGAAAATCTCGTAACCGTGCCGCATGGCAGACAGCAGCTGGTAGCCGGCATGGGTAAAACCCAACCGGAAGAGGTGGGGCAAACACATTCCACAACAGGTATACCCAATAAGGAAGTAAACAGAATATGGATTACCATGACTGACGAGAAGATTAAAAAAGCATTACAGGAAGCAGAAATCACCGAGAAGATCACCTGCCCGCAGGCATTTGCCATTGCAGTGAAAGCGAAAGTCTCCCGGAGTGCTGTCGGTGAGTACTGCACGAAAAACCGGATCAAGATCCGGGAGTGCCAGCTGGGCTGCTTCAAATGAGCAGGTTCTTAAACGTTGTTCCAGTTGCAGAAGCGGTAGCCACAGTCATCCGGATCTCTCCTGAACCGGTGAGGGAAACGGTTCCTGTGGAATCGGCAGCCGGCCGGATTCTTGCTGCTGATGTCACTGCTGATACAGATATCCCCGGGTTTGACCGCTCTGTTGTGGACGGTTATGCGGTACGGGCTGCAGATACCGCAGGAGCCGGCGATGCAATACCAGCCCTTCTCCACTGTACTGCGAGGATCACCATGGGCCGGCAGGAGGAAAAAGCCGTTGTCGGGCCGGGCTCCTGTGCCTACATTCCGACCGGAGGGGTTCTGCCTGCGGGAGCTAATGCGGTTGTGATGGTAGAATACACCGAGGATGCAAGCGATACGGTGCTGGTAAAAAAAGCCGTCTCCCATGGTGAGAATGTTCTCCTCCATGATGAGGATTTCAAGAAAGGGGAGACTGTTTTTTTTGCAGGCCGTCACATCACCCCGCAGGATGCAGGAGTGCTGGCCGCGTGCGGCTGTGCAACGGTTCCTGTAGCAAAAAAACCAATAGTCGGGATCATCTCGACCGGTAATGAACTGGTGCCGGTGACTGTGGTTCCCGGCCCCGGTCAGGTGCGGGATGCAAACGCCTCCATGCTTGCTGCGTATCTCACGGAATACGGCTGCATCCCCCGGCTCTACGGGATCATTCCCGACGACCGGGAAGCCTTTGAATCGGTTCTTACCCGTGCTTTGCCGGAATGTGATGTAGTCCTCCTGTCAGGAGGAAGTTCGAAAGATGACCGGGACATGACTGCCGCAGTCATAGCAGCCATGGGCGAAGTGCTCGTCCACGGGATTGCGATTGCCCCGGGCAAGCCAACCATCATTGGCAGTATCCGGGGAAAACCGGTCTTTGGCCTCCCGGGCCACCCGGCTTCTGCGTTTGTCGTGCTCATCGCAATCGTCCGCCCGCTCATCGACCGGATGCTCGGGATATCCCGGCCCATCCAGAGAACGGAGAGGGCGACCATTGCCGTCAACATCCCGTCCCAACGCGGAAGGGAAGAGTACGTCCGGGTCAGTTTAAAAAACGGGGTTGCAACACCGCTCTTTGGCAAATCAGGGCTCCTCAACACCCTCATCCGGAGTAATGGTCTCATCCGCATTCCGGCAGGAGCCGAAGGACTTGAACAGGGTAGCGTAGTTGAGGTGATCTTATGGTAAAGCGTTACCTCTCCGTAATTTCCCTTGATGATGCCCTTTCCCTCCTTGCCCGCGAGTTTCCCTGCATCCCCTCAATCGTGCAGGTCCCGCTGGAAGAAGCAGTCGGGAGGATCACGAACGGGCCCATATTTGCCCGGTACTCGGTACCGGAGATCCACCTTGCGGCCATGGATGGCATCGCTGTCCGGAGCATGGACACGAAAGGAGCCTCCGAGCAGCACCCCATATCCCTTCCACAGGCAGCCCGGGTGAACACCGGCAACGTGGTGCCGCCCGAGTACGATGCGGTCATTATGATCGAAGATGTCTGGGAAGCAGATGGCCATTTTACGATCCGAAAGGCTGCCGCACCCTGGCAGCACGTTCGCCCGGCCGGAGAAGACCTGGCCGAATCTGAGATGGTGATGCCGTCAGCCCACCGGATCCGGGCGCACGAGATCGGGGCGCTTGCCACCTATGGCATCACTAACCCGGAAGTTATTGCGGTGCGGGTGGGGCTGGTTCCCACGGGAAGTGAACTGGTTTCTGCCGGCACCCGGCCGGCTCCCGGACAGGTTGTAGAGAGCAACACTGTCATGGCAAAGGCCATGCTAAACGAGGCCGGGGCCACCTGCACCCGGTACCCGTTTGTTGAGGATAAGCCGGAGAAGATCCGTAACGCGATTACAGTGGCCTGCAAGGAAAATGATATCGTGATTGTCTCTGCGGGCTCTTCAGCAGGAACAAAGGACTACACCGCTGATGTGATTGCAGAACTGGGTGAAGTGCTCGTCCACGGGGTAGCAATCAAACCCGGCAAACCGGTCATCATCGGCAGGATCGATAAAAAACCGGTCATAGGACTGCCGGGTTACCCCTTATCAGCACTCACTGTCATCCGTGAAATTGTTCTCCCGCTCCTGCGGAACTACGGACTTTTTGTTACAGAACCCGATCACATCCGTGCACATCTTACAACTGCGATTGCAAAAGATATCGGCTCAGACGAGTTTGTGCTCTGCACGATCGGTAAGGTGGGCAGTCGCTGGGTAATCTCCCCGCAGTCAAAGGGAGCCGGTGTCCAGATGAGCGGCGTGCGGGCAAATGCGTACATACAGGTTCCACGGGCATCGGAGGGATTCGATGCGGGCGGGGAAGTAGATGCCCGGCTCATGGTGCCTGCATCCGAAGCAGCCAATGCTCTCCTCATCACCGGCAGTCACGACCCGGTCATCGATTACCTTGCAGACCTCATCCGCCCGCAGGGTATTTGCCTCCTCTCCACACATGCGGGCAGCATGGGCGGGATTCTTGCCTTAAAAAAAGATGATTGTCACGCAGCGCCAACCCACCTGCTTGCAGAAGACGGGAGTTACAACACCTCGTACCTGGAGAAATACCTGCCGGGAACCGATCTGGATCTCGTGTGCATAGCAGAACGTCAGCAGGGAATAGTCTCACGGGACGGTCTCGCGTTTAAGGATCTTGCCGGTCACCAGTTTATCAACAGGCAGAGAGGCTCTGGAACCCGGATGCTTCTTGATTACGAGCTGAAGAGGGCAGGGATCGATCCCGCGACCATCCCGGGATACGAGCGGGAGGTAACTACCCATATTGCCGTTGCCCTTGCCGTAAAGAGCGGGGAAGCGGATGCGGGCATGTGCGTTTACAGTGCTGCAAAAGCCCTTGGGCTCCCGTTCGTTCCGGTTGCGCAGGAGCGGTATGAGCTGGCTTTCAGAAAGGAACATGCAGATGACCCGCGCCTTGCGGCTCTCATTAACGCGATCCGCTCTCCTGAGTTCCGGGACATTCTCGCCAGGCTTGGTGGGTATGAGACCGCAGAAACGGGGCGATTACGGCCGGGCCGGTAAGCCCGTAGCGGTGCAATGATAATGTCCGTAAGGATTCTCATAGCTGGTCTAAAAATGTGAACACATTATAAGGTGTGAGTGTAAGAACGAGCAGACATGTCAATTAATAGATAAGTTGAAGTTCAAATATATTCTCTGATTATGTGGACGTATAAATTATTTATAGTTGATTTTTGTTGTATAGAGCACCCTTGTACTAGAAATCCAGATAACCAGAGTGGAACAAAGTATCTGATTTCCTTTCTGTTCCACCCTTTTTTCTCTTGAAAAGGAGATAAGTTAATCACTCGTATCTCAAAAAAAGTTTAGTGTTAATCTTGAGTGATTAACCCATTGTTAATTTAGAAAACTTTAACTAACTTGCTGAACAACTATACAAATTACGACGACAAGTGTGTGATACGCATGGCGTTTTCTGTACATATTAACATGGAGCAATGCACCGGTTGTGGCAACTGCGTCATTGCATGTCCGGTTGATGCTCTCGAGCTATATACCGTGGAACCGGCTACAAAGGAGAAAATCTACGCAGTCAAAAACGGCAAGTCCGTTCACCTTGATGTCAAGGCTGAACTCTGTGCCGGGTGTGGTGTCTGTGTCAATGCCTGCCCCTACGATGTGATCCGTCTCTCGGGAAGAGGAGATACGAGCGCTCTTATTCAGGCCTGAAGTGAGGAGTACCATGACAAAGAACATTACCCTTAACCTGATCTCCGGTAGAACCATCCAGCAGGGTGTTGCAATCGAGAGCGGCAAGGAAAAGCCCTCGTACCGCACTGCCTGCGGAATCATCGAGATGGACAATGTCGACTTAAAAGCTCTCGGTGCCTGGAAGAACACCAACGTCAAGGTTACCAGCCCTCATGGCAGCGTTATCGTCAAGGCAATTGAAGCTACGCAGGGCCCGCACCCTGGTGTTGCCTTCATCCCAATGGGACCCTGGGCCAATGCAATTATCGACCCCAACACCTACTCAACCGGTATGCCCACGTTCAAGGGAACACCGGTCAAGATTGAAGTTGCAATCAACGAACCCATTCTTCTCGGCATCGAACTGGTGCAGAAACAATGCGGGGTGAAAGTAGGATGACTAAGACTATCACTGATGTAATCTGCCCCTTCTGCGGAACCCTCTGCGATGATATTGAAGTCCTCGTATCCGATGATGGCAAACAGCTTTTGGAAGTCAACAATGCCTGTGTAATCGGATCAGAAAAGTTCCTGCACTCGCAGGCAAAGGACCGGGTCACCAAACCCCGGATGCGCCAGGCTGACGGAAGCTGGAAAGATATCAGCTACGATGAAGCTGCAGACTACACCGCACAAATGCTGGCAAAGGCTAAAAAGCCCCTGATGTACGGCTGGTCCTCTACAAACTGCGAGGCGCAGAGTGTAGGTAACGAGATCGCCGAGATCTCGAGAGCATGCTGTGACAACACTGCAGCAGTCTGCCACGGCACCACATTAATCGCCGTGCAGGATATCGGTCTCCCGACCTGCACCCTTGGTGAAGTCAAGAACCGTGCTGACAGGGTCCTCTTCTGGGGATGCAACCCGGCCCACGCCCACCCCCGGCACATGTCCCGGTACTCGATCTTCCCCCGTGGTTTCTTCACCGGCAAGGGACAGATGAGCAGAAAGATGGTCGTCATCGACCCCCGTGTCACTGACACAGCAAAGATGGCAGACATCCACCTGCAGGTTGAGCAGGGCAAGGACTATGAACTCTTAAATGCATTCCGCGTTGCGTTCAAGGGCGAGTGGCTCCCGGATGTTGTCGCAGGAATCCCAAAAGAGAAGATCCGTCAAGCTGCAGATATATTAAAGAGCGGCCGTTTCGGTATCATCTTCTTCGGTATGGGTGTCACCCAGTCCCTTTCAAAGAACCACAATATCGACATCGCCATTGCCGTAACAAAGGACCTCAATGAGTACACGAAGTACTCGATCATGCCAATGCGGGGCCACTACAATGTGACCGGCTCTGGAGAAGTTTTCGCATGGCAGTTCGGGTTCCCCTACTCAGTTGATCTCTCCCGTGGATTTGCCCGCTATAACCCCGGTGACACGAGTTCGATCGACCTCCTCACCCGAGGCGAAGTGGATGCAATGTTCACCATCGGCAGCGACCCCGGTGCACACTTCCCGATCAGCGCAGTCAAGCCGATTGCAAACATGCCCTCGGTATGCATTGACCCGCACATGACCCCGACCAGCGGAGTTTCAAAGCTTCACGTCCCGGTTGCCTTTAACGGTGTCGAGACCGGTGGCAACTGCTATCGTATGGACAACGTGCCCATCGATTGCCGCAAGGTTGTCGAACCACCGGCAGGGATGCTCACCGATGAGCAGTTCCTCATCATGGTTCGTGACCGGTTAAAGAAGCTCAAGGGGGTTGCATAAGCATGTCAGAATATATCATAAAAAACGGCCATGTCTTTGACCCGGTACAGGGCATCAAGGGCGACAAAAAAGATATCGCAATCAAAGACGGGAAGATCACCGATAAGGTCGGTTCCGGTGCAAAGGTCATCGATGCATCCGGCAAGACCGTGATGGCCGGCGCAGTAGAGATCCACGCTCACATTGCAGGCCCGAAAGTGAACCTTGGCAGGATCTACCGGCCAGAAGACAAGCTCTTCAGCTGCACTCCGACAAAGGGCATGGAGCGAATGGGTGGCGGGGCATCAATCCCAACCACGTTCAAGACCGGTTACGAGTATGCCAAGATGGGATACACAACCGCCATGGAAGCAGCAATGCCCCCCATGTTTGCCCGGCACGTGCACGAAGAGATCCGCGATACCCCGATCATTGACGAGGGTGCATTCCCGGTCTTTGGCAACAACTGGTTTGTCTTAGAGTACCTCAAAAACCACGAGATCGAGAACACTGCGGCCTATATCGCATGGCTGCTCCGCGTAACCAAAGGGTACGCAGTCAAAGTCGTCAACCCCGGCGGCACGGAAGCCTGGGCCTGGGGACTGAACTGTCTCTCGGTCAATGATCCGGTCCCATACTTTGACATCACCCCGGCAGAGATCGTCAAGGGACTTATCGAGGCAAACGAGTACCTCGGTCTCCCGCACGCAATGCATATCCACCCCAACAACCTCGGGAACCCAGGATGCTACCAGACCACGCTCGACACACTCGCACTTGCCGAAGGCATGAAGGCGAAGAACAAGTTCGGCCGTGAATCGGTGATGCACTTAACCCACTCCCAGTTCCACTCCTACAAGGGAACAAACTGGGGAGACTTTGAGTCGGGTGCCAAGGAGATCACCGACTACGTCAACAAGAACAAGAACATCACCATCGATACCGGAAACGTCACCCTTGACGAGACCACCACGATGACTGCCGACGGTCCATTCGAGCACCACTTGACCGGGCTCAACAACTTAAAATGGGCAAACTGTGATGTGGAACTTGAGACTGCAGCCGGTGTCGTGCCGTACATCTACAGCCCGAACATCTCGGTCTGTGCCATCCAGTGGGCAATCGGTCTTGAGATCCCCTTAATGATGAAAGACCCGATGCGCTGCTACATCACCACCGACCACCCGAATGCAGGGCCGTTCACAAGGTACCCCCGCGTCATCAAGTGGCTCATGAGCAAGAAGGCCCGTGACACCCAGATCAATGCCTTTAAGCACAAGGACAAGGTCCTTTCCCAGACCAGCATCGGCAGCCTCGACAAAGAGCTCTCGCTCTACGAGCTTGCCCAGATGACCCGTGCAGGCCCGGCAAAATGTCTCGGTCTTGCCACTATGTGCGGTGGCTTAAAGCCCGGCATGGATGCCGATGTTGCAGTCTACAACTTCAACCCGGACAAGCCGGTTGCAAACCCTGACGACATTGAAACTGCGTTCTCACGCTGTGCCCATGTCTTTAAGAGCGGGGTCGAAGTCGTTAAGAACGGCGAGATCGTTGGCACCGGACACAAGAGAACCCTCTGGGTGAATGTCAAGGTCAATGATAACCCGCAGGTGATGCGTGATATCAATGAGAAGTTCATCAAGTATTACAGCATGACCCAGGCAAACTACGAAGCGCTCGGACACCACTTTGTCCCGAACCCGTACGCCTTAGAAGTTGATGCAACCCATGTGTAGGTGAGGAAAAAATGGAAACTGTAACCATAACCATGAAAAACCCGCCTGCACTGTATCTCGAGGCGGACAATGTAACCCCCGATGTATTCGCAGGCAAGACTGCTGCCCAGATAGCCGAGCTCCATGTGCATGAAGGAAACACCACTTCAACACTGGGCAAATATTTTGAGGTCACTGGTAATGCCGGTGCAACTGCAGCCGACACCAAAATTATTGTCAAAGGCGATGTCAGGAAGGTCAAGTACCTCGGCATGAAGATGAGCGCCGGAGAGCTGGTCATTGAAGGCAGCGCCGACCAGTATGTCGGTGCCTGGATGACCGGAGGCAAGCTGCTTGCAAAGGGCAATATCGAGGCATTTGCGGCAACCGCCATGAGGGGCGGAGAGCTTATTGTTGAAGGCAATGCCGGCAACTATCTCGGTGCAGCCTACAGGGGCGACTGGAGAGGCATGTCCGGCGGCAAGATCCTTGTCAAGGGAAATGCCGGCAGTGACATAGGCATGTACATGACCGGTGGCGAGATCGTTGTCAACGGCAACGTGGATGTCCACGTGATGACCCATGCAGAAGGTGGAAAGACGATTATTAAGGGCAACACCAAGAGCAAACTCGGTGGCCAGCTGGTCGATGGCACTATCATTGTCTTTGGCAACATCGAGACCATGATGCCCGGCTACAAGCCCAACGGCGAAGTTGAGCTCGAAGTCGATGGCGTCAAGGCATTATTTTACCACTATATCGGTGACATGGGCGAGCGTCACAAGAAAAAGAAAGGTGCGCTCGTCTACGGTAACCTGTATAAAAAGATTTAATCACTTTTTTTTCTTACGTACTGTGCAATGTTTTTGGCAGGCAGATGTCGAAATTATACCGAAAACCAATAAAAAATTCCCTACTTTTGTAAATGGTCATGAGGATCAAAATTGTGGTTCTTCTTCAAGAGAGGTTTATGCGCTCACAAAAAAACCTCAATTTTTAAATAAACATTATGGAGTTAATTTTTTTTCAAAGGTTAACTGATCCAATCCGGAAAAGTGCTACTCCTCACGATATCCGCCCCCAACTATTCATCACTTTTGAGAAATTTATCATAATCCTTAAATACCGATAATTCAGAATTTTCCTTGTTCGAGGTTAGAACATGGATTTCAAATACGTACCAACCACGTGTCCCTACTGCGGAACCGGGTGCGGCTTCAACCTTGTTGTTGTAGACAAGAAGGTTGTCGGCGTCCAACCCTGGCAGCGCAACCCTGTTAATGAGGGTAAGCTCTGCCCCAAGGGGAACTATGCACATGAATTCATCAACAGCCCTGACCGGTTGACAAAGCCCCTCATCAAGAAGGATGGCAAGTTTGTCGAGGCCAGCTGGGACGAGGCCTACAAACTGATCGCTGAGAATTTCAAGAAATTCCAGGGTGAACAGAGTGCCTGCCTTGCTTCTGCACGTGTCTCCAATGAAGAGAACTACTTGATGCAGAAGTTTGCCCGGGCCGTCTTAAAGACCCCCAACATCGACCACTGCGCCCGGCTCTGCCATGCTTCGACCGTCGTAGGTCTCGCCGGTGCATTTGGATCCGGTGCAATGACCCAGTCGATCGCCGATATTGCAGAATCAAAGTGCCTCCTTATTATCGGTAGCAACACGTTTGAGACCCACCCGCTGATCGGTCGCCGCGTGATGCAGGCAAAGGCGAAGGGTGCAAAAGTCATCTACGCTGACCCGCGACTCACCCCGACCGGGAAGCAGGCAGATCTGTACCTGCCGTTTTACTCAGGAACAGATGTTGCCATCTTTAACTGCTTCATGCAGCAGATCCTGAAAAACGGCTGGGAGAACAAGGACTTTGTCAAGAACCGGACCAAGGATTTCGAGAAGGTCAAAGAGATCGTAATGAAGGATGCCTACAGCCTTGAGAACGTCTCTAAGATCAGCGGTATCCCGGCAAAGGACCTAGCCACCGCAGCAGAGTGGTTTGGCAAATCAGGCCAGTCTGCAGTTCTCTACTCAATGGGTATTACCCAGCACACCACTGGTGTCGACAATGTCAAGTCGATTGCCAATCTTCAGATGCTGACCGGTAACCTCGGAAGACCCGGTACGGGTATCTGCGCACTGCGTGGCCAGAACAATGTGCAGGGCGCCTGCGACATGGGAGCACTTGCAAACGTGTACTCCGGTTACCAGGCAGTCATCGTCCCTGAGAATAAGAAGAAGATGGAAGACGCATGGGGCTGCACGATTGCCGAGGGTAAAGTAGGTCTCACCGTCACCAAGCTGATCAATGTACTTGCTGACGAACCCGGCAAAGTCAAGTGTGTCTATATCATGGGCGAGAACCCGATGATCTCAGACCCGGACCTCCACCACGTGGAGAAAGCAATGAAGAATGTCGAGTTCATGGTCGTCCAGGATATCTTCATGACCGAGACGGCAAAGTTTGCCAATGTCGTCCTCCCTGCTGCCTGCTATGCTGAAAAGGAAGGTACCCAGACCAACACCGAGCGCCGTGTCCAGAAGTGGAGAATAGCCCAGGACCCGCCCGGCGAGGCAAAAGCAGACTGGAAGATCTTCTGTGAACTTGCAAAGCACATGGGATATGAAAAGCAGTTCCCGTACAAGAGCGCAGAAGAGATCTTCACCGAGATCTCAAAGGTTACCCCGTCCTACGGCGGCATGGATTATGCACGCCTCGAAAAGCCCGAAGCCCTTCACTGGCCCTGCCCGACAAAGGAGCACCCCGGAACCCCGATCCTGCACAAGGAGAAGTTTACCCACCCCGATGGGCTTGGAATTTTTACACCTATCGAGTTCAAATACCCGGCTGAAGTGCCGGACAAGGACTACCCCCTGATCCTCACAACAGGGCGCTGCATCTGGCAGTGGCACACCGGTACCATGACCCGCCGTTCCGAGAACCTGGAGCGCGAGGAACCAACAGGATGGGTAGAGATCAATACCGAAGATGCAAAAGCAATGGGAATTGCAGACAAGGAAAAGGTCAAGGCAATCACCCGCAGAGGGGAGATTGAGATCGGAGCCCGTGTCACCCCAGGTATCAAGAAAGGTGTGGTCTTCATCCCGTTCCACTACGCGGAGTGCGCAGCGAACATGCTCACCAACAATGCGCTGGACCCGACTGCAAGCATACCGGAGTTCAAGGCCTGTGCTGTAAGAATTGAAAAGATCAAGGAGGCCTGATCATGGCAAAGAAAGGCGATATGCTCTACGCATGGACCAATGACGCAGATATCAAGAAGAAAGCAGAGCTCGGTGGCGCTGTCACGGCACTCTGGAAATACGCGCTTGAATCAAAAGCCGTTGATGCAGTCTTTGCAATCACCAAGGGAACTGACCTCTACGACGCAGTGCCGGTTCTTATCAAGGACCCCAAGGAACTGGTAAAGACAGCAGGTTCACTCCACTGCGGTACACTCCTCCTGCCCAAACTCGTGAAGAAATACCTTGATGGTGCAGAGAACATGAAGATCGGTGTGACTGTCAAGGGTTGCGATGCGATGGCATTCTACGAACTTGCAAAGCGCAAGCAGATCAACCTCGACAACGTCATCATGATCGGTGTCAACTGCGGTGGATCGGTCAGCCCGGTCAGCGCACGCAAAATGATCGCCGATAAGTTTGGTGTTGACCCCAATCTCGTCCACAAGGAAGAGATCGACAAGGGCCAGTTCATCATCGAGTACGAAGGCGGGCACAAGGGTATCTCCGTTGACGAACTCGAAGAAGCAGGCTACGGCCGGCGCAGCAACTGCCGCCGCTGTAAGATGAAGATCCCACGGCAGGCAGACCTTGCCTGCGGTAACTGGGGTGTCATCGGTGACAAGGCAGGAAAAGCAACCTTTGTTGAAGTCTGCTCCGAGAAGGGTTCAAACCTTGTCAACGGTGCGGTAAAGAACGGTATCCTCGCAACAGAAGCTGCTAACCCCAAGGGTCTGGAGATCCGAGGGAAAGTCGAAGGCGCGATGATGAAGCTTGGCGACAAGTGGCGCAAGCATGACTTTGAAGCACTCGGTGAAGGCAAAGACCGCTTAAAGAAGATCATGAGCGAGACTTCCCGCTGTATCAAGTGTTATTCCTGTATCGAGGCCTGCCCGATCTGCTACTGTGTGGACTGCACAACAAAGAACCCGGCGTATGTGACTCCCGGTCAGTTGCCCCCGAACTTCATGTTCCACCTGATCCGGTTCGCCCACGTTGCAGACTCCTGTGTGAACTGTGGCCAGTGCCAGGAACTCTGCCCGGCAGAGATCCCGAACGCGCTCTTCATGCACGCCCAGCAGGTTGAACTCGAAAAGATGTTCGGCCACGTCCCGGGTGTTGACATGGAACTCCCGATCCTTGCCTTTGCTGAGGAGAAGACCGAACGTACCCGGCTCCACAACACCGGCAGCGACATGATCTACGAGAACGTATTCAACCCGTTCACCAAACATTAAATCAGCCAATCTCTTTTTTTTTGTACATTACCTCATAATGTCATTACAATCGCACAGTGTACCCCTGCGCTTTGTTTTTCTTGACAAATGAGATTTTAAAATAGCAAAAAAATCCGTTTTTATGTACCTGTGGTCTTTACCCTTTTCTTAATCGCAGGTATTACAAATGCTATAATCATTCCCACAATAAACGCGACCGTCATCGACATGACCAGGGCGAGCACCCCGATGATTACGGTAACAATGAGTGAGTCGGTTTTGAAACTGTGCCTGCACATCTCGATCCCGACAAAGACAAGGAGTGCTCCCAGCACACCAACTGCAATGATGGAGAGTACCTGTGGGGAGGAAAAGAAAAGGGCGAGAATTAAAAAGATCAGGCCCGCGTAGATATTTGCTCCACCGGTCCGTGCACCGTAACGGTATTGTCCGGCCAGACCCCCGGCACCGTGGCACATGGGAAATCCCCCGAACGGGACCGAGAAGAGGTTCATAAGACCAATGCTTGTAGAGAATTTCTTTGGCGGCACTTCTGTTGCAAAGAGATCTTTTGTCAGGAGCGAGGTGGCGAGGATCGCGTTTGTGATGGTGAGGACCACCTGCGGGAGCACGAGAGTGGAAAAGGCAGATGAGAAATCTGTTGGCAGCGGGATGACGAGTTGCGGTGCTGGAATAAAGCTGATGGGAGGAACACCGTACAGGGCAATTCCCGCGATAAGGCCAACCCCTATGACCACGATCGTTGACAGGTCCGGGATTAACCGGTAACGTGCGAGAAGATAAAAAACCGCGATGATGGCAATCCCAATGAGAAAGAACGTGGGATCTTTTACAACAAATCCGAGGGATGAGCGGAACAGGAGCAGGGCAAGACCGAGCTGGATCCCCCGCACCACACTCTGCGGCACCCATTTTTCAATGATCGCAAAGAAGCGGCCATAGCCGAGCACAAGAAAGATGACCCCGAGGATGAGACCCGCCGCTGCGATCTCGCCGCTGCCAATCGATCCTGCAATCACGATCACTGCCACCGCCTTCATTGGTTCAAGCGGGATGGGCAGCCGGTAATACAGGCCGGTCAAGATGAACCAGATCCCAAAGAAGAAGAGTATATACCGGGCATTGACATCGGATACCAGCGCTACAGCAAGGATGAGCGGGATGATCGTGCCAAAATCCCCAAGTGATCCCGCCAGCTCGGAGAGGTTGAATCGTAGTGGTGGCATGGCAGTGTGGGACATGGGCGGTATGGGGCGTTACTTAACGAAAGAGAGGCCACTCCTCTTTTAGGCATCGGAGGGTCTGGCAAATCTGTTTCGTGAACCATCAATAAGGGTAAACTACCCGTTTAGTTTCTGATTTTTCTTTAACAGATGAAGGATTCTTCAGCCTCTTTAGCCTTTCTGGATCAGAGTGGGGAAAAAGTATCGCGAATCATACTCTGCAAAGAAGAGGAAATCTCTTTTGTCAACCCCCCCGCAGGTTAACTGCCCGTTTCACCGGAGTACTGAAGTTCGCAATGACTGATGAAACGTGGGACATACCCCAGAGCGGCGATACCGTATAAGATTTACCGGCATCGTTTATGTTCCCGATAATGGAAAGATTCTTTTTTATAGCTGTTTTCCCATTATCCTGTATACGAGGAATTGTGATGAAGATGAACCGTATTTATCTGGCATTAATTGCCGTTGTGCTTACGCTGGCTTGCTTCTCAGTAGTGTCTGCTGCTGAGCCGATCGGCGGGAACCAGGGCTGGATTACCGTGAACTGTAATGTGAATGGAGCACAGGTCTATTTCGATGGTACGTATGAAGGTGTGATATCCGGAGGCGTTCTTACCGTCCCGGTCTATAGCACCGGTACTCCCTTAAAATCATTTACGGTAAGTAAAACGGGCTATACCACGTACACCGGTCCTATCCCGGCCATGCCCGGTAAAGGAGAGACCTTTGATGTGTATGCTACGTTAAATCCGATCGCTGTTCCTACAACACCGGCAGTGATCGGTGGCGGCCAGGGATGGTATGTTGTCAACTGTAATGTGAACGGGGCAACCGTTTTATTCAATAATCAGGTTGTGGGTACGATCACTCAAGGAACATTGACAGTCCCGGTCTATACTACCGGTACACCCTATACCACTTATACCGTATCGATGAATGGTTACCTGCCATATACGGCAACCTTAACCAGTGTCCCTGCCCCGGGACAGAGCATCAATCTCTATGCTACCCTCAATCCGGTGCAAACCGCAATACCGCCCTTACCCCCGACAACCGCAAAATCCCCACTTCCCCTTGCTATTATCCTCATAGGGCTGGGTATTGCAGGTACAATTTCTATTACGCGGGGACGTTTCTAAATCCCGGCAAATCCTTTTTTCGTTTTTTAAAACTCCAGATAGAAAAAGCGGGTCTTCGTTTTTTGGCTGCAAACGTAATTACATAAGGATTGTAAAAAAATTCTTATGTGTGGGCAATGAACCCGGTATCATTTATCAGAAATACCCTTGTAGTATAAAAAAAAGTCTGGTAAAACTTACAAGGATGATTTTTTTGCCGGGTTATTGTCTGTCTCCGGCATTAATTTTATAATATCTTCCCGGAATTTTTCGAAATGGAGTTCATCTAACTGCTCAGACAGGAGTCTTCCGCTCCAGGCGCGCCGGTAAACCCAGTCAACAATTTTTGGTATGGCAAAAATTACCTGATCTTCGGTTTCAACAGTTAACAACGGTCTGCCGATTTGGGGGTGTCTGCCCCTCCTTCCTCCAACGGTGATAAGAAAATGCCGGTGTTCGGCTTTCAAGAGATCAAAATGGCAGGACTGGATGCATACCCCGCACTGAACGCATTTGTCCTCTTTGAGTACGGATATGCCATTTCGGATCTTAATGGCCTTTTCTTTGCAGTACTCAACACAGGAACCACATCCCGTACAGAGCCCGGCAATCCTTAAGGGGCGAACTCTTCCAATCACACCAATCTCGTTGAGCATGGGACTTGTGCAGGCATTCGGGCAGCCAGATAGTGCGATGCGCATCTTTACTGGCATCTCCTTTCCAAACAATTTTTCATCAAGTTTTTTTGCAAGACTGATGGTGTCGATATTTGCAAATTTGCAGCGTTCTGTCCCGGGACATGCGATGATATTTACGATCTCATCTTTCTCTGAACCAACCGGCGTTGAGTTCTTTAAAAGAGCTTTTTCAACTTTTTTTAGCAGTGCCGGCTTGACATGCGGGATCTCTAACGTCTGGCGCGTAGTGCAGTGAACCGTCCCTGCTCCATATTTTTTTGCAATCATTGCAATCCCGCGTAACTGTTCACCGGAAAAAATACCCGCGGGGGCTCGTAGGCGAATGGTACAGAAGTCTGCGTCCCGTTCGGTGATGACGCCCCCTTTCATGTGAATGCCAAAATCCGTGCGCATTGATCAGTAATAGGTAAAAACTGGTAATTAATGATGGGGTGTTGACATCGACCGACATGGATACACATAAAACCGATGCAGATCTATCTGTTCTATCATCTGATGAGGTACTAAATGTCACAACAACTCGGGGGACAACCCATAATTATTCTCAGGGAAGGAGCAACGATAAACCGGGGAGAGGAAGCCCAGACTAATAATTTTGCCGCTGCACGTGCTGTTGCCACAGCAGTCCAGTCGACCCTTGGCCCCAAAGGCATGGACAAGATGCTCATCGATGGCATGGGAGATATCACCATCACAAACGATGGTGTCACCATCTTAAAGGAGATGGATATCGAGCACCCGGCCGCAAAGATGATGGTTGAGATCGCAAAGACGCAGGATGCTGAAGTTGGCGATGGCACGACAACTGCGGTTGTCATTGCAGGCGAACTCTTAAAGAACGCCGAAGGGCTTCTTAAACAGAAGGTTCACCCGACCAGTATTGCCGAGGGTTACCGTATGGCAGCAGCACAGGCACTCGTACTGCTCAATGATTATGCAATCACGGTAAAGCCAAGCGATACTGCGATGTTAAAAATGATTGCAGCAACTGCACTCACCGGCAAGAATGCCGAAGTATCCAAAGAGCACCTCTGCGATATTCTTGTTAGGGCCGTTGCATTTGTCACCGATGCCGATGGCAAGGTAGATATCACTCACATCAATGTGGAGAAGAAGGTTGGCAGCTCGGTAGATGACTCGGTTCTTATCGAAGGCATGGTTATAGACAAGGAACGTGCGCACCCGAACATGCCAAAATCTGTTAAGGATGCAAAAATTTTGCTCCTCAATGCGGCACTCGAATACAAAAAGACCGAAGTGAACGCAAAGATCAATATCTCTTCACCCGGCCAGGCGCAGGCATTCCTCGATGGAGAGGAACAGATGGTTCATACGATGGTAGATAAGGTCATAAAGAGCAAGGCAAATGTCGTTTTCTGTCAGAAAGGCATTGACGATGTTGCCATGCACTACCTTACAAAAGCCGGCATCCTTGCGGTCCGCAGGGTAAAAAAGAGCGACATCGACAACCTTGCCCGGGCAACGGGTGCAAGCCTTGTAACCAGTCTCGATACGATCACGGCAAAGGATCTCGGCACAGCAGGCCTTGTTGAGGAACGCAAGGTCTCCGGTGATGAGATGATCTATATCTCGAAGTGCAAAAACCCCAAATCGGTCTCGATTATCGTCCATGGCGGCACCGAGCACGTGGTTGACGAACTCGAACGGGCTATCCATGATGCGCTCATGGTAGTCGGCGTTGTTGTTGAAGCAAAAAAGATCGTGGCCGGAGGCGGGGCACCTGAGACAGAACTCTCGCTCCAGCTTAGGAAATATGCGCAGGCAGAAGGCGGTCGTGTCCAGCTCGCAATCGAGGCGTTTGCCTCAGCAATGGAGATCATCCCCCGCACGCTTGCAGAAAACTCAGGTCTCGATCCGATTAATATGCTCGTTGCTATCCGGGCTGCACACGAGGCAGGGAAGAAAAACTTCGGGCTTGATGTGGAGGCCGGAAAACCTGCTGACATGCTCAAGGCAGGTGTTGTCGAACCGCTGCGGGTAAAGACACAGGCAATCTCGAGCGCAGCAGAGGCAGCAGTCATGATCATCCGCATTGATGATGTCATTGCCTCTTCAAAGGCATCCGGTGGCGGGATGCCCCCCGGTGGTATGGGTGGCATGGGTGGAATGCCGCCTGGCATGGGCGATTATTAAAACAATTATTTTCCCTTTTTCTAATCGAGAAATATCTCACCCCCCCTTGTTCCTGTGCGAGCCTCTCTATCATATACCACAGACTTGCACAAACCTGACCTGCTCTGCACTGTTTTTTTAATACTCACCCTCCCTTCTGATGCAAAAAAACGTTGTATTTTTGCCACTCCCTTTTTGATCCACAAAACCCTCGGATTCTTTAAAACCTGACGAAACCTTAACAAACTCTCCTGCCGAAAATATTGGCACTATGTTAAAGGCAGTGGAGATCGATGCCTGGATCGCGGGGAGGCAGTCGAGCCTTGAGGACGCCCGGGCCACGGTAACAGAGATCATCGGCCGTGTGCAGACGGAGGGAGATGCAGCACTCATTGATCTGGCAAAGAAGCACTGTGTGCTGACCGATATTGCTGTATCGGATGACGAGCGTGAAGATGCCTATGAGAAGGTTGATGCACAGATTATCGAGAGCTTAATCGAGGCGCATGCCAGAATCGAGCGCTTCCACGAACTCCAGAAACCCCGTGACCTCTGGCTGCAGGAGATGGAACCAGGCATTGTGCTCGGTGTCAAGACTACGCCTTTGAACCGTGTCGGGCTCTATAT
The DNA here is from genome assembly GCA_964590895.1 of uncultured Methanoregula sp. GTDB lineage: Archaea > Halobacteriota > Methanomicrobia > Methanomicrobiales > Methanospirillaceae > Methanoregula. The sequence goes on along the minus strand of CAZPYV010000002.1, from coordinate 118,155 downwards.
CCCTGGAGGCCGGGCTGCCTACCCGTCATCCGCTCTCATGTGTGCGGTACCGGCCCGCGTTGCCGGTGTAAAGGAGATCTGTGCGTGCTCACCTCCCCCAATAAAACCGTTAACCCTTGTTGCGCTGGACATCGCCGGGGTCACTGAGATCTATAATGCCGGTGGTGCACAGGCAATCGCTGCAATGGCACTGGGTACTGAGAGCATCCGGCCTGTGCAGAAGATTGTAGGGCCCGGCAACGTGTACGTCACACTTGCAAAGATGATGCTCCGCGAGAAAGTGGAGATCGATTTCCCGGCAGGGCCCAGCGAGATTGGGATCATTGCCGATGAGACAGCCGACCCCCGCATTGTTGCTGCCGATATCCTTGCCCAGTCTGAGCATGACCCCAATGCTGCCTGTATCCTGATCACCACTGATAAATCCCTTCCGGCAAAAGTTGGCCGCGAAGTAGAAGCGATGACAAAAGTTGCCCCGCGAAAGGAGATAATCGTTCAGGCGCTCAAGAACTCCGGGTATTTTGTTGTCAGTACTATGGAAGAAGCGATTCTTGCCTCAGATGCCGTTGCCCCGGAACACCTCTCGATACAGGTTGCAGACCCCTTGACCGTTGTCACACGGGTGAAGAATGCCGGGGCAATCTTTGTCGGGCGCTACTCTGCCGTTGCCTGTGGGGACTATGCCGTGGGAACCAACCATGTTCTCCCGACTGCAGGGTACGCAAAAACCTATTCCGGTCTCGATGTGAATCATTTCTGCAAGACTGCATCGGTTGAGATCATCGACCGCGACGGACTCGAAACTATTGGCGATATTGTTGAGACAATTGCGGATGCAGAAGGCCTCCACGCCCACGCAGAATCCGTGCGGGTTCGCCGGCAGCACGGCAATTAAGTAAAGCAGGAATCATTTTTTAAAAAAAACCAAAAGGATTTTGTATCATCGCTGATTTGTGTGGGTAAGACCGGGTATCAAAAAATAGTTGTGATGCCCCCCGCCTCAGGGCCTCTCTTTAGGCACGGCGGGGCAAGATGGTTTCAACATTTTAGTCATTAAAACCGCCGCGGGGGCGTCCCTTCGGGGGCGGCGGCGTTCATCCTATTTTGGGATATGGGGGCATCAGCCATCATCATTGTAAACTACTCAATTTCTGCATTACTTATTCAAAAAAGCGATGCACTAGCTTTTTTATATCTTTTTTTGCCGCATCCCGCTGTATCCGAGCATTACTACACCCGTAATAACGAGTGCAACAACTGGCAGTGCAGGTCCAAGTGGGACTTCATTGGTTGGCTGTTCAGATTCAAGAAATACAATCTCGGTTGTTGTGTAATCGCCCCTGACAAAACGCAGCCGGTCGATCGGCGAACTTACAACATATATTGTATAGGTGCCGGGTTTTAGATTGCCAAGGATAACAGCGGTGTCCCATGTATAGGACCAGGTGCCGTTTTCCATGTGCACCGGAGCAGTGGTAAACAACCCGCGCCCGGCCGGGATATTGAGGTTGTCGAGTGTCACGCCACGATTATCAAGGTCAGGTCCGACCACAAAGAGATAAACCGCAATTGTTTTGATCCCGGTCACTTTGCCGCTCAGCGTGATCGCATCCCCCACATGTGCCTTGTTCTCTGAGGCATTGAGGGTGAGAGTCACTGCTCCTGCTACTGGTACCAATGCGCACAGAAGGACTGTGACAAGGATGAACAGAAGCTTTGCCCGGCGCATGCAGGAAGGGTGTGCTGTTGGAATGTAAAACATTGTCTTTTAAAAAAAGGTGGCGGGGTTTAGAACCTGACAACCATCACTGCCTCTTCCTCTTTTTTGAGTTCGCCCTTGAGGTGCTCGGCATCAAAATCGTACCCCTCCCCAGGAGTATACTCCTCGTAGAGCTCGCACTTGTCCAGCACATCGACAAATTCTTTTAAGAATATGCGGGGGATCACGTCCACCCGTCCCCCGAAACGGGTGGTGATCTTCTTGATCATCGCCCGGATGAAGCGGTGCGAAACCCGCTCGCGGTCCGGCTCAGTGTACGCCTGTGCATAAACGTCCACGATCTTTAGTGCCACCAGTTCAAGTTTTGAGGTATCGAACTTCCCCAGCATGATCTGTGGCTGGCGGGGGTTGCGGAACGCATCGTTCTGCACCACGCTGATGCGATCGTAGAGTGGTGGGACGGAGCGGATGCCGCGTGAACCGTCATACATGGCAGGAGTGCCGGTGAAGAGGAAGAAGCAGCGAGGCATATCGCCCCGGTCAAGCGCATCGATGATACGGACCAGCGTGTGATACCCTTTCTCCCGCTGGTTGCGCTGGAGTCCCTGCGTGGTCTCCATCTCATCGACAGCGATTGCAATACCGCTATAGCCCGCCCCGTGAATGATCGATACAAGGCCCCGCAAAAAGACAAACGCAATCGTGTCATCGATCTCGCCCTTGATCCCCGCTTTTGCCTTAAAGTCCCGCCCGATATTTGGTTCACCGGCAATCCAGCCTAGTGCCGCCTGAGCGAGCTGGAAGTCGCCGGCATTGTTTGCCCGGTAATAGGTGCGAAGCGCTGCTGCAAGTGCGGAGTTCACCTCGCTAATCCCGCTGAGTGCCGTCTCGATCTCCCGCTCGGTGGCCTCTTCGAGTGCAGCATCAGCAAGGCCGGTCCCGCTCACTGACAGCAGCCGCTCTTCGATCGCAAAGAGCCAGTTATCGAGGACGGTCTTGATCGCATGCTCTTCCCCACCGGTTCGGAGGTTTGCACAAACCTGCTGGTAGATCCCCTTGATCTTGTAAAGCGGGGTGGCAGACGAGATGATCACGTGCGAGGTGACAAACCCCTTGGTGCGGGCGATCTCAAGGGCACGTGCAACCAAAAACGTCTTGCCGCTCCCATACTCGCCCCGGATAAACTTAAGATCCCCGCCGCTCTGGGCTACGTAATCCAGTTGTTTGCTGATCACACCCTCTTCGACATCGAGTCCGACTGCGATTCGTTCAAGCCCGCTTGCAGGAACAGTTCCCCTGCGCAGCGCATTGATGATGTTGATGCTCTCAAGCCGGCGCTGGTCCATTTTTTCAGGTTCCGGTATATTCATAGGCTTCTCCATCCTCCCCAACTCCCTTCTTTGCGATCAGTAACAACCCTTGTGCAGCCGCTTTCTGGATCAGGCGGTTGACAATTCCCACCACTCTGCGGGTTCCGAGCACCTTTCGCAACTCCATCTCGTTTGCGGTCCGGTGCAACCGGATGAACTCAAGGATCTTTGCCTCCTGTTCGGTGAGACCAAGCTGGTCGGTGATCACCTGTGCCGGGGCGCTTGCCGCTGTCCGTTTTTTTGTATGAGGTACATTCATGATCGGGCGATCGGCAACCGCTCTCTCCTTGCAGGCCCGGATCAGGGTGAGGAAATTTTCAAGGTGAATGGCCCGGGTGTGGGCCGGCATCACGTCCATTCCGCTGAGGCAGTAATACTTGCAGCCCGCATAATTCTGCTCTTCATATGCATTGGTGCCGGCAATGAAAAACACATTCGCGAGTAACTCAAGACCTTCTGAATTCAGTGTTGCTCGCCGGGATTCGAGTTTTGAGAGCAGTTGCTCCATCAGCCGTTTCAGGTGATGCATGGTGCCGTGTTTGTCAACGATCACGGCTGCCACCCGGCTGAGGTCCGGGCTCTTTTTCACATTCGAAAGGATGTAGAGCATCACCTTCTCGCACTCGCGTCCTTCGCCGTGTGTATCCAGAAACTGTGCATAGGCAAGTCCGCCGGTGAGAAAATCTGCCCGGTACGCCCGGTAATACCATGATCGCGCCTCTGCTGCATCACCCGCATCGTCGTATAGCAAGGCGGTCTCGAGCAGGCTTGCTACGTTCACATCCTGTGAAACAAGGTCAATGAACCTGTGTTTTGCTTCTGCCGGGGGTACCCATGCGGTGAGGTGCTTGCGGTACCTGCTGATGATCGTCCGGAGCAGGTCCAGATCGTTTTTTGTCGCGAGTTCATCCCGGATTAATTGCTCGTATTCTGCAAGGGCAATTTTCCTATCAGTCTCTCCGCTGCCTTGTGCAGCGATCAGATCGCAGACAAGAAGCCGGTACACCAACTGGTGTGAGCGTTTAACGAGTGTCCGTGCGGCGCCGAGCGCTTCTTTGGTTCTTCCGTGTGCCTGTAAGAGCAGCACATAGTCAAAGAGGATCTCGCCATCGCAATCGGGCTCTATATGATCGGCATACGCCTCTAAGGAAGCCGGCACATCATAGCAGGAGAGGGCAGCAAGATATTTCCTGAGCACTTTTGGATCCCGGGTCTCTTTGTAGATCCGGTTTGCAGATTCAGCAGCAGCAGGGAAGTTTCCGGTCTTTATGAGTGCATCCACATATTCATGACCCGGGGCAGTTCCGGCTCCCAATTCCGCATGCGTTGAGAGTGCCTCTGCTGCCTCGCCAATCCCTAAAAGCGCCTGCATCAGGTGCTTAACGTCTGCGGGTTTCTTTCCCAGCTGCACGAGGCGTTTGAAGACCGGAAGTGCGGCACGGTAATCCTTATGGACAAGCAGATATTCTGCATAACTCCGCAGGGCATCCTGGTTTGTCGGGTCAAGATGGACAGCAGTTGCGTACTCGGCAATTGCCCCTTCGTCTCCCCGGGCTTCGAGCACTTTTGCCAGGTAACTATGTACATAAGAAGAGTCCGGCATCTTCTTTTCAAGATCGCGAAAGAAGACCTCCGCGTCATCAGGTTTTCCCATGTAGTAGAGGTTGGTTGCGGCGAGCACTTCAATAGCAGAATCCTTTCCGGACTCTAACAGGATGGTGCAGAGCTGGCCTGACTCGATATACCGTCCGTCTTCAAAGAGCCGGAACGCTTCTTTCTTCTGCTCTTCCTGCGATGATGGTATCATATTCCTGAACCAAACCGGATCACAAAAAGACCCTTGAGCATACGGATCATGTCCCGCTTCTGCACCCGTGAATCTCCCTTGTTCTGCCAGACAATGGGAACTTCAGTTACGGTATAACCAGCCTGCTGCAACCGCCAGAGCAGTTCGACATCGAACTCGAATCCCCGGGACGTCATCTGCGGCAGCACGGTATCGACTGCGGTTTTTTTAAACACCTTTGCCCCGCACTGTGTATCATTGTAGGTGAGATTAAAGAACATCCGGATCAGGAGATTGAACGCCCTGCTCTCCATCCTGCGCAGGAATCCCTGCCGTACACGAAGCGTTGAGCCCGGTACCCAGCGTGAACCTATAGCGCCGTCAGATGAGGAAAGGTGGGAGAAGAGCCGCTGCATCTCGCTGATACTGGTAGAACCATCCGCATCAAAGTACCCCACGAATGGTGCCCGGGCTGCTTTGAGTCCTTCAATCACGCCGCCTCCTTTTCCCAGCCGGTGATCATACTCAAGGCAGTTGATTAAAAGATCCTGCCTGCGGGCGGCAATCTGCCTGACACAGTCCGCAGTCCGGTCGGTTCCATCACAGACTACGATCAGTTCTCCGTCAAACGCTGTTATCTCATTAAAGAGCAACTGGATCCGGTTCTCCTCGTTGTATGCAGGGATGACAAGACTGCAGGGTATGCCGGGGTTGTTCATTTGAGGCTTGCTCCGTTTAACAATGATGTATTGATGAAGAGTGTCACGCGGTGTGAGGGGTGGTGTGCGGACTCTCACGTACTTATTATTATTGTACAATATTCGTGGGTAGAGTGTCCCAATAACGTTACTGGTGTTTGAGCAGGTGCTGACCGAGCACAGTTGCGGGACGGTACTTCTCTGCCATATGGAGCGCGGTTTTTTTAAGTTCATGGTGTTCGGCAAGGCAACTATCCGGTGGCGGGGATTTTCTGAGGATGGCCGATGTGTTCTCGGTGATCTGGATAAGTTCAGTTGCGATCACGGCATTGAGCCAGATGAGATCAGCAAGCATATCTTTTGTTTCAGGGTCCTGCATGCAGAATAGTTCGTCTGATGAAACCTATTAAACAACCGAAATGGAAAGAAGGCATATGCTTAATCCCCTACGGATAAAATCTCTTTAGAGAATCATGTCCTACTTAAAAAACATCCGGCAGCATGGCAGGGATGCCAACCCGTTCTTTAACTCTATGGGAATTGAAATTGTCAGTTACGAACAGGGAAAAGCGGAGCTGAAAATGCAGGTCCGGCCGGATATGCACAACGGTGTTGGCTGGCTGCAGGGGGGGATGCTTGTTGCCCTTGCAGACGAAGCGATTGCACTTGCCCTCTATACCCTGTTAAAAGAAAATGAGGGAATTGCAACCATCTCCGAATCCACCAGTTTTGTGAAAGGTGTGCGGGAGGGTATGATCACTGCCGAGGCAAAAGTGATCAAGAAAGGACGACGCGTTGCCTTTGCTGAGGCTGAAGTCTTTTTGGATGATGGTAAAAAAACCCTGCTCTCCCGTACGTCAGCTGCATTTGCGGTGACAGCAAAAGAATAAAAAAAGAAAAAAAATTATTCCTTCTTTCCTTTGGACTTCTTCTCTTCGGGCTTTACTTCAGGTTTTCTGGATTTGAAGTACCAGAAGGCGCCTACAGCAACGATGATGATGACAATGGCAATTACAATCATGGTTGTCTGCATGGAAGAATCAGCGGCTTTTTGTGCAACTGCAAGTTTGTCGGTTACGTTTGGGTTGCCGGGTTCGGATGCCAAGGCACTTTTATAGGCATCCACTGCACCCTGGTAGTCTTGCATCTTTGAGAGAGTATCTCCTTTGTTAATCAGGGCAATTGTATAGTTCTGTTCAAACCTGATGGCGTTGTTATACGCAGTGAGGGCATCCTGGTACTTTCCAAGGTTATAGTTTGCAAAGCCCTTATTGTTCCAGAGCATTTTGTCCTTGGGATAGAGTGCGAGTCCCTGGTCGAAGGTTTGTATGGCTTCGTCATATTTCTTGAGCTGGATCTGTGCATATCCTTTGTCCCGGTACGTATACAGCAGGGCATCGGACATTTTGATCATGGTTGTGTTAGAGGCAAGCGCCTGGTCGAAAGTTGCAATCGCCCGCTCGTAATCATTTGTGTTAAGGAGCAATTCAGCCCGGTTATAATAGGTCGTTGCCTCATCTTTTGGTGCTTCTGCCAGCACAGGTGGAACAAGGCAGGCAATCAATGCGATAATTGCCAGTATGTGAATAAACTGCCCGAATTTCATACCCACTCATTGAGATCTGTTCATAAATTAATCTTACTTTTGTCGGTCACACATCAGGGTTTTGAACCATCGACGTTACCTGATTCCGGCGCAGATTTACGCCTGTCATAAATGGCTGATTTTTATCCCGTTCCTTTAAGGAAGATAACACTATTTAGGATTGTGAGTCAAATATAATGCAATCGGGGAGATTCTTTTGAAGTACATCATAATTACCGGGGGTGTGATGAGCGGTCTGGGCAAAGGGATCACCGCTGCATCAGTGGGACGGATTTTACAGAACCGTGGCTACCGGGTTACGGCAGTAAAAATCGATCCGTACTTAAATATCGATGCTGGCACGATGAACCCGGCCCAGCACGGGGAAGTCTTCGTGCTCAAGGATGGCAGTGAAGTGGATCTCGATCTTGGTAACTACGAGCGGTTCTTAGACATCGAACTGACTGCTGCCCACAACATCACCACCGGGAAGGTGTACCGGACGGTTATCGATAAGGAGCGCCGCGGGGATTTCCTCGGAGAAACCGTGCAGATCATTCCCCATATCACCGACCAGATCAAGACCTGTATCCGGAATGCGGCCGAAGAGGAATTCCCTGACGGGACAAAAGCAGATATCTGCCTAGTGGAAGTCGGCGGCACGGTTGGTGATATCGAGAGCATGCCGTTCCTAGAAGCGGTCCGGCAGATGCATGGCGAACTTCCTGAGCATGACATTATACTGGTCCATGTCACCCTGATCCCCGAAGATACCATGGGGGACATGAAGACCAAGCCCACCCAGCACTCGGTAAAAGCCCTGCGGGAGCTCGGGCTCCATGCGGATATTATTGTCGGCCGGAGCGAGAACCCGATCGGTGCCGGCACAAAACGAAAGATCTCCGCATTCTGTGATCTCCCCCAGAGTGCAGTGATCTCTGCTGCCACTGCCCCTGATACCTACGCAGTTCCGATGGAGATGGAAAAAGAAGGCATTGCCGATGTGCTCTCTGCCCATCTGGGTCTGGATAAAAAAGAGCCCGACACCGCATGGTACCGTCTGGTGAACAAGGAGTACACCAACCGGGTGACGGTTGCAATCGTGAGCAAGTACGGCATTGAGGATGTCTATATCAGCATCAAGGAATCGCTCAAACATGCGGGGCGTGCGCTTTCTACTGAAGTTAAAATTGCATGGCTGGATGCAGAGCGCTATGAACGGTGTTCTTTAAAGGACTATGATGGTATCCTGATTCCTGGTGGTTTTGGGAAACGCGGCATTGAAGGCAAGATCGAAGCGATCCAGTTTGCCCGCGAGAATAATGTACCGTTCCTCGGACTATGCTTAGGATTCCAGCTGGCAACCGTTGAGTTTGCCCGCCACAAGGCAGGGTTTGCCGATGCCACGAGCGAAGAGTTCGGTGAGGGTACCCATGTGATCGGGCTGCTTCCGGAACAGGAAGGGGTCAATGAACTCGGAGGCACTATGCGGCTTGGGAACTACACTGCAGATATCTTGGATGGCACACTGGCATCGAAACTCTACAAAGAAAAGCAGATTACCGAACGCCACCGGCACCGGTACGAAGTGAACCCGCAGTATATTGGGAATCTGGAGAAGGCAGGTCTTGTTTTTTCGGCAACCAACAAGAACCGGATGGAGTGCCTTGAACTTCCGGATCACCCGTTTTTCTTTGCTACGCAGTTCCATCCGGAGTTCCGGTCCCGGCCAACCCACCCGTCTCCCCCGTATCTCGGGTTTGTTGAAGCGTGCAGGGCAAACAAGAGGACAACATAGGTGTAAAAATGGTCAATACAGAGAAATTCATTGCCAAATCCATTGCAGAGATCAAAGCCGCAGCCGGTGATGACAAAGTGGTCATGGCCCTGTCCGGTGGAGTTGACAGTTCGGTCTGTGCAGCGCTTGCAGCCCGTGCGATCGGGGACAATCTCATCCCGATCTACATCGACACCGGCCTGATGCGAAAAGGAGAGACCGAACGGATCCGGACGCTGTTTAACAATATCCACCTCCAGATTGTTGATGCCAGAGACGAGTTCTTAACATCGCTCAAGGGGATCACCGATCCTGAAGAGAAGCGCAAGGCAATCGGCGAGCGGTTCATACGGGTCTTTGAGCGTGAGGCAAAGAAGGTGGGGGCCAAATGCCTGTTGCAGGGCACCATTTACCCGGACCGGATCGAGAGCGAGGGTGGGATCAAGAGCCATCACAATGTGGGCGGCATGCCGCTGCACATGGAGTTCACCAAGGTGATCGAGCCGATCCGCGATCTCTACAAGGATGAAGTGCGGGAAGTGGCCGGAGCGCTCGGTCTGCCAAAAGAGATCCAGCACCGGATGCCATTTCCCGGCCCCGGACTTGCGGTGCGGATCATCGGGGAGATCACGAAAGAAAAAGTTGACATTATCCGTGAGGCGAACTGGATTGTTGAAGACGAACTGGTGGAGAAGTACCGGCCATGGCAGTGTTTTGCTGCCCTGCTGGGTCTGGGCACCGGTGTTAAAGGCGACAACCGGATCCACGGGTGGATTGTTGCGATACGGGCAGTGAACTCCCGTGACGGTATGACGGCAGACCCGCTCGATATCCCTTTTACGCATCTCGTTAAAATCGGCTCAAGAATTACTGCCGACATTCCCCGGGTTGCCAGAGTGGTGTACGATATCACGGCAAAACCTCCTGCAACCATTGAATATGAATAACTGCTGAACATTAGCAAACGAATACAACCAAAGAACACAACCAACAAAAAGATCTGTGATGGAAATGGAAAAGACAAGCCAGTTCAAAGTTTTAGATGAGCGCTACTTTATGCCTGCGTTCTCGCGCGATATGGCAATTGTAAAGGGCGAGGGATCTACCGTCTGGGATGCAGAAGGAAAACAGTATCTCGACTGTGTTGCCGGGATCGCCGTCTGCAGCACCGGACACTGCCACCCGGCTGTGGTAAAAGCGATCTGTGACCAGGCACACCAGCTGATCCACTGCTCCAATCTCTATTATGTGCCTCACCAGGGCGATCTGGCAAAGAAACTTGTTGAGATTACCGGGATGCACAAGGCCTTCTTCTCAAACTCGGGAGCAGAAGCCACTGACGGGGCACTCAAACTGGCCCGGGTCCGGACCGGTAAGAAAAAATTTGTTGCGTTTACCCACGGGTTCCACGGCCGTACCGTAGGTTCGCTTGCCGTCACCCACAAGCCGGCAATCCGTGAGCCGTTCGAGCCGCTCGGGATGGTCAAGACCTTTGTTGAATATGGGGATCTTGATGCGCTGAAAAAAGCCGTTGACAATGATACTGCCGGAGTCATCTTTGAACCTATACAGGGAGAAGCCGGCGTGATTATACCCCCGGAGAGTTTTATTGCGGGCATCCGCGAGGTCTGCGATGATACCGGCGCTCTCATGATCGCCGATGAAGTCCAGACCGGCATGGGACGTACCGGTAAATGGCTTGCCATGCAGCACACAAAAGTGATGCCTGATATTGTCACCCTTGCCAAAGGGATTGCGAGCGGGTTTCCCATGGGCGCACTGGTTGCCCGTGAAGATCTCGAGTTTAAGAAAAGCGAGCACGGGAGCACGTTTGCCGGTGGCCCTCTTGCCTGTGCAGCTGCGCTTGCCACCATTGGTGTTATTGAGAAGATTCTTCCCGATGTAGCACGGAAAGGCGAGCGGTTCGGTAAGGGCCTTAGCCCGTTGAATCCCCGTGTCCGCGGGTTGATGATCGGGATGACTATCGGGGACAAATGCCCGGATGTCCAGAAGAGATGTGCAGAAAAGGGAGTGCTCGTGAATTGCGCAGCGGACGGCAACCTCCGTCTGGTTCCACCCCTTGTTATTACGGATGCAGAGATCGACCGCGTGGTCGGAGTGATCAATGGAGCGCTTGGTTAGATCCTGCTATAAAAAAAAGAGCGGCTATGTCTTTGCCAAAAAAGCGGAAGATATCGCCCGTGAGTACGGGATTAGTAAGATCGCCCGGCTTGCCAGCAATGAAAATCCCGAACCCCTCTCTCCTTTTGCATTAGCAGCAGCAAAAGAGGCATTGAGAACCGTGAACCGGTACCCGGATGAGCGGGTCAATATCCTGATGAATGCCTTGCGGGCATATTATGGCGATTATCATTTTGTCACGGGCGTTGGGATGGACGGTGTGATCGAGACTATCATCCGCACGCTGGTTGAGCCCGGTGAGACGGTGGTCATCTCCACACCCACGTTCTCTTTCTATGCACTTGCGGCAATGGGCCAGGGTGCTGAGGTGATCACGGTACCGCGGGAAGCGGATTTCTTGGTAGATTGCAAAAAACTGATCGACAAGGCCAAAGAGGCAAAGATCACGGTCGTATGCTCGCCCAACAACCCTACCGGGAATGCCACACCGGTTGATGCGGTTGCCGAGATCCTTGAAGGGATTGAAGGACTCCTCTTCTTGGACAATGCCTATGTCGAGTTCTCCGCAATCGACTATCTCCCCCTTATGAAGAAACATGAGAACCTTGTGCTGGGTCGGACCTTTTCCAAGGTCTACTCCCTTGCCGGTCTCCGAATCGGGTATGCCTTCACCCCGCGATGGCTGCCTCCGTGGTACAACCGGGCCGGTACACCGTTTACCGTGAATTCGGTTTCGGCAGCTGCTGCTGCCGCTGCATTGCCGGACAAGGAGCGTGCAGAGCGGTATATTGCACAGGTGAAACGGTGGCGCACCCGGTATGCCGATGAGGTTAAGTTTCCTGTACTGCCTTCGGATGCGAACTTTGTCATGATCGATGTCGCCCCGCATAAGGGTGATGCTGTGGTCGAGAGCCTTGCCAGAAAAGGCGTTGTTGTCCGCTCGTGCAGGAGTTTTGCCGGGCTGCCTGACCATTACATCCGGGTGAGTGTTGGCGATGACTGGGAGAACGAGTTGTTCATTGAGGAGATCAATAAATTATGATGTGTGGTATCACGGGCACCCCCGGCACCGGCAAATCGCTCATCAGCGATGAGCTTGGCCGGCGGGGGCATACCGTTGTCCACCTCACCGATACCATACGACCCTACATTACGGGCGATGATGAACAGCGTGACACCGAGATATTCGATGATGAGCGCTGGGCTGCCGAGTTTATGCCGGTAGACGGGTTTGTGGAAGGACACTTTGCCCACCTGCTGCCCTGCGATCGCATGGTAGTGCTCCGCTGCCGCCCGGATGAACTGAAAAAACGCCTGGGACAGCGCAAATATTCCGCCGGTAAGGTTATGGAGAATGCAGACGCAGAAGCGCTTGACGACTGCCTGATCGAGACTGTTAACCTGCACGAGGCCGGTAACATCTTCGAACTGGATACAACCGGTCATGACCCGGTTTTCTGTGCTGACCAGATCGAAGGGTTTGTTGCAGGAAAGATCCCGGCTCAGTTCGGAACACTTGACTGGTCCGGCTTTTTAGAGGTGCACTAAATGACGCTCGACCAGTACCGCTCGCATGTGAAAGTGTATTTCGATCCGCTGGTTGCAATTGCTATCCGGTGCCGCCTGACCCCGAACTTCTTTACGATCGCTGCTTTGCTCGCCTCTGCCGCAGCCGGGATCTTATTTTATCTGCGGCTTGAACTATTAGCGATTTTAGCCGTTGCCCTCAACGCATTCTGCGACTCAATGGACGGTGCAGTCGCCCGCGAGATGAAGTGCCAGAGCAAACGGGGCGACTTTTTAGACCATGCAGTGGACCGTTACGCAGATATCTTTATCATCACCGGTATCTTTGCCGGGGGGATGGTTCCGTGGCAGATCGGTGTGCTGGCCCTCACTGGCGTGCTGATGTCGTCTTACCTCGGCACGCAGGCACAGGCAGTGGGTGTTGGACGTTATTATGGCGGGCTTTTGGGGAGAGCGGACCGGCTTGTGCTGATCATGCTTGTCGGGATCATTGATCTCATTGTTCCCATGACGTTTTACTGGCTCAGCTGGTTTGGCTGGCTGCTGCTGTTTTTTGGGATCTTCGGGCACATTACCGCGTTTCAGCGGTTCGCTTACGTCTGGGCGAAGGTGGAGTGAGGAATTCTCTCTCCCTAATTTACCGGGATGTCAAAAAATGCTTTTCTGATCCCATTTTCGATTCGTTTTAAAGCGGTGATAATCTCTGCTGTCTCCATCTGGTTTAATATAATTACAACCGATTTTTAGTATGGACAAAAAAACAATTATGCTCATTTTTTTCTGCATAGCGGTAGTCTTTCTGGCGGGCTGTATCTCACAAACTCCCCCGCCTGCTCCAGTGACAACGACGATTCCTACCGCAACTGCAACGATTGTTCCTGTGGATGCACAGACCTGCACAACGAATGCGGATTGTGTGCCTGCCCAGTGCTGTCATCCGACCAGCTGTGTCAGGCAGGATGCAAAACCAGTATGCACTGATATCATGTGCACCATGAGCTGCGAAGGTCCGCTTGACTGCGGTGCCGGCAGCTGCGGGTGCACGAATGGGCGGTGCTCGGTAATACAGGCCCGGCCCACCACCTTATCGCTGGTAACAAAAACTTCAGTAACGCTGACTGCAAGCCCTCAGCGGTACTCACCTATCATGTCTTCCACACCCGGTATCGGGATTACGGTGGATGCCAATGGTTTTGATGCTGACAGATCCCGGTTTGTATGGAATGCTACGCACGGGAATTTTTTCACCTGGGGCCCGGTCAATTACACAGTAACTGATGTTGGAAACCCGGTCACCAATACTGGCGAGAAACTCTACTGGTCGTTTACACAAAAACCCGCATCCCCCCTTGAGCCAGTGGTAATTACGGTTACGGCAACAGATGCTAAGACCGGCAGGATGATGGGAAGCTCGAATGTGGTCCTTGTATGGGAAGGGGATAACGCGGTGATGTTAAAGGATATAAGGTAGGGAACGGGAAGTCTGTTCGATAACGCGTGGGAGTTTTTCCTAATACTTCAACTACCCATATTCATTTTTTTTATGAACTGCCCTCGTTCCGGACCGTGGCATCATCCGTGATTTTGTTACCCCGTTTCCCGATAATTGTTGATTATTTCATCTGCGTGTTTTCATATCACAGCCCATTTTATTCATTGATCCCGGTGCTACCCGAACGAGACCTCGATCAGGAACCCGAGAACCGCGTGAGCGTATAGCGGGTCAGGTTTTTTCCGGTGATTGCGCGGGTGGAGGCATCGATCCTGACAAAGAAGATCTCTTCTGTGCCGGAATCGACAAAGACCGGCTTGTCCGACGGTGTAATATGCAGGTGACAGAGCGTCCGGCCGGATACTACGGGAAATGAGATATGGATAAACCTGCTTGCCGTATCATAGATCTCTAAAAGGTATTTCCTTATGATTGCATCCACGATCATCCGCCGGTACCCGTCAGGGTTCCGGTCCGCCTCGATCAGTTTGGGATAATCGTTCTCGATCCCGACAACCGTAATGGCGTTTTGGATCCGGTCTTCCTTAATCCCGATGACAATATCCCCGCCATCGGTATTCAAGAACCCGGCGATCGAGCGGGCGATGATGAACTTCGAGGCATTGGTCCGGTATTTTCTGACCTCTGCAGATTCACTGTTACTAATCTGCTCCTTTGTGAGATCAGCACTCCAGAGAGACTGGAGCTTGAACTCCACATGGTCATTTTCTCCGGTTCTTAACATTGCCTGTATTGCATTGACATCCTCTTCAGGTACCGTGTAGGTGGAGATCTTCTTTGACCTGAGCACAAACCCTGAGCCAGCTGCTATACCCACAAAGAGCAGTGCCTGGAATATGATCCCTCCGATAAGCATGGGATCCAGAGTGACAAAGGATACGGCAATGATCAGGTAGGCAACCGCACAGATGCCGGCAACATACAAGCCACGGTCCGGATAAAAGTAGGTGGCATAAAGGATGGGAAAATAGAAGAGCTGGGGGATGATGGTGCCGTACCCGGCTGCCATGGAGATATAGGTGATACCGGTAATTGAGATGGTAAACAAGGCAATGACCAGGAACCTGATCATGTCGGTACGGGGCAGTCGGAACGGTGAAATTCCGGTGAATCCCGGCAGGCTCGTGGACTGGGTCATGGATGATGAGGGTTTAGTTCGGGTTGGTTATAAAGGATTGCCGGCACACTGGGGGTAGGAATCTACGGGCTTATCCGCCCCTTCATTGTAAAAGGGGTCTTACCGGTCACAATTACCGGTTACAGATGTCTGCGATATAACGGAGGGCTTCGATTGCATCATTGCGTTTCTGGTCGCAGGTATTGGTATCAACCCATGCAAGGAACCGCTTGCGGGTTGCAGTATCAACCGCATCGCCCGAACCGGATATGATCGCCCGGTAGGTACGTTTGGGATAGAACAGGGAGCGGGCAGAATCCAAAAGTGCGTCATGCACTGCAGTATCAATAATGCCGCTTTCCTTTGCCCTTATTAAGGTAAACCGGATATTGATGAGCGGTTCAGAGAGCGACAAGCCGGAGTTTGGATCGAACACAAGGGCTACTTCATCATCCGACTCCAGTTCTCCGCTCTTGTACATCCGGTAGATCTCACCGATACCCACCATTCCGAGCGTATCCATCTCGGCTGCCCGGAGTGCGCCCATGCTCGATGAACCGACCACCCGGATGCCGCCTTTTAAGGCAGCAAGGATCTCACGGTGGGCAACGGCTGATTCCTGGTGAAAGACACCATCGATCAGGCCGATGATTTCAGCCCCTTCACGTGCTGCAGTGATGAGATCGCCCCGTTTTGCAGGAGGCCGGTACTCGGCAGTGAGGATCTTTTCGGCTGATTCCAGGTCAAGGCTTGGCCCGAGAAAGACGATGATCTTTGGCATGCTTCACCCGTTCGCCCCGGCGTTCGGGGTCCATTGCAAAGACTTCAAGTCCGGGGACAATCACCCGCACGACAGGAATACCAATCTCAACTCTTGTCAGGTCAACGACGATGACCCGGTCAAGGCCCTGCTTTTCCAGCGATGCGATGATATTATTGATGTCTTTTAAAAAGTCATCAGTGTCGGATGAGGGGATCGTTTTGTAATCCACCGTCCCATTGTCCCGGTACCAGTACCCGTTAATCCTTTTTGCCCGCTCGTAGCCCATCTTCTTGCGGAGATCGGCAATCGTTGTGTCTTCCCGTGCCCCGTGGATCTGGGTGAGCCGGCTCTGGGCAACTTCAGTGAGTGCCCGCATGACGGCGATCCGTGCGCTGGTATGTGTCCCGATACCGATGGTGAGCAGACTGGGGTCTTTTAAGAGCACGTCATCTGCTACTGCGGCGATCGTCGGGATTCCGATGTCACTTGTGATGTCTCTTATCGTGACTTCAACCTGTGCATCGGCAAATTTCTTCTGCATGTCCTGAATCACCGGGTCATCGATGCCGACAACTGCAGGGCCGGTGTTCCGCGTTGTCTCGACCAGCGACCAGGCGTCCCGCTCAATGACTTCAGAGAGGGCGTGAAAGATCGCTTCTTCGATGGTGTTTCCTGAAGCAAGCCCGTTGGTGTTTGTGCGAAAGACTCCTCGGTGCCGTGGGGGGACCGGGTGAAATACTGCAAATGCCGGGACCCATAACGTCTCGTTATTGACAATATCGTACCCCTGGTACCAGGACATGAACCGATCCGTTACTGCACCTTCCGGCAGGATCAGGTCTACTGGATTGATGACGGGCTCGCGGCCTTCAAGTTCCTGGAACAAGGCAACCCGTATGTCCCGGTCGTGCGCCTCGGCTGAATACCTCTCGATACCTTCCATGATCGCTGATATCCGCGACTCTTCAATGGTGGCTCCCTTACCGTTGTACACGGTGATCGCCCCGTCTTCTGCTGTCGGGCGGATGCAGGAGAAGACCGGTATCCCGATCCGGTCAAGGTTTGTGATGTCTGCGACACGGGTGATGCCTGCGGCGGGAACTTTAGGTTCAATGCGGGTGAGGGTTTCGTTGAGCGGAGAAGCCCGCTGCGTCTCGTGGTTGTAGGTCTTTTTGCAGGAGTGGAGCTGCATGGATGGATCTCTTAGCTAGTAAGTGGACACTTTTCAGGTTTATAGGTGATTATTTTTGTTTGTAGGGCGCTTTTTTTAAGGATCGGAGGGAGGAGGAACCTTTCTTGCGGGGATGTCTGGTCTGACCAGAGGACAGCAGATCACCGCAGTGCATGGCTGGGAAGTGCCGGGCGGAATCTGATGGGGTCTGTGAAGGGCACCATATTCTGGTTCGCGTTTTGGGGTATTACGGGGAACTCCGGATAACTGCTCCTCCTGTTCAGGGTTTGTTCATGAGCAGCCACTTCCAGAGCGGAATACAGATGATCCCTTCCTGCTCTTGTTCCAGATCCCGGGTGATCAGGAACCGTGTCCGGACTTTTTCATTGTATTCAGATAAAAATTCCTTAAGCCCGGCATACTCACGCTCATCCGGTGTGTCAGTATACGAGACGTTGATAGCGTCAAGTGTATCATCCGGGTTTTTAATAACAAAATCCACCTCGTGTTTTTTGCTCCAGTAATACGGGTTGACACCCTGTTTAAGAAGCCGGATAAATACAAGGTTCTCGGCAAGCAGCCCGGCATCTGGAGAGAAGGTGAACGAGACTGCATTTCTCAGGCCGTTGTCGATTGAAAAGATCTTCCGGTTGTTCCGGCTCTGGGTCTTTAGCGAGTACGAAAAGAACGGCACTTCAGACAATATCCCTGCAGCACTCGCATAGCCGATATATTCTTTGAGGGTAGCAAAATCGAGCCCGGATTGTTTTTGCAGCTGCTGGTAGGAGTACGGGCGGGTGATATTCGAGAACAGGTATATAAGGAGGTCTTTTAACGCCCTGACATGACGAACGCGGTTCGTGAGGATGATGTCGCGGTAGACGATACTGTCATAGTACGAACGGAGGTACTCGGTTCTGAGGGTCTGGTCCTTCTGGAGCACAACGCGGGGAAAACCACCCGTTTGAAGGTATTCTGCCAGATGGTTCATGAGCTTGAATTTCTGTGCAGCGAGTTCCAGATGATCGGCTGGGACCGTGAACCGGTGAAAAAGAAGGTACTCAACAAAGTCCAGTGGATATACAGTGACCGTGAAGTACCTGCCGGCAAGCAGCGTTGCAAGGTTTCCCTCAATAAGTGAAGATGATGAGCCGGAGATTATCAGTTTCATCATCCCACGATCGTACAGTGCCTTGATATGCCGCTCCCATCCCACGACACCCTGGATCTCGTCAAATATCAGGAAAACCTCATCATCTGTGCATACCTCGGACCGGTATACCGACAGAATTTCAGCAAAGGGATCGTCAAGCGCAGAAAAGTCCGGCTCATCGAAATTGACAAAGAGAATTTTTTTTGCAGGAATCCGCTCGTGACGGATGAAGTGATCGATCGTCTGGTAGAGCAGGGTGGTCTTTCCGGAGCGCCGGACTCCGGCTATGACAATTATCTCTCCTGTAGTTGCGTAGTGTTGTATCTTTGAAAGGTATCCATCCCGGGGTATCCCTGCCGGAACAGATTCACCATACCACCAGGGGTTCAACCGGATAAGGGCCTCAAGGATGCCGGGCATAGTTTTCTATTGATCGTAATCGAACAAAAACCTTTCTTTAACACGATCATAATCAAACTAAATTTAGTGAGAGTTTGCCGGTTTCCTGATCTGTGGCACGAACCCTCCCGTTGATGATGAGCAAATGAGGCTGCAGGAAAAATGCACGGCCCGATGTTGTATGGCACCATTGCCTGTCTGCGCATAGTAAAGCGGATCATTGAGGCACATTGTGGCAGGATCCGGTTGGAGTAGGGGAAGAGAAATTGGACTACGATCTGTTTCATTGGCCGGGAGCCGGTGTTCCGACAGAGGATCTAAAAAATTTTAGATCACAATGGCCGATGGCTGATAGTTTTGTCGTTGAGTTCAAGGAACTCTTCAAACGAGAGCGGGGGTACGGTAAAATCAAGAATACGGCCGGCCAAGCTATCCGTTGATCTTTTTTTAAGGCTGCCGAGGCTGAACCTGACAGGAAAAACCTGATAGCCGGGTAGAGATCAAAATACGTTTTTATAGTATTTTCCCCATCATCCGGTTTCTGGATCTCATCGAAAAACAGGTATAATGGTTCTTTAGAATCCTCGATACTGCTATGCAGATTCACCTTCTGGTAGCTTTCGAGTACATCTTTTAGGTAAATGTTGCGTCATCAAAAGAAAATACTGGATGTGCCGGGTATGGACGTTTTATTCCTTTTTATCAGTGGCATCACGTTCTGCGAAACGGGAAGGCCATGTGAGGGAGAACGGTTTGATACATAGGTGCAAAAAGGTAAAGGACCGGCTCACCGGTTAGTCTGAATCTACCTCTTTTGCGTTAAAAAAAGGACACTATTGGTATCTGCAGGTGTGTACCTATCCCCCCTTCTCCTCCGGGAACTCGACCAGATCATCAGCAAACGTAGTGAGCTGGGAAAGGAGCACCGGGTCGAGACCTTTTTCTACCGCGAGCAGGATCCCTGCAATGTTCATGATCCGGAGCTTACTTATGACAAAATGGATGAACTTCGTGAGATCAGAAGAGCTCGAATGGATGAGCATCGCGTTGACCGAATCTAAAAAGATCAAAGTTTTTTCACTCTCAAACTTTTTAAGAACCGTGGTGATTGCAATACCCATTGCCGTTAAATCGTTTGGCTTTGAGACAAACTTGCAGTTCGAAAGATTTTCCGGGGCAGTCCCGGTTGCATAGAGTGTGATAGCATCGATGAAGAAAATCCGGTCCTTATCAATACCGCTCCGCCCGTAGGAATCCATGAGAAATGCTGCGGGCTGGTTGACGCAGATCATAATGATGTGCAGGCTGCTTCCTTTCTGGATCTCTTTGATCATCTGGATGGTGTTTTCACGGTAGGTGCGTGACGGTGAGAGGGCAAGGATGATGCGTTTGTCATCCTCGTGAATGGTGAATGCAGCCATCGGTTCTCATCACCTTTTTAAATATTCCCTGAGTGCGTCGGGTATCTCGGTCCGTTTCTCCGCAACTGCCCGCTCAAGTTCCCGCAGGTTGTTGAGTATGCCATCCATGTTCTTCTCCTGTATGGCAAGTGTGGTTGCGATATATGCCGGGTTCGTATCCCGCCCTTTGAGTTCATCCTGCAGTTCCTGTAAATTATCCCGCACCAGTTCGATGGGGTTACGGATGCGGAGGGTTGACTCGCGGAGGTAGGCAAGGAGCGTGTTTTCTGCTTCTTTTAGCGGGGTGATGTCAATGAAATTTTCAATATAGTATTTTTCTGCACCAACATGCATTTCGGTAACGGTCTTTAAGACCGGCACCTTTGTCCCGTCCCGGGAGAGGAGGACGCGTTCTGCCCGGTCGACTTTGAGTCCCAGGTCACAGATCGGGCATTTTCCCTCTTCTGCCGGGCAGATGAATTTATGGCAGAGGTGGCCGACAATTTCGGTTTCGGAAAAACCAGTCATCCTCTGTGCTTGTGGGTTTGCCGCCAAGATCATGTGGGTTTTTGCATCAACGAGAATGATACCGGCCTGGATGCTCTCCCAGACACCTCGGAACCGCTCTTCGGATTGCGAGATCTCGTCCTGTTGCTTCTTGATGGTGATAGAAAGGAGTGCAATGACTAACGATATCCCGATAAAAACAATAACTCTTGCTGCTGCTGCAGAGACCAGCTGCATATCATGCGAGCTGAATGTATACACAGCGCCAAGGTAGAATGCGCTCAAGAGGATTGTAAAGAGGACGCCTTTACGGTCAAACCAATAAGCGGCGATAAGAATGGGAACGTAATACATGTGGGTAAAGACAATCTGGACATTATTTGCCAAAGAAAAAACGGTAAGTACTGCAACGAACAGGGTGAGTATTGCCAGCACCGCGATTTTTGCCGGCGTACCCGGCCATTTCTGCTGGATAGCGAACTCCATGAGGATGTTTATCTATTGTTTCGGTATATATTTCTCTGCTAAAAAAAAGGGTTCTGAAGTGAAGGGGATCAAAAAGCAATTGGCGAAAACAAGTTTACCCCGTCCCCCTTTTTCCTCAATCCAAATAGCTCCAAACAGGCCGGTTTTCTCCTGCGCAAAACCTCCGGAATCTCATATAAATCCCAGAACAGGAACTTTTGAAAAAACACCCCAAAAAAACTGCTTAACTGGCCGGTCGAAAAGTTCCCGTTTCAGGTAATCGGAGCCTGAAATAGGCCCGGATTGCCATTTTTGGGAGTATGAGTGTGACCAGGTCCCCTCGGGTGATCTGGCATCCATAAAAACGGCAAAGACACGCGATTTTTGTACATCGGAAAAACTCGACAGAACCGTAAACCAGTGACAGAACCTACTCTGGCACTCGATAAAAAACATCTGGCCTGATGATGATAAAACTCTTGCCCACATTGCCGCCCCTCGTTCGGGGCCCGGCCGGATAAAAAAAAGGATTTGCGTACGAGTGAGATATTTGCCGATTGTGTGACACGGCCAAAAATTTGAGAGAAATGTTCGCGTTACTTATAATTGTCTCATACGGACTCTGTCGTTTTCTATGACGGAAAAATGCCCTTCCCAGTCTTTACGTGATCTGATGACTCCCCTCGTGTATTCCGCCATCTGCTGAGGATTCATCTGGTGCAGGCGCAACAGAATGATTCCGGTTGAAGGATACACTCTGTCCTTGACAGCAAGTTCTCCAAAGTCCAAATCGAATGTCAGGATAACCCGCTTGTCCCGGTGTGCATACCGCATAACATCGATGTCAGAGATGCCGGGTGCATCGAGTCGTATACACCGGATATCATAGCCGTCTTTTTTGAGTGCCAGAATAATCGAAGACGGGATATTCTCATCAGCAAGGAGTTTCATCCGGTGATCTTTCCCTGAGATGTTGTGGAGTAGACCCGTTCTGAACGGATAATCTCCTGTGCATACCGTATGCATGCGAGTATATCATCCCGGCAAAGCCCGGGATACTCTTTTACTATTGAGGCGTCATCCCATCCCGATGCAAGAAGGTCGAGAACAAGATCAACAGAGATTCTCGTCCCCCGGATTATTGGTTTGCCGGAAAGAACCAAAGGGTCAAGGATGATCCGTGATTGCGCGTTCATGAACATAGATAGTGGCGGTGGCATATTATATTTATGCCGACGACAGTTAAGCGACGTGCAAGGTTGGCAATGCACCTACATACGAAAATTTAAGAAAAGCATTCTTCGATCATATCAGTTCAAGTGACGTGCTGACGGCAAAACAGGTACTTGCAGAGATTCTCGATCATCCCGGTATGGTTAAACCAGTCCGGTTAAAATTCCTAAAGGGTGACGGGACATTCTGCATACTCAAAGGTATCATGAGCAACCTGTCAAATACCCCTTTTGTGGGTAAGATCGTACTGAACGGGTGGGTGGAGTAAGGAGAATTTATCGAGTTAACGCCCGGATCCAAAACCGCCCTCTCTGTTCTCAAAACCTCCCACTCATAGTTCCTCAAGTCCCCATCCCGATCCTCAATCCAAACAGCTCCAAACAGGCCGGTTTTCTCCTGCGCAAAACCTCTGGAATCTCATATAACGCCCATAACGAGACCGTTTGAAAAAACACCCCAAAAAACCTGCTTAACTGGCCGGTCGAGAAGTCCCCGTTCCATGTAATCGGGGCCTGAAACAGCCCCGGATAGCCATTTTTGGTGGTATGAGTGTGAGCAGGTCACCTAATGTGATCAGTATAAGATCCCTAAAACCAGCTCTCCAGCGTCTTCTGCCCCGCCTTGACGGTAAAATTCTCAAGCGCCTTGTTCACCCGCTCTTCAGAGAATTCATATCCATCGCAGAGCATCTTTTTTATCCCCGTCGTATCGGGATGCCCCCATTCGAGCGTATAATCGTCCGTTACCGGTGGATGTAAGAAAAGATCCATCACCGGGGCAGGATCAAAGTCCGGCTGCTTCTCTTTGAGTTTTTGTAAAAACTCTCCTTTCTGCACGATCTTAAGACCGGTCTTTGCGCCAACGCCATCAACGCCCGCATTGAAATCAGTCCCGGTCAGGATGCTGATCTCGATCAGCTTCTCGCGGGTGAGGTGTAGTCCCGCCAGCACTTCAGAGAGAACCATCCGCTCCGGACTCACCGTAATGATCCGTCCCCGCATCTTTCGCTTGCCGCTCACGGTAAGATTGCGGACAAGGGTGGGGGCTCCGAACAGCAGCGTATCGTAATCCTGTGACACCACATACCGGGCCTCGCCTTTTGCCACCATGTAGGATGCCTGCGCTTCCCCCTCTCCGGGTGCCTGCACATACGGGATTCCCAAAAGCCTGAGCAGTTCTTTTGAAGATTCGATAATGGCTGTATCTACCCGGGTGGCGGACCTGGCCTGCTTGTACGCTTCTGCCTCATCCCCGCGTTCGACTGCTTCTTTCCAGCGCTCTCCGGCAGTGTCACGAACTTTCCTGCGCTGATCAATGGTTGCCTGTTTAAGTTCGCCGGGTTTTCCGTCAAATACAAAGACAGGCTTGATCCCCTTATCCAGGAAATTCGCAATCCGAAACAGGATGCCGGAGAGGTGGGAGGTGACACGACCGCGTCCATCCATCAAAGGGGTGCCATCCGGCTGACGGATTATGGTTAAGAACTGGTAGAGAGTGTTGTTCGCATCAACAGCCGCGATACCGGGAATGGTCTCTAATGTGACCGGTGTCTTATACTCTGCCAGAATATCCCGTAGTGCAACGCCCATCCATGTTCACCTTTTTTGGTACCTTGTTATTTGTATGCACGTTTAGTCTATTTGGCATTGTGTTTGTTGAGATTGGAGATGATTATGACAACCGGGAAAAAAAGATATCCTACAGGGTGATCCCGCATGTCCATGCTTTTAGATGATGAGTGCATGATATTACCGTGCTTTTAATGCATTTTTTAAATTGCATCAAGAGTAATATGGTTGCAGCCTTTTAGATGATGAGAGCACAGTAATTAATTATATTTACGGAGTTCCCGCATGGAATTAAAAAATCTCATCCCCCTTCTTGCAATGCCGCTCCTGCTCCTCGCAGTCGAGATAGGCGCACTCCTTATCTCCCTGCCGGTGAAGGCGTCCGGGATTGTTGCATTTGAAGATCCCAGCTCGCTTGAAAACCCGGTCATTTTTATTGTGATCCTGCTGGTCTTTACCGGTTTTTTGCTCATCTTAATCAAATACGATATGAAAAAAGTGATTGCAGCAGTCATCGGGCTCTCGATCTTTTTTACGTTTGCCTATATCTTTGCCGCCATCATCTACGCGGCAATGGGAGCTTCAGACATTACAAATATTGTTGTGCTGGTACTGGCGATTCTTGCAACTGCGCTCCTGTACAAATTCCCGGAATGGTACGTGATCGATGCGCTCGGGATTCTGATAGGCGCCGGAGTAGCTTCGATCTTCGGGGTTTCATTGGATGTTCTGCCAGTCGTCATCCTTCTCATCCTGCTTGCGGTCTACGATGCAATCTCGGTCTATAAGACCAAACACATGATAACGCTCGCTGAAGGAGTCATCGATCTCAAGACGCCGATTCTTTTTGTCATTCCCAAGCGGCGTGATTACTCGTTCATCAAGGATGGTATAGGAAAACTTAAAGACGGCGGGGAGCGGGCTGCGTTCATCATCGGGATGGGTGACCTGATCATGCCCTCCATACTGGTAGTCTCGGCCAATGTATTCTTAAATGGGGCAAAACTTGGCGGGGTCATCAATCTTGCCGCGCTCGGTGCGATCATTGGATCGCTGGCCGGTCTCTGCTTGCTATTGCATTTTGTCATGTCGGGAAAACCCCAGGCCGGACTTCCGCCATTGAACGGCGGCACTATCCTGGGATTCCTGGTCGGACTTGCCGCGATGACGTGGTTGTGATGGGTATGAAAAAGGGAAATTTTCATCAGGTCCACATTTTTTGCGCTCAACATATTTTTGATCAAATAGTATGATGAACGCTGCCGCCCCCGACGGGGCTTCCTGTGCGGCGGTTCAATGACGATTTCTTTATTTTCCTGCTCTGGAGAAATCAGTCTTTTTTCCTGATGTGCCTTTTGGTGATGCTTGCATTCACCCTCCGCTTTGGCATCATCACATGGCGACAGTGACACAAGGGAGTAGTGGATCCTTAAACGAAATGGGAGTTACCTTCCTAGCTGCTGTAAAAGAATAGGCAAACAACACGAAAAAAAGATTTCAACAGAGCCTAAAAAAAAGTTGAATCAGACCGTATCGGGAGTGATACCCACCCGATCTGTGCGGGGCTTCCGGTGCAGTCGTTTCCGTTTGGGTTTTTTGGCTTTTTCAGTTTCAGGATCTTCATCCCTCTCAGATTCCTCGGGCTCATGAATGATAGGGGACCGGATATCTGTAACTGTCCTCTTCTTCTTTTCCACCGGTTCTGGCTTATGTACAAGTATCTCTGCAAGCACCGCATCAATCCCGTCACCGGTCTTGGTTGACATGGTCAGGTATCCTTCCGTTCCAACGAGATCGGACTTGTTGGCAACAACGATCATGGGCACGTCTACCATCCCTGCTACTTCATCGCGCAGATGGAGCTGGGCGTTCATGGAATAACCACAGTGTTCGGACGGGTCAAGAATGAAGAGTACCAAATCAGCGACATTCATCATCGCAGAGAGTGCCTGTCGCTCGATCTGGTTGCGTTCCTCTGCCGGGCGATCAAGAATGCCCGGCGTATCCACAAACTGGATCCGCTCGCGTGGAAGGTCACGGTGACCTACAATGACACCTTTGGTGGTAAACGGGTACGCTGCCACTTCAGGAGCGGCTGAAGAGACCCGCCTGATGAATGAGGATTTCCCCACGTTGGGGTAACCTGCAATCACGATGGTAAATGCGTCTTCTACATGGGGGAGATGGCGCAGGACATTTCTCACCTCGTTTAAGAAATGCAGGTCCTTATCGATCTGGTGCACCATGGAGGCAAGCCGGGCCACCGCGCGTTTACGCACAATCAGGGTATCGGCAGCCTTCCTGGACTGCACTGCCAGCTGGTTTCCCACCATCTTCGTGTGCTTGGCTGCCCAGCCCACCGCACCGAGTGACATTTTTATCCGTTCAATCCCGTAAAGGATATCGGCCAGTTCCCGGTAAAACGGGGGGAGGTCATCAAATTCGGGAAATCCCCGTATGATATAGACAAGGCGATCGTGAACCGCTGCACCAACGGCCCGGACAAACTCTTCGTTTGCGCGCTCCTTATTGGTCTTCTCTTTCATCTTTTTTGCTGCACGGCGGAAACTCCGGTCAAGTATTTCATCTGCAGTTGGCACCGTCGGCATTTTTTCAAATTCCATAAATCGCTTACCTATATATTAATGGACTGTCATACGGTTTATCGTTATGGACCTGTCCCTGATCCAGAAAGATATCTTAATTACCTTAATTACCCTCTACCACCGGCAGTCCCACTCAATAAAAGGTGAAGATATCGCCAACCTGATCCAGCGCAATCCCGGGACCGTGCGCAACCAGATGCAGGCCTTAAAGGCGATTGGGCTTGTGGATGGGGTGCCCGGCCCTAAAGGGGGGTACATCCCCACGGGTCTTGCCTACAAGGCCCTCAATCTCAATGTATCCGAAGAGGGGGATTATGATGTTGCAATCAGCCGGAATGGAATCCAGGTTTCCGGTGCAAATGTTCTCGAGATCGCATTTACTACCCTTTGTCATCCTGATATCTGTCATGCGGTGATCAAGCTGGTCGGGAGTGCGAAACTCTTTGAGGTTGGTGACCAGGTCACTGTTGGTCCTACACCAGTTAACAAACTCCTGATTCGTGGCGAAGTTTTTGGCAAAGACGAATCTACACAATCCCTCCTGATTGCCACATCAGAGATAATCTCGCTTCCCAAGAAATCTATCAGGAATTACATGAGCAGTCCGTTAAAAACGCTCACTCCGGAAAATACGCTCCATGAGGCGCTTGTCCTCTTTAACCATGAACATATTCATGGAGCCCCGATCCTGAAAAACGGGAAGCTGACCGGTATTATTACTATGAGCGATATCGCAAAATCCATAGAAAAGAACCTGCCGCTCTTAACAAAAGTAACTGAGGTGATGACAACTGATGTTGTTGAAGCCTCTTCTGACACACGGCTTTTTGATGTGATCAGCCGCTTCAAGGAGCGGGCGATTGGCCGACTGATTGTAGTTGAGAATGGGATCCCTGTTGGCATTATCACCCAGTCTGACATCATTAAGGTATTTCCCGCGCTTTAAAAACAACATCTTTAGATATTTTAAATGAAATTGTATGGGTGGAGAAGTATCCATGACAGAATTATCCCAGGCTGCAGTTGAACGAATTATTAAAAATACCGGGGCAGAGCGTGTCAGCGCTGACGCCTGTGAAACCCTTGCAGAGCTAATGGAAGAATACGGAACATTCCTTGCAAAAGAGGCAAAAAAGATGTCAGACCACGCAGGCAGAAAGACCATACGTGGATCGGATATCAGAATGGCTGATGATCTTTTCAAATGACCATAACCCGATGATTAATCTTAAAAAGAACTCTTTTTGTCCCGTCCTTTAGAACAGTTTAAATATTTATACATCGTCAATTTTTTAATGACACGTGTATTTGCCCGCACTCTCTCGCGAAAGAAGATTATGAGCAACGATGGAAAGCTTATCGGTACTCTAAAGAACATCAGGGTTGATTTTGATTCCGGACAGGTTGTCGAGATGCTCGTCCACCCGGATCAGACCTTTGACACTGCAAATTATGATATGGAAGATGACAAGATCTTAAAAATTTCATTTGAATCGGTCAAGGATATCAAGGATTATATTGTCGTTGATCGTTTTGCAGCGCGAAGATAGGATTCATATTTTTTTATAACTTCTACAAATCCATCCCCATATTCTTTTTCTGCAACATACTGTGCTGCTGCCTTGATATCCTGATGACCATTTGCAACGGTTGCTCCGATGCCGGCAGTTGTTAACATCTGGATGTCATTGAGAGAATCACCGATGGCAAGGAAATCTGATGATAAAAGTCCCATCTCCTGTGCCAGTGCAACAAGGGCAGTTCCCTTATCCACACCAGGGGACTGCAGGTGGATGGCATACCCGGTATCGAGTACCTGTACCCGGTGTTCCTTTAAGAGCAGTTTTACTTCGTCCACAGGCACCGTCCGGCCAAATGCCAGATCGGCATAACGGTAGGCGGGGCTATAGAGTTCCAGTTCAATTCCCTGCGTGCGGTAATGCCTTTGCAATGAATCCAGTGCAGCACGGCATACTCCCTGGTCGCCTTTGATCTGCAGGGTACCGTTGAATCCGACCCGGAACACCCCTCCGTTCTCTGCAATAAAGGTGCCGTGGGTACCGATCATTTTGCAGAGTGCATCCATAAAGCAGGAAGTATTCCCGCTTGCAAGTACTACTTCGATTCCACTGTCAACAAGAGTCCTGATACTATTGATTGCATCGGTATTGATCCGGCGGGACGAATCAGTGATCGTCCCGTCAATATCTGTCAGAACTGCTTTTAACACGACTTGAGACCTGCCTCTTCGACAATGAACGGGGCTTCTCCCTCGGGAAGGTTGGGACTGTCCACGAGGCGTGCAATACGCTTTCCCCCCTTGCTCTTGCGCAGGTAGAGACGGAAGGTGGCCGTGTGCCCGACAATGTTGCCGCCGATGGGCTTTGTCGGGTCTCCAAAGAAGACTGCCGGGTTGGACATAACCTGGTTGGTTACAAGTCCTACACCATTGTGCTCATCGATGAGTTTGAAGAGCTCGTGCATGTGCCGGTTTAATTTCTGCTGGCGGGTTGCAAGGGTGCCCCTGCCTGCATATTCTGCCCTGAAATGGGCAGTGAGTGAGTCGATGATGAAGAGTTTGACCGGTTTGTCGCTGTCTTTGAGTTCTGCTGCAAGATCGCGGGAATTCTCCACAAGGAGCATCTGGTGATCGGATGTGTGAGCCCGGGCGATATGGATATTTTGCAAAAACTCATCCACATCCGGAATATTATCTAAGCCAAGGCCGTTTACCATCTGCTCTATACGCTCGGGACGGAAGGTATTCTCAGTATCGATATAGATGGCGCTCCCGTCCAGTCCTCCAAGATCGGTGGGAAGTTGCACATTGACTGCCATCTGGTGGACGATCTGACTCTTACCGGAACCAAACTCACCGTACATTTCGGTTATGGCCTGTGTTTCCATGCCCCCGCCCAGC
This sequence comes from uncultured Methanoregula sp., assembly GCA_964590895.1. Taxonomy (GTDB): domain Archaea; phylum Halobacteriota; class Methanomicrobia; order Methanomicrobiales; family Methanospirillaceae; genus Methanoregula. The sequence continues at coordinate 88,735 of CAZPYV010000002.1, read as the reverse complement.
AGGGTGTCAAGTTCAGGAACCCGAAATGAGAGTTTTTTGATATCCTTTCTCTGTTCAAAGATGTCTTTTCCTGTCTTGAACCCGCCGATATCTGCAGCTTCTCGGGCTGCTTTGATGATCTTTTTTGCGGTAGACTCAGAGATCTCCGAGACTTCAGAGAGTTCTGCCGGTGATGCGGTAGCGATACTTTCCACCGAGAGGTAACCAGCTTCGCGGAGCTTGTCTGCGGTGCTCGGGCCTACGCCCGGTAAATCTTCAATGCTTAATGGTCCTTCAGCCATTTCTTTACAACTCCTATGGCACAACAAGATGTTATACACTCGCATATAACCCCGCGGAGTGCGTGGTGTGAAAGTGTAATTTTAGCCTTTGAGAGTCTCTTTAAATTTCCTGAGATCTGTCATAACCTCATCGGGTTTGAGAACAACCGGCTCTGCCTGTGTGGGAGTAATCCGGCTCCCTTTAAGAAGTCCGGTTACCTTAAGTCCGGTACCGTGCGGAAAACTGCCCTCAATCAGGTAGCGGTCAGTGCCATTATCGATAAATGTGCAACCCTGATCGTGAATGATGGTTCCGGAAAAAACAATTGTCTGAGCACCTTTATCCGGCACCAGAAATGCACTGCCTCGCCCCACTCCCAGTTCAATGCCCCCGAACCTCCCGGGTTTAGCGGTTGCGTGGTATGCTTCAACCCGGTCACCCGTCTTTAATGGCACGAGAGCAAAATCCCCCCAGAGGACAATTTTAAGTTCCTCTCCATTCTCACTGATGAGGATATTTTTCACCCAGGATGCTGTCCCGTTCCGGGTGGTGAATGCCCGGGGCTGCTGCTGCTGTTTTACCTGTCCTTTGACCGAGTAAATTCCCTGGTCGCTCACTGAACCAAGCGGCGTGAATGGCACAGAAATCACCGTATCAGTCACCGTGACCGTACTTGTTTCATCAAGACTGTAATCCCTGCCCTCACTTTTAGGGTTGGGTTTCGCACCGCTGATGTGCACCGTGGTGCCGGGTGCGATATCACACAGCAGTTCTGCGGTCCATGCAACGAGTCGTGCTGAACCCTTATCATCACCAATCACGGCCTCCACCATCTCGCTGGTGGTCCCGTCCCTGCGGGTGAACGAGCGGGGTTCGTTTACGCTAATCACGATCGCATCGAGATCAACCGGATCATATGAGAGACTGCCTGCTCCGGCACCCTGTATCTGCAGTGAGCAGGTGATCTCACAGCTTGCCAGACGCAGGGCAAGGGAATAGATCTCTTTTGTGCTCTTTCCCGGGTGCCGGCCAATGATCTCCAGCACGTCACCAGTGTTCACATCCACTGCCGCACCTGCTTTCTCGTCCCAGAGCACGACCCGTGTAGTCCCCGTTTCGTCACCTAACAGCAGGGTGGCAACCCAGCCTTTTTCGCCATCAGCCCGGACAAATTCTTTGGGCTCGGTCTTGTCAACAACTTTTCCGAAAAAAGAAAAGAGACTGGATTTTCCTGAAAGTCCTTTGATCTTCACATGTTGCCGGCCCAGTTCACCGATAACCATCATGGCGGCGGTCGGTTCATCGACCAGATCGCCGCAATCTTCGATCTTTTTATCTACACGGCGTTGGAACTCCTCTGCAGTGATCAGGTCATCGACCAGCGCATAGTGAAAGAGGACCACGGGGCTCTCCGCCTACCGCTGCCAGTCCGGGCGTTCCATGGTAGCGGTGATATCAGTAACCGTCTCGCCCCGGCGCATAAGTCCTGCCTGCGTTCCCCGGATCAGTACCTCGGGACAGCGCGGGCGGCTGTTGTATTGCGATGACATCGCAAACCCGTAGGCACCGGCATCGAGCACCGCGATGATGTCACCGGCGGCAAGTTCGGGAAGTTTACGGTCGGGTGCAAGGATGTCGCCGGTTTCGCAGATCGGTCCAGTGACGGTGTACTCTGAGGTGAGCGGGGATGCTGCCTTGTTTGCGACAATAACCTCGTGGTAGGAGTCATACATTGCCGGCCTGATGAGCAGGTTGAAACCCGCATCCACGTTTGCAAACCGCTTATGGGCTGATTTTGTTGAGTTGACCCGTGTGAGCAGAACTGTGGAATCGGCAACAAGTGAGCGACCGGGCTCTACCCAGAGTTCGGGCGTGATCCCGCAGGCCTCGACACCCGCTTTGAAGACGGGAATGACCTTTGCTGCATAATCTTCCGGAGACGGGGACGGGTCAGTGTCGTGGTGATACGGAATTCCCAGTCCGCCACCGAGATCGATGAACTCGAGTTTCACGCCCATGTCCGTGAGTTCCTTTGCAATCCGCACCATCACTTCTGCTGCGCGTACAAAGGGTTCGATCTCGAGGATCTGTGAACCAATATGGCAGTGAATTCCCACGGGCAGGATATTTTTACAGGAAAGAGCTTCCCGGTATGCGGCGGGAATCTCTTTGTGGGGGATGCCGAACTTACTTGTTGCAAGCCCGGTTGCGATCTTCGGGTGGGTGGGGACTTCAAGCGCCGGGTTAACGCGGAACGCGATCTTGACCGTCTTTCCTGCTTGTCGTGCCGCTGCATCGAGTTGGTGGAGTTCGTCTAATGTATCCACCGAGACTTTCACACCTTTTTCAACTGCAAGTTTCAGATCGGCCGGAGTCTTTGAACTGCCATTGAAGAGTAGTTTTTCCGGAGCCATGCCTGCTTCGAGTGCAAGATGGAGTTCTCCGGAAGAAAATATATCTGCCCCCGCCCCGAGTTGTGCGAGTGCCCGCATCACGGCGAGGTTGCCGTTTGCCTTTGCTGCAAAGAGCACCTGCACCTTGGGGTACCGGGCTGACAGGGCTTTTTTGTAGCTCTGGAACTGTTCGCAGATCCGGTCTTCGCTGGTGACATAAAGCGGAGTCCCGTACTTCTCTGCAAGGGCAACACAGTTCTGCCCGCTGATATTCAGGTGACCGTTCTGCACGGAGAGGTGGTGTGCGAGTTTCACAGGTCAAGCCTCCGCATGCGTTCGATTGCTTCGTTGATTCGGGCCACCGGGCGCGTGATGGCAAATCGCACATAGCCTTCCCCACTGGCGCCAAAGCCTACACCGGGAGTTGCGACAATGCCGGCTTCATTGAGCAGTTTTGCCGAGAACGCCATGCAGTCGTTGACCGGCACCCAGACATAGAAGGTTGCCTTGGGGAGGGGGACATCAAAACCGAGACTCCGCATGCCGGTGACCAGCACATCGCGGCGTTCCTGGTAGATGGCGCAGGCTTCTTTCACACAGTCCTGCGATCCGCGGAGTGCGGTGATTGCTGCGTGCTGCACGGCATTAAAAACTCCGGAGTCTACGTTGGTCTTGACCCGTCCGAGCCCGGCAAGGATCTCTGCATTGCCAACTGCCATGCCGATCCGCCAACCGGTCATATTGTAGGTCTTTGAGAGTGAGTGCATTTCGATGCCTATCTCCATGGCACCCTTTGTCTCTAAAAACGAGGGAGCCCGGTACCCGTCAAATGCGATCTCGGAGTACGCATTGTCAGACACAACCACGATGTTGTAATCGGCGGCAAAGTCCACAACCTCGCGGTAAAAACCATCTGGAGCTATTGCTGCAGTCGGGTTGTTGGGGTAATTGATGTACATGATCTTTGCCCTTTTGGCCACATCTTTTGGGATATCTGCAAGCACAGGAACAAAGTTGTTCTTCTGCAAAAGCGGCATCTCGTGCACCCGTCCCTCGGCAAAGAGGGTGCCGGTCCGGTATACCGGGTACCCGGGACTTGGGGCGAGCACGTAGTCACCGGGATTGACAAACGCCTCGGCAATATGGGCGATGCCGTCTTTAGAGCCCATCAGGGCAACAACTTCTTTACCCGCATCAAGCGTGACTCCGAACCGCTGCCTGTACCAGTCGGCAACCGCGCTCCGGTATGCGGGCATACCCACGTACGATGGGTAGTGGTGGTTCTCAGGGTTCTTTGCAGCCTCGCAAAGCGATGTGACTATATGGGGCGGGGTAGCGAGGTCCGGGTCTCCCACTCCGAGGTCGATAATATCTACGCCTTTTTTTACCTGTTCGGCTTTCATCTCGTCGATCCGCGCAAAAAGATACGGCGGGAGATTGCTCATGCGTGATGCGTACATAAGTACTAGATTTTGTCAGTCTGACGTATAGTAATTAACTCAACACCCCAATGCCCCCGCATATTCCTGCTGACGAATCTTCCGGCAAAATGGCATATCCTTAATACACTACAACAAAAACATGAGCCCTATGGAGAGTAGTCCGGGAATTATCAAAGCACAGGAACTGTCTAAGCAGTACGGGGATGTCACTGCTGTCGACAATGTCTCTTTTTCTGTTGGGAAAGGGGAGCTCTATGGCCTGCTTGGTCCCAATGGATCCGGAAAGACTACAATGATCAAGATGCTGACCGGGCAGATCCAGCCAACCGGTGGTTCAGCTATGGTGCTCGGCCTTGATGTAAAAAAGGATCCCATCGGCGTTCGTGAACGGGTAGGAATTATTCCGGAACAGGAGACCCCTCCGAGTTTTCTTACCGCTACTGAATATCTCGATTTTGTCGGGGAGGTGCGCCATATTGAGGATGTGCAGAAGAAAGCCGACTGGTGGTTTGACTTTTTGGATTTTTCCGATAAGCGCGATGTGCTCTGCAAGGATCTCTCCCGCGGCACCCGGCAGAAACTCATGTTCACGCAGGCGTTTTTTCATAAACCGGTGCTCGCCCTTATTGACGAGCCCTTGATCAACTTCGATCCGATCATGCAGCACAAGGTCAAGGATTACCTGGCAGGGTATGTCAAAGCGGGCAATACGATATTCATCTCCACTCATATTCTTGAGATCGCAGAAGAGATCTGCACGGGATTTGCCATCCTCCATAAAGGAAAACTGCTCCATACCGGTACGGTTGCCGAACTAAAACAAAGAGACCAGCACCTCGATGATTTCTTCCTCTCACTGGTGCAGAAGGACCGTCATGTTTAAGCTCTTCACTAATATGATGAAAGAGGAGTGGCGGATTCACTCAACTATCTTCGGGAGCCTGAGTTTTGCCCTGTTTCCGGTGATGATCTTTGGCATCGCGTTCATGGGTTCATTTCTCTTACCCCTGTTCCGGACAGTGATTCCCGGAGGGGATCTGTCAACGATCATCCATGCCCTGTTTCTCCTTCTCGGCATCATGGTCGGAGCATTCGGGCTCATCGGCCAGGAGGCGATGAACCGGCGTTTCGGGCAGGCAAGCCTGCTTGCGTATTCCGCCAGAAGTCTACCGATATCTGTTCAGGAGATTTTCTGCACCTTTGTTGTAAAGGATACGGTCTATTATTTCTTTCTCTGGGTGCTGCCGTTTGTCGGGGGTTTTGCCATTGCCTCGCCGTTTATTGGTCTCCCGGTATCCTTGCCCGCACTGCTGCTCCTTACCCTCACGCTCGCATTTCTCACCGGGCTCTCTGTGGTCTTCTTCCTCTCCACCGTTTACGCCCGCTCAAAACCGGCCCTTGGCGTAATTCTGGCTCTCCTCCTCATTGCCGGTGCTGGACTCTACCTGTTTGCCGGAATCAATATCGCCCTGTTCTTTCCCCCTCTCATGTTGTTTTACTCCTTCTCCTGGGTTTTGTTGGGCTTTACCTGCGCAGTGATCCTGTGCCTTTCAGCAGTCGCAATACTCCTCTTTACTTCAGAATACACAGACAACACACGGCGGCACAGCAGCGCGCTTAGCCCGCTTGCACAACGAATGTCCTTTTTTCCCTATCCCCCTCTTGCAGCAAAGGATCTCATTGATCTGAGCAGGAGTGGCAGTTTCATCGGCCAGACGATCTTCTCGTTTCTCATTCCCCTCGGGCTACTCTGGTTCCTGCTATCCGTGCTCACCCGATTGCTCCCACCGGGCGGTGTCCTTTTACTCTTTGCCATATTAACCGGGGTTATTGCCTCAACCATGTATACCTGGATCACGGCCTTTGATTCGTTCAATTCATACACCTGCCTGCCGGTCAGTGTCCGGGCACTCCTGACAAGCAAGATGTGCAGTTTTACCGTGCTCCAGCTGATTCCGACAGCCCTTATCATTGTCGTAAGCCTGCTCTCGAATGGCGTTGCATACCTCATTCCTGCGCTTGTGCTCTGCTTGTCCGTCTCGTTCTTCTCGCTTGCGGTAACCGTCTGGCTCACCGGCCTCTCTCCAAGCGTAATGGTCTATGATGCAAAGGTGCTTGTCATCTATCTCTTTGTGCTGGGGATTGCGCTGGTCGTGCTCATTGCACTTTCGTTTATGAATCCCTATTACTCGCTTGCATCTGTGCTGCTCTTCATGCCGGGATGGCTGTTTGTCCGGGAAAGTTTTGTGAAATGGGATATACTCGATCAGCCGACATTTTAAAGACGAAAATTTAAAGAGGAAAATATGGAAACTAAACATGAGATAGTGGTAATATTCTGCACGATTCCTGCTATCGAATCAGAAGCCATGGCACGGGCACTTCTAGAGCGCAGGCTTGTTGCCTGTGTCAATGTAACTCCTGTGCATTCTTACTACCAATGGAACGGGGAGTTCTGCTCGGAGTCAGAGCATCTGCTCATTGCAAAGACTAAAAAATCTATGGCTGAGGCAACGATTGCTGTGATTAAGAGTTTGCACAGTTACGAGGTGCCTGAAATCATTGCAGTGCCAATTGTTGCCGGGTATGCCCCGTACCTTGCATGGGTGCATGCCGAAACAGATGATGGGATCTGAAACGTAAATCCTCCCGTTTCAATGGCGGGATGCACAAGGTTATTGCCTGTAGTGAATAATGAAGCTGTACCAATCAGCAGGGATGGGTAAAAAACGTGACAGGGGATACAACAACACAACCGGCAACAGCACTCCTCGTGCTTGGTTGCCCGCAGGTGCCGGTACAGACAAGTATTGCACTGTACCTGATCAACCGGCTTAAAAAAGCGGGTATTGTGCCCACGGTTGCCGGCAACAAGGCAGCAAACACGCTTCTCGTGGTTGCAGATCCAGACCGGCATTACCTTGGCGAGGTTATGGATCTCGACCGGGCAGTTGTCCAGATCACTGAGAAAAAGCGGGACTTTGACCGCTGTTTTGTCTTTATTCATAACGATGCCGGGATTACCTATGCCGGGACGATGAGTGCGATCTCAAAGGCGAAGGTCTACACCATCATCTATGGAGAGCATTATGAGGATCTGCAAAAACAGATCGACTTTCCCTGCACCACCATTGCGGCAAAAGCTGTGCATAATCCCCTGCCGTTAAAGAAAGCACTTGACGAGGTGACACCATGGGCTGCGTAGAATCAATGAATTACGAGATTGTGCTTCGGGATGCGACTTTTAAAGAGTCCCGCGATTATATCAAAAAAACCTATGCCGAGTTCCGGGATGTCTTACCCGGGTTCAAAGTCTTTGACACCCATGTGATAGGACTTCCCCCGATTGCTATCGGGCTCGATGGTGACTTTGTTATCTTCCCCTTCACCAAACCCTGCCATGGCACATTTCTCTTAAGGGTTGAGGACAAGGAAGAGGCTGCACGACTACGGGCGCTTAAGAAATGAATATCCGTCGTTTCGAGCTGGACTAATTATAATAAGAGGACGGCAATAAATAATTAAATAACATATTCAGGTTTTTTATGACCAGCAAGGGAAAAGTGCTTCTGATGGATGATGAGCAGATCATCCTTGATGTCACGTTGGAAGTTCTTAAGTTCCTTGGCTATAGTGTGATGTTTGCCCGTGAAGGTGCATCCGCAATCGAGATCTATAAAAATGAGAAGGCTGCCGGAGTCCCGTTTGATCTGGTCATCCTCGATCTTTCTGTGCCTGACGGGATGGGGGGAAAAGAGGCAATCGGGCTTTTAAAAGCATTTGATCCAGATGTAAACGCGGTGGTATCCACAGGATTTTCAAATGATCCCGTTGTGCTGGATTTTGCCAGTTATGGTTTTTCCGGCAAACTCACAAAACCCTACAAGATCAATGACTTAAAAAAAGTCCTTGAGCAGTTGATCAGAAAATAAGGGAGATACAACATTTCAGCTGTTTTGACTGTTTTTGATACGGATTTTCTCAATAAAAATTTTCTGCCGCCTTTCTTATGTAATCATCCTTGTCCCGGGTCAATTTTGTTCGGGGGATTATTAGTACCTTAAAAAAAAGCCGATGTTGCTGAGTAGATTTGTCGCATTCCTATAGACATACTGGGGTGATTTTTTTTTATGACTGCACAGATGCGGGTTTGGTTACTTTAACATTTTTATCTGGGAAGACCCCGTAACCGTGTATGCCAAATTATATAGCAGCTCTGGCAGCATCAGAACATAGAGAGGATCTAAAATGGACGAGGTCTCAGTTCTGATCGGGGGAAAGGCAGGAGATGGTATCAATAGTGCGGGGGCAATAGTCGCACAGTTGTTAAACCATCTTGGCTATCGCATCTATCTCTATTTCGATTACCCGTCCCTGATCCGGGGCGGGCACAATTTTGCCATAATACGGGGTTCAGAACGCGACGTCGGAGCCTGTCGCAACCATGTTGATTTTATACTGGCGCTCAATGAGGAAACCATTGAGCGGCACAAAGAAAAATTCACGAAAAAAACCGTGATCATCTCAAATAAGGATCTGGTAAAGAATGGCGCGTATGCTATTCCGGTAAAGGCCATCCTTGCTGAAAAAAACGCTCCCGTTATTATGGGCAATTCCGCCCTCATCGGGGGATTTGCAAAATCTGCCGGGATCGAGTGGGAGGTAGTTGAAGCGGTTTTCCGCAGGCATATCCCCAAAGATGTAGACCTAAACCTTGCCGTGGCAAAAAAAGCATTCGATCTGTTCGCCCCCGTCCACCCCATAAACAAATGTGAGAACCTGCCGGAGTCTCTGGTATCAGGAAATGAAGCGATCGGTTTGGGATTGATCCGGGGCGGCCTTAATGCTTATGTCTCGTATCCCATGACCCCCTCTTCGGGAATTCTCCATTTCCTTGCCGAGCAGAAAGAGCGGTTTGGGATAACCGTTGTGCACCCGGAAAACGAGATTGCGGTGATCTTACTGGCGCTCGGGTTTGCCTATGCAGGAAAAAAGTCTGCAATCGGCACATCCGGAGGGGGATTCTGCCTGATGACAGAAGGCCTCTCGCTTGCAGGTATGGCAGAAATTCCTCTTGTGATCGTCGTCTCACAGCGAACCGGCCCCTCAACCGGACTCCCAACCTATACCGGGCAATCCGATCTCCAGTTTGTTCTCCACGCCGGGCAGGGAGAGTTCCCCCGTATGATCATTGCCCCCGGGGATGCACAGGAAGCCCTGCGCTGGTCGGAAATCGCAATGGATATTGCATGGAAATGCCAGTGCCCGGCGTTCATACTTGCCGATAAGACGCTCTCGGAAGGTATCTACAGCCTTGATCCGGCCGCAGTCCGGAATAATCCTGAATCTGTGCCGCTCCTGTGGGATGGCAAGACCGCCTATCGCCGTTATGAGAATACAGCATCCGGTCTCTCACACATGGCGTTTCCCGGAGCAAAAAATGCGGTGGTAAAGGTGAACAGCTACATGCATGACGAAGCGGGAATAACGGTAGAAGATGCTGAGATCTCAAATCAGATAACAAAAAAGCGTTTGAAAAAATGGGAGACTTTGATCGATGTGATACAGGACTACTCCGTTGTGACCCGGTCGGGCATTCCCGATGCATCAACCGCTCTGCTCTGCTGGGGTTCGACAAGCGGGGTCTGCAAAGAGGTAGCAACTGAACTGGGCATCAGGATCATACGCCCCATCGTGCTCGCCCCGTTCCCGGCCGAGCAGATAAAAAAAGCGCTCGTGGGAGTAAAACGGTTAATTGCGGTTGAGGAGAATCTAACTGCCCAGCTGGCTTCACTTGCAGAGCGTCACGGGATAACTATTCATGAGAAGATCCTGCGGTATGATGGCAGGCCGTTTAGCGTTGAAGAACTTGTCTTAAGGGTAAAGGAGGCGGGTATCTGATGACGCGCTCACTCATCACAGGTGCACAGAATACGTGGTGCCCGGGCTGCGGGAACTTTGCCCTCCAGCACACGTTAAAAAACCTGTTATCCGACCGGGAGAAGGAAGGAAAGTCTCTCGATGATGTGGTCCTTGTATCAGGTATCGGCTGTCATGCAAAGATCGCAGATTACCTCAATATCAACAGTTTCTACTCGCTTCATGGGAGGGCAATTCCGGTAGCAACAGGAATAAAACTTGCCAATCCTGCACTGACCGTGATCTGCTGTGTGGGTGACGGGGATGCGTATGCCGAGGGACTTGACCACCTGATCTTTGCAGCCAAGCGCAATATCGATATCACGGTGATAGTGCACAACAACCGGGTCTATGGTCTCACTACAGGACAGTATACTCCTACATCCCCCCTTGGATTTAAAGGTAGATCAACTCCTGCAGGCACAGCAGAATATCCTCTTAATCCAGTTGAACTCATGCTTGCGAGCGGAGCCGGATTTATCGCGCGGGGATATACCAGGAGGATGGAGCAGTTAAAGGAACTGATCCGGGCGGGTATCGCCCACAAGGGATTTGCGTTCATTGACGTGCTCCAGATCTGTGCCTCGTTCTTTCCTGCCACCGATTACTATGATTCTCATGTGTACGAATTGCCGTCAACGGGCACTGGGGATTTTGCATCTGCCTGTACAGTTGCCCGTGAATGGGACTACAACAGCGATGCACGAATCGCGCTGGGCACATTTTTTACCCGGGTGTCTCCCACGTTTGATGAGCGGATGACTCCGGTTTTTGTAGGAAAAGAAGAACGTGAACGTGCGATACGGGAGTTGCTTGACGCCCGGATGTGATCGTTGTCCCATGATACCCTGTAAAAAATCAGCTGCATCCGGATGGTTTAAAAAAACGGGAATGTACATGTGAATAGTGATCCCATTATTAAAGGGGCTAAAAACAAATGAGCGAGGAACAACCACCAGTACCGGTAATCATCAGACCATCAGATAATCCTGCATCGCGTTCCGGTCTGTTCCGCCTGCTGGTGATCCCATTAGCCATCTATTGTCTCTGGATGATCCTGACTGCTCTGTTTGAAGGAGATCACCGGTTGTTCCTGAATGCGGATCCCCAGGGTATTATTGTTTACACGATTTTTGCGTGCATTATTACGGGAATGATTTTACCGGTTTACTGTATTCGTGAATCGTTTATCACCGGTGCGGTGAACATGTTCCAGATCGGGTTTTGGCCTGTGCGCAGAACGTTTTACGCATGCTTCCTGACAACATTTTTCGGGTACATGGCGATGGTGATTTTTTCACCGTTTGGAACGGATCAGTCTGCATCCGGATATGCCTTTTTGCTCCTGTTGCCGACTGCGATCGCATCGGTGATGGTCTGCTGGGTGCTTCTGGGGACTCATGTGCAGGCATTTGTGCGGGGTGGTGGGACGGCTCTTTCGATCGCTGGCGGCAGTCTGGTCACCGCATGGCTATTCTGCCTCACCTCATTTGCACACAGCCCGCCAGTTCACCTGCAACCCGCGCTGGTGGGATTTCTGGTGCTCGGGCTTGCAGCAGCTGTATTCTTCTTTGCCGTCCGGGACATCTATGCCGCCAGTATCTTTGTTGCGTTCGGGCTGACATTTGTCATGGCAGACCGTATCGGAGTGCCATGCCCGCAGGCAGCAATGCCCGCAGTGTATGGTTCAGCACTCCTTGTGTTCTTCACTCTCATAGGGATACACATCTATTTCGTCCGGAATTTCAAAACCATTAAGTCACCGGCATGATTATGCATCGTTCAGCCGGAATTTGGATAAATAATCTTATACGCATATCCACCTAAAAGTTACCGGTATGGAGAACAAAGTCAGGAACGGACTTTTGATCTGCGCACTTCTGGTTTTTGCGGTACTGATTGCCGGGTGCTCGGATCAGTCATCTGCCGGTACAACTACAACCGTGCCCACAACTGCACCCTCTGCAGCAAAGTTTTCGGCTGGAGATATCATAGCAAAATCCGCGTCATCAACGGACCAGTCGTTGTATGTCATCACCCAGTACGATGCGAATAGTGGTATGTACACCCGTGCATGGATCTACAAAAATGCAGACGGCTCATGGGGACACTTCATTGATAGCAAGACAGAAAAAATTGAAAGAACCCTTGTCGAGAAAGTCTATCCGGTAAAAATCGCTCATGTGACCATCTCATCGATACAGATTGTCACACCCACCATCCCTCCGACTGTGGTTACAACCTTATCCGGAAGTGCACCCACCGTGACCGGTATATCTCCTGCGAGCGGCGCAAAGGATGCAACTCTTGGTGTAACAATCACCGGTACGAATTTTGAGAGTGGTGCAACGGCAAAGTTAATGCGGGCAGGGTACCCGTCAATTATGGCAACGGGTGTATCAGTTGCTTCTTCAACTTCAATTGGTTGTACCTTCAATCTCTTTGGTGGGGATATGGGCAGCTGGAATGTCGCAGTTACCAATCCCGGTGGGCAGTCAGATACCCTGATGGGTGCATTTTCAATTGGCCAGGCACCCCCTATTGTCCAGAGTTTTTCCCCAACTACGGCGGGACTGAATTCCACCCAGCTTGCAGTTGTTATCAATGGCCAGAATTTCAAGGAGGGTGTTAAAGTAACCTTTGTTCAGGGAGCAACCGAACTTGTTTGTATCAATCCGGCATCTCTTGATACTAAAAAGATCTCCTGCATTATGGATCTTAGGGTCTCTAACGGGGCCAAAACCGGTGATTGGGATGTGAAGGTGCTGAATATTGATGGACAGCAGACAGGTACGGCGACGGCGAAATTTAAGGTCGATAATTCAACGCCGCTTGCCTGATTTCAATTTTTTTCATCTCTTCTGGAATTTAAGAAACCTGTTCCATTATGCCTGTTTATCCTTCATCGCCATTTCTACAGTTTTCTTACGTAATACCCCAAACTATTAACACCCCCGCTCGTAAAAAAAAATAGGTACGCATGGTTGAAGCCTTCCTGACATCCCCTTTCTTTGCCTTTGTGGTGCTGCCATTCATGATCTTCTGCGCCCGCATCTGCGATGTGACGCTTGGTACTATCCGGGTCATCTTCATCTCGAAAGGGATCAAGTACCTCGCCCCGATTATCGGGTTTTTTGAAGTGATCATCTGGCTGCTCGCAATAGGGCAGGTGATGAACAACTTAACCAACATCGTTGCATATATCGCCTACGGTGTCGGGTTTGCAGCCGGGACCTATATCGGAATGGCGATCGAGGAGAAGCTCTCCCTTGGTCTGACCAGTGTACGCATCATCACCAGAGAGGATCCGGCAGACCTGATACAATACTTAAGGATGCAGAATTATGGTGTTACCAGCATCGATGGGGAGGGGGCGACCGGTAAAGTAAAAATGGTCTATACTATCATCAGGCGCCAGGATCTTCCCTTGGTGATCGATATCATCAAGCAGTTCAATCCCACCGCTTTTTATTCCGTAGAGGAGGTAAAATCCATTGCTGAAGGCGTATTTCCTCTTAAGAGATCGCGTGGAGTCTTTTCCTGGATGGATTCCCTCCGTTTTTTCCGGAAGGGAAAATGATCCCTGCTTGTGCACGACATTTGAATTGCAAATGAAATACGATCCGCCGAGGGGACCTCATACCGGCAGGTTTCCGCTCATTTTGGGATCCTTGCTCATCCAGTCCCCGTTATGGATGAATTTTGCCGCAATTTCAATTATGCGATCATGGTGCAGAAACCCTATCAGGTGAGATTCCTGTAACCGGATCTAAAAAATCCGCCATTTACCGCTGCATTATGAACCAATACCTTCTTTTTGTTGCAGGATAACGAGAACATAACCGGGGTTTTCATGTCAATTAAGCAGATCCATGTGGAAAATTTCAAGAGTTTTTTAAAACTCGATATTGATCTGTCCCGTTTCAATGTGGTCATAGGATCGAATGCAGCGGGAAAATCCAATTTTATCAGCATTTTTAAGTTCCTGCGCGATATTGCACGTCACGGTCTGGTTAATGCGATCGCAATGCAGGGGGGGTCAGAGTATATCCGGAATGCGAGAATCGGAAATACGCAGGATGTGGTTGTGCGGGTTTCTTATACCCCTGACCAGAAACTGGATATTATCGACCAGAAGATCGGTGAGAATGGACTTTTGGGAATCCAGTCGTGCGAATCCTCCTACGAGTTTGCAATACGGTTCGATGCTGCCGGGGATGGATTTGAAATTATAAAAGACCGGCTCATGATCGGATGTGAGCTCTCATCGTGCCTCATAAATGGAACAAATGTCACGAAAAAAAGCACTTTGGGACATGGAGAGATACAGGTGATAAGCGAGAAGGGCTATGTGAAGTTTGCCGTACAACTCCCGGATGCATGCCCCCTGTCCCAAAACGATATTATCCCCCTTTTTTTCCGCGGGTTACATCTCAAAAAACACGCACTTCTTTTGGAGAGTGCGTACGCGTATCCACTACCGCACACAGAGAAATTCTTTGACCGGTTTGCGGTGTACGATATCGATCCAAAACTCTCTAAACGAGGAGCAGCAATCACCGGAAAACGGACCCTTGAGGACGATGCCGGCAATCTTGCTGTTGTGGTAAAATCCATTATTGAAGATCCTGAAAAGAAACGTAAATTCTCAAATCTGCTCCATGACACATTGCCTTTTGTTAAGGATTTTTCCGTGCAGAAGTTCATGGATGTCTCTCTTGTCCTCACGCTACGGGAACGATATGCCCATAGCCATGATCTTCCTGCATCATCCCTGTCGGATGGAACAATCACCATCTTTGCCCTGATAATCGCCCTCTATTTCGAGGACAAACCATTCATTATTATTGAAGAGCCGGTAAGCCATATCCACCCGTTTTTGGTTGCCCGGGTCATGGCAATGATGAAGGAGTCCTCAGAAAGAAAGCAGCTGATGATCACCACCCACAGTACCGAAGTTGTAAAACATGTCAGTATTGAAGATATCCTGCTCATCTCGCGGGACAGCGAGGGTTTTTCTGTCATCTCGCGCCCAGCGGATAAAGAAGAGATCAGGACGTTTTTAAAAAATGAGATTGGTATTGAAGAGCTCTTTGTCCAGAACCTGCTGGGATTGTGAGCATGACAAAACGGCTGTTTATCCTGGTTGAAGGGGAAGATGATGTCAGGTTCTTTGGCCGCATTATAAAACCCCTTTTTGTATCCCGGTATGATTCGATTGAGATCATACCGTATGCCTGTATAAAGCGGGTGAAGGTGAACAATTTTTTAAAAAGTATACGGCAGATGAACAATGATTACATCTTTGTTGCAGATATCGATACAGAACGTTCAGTAAGGGACAAAAAGCAGATCCTGTACTTCCATTTCAATAACATCACAGGCCGCAGCATTGTTATCGTGATCAAGGAAATCGAGAGCTGGTACTATGCCGGGTTGTCTGCCATTTCTGCCCGGGATCTCGGAGTTGAAGTACGCCTTGCAACTGATGAAATGTTCAAAGAAGAGTTCAATGAGCTCATGCCCCGGCGGTTTGACTCACGGATCGATTTCATGTTTGAGATCCTCAAATCCTTCTCGCTTGAAACTGCCGTTTTGAAAAACCGTTCGTTTAAGTTCTTTGTCCAGCGCTACCATCTTGCAGACACTATTCCTGACATGCTCTCCCCTGATGCTTAAAACCGGATGAGAGGTTTGTTGTACTATCGAAACGATTATTTCAAATCTCCACACTATTTACGTAACAATCGAACCATCGGAGGTTTTTATTCTTGACAGAAAAATACCAGTGTGCCATCTGCGGGCATGAATACAACCCTGAACAGGGAGAACCGCTGCAGAATATTCCCCCCGGCAGGGAATTTGCTGCCCTTGCAGAAGACTGGATATGTCCGGTCTGCGGTGCAGCAAAGAAATTTTTTAACAGGAGCTGCAACTGATCGCTATGGTATCACGGGAAATTGCACAAGGAATCTTCTGGGTCGGTGCACTTGATTTTGACCGGCGTCTCTTCGATGCCCTGATCCCGCTTCCGGATGGCACGAGCTACAATGCCTACTTGATAAGGGGAAGCGAAAAGACCGCACTCATCGATACAGTTGACCCGGCAAAGGAATTTGAGCTGGTATCAAACCTGCTCAAGCTTGGCGTAGAGCGGCTCGATTACGTGATCATCAACCATGCAGAACAGGATCACTCCGGTTCGCTGCCGATGATCCTCGAATTCTACCCGGATGCGATGGTAGTGACTAACGAGAAGTGCAAAGAATTTCTTATTGCATTGCTCCAGATCCCGGACAACCGGTTCAGGATCATTAAAGACAAAGAGACCCTGTCGCTGGGCGATCGGACGCTTGAATTCCATATCACCCCCTGGACACACTGGCCAGAGACGCAGGTAACCTATCTCAAAGAAGACCAGATCCTCTTCTCTTGTGATCTCTTCGGGTTCCACATGGCCTCTTCTGACCTGTATGCAACCGATGATGCGGTGTCCTACCGGTCGGCAAAAAAGTATTATGCCGAGATTATGATGCCTTTTAGATCCAGTATTAAAGGGCACCTTGAACGGGTAACGATGCTCCCGCTAAAGATGATCGCTCCCAGCCACGGTCCGATCCATAAGCACCCGCAGTTCATTCTCGATGCTTATTCCGACTGGACTTCTGATGCGGTGAAAAACGAAGTTGTGATCCCGTACGTCTCTATGCATGGCAGCACAGAGAAGATGGTTGTGCACCTGACAAATGCCCTGATCGCCCGCGGGATCACGGTAAAACCATTCAACCTGATCGGAACGGACATCGGGGAGCTGGCGCTTGCGCTGGTGGATACGGCAACTGTTGTGGTTGCAACACCAACCGTGCTCTTTGGACCCCACCCACAGGTAGTGTATGCCACCTACTTAGCCAACCTGCTCAAACCCAAAGCACGGTTTGCATCCGTTATCGGATCGTATGGCTGGGGTGGCAAAACTGCTGAGACAATTGTAAAGATGTTAGACCACGTCAAGGTAGAAGTCCTTGAGCCGGTTCTGGTCAAAGGGCAGCCGGATGAATCGACGCTAAAGCAGCTCGATCGTCTTGCAGACGATATATTAAAGAAGCACAACGAGATCAACATTGTGTAAAGGAGAGATCTGTATGACAAAAAAACTTGAAATCTACAAATGCAGTGTTTGTGGAAATATTACCATGGTGGTCCATGCTTCCGGAGGGACTCTCGTGTGCTGTGGCAAACCCATGGAGCTGCAGATGGAAAAAACCAATGACACTGGTAAGGAAAAACATGTGCCTGTCATTGAGAAATCTGCAACCGGCGTACTGGTGAAGATGGGATCCGTCCCTCATCCCATGGAAGAGAAACATTATATCGAATGGATCGAAGTGACATCCGGGCAGAATCTCTCAGTAGTTGGATTAAAACCCGGTGAAAAGCCGCAAGCAGAGTTCTGCACTGCCGATATGAATGCCAAAGTGCGCGCATACTGCAATGTGCACGGGCTCTGGACTAACAAACCCTGATCTCTTATTTTTTGTTTCATCCGGTGACGAGAGGCAAAACCTAATAGAGCCTCAGAGGTAATTCTTTAGCAATGCACCGGCTTTGGCATCTTTCCACGATCATTGCGGACCTCGGGGATATTTTTGTTTTTATTGCCCCAATCACCTGTGTTCCGCTCATTGTGGCTGTCATTTTTTCAGAGTGGAATATGCTCCTGCCCATGCTTGCCGTGCCCCTGGCATTCTACCTTATCGGAATGCTCATTCGAAAACTCCCCCGCCCTCAACGCGTCCTGAGACTTTCAACGGCCTTTTGTTCGGTTGCACTCTTCTGGTTTGCCAGTGCGATGGTGAGTGGACTGCCGTTTGTACTTGGTCTGCACATGGGATTTACCGATGCACTCTTCGAAGGGATGGCCGGCTGGACAGGGACAGCCTTTTCTATGATGTTATCACTGGAGAGTGCACCTCATACTCTCCTGTTCTGGCGATCCTATATGCAGTGGATAAGCGGGATTGGGATTATTGCCTTTGCGATTGCGATGTCCAGCAGCACCGGACTTTCCCGGTCAAAGATCTTCCGAACGGAAAGCAGGGATGAACCGCTGATGCAGGGAGTGCTCTCTACCGGGCGGGCGCTCTGGAAGATCTATGGGATTCTTACCTTCTTTGCCATTGGCCTAATCCTTTTTACCGGTCTCTCCTTATGGGAATCGCTCAACCTTGCACTTGCTGCCATATCGACCGGGGGATTTACCCTGCACGAAGGGGGAATCCTGTATTACCACAGCGTGATGCTTGAGCTCATTCTCATTCCGATCATGATCGCAGGTGCCCTGCCGTTCAAACTCTATTACCATATCCTGGAAAACCGGCGCTTGAGCCTGTTTGGCGATGAACAGGTCAAACTCTTCTTTATCTTTGTTGCAATAGGCACAGCCGTCCTTACCTATGATCTGGTATTTTTTAACAACTTTGAATATCTGCCGGCTCTGCACCAGGGTCTCTTCATGACCGTATCTGCTATCACTACTACGGGATTTTCTATTGCAAATATCCAGACATGGGCAAGCGTAACCATCCTCTTCCTCGCGATGCTGGTCTTTATCGGGGGTGCAAGCGGCAGTACTGCCGGCGGGATTAAATTACACCGGGTCATGCTTGCCGTCCGTGCTCTGCTCTGGTGGTTCAGGCGTCTCTTTGTCAGTGGCAAGGTGCTCCTGCCGTTCAGGTTCGAAGGACGGGTGATCCCAAAGGCAACCGCAGAGCTTGAAGTTGCAAAGAATATGCTCATCATCATCCTGTCGGTAGCCGTCATCTTTGTTGCTACGCTTGCTGTTATTCCATTCTATCCCACATCTTTATCATTGACAGAAATTGTCCTTGCTGTTGTCTCTGCGTTCTCTACCTGCGGTCTGGGTTCTGGGTACGTCTCCCCGGACATGCCGGTGATCTCAAAATGGATCTTTATCTGTGTGATGTGGGTGGGCAGGCTTGAAGTGATCCCGGTGGTGATGCTTGTTATGGCCATTTTTGGCAGACAGGAATAACCGGGAAAAATTCCCTGTGCTATCAACAAAACAATTTTACTTTTGTTAACATCAGAAGATCTAATATAAATTGCCACTCCATAGTACGATGATGAAACAGATCGCCCTGTACGGCAAAGGGGGTATCGGCAAGTCCACCACTTCGGCCAATCTCTCCGCTGCCCTTTCTGGTATGGGGCTAGATATACTTCAGATCGGCTGCGATCCCAAGCGGGACAGTACCCGGATGCTGATGCACGGGAACTTTATCCCGACCGTTATGGATCTTGTCCGGGTTCGGGGCGAAGCGCCAATTACGCTTTCGGAGATCGAGTTTACCGGGTTTAACGGTGTCCGCTGTGTGGAGGCGGGAGGGCCGGAACCCGGCGTCGGGTGTGCAGGGCGGGGAATCATTGCCACGTTCCAGCTGCTCGAGAAGTTTGGGGCCTTAAAAGGCGATGTGATTGTGTACGATGTGCTCGGCGATGTTGTCTGCGGGGGATTTGCCATGCCGATGCGCGAAGGATATGCGCAGGATGTCTATCTCGTCACTTCCGGAGAACTGATGTCTTTGTATGCCGCAAACAACATCTGCAAGGCAATACAACGCCTTTCTTCGAGGACAAAAAGCACGTGCCGGTTGGCCGGGGTGATCTGTAATGCCAAGGATCAGCTGAATGAAGAAGAACTGGTATCAGAGTTCGCCAAACGAGTGAACAGCTCGCTCATCCAGTTCATCCCCCGCAGTCGCGTGGTGCAGCTCGCAGAGCTCAACCGGAAGACGGTTATCGAATATGAACCTGATTCTGCACAGGCACAATGTTACCGCAGCCTTGCCACACGCGTGATGGAAAATACCCGTTTTACCATACCCACCCCGTTAGAGATTGATGATCTTGAATCCCTTGCCTATTCATACATCTAGATTCGGGGGTTGTACTCTTACCGGGGCGCTTTCGGTGACAACCCATATCCGCAATACCGCAAGTATTGTCCATGGGCCAAAGGGGTGTACCCATCATAACTTCTCCCTGTTACATGCAACCGGGCTGGATAACGAGACCGTCACCCTGCCGGCACTGGTCTCAACTGCTTTATGTGAGAGCGATATTGTGTTTGGCGGGGAAGGGGCACTGCTACGAACCCTTGATGCGGTGGCAGAACAGGACGTTAAAGCCATATTTGTGCTCTCTAGCTGCATTGTTGATACCATCGGGGATGATGTAGCTGCTATCTGCAACAGGGAGTATGGTGTGCCGGTGGTCATTGTGCCTACCGCCGGTTTCCTCGGGGGCACCTTCCAGAACGGGGTGGCAAATGCTCTTTGTGCTATCGCTGGTACTGCTGACCCCTGCCCATTGAGTGACTGTGTAAATGTCATCGGCGAGAAAAATCTTGAATACGAGGTTGAGGAGAACTATGCAGAGGTGAACCGTCTTCTCGATATGCTCGGTATTCCCGTAAATATCCGGTACGTGCATGATATCACATTCGATGAGATCGGGACTCTGGGTGCGGCCCGGCTCAACATCCTAAGGGAACCTGCGCTCATGCCGGTTGGGAATTACTTAAATGAGCGTTTTGGTACCCCGTTTATCCCCTCTTTCCCGCTCGGGCTTTCCGGCACCATCTCGTTTGTGGAGGCAGTTGCCGGAACGTTTGGCATAGATAGCAGCCGGGTTTTGGAAAAAGAACGCCAGTTCCAGAGAGATACCCTTGACGGGTTTTTCGATCTTGATGGAAAGACAGCATCGTTTGATCCTGTTTTGAGTGATCCGGAGGGAGTGTCATTTTCCTCTGAAGTGGCAGAAGCAGTACGGATGCATATGAAAAAGCCGGGTACGAGCAGCGTGTCACTCGGTCCCGGCACCCCGGTTGGAACCACGGGTGTGCGGCGGATGCTCCATCGCTGGAGGCGCCAGCTTCATGCCTGAATGCACCAACCCTCTCTGGCCCTGTGCAATGACCGGGGCGGCAGCCTGCCTTGCCGGATTCGATGGGCTGGCCGTGGTAATCCATGGTTCGAGTGGTTGTTATTACTACCCTACCACGCTCCTTCACGCACCCCTGCATGGTACCTTCATTCTCGAGCACGAGATCATCTTTGGCTCGGAGGACCGGCTCAATGAAGTGATCGGCGGGTTGTCCGGCCGTGGCAAACGCATAGCAGTTATAACCACCTGTGTTCCGGCGATTCTTGGCGAAGATATCCGGTCAATGCTTGAAAAGCATGATGTGATCCTTGTGGACAGCCCGGGTTTTTCCGGCGATGTGGAGGTGGGATATAAAAATGCCCTCTCGATCCTGGAACCCGGAATTGATCCGGATATCTGTGGGGTGAACATCGATGGCATCTGCCTGTTCGATCCATTCTATGCGGGTAATGTACAGGAGATCATGCGACTGCTCGCGATGGCTCGTATTCCGGTGGGAACGGTATTTTCTCTTGACCGGCTTAAAAACGTGCAGCACGCTTCACCCTATACAATCGGTACAAACGAGGATTTTTTGAGCGGTGTTGGTACGTATTGTGGCGGGACGCTCGGGTTCCGTGCGATTGAGGCTGCATTTAAGAAACTCGGTGAGGTGTTTGCCAACGCAGATGTGGACCGGGTCTTATCAGAGCTCGAAGAGCAGGAGGAGCGGATGGTCAAGGCATGTGACAAGTACCTGCTCCGGTTTGATCCCCCCTCTGTTGTAATCTTTGCCGGTTTTTCCTATGCAGAGCATGCCGCTGGCACACTCGAACGGTACCTGGATGCCGATATCCTGTGTATCGGTTCTCGCAATGCACCACGAGAATCGAAATTTCCTGTTGAACAGGTTACCGGGCTTGAGGAGGTAAGATCACTTATCGCACAGCATAATCCGGATCTTGTGATGGGGTCATCCTTTGAGCGATCAGTCTGTGAAACCCGGGCTTTTACCGGTATCACTCCTCCGCTGCGGGGAACCGTTCGGCTTGCCCCCACCCCCTTTGCGGGAATAAATGGCACTCTGTCTTTAATGGAACAGGTGCTCAATACCTGCATGGACAAAAAACCCGGCAGATCCTGATCGCATTTGTTTCTTTTTTAGGGGCTTTCCGCTGACAAGACGTTATTTTATTGAACATGCCTCATTAGAACCAATGTTTCTCTCTCCTTGATAACAGGAATTTTTCACTTTCACCCTGCGCACGGTGACGGGTTATATACCTGCCATTGCAACGCCATACTACGACAAAAAGGTGGTCGGGTACGATGGAAAAAGCAGGATATCTCCAACGAAATGGGTACAGCGCAATTGACAGTGAAGGAAATGTTCATGCAGTGATTGAACTCCATATCCTTGGAAGCCGGTATGCAATACGGCGTTCGGACCTCTCAAAGGCGGTCTCCGGTCACGTTTTTGTGCAGCTGGAGGAACTCACTCACCAGTGGCAGTACTATCTTGGAGCGGTAAAGGGCCTTGCTCAGGTATCAGTCTCCGGCAAAGCCCTAAACATCGAGTTGTTTGAGGCCGGGAATTTCACGGTTTCCTTAAACTCACTCCGTGGCGTAATGTATGGAAAAGAGCGTCTGGCAACCATTGTTAAGATTCCGGCACATCCTGCCATCAGCGCCCGCTGTGGTGTTTACGGGCAGCAGCAGATCAGTGCGGAAGTTTAAAAATGCGGGCTGATTTGCGTGTCGGTCTGGTATTCATGTGTAGCAGTCACTGTTAGTCCGTGAGCAAATATTTTCACAGGAGAAATCGTACAACATTAATAGTTCTGTGACAGATGATCCTGTGTTGAGATGAACACTTCTCTTTTATCCGGCAATCCTGATAAGAACTGGCACAGGAAACAGTGGTCATGATGATGGGCGCCACGGATACAATGTACCGGGATCTGGTGGAATGCCAGCAGGATCTGGTTGTCAGGATCAACCCGGAAGGCCGGCTTCTCTTTGTGAACTCTGCTTACAGCGAAGCGGTAGGAAAATCCAAAGAGGCACTAGCCGGTAGTGTGTTCATGCCCGTTACCAGTGAGCGGTATTCCGATGTCATTGCTACCCATATGACCCGGCTCTTCCGCCCGCCGTATGCCTGTACTGTTGAGCAGTGGATCCAGACGCCCAAAGGAATGCGTTGTTTCAGCTGGTCGGCAAAATCTGTGCTGAACAGTTCTGCCACTGTTGAATCGATCGTAGCCACGGGTCATGATATCACCCGGATCAAGAGTGAGCAGAGAGCGATAAAAAAGAAGGATGAGGAACTGATGCTCGCCATTGAGAGCGGCGACCAGATGTATTACACCCACACTCCTGATCATATCATGATGTTTGTGAGCCCACGGTTGCGGGCACTCCTCGGGTGCAGCCAAAAGGAAGGAAAACGCACCTGGACAGATTACCTTACCAATAACCCGATGAATGCTGCAGGGCTTGAACGTACGAACAAGGCGATAGCGTCCGGCCGGCGCGAGCCTCCCTACCGGTTGGAGATGTGTTCACTGGATGGGCGCATCATCCGACTCGAAGTCAATGAGATCCCGCTTTTAAAGAACGGAAAAACGGTCTCGATGGCAGGTTCTGTTACTGATGTTACAGAAAAAGCGCTGGTGGAAGAAGGGATGGTTGAGGCTGAAGTTTTTATTCCTGACCTTGCCCTCTCAAAAAAGTGCATTGCAGGGCAATCCCTGTATCCCGTTCCTCTCCCCAAAAAACCGCGTGGCTTTTTCCAGTCCTTATTTTCCCGGAAGCCGGATGAGTGAGAGAGTAACATTTTTCCCGATATTCATTAAAACCGCTGCTGGGGTGCCCCGCCAGGGGCGGCGGCATTCATTGTGTTTGGGGGTATCGGAGCATAAGATCCTATCGTTATCATCACCCTGATCGATGCGTTACCTGTTCAAAATAGGAATGAGATCTCTTTTCAACCCGGAGTAAATTGCGATGAGCCAAAAAAAAGCGAGTGAAAATCATGAGTTCATAAGAACTACACCTTTTGCCGCCAGATCGTTCATCTTGGCGGTAATACTGTCCATGATCTGTTTTTCATTATTGTAAGTGACGGTCAGTTGATCCAGTTCAGCTTTTAACTGAACCAGTTTCATTTGTTCGGAATCGAGAGTGTTTTTTACTCTCACTGACTCCTGATATTCTGCAAGGCTCAGGTTATGGCCTACATATTTATTATTATAGGAATCTGCGAGTGAACGGTAAGTGTCCAGTCCAGAATTGTATTCACTCACTTTAGTATTGTACTGGCTGACAATTGTTGCAAACCGTTCAATCTCGTTATTATGGTCACGTCTCAGATCCATATTTGTTTTTAAGTCTTTGGGGTTTTCAAAGAAAATGCCGCGAAAATAATTGGGGTTCTCTTTTTTTATCCACAAGAAAACCTCCCGTTGTCTCTAAAGCAATCCATTGCCGTGGGGCTGTTTCTACGATCACCCAGGCATGATCATAATCCTT
This sequence comes from uncultured Methanoregula sp., assembly GCA_964590895.1. Lineage (GTDB taxonomy): Archaea > Halobacteriota > Methanomicrobia > Methanomicrobiales > Methanospirillaceae > Methanoregula. Next base: position 64,245 of record CAZPYV010000002.1, on the reverse strand, counting down.
CCAGTCCGCGTTTGGGTTCTTGATATTTCCAGCAACCAGCAATGCCTGCATACCCTGTGTCTCTACAATATTCCAGACATCCTGCGCCATATCTGCGCACACGAAATAATCATATAGGCTGTAAGTGTGGATTTTGTGGTAATCTTCTACGATCTGTCGTAAAATACGAATATTGGTATTTTCCTGGCTTTCAATCGTAAATGCAACCGCGGACTTCTGACCTGAGGGAATTGATGCAACCAGGTTGTAATTTCCGCTCGGTAACGTGGTGCTATTGACTGAACTATTATAGGTGTTATCCGAAAGAATGGTGACCGATTGAGTTTTGACTGGCAATACCGTTCCCTGTGCATAGACAGAGATCGTTACATTTGGATTTTCTTTTGGATGGGGCCTGACGGCTGTACCTGTAAGTGTAACGGCTGCTCCTTTTTTATAAATACATCTCATCTCACCAGTTGAGTTTTTTATCATCTCATCGGAAAAGCACGCAAGCTTTACCTCCGGAATGAGGTTATCGGATAAGTCGGCATTGATGGTATTTGCCTTTCCCAGCGTGACGGTGATATTCTTTTGCCATGGCGGATACCCGTCATGACGGAATTCTAATAGATATTCTCCCGGAAGGAGATTGCGAATTACACACGGGGTTATTCCCCGGAATTCCGAATTCAGGTAAACACCCGCACCCACGGGATCGGACTGGAGGGAAAGAGAATTTTGAGAGAAGAGATATCCGAGACCGGCAACAAGGAAAATTATGAATACTGCTGCAATAAGCAGGTACTGTGTTTTACGGCCGCCTTTTTTTACCTTGTCCGGCTCAGGTTTTACAGGAATATCTTCCTGCGTACTACTATCGTCTAATGCAGAACCGCAGTTTGTGCAGAACTGCATATTTTCCTGTACTGATGACCCACATCTGGGACAAAATTTCAGCATTATTGTGATTATTCATGTTTAGCATGAAAATAGATTTCTCTATTGCATAACGGTTCTCTTAAAAGATCCCCGGTTCCCGTTTATCAGACTCCCGTCTGGATCACCATTAATACGGTGAAAGCCCCTTGACAGAAGTGACTTCCATTTTTTAGTTTCTCTTATCAATCCACAACCATTATCCCTATAACATCCAACCTCACAACAATCAGTTCGCATCTACCATGACGTATACAAACAGGACCCGGGCAGGCGCACTCATCTTCATTGGGACTGCGTGGTTCCTGATGGGGATCATCGTATCAGAAGCGCTCTATCCCAACTATCATGTCACGCAGATGATCAGCGATCTAGGAGTGGGATCAACTGCTATAATCTTCAACTCCGCGATCTTTGGCTTTGGTCTCCTGCTCATCGCAGCTGCATACCTGCTCCATACAGCGGGAATCAACCGTTGGTTTCTCGTCTTCCTGGCCTTGATCGGACTTGGAGCTGCGGGTGTCGGAATCTTTCCCGAGAACATCGTCATCCCGCATTCGATCTGTGCGATCACGGTCTTTGTCTGCGGAGGACTGTGTGCGATCCTCGGGTACCGGATCTTTCGGGCCCCATGGTCATGGTTCTCTCCGGCGTTGGGAGTCATCACGCTTGTTGCGGTAGTGCTGCTTGGTTTGAAGGTGTATCCCGGTCTTTATGCAGGTGGAATGGAGCGGATGATTGCCTACCCGCTCATTATCTGGGCAATCGGCACCGGGGTGTATCTGATGGCTACGGAACCGGGATAAAAGGATACTTCTTGAATTTCATGCTACCACAGGATAATAATCCCATCCGGTTTGGGATAGGCACCAATTCACAAAGTATCTACCCGGTTTCAACCGGTATCCAGACTGCTCAGTTCCGGTAGTATCAGGTACCCCTCGGCCTCATTTCCGATCGTCTCGTACATACCTGCGAGATAGAAATAGCCCACAAGGGCAGAGGTGAGAGCATCGAGCTGGTCATGGGTAACCGGCTCCTTTTCCGAATGAGGGACAATTCCCATTGCCACCAGATCCTTCTCAAGTTGACAGAGATTGATCTTCTTTCTGGGGAGCTGTAAGATATCCTGTGCGGCTCCCGGGTAACTCTCGATCACCGTATAGCCAGCATCCCGGAATGTACGGGCGAGACCGATTCCCCTCAGGGTGAGGTTCTGCATGCTTTTTATCAGGGTGGGATAGACTCTTATCCCCCGCTTCCTGAGAATCCGCTCGCACTCCCGCATGATCCCGAATTTACGGCATTCGCAGCTGTCATGAACGCAGCACCTGCCCGCAGGCAGACCCAGCGAGGAATCGATCGAGATGAGTCCGCCTCCGCTATTTTCAACAAGTCTTAATATATCCTCATCCGATGATACCAGCGAGAGGTACGCATCCCTGCCGCGAAAGACACAGACACCGGATGGGCGTAACTCCGAACCGGTGAGATCGATCCCGATACAGAACGGGTGCTCGTTGTTGGATTGGATCCGTGTTAACAGGGTATTGATGGTGATCACACTTTTCCTCTCCCTGGAGACCCCGTCACTAAAAACAGTTGTATCTTTATGAGAAATCCCGATCCTGTAACTTAAAAGATATCCCTTGAATGGATATAAAAAAAAGAATTACTCCCCTTTCTTCACACAATCAGCGATATACGAGCCTGCCTTTGTTGTCCGTGCCGAGCCCCCCATATCCTGGGTCACAATCCCATCACGGATGCTCTGCTCAATGGCAGTTACAACTGCGGCAGCTGCCTTGTGCTCCCCGATATGATCGAGCAGTAACGATCCCGCCCAGATGGTGGCAATCGGGTTTGCAACCCCCATGCCCTTGTACTTCGGTGCCGAACCGTGGATCGGTTCAAACATCGAAGTGCCCTTCGGGTTGATATTGCCACCGGGTGCAAGGCCGAGCCCGCCCTGGATCATGGCGCCGAGATCGGTGATGATGTCGCCGAACATATTGGGCGTAACTACGACATCGAACCACTCGGGGTTCTTGACAAACCACATGGTGACGGCGTCAACGAAGTTGAAATCGGTTTTGACATCGGGATACTTCTTTGCAGTCTCAGTAAATACGTCCCGCCAGAGACCATACACGTCCGAGAGCACGTTTGCCTTGTCCACCGATGTGAGTTTCTTATTCCGTTTCATGGCAAGGTCAAAGGCATAGGTCTGGACCCTGCGTGAACCCTCGCGGGTGATAACCCCAATCTGGTAGGCGATCTCTTCGGCATCGCTCTCCACATCAAGGCCGAACTTCACGCTGTACATATCCCGGATTACATTGAGTTCCTTCTTCTCGTGTTTCTTGAAACGGGAGCCGATCCCCACGTAGAAGTCTTCAGTGTTCTCCCGTACCACGACAAAATCAATATCTGCGGGAGTCTTTCCGGCTAGCGGGGTCTCGACGCCGCTAAGAAGCCTGATTGGCCGGAGGTTGACGTACATGTCGAAATGGAAGCGCAGCGCTAACAGGATGCCTTTCTCAAGGATACCCGGTTTCACCCGCTCATCACCAATCGCACCGAAATAGACTGCCTTAAACTTCGATAGTTCTGCCAGTTCATCTTCAGTAACGAGTTTTCCTGAATTGATGTACCGGTCAGCCCCGATATCAAAATCCGTCCACTGGATATCGAAGTTGAACCGTTCCCCTGCGGCTTCTAAGACTTTTTTTCCTTCGGCTACAATCTCCGGGCCGATCCCGTCTCCTCCGATTGCCGCTATCTTGTACATACCGGTACCTCCTTGAGATTTTTTGCGTACTCCACAAGCCCGCCGGCATCGATGATCCCCTGCATGAACTCCGGCACCGGCTCGGTTTTGAACTGTTTGCTATCCGCTTCGATGATGCCCTTTTTGAGACTGAGGGTGATCTTTGCCCCGTCTGCAATTTTGTCTGCATCCTTACAGACTACAGGAAGCACCCCGACATTGATTGCGTTTCTGAAGAATATCCGGGCAAACGACTGGGCAATAACCACGTTTACCCCCCCGCCAAGAAGTGCGAGCGGGGCGTGTTCGCGGGAAGAACCGCAGCCGAAGTTCCTTCCGCCGACTACGATATCTCCCGCCTTTACCTTCTTTGCGTACTCATCTCTCGTACCTTCAAAGGCGTGCTTTGCGAGTTCCTTTGGATCATAGATCGTCAGGAACCGGCCCGGAATGATCGCATCTGTATCGATATCGTCCCCAAATTTCCAGACCCGCATATTCTGTGCTGCCTGGGGTGGGTTTTTGCCAACCTTTTTTACCGGTACTGATTTTTTTGCGGTCATGATCACACCTCCCTTGGGTCCGTGATAATACCGGTGATCGCACTTGCTGCTGCAGTAGCCGGAGAGCAGAGGTACACCTTACCCTCGGTGCTACCCTGACGGCCTTTAAAGTTCCGGTTCGATGTGGACAACGACACCTCGCCGGGTGCTAACAGCCCGAACGCCCCGCCCATACAGGGACCGCAGCACGGAGCTTCTACAAGTGCTCCGGCCTTGACAAACTTCTCGATGAGCCCGGCCTTTAAGGTCTTTAAGTACTCATCCCGTGATGCCGGAATGATGATGACCCGGACGTTCCGGTTGAACTTTTTCTTTCCCAGTACTTCTGCAGCCTCTTTTAGATCCTCAAACCTGCCGTTCGTGCACGAACCGATGAACACCTGATCTACATGTGTTCCGGCAACCTTGCTGACCGGTACTCCTGTATCTACATTGTGCGGCACGGCAACCTGTGGCTCCATATCCGAGACTTTGTAAGTGCGTATGCTTGCGTATTTTGCATCATCATCGCTCTTAAGTTCAAACGACTTCATCTTGCGCCGCCCCTTCATGTACTCCCATGTGATCTTATCAGGAGCAACAATGCCGGCTTTTCCACCCATTTCGATGGCCATATTGCACAGCGTCATCCGACCGGCCATATCAAGTTTCGAAATGGTTTTTCCGGCAAATTCTATTGCCTGGTAGGTTGCACCATCGGCCCCGATATCTGCTGCAATTGACAGGATCAGATCTTTTGCTCCGACCCGCTCCGGGAACTTTCCCGATACCTCGGCACGGATGGTCTCGGGCACCTTGAAGTACAGGGCACCGTATTTCAGGACAAAACCCATGTCCGTTGAACCAATGCCGGTAGCAAACGCTCCCGCAGCACCGTACATGCAGGTATGGGAATCTGCACCCACCACGATCTCACCTGGTGCTGCTCTGCCCTTTTCGAGCACCACCTGGTGACATACACCTTCATTGATATCGTAGTTGTAAATCCCCTGCTCTGCGGCAAATTTCCGCATGTAGACATGGTTTTCTGCAGCAGGAATCGAATCTGCCGGAATCTGGTGGTCAAAGAGCATGATGACGTGTTCCGGGTCAAAGACTTTGGATCCACCCATCTCGTAGAACTTCTGGATGGCAAGCGGCCCGGTAATATCATGAATCATCGCCCCGTCAATCGGTGCCATGACCACTTCACCGGCTCGTATATCGCTGCCGCATTTTTGAGAAAATATTTTCTCTACGATTGTTGCTCCCATGCTGAATCGGGGTACTATTTGCTGTCAATTATATTGTAGTTTGGGGGTGTCTGTAGTTCACGAAGCAAAGATTGGCTGGTGAATTAAAGCAGCGGGTGAATTATCCGTAAAGAATTCTTTAATCTTGTTGCTGTTCATGGTAAATGGCAGTTGAAGGGAACTCCGTTTTGTATACCCTCCGCAAATTAATTGAGCCATAACTGCGGGTTTTTTCGCAGTCAAAGTAATCTTTAACCCCCTTTCCAGTAAAGATTATGTGATAACGTATGATAAAAAAACGTTCGTTCTTTATGATCGCCCTTGTCTTCATGGCAATGGCATGTGTCGGCATTGCAGCAGCAGCTCCAATAGACATCTCCAGTAACCCCAAAGGGATCCAGGCATCCGGTACCGGCAATGTGATCGGTACTCCAGACCGTGCACAGATCACCTTCTCTGTTGAGACCGAAAATCCCGATGTGAAGATCGCACAGCAGGACAATGCCGCAAGAATGGCTAAAGTGATCGATGCGCTCGTAGCCATTGGTATTCCACGGGACGCACTCAAAACTACCGGATACAATATCTACCCGGTATACGAAGACTCAACCAAGTCCATCTTAGACCAGAAAGTCCGCACCTACCGGGTCACCAATACCCTGACAGTCACCCTCCATGATGTGAGTAAAACGGGCGATGTCATCGATGTAGCAGTTGCAACCGGGATCAACCAGGCAAGTTCCATCCAGTTCCTCTTATCAGATGAGCAGTCGCAGGTTCTCCGCACAGAGGCCTTAAAAAAAGCAGTTGCACGCGCACGAACAGATGCTGATACCGTTGCAGGTGCAATGGGAACGGTCATCATCGGTGTGCAGAGCGCTGATATCAGCGGAGGGTACTCTCCCGTACTCTTTGAGAATTACCAGTACCAGTCCGGTAATGCGATGATGAAGTCAGCAGCACCAACCCCAATACAGCCGGGGGATATAACGGTCAGCGCACAGGTATCCATCACCTACCTCATCCGCTAATTACGGGCATGAAAATCCCATGAGGACACTTGCCTCATATTCTTTTTTTTTAGGCACTTTTCAAAACTTTTTTACATAAGCAGCGTATGATGTTATCTTAAGGCAAACACTAACTCAACCGGATTCTCCGGAAAATATCAGCCATGTAAAAATTTCGAATATCAAAAAAAATCTACGGATACAATAGGATTGATTTTACTATGGAACGCAATATTGGCTTTAAAGAGCGACGGTATATCGAAGAGTTGAGAATCTTAACAAAATCAACAGCAAACGACTGCGTGATCGATGACCGCTTCGACCGGGTCATCTACGTAATCCGCCCGGGAGACATGGGCCTTGCCATCGGTAAAAAGGGTGACAATATCAAACGTCTCCAGAACGTACTCGGTAAACGGATCGAGATGGTTGAGTATGATGATAACATTGAGATATTTATTGCAAATATCTTCAAACCCGCAGAAGTGGTGGGTATTGAACGCGGGCCGGAGAACGGGCCGATCAATGTCATAGTAAGACAGCGAAGTGACCTTGGAATTGCAATCGGAAAGGCCGGCTGCAATATTGAGAAGGCGCGCACCCTCTGCCGCAGATTTTTTGGGCTTGAAGTTGGCGAAGTGCTTCTCACCATGGAGACAACATGAACGGCACAGTTGATCCTAAAATTATTGCAGAGATATGGGCGGTGATCTGTAACCGGGCTGAAAATCCCAGACCCGAATCCTATACCACCAGCCTGTTAACTGATCCCAAAGGAATCGACAAGGTTCTTGAGAAAGTGGGCGAAGAATCGACCGAGTTCATCCTTGCGATAAAGAACGGGGTGAACGAACGCACGTTGGAAGAGACTGCAGATCTTCTGTTCCATCTGCTCGTTGCACTCCGGGCAGCCGGAATCGATCTCAACGATGTGATGAACGAGCTTAAACGCAGGCGAAAATAACTTTTTTTATTTGTGCAGGAATGTGGAAAGGTCAACCATATCCGGCAGTTCTGTAAGTTTCTGCCCTGCTGTTGCAAGCACGCACTCTTCTACAAATATCGGGACATCGCCACGGAGTGCAAGTGCAATGCCATCACTCGGGCGGCAGTCAAGATACTCCTCTTTTTGTCCTGAACTCATCACCAGCTGGGCATAATACACCCCGTCTTCGATGCTGTCGATCTGAAGGTACCTCAGCGTTATGGAAAACTTTGCACAGAGATCAATGAAGAGATCGTGGGTGAACGGTCGTGGCAGCACTTCTTTGATCTGTGCGCTGTTGATCGACACCGCTTCCCAGATCCCAATGAATATCGGCAGGAGACGGTCATTTCCATCGGCCAGTACCACAAGGGGCACGGTAGCAGCATCCCCAATTGCGACAAATACCCCTTTGACCTCGCACTTCACCTGCGTCATGTCCGTGCAGATAGATTGCCGTTATCTATGATAAGGGTTAAGGTGGTTCGGGTTCACTCGTGGTTGTTAGCTTCACGGCGGACGATGATAAGGCCTGACCCGATACCCCGTGCGATAGTGAAGTAGTACATCCTGCCAGATAACTGTAAAGATTCCCACGATCGATGCCTGAATGAAAAGGGCGTACATGGTAGTTGCCCCACAAGGGCAGTTCTGTTTTCTTAAACCGTAAAGAGATCCCGGTGTGCCATAATGCAGAAGTACCCGCATGTAACACCGGCATCCAGCCAGCCATGCCCGTAACTGAAGCAGGCAAGTGCATCTTCATATGCCCCGGCTTTGCGATAACTTACCCCTTGTGATGAATACTGTGCAGTAATGAAAAGAATCGTACCGGCAAATGTATTGCAAATAGTTGTCGGCTCTCCTGCACATTCCACCGAGGATCTGGCTGTATCGAGTAGGTGATTGTAACGAAGGGTTTTCTCCTTGAGTTTTTCTGCAAGCGGCACGGGCAGGTTATCCGATGATCCGGTAAACGGGCAGAATGGGTTTTTGCCATCGCAGTGCAGGAGACCGGATGAAAGGCCGAAATGCAGCCAGCCGGTTCCATACCAGAACGCGGCAAGTGCATTGACGAGATCTCCTTTGTTGTAAAAAGTGACCCCGTCTTTCTGGTAGGCCTCAGCCATCTCCATGACTGCAAAGGCTTCCCGCTCAAGAGGTGTGTGCGGGTGTGCTGAACTACGGGTGCGAACAAGAAGCGCAGCGAGTTCATCCCGGCATTTTGTGATCTTCATAATCCGGCAAATATCTCCAGGTATTCGCGCTCCATGTCGTGCAGTTCAGCCGGGACAATGAGGATATGGAGCGGGGGTCCGAACTCACTATTAATGATCTTATCAGCCGGACCAGCAATAATTACCGGCTCATCCGATCCCGCCCGGGCAATGCCGACATACAGCGGTATACTGCATCCTTTTTTTCCTGCCATCCCTTCTAAGAGAGTTACTGCTTCTGGTACCGTCATATACCGCTCGTTCTGGATATCAAGATACACCAGTGTGTGCAGGCGCAGGGAGAGATTCTGTGCAATCACATAGATCGGTGTAGTCGGTGACCAGTTCTTCTGCGGGAAAGGTACCGAGCAGGACTTGCCGAAGCGGTAATTCTGGAGCCCGGATACCCCGCAGATGGCACTTACAATCGATGCCGCATGAATAATTGCAGTCCTGATACCCCGTTTTGCTGCACGCATCCTTATATCCGCATGGGTAGTAGAAACCATCGGGTCTCCAGCACAGAGAAACACTACGTTTTTATGTTCGGCCTTATCCAGCATCCCTTCCGGGTGCTGTTCCACATCTTCACGGAAAAGCGGGTAGATGGTTTTACCGAAATAGTTTCCGAGTTCTTCTATTGTCGTGCCCATGAGCCGAGAGGTATAACATTCGAGATAAACATAGTCGGCATTCCGGATGCAGGTGAGCCCTTTTTCCGATACATCGGTCTTATCGTAGAGCCCAAGCCCGACAAATGTCAGCATAGGTGCACCTTACTATCGGAGTTTCTCGGTAGCTGCATTTGCTCATACCTTAATACGGAAATTGTGTGATGGAGTCTACGAAGGATTCAAGCAAATGCCTGACCTCCGCTTTCTGTTTTGCCGATATAAAAACGACGGGAATATCCTTCCGTATCCCCAGTCCCTTGCGGATCTCAGCCTCGCTCATCCTGTCAGGCAGATCACCTTTATTTGCCGCAATTATCATAGGCATGTTACGTCCTTTTACCAGGCCTTTCATCTCTTTTGCACGGGAAAGGGACTCGGGTTTGGTTGCGTCCACCATCAGGATCACTCCCATCGCATGATTGAACATCCCCGGAATCATCAGGTCGAACCGTGGCTGCCCGGGGGTTCCGTAGAGTGTGATAATAAAACCCTTCCATTCGAGCAATCCAAAATCCATTGCCACGGTTGTTGAATCCTGGTCAAGCCCTAACCGGTCAACCGATAACCCGTCATGGGACGCAGTAGTGATAAGTGTGGATTTACCGGCTTTTGCCGGTCCGGTAACCACTATCCGCGGGATATACGGGACAATGCAGCCTTCTTTTATAATAAAGGGAACTGAACGCGCAGGTTGTGGAAACCATGAGGTATGGACAATGGTAAAATAATCAAAAGGTGCCATGGGGGGGAATGAAGATTTTATGGAAATCACAACATCAAAAGAGAAGTCATGGACAAACCGATCGAGTTGTGCATCCCCCTCGAGATTCAGGTATTCAACGATCAGGGTCCGCTTCGGGTCGTCTTTATCCGGCTCGAAAATATTCAATGCCCTTTCGATCCCAAATTCCTCAGAGAGGAGGTCAAGATAGACAAATATGACTTCTATCTTTTTATCACTGCAGATCTTGGAAATCTTTGCCTTCCACTCTTTCTGTGCCGTATCTGTAGAATTGGTACTCTTCTGTATCCTCTCCCGGTCAATAGCATCGATAAACGTAAGTTTTTTTGAGGAGAATTTTATGGATCCTGATCGCGTGGCCATTGCATCACGCCTGAACGAATCAACAGTTGTGAAGGGCAGGACAACAAGGCAGGAGAGTTTTTTGTCAAGGGCAGAAGCGAGTGTAGAGATCATGAAGAGCTGGCCATTGACGCCCGGTTCCATGCTGTACACCACCCGGCTGCCTTTTGGAATTCCACTTCCCAGCATATCATTAATCCCACTGATTCCTGAGGGTATCATGAGAGTATGGTCACCTGCCCTTTGGTGACAGAAAATTTCTGCCATACCGGGTTGATCCCCCGTATTCCCACGATACGCAGGTAACTTCCGTCCTGTTCGATCTTGATCTCAATAACGCAGTTCATCAGCTGCTTGATTAACGATAACGTTTTTTCATCGAATGATTCGCTGTTCAAGATGTAGATGCCCACACCCTCGATCTTTTTTAATTTCGCGGTGAGCACATGGAGGAACTGGTACAGCACCTCGAGCTTGCGGTACATGAGCAGGGTAGAGACGGAATTCACGCAGAACCGGATGGGGGGTGGGAAGAGACCGGCTTCACCATCAGAAAAGTCACCTTCAAAAATGGCCTCGATCATATTGGAAAATTTGATCCCTATGCCGGTGAGATCGGTAGGACTTGAGACAAACCTGAGTCTCGGGGTATCGACAATGCTTGGAGTTGAGCTCTTGGTAATCGCATCAATAACGCCAATAAAACGTTTGTCCGATCCTGCGACTTTGAAAAAATCCACCACTTCTGCGGCCCGCTCGTTGGTTGACAGGGTAATGGCATATTCTCCCGTAACAGGTTTTGTCAGGGCATAGGCAAGCTGGTCGGCATAGCTCATGGGAGGTGCAAGTATGAGTATATTGGTCCCTGCCTCAAATCCGCCGGACAACTGATCGATCTGTTCGATCCCTGTCTTATAAGAGTACATTTATGATTGGATCATTTCATGAGAATGTTTATAATTGCTCCTATGAAAAGGCCAAGAAAAACCGTGTAAATTGATGTAATGATGGCAATTCTCGCTCCCAATTGCCGGTACAGGACGGCAATGGTAGATACACAGGGAACAAATAGCACGCTCACAATCGCAAACGTGTACAGCTGGACACTGGTCATCACCGAACCGAGATTTGCAGTACCGGCAAGCACAGCGAGTGTCTCAAAGGCGAGTTCCTTTCTAAAGACACCAAAGAGGAGTGCAGTGGATGCGTAGACCGGCAGCCCCAGCAGGGTGACCGTAACCGGAGCTACCATCTGCTCGAACAATTCGGTCAACCCGAGATACTGGCAGAGACCTAAAAGGATGCTGGTAACGATCAGGACTGGCATTGCAATGAAGAGGAACTCTTTGATCCTGAGCCAGGATTTTGCCAGAACAAGGTGTGCCTGTGGTCTTCTGAGTGTTGACATCTCTACAATCATGCCGAACTGTTCGCCCGGTGTGATGCGGCTCAAAACAACTGCGGTGAGGATGAGCAGGACAAATACGATCAGGTATATGGAAAAAGCCCAGATGATGCCAACAAACGCAGCAACTATACCGGCAATCACCACAGTCCGGGCAGAACAGGGGATCATGGTGACGAGAAGCGCTGCGATCGTCTGTTCCCTGCGTGTCTTTAACAGACGCAGGCTCATCACTGCAGGGACCGTGCACCCAAAACCGATCACCATGGGAATGATTGCCTCGCCATGAAGCCCTATTCTGTGCATGGCCCGGTCAGCAAGGAAGGCAGCCCGGGTCATGTAACCGGTATCTTCGAGAAGGGAGAGCCCGATATAGAAGGTAAAGACAAAAGGAAATGCGATCCCAAAACCTGCCTGCAGTGCGATAAGGAGAGAAAACCCTATCTGGTCCCACAATGGCGGCAATGCGAGTGCAGTAAACGGGGTGATGATCGAGCTTGTAAATGCGGCAACGATGATCCCTTCCATCCACGAGCCGATCATAAAAACGGACAAGAGGAGCAAAAAGAGAATTGTGCAGAGGATCGGGATGCCGGGAAATGTCCGGGTGAGCAGGCTGTCAAGATCATAGGGTTTCTTCTGTGCAGTTCGCGTGATGACTAAAGACGTGATCTCCCGGGCAAAGTTATGCCGGTTTGTTGCGATGATCTGGCCCACAGACATCCGATGGCGCATTTCGATCTCCTGCGCAATTGCCCCTGCGGCATCGAGCAGCACCAGGTCATCTCCCGTCCCCTGCAGGGCGAGCAGGTTCGTATGCATGGGTGTCCCGATGGTCTTTTCCAGACTTTTTAAGGCGGCTTCGATATGGTGGTCGTAGGGAACATGCACTCGTGCGGGGGTTGCCTCTCCCAATGCTACCGGAAGAATCCTGTCGATATTTTTTCCTTCCGATGCAGCCGCCAGAATGACGGGGACGCCGAGGTGTGAGGAAAGAATGCCGGCATCGATGTGCAAGCCCTCTCGTTCGGCTGCATCGATCATGTTGATGACTGCAATCATCTTTGGGGAGAACTCAGCGGCTTGCGCAAAGAGGTAGAGGTTTCTTTCAAGTTTTGTGGCATCGAGGACTGCGACAATTACGTCCGCTCCGCCGCTCATTAAAAACGTGCGTACCAGTGTCTCTTCTTCAGAATTACCATCAAGGGAGTAGATGCCCGGCAGGTCAACGATCTCGGTCTTTTCCTGCTTGTAGCAGACATTGCCGCATTCCAGTTCGACAGAAGAGCCCGGGTACCGGTTCACTTCAACGCCAAGCCCGGTGAGCTGGTTAAATATTAAGGATTTTCCAACCCCCGGGTTTCCTAAAAGCGCAATTTTCATGGCGAGCGCTCCACGCCGATCGCTGACGCGATCTCCGGGCTCACTGCCACATCACATCCTTTGACCTGCACAACAAGCGCACCATTGGATAATTTTCTTTTTATTGTGGCACGTTCACCGGGCACAAGGCCGAGATCGAGCAGGCGCTGGGCACATGCCCTGCCATGGATGCACTGGATAATGACTTCTTCGCCTTCGGAGAAGTCAGAGATGCTCTGTGACGGGCAGAATTCATCAGTTTCTACTCTGCATGTCTTCTCACCAGATTTTGTATGTTTTCTTTTTCCATGGTGGCGGTGGTGTTCCCGGGTAACCATCAGTTTTCCCAGCCGGTCGATGGTCTCATCGGATACCGCATGTTCGAGCGTGCATGCCTCATCGGATGCCGAGGATTTGTCCATGCCAAGAATTTCGGATAAAAAACACTGGAGGGTCTCATGTTTTTTCATGACAGAGGTCCCGGTCTGTTTTCCCTGCGCGGTCAGGGTGATCTCTCCTTTAAGAGTAACGATCACATCCCCGTTAGATACCAGCTCTGCCATGTCAGAGTGCACTACGGGCACTGGTTTTAAAAGTGCTGTGGCAAGCTCTTCAGTAAGGGGAAATCGGGTATTTTTTTCCGAGAAGATCTGGACTGCTTCTAAGTAATCTTCCCGCAGGGATGGTTGCATGATACTCTTCTTTTAATATCTGTGTGCCTGCGGACTTTATTGATTTGGATTAAGGAAGTCCGGGTACAACTACAATCAAGCTACAGCGCAATTTCTAAAGTCTCTTTACCTTTGACTATCCAATAATTGGCAGGAAATGATATACTGGCTTTATGAGCACATGCTCAAACGGCAGATAACGGTCTTGCCGGGGCATGTCTGTTTCATGATCAGCGGCAAGGATATGGCAGATGCGCCGGAGAATCTCTACTTGGCTACTTCATGGTGTAATGAGATATCTGCCTATGTCGCAAAGCACAATGCCCCTGCCCCGCCGGTGATTCGCGGTCTTACCTACCATATCGCAACACCATCTCCAGATGATATGAAAAAATGCTTATCGGAGATTAGGAAAATTGGCAGCATCGCCCGTCTGAACCTTCATGTGGGGGATAAAGAAGAGGTGACTGGTGAGGGAATGGATGTCGTAGTGGCGATAGGAAAGAGTGGCAGGGAAGAGATCACCTCATGCATCAGGAGGATGGCGCAGGCACATATTCCTCCGGATGATGTGGATGAGAAACTCCTCGAATCTTACCTGACGTTTAAATACACACCCGATGTGGTGATCAAGAGCGGCGGGGATCATCTCACCGATTTCCTCATCTGGCAATCAGTCTATTCCGAGCTCTTCTTTTCCGATGTGAACTGGAAATATTTCCGTAAAGTGGATTTTTTGAGGATATTGCGGGATTACCAATCGCGGATACGCAGGTTCGGAAAGTAAATGAGTTATTTTAACCGAACATTTACCCAGCTGGGGTTTCCTGATATCGTCTTATCAAAGAAGGCGAATTTGTTTTTTAAGGCAATGGAAAATGCCTTGCGATCCGGCACCTGTGTGATTTTATGCACCCTGCAGAACCTGGTAAATGCCTGGTACATATCGTCTTTGGAGACTATTGCATCGTTTGTATCACTGCGTGTGATCATTGTGCTGACAAATTTTTTCAGCCCGTCATCTTTCTGTGCTTTTCCGGCTGCTGGTTTTTTGGCCTTGCCTGCCGGAACTGCGGGTGACAGGACCGGGAGCTCTATTTTATCTGGTGTTGTAGTCACCGGATCTGTTTCTTTTTGGGCGGGCCGGGTTTTTGGCTGCTGTTTTGCCTTCCTCACCGTAAGGCTTGCGGCAGGGTCATCGGCATTGATGACCGGGGAGTGATCCGCTGGATGAGCAACCGGTGGATGTAATTTGCCTTCAGTGGCAGAAGCGTTCTGTGCAATGATTACAGGTCTTGTTACCGGTACGTTATCCAGATGTTGTGGGCGGTAATCCACACCAATCAGATCTGCAAGTGCCATGTTGCATACATTGGATATATCGATGCCCTGCTCGTGCGCCTTTGAAAAGAGATCTGCCCGTACAATAACGGGCGTGTGACGCCACGAGATGTCAGTTTCCTTTTTTCCCGTCATGAGCTGTCATCTGTTGATCTGTCTGCTTAAGGAAATATAGTACGCGATCCGGTTTTTGAGAGAAAAATATGAGGGGGTGGTTTTGCCGTTGTTATGGGTGGATATCTGAAACACGGCAGGATCTTATCTTTGGATCAGGCCTTTGACGACCTTCAATCCTGTTCTTTCACTATTTTTTCTATGAAATTTTTTCAACGTTCCAAAAATAGCCCACAGGCAAAATCAATATATACTTACAACTGGTACGTGTCATCATACATTGTCGTGCCTAACGTTTGGCACGTTAAAGGTGTTTGATTTATGGCTTTTACAAAAAAGAATGAAGAAGCAGTATCACCGGTAATTGGTGTGATCTTAATGGTCGCAATCACGGTGATTCTCGCAGCGGTTATCGCTGCGTTCGTGTTCGGTATGGCTGGGAATATACAGACAACAAAAATCGCTTTATTTACGGTGACGATGTCTGGCACTACTGCCTCGCTTACAGCCAATAGTGGAGCAGATATGGGTGCCATAACATCTTTAGCTTACTCTATAAATGGTGCAACAAGTGGGAATGCAACAGATTGGTGGTTATCTCCCACGGTTGGACAAACTAGAACAGTCCCCGATGTCAAAGGAAAAACGCTTATATTAACGGGATATTTTAGTGATGGAAGTCAACAAGTTCTTCTCAACAAAGGTCTATAATCTCTTTTTTTTTGGTAAACTGTACATTCATTAATAAAATTTTATCCTGAATTTCACTGGATACAACTACCAGATATTTGATAAAATGCGCAGATTTTTTATGTCTATTTTTCTGGGGAAGATCGAAATGCCAATGCTATTATTTCATCGGGTATTCATCACTCACCGGCTCATGGGTAGTTGTCATGAAAATTTGTGTTACGGTAGACGTTCTCTGCACAAAATTGCGAACTTTGCTGGTGAACAGTTTATCGGTTTGAAATGAGATCTGTTGACTTCAGAAGTTTTTTTTAAGAGAGCTGATAATAACACAATCTGCAATCGTTTCTGTCTTTGATCTTTCATACAGATTGTATGGGAATTACAATCAGTGATCATGAACTGATCCTTCCTCAAAAAATCTGATCCCTGTATATGTTTGTGCAATTCCGGTCATCTGTCAGACCGTGAACAGGAAACTCACCCGCATGAAGTTTTCTCCGGACAAATAAAAAACCAATCCGGATACAAATGTAAAAACAGGGCATAAAGGAACAACAACATAACTCCGAGCGGTAGGGAAATTCCCGCAGGACCGGTGAATAACAACCCGTATTGGGCAACACAGGATCCCAGATACAGAATACCCGCACCCATAAGTCCCATCACTATGAACTTAAGATAATGACGCGGTAACCGGTTCCAGTAAATAAGGGAGAAAATTGTTGTAAGCACAAGGACAACAGTTCCGAGTGTCCAGAGAATAACGGAAATTGCAGTTCTGCCGAAATAGATACCATCTACTATAAACGACAGGTCTTCTGCAAGGGTAATGATTGAATTTCCCTCAACGGTTACCTGATAACGAAATACTGCACTCTGTATTCCTACACCAAGACTCCCACCGATAATATAACACTGGAGTGGAACAACAAAGCAAAACGCACACAGAAAGAGGGCAATAATCCAGACACGCACACCAATATGTTGCTTGGCACTGATAATAAATATCGTATTTCTTCTGACCAGGTATGGACAAATGATTATCTTATTGCAAGGGGAACACTGTTTCTACGTATTATGGATGCTTTTTTTAATCAAATGGCTTGGTTTATAAAACAATCCCGTGTACATATTCTCGTCTTCTTATTCGCATTTTTTATCGCGATAACGTTTGCACACCCGGCTCTTTTTCTCAATGATGAATGGGTGACGACAAACCAGTTAGATCAGCTCAATGAAGGTCATCAGGTCTTATTGAATGAAGGAAAATACGGGAGTGATGAAAATGGGACCATCAGTGGATATTTTATCGACAAAAATAACTATCTGACTTATTCCCTCTTTCTCCCCCTTATCTCCCTTGCATCCATGTGGCTCGTCAGCTTGTTGGGAGAGAATTTTGTTTTTGCGGTCCTCTACCTGTGGACTTTTATACTCATTGCCATTGCATTGTTACTTAACGCATATTTCCCTGATTACTGCTATATAGGAAAATGGCGCTGGACAACCGGACTCATTATTGGAACGTTCGTATTGTTTTTTATCAATCTCTATCGATATTTGCCATTCTCCGTTTCCGGAAACAATGGGTATCCTGAGATCCTCGCCATTGTGTTTACAAATATCCTACTGTTTTCCATCCTTACTGTGATGCTGTTTGAGATCAACCGTACCATCTTTGAAAACATCCAGTACTCTTTTTTTGCCACTGTTGTGTGCATATCCTGCTCATCGTATCTTTTCTGGACGACCAGCTGTAAAGACCATATTCTCGTTGCATGTATTTTCATCGTAACAATGTTAATGGTAGTAAAATATCAGAAGACAAGGCGATATTGGTACCTGCCGGCAGCGTTTGTTCTATCTGGGTTGCTTGCATGGGCTCGTCCGGAACTTGCATTGTTCATCTGCTTTGCACTGTGTATCTATGTTGTGTATCTTCTCATTTTTTCAGAGATGAACAAAGCAATGGCAAAAGAAAAGACTATCCTGTTCTTTTCTCCTGTTTTTACGCTATTGGGCGCAATGCCATTTTTTATCAATAATTATCTTTTTACCGGAAATTTTCTTACGCCCACATGGATATTATGGACTTACAAACCGACTATGGGGGCTGTAGTGGGAAGTGCATCAGCAAACCTTCTGGTCGATTCCACGGGTCCACTCCAGGCACTTTTTCTGACCATCCAATCGAGAGGAAGTTTCCAGCCAGTCACATTCCCCTCAGATCTCTATGGGATTTTATTCAATCCTCCATCAGGCAGCATAGGTGTATTCCCCATAACCCCGCTCTTTCTTGTCGCACTGTTACTGGTACCTATCTTTCTTCTCTTAAAACAAATACGGTTTTCCTCAAAAGAGAAGCAATACATCGGTTTGATGTTATTGTTATTCGCTGGTGTATTTTTAGCTTATGTCCGTGGTATTGCCGGCATACATACCGACCCGGGAATAGTCCCGGATATCAGGTATCTTTCCCCGATGTATGTACCCCTGAGCATTATCGGTCTGATTGTTGTACAGAAAATTGCAATTATTTCAAAACGACCTCTCGATATCCTGAGATGGATGATGGCCATCTGGATTATTGGTCTGCCTCTTTCTTTGATTACAATATCAAACTTTTATCACCCTAATGCAAGGTTCGAGGTCTTCCAACCACTTAATACAGTTGTGTCCATTGGAATGTATATTTTAATTGCACTCTTCTTTATTTTTATCATAGGCAATTCGTTTGTCAAAATACCCGACACGATTATTCTCATATTTGTCGCCATGCTGTGTGCAATTCCCCTGATATGGCAGATTGATACAACTTTTGTGGTACGTCAGTTTGCTTCCGGGCTTGGCGGTTACTCCTTCTGGATTCCTGCGGTGAGAGCGATTTTTGCGGGAATCTTCCTGCAATAATGTAGTCCTTGTTCAGTCATGAAAATATTTCCTATATCAAATAGCGGGCCGGATTTTTTCGCTCATTAGAAAGTGATCCACTAAAAGCAGAAACGCTCATTTAAAACTGATCCCCCCAAGAAAATTCCTTCTCGAACTTATCTCCCATCATGGGATCCAAAAGGTCATATCCGGATCCCATGATCCTGAAAAATCCCCCATTTTTCCCAACCCTTCAGCCCATAGGTCATCTTAAAAGCCGATCTGCCTCCCAAAAGCACCCATTAGCGTACATTTTAAACCTGGTATCTCTTCTCGTTTGCCTAGAATCGTATCAAAATGGTGATTACCCAAAACAGTGTGACGGAATTCTACCTTTTCTGCAACCAAAAAGCGATACGGCCATCTAAAGACCTTCGGGGTGTGTTATCCATTACGACGGAGAGGCACTCCATCAGGAAACCTCCTTACGTTATCTCCCATTATGTGATCCAAAATGTAATATCCGGATCAGAGGATCCGGTAAAACCCCGTTTTTCCCATCTCAACAACCAATAGGTAATTTTAGTGACGATTTGCCTCCCAATAGCATCTGTTAGCGTACATTTTTAACCCTGTATCTCTTCTCGTTAGCCTCAAATCATACCAAAATGGTGATTCCCCAAATCCGTGTGACGGAATTCCCCTGTTTCTGCAACCTAAAGTCGCTACGGCCAGCAAAAGACCTTCGGGGTGTGTGCACCCTCACGACGGAGAGGCACTCCTGCAGGAAACCTCCCGACCTCATCTCCCATCATGGGATCTAAAAGGTCATATCCGGTTCCCGGGATCCGGAAAAACCGACTCTGTTCAGGTTTCCAGCGATTACATTAATTGGAGGAACTCAGAACACAGATGTCTGATATTTCCAAATCACTGTATTTTCAGACAGAGTCTCAAGCCCCGTTCTTTGCCGATACCCGCTGGTCGTAGATACGGATTGCCCTGAGTAGATCAATCTTCCGGAACAGAGGCCAATAAGGGGCGCAGAAATAGACTGCCGATTCGTGACCGCTTGCAAGCCAGGGCAGGAAGTTTGAGGTGCGGTATTCATTCCCGGTCCGGATGATGAGGTCAACCGGTGGTAATCCTTTTCCCGCATGGAGGTGCTGCTCTACCGTGTGGACATCGATGGTATCCGGGGTGATTTCATTATTGTTTACTTCAGCAAGAATCTCGCGGGCGGCTAGCACGATCTCGTTTCTCCCGCCATAGGCAAGCGCTATGTTAAGGTGAAACCCAGTATGGCCTTTTGTCGCTTCTTCGGCAGTATTGATGGCAACCTGCAGGTCATCGGGAAGTAAGGAACGATCCCCTACCATCTGGACGCGGATCTTGTATCTCTTCACCCGTTCATCGGTGAGCACGCTGAGGAACTTTTCCTTAAATAAGGAAAAGAGATTTCCCACTTCATCCTGCTCCCTTGAGAAGTTCTCAGTTGAGAATGTATAGAGGGTGATATGACTGATGCCAAGTTCATGTGCCCAGTCCAGCATCTCTTCAGTCTTATCTGCCCCTGCCCTGTGTCCGCTTGCGGTATCCACACCCAGCAGTTTTGCATAGCGCCGGTTACCGTCCTGGATGATTGCGATGTGGTGGGGCACATGCCGGAGCTGCATTTTGAGATATCGTTCGTACAGGTGATCGATGATTGTACGCAGGATCATAAGGGTGTCACCTCGACTATCATGCCGTTGTTGGGGTATCGTTCGATGACAAACATCTCGCCTTTTAATTCATCGGCAAGTTTTGTCAAGAGCCACCATGCCATCTCGATCCGGTCACCGCAGTCCTTGTAGCTGTACGGTTCGCACCTCTCCTTGCAGAGCAAAAGACAGGCACTTTTATCGGATTCTGAGGGTTTTATTACACCGTACACGATCGTGCCGTCATCCGTGATCTCATCAAAAGGACGGGCAGTGTTCTGTGCGATCCGCTTTAAACGTTCCCGCAATTGCACCGAATCCTTGAACGCAGATGAGCACCAGTGTACCTTGTCGTGCCGGCAGAGTTCTTCTGCCCATCTGATTGCTCCTTCTATTGCGTTATGCAGTTCATCGGCGAGCTCGTATCCCCGCTCCCGCATCTGGTACGCGTTTGATTCCCCCCATTCCAGCTCGTTGATGTTGAGGAAGTCAAGGTAGGGCAGGGCAGGGATGAGCAGTTCGAGCCCGGGCAGTGCCGGAACTTCGATACCGATATCAAACCCTATTTCTTTTGCCCGTTTTGCAGACCGGATGAAATCAGATTCAAGGATCTTGTCCCAGCATTCGTGCGGGGGATGGAGCCGGATCTCATCGACAAGCCCTTGCATCTCTATGAGTTCTTCATCGGTTGGAGCCTTTGCGGTATAGAGATGAATCTGGTGTTCCGGGCCGAAATGTTTTTTGAGCAGCTGGCAGTATGCGGTAACGTTATCTAGCACAAGCAGCGGTTCACCCCCGGTGATGCCGGTGCCAAGCGCACTCATGCTCTCTGCCACTTCAATTATCTGGGCGGGAATATCTACGGGAAGCTCGTTTGCATATACGGTATCGGTCCCTTTCCGCTCGGAAGAGAGCGGGCAGTACCAGCAGGTGCGGTGGCAGCGTCCCGTAACAAAGAGGACCATCTTTGCGCCCTGGTGACAGAGAATGCAGCCTTTTGAGAGTGTCATAATCGTAAAATTGTATTCCTGTCGGTTGCCCGGAATATCTTATAATAGTTGGATAAAATTTGTGGTATCTGTTAATATATTCTTACAATCTGGGGAATAAAAAGTGCAGTTTTAAGTTTGAGGGGGAGATCATAAGAATTATTGATATTTTTCCAGCACCCGTTCAATTTCCGCATTGAACAGGAAAAAATCCTTAATATTTTCTTTAAGCAAATGAAATGCGAGAGCATCATCTATATTCCCGTAACGATGTACAACAATATTCCGGAACCCTCTCATCCCATGAATTTTATCAAGCATTGCCGGAGTGATGAGGCCCTTGTCGACAAGATGCAGGAGGATGTCTTCATCCTCACCCGGGACGCCAAGTGCAAGATCGGCATTGAGGATCGCACAAATATCGAATACATTCTCAATTGCAAATTCAATCCGCTTGTAGATCCCGTCTTTGACAAGACCAAGACGATGGAATTCTTCAGCGCTCTCTGGCAATGTCTCCTGCACAAGAGAAACTCCCTCAACAATCTCTTGTAACTTTATCCGTATTGTCGTCTCCCGCACGGGTTTTGTTTTCATTGCATCATTACCTGACCCGTGTAATCGTATAAGCGGTGCTTGAAATTGTCAAAGTCCCGGATTGTCTCTGTCGCTTTGTCATACAGGAACCGAGTGTCGCGGGTGTATACCGGGATACCTTTGAGTGCTTCGATTCTCACGTAGAGTGGGAGTTGCTCAAAGATCTGGATGTCGAAGAGTGTACCAGGAAGCAGGGAGAGTACTTTGTGGCGGAACAGTCCTGCGTCCTCGCGATTGCCGTCGTAGTACACGCAGAGATCGATATCGGAATCAGCCATCATCCGTTCCTCTTGCGCTGAACCATAGAGAATGATAAATTGTACCCGCTCAAATCCCGGGATCTTCTGCATTTGGTTTATGGCAGCAGCTACACTGTCGGGAATCGACCGTTTCGTTTTTCTGGATATTTTACTGTGTGTCACTCTTTTTTATGGCTCCTGTTCAAAGATTCTCATCCTGATCCTATAACCTTTTTTATGCGGAGATCTGATAACCAAGTGAAACCTTCTATGTGAACTATTCCGTGTTTTGATCCCTGCCCGGATGGGGGAGATCTTTTTTGGGAACTTATCGGAGGGACTACGATGTAAAGCAGAAAATGTTGCAAACCTTTTGGCATCTTCAGGAATCTGGATACTGAGTGCAACCGTCCGGTGTCGTTCCATTGCCGGAATTTATTTTGGTTTTTTAGTGATTTAATTGACAATTAAAATTGGAGCAAGACCCGGAATCCTGTATAACTATTGACGCAGATTAATCAATACAGAACGTAACTCCAATGTGAGAAGGATCTGAGATAAATGGAACAAGTCGTGATAAGTATTCCAGAAGATATTTTACTCACGTTAAAAATACCACGGGAGGAATTAAGTGCAACTCTGCGCATGGCAGCTGCAGTGAAACTCTATGAAATGGGCAGGATTTCATCCGGTGCAGCAGCAATGCTGGCGGGTATTCCCCGCACAATTTTTCTCTCCCGTCTGGCGGATTATGGTGTTGCTTCATTCTCACTCTCTTTAGAAGAGTTGCAGAGAGCGACCCGTCTTGCCTAAAATCATCTGCAACACATCCCCTCTGCAATATCTTCATCAGCTTGATCAGCTGAGCCTGCTTAAGTCGTTAGCCGGGAGGATTACAGTTCCAACAGCAGTGGAGAACGAGATCACAATTGGTATTGAGTGGGGAGTTGACTTACCTGATTTGCGGAAATTGGATTGGCTGGATTTCCAGACCCCCCTCAGCAGCACCGCTGCCCCTCTTGTAAGAGATTTAGGACCCGGAGAAACGGAAGTAATGATGCTTGCAATGGAGTCATCCGATTGTGTTGTCATCCTTGACGACGCTCTTGCCAGAAAAACCGCAGAACTGCTCGGCATTAAAGTCACTGGAACGCTCGGAGTATTGCTTGACGCTAAACGTGCAGGACTTATCGATGATCTGACTTCGGTCATCAACCATCTTGAAAAATTGAATTTTTTGTCTTGCCCCCATACCCGAAAAGCAGTTATCCGACTGGCGGGAGAATTATAATCCCGATTACTCCCTCACACCCGTCCCCATTCCTGCCGAAGGTTCTGAAGTTCTTTCTCTAAATGTATCCCCAGATTACGATAAATACCCCTGAACTTTGACGGTTCAAAAGATTCTCTCCCTTTTTTCATCATAATTTTCTGGGATAAATCGTTCCAGAGATCAATGGGTACAATGACGCTGGTATTTTTTCCATTTTCATCATAAATATACTGGAGTTGCATCACGTATCCCTCCATTATTGGTATTTATCTTTTTTTTAGGATATTAGACTCTCCCTTTTGCTGGAAGTTTTAATTCTGCATCCCCGGAATAGTTCATCAAAAAAATAGAAGTGACACCTGATAGAGTTATCAACGACAAAGAACTAACGGACCATCATCATAGAACTCTAAAAAAGTGTGAGAACTCGACCCAATCCGAAGTTAATTGAGAAAACTCGTGCTGAATTTTTAAAGGCAACGGAGGGTGTTCCGCCAAATGTTTCTAATCCGTTCGGCGGCGGAGGTCCGAACCCCCCAGAAGCGGTGCGGTTCCCGCACGGAAGCCGGATTGCGGTGTTAAAGCATTCGGAACCGGTAGGTTACCACAGAAGAACTCTGCGGTTTGTGGTGGAGCACTCCCGTGAAATGGTAATCGACGGGACCGGTGCATTCTACGGGGAACATTTAAATAAAGTCTCCCACAACCAACAGGTACAGAAAATGATCAACAATCATAACGAAGCAGCACTATCTGAAGTTATTGGATTTGTGCTGATCCTTGCTCTTATCACTGTAGCGTTTTCCCTGTACCTGGTCTACGGTGTTCCGGCCCAGGGAAGAGAGAACGAGATTATTCACATGGGTGTAGTAAAGGACCAGTTTGTCGACTACAAGGTTGCGCTTGACTCACTTTTTACTAATAATATGGTGGGGACATCCATAAGCAATATTTTTTCACTTGGGACTAGCGGGGGGTATACGCAGGGCAGCAACAGCGTCTTTCCTATTATGAGCCCTGCGAACTCAGGGGGTATATTTTCGATTAACCGAAGGACATTGGGAAATGAAACCCTTACTATCAAATCCCAATCGTACGTCACGGGTACTGGGACTACTACTTCGGTGGATATGAGCACTACTGCAAAGAGGATCAATTTCACGCCAAGCCATGTGTATGTCAATATTTCAATCCCTTCATCAGTTCCTATAAATATTACGGGCAGTTACGGTTTAACCGTCAATACCACAAAGTGGATTGCTACGGTAAACCTCACGCCGCAGTCGACATACTATATTGTTTATAAACCATTATATAGTACAAATCCGTGTCCATTAACCCCGAATGGCACTGGAATTTTAGCGCGTCTTGTCCTTCCTGGTGGAGGTCCTGGAGCAGAACAAACTGGATGTCTCTTACCCCTAAACCAATCCAGATACGCCGGCACGGATCTTACGGTCAGCATTACAAAGGGAAATATTCTCACTATGCAGAATTATGTTGTTGACAAAAATGTCTCCTCCGGTGGTAAGTATACTCTCGATCTGATGGATAGTACATACGGGCTTAATACGGTGACACTTCCCGGCGATTCTATCAGGCTCGCAGAGGGCAAAAAACTGGGATCTACCAGTGGCACCGGAAACTTCACGTATAATTTTGTATTAATGGATAACTATGCCATATCGCCCATACCCCTAGGGGCAATAGAATACCGTGCAGACAACAATTACTGGATTCCTCAGACGTATTATTACCAGATGGGAGGTGTGTTCCTCAATCAGCCAGGGGAAAATACCACCTATAAACTCCCCCCGGAAATCTCATTTTCCAAATCCACTGAGGGGACAGATATAATAACGACCGTGAATATCAATGCGCTCGTCATTAGTAATCCGGAAGGTGGAAGTATTATCGGGGGCAACAGCCCCGTGAAGCTCAAAACCTCCCTGATGAGCAAAAGTGCTCTGCCCTATGCCGTGGGAACAGCGAACACCAAGTGGATCCGGATTGCTATCAATACCTCCGATGATCAGGCGCGTCAGATGTGGACGAATTACTTTAATTATACTGCAAGGGCTGCCTATATCCCAAATACCTTCACCGGAAATACCACTACCGAGAGTTATATTTTCATCAATGGCTCTGATTTAAGTCCCAATGGACTATTAGATATCAATGTGATTGGATCTATTGCAACATACAAAACAATAGTGTATGGTGTGGGTGGATAGTGCGGTGAACAGGACCGAAAATGAAACAGGTGTTTCGGAGGTTGTTGGCGCAATAATATTGATATCTGTCGTTGCGATGGCCATCGGTGTTGTTGGGGTTGGGTTATTATCCCAATCGCCCCCCCAGAAGATTCCTGCTGTGAGCTTTGACATTTCGGTAATAGGCAAAACAGTCTATATACGGCATGAAGGCGGGGACTCGCTTACCAAAGGTGAATTCAATATTACGCTTGATGATGTCGATAAGACCAATTCGTTTAATTTTGTAGATGGTCCGGCAAGCTGGTCAACATGGCCCGCAGGAAAAACTCTCTATTACGTTGTGCCTTCTGGGGAGAATGTACCTGCTTCAGTCCAGATCCTATATAATTCCGGATCCACCGGTGCATCCCTTGGGATTTATACGCCTAAAATAATAACCGCTCCCTATGCAATTCGGATGATTGCCGGTTATAGTGGTTCTCCCTATACCGACACAAATGGGAACGTCTGGTCTGCCGAACAGGCATATTCCCCCGGGGGGTGGGGGTATGTCGGGGGAAATACCTATTCAACTACAGCCACCATTTCGGGAACATCTGATCAGAAGTTATACCAGTATGAACGATATTTCCCGTCTGGAGGACAATATAATTTCACCGTACCGAATGGCAACTATGAAGTAACCCTGAAAACAGCAGAAATCTACTTTACCACTCCCTCCCAGCGTGTCTTTACTGTGACTGCTGAAGGCACACCGGTTATCAGCGATTTAGATCTCGTTGCGGTAACTGGACATGATACTGCATATGATAAGACATTTCCCGTGACTGTGAATGACGGTATATTGAATATAGACTTCCTCAAGAATATTGAAAATCCAAAGATATCGTCAATCCAGATCGTTAATGCCTGACGGGTTTTTATACACCTTTTACCTGTCCTTTTGAGTTTAGGAATTCTTACATGATGCATGTCCTGAGATAAACTGGATTGACAATGGGGTAATCAATCGTATGTTCAGTCAGCAGTTGAGACACCCCCTCCTATTTTTTTAAATTTTTTTCCGGGACAGGAGATCGTTTCTGCGAAATGATGTTTGATTTCCACTTTTTTCAGATCGTTCGAGTCCATCTGGTTGATCCATCAGGTACATGAGATTCACTGCGTATACTGATGAGCGTTCGTTCAACCCTATTTATTTTCAGACACTCCCGTTTAGAATAGCATCTCCTGAAATTACAGTTTGTCGACGGATAACTTACACATTTTTGTGAGCATCCCCCGGCAGATCCTCATCGCCTTAGAGCAGTCCGGTATTTGTCTTTGATACTTCCCCGGCATTCTGTTCCACCTCATACTGCAGTACGAGATAAAAAAACGTTGATGATACTTTTCAATCCTTCTTACCGTCCCGATACGATAATTCTTTAAAAAAGTGATGAATTGGTTTCACCCGGTTCACCCTTTGATATTTCTCAAGAGATCAGGGTGTTATTGGATGAGCACGACATTGTTTACCCTATCAGATACACTAATATCATATCACATACACTAACATTGCTAATAGCACCGGATATCCATAATTCAACGGGTCAAGAGTGAAGGAGCTAACTGACCGTATGCAACACTATAAAAACAACCGGATGCATGAATCCGGTGTTTCTGAAGTAATTGGCGCCGTAATGCTCATTGCTCTTGTAGTCACTGCTATTGCGATCATTGGTGTTGGGATGTTCTCGCAGCCCGTTGCAAAGAAAATCCCTGCACTTGATGCGGCGATTTCCTTAACCGGAAATACAATACAAATCACCCATAATGGCGGGGATACGCTGCAAAGGGCAGATGTGGTGATCCTTGTCAATGGAGTGCCCCAGTCATCAGAAACCATTTTTAAAGGTGGTACAGATTCCTCATGGCAAACGTTTTCTCCCGGCGAATCGCTGACAATATATTCAGCGGATCCGGATAGCGTGAGGATTGTTTATACCGGTGAGTCTGCGTCTGCTTTGTTATCTTCAGCGATTTTTGGTGATGTTAATCCGGCCCAAGCTGCATATACCATACTGGCATCCGCCGGGAATGGCGGCACAATCTCGCCAACCGGATCCGTACCCGTGGTCTATGGTGAAATCTGGTCATTTACTATAACACCGAATACCGGGAAAAAAATATCTGATGTTTTAGTTGACGGTGTTTCTGTCGGGCCGGTTACCAGTTATACTTTTGATAGGGTGACAGCGTCTCACACGATCGCTGCATCGTTTTCGATCGCCACGTATACGATATTGGCATCCGCCGGGGATGGCGGCACAATCTCGCCAACCGGTTCTGTACCACTAAACTATCTTGACAACAGCCCGATGTTTACTATTGCACCATATGCCAACTATCGTATTGCTGACGTGTTAGTGGATGGAGTCTCCCAAGGTGTCATCACCAATTACACATTCCTTTCTGTTGTTGCAGATCATACGATCGATGCATCGTTTGCGATCGATACATTTACGATCACACCTTCAATCGTTGGTGGACATGGCACGGTAAGCCCGGATACTGTCCAGACCGTAGATTACGGAGCCACGCCAACCTTTGACTTCACGCCGGACACAGGGTATTATCTGAATAATCTGACCATTAATGGCAATCCGATCACTCCAACCGGAAACAGTTATACCTTCCCCGCAGTGACATCCAACCAAACCATTGTCGGCACATTTGCGATCAACACGTACACAATCACAGCGACAAACGACACATTCGGAGCAGTTACTCCTGCAGGTATTACTACCGTCAACTACGGAGCTACGCCGATCTACAATATCACCCCGAACACCGGATATCATATCGCGGATGTTCTGGTTAACGGTACTTCGGTAGGAGCCGTATCGAGTTACACATTCCCATTCGTAACCACCAACCAGACTATCTCGGCTACCTTTGCTATCAACACATACACAATCACTGCGACCAATGATACGTTCGGAGCAGTTACTCCTGCGGGTATTACTACATTCAACTACGGAGCTACGCCGATCTACAATATCACCCCGAACAACGGATATCATATCGCGGATGTTCTGGTTAACGGTACTTCGGTAGGAGCCGTATCGAGTTACACATTCCCATTCGTAACCACCAACCAGAATATCTCGGCAACGTTTGCGATCAACACGTACACGATTACACCCTCAATCCTTGGTGGAAACGGAGTTGTCAGCCCGGCTTTTCCACTGACGGTCAACTATGGGGACACGCCAATATTCAACTTCACGCCGAATAGCGGGTATCATCTCTTTAACGTAACAGTTAACGGGACTGCGGTCACACTTGTCGGCAACAGTTATCAGTTCCCCCCAGTTACGACTGACAAGACCATTATCGGTTCGTTTGCGATTGATACGTTTACGATCACGCCGTCAATCCTTGGCGGAAACGGAGTTGTCAGCCCGGCTTCCCCACTGACGGTCAATTATGGGGACACGCCAACATTCAACTTCACGCCGAATACCGGGTATAACCTCTTTAACGTAACCGTTAACGGGACTGCGGTCACTCCTATCGGGAACAGTTATACATTCCCGGCAGTTACGACTAACAAGACCATTGTCGGTTCGTTTGCGATCAACACATACACGATCACGCCTTCAATCATTGGCGGAAACGGAGCCATAAGCCCTGCAACTACCCTGACGGTCAACTATGGAGCAACGCCAACATTCAACTTCACGCCGAATACCGGGTATAACCTCTTTAACGTAACCGTTAACGGGACTGCGGTCACTCCTATCGGGAACAGTTATACATTCCCGGCAGTTACGACTAACAAGACCATTGTCGGTTCGTTTGCGATCAACACATACACGATTACACCATCAATCGTTCGCGCAAATGGAACGGTCAGCCCGAACACCGTACAGACCGTGAACTACGGAGCAACACCGATCTTCAACTTCACACCGGCCACCGGGTATCGCCTGTATACAGTGACCGTTAACGGTACTGCGGTCACGCCAATCGGTAACAGTTATACCTTCCCCCCAGTGACTACGAACAAGACGCTTGTCGGTACATTCTTGATTGATCCACCCGTAGCGGATTTCACCGGCTCACCCAGACCTGGAGCGATTCCCCTCAATGTCACATTTACCGATTTATCAACGAACAGCCCGACATCATGGATCTGGAACTTTGGCGATGGAAACTATGCGTATGTCAAGAATCCCACCAATACCTATTCGTCCGCAGGAAATTATTCAGTGAGACTTGAGGTGGCAAATGAAGGGGGCAGTAATGTTACGGAAAAGAACGGGTATGTCTTTACCTATGTTCCCGCAGTTGCCAACTTTACTAACAGCACTGGTTACCCGAGAACCGGGCCGGCAAGCCTGACCGTATACTTTACGGACCTTTCAACCGGCTCGCCGTTTAACTTCTTATGGCACTTTGGCGATATCGCCATAGCGAACACTTCGACCTTGCAGAACCCGGGTCACACGTATGACACCATCGGCCTCTACTCGGTGAACCTTACGGTGGCAAATACGTATAGCAGCAGTTCACTCGTCCGTACCGGGTACATCAACGTGACCACGCCAAAGCCCGAAGTTTATATCTTCCCGAATACGACCTCTGGCTCCGCTCCGCTTACGGTCCTGTTAGAGGGCCTGGCATCCAATTCCCCGACATCATGGCTCTGGCGCTTTGATGATGGTACTCCCGACGCAACTACTATGGATACGACTCATACATTTGTCAACCCGCGAAGCTACAACGTGAGCCTGACCGCAACCAATGCCGGTGGCAGCGGTATCGCCTACCAGCTTATCACGGTAACCACTCCGCCGCCGAGGTTCACGAGCATCACGCCGAGTGTTGGCCCGGTAGCGGGTGGACAATCCGTAATAATCACCGGTTCGAACTTAACCTGGGTGACATCAGTAACCTTTGGAGGCACGGCTAACGCTACCGGAGCAATGACGGTTAACAGCGATACCCAGATAACGGTAACCACACCCGCCCGTGCATCCGGAACCGTAGACGTCGTTGTCACTTCAGCCGGCGGCTCGGCAACCGGCACGAACGCATACCGGTATGCAGCAATCCCGGTCTTTACCAGCATTGTGCCGGCAGCGGGCCCGCTCGCTGGCGGACAATCGGTAACAATCACGGGAACGAACTTAACCGGAACGAACTTCGTAAGCTTCGGTGGCACGGCTAACGCTACCGGTGCAATTACGGCGAACACCGATACGTCCATCACCGTGACCACGCCCGCCCGTGCATCAGCCGGAACCGTTAACGTTGTTATAACTACACCCGGTGGTTCGGTAACCGGCACGAACGCATACCGGTACGCAGGAATCCCGACCTTTACCAGCATCGTGCCGGCAGCGGGCCCGCTCGCTGGCGGACAATCGGTAACAATCACGGGAACGA
>CAZPYV010000002.1:26463-32782 GCA_964590895.1 uncultured Methanoregula sp. | reverse complement strand
CACCCGGTGGTTCGGTAACCGGCACGAACGCATACCGGTACGCAGGAATCCCGACTATAACCGCCATCACCTCACCGTCACCGGCAATCGGTCCGATAGCGGGCGGAACCAGCGTGACATTTACCGGGACAAACTTAACCGGTGCGAACTTCGTAAGCTTCGGTGGCACGGTTAACGCTACCGGTGCAATTACAGCGAACACCGATACTTCCATCACGGTAACCACACCAGCCCGTACGGTCGGAACGTATAACACCGTAGTCACCACTCCTGGCGGTGCATCCGCGACTTCATCGGCAGACAGGTTCGGGTTCTTCCAGATCTTATCTTACAAAACAGTCGGCACAACATCCTGGGCAGTACCCAATGTGAATGTCCAAACCGTTGAATACCTTGTAGTAGGTGGCGGCGGAGGTGGAGGAAGACTGGGTGGCGGTGGTGGTGCTGGTGGATTCAGGACCGGCACTATAACCAATGCATCCGGATCTTACAACGTAACTGTTGGTAACTTTGGAGCCGGCGCAGGAAATAATGTTCAGGGTTCAAATGGGCTTGCATCTCAATTTGCCACGTTCTCCGCAGCTGGCGGCGGCGGTGCTGGTACAAGTAGTACTACCGCGGCGACAAGAAACGGAAGAAATGGTGGGTCCGGTGGTGGTGGTGCCCGAAGTACGGGTACTGGTGGAACGGGTAATACTCCAGTGGTATCCCCCAGTCAGGGTAATGATGGTGCAACGGGACGAGGAGCTGCAGCTCCGTTCTATGGCGGTGGTGGCGGTGGCGCCTCAGCGGTTGGTACCAGTGGTTCCGGGACTATTGCCGGCAATGGGGGCGTAGGATCCAGTGCGTTTAGTACGCTGCTTACACAAGCCGGTGAAGGAGTAGATGTTGGGGGCACCCGTTATATTGCCGGTGGTGGTGGTGGTGGCGCTACATCGGGGACTGCTGGAAGTGGAGGCTTCGGCGGGGGAGGTAATGGTGCTGTTGGTGGTAATGTCGGGAGCAATGCTATTGCAAATACCGGTGGTGGCGGTGGCGGTAGTGGAGCGACCAACCGTGCAGGGGGCAATGGCGGCTCCGGTATCGTTATCATCAAGTTCTACTAATCTCCTGTAGTGACCGGGGATCAGCAGATAGCAAAAATAAAACATCGGTCACAACAAACGGTTATCAATCTTTTTTATTTCGGAAATGGTTCATCGCCTGTTACTGGTTTACCCTGATAGTGGTGGGTGATGAACGGCAGAGAGACGACTTCCGCCACACCACACAGCTATCATCTATTTTTTTTAATTTTGTGTCTTGGCTCATCGTGTGCTAGACGCCTTCCTATCATCACTGTAGGCTGGATGTCCCGTTCGCCTTTTTGATCTCGTTCCCCGGATCTAGGGATTATGCCAGAGCCCTTCCATCCACCGCCATGCAACATGCATCCTTCGTTGGATTGCACTGCAACCACACGTGCCCCGAATTCTCATATTGATCTGTGGATGATGCATCTCAAAGTTCACTTCGCTTCAGAGTATCGTTTGAACGCCTGATGTATCGGTCATCGCCACATGAAAAATGATACACTGCCTGAGAACACCTGAAAAAAAAATTGTATTCGCTGGAAAAAAATAAAAGAATTTACGAGTGTGAGGAAAAATTTTCAGAAAACTTTTTTTGAACCTTCCCCGCTCTATTCAATCTCCAGAATATTCTAACCGGAGGAAACACGCCCGGTTCAGCATCATTTTTATTCCTCTCCCTGTGGTAATTTACCAATACTTCGAGCTCCCATAGTATCACTAAAATTTGCCGCTCGTCTCGCACCGCATATTCAGAGAAAGTGCCTTGTGATGAGGGAATTGTTGCATTCCCGATATCAGGATTGCGGAAATGTTCGCATGAACATCAGTACCTTTGGTCAATGAATGCCAGTTTTTAAAATTTTTGGAACTGGAAAAAGTCTCACCTTCGTCCCCCTCTTGTAATCAGCCACGCCGGGATTGCCTGCGCAGAACATATAAATAAACTCTCCCACAACCAAAACGTACTGAAAATGACTGCTGATCAGGGTGAAGGAGCACTTGCAGAGATTATTGGGTTTTTACTGATCCTTGGTCTTATCACCGTCGGGCTCGCTCTGTACCTTGTCTATGGTGTCCCCGCACTAGGACGGGAGAACGAGATCGCTCACATGGGTTTGGTAAATGACCAGTTTGTTGAGTACAAGATCAGTCTGGACTCTCTTTTTACCAATAATCAGGTGGGGGACTCCGTGAGTAATTCTTTCTCTCTTGGGACGGGTGGGGGGTATTTGCAGGGAAGCAACAGCATCTTTCCTATCATGAACCCCATGCGTTCAACCGGCAAATTTTTAATTAACAGGAGGACAACGATCCCTGAAACCCTTACAATAACATCCCGATCGTACGTCATGGATACGGGGAATACTTCTGTTGCACTTCCAGCGCAGGTCAATTATACGCCAAACCATGTGTATGTCAATATTTCAATCCCGTCATCAGTTCCTCTAAACATTACGGGCAATTACGGTTTAACGGTAAATACTTCAAAGTGGATTGCCACCGTAAATCTTACACCGCAATCGACATACTATATTGATTTTAAACCATTATACAATACAAATCCGTGTCCATTGACCCCGAATGGCACTGGAATTTTAGCGCGTCTTATCAACCCTGCTGGAGGAGCAGAACAAACTGGTTGTCTCTTACCCGTAAACCAATCCAGATACGCCGGCACGGATCTTAAAATCAGTATAACAAAAGACAATGTTATCACGATGCAGAATTATCCCGTCTCAAACAATGTTGTCTCCGGTGGCAAGTATACTGTCGATCTCATGGACGGTGCATACGGGCTTAATCCGGTGACACTTCCCGGAGATTACATCAGTCTCGAGGTTGACCAGCGGCTGGGATCTATTGTCGGAAACGGCAACATCACCTATGACTTTTCCGAAAAAAACCCCTATACCATAACGCCGATTCCGCTTGGTTCAATTGAAGATCGTGCAGAAAACAATTACTGGATCTCCCAGAATTATTATTACCAGATGGGAGGTGTGTTCCTCTCTCAGACTGATGGAAACACATCGTATAAACTCCCCCCTGAGATTACCTTTTCCTATAATCCGTCCTCCAAAATCTCGACGGTGAATATCAGTGCACTTGCCATTACTACCAACCAGCCCGGTGGCAGTGCTGTCGGTGGCAACAGCCCCGTCCAGATCGAGACAACCCTCACCAAAATTTACCCCATGCCCTACGCGGTGGGAACCGCCAACACGAAGTGGATCCGGATTGGTTTTAATACCTCCGATGATCAGGCGCGTGTGATGTGGATGAATTACTTTAATTATACGGCAATGGCTGCCGGTCTGCCAAATACCTTTACCGGAACTACCACTACCGAGAGTTACATTTTCATCAATGGTTCTGATACAACTGCTACTAAAAATTTTGATATCAATGTAATTGCATCAAATGCCACATACCTGGCAATGGTATATGGCGGTGGTGGATAGTGCAATGAACGGGACCGAAAACGAATCCGGCGTTTCTGAGCTGATTGGCGCCATACTGCTCATTTCGCTCGTTGTCACTGCTGTTTCGGTCATCGGTATTGGACTGTTATCACAACCCTCCGTGGAGAAAATCCCGGCATTTAACGCCATCATCTCAACTTCTGGCTGCAACATTACACTCATTCATAATGGCGGTGATACGGTGAAGAACACCACTGTTGCCATTCTCGTCGATGGTACCGATGTGACATCCACCTTCACAAAGCAAAGCTCCACAGGCCCGTGGACTACGTGGGGGATTGGCGAGACCCTTAAATCCCCATCGTCTTGCATATCGATACCAAAGCGAGTGGATATCATATATCATGCCGGTTCCGGCAGTTCGATCATTACTACGATGAACGTGTAAGATTCTCTGACTCCCGTAGAGTTCCGGGTACACCCATGGTCCCAGACTTCAGCAGAACCCCGTAAGGAGAAATCATTCCATTCGCAGTACCGTTCGCAAAGGACCTTTATGGGAAAAAAAAGCCTGATTGTAATACTTTGGTAACGCGGTAATATCCACCAACCAGAACCCCGATACATAGAGCGTTGCACAACCCTGGGATGTCAGCGGCAACCTCCATAATGGGACCGGCACCAGTGCGGTCATCACGACAGATATTTCGGTGTTTCTCCCGCATACGCCCGGCACAACCACCCTTCAAGTTTCATCAGACTTCGATGGTCAAGGATGATCTAATAAGTAATGTTCATCATCAATAACATCAAATACCATAATTGTATATACGTTCTATTGCTATAATTTGCCAGAATCGCATAAACTAATGCTCTAAGGTATACTTCAGGAGGAAAAAAGAATGAACACAAGCGGTAAACAAAAGACATGGATTCCTGTTATTATCCTCATGCTGGCAGGAATGTTGCTGATAGGTGGCGTGTCAGCAAGCGAATTCGCTCCATGGTCATTTCAGACAGTGGACAGCGGGGGTAAGGTTGGACAGTATTCATCGGTTGCCCTTGATGCATCGGGCAATCCTGCGATCAGCTACTATGACCAGACGTATGGGGATCTCAAGTATGCCTCATGGGACGGGAGCAAATGGGTCATCACAACCGTAGACTGTTCCAAGAGTGAGCCCCCGAAAAAAAACTGGTGGTCTTTCTGGGACCGGGGTCATGACAGAACTCAGGACCGCGAATATATATCCTGTTTCCACGGAACCGAAAAAGTGGGCAAGTATTCCTCCCTTGCTTTCGACAGCACCGGCAAGCCGAGGATCAGCTTCTATGACGAGTCAAAGGGCGACCTGAAGTATGCTTCATGGGATGGGAGCAAGTGGGTCATAACAACGGTCGACAGCTCTGGAAAAGTGGGCGAGTTTTCATCTCTCGCCTTTGACAGTGCCGGTAAACCGAGAATCAGTTACTATGACGAGTCCGATAAGACCCTGAATTATGCTTCATGGGATGGAAGCAAGTGGGTCATCACCGCTGTCGACGGTTCCAAGGATAACAGAGGACATACCTGGAATAACTGGGATTGCGATCGCGACAGGGTTGATGACCGGTCCAAGAACGTCGGGAAGTATTCCTCACTGGCACTTGACAGCACCGGCAAGCCAAGGATCAGCTACTATGACGACTCGAACAAGAACCTGATGTATGCAGCCTGGGATGGAAACAGGTGGAACATCACAACGGTTGATGGCCTGAAGTATGGGGAAGGACAAAAACGAAATCACTGGGATGGGGATTACGGCAGGTATGATGACCGTTCCAATAATGTCGGGAAGTATTCCTCCCTTGCTCTCGACAGCACCGGCAAGCCAAGGATCGGCTACTATGACGAGTCGGACAAGAACCTGAGGTATGCAGCGTGGGATGGAAGCAAATGGGTTCTCACAACGGTCGATAATTCAAAAAGAGTTGGTGAATATGTATCCCTTAAGCTGGATGCGAATGGTGACCCGCGTATCAGCTATTACGATGCACAAAACCATGACCTGAAATTTGCCGCATGGGACAGTATAACTGCCCGATGGGTAACCGAAACCGTTGACAGTACCAAAAAAGTGGGCGCATATTCCTCCCTTGCGCTTGACTCGCAGGGTAATCCCCGTATCAGCTACTATGACGAGTCGAACCGGGATCTGAAATATACCGGCGGGACCGGGCACACGCAACCTCCAACAGCCCCGACCGTAACCGGCATCTCACCGTCAAGTGGACCTCTGGTTGGCGGGACTGTGGTTACTATCACCGGTACCGGGTTTACCGGAGCAACTGCCGTTAAGTTCGGAACCACTGCTGGGACCGGCCTGACCGTAAACTCTGCAACGCAAATCACCATCACATCTCCCGCAGGTGCAGCAGGTATCGTTAATGTTACCGTCACTACGCCCGCAGGTACCAGCGCTACTTCATCCGCTGGCCAGTTCACGTATACTACAGTTACTGCCGCCCCGACCGTAACCGGCATATCCCCGACGAGCGGACCTTTGGTTGGCGGGACTGTGGTTACTATCACCGGTACCGGGTTTACCGGAGCAACGGCCGTTAAGTTCGGAACCACTGCCGGTACCAGCCTGACCGTGGACTCTGCAACGCAAATCACCATCACATCTCCTGCCAGTGCAGCAGGTAAGGTCAATGTTACCGTCACTACGCCTGCAGGTACCAGCGCTACTTCATCCGCTGGCCAGTTCACGTATACTATGCCCACTCCGACCGTAACCGGCATATCCCCGACGAGCGGACCTTTGGTTGGCGGGACTGTGG
>CAZPYV010000002.1:0-26363 GCA_964590895.1 uncultured Methanoregula sp. | reverse complement strand
TTACTATCACCGGTACTGAGTTTACCGGAGCAACGGCAGTCAAGTTCGGAACCACTGCCGGTACCAGCCTGACCGTAAACTCTGCAACTCAAATCACCATTACATCTCCCGCAGGTGCAGCAGGTACGGTCAATATAACGGTCACAACACCCGGTGGTATCAGCGCTACTTCATCCGCTGACGAGTTCACGTATACGATTACCCCCCTCACTGTAACCGGCATTACTCCGGGAACAGGTGTTGCCGGTACATCAGTTACGATAACAAACCTGGCAGGTACCGGTTTCCTCCCAAGTACAACGGTGAGTCTGACAAAAGCAGGATCATCTAATATCACCGCCACATCGGTAACCGTAGACTCATCGTCAAAGATCATCACCTGCACGCTCCCGCTCCCCGCGCCATCTGCAACCTCAGCGGGTGAGTGGAATGTTGTGGTAACAAACACTAACGGGCAGTCGGCAACATTACCCAATGCCTTCACCGTAACAAACCCGGCCCCGACCGTAACCAGCATTAGTCCAGCCACCGGTGTTGCCGGGACTCAACTACCAAGCGTCAGTATTACGGGCGAAAACTTTGTTAAGGATACAACACCGTCCGTCTGGTTAGCAAGAGGAGGAGAGGACAATATTGATGCGACCAATGTTGTCGTGGTCTCACCTACGCAAATCACGTGCGCAATTTTGCTCACTCCATACAAAAACACAATATCCGGGCCATGGGA
The DNA here is from genome assembly GCA_964590895.1 of uncultured Methanoregula sp. Classification (GTDB taxonomy): domain Archaea; phylum Halobacteriota; class Methanomicrobia; order Methanomicrobiales; family Methanospirillaceae; genus Methanoregula. The sequence continues at coordinate 25,636 of CAZPYV010000002.1, read as the reverse complement.
TCTCGTAGTAAAGAATACGGATGGGCAATCCGGGTTAAAAGTTGGCGCATTCGCTCTGACAAACCCAGCTCCAGTGGTAACATCCATCGAACCATCGACCGGTATTAACGGGACAACAATTCAGATTGTAAAAGTAACGGGTAACAACTTTGGCTTTGGTCAAAACCCGTATATCTGGCTGGCAAAAACAGGGCAAACTAATATTAATGCGACAAGTATCCAGATTTACGGTACGGAGCAGTTGTCATTCACCCTTATTATTCCCGAATCAGCTCCGGCCGGGACATGGGATCTCCTGGTCAAGAGCAGGGACGGGCAAGTCTCGGCAAATCTTGGTGTGTTCACGATAACACAAAAAACGGGTGCCAAACCTCTTACATGGGACTGGTCTGTTGATAACTGGGATGGATGGCAAACTGCAACCACATGTCCGACTGTCGGAACCTGTTCGATATACGGTCCGGTCATGGATGACGGCCACGGTGAATATGGATCGGATATTACCTCTGCTACGGGGAGTAAAACGGAATCCACAGTCTGGAAGACATTTACGGCCCCCTCTGATACCACATGGACTACCCTTACGTTCACGGGTCTGCTCAGTTCTTCCGATCTTCTTAACGGAAGAAAGGTGACCATTAGCGTCGATGGTGTGGAGGTATATTCTGCCACAGCGGGACAGGACTCCGCGATCAACGGCCAGCAATTTACCATTACAAAGACCTTTACGCAGAGAAACACCGTAAAAGTAGCAATATCTGGGATACAGAACCCAATACGGCAAACAACATCGTATAGAATGCAGTTCAACACATTGACCCTGAGTTGAGAAGAGAACATCACAACACTGATAACAAAAAAGGCGCCGGCTGGATAACCCGTATGTTCCCAAATTATCGGGAATAAGGGCAGCCGGTAAATGAGGGGATCTTCCCCCCATTTTTTTTTAATTTAGTCCCATTCTTAAAAGTGAGATTGTTCACATTGGATATATCAGATCTGTTGCGATTGGATTATTTTTACTTCAAGTACATCACGATTCGAAAAATCACGTATTTCGTCAGGTAAGCCCAAGCAGTAACCAGGAATGATGCGTGTGGTGTACGGGTTGACAGCAGAAACTTTTTCTTAATTTTGAATTATACGGAAAACCACGACTTTGTCACATAAAGGATCTGGTTCTGCGTGTAATCCCGTAAGCCGTTAATGGATATCGCCTGCAGCAATCCATAGTGTTCCCTCTCTCGTAATGTCGTGTAATTTATAAACTAGTCCAACCATTGATTGTTTATTCTGGATAAGAGCAACACCAGTAAAATTCCTTAACAGAGATCTGTTCCCTTAATGCCAGTCAGATAATAATAAAACAGAAACTGTACGGGAATATCTTATAAGAATTCCTAAAAAAAATCGTGAAGGAGCATAGCATGACAAACCCCCCCGACAATAAAAACAAGTCGCTGCTGATCGTTGGGATAATCATACTTATTGCCATCATCTGTATTGTCATTGCCGTCATTGCATCTGGTGCTTTAGCCCCTCAAAAGAATATCCCTTCACCGAATATAACCCCGGCTGGTTCCATTTCCCCACGAACAGGTGCATCCGGGACACTGGTAAGGGTAACCATTGATGGCACGAATTTTTCCTATGGACAATCACCATCCGTATGGCTGGCAAAAACGGGAGAACCTGATATTACCGCAACAGATGTTGAGGTTATCTTACCCACCCGGCTCGCCTGCACGTTCCCGCTCCCTGCGTCATACTCCTCTGCCGGGCCATGGGATGTTTTTGTGAAGAACGCTGGCGGGCAATCCGTATCAAAGATCGGTGTGTTCACGATAGTAAACGCAGTTTCACCCCCTCTGACATGGGACTGGTCTGTCAGCGGTTGGAAAGACTGGCAATATAGTGCTTCATGTAAGGCAACAACAGGAACGGCAAGCGGATACTGTGTGGAATACGGCCCGGTCATGGTTGATGGTCATGGCGAATATGGATCGAATGTTACTCTTGACAGGGTTCCAACACAATCCAGTGTCTCGAAAACCTTTACAGCCCCATCAGGTACCCGATGGAACACCGTAACCTTCAACGGTCTGCTCAGTTCCACTCCTGCCCCCCCTGCACGATGGATGGCCATCGATGTGAATGGGATACGAGTGTTTTATGCCGATGCTGCCAAGACACCTCCGGGCAATGGCCAGAAATTTACCATAACGCAGTCATTCACACCGGCAAATAGTGTATATATCAGGATATCCAGCGGTCAGGATCCGACCTATGGCACACCGTTGTATATCATGCAGTTCAATTCATTGACCCTGAGTTGAGATACCCCCAACATTTATGACCGTAGGGCAAAAACCGCGAGAAACGGTCCAGCCAGACCCATAATCCTGTAGAATAATAACCCGTTGCCGCAACAATCTCTATTCAGGAGTGGTATTTAAGGGTTGTATGCACAATTCAGGTACCTATGGGTAGTGCCATATGAAACAGTCGCCGCATTCTGAACGGGCTCATAAAAAACTCATTGGTGCGCTTATAATCGTGGGAATTATCGCTGTGGCAGCAGTTGTCACCGGAGTTGCTGCGCTCTCTCAACCCCTGCATCAGACAATTCCGGCTCCGGTAGCGACCCGCACTGCCAGCTTATCCGTGCACAGCCCTCCCCTCACATTCCCCGGCATCTTACCCCCCACCGGGAGTAGTTGGGGTTTGCCGGTCGTCACTACGAACCTGCCAGGCACCGTATCCCCGCAACAGGTGATTTCAGAACCGGCACCTTCGGAAACAACCGGAATCACTCGCGCCAACGGATCGATCATCCCCTGGGGTATCGCCACCGTAAACTACGGGAGTAACAAAACCTACACGATCACCCCAGATACCGGCTATCATATCGCGGATGTCCTCATCAACAGCGCTTCAGTCGGAGCGGTCACAAGCTACACATTCAAAAATATCCAATCCAACCAGACGATCAGTGCGATCTTTTCGATCAACCGGTACACTATCACACCGTCTGCCGGGTATGGTGGATCGATCTCTTTGCAAAGACCGGAAACTTTAGACTATGGCAGTCATCAGGATGTCACCATCATTCCGGACACTGGCTATCATATCACGAACGTAATAGTGGATGACATGTTTCAGGGAGCGATAACGAATTATTCATTTTCGGATATCCGGTCAAATCATACAATCGCAGCAACATTTACCATCAACAAGTACACGATCACTGCATCACCGGGACGCGGCGGAACAATCACTCCATCAGGCGAGACACCGGTAAGATATGGAAGCAGCCCGACCTTTTCGGTCACGCCGGATACCGGGTATCATACCGCTTCTGTCACTATTGATGGCAATGCTGTCGGTGTCCTGTCAGGATATACGTTTAACAACGTAGTCTCCCCCCACACGATCTCAGCAACATTTGTTGCTGACCCGGTAATCACAAATCTCAACTCGGTCCGGGCGAAAAATGGTACCGTGCAACCGTTCACCCTTACGGGAATGGGATTTGTGCCACAGGGAACGACCCGCGTAGCATTGTATTATCCGGGGACTTCAACCGTCTTTGTTGAAGGCGAATCAATCCGGGTAATATCTGCGAGGAAGATTACCGGTCAATTTGTTTTGCCGAAAAGCCCGAAACAAAGATATTATGATATCTGGGTGGCGAATCCGGACGGTTCTTCTGATATACGCCCATCAGGATTTGAAGTAACGTAACCCAGGTACACCGGAGGGATAGCTGACCGCATCATCTATGCAACGGCGGAGGCACACAGGCTTACGATTTGCACGGGTGATAAGGATTTCAAAAATGTGCCGGGTGTGTTGTACCTTGGCGAATAGATAGAGATGTATGTGTCATACGTCAATCCAAAACCTCCTCCGGTTCAAAAGGAAAAGAGTGTTCTGGATTAACACATCCCATCTACACAGGAACATGTATGTCAATCAAACCTTGGGGTTTCATCGTTTCCATACGTGAGATTAATGCCCCGTCCTTATAGATCTCAGTTACCAGTTTTCCACCTGACTTATCATCCTTCTCGATGCTTCCTTCTACCATACCAACATTTGCCGGAATTTCATATAACTGGTCCCCGGTACTTTTTATCGGGGTAGAAATTCCCCGTCCGCCGATAGATCCGGAAAAATACCCGGGATAATATACCCGTGCCCATACGCCCTTTGTGGGAATACTGATCTTGGGAAGGTAATCTTCGGTGGTTTGTATGCTCGGTGACGGAACAGGTGTTACCACATAATTCGGTACTATGTTATTTGCTGCCACATCCGCTGTGATATCTTCAGTTCCGGTTCCGAGCAACTCAATCGAACCATAGGGGGACTTGGTACTCTTCCGCGAGATCAGCGCCCCGTCTTTATAGGTCTCAACTACCATTTTATCTGACGTTCCATCCAGTTTTGCTATTGCTCCATCCAGTGTGGTGTCAACAACCGGCAACTGGTACCACTGTATCCCGGAACCACTCACATCGATATTTCTCCCCAGTGCCCCGATGGTGCCGGAGAAATTCCCGGGGTACTGTACCCGTACCCAGACACCGGTAGGAGGTATAATGATCTGTGGAAGTGATTCAGTAGGAACGGGAGTTACCTCGCCTGCGGGAGTCGGAGTAGGGGCCGGTGTTGCGATTGTGACCACACCCGTTACCGCAGCGGTCACGTTATGAGGAGCCGGTTTTTCCTGCAGCGTTTGTCCAACGAGAGTTATTCCTACGATCGTAACAACAAAAATAAGGAATATTATTGCGAGCGTGTGGAGCGGTTTTAGTTCATGGTATTCTTCTTCTTCTTCCGTGGATTGCTTGTTATCACGTAATGGACCAAAAATTGTCCATTCCGGTACTGCCGGTCGGGTGACTGTTTCATCAACTACCAGCATCCCCTGGTTTTTCCTATTCACTTTGAATAAAAGAGCACGAATGGTCAACGGGCTTATGCCCTCTATGGGGACATCATGTTCTTTAAGGATTGTTAAGCATTTTTCGAGTTCAACTATATTCTTATCCCCGATAATCTGGATAAATATAAGTTCTAAATCTCTTTTCTCATCACCGGGTGAGTCAATGATAAGTGTTATGATTGGTTCGCGTAATTTATTTACACCTGATATTGCCCGATCAATTTCTGAAAATAAGATATTCTCATGAATACGGCCCGTTTCATTTTCAATAAGGAAGAGACGTCTGCTGGTCAGTACGGCTTCATGCCGGACGCCCGTAATAATAACAATTTGCGTCTTTAGAATGATCGTTTCATCGCTGTTCAGGTTGAGGTTATCCATGACTCTACATTTAACTATAAATCTGAACTATAAAAACCAATTCGGATTTTTGGTAAAATTTCACGTTTTAAATAGTTTTTTCGGCCGCTGTGGCAACCGGACTGGCAGATGAACAAAGAGCAAAATAGTGTTTTTAAAAAACGGTGATCCGTGTGATCGATCCATAAAGAGATTATTTTTTAGTTTCACCAGCGGTTGTAAGAATCATCTGATGCAGAGATTTACTGATCCAGAAGTTCCCGGTTTTATGCAATCGTTCCAGTTCAGCTCACATAGACCTGATCTTTCCTTCTGCCTTTGCCTGAATCAGGATGCCAATAATTCCAATTACGGGTAAACCGTGATTCTCTTAATAATGTCGAGCTTCTGTTTCATCGAGAATAATAATTCCAGCATTGTAACTGTTTATATCCTCCTGAAAATTTACAAAAAAGACTCCTATCAGAATCTCAAATTAAATCTTTAGAACGGATCATTTTATCAGTGTATTTACTTTTTTTAAGCAATGTATTGCCATGGTTGGGAGATATAAGATGTAACTGATATTTTTTGGTAAGTTCTTTCGATACTTCGGCGATTAATCTTTTATCGAACGTGACAAAGTAATTCGCTTTGACAGAGATGGCTGTTGTCAGTAATATTGCATCCTGAGTTTTAACACGTTTGAATGTGAAAATTAAAGATGCCACAATCTCAGAAAAATTATCGCCCTTTTCTTCCGGTTCATCGGAAAGCGGAATTATTGTGTTATTTCCGAATAATACATCGAACTTGTTTTCGATGTCTTTGTATACGGTTTCCATAGAATCCTCTGGAAGATCAATAGAATTTTTCTCCTCACTCCATCGTGAGAGAGGAGTACCATTTTTGAATAACAGGATACTACGGATTTCATCGCGGACTGCTGAATATACTTCGTTCATAGCCAGGTAAGAAAAATAGAACTCATCAGAAAATCCATTGGATTTCAAATCAATAATTCTCTGGATAAAATCAATTGAATGTGCATGCCGGTTCAGATAGATATCACGAAAATCTGAGGGTATTCCATATTTTTTGATAAGAAGATCAAGTACCCCGGAATCTGTTATCAGCCAAGGAACAAGTGAATTGGTGTCGATACACCACCTGGTACCGGTATTAGCCAATTATTGGCTCCTTGCTTTCTTTTTTGAACTCCATAATCCCTTAATTTGTCCTGCTTCACCATTTACGGTCGAACGCTGCCGTAACTCGTAATATTTACCCGTGACAGGATTATGGATTCGTTTTGTTGCCATAATACTAATATTACATACGCCAGCAAGATATTATTTCTTTCTGAGTATCTGTCCTGTGATCTGGAGAATAGGGGACATAAAAAAATTATTTCACCTCAACAATCCCCGTATTCCGGCTCACCAGCACATTATACGCATCATGCTTTGAGTTATGCCGGACAAGCACACTCTCAATCTCAAGAATTGCCCCGTACTGTGCTGACACGATCGCCTCATTCTCCGGAGTAACGTGATAGGCTGGTACCACCGCATACACCGGTGTATCTGCCGTGCCATCGCAGAGCTTGAACACCATCGTCTTGGCATCGCCCAGGTTCCCGGACATCTTGGCTGCAATAAGATTGATCCGTTTTTCCACGTGGCGGCGGATCTGGGACAACCGAAGGACACGGGAACCGGTTGGCACCCGGTACGAGTCCCGGACTTTTCCGTCTTTTCTTAGCACTACGTAACTGTACTTGATATCGATGTTGAGATAACGGAACGGCTCTTCTCCGGATGCCAGTATCCCCATCAGCCGGGTGGGCTGGATATTTCTGGTTGTTGCAAAACTCCAGCACCGGTCCGGTGTGCAGTTCGTGCCCCAGATAAATGAACACGGGCTGTGAATCGTCAACCCCCGCTTCTTTAACGCAAGTGAGAGCAGTCGCAGCTGGGCAGAGTTTGTCTCCTCAGCAGGTTCGACAATGAGGATTGTCCCATCCGGAGCGAGCCTCCCGGCCAGTTTCAGAACGAGATCCGCCCGCTGGTCAAGCGATACATCGCTGATCTCGTTGAGCACATTTGAAAAGATCATCAGGTCGATCTGCTGCGGAATTTTTGCCGGGTCAAGGGTAGTGAGATCTGCCTTTATCGGGGGCTTGATACTGGCATGTACCCCTTTCTGTGTGCACTGCTCCCGGAGGTACATGAACGCCTCGATATGTTCCTCTGAGCGTTCCACCGAGTATACCGTTGCCGTTGCACCATCCAGCCGGGAATAGAAATCCGCAATCGCAAGCGGCACAACGCCTGGCCCGGTGCCGGCATCCAGCACGGTCATGGAATTTTTCAACAAACCGTCGCTGGCGAGCATGGCGAGCAGGTGCTGGGTCTGCACATAGTAGACCGGGAAATGGTACGCGAGATACCCGAGCACATGGTATGCCTTCGTGTACTGCAGCGAACGCTTATGCGTAGGCTTCCAGTAATCCGATTTCTGCGCCACAATCGCCCTGCGGAGCCGTTCGAGAATTACGGGGTCGGTTAGTTCCTTTCCCACTTTTTTTGGGATGTACTGCTCGATTGCCGCTTCCAGCAATGGGGGAAGACGACGTGTTGCAAAAAAGACATCCTGCCTCTCCAGCTCAGCCGGGTTTAAGGTATACTGCTCTGCCGAAACCCTCCGCGAGATCTCATAGTCCGTTCCCACTTTCTTTACCACAAGGTTCAGTTCGTCTAACCGGGGGGAAATGAGGGTGAGCAGTTTTTCAACCGGGTATTTTTTTTCAAGGTACGGCACGATCTCCGAGAGTGTAAAGACCGGTTTTGAACCGGCAACGTATTTTATAGTGGAGATGAGCTGCTTATCGGTCATTGTTGCCGGTAACTTGGTGATAGACCCTATTACATCTTTTGTGCGTTACGGCACTCCAATTGCCCGGTACAGATCTGCCGTTGCATCTGGATTCCAGAAATCCTCTGCGGTTCTGTGGTGCTCACTCCACTCGCTCTGAACGCATATGAGATCTCTTTCCATGCCCGCTCCAGCAGTTCCCGGTAGTACATGGTATCAAAGCGCTCTGCATACCATTCAGGCTCCACCCGGTACGTGCGGGCATCCAGCACCACATACCGGATCTTCATGCCCGGCGCGACAGGCACCCCGCACTTACGGTACGCGTTCACCGCAGCGCCTTCAATGCAGCGATGGGCATATGTGAGCCGGCTGATCCTACGGCTGATTGTCATATCCTGTACGGGTGCGGACGGCAACCGCTGCACCGCGCTGTGGTATATCGCCATCACCTGATCCCATAGCCCGTGGAGTTCTGCAATCGTTGCTGCAGTCCCCATGACTGCAAGCATATCTGCCTGCATCCTGCGGATATATTCCGGGGTATCATGTTTTCGTGCGGCAATACCCCGCACCTTCATGCTGCCATCAGACAGCCGGCCATAGTAGCGGTTGTAGGCTCCCAGCCCGTCATTGAGCGGCAGGAAAACAATCCAGTCGAAGTGTTCGAGTTCGGTTAACAACCCGGTCTCGCGGTTGACCCGCTCCTGCAGTGCTGCAACCGGCGAACCCTGCACCCAGAGGCAGTCCACAATCCCGTGGAGGACAAAAAAGCCCATCGCCTCGGCAATGTCTTTGGTCAGCAGCAGGATGTCGCGCGATCGCCCGGTGATTCCTTCGTGCACTTCGATCCTGCCAAACTTTGCGTTTTTGTAGCCGGTGTAGCCAAAACAGGTGACCAGCATCCACTTGAGAATTGCATCAATGCCGGCGATAGCCGGGTCGGTTTTTTTCATCTGTTTAGTCCGTATCCGCAGGGCCAGCAGGGGCTCAAGGGCTGTAGGGAGAAAACCCCGCTGTTGCGATTCCGGATGCCCGATGGTCTCTGGCGACAGGTTTGCCTGTACAATGATTGAAGGGTACATGGAGGTGAAATCGATCTCAGTCACATCCTCAAAGATGCCGGGCTCCGGCTGGAACATCATCCCGCCCCGGTCTGCGGTTTTGAGTGCGGTAAATTTCCGCAGCACTTCAGCATCGCTCTTCCGGAACGGCACAACAATTCCCCTTCGCACCGCTTCATAGGTCTCGTAGCTGGAGATGAGCGTGCCCGGGGTGAACCGGGATGCAAGGCTGGGAGAGAGCCCCGATAACCGGGAAGCCATGAGCACCCCGGCAAGCCCGCCCTCACGGTACACAAATGACTGTTCGGTATCGATCAGTATCCTCCCGTCCGGTATGAGTGCAGCTTCCTTGTGCTCCACCCTGCCGTAACTCCAGTATGAGCGCGAATCCATGGTGCGGTACTTCCCGCTCCGGGAAAACGGCATCGTGAGTCCCCGTGCCCGGGCCCGTACCTGAAGCTTCGACATCCAGCGATCTGCATCGGTCATCAGGATCAGGTCCGGGTCATGCGCAGCAACAAGCCCGAAGAGATCGGCTAGTACATCCTCTTCCCGCCCGTGCAGCCGCTCGGTGCGTTCACAGATAATCTCAATATCAGAGCAGGTAGCCGCCCGGGCCGGGTCATCCCGGATACGGATCTCCATGCTGATCAGGCCATGCTCAAATACCGGAGAGAACCGGTCCTCCGGGTCTGCACAGCAGGGAACAATTCCTTCCTCTGCCATAAAACGCTGGTCGCGTCGCACATCCACATTGAAAAGATGTGCAGCAAACTCTGTCTGCTGCTCGATAGCTTCAGCCACCTGTCGCCCGGCAAAAACCCTGTAACCCTCACGTTTTCCAAAGATCGTGGTAAACGTGCAGGGCTCCGCACGGTACTGCTCTTCCAGCGCTTCGAGCATCCCGTGATGTAAATCCGGGTCCGGAATATGGAGATAAAACGGTGGATCGTATTTGTGATGGCACTTCTGCACAGAGCCATTCTTGTGCCACAGGTCCACGCCCCCGTTCCGGAAGGCCGAGTCAAGGATCCACATCGCGGTCATCTCTCCCCCCGGCCTCTTTCTGGGTATCTTTCGCGTGCCGCTCCTCCTGCTGCTTGAGCATCTCTACAAGCACCGAAAAGACCACCGCTTCAAGCGGATCATCGCAGCCATAGAACGCCTCGCTCGAATGTTTTTTGGCAAGCGCTACCAGCTTCTCACCATAAGCCTTGTCATCTTTTCTGAGTGCCCGTGCAGCTCTCGCCCAGTGATCGATGGGGCCTTTTACTCCTTGGCGCACGCTCTCAAAACTCCTGCCCACCCTTACACCCCCAGTGTCTTTTGGGCTCTTGGTACCCCACCACCCATCCGGCAGGATCGCCGGCTCGCAAAACCCGAATGGTCCGGGGCCAGACCTTCGGGTATAATCTCAATGACCCGGTCAGCCTGCCGGATCAGTGCGGCAAAGGAGCGGTCACTCGCCGGCGCCCAGAGTATCACCATAGCTTCCCTGCCGGTCTGCCGAAGTGCTGATGCGATCGGGACAAACAGACGCTCTGCCCCATCAAAGAGCGTAGGGTCATGCTCGACAAAGACGATCGTGTGGCTCGCTTCATGGATGACGGTTAAGAGCTGGTCAGCGGTAAACGGTCGACGGACTTCAAAATTATCTGATGTTCGGCTGATACCCGAAAGGATACGCGAGTAGTTGCCGCAGATATAGAGGAAGAGAAATCGCTGGAGATCGGCGTTGCTGTTGAGCGCTGAAAGTATCTTTCTTTCCGGTGCGATCACCGCAGTGAAACTGCCCGGGTGGAGGGTGATCCCCTTTGAGAGCTCGATAAGCATTGCACCGGATCCCTGCTGCACCGAATGGGATAAGGCTCAGGTTTGCGGGGGGCGAAAGTGATAGAAAGACATCGTAAGATTGATGTGCGGGTGAACCAGAAGTGGAGTGTAATGTGCGGCCGGTATTCCCTCATCTGCATTGATGATCTCGGCAACCGCTTTCGCATCTTCAACCCGATGCTCGGTGCCCGCTCGAAGTTCAATATCGTGCCCGGTACCCGGCAACCGGTGATCGTTCAGAGGGCCGGGGGCAGGGAACTTGTCCAGATGCAGTGGGGACTGGTTCCGCATTCGACAAAAGATCTCAAGACAGTGCACCCGTTCATCAACGCACGGGCAGAGACCCTGTCGGAAAAACCATCATTTGCCTCACTGCTGAAAACGAAACGCTGTCTTGTTCCTGCAAGCGGCTTTTTTGAGTGGAAGCACGAGGGGACTAAAAAGATCCCGTTCTACATTCATGTAAACGGCCAGCCGCTCTTTGCCTTTGCCGGGCTCTATGATGAGTGGCACGATCCCGCAGGAACTCTGCTCGCCACGTATACGATCATCACAACAGAGCCAAATGACCTGATGGCAACGGTCCATAACCGGATGCCCGCGATAATTTCGCCGGATTATGAAGAGGGATGGCTCACGGGTGAGCAACCGGGTGCCGGGCAACTAAAAGAGATGCTCGCACCGTACCCTGCAGAAAAGATGGCAATGTATCCGGTCTCCCCGCTCGTGAATACACCATCAGCCGATGACGAACGAGTGATACGACCCGTTGTTTCATTAGACGGGGAGTATACACAATAAAGAAGGAACCTGATGCCCGATCACTGCCCCGGTGCTGCAAACCTGCGCACACCCACGCTCGCGATTAAAAAATGTCCGCAGTGCGGAGAGGAAGTGGAACTCTTCTCAAACGATATCTCTGTGAAATGCAGCTGTGGTTTTGTGGTCTATAACGATATCGAATCGTGCATACAGTGGTGCAAACACGCAAAGGAGTGTGTCGGTGAGGAGATGTACAATAAACTGGTTGAACGAAAACCGGTTCCCGATAAAAAGTGATGTTGCCATGATTACCGGGTGCCTTCAGAAATCCCGGTGAAAATTCCGCTGAACCCTTGTTTCATGGTTCCGGACATTCTTCTGTGGTAATCGTTCCGCCTTCCATCATCCCCACCAGTACCAGGATCGCCGGCATCACGATGATGGCACCGGCAAGGGCAAAGAAGACCGAGATGACAGTCACCGTACCGAAATTACTGATGATGCCAAAGGCAGAGACCATGAGTGCGGCAAACCCAAAGACAGTTGTCATACCCGAGACCGTAATTGCGGTGCCGATCTTCTCGATACTGTACTGGATTGCCGGGAGCAGGGCGAGCCCGTTTGCCCGCTCCTCATAGTACCGCTCCATGATCAGGATCGTATATTCCGATGCTACACCGACTGACATTGAACCGAGCGTTGCGGTGAGCGGGGTGTAATCGATGGCAAGTATGTACATGATGAGACCATTCCAACCTACGATCATGATGATAGGGATCAACGGGGTTGCTGCCTTGGTAAATTTCCGGTAGATGATGTAGAGGAATACAAAGATCATCCCAAAACCAAGGATGGTCATGAATGTCTTACCATCCCGTATCTCCCGGATTAGGTTGGAAAACATCTCTCCCATGCCCGTGAAGGAGGCGTGGATACCTGGCGGGGGTGCCTTCCATGCGAGATCTTTTTTCATACGCTCGGTCATCGACATTGCGACATCATTGGGCATGGCAATGGAGGTGAACTCAATTACCGCTTCGGTATTCCAGCTCACGTACCGGTCGCGGGTCTGCTGAGGGATTTTTCCCATCACAGCATTGATCTCCGGGACCGTCTGCGGCAGGACCCCGTCGTTGTACTGTGCAAGGTAGGTTGCAATGCTTAATGAGCCGGTGATCTTGCTGTTGTGAGTCTCTTCATACTCCTGGAATTCATACATCCAGAGGACAGACTCCGGAGAGAGGAGATTGCTTCCCTGTACATACACTGGGATGCTGGAGGTCTCGCCCATAGTGCGCTTGACCTTGTCGAGGTTCACCTTTGCCGGCATATCTGCCGGGACAAAGGTCTTCTCATCGGTGTTGACGATGATCTCGTTGTCCATCTGGAATCCGATGACGGCAAACAGGACGCAGATGATCAGGACCGGGACCGCATTCCGTGAGACGAGTTTAACGACACTGCCCACGAGCTCGTTGTACCTATCGATATTCGATTTTGCGGCACCATGTTTTTTCTGTGCTGTCTCTTCAACCGGACGGTAATGTACCAGGATTCCAAAGACCGGCACGACCACGATCGCTGCAAGGTAGCAACAGATGATCCCGATGACACATGTCAGGCCAAAGCTGCGAATCATAGGGAGCGGTGAAATGTACAGGGCGATAAAACCCATTGCCGTGGCAAGCATCGCGTAGAGCACGGAAGGCCCGGCTTTGGTGACGGTAGTAGTAACGGCTTCAGCCATGGGAGATTTGCGAATTTCTTCATCAAACCGCGAATGAAACTGGATCGCGTAATCGATTCCGATCCCAATCATGACCGGGAATGCACCAATCGTCACCATCGTGATCTGCATGCCCGAAAACCCGATGACCCCGAACGTCAGTATAAGACCGGTCCCAACGATAAAGACCGAGAGAAGACGGTACCGGACATGACCAAAGAGCAGGCCTACGGCAATCACCATCAGGATCATGGCGACCATGATGAGCGTTCCCATGGATGTGCTCATTTCAGCAGACATCTCTTTGTCGAATGCCTGGTTGCCGGTGACAACCACACTCACGCCAGGTGGCTGGTCAGAAAGGCTCACCCGTTTATTGATGTTATCCACAAGGGAGAATGCCTGGGCATTCTCAAGCCCCTGGTCCACGGTAACGACCGAGATGGTCATGGTCCGTGAGGGAACGTACCGGGTGAGGATCTCCGGAGGCACTTCTTCCTTGAGACGTGTGATCTCTGCCCTGCTTGTTGGCAGTACCCCCCCGTTTGCGCTCTTTACCATATCAGAGATGCCCGAGGCTCCCGTGACATAGCGCTCCTGCGAAATATCCCGCTCTAACCGGTCGATATACGCGAGCACATCCGGGCTCATCACATCGTCGGCTTCGATGAGGATTAGCACGCTGTCGGACTGGAATGTTTTGGTGTATTTGTCAAGAAGCATCCCGCGCTTTGTGTCCTTGTCCAGATAGGTATCTGTTCCCGTCGCCATAGTGATCATGGTCATCCCAAAGAAGGCTACGACAAGCAGCAGGCAGAAGAGTACAGCCAGCTGTTTTGGGCGGGTGACGATGAGAGACGCGAGCGCGTTAAACGGGTTGTGCATGCGGGATCCTACGGTAAAGTGAGGGAAAATATCTGAAAGTTACCTGTATGTTACGGGCACAACAACAAAAAACAGTAGGATTCATTGCGGACAGGGGGAGTTAAAAAATAAAAATCAGAGGGCCAGCATCCGCTCAATAGCGACACGGGCACGGTCTGCAATCTCATCTGGAACGGTGATACGGGGATGAAGTGTTTGTAACGCGTCCCGCACTCTTGTAAGATCCGTCTTTTTCATATTCCGGCAGACTGCTGACTGCGACAGCGGGAAACAGCGGTTATCAGGATCTCCTTTGTCTCAATCATCCTTGAACGATCTCAATGACACGATTAGTGATCTTTTCCATTGCATCATCTTTCAGGTGACCAGCGGTATACTGGATAATTTTCTTATCCGCAGTAAAAATCCGGGTTGGCCGTACATTACTTTCCTGTCGCAGTGATCCGGATGAGAAATCATCATCCCCAATTAAAATTGCGTAGCGATCCGATACCAGCCTGCTGGTAATCTGGCAGAGGATCACATCATCACCATCCGATGTGGCAAGGACCAGTGCCGGGCGTTTCTTAACACTACTCAAATCAGAAAAAGGGAATAAGACGACAACGATGTCGCCTTTTACAAATTCGCCCATGCCTCATCTTCCTCAGGACGCAGCCAGTCCTTCTTTAAGGAAGATTCGCTGGCAAGTGCTGTGTCGGTTACATTTTTACCGGTTTTCTTTTTTTTCGCCCGGATGAAATCAAGGATCTCATGATAGTGCTGGCGTGGCACCTGGTGTAGTTCCTTAATGATCTGTTCTTTAACTTCCATCAACACTCACCCGAATTTTTTTAATATATTCCATTAAGCAAGGAAGATTATCAGGTTTCCTGTTATGGGAGTCACCATACCCTCACACAATTTAGGTAACCGACACCATCAAGCACACCGATGCTGCGGGCAACTCGCTTAGTGGATGGGAGGTCGGGTGCTGGGTGAATGTAAATTGAGGTTGACGGCATACTAAAGGTAAGGGGGTGATTATTTTCTGAAAGAATGACGGTTTTCTGATTGTATTATAATCCAATTTCCTTGACTATTATCAACTGTCATCAACGGAATCGAAGGATTCTGGTCATTTGCCAAAGAACGATTAATGAAATATCACGGCGTAAATCCAAAAAAATTCCCGCTATACCTGAAAGAATTGGAATTCCGATACAATTACCGTCAACACGATCTTTATGACAATATAGTCAAATGTATCTCTAAGTAATCTCTTGTGGCTTCTATTCAGTAATCACCAAAAATAAAGATCAGAGGGCCAGCATCCGTTCAATAGCGACACGGGCACGGTCTGCAATCTCATCTGGAACGGTGATACGGGGATGAAGTGTTTGTAACGCGTCCCGCACTTTTGTAAGATCCGTCTTTTTCATATTCCGGCAGACCGCTGACTGCGACAGCGGGAAGCAGCGTTTCTCCGGACATTCTTTTGCCAGCCGGTGCAGGATCCCGATTTCGGTACCGATGATGAACTCGTGTTTTTTCGAGGTGCAGATATGCTGGATGATGCCTGACGTGCTTGCTACATGATCTGCAAGATCGATTATTTCCGGGCGGCACTCCGGGTGGACGAGCAGCTCTGCCTCCGGGTGTGCCTGTCGGGCAGCCGCGACATGAGCCGGTGTGATCTGGTCGTGCACAATGCAGAACCCTTCCCACGGCAGGATCTCTTTTTTGGTGAACCGGGCTGCGTGACGCCCAAGGTTCCGGTCAGGAACAAAGATAACCTGGTCCTGCTCTACCGAGTTGACAACTTTTACCGCATTTGACGAGGTGCAGCAGATGTCACTCTCTGCCTTGACTTCTGCAGTTGTATTCACATAGCAGACAACGGCTGCATCCGGGTTCCGGGCCTTGGCAAACCGGAGTTCTTCTGCCGAGATCATCTGTGCCATCGGGCAGCAGGCATCGGGTGCAGGGAGTAAGACGGTCTTATCGGGCGAGAGAATTGCTGCAGTCTCGGCCATGAAATCCACTCCGCAGAAAACAATCACCTCGCCTTTCATGGTGGCAGCGGCTCTTGAGAGTTCGAGTGAATCTCCGCAGAGATCGGCTACATCCTGCACTTCCGGCAGCTGGTAGTTATGGACAAGGATAATTGCATCCCGCTCTTTTTTCAGGGCAAGGATCTCGTCTTTGAGTGAAGTGGCAGGCAACCTTATGAACGCTCCTGTGCTGTATACGTTTTATCCCCTCTTTAAAAAAGCTGGTGTGAGGGGGGAAATTTATGAACGGGCACATCCAACTATTCCCTGCTAGTAATGAAAATTATCCTTTCCTATTCAACGATAAATATTATTCAGGAGGATCCCGTCAGTATCACCAGTATCCTTGACAAGTTAAACATCAACCCGTCAGATGTGATTGTATCCCGGAACGGGAAGCTGGTGCCGGAGGATACATTGGTCGGCGGGGATGATGAGATCCGGATCATCCGCATTGCACACGGGGGATGAATGAGTAATGGGAATAAGGTGATCGGAGGAGCGGAGCGGTGCACACTCTGCGCGGAACCACCGGTTATCCGGCTGCGGGTGCCGGACCGGCATCTCTGTGCTGCCCATCTCATCGCAGATATTGAGGAACAGGCAGCCCGGACGATTCGTGAGAGGGAACTCATTAAACCACATGACCGGATCGCGGTTGCGTTCAGCGGCGGCAAAGACAGCACCGCACTCCTTGTGATCTTATCCCGGCTCCTGCCCGCAGAGGAAGATGTAAGCCTTGTGGCGATAACCGTGGATGAAGGGATTGCCGGTTATCGCGATGATACGATCCGGGCCGCAGAGGAGGTAACAAAAAAACTCCGGATTGAGCATATCTGCATCTCGTTTACGGATCTTATAGGAGATGATCTCGATACCCTTCTTGCAGGGCGCGAAACACAGGCGTGCTCGGTCTGCGGGATCCTGCGAAGAAAGGCGCTTTCAGTTGCGGCTCACAAGGCGGGTGCGACCAAGATCGCCACAGGCCACAATCTCGATGACGAAGCCCAGTCCGTACTGATGAATACACTTCGTGGAGATCTGTCCCGCCTTGTCCGCACCAGCGATGCGGATTCTCATGATTGTTTCATTCCCCGTATAAAACCGCTTGCCGGGATATTGGAAAAAGAGATTGCCGCCTACCTGTTTGTCCAGGATATGTTCCCTTTTCTTCCTGAGTGCCCGTATAACCGTCATGCCATGAGATTAGAGGTCCG
This sequence comes from uncultured Methanoregula sp., assembly GCA_964590895.1. Classification (GTDB taxonomy): domain Archaea; phylum Halobacteriota; class Methanomicrobia; order Methanomicrobiales; family Methanospirillaceae; genus Methanoregula. The sequence continues at coordinate 7,949 of CAZPYV010000002.1, read as the reverse complement.
GACAATGCTCTCTGCCATGGAACAGAAACATCCCGGCACCATGCGTAACCTGATAAAGAGCAAAAGGGCGATAGAAAAACATGTTAACTGGCGTACAGTCTCTGAACCCCTGCGCCGCTGCCGCCAGTGCGGGGATCCGTGCAGCGGGGAACTCTGCCAGGTATGCAATCTCCGGAAATCACTGGGGAAGTGACGGCATACCCTGCACGCGTTCGGGATGCGTGTAGATATTCATCTTTGCGCCGCGGGCAAACCCGATCACAGTCAGCCCGGTTTTTTTTGCAATATCCACTGAAAGAGTAGTGGTTGCACTGCGTGAAACAATGACCGGAATATTTGCAATCAAGCATTTCCGTGCCATCTCAGAAGAGATCCGCCCGGATGAGATAATAAATGTCTGCGACAGATCGATATGATTACGCAGTGCGTAACCGATGACCCGGTCGACAGCATTGTGCCGCCCGATATCTTCTGCAATGCAGATTACCCGCTGTTTATCCAGCAGTACAACCATGTGAAAACCACCGGTAGCCCGGTGAATTTCAGAATCAAGGACGGACCGTAAAGCCGTGGAAATCGCTTCAGCACTGATGCAAAAGTCAGACTGGATCTTTGGCAGTTTTTCTGCATCTATGTATGAAGCACTCCCTCCACACCCGGATAGGATGGTCTTTTTTGGCCCGAGCACTTTGAACAGATTTTTGGTAATCACACTCATCCGGTTTTTCTCGATCTTGATTGACTCGATCTCATCTACCGTTTTAATGATCTGTTCAGTGAACATGTAACCAGTGACAAAATCTTCCAGGTTGACCGGACTCATCATCGCTGTCATTGCGTGCCGGCCATTGATAAAAAGGGCAAAGGGTATCTCTTCAACAACATCGTGTGAACCCGGTTCATAGAGATTTCCGTCCGCTCGTATGCAGGGCATACTGCGGTACATAGGGGATAATTGACCCTTCATGTCCTCTTTAATGGCACTTTCTTTTGGGCTGGATTTTTCCTGTTTCATAGTACCTCATCCATACTACCACTCCGGTATCCTGTAAGATCAAGAGTAATATAAGTAAAACCGATCGTTTGGAAAATCTTTACCAAATTCTCCCGTTTGTCCATGAGTTTCTGCATATCATCGCTGGCAACTTCGATCCGGGCAATCTCCCCGTGCATCCTGACACGGCACTGCGAGATCCCGCTCGCGTGCAGAAAGGCTTCGGCTTTTTCGATCATGGCGAGTTTTTTATTGGTGATCTCATCTCCGTAGGGAATGCGGGATGAGAGGCAGGCAGCTGATGGCTTATTCCAGAATGGCAATCCTTTGGCCTTAGCAATCTCCCTTATGTCTGCCTTGGTTATACCCGCATCTAAAAATGGGTGGCAGATACCCTCTTCCGTGCTTGCCAGAAGCCCGGGCCGGTGTTCCATGGTATCTGATAGATTGATGCCATCTGCAATGCAGGCAAAGTGCAGTGTCTCTTTTTTCCATTTCAGCACTTCTGCGGATTTTTTCTTGCACCAGTAGCAGCGCTCTGATGGATTTTTTGTGAACCGCTCATCGACCATGACGCTTACAGGAATGATCTCCATCTGGAGGCCAAACTCTTTTGCGATCTGCCGGGCCTCTGCAATTGCTGCACGCGGGACAACCGGGCTGTCGAGCAGGATACAACGGGCGTTGCTGCCCAGCACCTCAGTTGCAAGCACAGCAAGCAGTGCGCTGTCTACACCCCCGGAATAGGATATGATCATCGAGCCCTTCGATGCGATGATCTCTTCGAGCGCCTGCATTTTTTCTTTCGTATTCATAGAAGCCATTGATCTTTTTTAAAAACCTGTCAACCGGGACACGTTTTAAAATTATGAACCGCACCGTTCAGGGACAGGACCGGCACATCCACCCTCCCCTTCACGGAGCTGTCGGCAGATCCCGCAGATTCGTTCAATCACATTGACCTGTTTTTTATCGATCAGGTCTTGTGCCAGCGTGGCGATCGATTTTTTCACTTCGTCTTCAAATTCGATCCTGTACCCGCGTTTGCCGGAAAGATACTGTGAGACTGCGGACGGCGCAATCTCAAGCATTCGCGATGCCTCTACCTGGGAGACCCCGCACCTGACGAGTTCGACTGCGATTGCCGCCCGGATTGCCGGCAGGACATCCCACACTATTTTCTGACAGGGTGCTTCCATGGTATCACAACGTTTAAGTTATCCTAGTTGTCACATAATATATTGCATTCACAATTGTGAATTATGCCGGGAAACCACAATAATCTTTGTGTTCATGGACTTGCCATAAGGTTAGACTGAACAAAGAATATGGTTTGATGGTACGCACGGGTGGGAAAGAATAATCTCACCTTCCAAACAGATATTCAGGTACGAGAGAGGCCATGGGAGCACAACGAACAATCTACATGGATCATTCCGCAACCACATTTGTAAAACCGGAGGTGGCAAACGCAATGATCCCGTACTTCACGGAACATTTCGGCAACCCCTCCTCCATCTATGGCATTGCTCGTGAATCGAAAAAAGCGATCGATGTCGCACGAGTGCAGACGGCAAAGGCGTTGGGTGCTGACCCGGACGAGATTTATTTTACTTCGGGCGGGAGCGAGTCGGATAACTGGGCGATCAAGGGTGTGGCATTTGCGAACCGAAAGCGGGGCAACCATATCATCACATCACAGATCGAGCATCATGCGGTACTTCACGCCTGCCAGTATCTCGAAAAGGAAGGTTTTGAAGTCACGTATCTTCCCGTTGATCAGTATGGGCTTGTGGATCCGGCAATGCTCGAGAAGGCGATCACGGAAAAAACAATCCTGATTACGATTATGTATGCGAACAACGAGATCGGGACAATCGAACCAATCGCCGAACTCGGTGCGATCGCCCGCAAGCACAAGGTGTACTTCCATACCGATGCTGTGCAGGCAATCGGCAGCATCCCGATCGATGTGAAGGCACAGAACATCGACCTTCTTTCGCTTTCTGCCCACAAGTTTTATGGCCCTAAAGGGACTGGAGCGCTTTACATTAAAAAAGGTGTCCGGATCGACAACCTGATCCATGGGGGTGGCCAGGAGCGCAGGCGACGTGCAGGTACTGAAAATATTGCGGGGATTGTCGGTATGGGAAAGGCAATCGAGATGGCAACTGCCGATATCCCGGGACATGCAGCAAAGATCCGTGCAATGCGGGACCGGCTCATAAAAGGAGTTCTTGCAACAATCTCCCATACCCGGCTCAATGGTCACCCGGAAAAACGCCTGGCCGGGAACTTCAATGTGAGTTTTGAATTTATCGAAGGCGAGTCTATGCTGCTGTGGCTGGATGACGAAGGGATCTGCGCTTCTACTGGTAGTGCGTGCACATCGGGATCCCTTGAACCATCGCATGTGCTGCTTGCAACAGGTCTGCCGGTTGAGATATCGCACGGCTCGCTCCGGCTCTCACTTGGCGATGCAAATACCGATAAGGATGTGGATGTCGTGCTCGAAGTTCTTCCGAAAGTGGTTAAAAAACTGCGGGATATGTCCCCGTTATTCGTAAAGAGTGGAAAGGAAGGTGGCTGCAATGTACAGTGATAAGGTCATGGACCACTTCAAAAACCCGCGAAATGTTGGTGAGATCGAAAATGCCGACGGTATCGGGGAAGTAGGAAACCCTGTCTGCGGGGACATTATGAAGATCTTTTTGAAGATTGAGAACAATGTCATTACCGACGCGAAGTTCAAGACGTTCGGATGCGGTGCTGCAATCGCATCCAGCAGCATGGCAACAGAACTGGTCCGGGGAAAGACACTTGAAGAGGCTTGGGATGTCTCGAACCAGGCAGTGGCCGAGGCACTTGAAGGTCTTCCCCCGATCAAGATGCACTGCTCAGTGCTGGCCGAAGAAGGGATTCACAAGGCCATTAACGATTACCGGGTGAAAAAAGGGCTTGAACCGTGGGTGGAGAAAAACCCTCATTCACACGAACATGAAGATATGACCTGCCAGCACTAAGAGCCAGCTGCACGGATTAAAAAATTCAGGTGAGCAATGTTTTCAGAACGGGAACTAAAACGATACAAACGGCAGATGATGCTCTTTGGTGAGGATGGGCAGGAGCGGTTGAAAAAGGCACATATCTTTATTGCCGGTGCCGGGGGATTGGGCTCACCGGTCTCCATTTACCTTGCCGTTGCCGGAGTGGGAAAGATTACCATTGTCGATATGGATGTTGTTGACCAGACGAATTTAAATCGCCAGATTCTCCACCTCGACCGGGATGTCGGGAAGAAGAAGACTGCATCTGCTGAAGAGAAGCTGCAGGCACTCAATCCGGATATTATTGTCAATGCCATTGATGTAAAGATCGAGGCAACGAACTCGATAAAACTCGTTGGGAAGGCTGACGGGATTGTGGATGCGATGGATAATTTCCCGACGCGGTACCTGCTCAACGATGTTGCGATAGCAAAAAAGATCCCACTCTTTCATGGCGGTATCCGGGGATTCTACGGGCAGGCAACCACGATCATTCCCGGAACAACTCCGTGCCTGAAATGTATATTCCCTAAAGCCCCACCTAAAGAAGTGTTCCCGGTTGTCGGTGTGACACCGGGCATCATCGGTACAATCCAAGCAAATGAAGTAATCAAGTACCTAATCGGCAAAGGTGAACTGCTTACAAACCGGCTCTTCATCTGGGACGGGATTCAGGCACATGCGGAAGAGCTTTGTGTTGAACGTAATTCTGCCTGTGAAGCATGCAGTTGCATGACAACAAAGAAAACAACAGCGAGGAAGAAGAAATGACGGTGAAGATCCGGTTTTTTGCACGGTTCCGCGAACTGCTCGGGACTGATCTCGTGACCGATGTAGCCGCAGGGACAATGTTTGCCCCTCTGATCACAACCATAGCCCGGAAAAATCCCGAGGGTTATGCAGCAATATTTGATAATAATGGGGCTTTTCACGAGTTTGTCATCTTAATGAAGAATGGTAAGCGGGTTGAGCTTACGGATGCGGCAACGACTCCGGTTGTTGATGGCGATGAGATCGCCGTCTTCCCACCGGTTGCGGGTGGATAAGTGAGAGAATCATGATTGCAATCCAGACGGGAGATGTCGATATCGGGGCTCTCATTGCTGCGGCAAAGAAGCATGGTACAGGTGCGGTCGTAGTCTTCGATGGCGTTGTCCGGGACGATGAGATCACCGAGATGGAGCTCGAAGCCTATGAGGAAGTGGCGGTGAAAGAACTGGAGAAAATCGCTCATGATGCAACCGACCAGTTCAGGCTCCTGCATGTTGACATCATCCACCGGATTGGAAGGCTGACGGTTGGTGAGAATATCCTGATAATTGTTGTGAGTGCCGGCCACCGCCCCGAAGCGTATGCAGGCTCCCGCTATATTATCGAGGAGATCAAGAAAGGGGTTCCGATCTGGAAGAAGGAACTCACGAAAGACGGTGGGCGGTGGGTGCCGGGCGATCATGGGCACGGCACGGGCAAACTCCGGTAATTCTCCTACGGTTCAGTTTTTATCATTTCCTATCCTCTTCTTGTTTTCCGATGCTAATGGAAAAAGGCAAGAATTATAATCAGGATCCGGTTGTCCGTTTGTCGGTCTGCCCGAATTCGTGAAGCAGTTTGAAAAAATAATTTTTCCCGCTGTCAGGAACTACCCGATATCGAGTTTTTTAAGACGCCGGCAGGCTTCATGGAGCGTCTCGTCCTTTTTCGAAAAGGTAAACCGGAGTTTCGTTTCTCCCCCAGCGTGGTAAAACGAACTTCCCGGTACCGCTGCCACCCCGGCCTTTTCCACGAGGTAACGGGCAAACTCAGTATCGCTCATGCCAAACCCGGCAATATCGGTGAAGATATAGTACGCTCCTTCCGGCAGCTCGCAGGAAAACCCGGCGCCCTTTAGCCCCTTAAAGAGAATCTGTCGCTTCCGGTCATATTCCCGGGCAAGTTCCCGGTAATAGGATTCCGGGAGTTGGAGTGCCGCAACACAGGCATGTTGCAGCGGGGCAGGTGCACCCACGGTTAAGAAATCGTGGATCTTGCGAAGGCGTGCCGTGATTTCCTTTCCTGCAAGCGCATATCCGACACGCCACCCGGTGACACTGTAGGTCTTTGAAAAACTCCCGATAGTGATAGTCCGGTCATGCATCCCGTCAAGAGACCCGATTGAGACATGTTTCCTTCCATCATACAGGATGTGCTCGTAAATTTCGTCCGTGATAGCGATCACGTTATTGTCGATACAGATGTCAGCGATGAACGCGAGTTCTTTTTTGGAAAATACCTTGCCGGTCGGGTTATTTGGAGTATTGAGGATAATTGCCCTGGTTTTCTCGTTAAATGCTGATTTCCAGGCTTCTTCATCTATGGAGAAATCATCCGAGAGATGGACATACCGCGGCACCGCACCCGAGATCTGTGCATCAGGTCCGTAATTCTCGTAGAATGGTTCCGGGACGATCACTTCATCACCGGGTTGGATAATGGCGAGCATCGATGCCATCATCGCCTCGGTCGAGCCGCATGTGACCGTGATCTCTGTCTGCGGGTCAAAGGTCATACCATTGACCTGTTCGACCCGGGCGGCCAGTGCCTCGCGGAGGTCCTGTGCCCCCCACGTGATCGCGTACTGGTTGTAGTCCTCGTTGACCGCTTCGCAGGCAGCGGTCTTTAGTTCAGCCGGGCAGGGAAAGTCCGGAAAGCCCTGGGCAAGGTTGATTGCATTATGCTTCAGGGCCAGCCGTGTCATCTCCCGGATCACAGATTCCGAGAAATTGTCTGCCCGTGAGGGATGGATGGAGAAAAATTGTGCCATGGTATTATTCCGTGAGGATGGAGAGGTCACGGGCTTTGCAGGCTTCATACACTATAGGGTTGGTGCCGTGGGAAATAAGCTATCAGGTCTGTGGTAAAAATTTCCGGATGTTTCTGCAAAAAGCTAACCATGGGGTTTACAGTTCGATATTCAGGTTAGCTTGGCATGCCTTATCCATTCATGATGGCTGGCATATTTCGACATCCGGTTATCTCTTGAAAAATCAACACACCTGTCATTTCTCCCCTTAAAAAACACAAGTAAACTCCAATCACAAAAACCCCTAATCCGGGCATTTTGCGGGCTTTGATTTCTGCATCTCTCTAAAACGGGCTCCGATTATGTGAAAATGACCCCCTGTTCGATCGAAAACTCCTGGATATTTTGAATGAACAGGGGGTCCGGAAGGATGCGTAAAATTCACGACGATGTCCGACGTGAGGAGTCACCGGTTTTACCCTCACAACAGCCCTTCCTTTCATTTTTCACCTACTTTAGCCCATCCGGTAAGCGATCGGCAATCCAAAAGCGTCTATTAGCGTATTTTTCTGAGCCCGAATCATGCCGAATCCAGCTGAACAGAGGGCAGTATGAGGTTTTTAAAAATGTTTGTACCGGAATTAGGTAAATTTGAGCTGAAATTGGTACCCCCACCATTACAATGAGAGAGTGTCTCCGACGGAGACGTGAGCTGAGCAGAGTGCAGGTCTCCCATTATCCCAGGCCGGAATGACCGATCCTAAAAAAAGGGGTTCTTTCTCTGGAATCTACACTGCAACCAGTACCCCAGGCGGGCACGAGATCATCAATCCAAACAGCTCCAAATAGGCCGGTTTTTCGCTTCATAAAACAACTCTTTTCCCAATCAGAGGTTGAAACAGGTTTTTCCTGAAAAATATCTCCAAAACCCCTCTAAACAGGCCGGTCGGGAGCCTGGCAAAAGAAGTGATCCGGGGCTGTTATCAACCCGGATAAGGGGTAAGGTGGGTTCAGCCTTCTGATAGTGTGGAGTTAAGGTACGGATTCTGGTATCATTAAAAATAGCCCATGGTCAGGCACTGTAGAAAACCTTTACTCTACGAAGTAAAACTCGACCAAAAAATCTAAG
>CAZPYV010000001.1:247646-356798 GCA_964590895.1 uncultured Methanoregula sp. | reverse complement strand
CCTTAGATTTTTTGGTCGCGTTTTACTTCGGAGAGTAAAGGTTTTCTACAGAGCCATAATATCCGTATTTTTTATGAGCCTGTTCGATCGGCAGAATCTCCTGTACAATCACCAGTTTTTTATCTTTATCGATGTCGTAAAAAACGGTAAAACTCCGGGAAATGTGAAGCCGGTAGATGATAACGCCCCCCCTTAAGACCAGTTTTTCTTTATCCCCATGAGTTCCTGGGAATGGATCATCGACAAGCCGTTTCAGGGCAGTTTTAATTATGCGTCGTGTCTTTTCTGGCAGGGAATTGATCTCATCAGATAATTCATGCCAGAGTATAAGGTCAAACGTCAATCCTTAATCTCCGAGAGTGAAACGTAATCTGTTTTTTTCCTGCTGCTCCACTTTCGGACATCTTCTTCTAACCGGCGTTTCTTTCTGTCCTCTATCATCTCTGCCAGAAGATCTGTATAGGTCTGGCCGGCCGAACGCATCTCTGCAAGATCTTTCCATACCGGTTCTGTTACCGGGATCCGCTTTACCGCTGACATGATCGAATTGTAAGCATTGTAAGTATGAATACTTATGGCGGATTTTTCCCTGGTTTTGTCCGCATTCCTTCATGCCATCCCCATCAGGTACACAAAAGTTAAGATTTTTTGTTAATTTTTGTGTAAGGGAAAGGGAATCTTTCCTGATCTTATTGTTGATAAATATATCATAGTATATAGACGATATCAGATTATTTGAGGATCCAGCGATGAACAACGGCATCGAAATGAGGATCATAATAGGATGGGTTGTTCTCTTATTCGGAATATTAGTAATCTACTTGTTCTTTTGGAAGGGAAGAAGGAAATGAAAAAAATAATTGGGAGGGGACTCTTGTAAGAGTTCCGCTTATTTTCGTACGTGCACCCGTTCACTGCATCGGGAGTAAGCCTGCCTTTCTCATATCGCCAATGGAAATATCCTGTGAATTGCCCGCTTTGAAATTCCCATTATTGATCTCTTCCTGGTATTTCTGATTCCCGGCCGCGACTGCATCTTCGAATGTTGCCGTACGGGTCACCGTGGTCTCGAGGCAGTTGAGATAACCGGTGGGGTCATCCTTTGTCTCATAGCAGACGAACGCGTGGGTGGGCAGGATGATGACATGGGGGTTCATGCCAATGGATTCAATGGCCGATGCATACAGGACCGTGCCATCAATACAGTTGGCAGATTTTGATGCCAGAGAATCTTTTGGCAGCCGGACACGCTGGCTGTGTTCGCTCTCTTTTCCGTAGGCAAGGGGCGAGTTGATATAGGTGAGCTGGTAATCGTTCTTGAGCGCCATAAAGATCGCCTTCACCTGTGCATTTGTGTCATCTGCCCATTCTTGATTTGTGCAGCTGGCCCCGCACTGGTACCCGTTCATCGATTTATCGGGATGGTACTCGGCAGCCTTGCGTACGAGTGGATCGATCTCTGCTGCATGCGGGGTCACCCACACAGCGATGAATGGTGTCATCTCATTCCATTCAGCGCCATCATAGACCTTCCAGACCATCGTGTCCTTTGCGTAGATTTTAAGGGGTTTGGTCTGCTCATCGATGCGTGTCCCATCAGCAAGGGCAACCTTGTAGTGTAGTGTTGCAGATGTCATCTCTGCGGGAATTGCGCTGGGGCGGAGTGATGGAGTCTGCCCGACCATTGTCTTTCCCCGGGCAGGAACCACGACAGTGCTGAACGCCTTTTCGGTATAGCCGGGGATCTCAGATTCCACAGTGACCGTCCGGGGGGTGTCAGTGGGGTTTATGATATTGAAATCGATGACGGTCATATTGAGGTTGGACATCTGGAGGTAGGTAGACGCAAGGACGGCATCCATGGGGCTGACCTCCACACGGATGCCACCGGCACCCGTAACGGCAGTGGACGAACTCCCGGAAGATGGCGATGGGTCAGATGAGTTGTCCATACAGCCGGCAGACAGGATAAGGATTATGATGAGTACTAATAACGGGAGTGCAGTATAGCCTTTCATGGCATATTCTGTTATCGATGATTCATGATATCTGTTTGGTTTGCGGCGTGAGAGAGAGGACAGTAAAAAAGAAATTGGTCAATTTTCACGCTGGTACAGAGTAACAACCAGGAAAGGTTTTCATTTGCTAACCACGGGTTGCGCAAAAGTTTTTGATTTTTGAAAAATTTGGGAGTATGGCAGTCCTCGTCATTCGCGATTATGTGGGCAGATCATCCTGTTGAGAGTGAATAACTACGATGAATGATACGAATAACAACATGATTAAGGTATCAGGCTATAACAGGAGAGGTATGCAGAAACGCATAGGACTGATTCTTCTTTTTGTTTGTATTGTGACTATCATGATCGCAGGTTGCACGAGCCAACCGGCCACGGCCTCAGTAGCAGCGCCGGTCGCAACTCCCGCTGTAATAACCACAGCCGCCACCCCCGTCCTCACCGGTATCTGGACCGGAACAGCGGTCGGGCATTCAAAGGCCGAGGGCTTCCGCGAACTTTCATCCCTGGTCTTTAACATCTCGGAACAGAAAGGGCAGGCCTTTGCCGGTACCAAGGAGTTCACTCGGCCCGACGGCAAGTTCTATACCGAGAAGTTCTCCGGGGTCATATCCCGGAACGGTGAGATCATCTTCGCTGACCATGATCGCAATGGCATCAGCCTCGGGAAATTATACGGGCCGGATGCCATGGAAATCCGGTATATCGAGGACGGGGCCGATGCAAAGGTGTTAATTGACCAGCTCAACCGGCAGAAGAGTTGAAGCCCCCCATTTTTTTAATCAAATTACCCAGGCACTCGGGCACTAGGGCCTGGAAGATCGATAACGAGCCTCGCCATTGCGGTTCTGTTGATAAAAATTGTAATGATTACCGTGGTATTCGAAATTCTCTGTAAACTTTGTTTTCAGCTTTCTCCATCCACCCATCCCCGGCTCATCCAGGCAACTCCCAATCGGAGAAATGGTAAGGTCAGGAAGAATACCCCCGCCCACATAAAACCAGCGAGAGCAAAAAAGAGCGCGATCAGAGCCACAACCGGAATAGTACTGATGCTGTAACTGATTTTTTTTATTTCTATCTTTTTTAGCGTGGGTCGTACAAGACGGTGGCCTGCGGTCGCATATATCCACTGCAGGAGCATAAACAGGCCAATGGCAAGGATGTTTGCATAGAAGATTTGCCTTCCAAGTAAAGGCTGATCATAATGCCTACCAAAAGAGATAGAGACTGGCAACAGGGTAACGAACATGAGCATGATAAGATTGAGCCAGACAAAGATCCCGTCAATTTTCTCGATAGGCTGATACTGGATGTGATGATCCAGCCAGAATGCTCCCATAATCACGAAACCCAGCACCCATCCGATGAAAGCGATCAACAATGTCTGGAAGACTTCGGGTCCGAATACCATTGTCGAATCCCATCCACCCAGAATCAAGGTGATGACAAGAAATGTCATTGCAAACCCAAAGATCCTATCTGAAAGTCCTTCAAGCCGCCTTTTGGTGAGGGTTATCTTATTGTCGGTCTGCTCCTCGTCAGCCATGATATGTGCTTATAGGATCTTATGGAAATTAAACTACCCAGATCCGGGAACCGGACTAGATGCATTGGCCGATATGACCGAAGAGCAACTATCCGCTATCCTGAAAAACACAACGATCAACAAGGGATTCGTAACTAAATACGCCTATGGTAGATCCCATGCATTGATGAATAAAACAGCATTTTACCGGTATATCATTAGAGTAAACCAGATATGAATAGCAGGCCTCGACATTCGCGTTTCTGTTGGAAAAAGTTCTGACTGACAAGTTAAAGAAACGATAAGAAAAGTGCGGGGGATGGGATTCGAACCCAAGAACTCCTGCGAGACCAGGCCCTCAACCTGGCGCCTTTGACCGGGCTTGGCTACCCCCGCTTTTGTGCCATTACAAAGAGGTTGTCCATCTAAAAGAATGTTATGTTCGGTGTGCTACCGGTTACGTGGTAATTAAGTGGGATATGGATTGAACCCGGTGGGGTTACGAATCAGAGCCGTTATTCTGATCGTGTGTATATTTCTCGTACCCTGAGGGCCCGAAAACAACATAGATGTATATTTATATCCGCTTTTCTTAACTGGTGTGTATGTGGTCTGATATCATCAGCGAATTTGCAGATTCGCCTTCCCAGAGCCGGGTGGTGCGGTTCCTTTTAGAAAATGGTTTTGGGGTAACAGAGGATGGGCGAATAAGCTGCAATGGTATAGAGATGCCGGCAACTGCTGTTGCAAAAGCAATCGGTTCAGATCGGCGGGTTGTGGATTCCACCGCACATCGCATACTTGAGCGCCCGTATCTGAGGGATATCTTTCTGAACATGCGGGCAACTCCTGACCTGAGCAGGGTTGCTGAATCCCTCGGGTTTACGGTAATTACCGTGCTTCCTAAGAATGCCAATGAGCGCGGGATTGTTGGAGCGGCTGTACGTGTACTATCCGATCACAACCTTTCCATACGGCAGATATTTGTTACCGATCCGCAATTCTCTGAAGAGCCAAAACTGGTAATTATCCTAGAAGACCCCTTGCCAAACGGCGTTATAGAAAAGATCCGTGCACTGCCGCAGGTAAAACAGGTTATCATTTAACCGGCAGGGGACTAAAAAACTTTTTTTTTATTTGCAGAGAAGCTCGACTTCTGTTGCAAGCTGGTACATTCTTTTTCTCACCCTGCGGGGCAGGTGAAATGCCGAATTGATACTATCCTCAATGCACATACGTCTGGAGCCGGCAAGCAGGTTGTCCGCATGGCAGACGATCTTCTCTTCAGTTGTTGTGGGCATACAATCCCGCGGAATCAATCCCAACAATGAACATTCATCAGCAGTCAGACCGGCACCGGTATGACATTCGACAATCCGGGCAATCTGTTCAGAAAAACCTTTGGCCCGTAAAAGATCTGCTCCCGCTTGTGCGTGTGCAATTGAGTGGGTGCTTCCCCGCCCGATATCATGCAGCATTGCACCTGCCTGAACCAGAGAAAAATCCACAGAGGAGTTGGCTTGTGCATATTCACACGCACAATCCGTAACTGCCCTGCAGTGAGCTATAACTTTTGTGCTGCATCCGGCATCATGCAGCATTTTTTGTAATTTTTCGATCGTTTGATCAGGCATGGCCGAGTGACTCTTTGATAGAGCCGATGCGATGCTTGAGCGCTTTTAAGAGCATCTCATTGTCAAAATGTCCCATCGGCATTGAACATGCAGGGCATTTGAATTCATTGTTCATTGCAAGGGGAAAGGTAAAGATGATGTGGCAGTCCTTGCAGATGAAAAAGTCGTTCTCTTCTTCGTACTTTTCGCGCCGTGAAAGTTTTTCTAACACGAGTCCCATATCCTCGCGTATCGCATCGTAGATATGATCCGGGCGGAGCTGCCAGAGGTAGGTAAGCCAACCGGTCTCATTGTTCTTGATACGGTGATATTCGGCCAGCCGTTTCTCATACAGGGTGTAGAGCGTGTGCCGCACAGTGTTTAAGTTGATACCCGTACTTGCGGCAAGACCTTCATCGCTGTGCTCGCCTTCTTCTGGGTACCGTTCAATAAGGTTGAGACCTTCATCGCCGACCATACGGTGAAGATATGCCCTTATAGCCGGATCATCAAGCATGTCTTTTGAAGAAACCATCACCGTATGTATTGTTTAACGGTGCTAATATGTTTATCCAGCAAAGAAAATGCTGCTTTGCGTGTCGTTCCCCAGCCATACACGCTGACGAGGGCCTGACCGGCTTCAAAAGATGTGTTCAGGTGCGGGATGTCGGCAATGCAGGATTTCAAATGTTTGAGATTTTCTTTTATGGTCAAATCTTTATCAGCAAAAAGAATGCTGCGGACTGCAACCTGTTTTTTTAAGGGAGATGATGGAGGAATTGTGCCTGCGCACGCGTCGATATGGTACTGGAACAGATTGCACCCATGCGCCCGCTCTACCGTATCAACGGTTCCCTGAAAACGGGGATTAATCTCAATTGCATATGGCACATCACCGACAACAAAATCGATCCCTATGGTTCCGGTACACCCGCTCGCAACAGCAATATGCTCGGCTATTTTCATCATCTGACCGGAAAGAGGATGATCAAACGGTGTAACGGAGCCACAAAAGCCAAACGATGATTCCCCCCCACCACGGAGGATCTGCTCGTTTGTTGCGATCGCCCGTGCCTGTTTACCATCAGCAACGCAGCACACGCTTGCCGGGACTCCGGTAATCATCTCCTGACGGATATACTCAACATTCGTGTTGAGCCGCTCCCATGCCGTCTGTTCAGCAGCGGTTTTGACAACAGCATTCCGCCAGCCTCCTGCACCGCGACGGGGTTTTATCATGGCAGGAAAAACCCCCGGATCAAGAAGGCGGGGAACGGTGACCGCATTTTCTGTAAAAAAATGCTGGATATCGAGTTTATCTAAAAACCGTGCAACTTTTTTCCGGGGAGTTCCGCAGAGCGGAATGGAACAGGGCAGTTCTTCTGCGCCCGAAGTGACAATGAGCATATCAAAAGCATGCCGCCGGCTCATCTCGTCCACAGCATCCGGAAGATCTGCAAGATTTTCAAATTTAATCCGGTCTTTTGTGTACCAGAAAAGGTCCTGGTCGCAGAAATGATCCACAGCGCAGACTTCATAGCCTGCATGGAATGCGGATTGCACCACATGGCGTGTTGCAAACCCTGCGACAAGGACCCGTCCTTTCACCGTTCCACCGTCTGTTTTCCCATACGTGACGGGATGATACTGATCTGTGCGCCCGGAAATTCGCAGGAAAACTCTTTTCCCAAAAACAGGTTGTCAAGAAAGAGCGCAAGACTTGAGATTTCGGAATGGGGCTGACCGGTGACTGCAACATTGTAATCCGCAAGTCCGTAGATATCGCCCGGCACTTTCTCGGCACCAACGATGACAAGAATCTTATTGTGCGGCCGGATTTCGCTGATCACATCGGGCAGGTTAATGCCGTACATGGTGAGATGGACAACCACACCCCCTTGCGCCTTCCAGTCCCTGATGCAGGAGCGCCACTTCACATTATCCTGACAGAAGAACTCGCCGCCCCAGCGTTCTACCACATCGGCGATGCTCTCTACCACCCCTTTATCGGCAGAGGCAAGATACATGCCTTTTGCACCCAGCGCCCGGGCTGTGAGGCCGACGTGCGTGGTCACACGCTGGTCACGTTCGGGGCGGTGGCCGATCCTGAGAATTGCCACTTCAGGGTTTGTCATGGTAAACGTTTCTTCTCCTTTATCACGCCGTTTTCAATAACAATCGGGAAGTCATCAGAATATTTCACCTGGGTTCGTATGAGTGACTCGCCAAAACTGAGTGCCCGTACAGCATCTCCCTTCCGTTCGATTAATAATGCCTTCTGGAGGCGGGCAAGTGAGGACTCTGTTGCTGCCGCATCAAGTCCGCTTGCGGCAGACAGATTTCCTGTAGTAATTCCGGGTTCGCATGCGATGATGTGATAGATCATCCAGTCGATATCCTCATCTTTCACCTTTACACATTCCCCATCATGAAGAATAAGGATTGTGCCCGCAATCGTTTTTGTGTAGTCACTATCCGGGATATTTTATGCTTCTTACAACCAATGACTGCTCATGAGTGAGAAAGGGGCAACAGTGCCGTATTCCCGGCTTGTTGCCATTGGAGATAAACTGCTCGAAGAAGCTGATGATGATGTAGCACTGCTTAGCCGGAGTATGGATGGGCTCGAACAACCCGTGCGGGATGAACTTTTAGTATCGGACCTGCTGAACGCTTATCAGGTTTTTTATTATTTTTTCCGCATTGAACCTGATATACTGGTACAGGAACTGCTTGACCTTGAACCTGCATCTTCGCTCATCAATGGATTAAAAATCGAAGAGACGGACCTGCTTGAGATGTTCTTTGGAATCCGTAATGCAATGCCGGTCATTGTTATCAGCGATGGGGATAAAGTGGTTGCCACGTTCTCCGGTAAATCTGCCTATGAACAGGGCCGGATATTTTTAAAGAACCCGGAATACCAGTGACCGGATTGCGAGTTTTTTTCGGGTTAACTGTTCGGTTTACAGGAATTATCTCTTGTTCAATCATTATTCGGTAAATTTTTCCTTTCTAGCGGTCCCCCGCGCTGATCAACCGCTCATCCACCTCCGCACGAACAATCGGCGGCAGCATTCCCCATCTGACCTGCTGATCTCCCATGATCACAAAGATCCCCCGGACGTCATTGGGATTGCACTGGTCGAGCACTGAAAGATCATCAGCACGGATCTGGTTGCAAACCGAAGTTGCCCATGCGTCAGCAAGAGCAACATTGCAAGAGAAGATCGTGACTGCATCTGCCACCCCAAACGATATGGAGGGACCAACGGTAGCAGAAGATGTGCATATGCCAAGAATAGAATCCTGTGGGGGCACGACAAACGCGATCCGGTTTGAGAAGGCAGCTTCCCCTGCATGCACACCGACCCTTATGTCCCGGTCAGAGATGAGTGCGATATCACCCCCGTTATCAATAACACCAAACACTGCGCCGGCTTCCTGCATGGCATCGATACCGGCCCATGCAATCGCGCCGGCAACTGCTGCCATCGGTCCGACTCCTGCAATCCTTGTTGCGTCTGCCATCCGGGTGATGATCAGCTCATCCGAGTTCGGAATGTAGGGATCAAATGTTGTCGAGAAAAAAGGATCACGGGCAATATACGCTTCGAGCACCTGTCGCGCTGCAAGCATCCCCACTTTTGCAGCCTCGATATGTTCCGGTTTATCTGCAAGGATCGTTGCAAACGTCTGCCGGTAACTGAACCGCTCGCGGATCATACCGGCAGAATGAGGGCATGGGACGGGCATGCATCAACACACTTGCCGCAGAGCACGCACCGTTTCTCATCAAGACTGAGCTTCCAGTCAGGATCGAACGAGAAGACTTCTCTGGGGCAGATGCTGATGCACGCCCCGCAGTCAACGCATTCGCTCTCATCAAGGCTGATACCGTGTTCGAGAATGTGCACTTTTGCACCGAGACTTATCATCGTGTCCCTGACCAGTTTGCACTGGTCATCCGGGACATCGATCAAGGCCTCGCCTTCAGAGGAATCAATGAGGGCACGTTCTACATTTATGAGTACGCCGGTATCCCGGACAACCTGTGCGATTATCGGCTTTCTGCCTTTTCCCCGAGAGAAATTTACCAGCAGTTTCATTTCAGCCACCTGCCGCCAAAGAGTTTACCCAGATTCATTGCAGTTAAGATACCCAGCACACGGTGGTCTGCATCAACAACCGGTAACGCACTGATGTTGTACTGCTCAAGTTTCTGCACAGCGATATCGACTGCTTCCTCCGGCTTTGCCGTGATCACTTTTGTCTTCATGATATCCTTGACAAGATGCGCTTTTCCGGGATTTGCCACTGCTTTTGAGATATCAAAGGTGGTCACGATGCCGACCAGGATACCGGCCCCATTGATCACCGGAAGATGGTTTGTCTCTCCCTTGAGCAGCTTTTTTGCGGCAGTTTTGATCTCTTCTTCTTCATGGATGCTCACTACATGTCGATCCATAATATCGAGGACACGGGGACCCTGCGTGGTCTGGTGCATTGGCTTTGATACTTTTTTAGCATCAATCGGGCGCGTGGGAAGAGCAAGCTGCATTTTACCCTGTTCTACCCATCCTTTCAACTCCGCTGCAACCTGTCGGGCCCTGCGGAAACTGGACAGGGACGAGGTTTTTACCTCCTCTCCATTGATGTCAATCGACCCGCTGCGGAGTTCAGCATAATTTACTTTGCGGATGACCGGCCGGCTCCGGCTCGGAACCGCATAATCCAGAATGTCGACACTGATATCCTCGTCCCGTACGGCAGTTGCCCGCACGACCTCGATATCAAGCACTGGCAGGGGAATGCCAAGTCCCACATACAGCGTAACCCCATAGCCGGTCATGGTCGCTGCCCGCATATAGTCCTGTGACATCTCTTTTAAGTTCCCGGTTACCATCAGTGTACCAAAACCGCCCGCAGGTGAATGCTGGGTTCCTTCGCCGATAACCATCCCCTGTGCCCCGCATAAAAAGATCGGGACACCGCTGCCAATCAGCCGTAAGTGCGGGTCATTCGAGATCGGGTTGAGCAGTCCCGCTCCAGAGAATGATACATTGCCGCAACCGGGCAACAGTGTTCCCATGTACGTGTGAAGCGTGCGATCGGTGGTATTGGTTGCCGCATTGTAGCGCTGGTATGCATTGCGCGGATTGCACATGATCGCCTGGTTAACATTTTCCAGCAATAGTTCGGTGGTGATCGTGCGGCGGGGGTAGCAGTCTGTGCCGCGGGAGCTTGCCCGGAGCTCAACGGATTTTCCTGCCACAAGATCTTCAAGTACATGCGCACCGCCATACTCATCTTCGCGGGTGTCGGACTGCTGCGTTGCGCCAATGTACGTATCAACGGCTGCAAGTCCGCCATAGGCTTCCACATTATTCAGCCAGATCCGCTCCATGCGGATCGGTGGTTCCGCATGACCGAAATTAAAAAATGCGCCGGAGGAGCACATAGCGCCGAATGTGCCGGTAGTGACTACATCCACTTCTTTTAATGCTCCCTGCTCACCGAGTTCAGAAACGATCGCGGGCATCTCTTCTGCGGTGACCACCCGCGCACTGCCGTCACGGATCCGCTCATTGATCTGGCTGATGGTCTTGTGCATATTGAGAAATACGCTTTAATGCATATTTAATACAATCGTTATTACTGTTAGTAATATCTAATTTTTATCCCCCTGCCTCCTATTACTTGTATGAATGTGCGTGCCTTCATAGAAGAGATGGAACGGCTCGCCCCGCCCGATCTCGCTGAGGAGTTCGATTGCGGGAGGATTGGCCTAATAGTCGAAGGTCGGCCGGAGATTGAAAAGATTTGTTGTGCGTTAGACGCGACAGCATCTGTAGTCAGAAGGGCAGTTGAGTCCGGTGCAGATATGCTTGTTGTGCACCACACACCTTTGTGGACACCGGTCACCGCACTCACCGGGCCAACCGCGTCCTTAATGCGCCAGCTGCTCGCTGCGGATATGAACCTCTATGTGATGCATACGAATTTCGATCACTGCACGGAAGGGGTAAACGATGCACTGGCCGAACTCCTCTCATTGGAAAACCGGGTCCCTCTCTCACTGGGTGTCATTGGCAGCTGCACAATCTCTATCGATGAGCTGGCCCGGCGCCTTGGGGGAAATATCCGGATCTGGGGTGAACTCACATCCATTTCTCGCCTCGCAATGGTTGCCGGCAGCGGTTTTGATCCAGCGTTCCTTGCTGAGGCAAAAGAAGCCGGGGCTGATGCGTTCCTTTCAGCTGAGCTCAAACATTCAGTCGCCCGCTACTCTCCCCTGCCCTGCATTGAAGCCACCCATTATGCACTGGAAGCCCCGGCCATGCGCCGCCTTGCAGCTCGAAAAGGCTGGCAATACCTCGATGATCCACCTATGGTCCGTTCTATTGTATGAGCGATCTCTGGCAACGGATTGAGGAAAAGAACACCCTGGACGTATCCTTGCGCGAAGAAATTGTTGCCGCCTTTGGAACCCGGGGCAAAAAAGCACTGGCAGCGATCGATACCGGCAAGGTCAAGAAGTACCTGGATTTTTTTGTGGTTGAGGGCAGGACTTCTGAATATGTTGTGGACGAGGATTTCTGCACCTGCCGGGATTTCCTTTATCGCGGCAGAACCTGCTGGCACCTGCTCGCTGTACGGATTGCAATGGGAGCGGATCTGGTAAACAGAGTTGACGGTTGGTACCAGGACCGGTGGGTAAAACACGGAAGGGAACCTGGCTCATGAAAGACATGAGACAATACACTAATTAGCGTTCATAATCAACTGTACAGACGACTAGTGGTTGAAAATGCTCGAAGAGGAATATCAGTTAGATTATTTTAAAGAACAGGGGATGGTCCGCAAAATCTGCAAGGCTTGCGGGTCTGCTTTCTGGACACGTGACCGTGCGCGTGAGATCTGCGGTGATGCACCCTGCGAACCCTATAATTTTATCGGAGAACCCGTCTTCAAGACGCACAATCTCGATACCATGCGCGAGGCGTACCTCTCATTTTTTGAAAAACAGGGGCACACAAGAATTGAACGCTACCCGGTTGCGGCCCGGTGGAGAGACGACATTTACTTAACCATCGCATCGATTGCAGATTTCCAGCCGTATGTAACCGGAGGAATTGTCCCCCCGCCGGCAAACCCGCTCACTATATCCCAGCCCTGCATCCGGCTCAATGATCTCGATTCAGTAGGCAGATCAGGACGGCACCTCACCACCTTTGAGATGATGGCACACCATGCCTTCAACACACCTTCTGAAGAGATCTACTGGAAGGATCGGACGGTTGAGCTCTGCGACCAGTTCATCGCCTCCATCGGCGGGGATCTCAACAAGGTTACGTTTAAAGAGAGCCCGTGGATTGGTGGCGGGAATGCCGGGCCCAGTGTTGAGGTGCTTATTGGCGGTCTTGAGATTGCAACGCTCGTCTTTATGAGCCTCGGGCGAAAGAAGACCGACCAGCCAGGATACGATCTGAAAGGCGAGATGTACTACCCGATGAAGCTCCGGATTGTTGATACCGGCTACGGGCTGGAACGACTGGTCTGGGCTTCAAAGGGTTCTCCTACGATCTACGATGCGGTCTTCCCTGAAATGGTGAGCCATGTGATGAGTGCAGCCGGTCTCTCCCACATGCTCGATAACAAAGATTACACAAGGATTCTCTCGCTCAATGCAAAATTTGCCGGTCTTATGGATATCTCCGGTACCAATCTTTTCCAGCTGAGAAAGAAAGTAGCCGCTGCTATTGATATCTCTCCGGAAAAACTCGATCGGATCATTACGCCAATGGAAAAAGTCTACGCAACAGTGGATCATACCCGCTGCCTTGCCTATATGCTGGGGGACTGCATAGTGCCTTCCAATGTGCGGGAAGGTTACCTGGCCCGGCTTGTTATCCGCAGAACGCTGCGGATGATGACCGATCTTAAGATCGAAGAGCCGCTGGCTGACTTAATCGAACAGCAGACCCGAATCATCGGCATGAAAAAGTTTGAGCAGGATATTGCAGTTGTCCGTGAGATCGCAGAACGCGAAACAGAGAAATATGCTTCAACACTCGAACGCGGAACCCGGATTGTCCAGAAGATCGCAAAGACATACAAGGCTAAAAGTCAGCGGGTGCCATTGTCCGAGATCATCACCCTGTACGACTCGCATGGCATACAGCCCGAAATGATCAAGGATATTGCCACCAAAGAAGGTGCGGTCGTTGACCTGCCCGATAACTTCTACTCAATGGTTGCTGACATGCATTCCGAGTCAAAAAAGGAAGCAGAAGTTAATCCCACGGCAAAATATGACGAGCGGGTGCAGGGCCTCCCCCCGACAAAGAAACTCTATTATGAGCAGTCGTCCGACATTGAGTTTGAAGCCGTGGTGCTGGATTTCTTTGACGGGTACGCAGTCACCGACCAGACGCTCTTTTACCCGGAAGGCGGGGGTCAGCCCGCAGATACCGGGACTATGGTCAGCGCTGAGAGCATGGTCAGGGTCGATGATGTGATAAAAGTAGGTGAAGTTGTGCTCCACCATATCAGCGGTGGAGTTTTACAGCGCGGTGACCGGGTCAAAGGAATGGTAGACGAAGAAAGACGCTGGTCACTCATGCGCCATCACACGGCAACCCACATCATCCTCCATGCCGCAAAGGAAGTGCTGGGTGCACATATTCACCAGGCAGGCGCCCAGAAAGGCAGCGAGAGCTCCCGCATGGACCTTAGGCATTTCAAGCACATCACTCCCGATGAACTCCGCAGGATAGAGACCGCATCAAATCGCATGATCATGGCAAACCAGCCGGTTGAGATCTCTACAGAAGACAGGACCAAAGCCGAACAAAAGTACGGGTTTTCCCTGTACCAGGGTGGAGTACCACCTGGCAGGGATATCCGGGTTGTCAAAGTTGCCGGAGATATCGAAGCCTGTGCCGGCACTCACTGCCGGAGCACCGGAGAAGTCGGGGTCATTAAGATCATACGGGTTGAACATATCCAGGACGGTATAGAGCGGATCGAATTTTCCGCAGGAGTTGCTGCGGTCTATTACATACAGCATCTCGAACAGATCGTCACTTCTTCTGCTGAAGTCCTGTCCGTGCAGCCGGATAACCTGCCGGCAACCGTGAACCGGTTCTTTACGGAATGGAAGGACTTAAAAAAAGAGATCGAACGCATGAGCTCAAAAGTGGTTGAGCTGGAGATGCAGTCTCTTGATGCAGAATCGATTAAAGGTATTCCGGTTGTGATCAAGCGCATCGATCTTCCGCAGAAGGAACTTGCACAGCTGGCAACTTCGATCTCTGAAAAAGGGGGTATCGCTCTCCTTGCAGGAGCAGGTGAAACGGTAAGAGTAGTGCTCGCATCCGGAGATTCACGTGTAAATGCTGGTGAGATTATTGGTCAGGTATGCAGCCTGCTCGGTGGAAAGGGTGGCGGTAAACCTACGATGGCACAAGGCGGTGGTCCGGATGCCGGCCAGATTGACCTTGCCTTAAAAGTAGGGCGTGAACGGATTATTGCCGCATTACAGGTATAACCGTAACGGGTGATGATGGCTGACAATGTTGTTCTTCTGGAACCGGGCGATGAACGGGCACAGAAGATAGCAAAAGCCATGGGCAGCCAGACCGCAAGTGACATACTTCAGTTCCTTTCTGATGGCCAGAAGAGCTTAACTGATATCACCGAACGGCTCTCTATCCCCATGACTACAGCAAAATACCATGTGGAGAACCTGTTAGATGCCGGACTCCTCTCGGTTGCTGAAACAAAATACAGTGTCAAAGGGCGGGAAGTGAAACTCTATTCGCTCACCAACCAGCTCCTCATTGTTGCACCACGGCAATCCAATGTTCGCTCATTACTGCTGAAATATGCATCATTATTCGGGATCGTTGCATTCGGTTCCGTTGTTATCGCAGTCATGTCACCACTCATTGGGTCTGGGAGTCTGATGCGCAGCAACCCAACTGCAGTTCCCCTGATGGCGGTGCAGGAGTCCGGAAGTCCATACACCAAAGCAGTTGCTGATGGATATGCTGCCAATGTTACGAATACTCCTGATATGATGGTGATTGGAAAAGGGGCTGCCGAAATGGCAACTGCTAACTTTTCTCCAACCCCCAATGCCGTGTTGTCTCTTGCTCAGATCCCAAAAGACTCAGGAACGGTATCATTTTTTCTGATGCCGGACGCGGCAATGGCGTTTTTCCTTGGCGGGGCAATGGTCATTTTTGTACTGCTCTGTTACGAAGCTTACCTCTGGAAAAAACGTAAATGGCAGTGACAGAATTTTCCTTTTTCAACAGTAAAAAAACATGGGGCATCACAGTTTTTAACATGGGTACTGCAGAAATTGTGTAGTTTAAAAATGATGTTGGCTGATGCCCCATATCCCAAAATAGGATGAACGCCGCCGCTCCCGGTGGGGCGCCCCCGCGGCGGTTTTAATGACTAAAATGTTGAAAC
This sequence comes from uncultured Methanoregula sp., assembly GCA_964590895.1. Classification (GTDB taxonomy): domain Archaea; phylum Halobacteriota; class Methanomicrobia; order Methanomicrobiales; family Methanospirillaceae; genus Methanoregula. Next base: position 341,154 of record CAZPYV010000001.1, on the reverse strand, counting down.
CGTCTTGTCCCGCTGATCCTAAAGAGAGGCCATGATGCGGGGGAACATCATAACAAACTTTTGATAACCCGTCTTACCCCCTTGAAATAGCGAAAAGGAAAAACATTCCTTAAAAAAAGTTTACCTGCCGATACAGGTAGAGTGTATCGGTTGAGAATTTTCTGAACGCATATTCAAAAAAGAAGAATGGACTATAGTGATATCAGTGTCGTTTCATCACAAAAACTGAAACAAGTCCGGCACCTGCAATCCCCATGAACGCGGTGATTGGAGATATGGGGGATTGTGTTGCTGTTGGCCAGGGTGTTGGTGCCGTTGTTAAGGCTTTTGTAGTTTTAACTACCGCAGTAGTTGTTGGTATTGCGGTGATTGCCTGAGTTGTTGGTGCTGGAACCTTGAATGTCTTTGTTCCGATAAATCCTTTTGAATCGGTGAACATGACATCATAATCACCAGGTCCAGTTACCGTTACCAGTTTGGTAAATACACCGGCGCCGGATTGCAGACTTTCTTTTGTGCCAATCCAATTGTCAAATACAACGCCATCCGGTCCCCGAACCTCAATTTTAACCCCTTCATTACCCAGTTTGTAAATGGACCCTTCGATGCGAAGTGCACCATCCGGAGTCTGGGTCATCGGTGACGTGATGGTGATCTCACCGGACCTGTCTATAAGTTTTACCAGCTGCAGGGTTCTTGAATCAGAGCGAAGCTGCGGTTCGTCGGGTCCTGTATACTGGACCTCGACTTTATAATTGCCTCCGGGGAGTCCTTTGGTATCCAGAAATTTATACTGGGTGTTCTTGTTACCCTGCACCGTGAATGACTGGCGGCTTACTTCTGTTGAAGTGTATTGCGTCTGGTAGAACACAATATCAAACGTTCTTCCTGGGGGAAAATCGCTGTCAATGGAACATTTTACCGGGAGACCTACCTGGACACTTTCAGTACAGTTGACATAGAGCCCGTACGCAGACGCCGTTCCTGTGATACATAACAGGAACAGAGCGATGAGTATGATCCGTTTCATGTCTACAGCTTCGAATGGCAGAAAATAAAATGGTATCTTTTTTAACCGGTACCGTAAGGAACGTCCGGGAAAAATCAAGGTGGGTTTAGCACATGCCAATAAAATTGCTCAGCAGGCGCAGACCAATTGCACCGCTCTTTTCCGGGTGGAACTGGACCCCGAATGTCATATTTTTTCCTACGGAAGATGCAAAGGGGCAGATGTAATGCGTGGAGGTGAGCGTGTTATCAAGGGTGGTATCGGCATAATACGAGTGGACGAAGTACACATATTCATCGCTGCCGAATCCGGCAAACAGCGGATGATCAGTGTTTGTGATTGTTAACGAGTTCCATCCCATATGGGGCACTTTCTGGCCGTGAACCCGGGGGAATTTTCGCACGCAACCCGGAATAAGACCCAGCCCTTTATGAATCCCGTGCTCTTCGCTCGTTTCCATGAGCATCTGCATGCCAAGACAGATTCCCAGCAGGGGGACCTCACGGGTAGAATTCAGAACGGTTTCTTTAAGGGGGCCCAGTTGATCCATCCCTTCATGGAATGCCCCTACACCCGGCAGCACAAGTCCGTCAGCAGATGCGATCTCGTCGGCATTGCAGGTTATAATGGCCTGTGCCCCGGCCTTTTCCAGTCCGCGGATTACACTGCGGAGATTTCCTAACCCGTAATCAATAATGGCTATCTTCGTCATCTGCGCATCCCTCCACCAGTCTCCATTTCCCTTCCGTGATCCATTCGGCAGGTAACCCATGAGCTGCCCGATACTGCTCGAGCTTTGCTAACCAGCCTTTCCAGAGTTCTGGATATTTTTCTTCGATCATGTGGATTAAAGCCATATCGCTTGACGGGCACATGAAACATCCGATCCTGTCCAGACGGCATTCATACAGCACGTTGTGTGGTGCCTTCTCCTGCATCAGGTAGAGCCAGACATGAAGTGCAGTCCAGTTGTGGATTGGGGCTGCAGAGAGTTGTGCCCGCACATTTTTGTTTCGCCAGACTCTCTCGCTCTGGGCTCGTGCTGCCGATTCATAGCGACGCTGGCCAATGAACGAGAGACACTGGCCCCAGTTATCCCGGATCAGGTTACCAACCGGGGTGAGTTTGCAGACTTTGCAGCACCACCGGGCATTGACTGCGGGAGGACCCTGCCGTTCAAAGGTCTCCCAGAAGGTTGTGGCGCCATCGGAGCGGATGACTTCAAGTCCATAGTGCCGGGCAGCATTATCAATATTGGCATAGGTTTCTGGAAATTCAAGGCCGGTATCCGCAAAGAGCATTGGGACTTTTCCCATTGCTTTTAGTACAACAAGCAGCGTAGCAAGACTGTCCTTTCCCCCGGAGTACGAGACGTTTGCCACAAGATCCTTATTGCGCCCTGCAACTTCTTGTACAAACAGGATGGATGATGCCTCTGTTTTCTTAAGTACATCGGCATTTGCCTGCACTGCGTCTGCCCAGCTCGCCGCGCCCGGTACAATTGTGGATGCGATATTCTTACGTGTCCTGACTATCTGACCTTTTTTTAATTCCCGTGCTACTGCTGCGTCCACTTTTGCACGGCCGACTGCAATGCAGGTACCATCCTTTGTAAGAATGAACACCTCATCACCCGAACGGACATCTTCATGAATGGATACAAGTCCGGGTGCAAGAACGCTCATGCCCTGATCGCGGATGAACGGAATAGCACCATCATCTATAACAACATAACGCTTTTTTGGCGTGAACAGGGTGCAGGCTTCCGGGCGGGGGACCGGTTCCCAGCGCCGTTGTTCGGGGAAATACCGGATAATTCCAGCTATGCCTCCGCCAACAATGATCTCTTCCATGCGGTCACGGTCAGGCACTTTGTTGAGGAGGGCGAGATGACCCTCAGGAATGAGTGGGGCACCGAAATGGTCTGAATATATTTGGTTGATAAGCGCGATATCCGCAGGAAATGCCGGGCGGGCATCTCCCGGGGGTGTCACTGGAACACAACGTGTCTTTGCCCCGCAGGCACACTGCTCTGCAAGGACCGGTGCATGACAGTGATCGCACCAGCGCAGCAGGATCTTCCCAAGATATGACGGGGGCATCTGTCTCAATATATGCGCTGTAGAAATAAAAATGGAAGGGAGATGACAGTATTGATAAATACCCCGCTTTCCCACAGTACTGCAGGAAATGATAGATACCTGGCTTTTTGCTGCACTCTGTTTTGGATTTTTAGCACTCTGTGCTCTCCTGCGGGTGATTCCCGGGCCGGAACTGAGTGACAGGATTGTCTCTTTTACTGCGGCAATCACCCTTTTTGCCACAGCTGCACTCGTACTCAGTATCGGCTTAGGAAATCTCTTCATCCTTGACGCTGCGATCATTATCGTGCTGATCCTTTTTGCAGGGATCCTCATCTATGTGAAATACTGCGGGAGTGAAGGAAAATGAGTTCGCTTATTATCGATCTTATTATCTGGATACTGCTCATCGTTGGTGTAGGGTTTGGCCTGATCAGTCTGATTGGGCTTTTACTCTTCCCGGATACCCGTAGCCGGATGTATACGGCTATAAGGGCCAGCCTGATCGGTATCGGTGCAACGGGAATTGCCGTGTTCATCTATGGTCTGAATGCGCTGCAAACTTCCGGTGGGAACCAGTACTTCACGCTGCTCCTGCATACCGTTCTCCTTATTGTGATTGTAGCAATCGGAAACTATATTGTATCCAGTACAATTCTAAAAAAAGCACAGCCGATTAGTTGCAATCCGGTACCCGAAGAAAATCCTCTAAAAACCGGGGATAAAGAATAATTTTCTTGGTTTTCCTTTTTTTTGTTTATGCAATTGAGTGTGCCGTACTCCTTTTTTTTATTCACTCACGATCCTTCATCTTCATTATCAGGGTCCAGTACTTTTTCGGGCTCCATAAAGCAGAGTACTGCAGCAATTCCCAGCAGCAGAATCGCAGGGGCATATAGATAGAGTAAGTGTAATGTGCCGGCAACGGGTACCGAAAGAGTAATCCAGAGTGCAGATGAGAGCAGCATCCAGCCGGCAAACCGGGTCTCTTTCTTTGAGATAGCAGCACCTCCCATACCGAGGCTCGAGAATAATGCAGCCTGGACTCCAGAGAGTGTGACATCACCGGATGTGGCAGTAAGGATTACAAAGAATGCAGTCACCAATCCAAAAAGTGCCCCTGCAAGTCCTATAACAAACGGCTTTTTCATACTCTTACCGTGTATGTGATCGGCGATAAAGGTTGCCGTAGTAAAAATATCTGCTGTAAACAGGTCAAATGATTTCGCGGCGCATGTGCTGTGCCGTTAAAGGAAACGACGGCAAATGGTTCGATACATTCGCCCAAATATTCCGATTTAAGGTAATCCGGTGATTTTTTGAAGGATTGCGCATTTCATGAGTTATCCTGTCAATAATTCGTTTTTGGTCTGATCGTGCCATAATTACTGAACAAAAGTGATTGTTTACCCCAATTCTAGGCAGGAAAATGGTGTTGCGACCAAAATATTTATTAATTCATAAATTAACAAAAGATATAACCCTTTCCGGTAGGAGGTGAAAAACCACATGGCAGCAGCAAAGAAGGCAGCGGCAAAGAAGCCGGAACCGAAGAAATCAGCAAAGAAGGCAGCACCCAAGAAGAAATAATGCCTTAATCTTAACTTTTTTTGTAGAAATTTTCATTTGCATAAAATTCCTTGAGCATTCTAATCCGACATACGGGAAAGTTTTTTTTTGAATTTTTAAGACCCCATTTTTTTTTGAATTTTTCGCGTTGGAAAAACTTTTTTTGTCAGAAAAATTGCACCATGAGATAAAACGAAAAAACCAAAATGGGCATTTGTAAAATAGTTATCAGAAGAGAAACTGGATGTGCCGAGAGGGATTCCCAACTTATTGTTATGTGTGCTTATAAAAAAATGAGTTCTATTTGAACCCGATTATTGTCCTTTTTCTGGTTTATGGTATGCGAGAGTAAAAAGAGAGGGTTATCGTACACTGCAAATATAATACATAAAAGTACTATTGGGGTGTTTTTGTACTTCGGTAAACGTTTTTTCAAAAGATGTCTTACTTTTTGCATCAACATTAATATTGAACATCAGATAGTCATATTTGATATCGCTTGAATCGTAAACGTCAATGTACCCAGTGACTGAGTGAGTACGGGTATCCTCGTTTTTCACTACACCTTTGCAGTACATCAAGTTATGTTCATATTTACAATCAAAGCTGTCGAGAGTTACAAGATCTTCTTTTCTTTGAAATGTTGAAGGGAGCTGTGCAGTCGATTGGCTCATACATCCTGTGATCAAGATCATCGCTGCAATACAAACAAAAAGAAGAATTATTCCTGTACGTTTTTGCCTGGAATCTCGCAGAATAACATTATCTGCATACTTATCATGCACAAGATAAAAGGATGCAATATCCCGCGGCATGTATCAATGTAAGCATACAGTATTAAAAAGAGGTGTAAGGGAATCTAACTTTAAAACAGAATGCGCCGACCGGGACTCGAACCCGGGTTTAGGCGTTGGCAACGCCTAGTGATAACCACTACACTATCGGCGCAGTGTGCTCTACAGTGTGGGAATTCAAACAATTTAAGTATATCGAAGTAAGGAACCCCGGAACGCCATTTATCAGGACGTACCCAAAATAATCTGATGATCTCAGATTACCATTGACACAGATGTCCCCCATACGGGTTATGGTTCAAAACATGAATTATCAATGTGCTGATGAACCGTTAGACTTGCCGGTTTGTTCGTTATTGATGAGGAACCCGAATCTAAAAAAAAACCTGATAACCTTGCCAGTGCAGGCTCAATAAAATAAATGTCTGCGTTTCTCCTTTCATGCCAAATCAATCCCTCCTTATCAATGAACAGATTGATACCGTATCTAAAATTTTTAAAGCAACGACAGGGTTTTTCAAATATAATCGCTCTATCTAATAGCAGATGATTCCTCTCTTTGTTGATTGCCAAAAGCGGCGCATTGTCATCTTTGGAGGGGGAGATGTGGCCGCACGAAAGGCGGCATATTTTGCCGGAGTAGCTGAAGTAACGGTTGTCAGCCGCTCATTTGTGCAAAAAGTTCTGGATTGTAAGGTAATTTACAAAGAATGTGATGTCACCACCGCGTCGGATGAATCGCTTATTACCATGCTTAAAGGAGCGTTTCTTGTCATCGGTGCACTATCAGATACTGTCCAGAATAACAGGATTGGACGACTATGCATGCAACAAGAAATCCTGTTCAATAATGCCGATGGAAAGCCCGGTGATGTAATTTTACCCTCGGTAACCGGAGGGTTCAATTACACACTTGCCATTAGCACAAATGGCAGCAGCCCGGCGATATCCCGATTTATCCGTGAGCACCTGGAACAGGAATTTCCGGCACTGGACGAAATGATCGCCCTGCAACAGCGCCTTAGAACTGAACTAAAGTGTGCTGAACCCGATCAGCAGAAAAGGAATGCAATTCTCTGGGAAGTGCTCAACGATCAATCCGTCTGGAATGCTCTTTCTGCGGATTCTGCTGAGGCATGGAAACTGGTAAAGAAGAGGTACATCAGATGATTGAACCCGATAATATTCCATTAGCAATTGCCGGTGTCAGTCATCATACAGCAAATGTTACCGCACTTGAAGCCTTCCGGTTTTTTAAAGAACCGGAATTTCTTGAGACTGCAGCTAAATGTTTCAAAGGAGTACTCCTGCTCCAGACCTGTAACCGGGTTGAAGTGATTGTGGAAGGCAGTGTGGAAGATCTACGGGACTTCCTTATTGGACTCGGACGAAAAGAGTTCTTTATCCATGAAGGCAGGGGTGCATTGCGCCATCTCTTTGCATTAGCATCTGGCATAGACTCAATGATTGTAGGAGAAGACCAGATCATCGGCCAGTTAAAAAAATCCCTCTCGGATGCCCAGGAGGCACAGACGTCAAGCAGTTTTTTAGAGACCTGCATCAACAAGGCTGTGCATGTCGGTGTTGAAGTGCGGCAGCGCACCCTGATCAACCGGGGTTCAGTATCTGTGGGCTCAGCAGCAGTGCTTCTTGCAGAATCAGAGATTGGCAGCCTTACCGGCAAACATATCCTTGTCATTGGGAGTGGCGAGATGGGCCTTCTTGTTGCACAGGCACTTGCGGCAAAACACCTGACTGCCATGTACGTAGCGAACCGCACCTACGGGCGTGCGGTCATCCTTGCAAACAAGATCGGCGGTAAAGCGGTAAAACTCTCGGAACTCTATCATTACATCACGCTGTCCGATGTGGTTATCTCCTGCACCTCCGCCCCGCACCCGGTCATTCACCGGAAAGATCTCGCCCATGCCATGAAAGACCGGTGCTGGCCGGTGGAGGGGCACCCACGCCCCTTGATCCTGATCGATATTGCCCAGCCACGGGATGTTGAGGAAGGTGCTGAGACGATCGATGGGGTCCATCTCTTTACTATTGACAATCTCCGCAGCATCAATGAACAGACAATGAGCACGAGAAAAGCAGAAGCGGCTCGGGCTCATGAGTTTGTTGACGCGGAACTTGGGATCTTCTTGCGGCACCAGAACCGTAAATCTGCAGATGATGCTCTTGCCTCCCTTCATACATGGGCAGAATCAATACGGGTGCGGGAACGTGACAGGGCAATGTCCCGGCTTGTTACTACTGATAAAAAAACCACAGATATTGTGGATGACTTAACCCGGGTGCTGGCTAAAAAACTGCTCACTGATCTCACCTTCTCCATCCGTGCCAGTGCTGAAGAAGGAGATCTTGAAACAGTCGATCGGCTGGTAAAAGCGATCACAGAGGGTGAAAAGATATAAAAACGAAAAAAAATTCCCGAATACAAAAATATGCGGGAATCAGGGTATCTTTGCATATGCCTTTTTTGCAAGATCGATAAGCAGTGCGGTATCAACTGATGGACCTGTCATTTTGATTACTTCAAAGGTGTTGCCTTTTGAAAATATAATCTCTGCAACCTCGTTTTTGAAAACTGCCTGAACCTCATTCTTATCAAAGCCTTTAATTAACTGATTAGCTGGAGTGGGTTTGAGAAGAATTTGTGCGCTGGCCTTTCCGGAAAATGCCCGTGCATTATTTCCTAAACCCTGTACCGGAATATCCGTGTATATAAGGTCTGTATCAGATCTGCCCTGCTGTTTTGCCATGGCAATCACGTCATTAATGGTGCTCTCAGGGTAGATGGCGATGCTCTGAACGATCTCGTTATTTCCCATGCCCCCTTGTACAGGACTTATAAACCGGACCTCATATCCAGCCTGCCAGCCAAGATCCAGAGCGAGTTTACTCACATCGGCTGGGGTTTTGGCCCATCTTTCTACCTGAGTAAACCCCTGCGGCACTTCAGATTGAGTGAGGGCAAGCTGTGCAGGATTTGCTACATTTACAGAAGTAGTAACCGGAGTTACTCGTACTTGCGAAGTGGAATTCTGTGTACATCCTGCACTAAAAATTGCAGCACAGATTACCAGAGTCACTAACAGCATGCGGGATATGTGCATTGTTATGAATCACCTTAACAGGAATAAAAAAATATGTTAGTATCTCATGAACACGGACGCAGATTTTTTTAAAAGGAGATTATTTCTGTTCCGTTTCTGAACCTTTGATGCAATAATAGGCCTTTTTTAAGCCAAGAATTGGTTTTACCGGGCACCTTGGGCATATGCACCCTTTCTTCTCAAAGATGCAGTCCGCGCTTTTTCCTGTTACACAGAATAGCAGTTCATTGCCTACCCGCATGCACTCGGTGTATGAAGGGCAGGGTTCACAGATACACTTCTTTAAATTTTCTTCAATGATTTTTTTCTGTTCTTCGTTCATCACGATCATCCCCCTCTCCCAATTAACAGGTTCCCGCTGGAACGATTGCGGGAGAACAGACCAATAGATAGATAATCACGACAAAGGATTATTAATTCATGCCTGCGCCACTGGTTGGAAGGAAATTTGGTCTCAACATCATCAATGTACCGGACCGGAATCTCTGTCAGCAGATCAAGGTGCTCGGTTTATCAGGTTCGAGCCGGCAACAGCCGGGGATGAGCAAATCGGAACGACTTCTCGTGCGGGCACTTGACCTGTACAAAGGTCATGGGTGCGACACACAGTTCCTGCGACTCAAGGATCTCGTCATCCATGACTGTGAAGGAAACTATTCTGATAACCCGGATTACTGCACCTATCCCTGCCAGAGCTCACTGAAGTATGACGAAGACCAGATGCAGGATGTATACGATGCGGTGCTTGCCTGCGATATCTTAATCCTTGCAACCCCGATACGCTGGAATAACCATTCGGCACTTGTGCAGAAATTTGTGGAGCGGATGAACTGCATTGAGAACCAGTATTCATGGTTTGGCAACCGCATGATCACCAATAAGGTTGCAACCCTCATCATCATCGGGCATGTGGACGGTATCCAGCATGTAGCCGGCAATCTCTTAAATTTTGTTTCGTGGCTGGGTTTTCACACACCAGAAGTTGCGATTGCATCGTGGGTTGGAGAGAATGATGAGGATACGACAAAGGATTGGGCGTTGATCGAGAACAACAAATACACACAAGAGGACCTGCACAACATGGTCAACAGCGCGCTTCGTCTAGCCTGCGCTCTCACAAGTCACACCGCAGAAGAGAGCGGTGGCGCATGACGGGGAATAAAGTAATCATAAATACCATTGGTTTTTAAAACTGTAACCTAACAAAAAAAAGCAAAGAGGCACCAATACACTTATGTTTCCCCAGAGACGGATGAGAAGAACACGAATACGGCATATTCAGCCACTCCTGCGTGAGATCCATTTGACAAAAAACGATCTCATTGCCCCCCTTTTTGTGGACGAGACGATCAGTTCCCCCAAGGCGATCGACTCGATGCCAGGCCAGTTCCGCTATCCCATCAATGGGATTGCCTCAGTTGCGGCAGCTCTCTGGAAACGGGGATTACACGCTGTGCTTCTTTTCGGCATCCCGAAAGAAAAAGATCCGGTTGCCTGCTCTGCTTTCGATACCGAGGGAGTCGTACAACAAGCGGTCCGCAGGATAAAAGCTGAAGTTCCGGGAATGGTTGTTATCACCGATGTCTGTGCCTGCGAATATACCGATCACGGGCATTGCGGGATTGTCGGGGAGGGCCGGAACGGACCTGACCTGTTAAACGATCCCTCGCTCGAGCTGATGAACAGGATCGCAATCAGCCATGCAGACTGCGGGGCAGATATTGTTGCTCCGTCATGCATGCTTGACGGAATGGTGGAATCGTTGCGTATTGCACTCGACACTGCAGGGTTTGATGACGTGCTGATCATGTCTTACTCTACCAAGTTTGCTTCCGCACTCTACGGACCGTTTCGTGAGGCAGCAGATTCCGGATTCTCGTTTGGCGACCGATCAACGTACCAAATCCATTACGCCAACAGCCGGGAAGCCTTCCTTGAATCCCAGATGGATGCGGATGAGGGCGCAGATATCCTCATGGTAAAACCTGCGGGATTCTATCTTGATATTCTTGCCGGGGTTGCGGATCTCGGTTTGCCGGTTGCTGCATACCAGGTCAGCGGTGAATACTCCATGATCAAATGCGCAGCTGAGCGTGGATGGTTAAAGGAGAAAGAAACTGTGCTTGAAAGCCTGACTTGTATCAAGCGAGCGGGAGCAGACCTCATCATTACCTATTTTGCAGCAGATGTTGCCGGGTGGCTCGATGAAAAACAGTAAAAGCAATACCAGCAGTGACTTGTTCGAAGTTGCAAAAACTCTGATGCCCGGTGGCGTCAGCAGCCCGGTAAGGGCGATTAAACCCTACCCGTTTTACACCGCCCATGCGAGCGGTTCATACCTGACAACCGTTGATGGGGATACCCTGCTCGATTGCTGCATGGCGTACGGCCCGCTCATTCTCGGACATGCAGCCCCGCAGATCCGTCAGGCAATAGAAGGACAACTGGACTTTGGATGGTTGTATGGTACGCCCTCCCCGCTCGAACCAGAATTTGCAAAAATAATCACAGGGGATCACCCGGGCATGGACATGGTAAGGTTTGTGTCGAGCGGTTCAGAAGCAACTATGGCCGCAATCAGGCTTGCACGCGGATTCACCGGAAAAAAAGATATTGTTAAAATTGAAGGCGGGTTCCATGGTGCCCATGATGCAGTGCTCGTCAAGGCGGGATCGGGTGCAACCACTATGGGAGTTCCTGATTCAGCAGGAGTGCTAGCCGATCTCGTGAAACACACCCGGCAGGTACCCTATAATGATCCCGAGGCACTCGAAACCCTGCTCACTGCGCATACCGATGTTGCGGCACTCATCATCGAACCGGTACTTGGCAACATCGGGCCGGTCCTTCCCGAAAATAATTACCTCAAAGATGTCCGGGAGATCACAAAGGCGCACAATGTGCTCTTAATCTTCGATGAAGTGATCACCGGTTACCGGCTCGGTATTGGCGGGGCGCAGGTAGTGTATGGCATCAAGCCGGATCTCACCACGCTGGGTAAAATTATCGGTGGTGGACTACCTATCGGTGCGTTTGGTGGGAGTAAAGAGATCATGCAGCTCATTGCTCCGCAGGGCCCGGTTTACCAGGCAGGAACCTTTTCTGGAAATCCTCTTTCGCTGTCTGCCGGTATCGCAACCCTGCGGCACCTTCATGACAATCAGATGTTCTATCATGAACTGGATGCAAAGACGCGTGCGCTTGAAGAGTCACTCGGCTCACAGGAAAACGGCTCGTTTGTCCGGCTCGGATCGATGTTCAAATATTTCTTCCGCAGCACTCCCCCGAAAAATTATCGGGAGGTCAAGGAATGTGATACCATTACATTCGGCAGGTTCTGGAAACGCATGCTGGATAATGGTATCTTCCTCCCTCCCTCCCAGTTTGAGACCAACTTTATCTCATCAGCGCACAGCGATCAGGATCTCACCACTCTTTCACAGGCGTACACACAATGTCGATAAAGATCGGGACCCGTGGCAGCAAACTGGCGCTTGCACAGACCGACACGGTCATAAAAAAATTAACCTCGCTTGGTATCCCGTGCCAGAAAACCATCATCAGTACACAAGGAGACATCACACAGAGTGTGCCGCTCCATGCAATTGGCGGTCAGGGCGTGTTTGTCCGGGCACTGGATGACGCGATCCTTGCCGGGGAGATCGATTGCGCTGTGCACAGCATGAAAGATATTCCCGCGTACCGCCCGCACGGGCTTTTTACTGCTGCGGTACTCAAACGTGATTCACCAGCAGATTATATTGCTCATAATGGCACTCTTGACAAGGTTAAGTACATCGGCACTTCAAGTACCCGGAGACGTGCACAGCTTCTCCGCCATGACCCGGATATCCAGATTAAAGATCTCCGCGGCAATGTTGATACGCGTATAAGGAAGTTAAATGACGGAGAATACGATGCAATCATCCTTGCAGAGGCCGGGCTCACCAGGCTCAATCTCCGTATTCCCGGTGAGCGGTTCCCCCCGGAAAAATTTGTCCCTTCACCAAACCAGGGAACTGTTGCTGTTGTGAGCCGGGCCGATCCATCCTTAATGGAGGTGTTATCAGCGCTCGATCACCCGCAGACGCGGACCGATGTACTGATAGAACGGGCGGTGATGGAACAACTGGGTGGGGGTTGCTATACTCCGCTTGGGATCTACTGCCGGGCCGGTCACCTGATTGGTGAAGTGCTCTCACTGGATGGCGGGCGAACAGAACGGATAGAGATGGACGTAGAGACGATCGAGCAGGCACGGGAACAGGGCCGGCTGCTCAAAGTCCGGGCACAGGATTTGATTGATGAAGCTTTTAAACAACTGGGGATCAGCAATGAAAGGTAAAGTGTATCTGGTGGGTTCAGGCCCTGGTAGCAAAGGACTGCTCACGCAGCGGGCCCGGGCAGTGATCGATGATGCGGATGTGGTACTGTTCGACCAGCTTCCGGGTGAAGATATTCTGGCGTCCCTGCCCGCTCGTGCCGAGAAGATCGATTGCGGGAAGTATGGCGGTAAGCATACGTTGGAGCAAGACGAGATCGAAGCCCTTGTTGTTGACCGGGCAAAAGAAGGAAAGACAGTTGTCCGGTTAAAAGGCGGTGATCCATTCCTCTTTGGTCGTGGCGGTGAGGAACTCGAGACCGTCAGAAAGGCCGGTATCGCAGTTGAGATGGTGCCGGGAATATCCAGTGCTCTTGCCGTTCCAGCATCCGTTGGAATTCCATTAACCCACCGGAAGTACGCGTCGCAGGTTACGATCCTGACCGGCAACGAAGACCCCACTAAATCTGAACCCGCCCTTGACTGGAAACTCCTTTCACAGAGCCGGGGTACGATTGTTATCCTGATGGGGGTTGCAAATCTTGAAAAGATTGCAAAAGTGCTCATAAAAAATGGCAAAAATAAGGAAACTCCTGTTGCAATCATCGAACGCGGCCTTCGAAAAGACCGATGCGTAACTACCGGATCACTTGATACCATTGCAGGTGCTGCCAAAAAAGCGGGTGTGAAACCTCCGGCTGTTATCGTGATTGGCGATGTAGTGAAGTTATATAATCCGGAGAACCCGGATCTTATTCCTGTGGAATAGTGATTATCAATGATAGAAATTGTCAATAAATTCGAAAAACTGATCTATGCTGTGCTCATGATCCTGCTGATGGTGGTGCTGGTTATCACCCTTGTAGATCTTGGTTTAGTATTAGTAGACGATCTGATTATGAAAACGCCGATGAAACTGGATACAATAAGTTTCACGTCAGTGATGGGTGTTTTCCTGCTGGTGCTTATCGGTGTTGAACTCTTGGACACCATCAAGGCATATTTCATTGAAAACACCATCCACGTGGAGATTGTTGTTCTGCTTGCCATTATTGCAGTGGCAAGGAAAGTGATCCTGCTAGAACCCTCCCAATTAATTACATTTGAGTATGGGATTGAACTGATGGGAATTGGGGTTATTGTTCTTGGTCTTGCGGCGAGTTATTACCTTATTAAAAAAGCCGGTATATCAGTGCGTCTTGATATGAAAAAACCGGAATAATTTTTTTTAAAAGGCTAGCATCTTTGTTTTTCTCCTATCCACTCCCACAATCTCCTCTTTGGTCCGCTTGTACAATGTGTACACCCGTCCACGATCGCAGCATTTGACGCTTTAACCTGCCGTAACAGCCGCGTCTTCTCCTCTCACTTCTTCCTTATTCCTTCCGCCGCAAGGTACCCGGTCGAGAACGCAGCTTGCAAATTATATCCCCCGGTATCACCATCGATATCCAGCACCTCTCCGGCAAAATACAGTCTGGGAACAATTTTCGATTCCATGGTTTTCATGTTCACACCGTCAAGAGCCACACCGCCCCGCGTGACCATGGCAACCGCATAACCGCCCGGCGCGGTAACGTTCAAGGGAAATTCTGTGCAGTTTGCAACCAGTCGTGTTCGCTGTTCTGCGGAAAAATGATTACACTTGAGATCGTCAGGGATATCTGATATCTTTAGAAGTTTCCGGTTGAGCCGCTCCGGGATCGGGTACGCAGCAAGTATTGTACTCACCTGCCATGTCAGGTTCTCCTGCACACGCCGGGCGAGATCCGCAGTGAACTCCTCGCGCTTCATTGCTCCCACAAACGAGAGTTTGATCAGATCATCCGGCAGGATGTTGCGCGATGCATCGAGAATGCCAGGACCGGATACGCCAAGGTGCGTGAAGAGAACATCCCCCTTATGCTCCCCGATCTTTTTTCCTGCACGCCAGACGGTAAACGGCATCTGCTCAAACGAGATCCCGGCAAGCGCTGCAAACGGGAAGTTCCGGATCAGGAGCGGGGTGAGGGCAGGTGCAATCTCCGTAACCGGTTGCCCCAGCGATTCGCAGAACCGGTACCCGTCTCCTGTTGAACCTGTCATTGGATAGGACGCTCCCCCCGTTGTAATAACAATCACAGCAGAGTGGTAAGTTGCGCGGGAAGTTGTGATCTCGAATCCTTCCGCATGATGTGAGATGCCCGTAACCGGTTCATCGCAATGGATTTTCACTCCCTTTACTTTGCATTCTTTAAGAAGAACTGCCAGCACATCGGTGGACTGCCGGGTTATTGGAAACACCTTTCCATTCTCCTCATTCATCATAAAAAGGCCGCGCTCCTCAAAGAAAGCGATGAGTGCTTTGTTCGTAAACGAAAAGAGTGCTGGTTTTAAAAATTTCCCATGGTCTCCATAATGTGAAAGGAAATCCCGCATCTCACCCGCATGGGTGATGTTACATTGGCCGGTACCCGAAAGCAGGAGTTTTTTCCCCGGCTCGTCCATCTTTTCTAAAAGAAGAACCTTGCTGCCGGGTGCGCTTGCGTGAATTGCGCAAAAGAGCCCGGCAGGTCCTGCACCAATCACGGTAATATCATACTGCTCCATCACATTCATCCTATAGTAGTGCCACGCGCGTACCTCTTGAAGTATTGCAAGCGAGGTCCATGTTCTCACTTCTCATCATTCGATTCATAGCCGGCAAATTACAATATCCTTAATCCTTTCAAGCGCAAAAACCGGATATCCATGGATGATGAACGGGAAAAAAAGATTATCCTTCTTGTCGCATCGCTCGCATCATTTCTTGTTCCTTACACTGGATCATCAATAACCGTTGCACTTCCGGCAATGGCTGCCCAGTTCACTGCCGATGCCGTAACCCTCGGGTGGATCACTTCGGCCTATATCGTTTCAGCCGCCGTCTTCATCGTCCCGTTTGGCAGACTTGCGGATATTTATGGCCGCAAAAAGATCTTTTTACTTGGCGTCCTGATCTTCTCTGTTGCATCTCTGGCATCAGCCATTGCACCTACTGCGGGCATCCTGATTGCAGCACGGTTCATCCAGGGGATCGGCGGAGCCATGCTCTTTGCTACATCGGTTGCTATCGTTACACAGGTGTATGGTCCGGGTGAGCGGGGGTGGGCACTTGGAATTACCATAGCGACAGTCTATGCCGGTCTCTCAATCGGCCCTTTCCTCGGAGGAATTCTTACGGATCGCTTTGGATGGCCGGCAATCTTTCTCATCAATGTACCTCTTGGGCTCATCACCATTGCCTTAACCCTCTATGGAGTGAAGCACGAATGGGCGGATGCTGCGGGGGAACGGTTTGATCTCACGGGTGCACTGGTGTACGGGGTCATGCTCTTTAGCGGGATCTTTGGGATGCTCCTGCTGCCGGACCTGTATGCTTTTTCATGGCTGTTTGTTGCACTCTGCACAGCAGGGATCTTTGTCTGGTGGGAACGGCGGTGTAAAAGCCCACTTTTCAATCTTAAAATCTTTTCCAATAACAGGACTTTTGTTTTCTCAAATATCGCTGCAATGATTAACTATGGTGCAACCTTTGCAGTTGCAGTTCTCCTGTCATTATACCTCCAGTATATCAAGGGTTTCTCTGCAGAAACTGCCGGTTTTATTCTTGTCGCCCAACCGGTTGTCCAGACATTCTTTTCACCTATTGCCGGAAAGCTGTCCGATCGTATCGAGCCCCGCATTGTTGCAACAGTGGGAATGGCTATCACAACAACCGGGCTCTCATTTTTCATATTTTTAACCCCCTCCACACCGCTCTACGCCATTGTGATTGCCTTAATGGTGCTTGGTTTTGGGTACGCCCTCTTCTCGTCACCCAATACAAATGCGATCATGAGCTCGGTAGACCCACGGTATCTTGGCATTGCATCCGGTATGAATGCCACCATGCGCTCGCTTGGACAGGTGCTCTCGATGGCAATTGCCATGTTCTGTTTTTCAGTTCTTATCGGAACGGTCACTATCACACCGGAAGTCTTTCCGGCACTCATGACCAGTGTGAAGATCTCATTTTTGGTATTTACCGGCTTGTGTATCGTTGGGGTAGGCACCTCATATGTGCGGGGAACGATCCATGATTGATAACCTCTCCCATTTTTCTTAAAGATCTGACTCCTTAAAAAAAGGGCTTAATAAAAAAGAATGATTGCGTTAGTGCGCGTGATGGCCGGGAACCCGTTTACGCAGCGCTTCTGCATAATGGTGGCGCAGGTCAGCGGTTTCCTCTGGAGTGAAATCTTTTTTCTTGTTGGTATGGAGGTGTTTTTCCATCTGCCTGACAATATGCTCGGCCTCGTGATAATCGTGAACCTCAAGATATGCTGGTGCTTTTATCACTTCATGTGCATGCCCGCACTGCGGGCAGAGTTTCCAGCGCTGGAAATGATCCACGTACGTAAACGTTCTGCAGGATGGGCACCGGATAACAAGGTACATGGTAAAGATGTGTTGCGCGCTATCTTCTTAAAAATATATCGGAGGTGTTTTTTTTCAAATTCGCTTGAACCTGATGGTATAGGCATTCAATAATGCTGCTGGTGTAGGGAAGTATTCGTATAAAAAACACCCGGAAAAGAATCGAAACTCCTATATCGTGAGATAAACCCATAGAGATGTTATGGAAAATATTCAGGTCATGGGTGTGCAGGGCCTTCCCCTCATCCATGCAGGTGACGATATTGCTCAAATGATCTCTAAATCTGTGCCATTGCAGGATGGAGATATCCTGTGCATTGCGTCAACAATATACTCTAAAGCAAAAGGCTATACGAAAAAACTTTCTTTGATCACTCCTTCTGAACGCGCCGAGCGCCTCGGCAAATTAAATGGCGAAGACCCGCGTTTTGTCCAGGCTGTGCTCGATGCTTCAACAGATATCATCATGGAGCACCCATTCATACTATCAGAGATGGCGTTTGGTCATATTGGCGTAAGAGCTGGTGTTGACCAGAGCAATATCGAAGATGGCATGGTCATTTTCCTGCCACCTGATCCTATGAAGTCTGCCCATGATCTGAAAGATGAAATTAAAAAGATCAGTAGCAAGGATGTCGGCATTATCATTACCGATACCTGCGGGCGCTCATTCCGTCGCGGACAGACCGGTCACGCGATTGGGTGGAGTGGTTTTACTGCGATTCGTGATTTCCGGGGCGATACCGATCTGTTCGGCCATGTGCTCAAGATCACTGAAGAGGCAGTCGTTGATGAGATTGCAGGCTTTGCCAATTTTGTGATGGGTGAGAGCAACAATGGCATTCCGGCCGTTGTGTTCCGCAACTGCCCGAAATGGACAGGTCATGACAACCTGTATTTTAAGACAGATGAGGATATCACCAAAAAAGTGTTGAAAAAGGAATGGAATCAGTAGATATAGTTCAGTACCATGATAACGATACCAATCCCTGCTGATACTGCCATAACAGTAATGGGATCGATATGAATTGCCCGCCGGTCCTCGCTCTCATAATAGTTAACGAGACCTGCTGATGATAATAATCTTCCACCTTGCTTCTTTGCCATGCAAATATATTTCATTTTTGGATATATAAAGAAGAGTCACGGCGTATGAAAAAGACCCTGCACCAGATCTCCGGACAAGCGTTGATTGGCGACGAGCTTACTCTCTCACCGGTTGATATCATTATAGAGGATGGGTATATCACGGCAATTGAGGATAATTCCCGTGCGCCGCAGTGCTGGATCTGCCCGGCATTGTTTAATGCACATACACATCTTGGCGATACGGTTGCCATGGATTGTGGAGTAACCGGCGATCTCACTACTCTTGTCACTCCTCCTGATGGACTTAAGCACCGGCTTCTTGCGGCAGCGTCCCGAAAAGATTTGGTGAGCGGTATGCGATCAAGCATACAGGAAATGATCAAAGGGGGGGTTGCAGGCTGTGCAGATTTCCGGGAAGGGGGAGTAAAAGGTGTTTCCGCACTCAAAGAAGCTGCAGGTGGGCTCTCGTTCTCAACCGTAATTTTTGGCCGGGATGGCGGTGAGAAAGATGCAGAGGGACTTGGGATCAGCAGTGTCCGCGATGTTAAGGACACAGAGCGCCTGGTGAGTGAGGCAAGACAAATGGGAAAGAAGATCGCATTTCATGCCGGAGAGCGGGACTCTGAAGATATCGATGATGCTCTCGTATATGAACCGGATCTGATCATCCATGCCACCCATGCAACAAAGAAACAGCTCCGTCAATGCGCCGATATGGCAATTCCCATTGCTGTCTGCCCACGATCCAACTGGACTCTTGGAGTGACGAAAACTGCAAAGAAACCTCCCCTGCGGCTCATGCACAAACTCGGCTGCACGCTCTACCTTGGCACAGACAATGTCATGTTTGTGCCACCGGATATGTTCTCTGAAATGGCGTTTACCTCAACTGTCTACGGACTGGAACCCGAAACCCTCCTGCGCGCAGCGATACAGGGATCGGAACTTACCGGGGAATCCTTTTTTATCCGCACTGGAGCGCGGGCTAACCTTATACAGATCGATCCTTTCGAGTCTGCATTGCAATTCAGCCGCGATCCGGTTACCAGCATCACAAAAAGGGTCTCCTGCGGGCATATTGTCCATAATATTTTTAATTCGTAGACCCAAATAAAAAGGGAATGTTTATTTTGGGTGATTCCAGTGTTTACTAATATACTCGTTGCTATTGATGGCTCTGGAGTGAGCGATCGGGCATTGGCCCGGGCCGTTGATGAGGCACGGATCTGGAATGCAAAGATCCATGCCATCTATGTGGTGGAGACTGGGCTTTTTTCTTCCCTTCCTACCGATAATACCGTAGAGATCATGTACCGGGTTTTAGAAAAAGAGGGACAGGATAAACTTGCACAGGCAAAGTCATTTGCTGCAACACAGGGTCTGGTCCTCACTACACACATGAAACAGGGTCATGCCGGCAGCGAGATCGTTACTCTGGCAGAGCGGGAAAAAGCCGATCTGATTATAGTCGGCTCGCACGGAAAGAGCAATGCAGACAAGCTGCTTATCGGGAGTGTCAGCACGTTTGTGATTGCTCATAGCAAAATCTCAACAATGGTGGTGAGATCATAACTGAAAAAGTTGTCAGAGATTATATGACGTTCGATGTCGTCCATGTTGAGATACCGGGCAATCGTGATGATGTATTAAAAATTCTCAAACGCACGGGCATCTCCGGAGTACCGGTCGTCAAGAACAAGAAGATTGTTGGTATCATTACAAGAAAGGATCTGCTGCGAAAACCTGAAGAGACCCAATTGGGACTTCTCATGACTCCAAAGCCAGTCTGTATCGGACCTGATGCAGATATCCGGCAGGCTGCACGTCTTTTAGTGGAACACCATATTCGGAGATTACCGGTTGTTGAGGATGGTCACCTGCTCGGTCTGCTCTCAGTGTCTGACCTTATTCACGCCATTGCCCATCTCAAAATAAAAGATGAGATCAAGACTAAATATACCAGCAATACATTTGCACTCTGGGAAGAAACACCTCTTCCGGTGGTGGGACGGATTATGGAAATCTCCGGTGTAGATGCAATTCCCATCCTTGATAACGAAAATAAACTTAAGGGTATTATTTCAGAACGAGATCTCATAAGAAATTCCAGTATTGAAGATTCCGTTGGTGTGAGTGACTTTTCGAATGGTACGGATGATGATGAGTGGACATGGGAAAGTATCCGGGATAACCATACGATAAGCTTCGGGATATCAAAAGTCCAGCTTCCCAACCGTCCGGTAAAACTGGCGATGGTAAAAAATGTGGTTGCCGTTCCGCACAATGCTGAAGTGAGTGAGTGTGCATTAAAGATGCGCAGGGCACGGGTTGATCAGCTACCCGTTATTAACGGTGACAAGCAACTTGTTGCCATGCTCTATGATCGCGACCTTATCAAATCCCTCTGTAATGAAGGATCTTAATAAAAACCTTTAAATTTCTGCATATCCTCTAATACCTTACAGCGCTTTTATTAAGAAATTTAGCGTTAAATTTATTTTTAGGATGTTACTATGCCTGAACAGTTACAGGAGTCCATGAAGGGAACAACAACCATCGGTATTGTTTTTAAAGATGGTGTGATCCTTGCAACCGAGAAGCGTGCGACCATGGGCTACATGATCGCAAGCAAGAAAGCAAAAAAAGTGTACAAGGTAGCAGAACGCATAGGCATGACAACTGCCGGGGGTGTCGGGGATGCCCAGCAACTCGCACGTATCCTTACAGTTGAGTGTAATCTCTACCAGATTCGCCGATCCCGTTCGATCACGGTAGGTGCTTCTGCCACATTGCTTTCGAATTATTTGAACCAGAACCGGTATTTCCCGTACTATGTCCAGCTTCTTGTCGGTGGAATTGACGAGACAGGACCAAGTATATACTCAGTGGATGCAATGGGTGGCGCAACAAAGGAAGAAGAGATTGTTGCAACCGGTTCAGGGTCTCCTATGGCGTACGGTGTGCTCGAAGACCGGTTCCGTAAGGATATGAATGAAGATGAAGCCATTGATATTGCAATTCGTGCGTTGAAATCTGCCATGAAACGCGATGCCGGATCCGGAGAAGGCATCCATGTAGTTGTGATCACAAAAGACAGATACCAGGAAATGGGAGAAGACGCACTTTCAAAATTTCTCGTAAAATCTCCCGCATAAATCTTTTTTTAGGACGTTAATTATTATGTTAATCGAAGAACGGCTCAAAGAGCTTAAAGATAAGATCAATGAAAAGGTGCCCCGTGGCATCACGGTGACGCAGGTGGAATTCGAAGGACCCGAACTCGTCATCTATACCGACGATCCGAAGAAGTTTGCTGATGAGGCAGATTTAATCAAGATCCTTGCCAGGGATTTACGCAAGCGGATTGTGATACGACCAACAATCTTAGAAGATCCCGAAAAGGCGTACAATGATATCAAAGCGGTTGTGCCAGATACTGCGGGTATTACCGATATCTTTTTTGATCCCGACACTGGTGAAGTGCTGATCGAAGCGGAAAAACCCGGGGTAGTTATTGGGAAGAACGGAACCACTCTTCGGGATATCACCCGTCATATCGGGTGGACTCCAAAGGTTGTACGGACACCTCCCATTGAGAGCTCAACGGTAAAACAGATCCGGCAGTACCTCCGCTCTACAAATGAAGAAAGAAAAGCGTTCCTGCGTACCATCGGCCGCCGTATTCACCGGGACATACCCGGCAAAGAAGATACCAGCAAGGATGCAGTCAAAAGAGACCAGTGGGCACGAGTGACCATGCTTGGCTGTTGCCGTGAAGTAGGCAGAGCTGCATTTCTTCTCACCACTCCTAACAGCCGGGTGCTCATCGACTGCGGTGAGAAACCGGACAACCAGGGAGGTACGCCTTACCTCTATGTGCCGGAGATCCACCCGTTAGCCCAGCTCGATGCGGTCGTTCTTACCCATGCGCATCTCGATCACTGCGCTCTTGTGCCCCTTCTTTACAAGTACGGGTACGAAGGTCCGGTCTACTCCACCCCCCCAACCCGTGATCTCTCGGCTATGCTCCAGCTGGATTATCTCGATGTGATCCATAAGGAAGACCGGAAGGTTCCCTATTCATCCAACGAAGTCAAGACCTATATCAGGCACTCAATAACCCTCAACTATGGCAGTGTAACTGATATTGCACCGGATATCAAACTCACCTTCCATAACGCCGGTCATATTCTTGGTTCAGCCATAGCGCACTTCCATATCGGCGATGGTATGTACAACATCGCATTTACCGGCGATTTCAATTACGCAAAGAGCCGTTTATTCAATCCGGCCATCAACCAGTTCCCCCGTCTCGAAGCGCTTTTCATGGAAAGTACGTACGGTGGCAGCAACGACTTCCAGCAGTCACGCACAGATGCCGAGGCAAAGCTCTACGAAACGATAAACACTGTTCTTTCGCGAGGTGGAAAAGTCATCATTCCGGCCTTCTCCGTCGGGCGTTCACAGGAAGTGATGCTTGCGCTTGAAGAGGGTATGCGCCTTGATAAGATCCCGAAAGTTAAGATCTATCTCGATGGTATGATCCGTGAGGCAACAGCGATTCACACCTGCTATCCGGAGTACCTCAACACGGAGCTAAGGAACCAGATATTCCGCGAAGGCATGAATCCCTTCCTTGCCGAATGCTTCCAGCAGGTGGACTCACAGGATCTGCGCGAAAAAGTCATCAACGGTGATCCCTGTGTGATCATCACAACAAGTGGGATGCTCAACGGCGGCCCGGTGATGGAATATCTCTTGAACCTTGCACAGGATGAGAAGAACGCGCTTATCTTTGTCGGGTACCAGGCTGATGGAACCTACGGCCGCCGCATCCAGAAAGGCTGGCGCGAAGTGCCGATGGGAAGAAAAGGTACCATCACCATCAATCTGGAGATCGTTACCGTCGATGGGTTCTCGGGTCACTCGGATCGCAGGCAACTGATGAATTACATCGGCCAGATCCAGCCGCGCCCTGAGAAGATCTTCTGCATTCACGGCGATGAAAATAACACGATCGATCTGGCAAGTTCCATCTACAAGCGCTACCATATCGAGACGCATTCTCCCATGAATCTTGAGACATACCGCATGGTCTGATTCACCGGCACCATAAGAGCCCGGTCCACTCTTTTTTTTTAGGTTCACTTTTTTTACTTTGCTAACTTGCATCTTGTGGCAGACACGATCTCTCACACAATCAGTCAATGGGTCTTTAGGAATCCGGTATCATGAGAAACCCATTAAAATGAATAGATTCATCTGCGATTAAGGGAAATTTCGTGATTGAAATTATGAGATCAAAAATAATTATTCTGATTGTTCTCTTAACCCTCTTTGTAATACCGTGTGTGCATGCTGAGGATGCTCAGGAATGGTATACAAAAGGGCAGAACGCGGCAATAGCGGGAAACTATGCAGATGCCCTTACGTATTACGATAAAGCCCTTGCACTTGACAAGGATTCTGTATCTGCCATGGCAGGTAAAGCGGTGGCTTTGATCGAACTGGGGAGATATTCTGATGCTGTCACCCTTTCCGATCAGGCGCTTATCATCAAATCAGTCGATCCAACTGCACTGTATGCGAGAGCTTACGGACTTTTTAAACTCGGGAGATATAATGAATCGGTGACTGCTTATGACAAATTTTTCATAGTCCAGAACAACCGCGTGGATGCATACTGCAACCAGGCATACGCCTACTTCCAGTTGAAGAATTACGATGCATCGATCCCCCCTTATGATCGTTGCACAACGTTAGATCCCCTCAATTTCATGTCCTGGAACTATAAGGGACTGTCTTACATGGGCAGCCAGAAGTACGACCAGGCACTCAGTTCCTTTGACCGGGCAACCGGAATAACGATAAATAATGCAACGCTCTGGAATAACAAAGGACTTGCCTATGTCCAGTTGGGAAAACCCGAGGACGCATCCGAGTGTTTCAAAAAAGCTATTAACATTGATCCCAATTTTGCAGATGCAATCAATAACAAGGAGAGCATGATGGGGAAACTCCAGATAGTAAACATCACCGGTACTATCACACCCGTAGTTACCATAAGCCGGCTCGGCACATTTTACACAACTGCTATTCCCACACCATTGCCAACCGAAATTACAACTTCTGCACCAGTATTGACTCCAGAAGTCACGGGGATTGCAACAGTTAGAACGACCACTGTACAAAAGAAAACAACCTATTCCCCGGTATCTCTTGTTACTGCATTTAGTGCAGTCATCGTTGTCTGCGCGATTGTATTGGTTCTTAACCGGCAGAAAAAATAATTTTTTCCTATCCTGATTCTGAATATTTTTCCATGATGTCCTGATACACCAGGGACGCCTTTTCGAGTGATTCAATAGCTGTCCGCTCATTTACGGCATGGAGTGTCGGGATCTCACCGGGACCGTACTCAACTACCTTAAAACCGGCAGACCGTAGATAGCGGGCATCGCTTGCCGCCCACTGGACGATGGGAAATACATCTTTTCCATATACGTTTTTTACCGCATCACAGGTTTTGGCAACCAGCGGTGACTTCGGATCGGTGATCGAGGGCTCATGGGTTACCTGTGATACGATCTTTGCGTTAATCGCGTGAGTCTGAATCGAGGAGATGATGTCAGGAATGGAGCATCCCCATGGTACCCTGAGTTCAAGTTCAAGATCACAGCGCTGTGCCACCACATTGGATTTTTCACCGCCTTTGATGACACCCGGGTTGAACGTGAGTTTTTTTAGCACCTCGCTCACGCCTTCGATTCTGAACTCTTGACCGAGCACTGCAGATGATTGTGCAATGATCTCCTTGAGCGGGGGATCAACGGGATACTCTTTTTTATTCAGATCCCTGATATGATCGAGCAGGGACATGGCCTCCATGATTGCGCTTACTCCCACGGCAGGGTACAGTGAGCCATGAGCGGGTGTGCCGGTGAATGTCATCTCGAGGCGGCAGAGCCCTTTTTGACCTATGCAGGGATGCAGTGAAGGTGTTGGCTCAGCAATGATGCAGTCACAGGGTTTGAGCGCACCATCAGAAAGAAGGCGCTGGATTCCATGTACACCCCCGGTCTCTTCATCGCAGACAAAGGCAAGTATTGCCGGTATCACCTGATTACGGTTCATAAACGTCTCAGAGGCAGACAGAATGGATGCACAGCCCCCTTTCATGTCGGTCGCCCCGCGCCCGTGCACAAATCCATCCTCAATGATTCCAGAGAACGGGGGTCTGGTCCACCCTGCATCCAGAGCAGGTACCACATCCACATGGCCACAGAAGAGGAGGGGTCTTAATTCACTCTTGCCTGTTGTGACAAGATTGCACATCCCCTGTGCATTTCCAGAGACTATGGAACTGATGCCAATACCTGTGAGAAATGACCGGATATATTCAATAACCTCATCTGTTCGTCCGGGTGGATTTTCACTACGGATTTTGACCAGATCGGCACAGATTCGGCTGACATCTCTCATAGGGCACCTAAAGGATCAATGGCTCGCTGAATACGTTATAAATAATTTTGATAGCGAAGCATCGCTATACAGGCTCTTTAAGAAATCCTGGTCAAAAAATTCGTCAATGACTGCATAGAAGAAATTTGGAGGGAGTGGGGATTTACTGTCAGGATCCGGCACGATCCGGAAACTCCGATAACTGGCGGGGTCTTCTGTATCATAGATCATCTGCCACAACGAGGGCAGGGTGGCAAATTTCTGCGGGTGGCTCACACGGAGCCAGTTAATAAATCCCTTAAATTTCGCACGTTCCCCTTTCTTTTCTTCATCCACGCGCCAGCGGAGATATTCCCCCCCCATAATATTTTTCGGCGATTCGTAATGATAGGCATAGATACTTGCCGTATAGTCAATATGGGCTAATGCGTCGATAAAGAAAAAATACAAGGTTTTGTTGAAACTTCCGGTATCGTGGAGCATGAGCGATTTCTCATACAGGTGGTTGAGAACAGCCGGGTATTCATTATCATCCAACATAGCATCCGGTTCGTTATGGCATTGTAAATATATTCCCGTAAACCTTGATGAGGCCCATTTTTACTGTAACAAGAAATAAAAAATGATCCTTATTTATAAAAGGGTTCGCGCAACGAAACTGCCTTTTTGAA
Organism: uncultured Methanoregula sp.; assembly: GCA_964590895.1. Lineage (GTDB taxonomy): Archaea > Halobacteriota > Methanomicrobia > Methanomicrobiales > Methanospirillaceae > Methanoregula. Next base: position 314,597 of record CAZPYV010000001.1, on the reverse strand, counting down.
GAGTTCTTTAAGTTCAGTCCCGCTCTTTCCCCGTATGTCTATGTGATTATCCGTGCGCAGGAGGCAGGGTTTGAGTTTTCCATCCGATGTCACCCTGAGCCGGTTGCAAAACGCACAGAACTCGGTGTTATGTAATGGACGGACAACTTCTACTTCTGCTCCGTCAAGGCAGTATTTTTTCCGGTGATGCATCCTCCGGGTAATAATCTGTTTTGAACGGGCGGCAAGTTCATCTTCTACAATATTGAGATTCCCGTGATTGGTGCATTCATTGAAGTGCATCAGCTCGATGAGCTGGAGCACAAGGTTCCTGTTGCCCCTGACAAACGCAAGGAAGTCATCAATCTCGTGATCGTTTATTCCGGCAAGGACAACCATGTTCAGCTTGACCGGCGTGAGACCGGTTTTAATTGCTGCGGTAATGCCTTTAAGCACTGCATCGAGCTTATCCGTGCCGGTGATTTTTTTGTAGGTTTCGTGGTTCAGGCTGTCGATACTGACATTCACCCGCCGTAATCCGTTTTGCTTGAGATCAGCAGCAAGCCCGGCAAGAAGAGTGCCGTTGGTGGTGATGGATGATTCCATTCCGGCAGGTACGGACTTAATAATCTCCAGAAGATCTGTACGAAGCATGGGTTCGCCACCGGTAAACTTTACGCTGCGGATACCAAAGTGTGCTGCCACTCGTAAAATTTCAGCAATTTCGCCAGCTGACAGCGGTTCTTTGGGTGCTTTTTCACCTTCACGGTGACAGTATATGCAGGATAAATTACATTTAGGCGTAAGACTAATCCGCAGATTGCTGACCGGGCGATTGTAGGGATCTTTGAGAATCATAAAAAAAGTTCAGCCTATGAAGTTCTTTGCAACTATGTAGAGCTCGGTGCTTCCTTTCCGGGTGGATTTTGTCATACAGGTTTTCACTGAATAGAAGTTCTTCTTGCAATCTTCATAGAGTTCAGGAAAGTCCGTTCCCTGGAATGATTTTACCACAAAATTACCTCCCGGTTTTAAGACTTTGCAGGCAAATGCAAGTGCCTGTTCGTTCAGTTCAATAATACGGGCCTGATCATAACTTTTATGACCAGAGAGTTTTGGTGCAGCATCGCAGAGTACAATATTGACAACCCCCAGGCTCGATTTGACCTGTTCTACAACTGCGGGATCATTGATGTCACCTTCGATGGTTTCTATGCCATCGAGTTCGGCAATCGGGTTGAGATCAATACCGATTATACGGGCATCGGTGAGTGTTCGCTCAATCTGGAGCCAGCTTCCCGGTGCTGCACCTAAGTCAACAATGTTATCATCCGGCCTGATAACCGCAAATTTTTTCTGGATTTCCATGAGTTTATAGGCTGCCCGCGAACGGTAGCCTTCATGTTTTGCCCGAAAATATGTTTTATCCTGTCCCCATTGTGAACCCATTGTCTTAATCGTTCCCCTGAATTGTTCCGGGTTAAACCCAAAACGCTATTATTAAAGTATGATGATATACTGTATAATACAATTTGTTAAGGGGTAAGTAATGTTAAAAGCTACGATTGATGCAGATATTTTCAGGGAATTTATCGATGCGATCTCGGCCCTCATTACGGAGTGCCGGCTGCATACGGACGAAAATGGCATATCCACGCGGGCTGTTGATACCGCGAATGTTGCCATGATCGGACTTACGCTCAAGAAAGAAGCATTTGATTCGTTCAGTGCAACTAACAGTCAGTTGGGCATTGACATATCCAAGATGAAGAACATCTTTGGCATGGCAGGAAAGGGCGATTTGATCAGCATCGAACTCGCCGACAATGCCCAGAAGATGTCGGTATCGGTTCATGGGTACCATTATTCCATTACTCTCCTTGATACGAACACCATACGAAAAGATCCCAGTCCTCCCACAATCAATCTCCCAGGAAAAATTGTTATTGCCGGAGAAGACTTTAACAACGCCATGAAGGCGGCAGCGGTAATTTCGGATAAGATAGCTCTTGGGATCAATCCAAAAGACCAGACTTTTTTCCTTGTAGCAGAAGGAGATACGGATAATATAAGGCGCGAGTTCTCAAAAGACGAGCTCAAATCGCTCACCCCTGTGGAGGCCCGCTCACTCTTCTCTCTTGATTACTTAAAAGACATGGGAAAAGTCATGGCAAAAGCTACAGAGGTTGAGATATTCTTAGGTATCGATCACCCCGTCAGGTTCTCATTTGACATTGCCGGTGGTAACGGTCATGTTGAATATCTCCTCGCACCCCGGATCGAGGCTGATTGATGGATTTTTCCCCATCTGCAAAGGAACTTTCCCATTTCCCCTTTTTAAAAAAAGCCCAGGATCATATCAAGGGCCGCTTTTCTTCACTGGATTCCTTGTTCAACGATAAAAAGGGCGAACTGCTCATTGATCGTGCACTCGAACGCATCAAGAATGCTATCACGGTAAAAAAATCATTCGCACCCGAGATTACCGGATCTGCAGAGGTTGAAATTGCCGGGTACGCACTGGCGCGGATCATTGTTTCCTGCGTTCATGACAAAACGCTTATTGATCGCTTAACGCGATACGAATCGGAACGTGCATATTATTCTCTGGTAAATGAAGAGGAATGGAACCAGAATTACCATCAGAATGATGGCGAATACTCGCGACTTTGTATTGCAATTGCGCACGAGCTGGGAATTCAGATCACAAAAGATCGGATCCCCCTTGCTGATTATGTCGAACTGGTAGCCCCTCTTCACCAGGACAGGTTTAATCTGGTGAACCGCCGGCTTGAACATGGTTTTGTAGATATTAAAAAAGATGAACGATATGAGTTGATCAGGGAACGTATCCGTGTACTCCTGCGACGGGATCTCCCCCATAAGGTTCCCTCTTCAGTCTGCGAAAAACTAGGACCCCGGGTTGCCCTCATTAAAAAAGTCTACCAGGAACAGATGCTCGAGCAATTCGGAACTATTGAAGAGAGCTCGTTTCCACCCTGTATGCAAGCACTCATCTCTGCATTAACTGCCGGGATAAACCTTACGCATGCAGGTCGGTTTACCCTTACCACTTTTCTTCATACGATTGGCATGGATGTCAATGGAATTTGCCAGCTCTATGCCCGTTCTCCGGATTTTGACCTGGAAAAAACAATGTACCAGGTTGAACATATCACCGGCAGAGGAGGATCCGGAACGGAATACACCGCTCCTGCATGTGCTGCCATGCGCACCACCGGCCTTTGTATTCACTCAGATGATCTGTGCGAGAGGGTCAACCATCCGCTCAGTTATTACCGGGCAAAAAAGAGAGACTTAAAAAAAAGGCCTAATGAAAAAACATAAAAAATGCATTATGCTTTTTTTCAGTGTTTGAGTGATATAATGGGGTAAAATCAGTAGAAATTTACCATCCTGATTGAGGGTTGCTGTCCCAAAAACCCATGTATTATGGGGAACCCCCCTCATGATGGGGGTCGGTGCGACGCCTCGTCGGGTCGCACCTGGGCAAGGCATTTCACGTGACTGCATGTAAGCAAAATTTGTCAATCCTCTTCCCAACTGAAAACGCTGAATCGGCCTTTATAATGCGATCTTCTCGTTTAAAATACACCCATACAAAATGATAATAAGATTACCTATTATGCTATTTTTTCGTTTACGAGGTATCCCGCTCCAGAAAGGAAGAGGATGAATACAATTATTGCTGCAAGGTAGGCGATACCGGCTGTAATAACCATAGGTAATATGGCGAGCAGTGCAATCAGGATTAAAAATGCGATCACGCCGATGATCACATCAAGAAGTCGGGCATCCATTGGTAAATTTTTCGTTGCAGAAGAATATAGGCTTATCCGATACTCCCTTCAACGGAATTTCTGCGCGGTGACAAGACATCATTATGTGAAGTTACGTCCATTGTGGTACTCATGAAGGATCCGGCACAGGAACGAAACGAGGTACTCTACCGGCTTGATCTGGCAGTTACTCAGCTGGAAGCATCGATGAATCCTCTGCTCATCCCCGAAAGTGGCGCATCTCTTGTGTACGCTATAAAAGGAGCACGGGATCGTGATGGTGTTGCAGCAGTTCCTGGAGGAATCGTACACCGTGACGGAAAGGTAACTGCCAGAAGGCCGTGCGCGTTTGGTGCTGATGAACCGTGCGCGCGGATAGTACTCACTGCGATGAAGTTCGATCCGCTCATGCGGAGTGTGGCAACCATTCGTTTTTCAGAAAATGCTCTTGCCATGTTTAAAGGAATGCTCCTTGAATGTTTACCCATTGACTGCACCCGGAAAGCCACGGGTATCAGCACCATGGACTTTGGTGTCGCTTCTTGTTGCAACGACGGTGTACCGGATATAATTTATGATTCCGGCGGGAATAAAAAAACAGGAATTATGTATATTTTTGGCGAGGATCCGGTCGTCGTTACAAACAATATTATTATCTGTTCAAACCGCATTTAACATATAGAAATTTGAGGAATCATTCATGGGAATCAAGCCGTCATACATAAAAAATCTTGGTAACGCACTACTGGCAAAGCAGCGGGATTATTTTTCCCCCAACTTCGATGAGAACAAGCAGCAGTTGGGCGCTTCAGCAATCATCTCAAGCAAACGTGTCCGGAACCGCGTCGCCGGCTACATCACAAGAAAAATAAATACCAAGAGACGTTCATAATCTAATTCATGTTTGAAGGTGTCCTTCCAGCTATCATAACTCCTTTTAAACGGAACTCTGCGATGGGCCTTGATATTCAGGGTCTGGAACGCAACATAGAATTTCTCATGTCCTGTGGTATCCACGGGATTGTTCCGTGTGGATCGACTGGTGAATCAGCAACACTCACGTTTGAAGAGCATGAGAAGGTTGTCCAGATAACTGTCGAGAAAGTCAAGGGCCGGATTCCCGTTATTGCCGGCACCGGGTCCAACAACACAGCAGAAGCGGTACGGTTAACAAAGGCAGCTAAGGACATCGGTGCGGATGGGGTGCTCGTCATCAGTCCGTACTACAACAAGCCGAACCGTTCAGGGCTCATCAAGCATTACACAAAACTGGCGGATCTCGACATCCCGGTCATTATGTATAATGTTCCGGGAAGAACCGGCCAGAATCTTGAACCCGATCTGGTAGCCGAGCTGGCCCAACATCCAAATATCGTAGCAATTAAGGAAGCCAGTGGTAATATCAGCCAGATATCAAGAATCATTGAAGATACGCAAGACGATGAATTTGCTGTCATCTCCGGTGATGACAACATCACGCTCCCCATCATGGCACTGGGTGGTGCTGGTGTCATATCGGTTGCAGCAAATGTGGATCCCAGCCGTATGGTTGCCATGTATGAGGCCATGAAACAGGGCGATTACCAGAAAGCACTGGTGCTGCATTTTGCCCTGTCCCCACTGTTCCGCTCGATGTTCATTGATACCAATCCCATTCCGGTGAAAAAGGCTGTGGAACTTTTGGGTATGGCGGGTGGACCCGTGCGACTTCCGCTCGATGATCTGGATACAAAAAAGACAGAACAACTCAAAAAAGTGCTGGCCACAATACCGGCAAAAACCAGTGCTAAACGTGCGGTATCGGCAAAGAAACCAGTAACAAAAAACGGAACAAAAAAATCTGCAGCATCGAAACGGATGAGGTGAGCTGAACCATGATCAAAGTCGTGGTATGCGGGGCCTCAGGACGGATGGGGCAGACCATTGGCAGGATGGTCAATGAGTCTTCTGATCTGGAACTGGTAGGTGGCATAAACCTCAAATCCAGTTCATTCTTTGGCGCTGAAATTGTGGAAACGAAGAATGCAGAATCGTTCATCAAGACGACACAGGCTGATGTGCTGATCGATTTTACGATAGCTGCAGCCGCTGTCGAGAACGTAAAGATGGCTGCGCGCAACAATGTAGCGCTGGTTGTCGGCACTACGGGTTTCACTACAGAGCAGCGCGCAGTGATGGAAAAAGCAATCCATAACAACGTGCCTGCAGTGATATCAAGCAACTTCTCAGTCGGTGTAAATATCTTCTGGCAACTCGTCAGAGAATCCGGAAAGCTGTTAAAAGATTATGATATTGAGGTATTCGAAGCGCACCACAGGAATAAGAAGGATGCACCGAGCGGGACTGCAAAGACCATCCTGCAGATTCTTGAAGAAGAGGCAGGTCCCCGCCAGAAGCAGTATGGGCGCGAGGGGATGACGGAACGTAAAAATGAGATCGGTGTCCATGTAGTCCGCGGTGGCGATATTGTTGGCGATCACAAGGTCATGTTCTCAAAGAATTTTGAGACAATTGAACTCTCGCACCATGCGTCCGATCGTTCTGTGTTTGCCAGCGGAGCTCTCCATGCAGCTAGGTGGGTTGTGGGTAAAAAACCCGGTATCTACGGCATGAGTGATGTGCTCAATCTTAAAAAATAATCACTTTTTTTGCCAGGATAAACCGGTGGTAATATCGAAACCTATTTTTTGTCTTTTGTAAAACATATACGATGGAGTGAACTAGTTGGTAGCAATCGTTGACAATACGAAATGTACCGGATGTGAAACCTGTGTGAGTGAATGCCCTGCATCGGCCATTGCCATGGAGGATGACAAGGCAAAAGTGGATAAGGACCAGTGCGTAGACTGCCAGACCTGTGTTGATGTCTGCCCGTCAGAAGCAATTCACATGGAATAATTACGGATTTTGTCCGGTTTTTATTTTTTTTTAGGCTTCTTCCTCAGCAGGTCAACAATTCCTATATCCGTTTAGCGAGGATTTTTTAAAAATATCGGAAAAGGTGCGGATTTTTTTCGATTCCTTTGTCGTAAATACGATTTTTTAAGAATTCATTCCCATTACAGAATTTCGCAATCAACCTTAAAAAATAATAAATTTCAGGATTGTTTCTCCCCAAATATTAAAAAACAATGTTTTTATTATCACAGGAGAAATGGGATTTTATAAACCCGCCACCATCGCAAACGGGGAAAATCACACACATACAGGACCTGATACCTATGATCAATGTTGGAGTGCTCGGAGCAACGGGTGCGGTAGGTCAGCGATTTGTTGAACAACTTGCGGAACATCCCTGGTTCAATCTGTCGAAGCTCGCCGCATCCGATCGCAGCGCGGGAAAGCCCTATGGAAAGATCGTGAACTGGCGTCTTGACACGCCGTTTCCTGAAAAGATTGGAAAACTCAAAGTCGTTCCTACTTCACCCAAAGCGATGAAGGATGTAGACTTGGTATTTTCTGCACTTCCTGCAGAAATTGCCATTGATGTGGAGAAGGAATTTGCTGATGCAGGAATCGCTGTATGCAGCAACGCGAGTTCTTACCGCATGGAAAAGGACATCCCTCTTGTTGTTCCGGAAGTGAACCCGGAGCATCTCGGTCTCATTGACGTCCAGAAGGATGCAGGCAGGGACGGGTTCATTGTCACCAACCCGAATTGTTCCACGATTGTGATGGTGACTGCACTTGCACCTATTCGGGAGTTCAAATTCACCGATCTCCGGGTAGCAACTATGCAGGCGATATCCGGGGCCGGATTTGCCGGAGTTGCTGCCATGTCGATTTATGATAATGTCATCCCGTACATAGGTAAAGAAGAAGAGAAGATGGAGACTGAGACGCTCAAGATTATGGGTACCTTAAAAGGTAACAAAGTTACTAACGCTTCGTTTAAAGTGAGTGCCAGCTGCCACCGAGTGCCGGTGATCGATGGGCATTCAATGGCAGTCTGGGTTGACATCAAAGAGCCGGTTGAAAAACTCAAAAAAGCCTACCGGGATTACAAACCCTTAATAAAAGGACTGCCGACACAACCCGCAGAATCCGTCCATTTCTTTGAAGAGGAACCCGATCGCCCCCAGCCCCGTCTTGACCGGATGCGGGGTAAGGGCATGACCGTTTCAGTAGGACGCCTTAGAGAGGGTGTGCGTTTCGTTGCAATGGGACATAATACTATTCGTGGTGCTGCCGGCGCAAGTGTGCTGAATGCTGAACTGATCGTAAAGAAGAAGTATCTTTAACGGGTGAGACTTTATGCAGCAGCCAAGAGAAAACACCGTATTTGTAGGAAATAAACCGGTAATGAACTACGTGCTTGCCGTAGTTACGCAGTTTAACAATGGTGCAGAGGAGGTGGCAATCAAAGCCAGAGGCAAGGCAATTTCCCGTGCAGTTGATACTGCAGAGATCTCCTTAAACCGGTTTTTAGTGGGAGTTACAAAAAAAGATATTGTGATTTCCACTGAGGTCATTGATACCGATTCTGGAAAAACCAATGTTTCTAGCATCGAGATCATACTGATCCATAATACATAGTCTTATTTTTATTTGATAGAACGTTATTTCAGGCACGAATTCATGAAAACCGATGACTGCCTGCCTACAAATCACCCAAAACGATTTAAGCGGCATTCACGAATTTGTACTGCCATGCGAGCCTGTGCTATCGCGCTGCTGATCATCATTTTACTGTGCTTAGTCACTCCTGCGCTAGCCGCAAATGAAGATCGTTATGGTTACATCAAGGTTCAGGATGTGACTGTTCAGCTTGATAACGGGACTGCAGCAATCCATGTGAATTACGCCGTAGATGAAGGTACGCGATTCATCTTTTTTTTACTGGGAAAACAGGATCTCAAAAAAAAGTTGTTGAAGATCCTCAATTATGAGGATGCCCAAATAACCCGCATCGATCTTTCCAGTGCTGACTTTATTGTAGATGATGCAGCATTTTCGTACGGGAACGGCATATACTGGTATCCTTCCCATGAATTTAATGTGGCAATCCCGAACCTGACGATTCACACTCCTCAGGTGACACGGAACTTTACTATGGTTAAAGCGTTCCCGGCCGGCCTGGGTTTTTTCGCAATGAACAATGCTGGGACACAATACTCCAATGTTTCAGAATCTGTCAATAAGTAAGATATTGTGTGTTTTTTTTAAAAGCCGGGAAATATTATAAAAGAAAATTGCCTTTTCAGCGTTTTCAGTTGGTAAGAGGAACTCCAAATCTTGCTTACATGCAACCTCTTGAACTGCTTTACCCAGGCACGACCTGACGAAGCATCGCGCCGACCACCATCAGGACATGGTTTTCCTCACAATTCAGGGGTTTTTAGGGTGACAGCCCTCAATTTGTATGGAAAATAAAAAATTATTGCAGGATGTTGATACGATCCAACCTAATTGGTGGGAGGGTTGACTAACTAACTCTTACATGACTTCAATGATCTCCTGCTTGCGGAGTTCTGTCATTTTCTTATTTACAAAGTACTGGATAACCACTCCCAGAACCGCAGATATGATTCCAATTATTGTTGAGTACATGATGATACTTTGCGCAGCTGCTGCATTAAGGGGGAAATCAGCAACACTGCTTACAATAATTATGTACACGCTGGCTCCATAGAGAATGAGGCCGAGAGCAGTGACAAAGAACGGAAATACTATCACCTTACCGAGTGCCTCCCGCTCATTGACATATACGTCGATAATCACACCAATGGATGTCACCAGTCCGGCAACAATCAGCCATTCAATAGCGCCATAGATAAATGTCATCAGATACAGCAGAATACCAAGGCTTGAGTCTGATGAATAATACTTCAGGATATTGATAAATCCTGTAGTAAACCCGATGATGATGAGAAGAATCGTGGCGGAGTAGGTAATAAATGAGAACCTTCCCCGCGACAGGGACACTCGTAGTGCATCAAGCACACTGTGTACAATTTCATCAAACCCGAATCCTTTATAGAGCATGTAACAACCAATAACGCCAACGACAATGATGGTGGCAGTACCGGGATATCCCAGCAGGTATGCAGAGGCATAGAGCAGCATCGCAAGCCCGAGCGGGATGAAGATCATTCTTGATATCTTTGGGTCATCGAATAATTTCTTTAAAATATAGTAGGTGCCTTCGAGATTGGGCATCTGGTTGACAATAACCCGTTTTATGCTGGATACAGGAATTTTTGACTGGATGATTGGAACTACATATTCATCTTCAGCGCCATCGGAAACAAGGATGCAGTTTGTTGCCTGTGTTTCTGTTACAACCTGTTCTAACGATGCTGCAATCCTGCGATCTCCTTCGATCATGTGCAGGTGATTTCCTGCGATCACCGCAATGGCTGTGTCCTCTCCTTTGGCGGTGAGTTCATCGTAGATTTTAACAGCCATGAAGATTGCATTAACATCTGAATCTTCAGGGTCAGCAAGGGCTAATGTGTTAGCTGCTTTTACTGTCGCCGCTCGACCGATGACCGGACTGTCAATTTTTGCTTTCCAGCCGATATCATCATCCCGATCGACACTGAGGACCAATGTCCGTCCCTGCGTCATCGCTAGTAATAAAATTGCAGTAAATCTATTAAACCCTTATTGACGGAGAAAAAAATAAGATAAGAAAATCAGATGAGTTTTGAGCGCTGGAGGAGTAAAATATCGTCGGTGGTAAGTTTTTCTCCGGCCCGGAAATTCTTAAACAGGCTCTCTGCTTCTTTCCTGACCGCTTTTTGCTCTTTAGTTACTTTGACTTTCTTGGTCTTCTTGCGCAGACCTGATATGACCTTATCGTAGTCGCGAAGTTCTTTCTGGCAGGAGATAAAGAACTTGTGCTCAGAATCTGCAGACTCCTGTGCTTCGACAAAACTCTTGTGCGCTGCATCTGCAGCCTCGCGCGATTTATCTGCCTTGCGGTAAGACTCGACCATCAGGTCATGGTGCTTCTGGGCAAGTTCAGCTACTTCAGTTACCTTTGCATGCAGATCGGATGCATGCTTTCGAAAATCGCGGGCTTCAGAGATCTTGGTGCGCATCTCCTTGTTCTGCTCAAACTCGGCATCCTGTTCCCTCACCTGACCTTTCATCTGTTTGATCTTTTCGATCAGTTCGCGTTCCTTATCGGTAGTAAAGACCTCGGTCTGCTGGCGGTACTCCATTAATTCGATCTGCTTTTGGATCTCTTTGGTGCCGCGGCTTTTTGCAGTGCCATGATCCTTTTTAAACGATTCAATCTCTTCGAAAAGTACGTTTGCCTTATCGTTGAAATCGTTGCGCTGGGCTTTGACATCAAGGACATCCTGATTATATTTGTCCCTGAGATCCTTGTTCTTCTGCGCCTCTTCTACAAACTCTCTGGTCTGGTTGTTGAGCGTGTTTCTTTCGCGGGCGGACTTGCTTGCAGCTGCATTAAGTTCATTGCGACGGTTTTTGTGTTCTTCAGACTCAGCAAGAGTCTTCTTTCTCTTTTCCATAAGGTCATTCAACATGCGTTACAACTCCTCATCAGATTTTACTGTCTTTGGAAGTGCAGTAGTGTAAACGAGTATATTTATTAAAAAGAGCAGAAAAATCTGACTCTTTTACGTTACTCAAATACCAACTCTGCATGCAGGATGCAGGGAAAAAAACATCAGAAAATGCAATCAGCGTAGAAGACTTCCAATTGAAGTCTTTGTTCAACACTCTGTTCATGATGTTCAACTCCCGATACCTGGGTGTCACCTTATATGAAAAGGAAAAACCCATATCCTTCCAAAAGGACAGATCAAATGTACTATATTTTAAAGGATTGAGGAATTATTAAGCGTTTCGCCAATTTACCAGAAGTGACAACAAGACGATATAACAAATAATTGATTCTGCGTTTTTTAAGAATTATTGCAAAAAGGATGTTGGTAGTTGGATTGGCCAACATTTCCCTGAATTACTGAAGATTTTTTGTAGATTTTTCGTTTAACAATTATTCCGGTATGTTTAACCGACCCATTCCAGAGTGCCGCCGCCACTTGGCTGGTCCCTGCCGCTTCTTCTGCTTTGGGGCATCTCAACTGCTTTTGGATTTGACCGCTTGTTATCGATGTCCTGGACCATAGTCTTGTAGGACTGGCGGGTACCGAGGATCTGCGCGCTCTTGACACCGGTCATGATAGCGAGAACACGGATCTTTCCTTCCATATCACTGCGTACACGGGCGCCCCAGATCACATCTGCATGGGGATCGAGTTCGTACGTAAGTGATGTTGCTACTTCTTCTGCATCCTGCAGGGTAAGGTCAGTGCCTCCTGTGATGTGGATTAAGCTGCCGGTTGCGCCACGGTAGTCGATGTCGAGCATCGGGTTGCTTAAACATTCGCGGACTACGCTTTCTGCTTTGTTCTGCTGCTTGCTTTCCCCAACGAGCATGACTGCAACGCCGCCCTTGGACATGATGGCGCGGACATCTGCATAGTCAATGTTGATGAGTGACGGCTCGGTGATTGTTTCAGAAATACCTTTTACGGTCTCACCAATGAGCTGGTCCATGACAGAGAATGCCTGACCGAGCGGGAGGTTCGGAACGAAGTTCTTCAACCGGTTGTTGTCAAGAACAATCACTGAGTCAGCTGCTGCTGCAAGTGCTTCAAGACCTTCTTCTGCGCGGATAAGTCTGGCCTTTTCAACCTGGAACGGGTAGCTGACCATTCCGACAACAATTGCGCCCTGCTCTTTTGCAATAGATGCGACAACGGGTGCTGAACCGGTACCGGTACCTCCTCCCATACCTGCTGTGATAAAGACAAGATCTGCGGATTCTAAAATTGCCTCAAGGGTAGGGCGTGCCATCTCAGCTGCACGTTTACCAACATCGGGGTATCCACCTGCGCCAAGACCTTTGGTTAAGGATTTACCAATCAGGATGCGTTTGTCGGCCTGAATCATGTCAAGGTGCTGCTTGTCAGTGTTGATTGCAATCGTCTCTGCACCGGAAACACCCATGTGGTGGATACGGTTTACCGTGTTGTTGCCCGCGCCACCGCATCCGATAATAACGATACGTGGCTGGCCGCAAAAGTCCTCATCCAGTTCATTTGATTTGCCAGCCTTGTTCATCTCTTTTTCAAGGTCGGCGTTTTTTAAAGCGTCGTTAATAATGCTCTGCATTTTCTACCCTCTCAAACCTTAAATGAAACCTGGTCGCTCTCCTTTAAGACACGGTTTGCACGTTTTTCAACAAGTTCGCGGACCGCAGCCCGAACAGCCTCAGAGACATTAGGATATTCTCCCGTGTCTACTATCTGCTGGAGCAGATTGATTTGCTGTTCAGGCAACCGGAGCGTGATTCGTTGCATCATTTTACCCCAACGTTTCTGACATATGTCTGTCATTTGTCATACATATGTCAGACATTTAGTGTCTTAGTGTCTGACTTAACCAGATGAATCAAAATTAAACATCAATGTATAAATACCTTCTTGTTTTGACCTGTCAAACCATGTTTTTTATAAACAATCAAACTGCAGGATGTGCCCGGTCAGGTTGGATATGGGGGAGCTTATGGATATTTATCACAATCAAAAGACTCATCTTGATTCTTACCTATAAGTTGATACCAGAATGGCCCCAAAAAATCTTAAAAAACCTATCACTACGGTCTTATTCGATATGGACAATACCCTCTTTGATCTTGTCGGCGCCCAGATCTCCTCCTGTCATGCGGTTGCCAAATATCTTGGAAAGGATGACGGAAACGCGCTTTTTGATTATTTCCTCCGCCCGGTTCGTGGATTTGAATCTCATGAAAACATTCTTGACTACATGGATGATCGCTCGCTCTCCAATGATGGAATGTATAAAACAGCATGTCGGATTTACGAGAGCGAGAAACTTAAACATATAACTCCATATTCCGGTGTAAAAGAAACTCTTGAATTACTCCGGGAATGGGGGTATCCTATGGGTATTATCACCGACGCTCATTCTAAAGATGCGACACTTCGTCTTGAAAAAGCCGGACTTCTCCCGTTTTTTTGTGGGATGGTGACCTACGATATGGTAGGTGTAAAGAAACCCGCTCCCGATCCTTTCCTCTTTGCCCTTGAGATGATGAAAGCAAATACTCATGAGGTGTTGTTAGTAGGAGACAGTCCAAGGCGCGATATTGAACCCTGCAGGTTACTGGGCATATGTTCGGTTTATGCCCGGTATGGTGACCGATTCTCTGACGACCGGAGTGAGTTTAAGGCGGATTTTACGATTGATGCGATGAATGAATTACCTGATATCCTGGCAAGCCTTTCTGGAAAATAAGGGTCAGGTTCACAAACAATAGTGCAAAAAAACTCCTGAAAGGGCGCGTCCCGAAAATTCAGGGTAAAAATCCTTTGATTTCATCTGTTTTTCATCAAAATGGCCAAAACTTAAAAAGGAAACAGATAATATTTAAAAAATATGTTTGTTCCGTCCAAGATCTTTTTCACTAAAGGAGTTGGCGTCCATAAAGACCGCCTTGCTTCTTTTGAGCTTGCTCTGAGAAAGGCCGGGATAGAGAAGTGCAATCTTGTGTATGTTTCGAGTATATTCCCCCCCAACTGTAAGCAATTATCCAGGACCGATGGATTAAAGCAACTGCTTCCGGGGGGGATCACCTTCTGCGTCATGGCACGGAATGAGACAAACGAACCAAACCGGCTGGTATCCTCAGCAATCGGTCTTGCACTGCCCAAGGATTCTGAAGAGTACGGGTACCTCTCTGAGCATCATGCCTATGGGGAAACCCAGGAAAAGACCGGAGAATATGCTGAAGATCTTGCCGCAACAATGCTGGCAACTACGCTTGGCATTGAATTCGATGTAAACCTTGCATGGCAGGAACGTGAACAGATATACAAGGCAAGTGGCAAGATCATCAAGACAAAAAATACCTGTCAGTCCGCTGAAGGAGACAAAAACGGTCTCTGGACAACAACCATTGCAGTTGCAGTTTTCCTTTGAATATCTTTTTAATGATTGGTGTTTTCTTTTGCAAGGGTGCTGATTTTTTCTGCAAGCCCCTTTACAACAATCCGGGCGGGACTGTCAGGAGGAATTTGTGAAACCGGCGTTGCAGCAAGATCGGCAGCCTCTACTTTTGGATCATAAGGAAGAATTGCAATAGGCGTTTCATTGCCGATATCCACAGGGGCAGTTCCGGTTTTGTATTTATTAAAAACGATATGGATCTTTGCCGGTTCCAGCCCGAGCTGGGTGGCGATCTCTCGTATTCGTACTATTGTTCGCAGCCCCCGTGCTCCGGGATCACTGACTATCAACAGCATATTGGGTTTTCCTATCGTCCCCCTGCTGATATGTTCCATTCCTGCTTCAGTGTCGATAACAATGAAACGATATTCCCGTTCCAGCTCTGTTATACATTCTGAAAGGAGATCGTTTGCAAAACAGTAACACCCGCTGCCTTCAGGTCTTCCCATTGCAATGAGATCAAATCCTTCTGCTTCAACAAGCGCCTGCCGGAACCTGAAACGGACATAATCATGCCGGTTCATTCCGGGAGGTATCTTTCTTGTAAATGCTTCTTCGCGCATGCTGCCCAGCGTCTCACCGACCGTAACCCCAAGAGCCTCGTGAAGATTTGCATTAGGGTCAGCATCTACTGCGAGCACCGGCTTTTCTCCAGTTTCGAGTAAGGAGCGGATGAGCAGTGAACTGAGGGTGGTCTTTCCGGTCCCGCCTTTTCCGGAAATTACTATGACAAAGGGATGGTGGGACATGGATGTTCCTTTCTGACTGCAATCATCCGTTTTTATTACGGATACGATGCGAAATTTCTGCTGCTGCCTGCATAATTGCCCGGGCAGTGGGGCGATCAGCAAAACGGATCCCACAACTTGGTGTAATTAATGACTGGGCATCAAAGAGATCTTCTGGCATACAGTTACAGAGCCGCGTGCGGATATCGATATATTTGCTATAGAGTGAATCCGTGGTCTCTTGAGTAAAAAGCTGTGGGTCAGAAGGGACAATGCCCCATGCGACAACACCTCCGCGCTCCATATAAGGAACGATCGTATCAGCGTACAACAGGAACTCTTTAGCCGTTGTATATGCATCGAGTGACACAACTGAAGGATTAAGGCCGATAACAAATTCCCAGTCCGTATTCGAGCAGCAATGAACCCCTAACCCTCCTTTTACCAGTGCCGCAGCATCTTCCCAATTAGCCCTTACCGTCTCCTGGTCAACAGGAACAACAGAAGATCCCAGCGATGCAAAATAGGGTTCGTCAAGAAAAATCAGGGTCTCTTTAACACCGGTCTTTTCCTGCATTTCCACTTCGCACCAGCGTGCCTTTAAAGCCAGCATCTTTCCCAGTACATCGGCCAGTTGTGTATCAAAATAGATCGGGCGTTTGGCTTCATCTACCACCTGCATGCCGAAAGTGACCGGTCCGGTGATCTGGAATTTCAGGATGCTGATATCAGGAAGCTTACGCATCATCATCTCGGTAAATGCTGATGAATATTCGGTGTGCAGGGCATAGGGTGCAAAATTTCCCTCAACATAATCCATGTACACCTGTTCCATGGCTGCAGTCTGGTCAGAAGCGCTGTCAAAGAAGAGCCGTTCATCCCGTATGATTCGGCCGGGTAACTGTTCAGAATCATTAAAAACAATTCTTTCTAACAATCCCCTGCGGGGCAGGGAGGGAATATAAGGAAACGCAGGAAAGATTTCCAGCACATCCTGGCAAGCTTCAAGCGGATCCAAATTTGGAAGAGACCCGATACCCGTTGCCTGTGAATGGGGAGAAGGAATCATCTTTGCCATAGTTTTTTTACTCCTTTGTTATCCGGCAGGTATCAAGGAGTTTCTGTACCTCCGGAAAAAGCGTAAGATCAGTATGGGGCAGGAATGTGCTGGAGGTATATTCATCCATGAATGCTGACTCAGCATTGAGCTCAATATAGGCAATCCGGCATGCAATATCGTCAAGAGTTTTTCTCTTCCTCCGGTTGATGAGCGCAATATTTGCACCGGTTACCGCCCCGTTTCCGATATTGACGATCTTATCAATTCCAATTTCCGGTATGAGTCCAATGATGGTTGCATTCTTTTTGTTGATGTAGTTTCCAAATGCCCCGGCAAAATAGATGGTACTTATCTCTTTTCGGTTAATACCGGCCTGGTTCATCAGGGTGACACAGGCTGCATGTACTGATGCTTTACTCATGATCAGATTTTTGATATCGTTTTCGGTAATGACAATATCTTTTCCTATACCGGTTCCGTTCGCCCATTCAATAACGTATTCGGGGAAGTGGCCGTTTGTCCGTATTCGTGGATTGGCTATACCTGTGTTGATGCGCCCGGTTCTGTCAATGACACAGGTGCAGAGGAGTTCTGCCAGAAGATCGATAAGTCCGGAGCCGCAGATGCCACGGGGTTTTACACCATTGATTGTGGAATACACAGGGTTGAGCGTGCCCGGATCAATGGAGATCTTTTCAATTGCACCCGGGTTTGCCCGCATGCCAAAGAGTACCTCACCGCCTTCGAGGGCGGGGCCGGCCGCACCTGCGCAGGAAAACATCCACTCACTGTTGCCGAGTACAACTTCAAAATTGGTACCAATATCGATCAAGAGGGAGATCTCTTCTTTCTCGCTCATCCCACAGGCAAGGATATCTGCAATGATGTCACCGCCTATAAAATCGCTGACTGCCGGAAATACAAAGAGTCCCCCGTTGGAATTACAGGTTATACCAATCCTGCCTGTTGATACCGATAGTGCTCTTCGCACTACCGGAACATACGGTTCGGAGATCATATATGCAGGATCGATACCCAGCAGCATGTGGGTCATTACGGTATTTCCTGCAACAACAATCTCGTAGATATCCTCACGGTCAATGCCTGCTGTGTTGGATGCCGTAGTGATAGCTGCATTAATGCTCTCGGTAGCAAGGGTCTGGAGTTTAAAAAGCCCGTTCTTCCGGGCAAAATTCACGCGGGCTAAAATATCCTCTCCACAACTGATCTGCCGGTTGTAATTCGAAGCAACGCCGGCTACTTTTCCAGAGACCAGATCCCAGATGTATACAACGATTGTTGTAGAGCCCAGATCTACTGCTGCTCCATAGAGTCTTTTTGCCGTATTATTTTCCTGCACATCAACAAGGCGGTATCCACCCGGCACAAGGGCAACGGTCCCGGTGGCTTTCCACTCGGAATGGCGAAGGATGGCCGGGATTTTCCGGAGATTTTCTAAAGGCGCATAAATTTTTTCTGCTGAAGGGCCTCCGGCTTTCTGGATGCCCCAGAGCAAACGGGAAAGATCCGGCGAGGGATCGGAAATAGTTGGAGGTTGGAGTTCAACATAATATTTCCGGACCGATGGGTGAAATTCAATAGCGGTTTCCTGTCCATCTATGAGAATTTTCTGTTCTTGGATCAATGTACTCTCTGGAATAAATACCTGCAAATCGCTTTCTACTGTTGTCTGGCAGGCCAGACAGGCTCCACGTGTACGTTCATCAGCTGTAAAAAACTGCCCGAATTTCTGCTGGTCAAAGTTTGTCTTTCCAGACTGGATATAGACAATGCATTTTCCGCATTTTCCCTGACCGCCGCAGACCACGTTAATATTTAATCCAGCACGCTGGGCAGCATCAAGGATTGTGCTGCCCTGTTCAACATCGATCTTACGATAACCGGGAATAAAAGTAACGGTACGCATTTATTGTTTCCACTCCTCATTTAAAAAATCACCAATTTCTGCTGCATCCCGTGGACCGACCAGCACTTCCCAACCGGTTGCTTCGTTTATCATGCCCGAGAGCGGGGAAGCGTATCCGGGAATAATGAGTTTCCTGTGGGATACCTCATCTTCAACTGCAAATTTTTTTATTGAGTCTTTTACCAGCATCTCACTAAGTTTTCCTGCAGCAACTGCTGTGAGCACAGAGAGTCCTTCGGTGTCAACAATCAGCATGAAGCAGGGCACACGGGTGGATTCAAGATATCCCTGCAAGGTAAAGAATGTAAGCGAAAAATTTACCGTCATTAAGACGGGGGCGTCTTTTCCAGGATTTCCCAGACGGTACAGACCCGGGTTCATCTGGATTGGTTTCTGGGGATCGGTATAAATATTCTGGCGCAGGGTCAGTGCTGCTCTTGCAGTTGCAAAAGAAAGTGGATTAGAAATAATGACTGAAGCATATTTTGCAATGCCCAGTGTAATTGCTGCATCCGGCATCTCCATTACGGACGCATCGAGAAATACCGGGTACCCGAGATCGGGTGCTGCCCGGGTGATGGCAAGCTGGCGGATCGTTGTAGACCGGACAATAAATGCCTGTAATGATTCCGGTGAAAGATCCAGTATCAGATCCTGCACTCCATTTGCTGTGCAGTCTTTTGCGAGTTGTGCCAGTGTATCGATATTATTTTCTTTAATTACCAGCGGGCAACTATGGTTTTTTGCAAGTGCACAGAATTCCTTGTAATTTTCCGAAGTAGCTGCGTGGATTAGTGGACGATAGGTTCCGCAATGCATAAGAGCTGCTGATAATGCTGCAGGGTCTCTGGCCATCAGTACAAGCGGCAGGTCAGCATTTTTTTCAACCGATTCAACCGCTCGTGCAAAAGTATCTGGATTACCACTGGTATTTTCAATCGCAATTCCGTTAAACCGGAGATCCGCTCCCACACGGGTAAACGATTCATCCCGGACACGCGTTGTTATTGCCTGAATTTCATCCGTGGTCTGAGTGTCTGAAATCTTAAATAAAATTCCCGGGGGGTGATAAAACGTTTTTTCGTGACGATAGAGAACAAACTCTTCACCAACTGCAAAAGATCGTTCACCAATCCCGAGTTTCACAAGCCGGATTGGCGGGCGGGTTGTAGCGCCCAATACCGCTTTGGCTGCATCATCGAGATACGGACAGAGGTCTACATCAGTTTTTCCCCCGGCAAGTTTCATAGCAAAGGTCAGGCAGGTGGGATCACCGCATTCCTTGCAGTTTTTTCTTGGCAGGAGTTTGTAGATGTCAAGAGCTTTGAGTGCCATCTTATTGCACCCCCACATCAGTTTTTACGGATTTAAGATTTGTAAATGCTTTTCTGAGCAGGGAAATTGTCCGTGGGTGCCGCACACAGATGATCTCTGCACCGGCTGCTGCAGCTGCAAGTCCGGTTGTGAATTCCCACTGGACTGCGATATCGTCTTTAATGGCTGGTTCTGCATCCCTTACTTCCTTTACGGTTAATGAATCAATGGCTGAGCAGATGACCGGCATGGCAAGATCGGCATCGCCTTTAAGCGCAGCAAACCGGATCCGTTCCATGGCTGAATAGGAATACTCAAATCCATAGCCCAGAGAGCCGGTATAAGGATCGATGACTATGTGGTCT
The DNA here is from genome assembly GCA_964590895.1 of uncultured Methanoregula sp. GTDB lineage: Archaea > Halobacteriota > Methanomicrobia > Methanomicrobiales > Methanospirillaceae > Methanoregula. The sequence continues at coordinate 294,414 of CAZPYV010000001.1, read as the reverse complement.
CTTGCTACACCGATCTCTTTTAACAGAATGTTGAGTTGTTTTGCCAGATTGACATCTATGGGCGACTGGGCAATCACTGAATGATTATAAGCCATTGCAGCAGCAGCAATACTGCGGTACCTTCCCGCTTCAGCAGTTCCAAGAAGCAGGCGTTCTCCTTCACCTGCTTCGCCGCATTTTAAGAATACCTCGCTGTCAATTGTTGGTTCATTGCTTCCCTCAATGATGAGTGGCAGGCTGGTTTTGGATAACACGGATTCTACCGTTTTTCCCACAGATGCAATATCTGAAAAATTCCGCTGCCGGGTGCTTGTCAGGTACAGGCGGATCATGTCTGCGCCATAGACAGAATCTGCAGCATGTGCCCATTCTCCGCAATCATTAACAACATCCCCTAAATAGTTCCTGACAATCGGGGACCAGTTCTGCGGGTCATCACAGATCTCGAAGGCGATGAGCGGACCTGAAGTGCCCGGAGTCCTTTCAAGAAACGGAAGTGTTGTTCTTCCACCAATCTGGTATGAGAGCCTGCGGGTTCCACCATCTGATTTTGTTGCACCGAGAATTACTTTTACTATAGTACCGCTCCATCCAAAATTCACATCAGAAACCATGATCTCACACCAGTGGTTTCATAGTCAGAGCCGGGTGTTTTATGCCATCAAGATACACCATGAGATCTTCGATGGAGGCGGCTTTTGTTTCATCTGCGATCTTATCAAACAGGTCCGGTTTGCCCTGCTCTTTAAATTTTTTTATCAGGCGCGGTTTGAGTTCTTCTTTAAGTTGCGCAGGCATCCAGACAAGGCGTTCTATTCCCCCCTCACCTTGTAAGAACCGGTCAGAAAGAATATACCCTTTTGAAATTCCTGCAAACCCCGGTGTCTGTGCACCGCCGCCAATTGTGCCGGCAAGAGTGGAAAATGACATGCCCGAAGGTGTGAGACCTTTGAACTCACGGTTCACAACCATAATCCCGTTCACTTCCGGAAGCATCAGGGCGATGCATTCAAAACACCCGCAACAGGTCATCGGGTATTCCATGACGCTGTAGAGTGAACACCGGTCAATTTCTCCATGGCTAGCTTTTTTGACGAACCGGTTTACTCCATCAAATTCACCGTTTAATGCGTTGATTGCCGCTCCTTTTTCGATCGGCTGGTTTGCACCGGCAGGCGAGATCTCGTATGCGATCTTTCCATCGAGCCAGCTGATGGCTCCGCACAGTGCAGGGCGTTCAGGTGTGATCACGCAGACATGGTTCGGTGCAAATGTCTGGCAGAGCGTGCAGGAATAAAAAGTATTTACATCCCCGTCACGCATACCTTTGATGCGGGCATCCCGCTCATCATAGACCCGTTCTGCCTCTGTCTTTGCCACAAGTATTTTTTCCGGATCTGTGATGAGAGTGACCGATACCGCATCGAGTAACTGGGGAAAATCCATACGGAACTTACTTGCGAGAAGTTTTCCCAGATGTTCGATCTTTACACCTTTTGCCACAGCCTCTTTCGATAATCGGACCCAGATGAGATCCCGTTGGGCTACATGCCACGATCCTTCGCCGTAGTTAACAAAATTATGAATCCGTCTCTCGAGAACCGGCTCATAATCTTTTTTCATGGTTTTTCCGGCCACTTCCATAATGATTCCCAGCGGATTTGCAGATCCTTCTTTCATGGAATCGATCTCAGGACCAATGACTGTTACCAGACCGTCTTTGATCTCATTTGCGTTTTTCATTTGCAGCAATTCAAATGCCGGTGATCTGCCGCCACCAAACTCCACGAACATCTCTTCTTTCCGGATACTTTTTCCCTCAAACGCGGGAGAACATCCCATGGGAATCGGAATTGCAGTCACATTGACACGAATACCTTTTAGTTCCATGCCGGTTCGGACAATATGTTCCGGGGTTGCAGAGATCCATGCACCATTTTTATAATCTCCCAATGACAGTATGGGAAATCCAAGCACCCGCATACTATCAACAAGCGCAATTTCCTCATCAGAAAGACCGGGCAGTGCGATAACAATGGCCTTTGCCCGTTCAGCTGCATAGGTTAAAAGCCGGTGCATATCTCCGGGAGTGACTCCCCCAAACATCATGGCTACGCGGGCAATGATATCGACAAAGTGCACACCATATAACGCGCTTGAGCCAAGGGGGATCAGGCGATAATCAAGACCCAGTTTTACACCAGCAGATGATAATGAGGGTATGACAGGGCCGGCAAGGAAGGTGAGCATATATTTTTCCTGGAGTTCGCGGCAGATGGCAGCTGCAGATCCGGCACTTTCTGGGGTTCCGACAATGAGTGCAAGTCCAAGAATACTACCGTCAACAAGTGAATACCCAAGCTTACGGATTGTACTATCGCCAATAAAACCTGTGCAGGATAATTCTTCTTTTCCATTCCCTGCAGTTTTTTTTGCAAGGATTATTTCAGAGGCCACCAGTGAATTATCTTTTGTACGGGAAAAAACATCCAAAGAGGTATTCCGGTCATGCACAGCTATACCCGTCAGTGCATAGGAAATGGGGAGATGATAGGCTGTATCTTCATAGGAAAATGTTCCCTGTATCGTCGTTATTGCTGTTTTTAACTGGAGTTCTCCATTTTTTATTGCCAACTCAACGTCGGTCATTATCAAATTACCTCGAATACAAGAGTTTCCTTTGTAATACAGATATAGTTTCGTTATAGGGTAAAAAACAATACTTCCTTTTTATTATCTTTGAGCGTACGCTCCTGACGATAACAAAAATTTATCCCTTTAAAAAATGATATTCTCTTAAATGAGAGGCTAGAAAATGAGTATTATGCGAAGTTTTTTTTTAGTTCTTGTGCTGCTGATTGCTGCAATTTGTATTATCCAGCCGGTGCTGGGTGTGAATGGGACCGTAAGCATTGCCTACCGTGGATCGGGTGGGAGCTATATTGGTGACACGATTATTTTTGATGGGCAAAACACTGTTGGAAATATTATATCTCTGCGAATCACCGGCCCCGGTCTCCCTTTAGAGGGAGTCCCCATATATGATCTCAACGGAATTCCGGGTGCAGGAAATCCTGTTGAAGTGAATCCTGATGGTAGCTGGCAGTTTGCATGGTATACATCGAGTATCAAAGGAATTGAAAAGATGCAGACTGCACGATATACTCTTACGGCTACAGATCTTGACCATCCTGAAATCTCTTCGACAACGTCAGTGTTCATGAAAAAACCAGAATTTTATGCAAACCTTACTCCTAACCCTGCGACCTTTGCCGATTACGTGTCGTTGACAGGTTTTTCAGAGCGGGGAATATCTTATCTGCGGATTGATCTGACAGACATCTCCGGAACAACTCTTCGCACATATTCTTCACCGGTAAGTGGATCTGGATATTTCAATTATGGTTTCCATGTTGACATGCCCCCCGGACAATATTATATCACGATGAGCAACCCCGCACTGACAAGTCCTCTTGTCATGGTTTTTACGGTTCTTCCTCCACGAACGCCAACTCCGGTCATAACAACTGTGGGAGTATCTTCTGGTAATCCAACGTCATTAATAACAGCTGGCATTTCCCCATCTGCTGCAACAACGCAGAATCTACCTGGTACGGCAGGAACACAATCTCCGGCACTTCAAAAAAGCCCATCTTCAATTCCTCTTTCACCGGTAACTGCACTTATCGGGCTTTTAATCACCGGTGTAATTGTCCTTGTAGGGAAAAGGCCGTAAAAACCAATAACCCGCCTCTCTTTTTTTGGTAGTTCTTATTAATTTTCTTCCATAACTTATATCGGTATAAACGCTTACGTTTAATGATATTATCGGTGAATATCTTTGAAGAAATTCTCTTTTATCGCTCATATGCCCGATACGCCGGGATCACTTTACCGGGTTGCAGAGATTATCAAAAAATATGATGGCAATATCAACCGTATCCAGTTTGACCGCCGCATTGATCCCGGAACGGTTTTTTATGAGGTTACAGTATCGGAAGAATCCTTTAAAAAGATAACAAAGGATCTCAAGCAGATCGGGTATCTCCAGAGTTCCATAAAACCCCAAAGTTTCTTAAAATTCTCTGTTTACCTGCCCCACCGCCCGGGTGCACTGTACGATTTTTTAAGTTTAACAACATCAGCTGATGCAAATATCTCATTCTTGGATTTCGATGATAAGGGACGGCACCCGGATCGTCTTACGGTAAGCCTGAATCTTGAACAGGGTGCAGTAGTTGATCGTTTATTAAACCAGTTAAAATCCCTGTACCGCTTGGAGATCATTGAATACGATACTTCCGGAAAACAACTGGATGATACGGTATTCTATGTCCGATATGCGCAGGCAATCCGCGAACTTATCGGTGAATATGAAGATACTTTCCTTCTCTCGTTTCTGGCCGACACCAATCGCATTGCACAGGAATTAATGAACCGTGATTGTGATCCAAAACAGGTTTTTGAAAGCGTTCTTAAGACTGGTCAGACTTTGAAATCTACTACCGGAAAAAATTTTTACGCAGAGGTCCAGAAATTCCGGATAGACGATGACACAACATTGTTCTGTTTCCAGGTACCATGTGGCGGTAATATTTTTCTTTTAAGATCCGGAGATAGCCTGCTGATGATTGATACCGGATACGGGATTTATCATCAGGATATAATTTCCATGTTTTTGCGGTATGGAGTGGGGAACTTAAAGAAAATCTCCCGCATTGTTGTAACTCATGCCGACGCGGATCATTGCGGGGCTGCCGGTTTTTTTGCAGTGCCGGTGCTCATGCACCAGAGTACACGTGAGATCATCCGGACAAACAACCGGGCTTACGGCTCACGAAGTGATCACTCCTCTCTGGATGAATTCTACACAAAGATGATCAACCTGTTCTCACGGTTTAATACTCCTGAAGAAATCGAATGTTTTTTGGCACCAAACGGAAATATTCGGGGAATTTTTCCAGTGATTGGCATGGTTTCTATTGGAGATATTGAACTTGAAGTGCTGGATGGTTTAAGCGGACATACGGCTGGTCAGGTGTTTTTGTATTCACAGAAATCTGGTCTGTTGTTTTCCGCAGACAGTGTGATCAATTTTGCCAGTCTCTCACAAGAACGGGCGGATTATAGTTCGCTTGCCGCATTTCTTGTAACGTCAGTGAATGTGGACAGCGACATGGCAAAGAAGGAACGAAAAGGTTTGCTTGCACTGGCACAGGATACTGATAACGAACTGGTGTCAACCGGAAAACACTGTCTTATCTGCGGGGGTCATGGGGCTGTATCGGTGCTTGATGGTGGAAAGCTTGTGACCTGTGGGGAGATCGAGCGGTACATACCGTAAATTTTATTCTGCTGTTTTTGCTTGTTATCTTTCAAACTTTTATACCTCGTTTAAGGGGGCGAATGACTGCTTATCTTTACCGGATTTACATAATTAAAGGTGAGAAATTGCCTTTTGCTTAATCGAGCTTGAGAATCATTTACGAAATTCTCATCTACTTTGCAATAGCATCTTCTTGTGGGGAAAAATATTGGAGAGCCACAGGGTACAGGAAATGATGCGGCTGATGGCATCAAAGATCCGTTCAATTGCCGATACCATATCAGATGACGCTATAGGGAAGTTTATTACCGAACTCTTAAACGCAAAACGCATTTATGTGATCGGTGCTGGACGGTCAGGACTTGTGGCAAAAGCCTTTGCCATGCGTCTCATGCATCTGGGGTTTCATGCATATGTGGTCGGAGAAACAATAACTCCGGCATTGAACAAAGGAGATCTGATGGTTATCTTCTCGGGTTCCGGCCGGACAAAGACCGTTGCTGATCTGGCAGAGACTGCAAAGGAGATTGGTGGAAGAATCTGCCTAATCTCTTCGAATGCAGATTCCCGTATAGGTAAGATCTCTGATTGCATAGTGATAATAGAGCAGCACCGGGATTCTGTAGAAGATGATGCAGTTGAGTTTGAGATCCGGCAGATGATGGGTGAGCACAAATCGTTTGCTCCTTTAGGAACGCTCTTTGAGACGGTCTCCATGATCTTTGCAGATGCGGTGGTATCGAGGTTAATGGAGATAACAAAGACCGATGAAAGCGCTCTCAAGAACCGGCATACGAATATTGAATAGGAGATAACAATGAGCATGAAATTTGCAGAACGGGTAAAAGATATTGAGATTTCGGGTATCCGCCGCTTGTTTGAAGCAGCAGGTCCGGACTCCATCAATTTAGGGCTTGGCCAACCAGATTTTGATACACCTCAGCACATCAAAGATGCAGCGATAAAAGCGATACAGGAAGGAAAGACCGGCTATACCGGTAACAATGGTATTCCCGAACTTCGCAGAGCAATAAGTGAAAAATTCAAAAAAGAGAATCAACTCTCTTATACTCCGGATCAGATCATTGTTACTGCCGGTGCAAGCGAAGCACTCCATATTGTGATGCAGGCAATGATCGGTAGTGGCGACAGGGTGCTTTGCCCGGATCCGGGTTTTGTCTCTTACGCTTCAATGGCAATCCTTGCTGGTGGTCATCCGGTCAGTGTCCCACTCACCAAAGATTTGCATATTCAGGTTGAGAAGGCAAAGGAGTTGATGGGCGGGGCAAAACTCTTTGTCTTGAACTCCCCGGCAAATCCCACCGGTGCAGTTGAGAGCAAAGAGTCCATAAAAGCCATAGTTGAATATGCTGATGATGCCGGTGTTACTGTTGTGTCTGATGAAGTGTACGAGCATTTCATTTATGGAAAAAAGCACTGGAGTGCTGCCCAGTTCGGTGAAAATGTCATCACCATTAATGCGGCGAGCAAGACCTATGCAATGACCGGCTGGCGTCTTGGTTATCTTGCGGCATCTCCCGATATCATTGGCCAGTGTATCAAAGTTCACCAGTACTGCCTTGCCTGCGCTACTTCCATCTCCCAGTACGCAGCAGTTGCCGCATACGAAGGGGATCAACATCCCGTTAAAGTGATGTGCGATGAATACCGGGCGCGGCGGGATCTCTTCTGCAAAGGATTGTCTGCACTTGGGTTGAACTTCCCGCTTCCTGAAGGTGCATTTTACGCATTTGTTCCCATGAAACCTGTGCTTACCCAGAAAATTATTGATTCCGGTGTAGTGATTGTTCCGGGCTCTGCGTTCGGTGTCAATGCGCCTGAGTATGCCCGCATGAGTTATGCCACATCGAAAGAGAACTTAAAGCGTGCCCTTGATAGGATAGAAAAAGTAATGTGTGATTAACATGGTCAAAGAACTGTTACGTAAATTATCCAATGCCCACGGTGTATCGGGCAGTGAAGGCAACGTCTATGCACTCATCAAAAAAGAGCTTAAAGGGCATGTCGATGAGATCCGTGAAGATCCGATGGGCAACCTGATCGCAATCAAGCACGGTAACAAGTTCAAGGTGATGCTCGCCGCTCACATGGATGAGATCGGGCTCATGGTGAAGTACATAGAAGAAAAAGGCTTTATCCGGTTCGTTGCTCTCGGCGGATGGTACGGGCCAACACTCTACAATCAGCGGGTAGTCCTTCATGGAACAAACGGTCCTGTTATTGGTGTCATTGGCGGTAAACCCCCGCACATGATGGATGATGAAGAGCGTAAGAAGGGTGTGAAAGTCGATGATCTCTTCATTGATATCGGTGCAACAAATCCTAATGAGGTTGATTATCTCGGTATTGATGTCGGTACTCCTGTTACCATTGACCGGGAATTCTGTGAACTGGCAAATTCACGGGTTACCGGAAAAGCCTTTGACAACCGGGCCGGTGTCGCCATGCTGATAAAAACGTTACAGGAAGTAAAGTCCCCGCTCACCATCTTTGGCGTTTTTACAGTACAGGAAGAAGTTGGTTTGAAAGGCGCACGTACAAGTGCTTATGCACTCGATCCCGATTGTGCAATTGCAACCGATGTCACCATCCCCGGCGATCATCCGGGCATTGAGATGAAGGATGCTCCTGTTGTGATGGGAAAAGGTCCTGTCATCACTATTGTTGATAGCAGTGGAAGAGGTTTAATAGCCAATCGTAAAGTGGTCAAATGGTTAAAGGATGCAGCTGATTCAAATTCAATTCCCGTGCAGATGGAAGTCGGCAGCGGGGGAACGACCGATGCAACTGCAATCCACCTGACAAAAGGTGGCATCCCAAGTACAACTGTCAGCATCCCTTCGCGGTATATTCATTCACCGGTAGAAGTGCTGGATTGCCAGGATATTGAAGCCGGTGTAAAAATTCTTGTAGCTGCGCTGAAGAAAAAGCCGGTATTATAATTTTTGATTATTCTTTTTTTGAAAATTTGTGTTCCTGGGACAAAAAGATTAAAACAAAAACCAGAGCGCCTCGGCCGGGACTTGAACCCGGGTCAAAAGCTCCGGAGGCTTCTAGGATGTCCGCTACCCTACCGAGGCAAAAATTTACCTTACTTATTCTCTTCCCTACCCATATAAATGCAAGGATGTTTCGTAAGGATCACACTTTTTTTACGTGATACATGTGCCATATCTTGCAGGCACCTTCATGACTGACCATACACGGACCGACCGGGTTTCTCGGGGTGCAGACCTTTCCGTAGAGCTTACAGTCTTCCGGAGTGGCAATTCCTCTCAGCACTTTATCGCAGACACAGGCCGAGTGCTTACTGATGTGTTTAAAGACAATCTTAAATTTTTTCTGGGCATCGTACTGTTCAAATTCTTTTTTCAACCGTAATCCGGAGCCCGGAATAACCGGAAAACCCCGCCATTCAACATCGGAAGTTTCAAAAACTTCATACATTACTTTTTTGGCTTTTACGTTACCTTCGCGTGAAACGGCTCTTGGATATGCATTGTCAACCCTGTGCGTTCCTTCCTTTACCTGTCTGACCAGCATAAGCAGACCAAGAAGGACATCTTCGGGTTCAAACCCTGCTACAACCTGCGGGACCGGAAACTGTTCATACTCCTCATATCCCATAATAGTGCAGACATGACCGGGAAGCATGAACCCGTGAAGTTTAGCTTCACCTTGTTCAAGTAACCATTTCATGGCGGGGGGAACAATGCGATGACAGGAAAGAATGGAGAAATTTTTCGGGGGTTTTGTTAGAATAGTTGCAGCAACCGTAGGAGCAGTTGTCTCAAAACCTACGGAGATGAATACCACTTCTTTATCGGTCTTCTGGGCAATCTCGACGGCTTTATGAACGCCCTGCACCACCCTGACATCTCCACCGCATGATTCAAGTGAGCCTTTTGATCCGGGAACACGGAGAAGGTCGCCATATGTAGCGATAATACAGTTTTTGTCAACCAGATCAAGTGCTGCATCAATCTCGCCTTGCGGGGTGATACAGACCGGGCATCCCGGGCCCATTACGATCTTTAATTGTTCTGGCAGGATACTGCGCAGACCGGAACGTGCTATGGATGCTTCATGAGTACCGCAGATATGCATAAAGGTCATATCCCGGTCCACTAACTCTGCAAGTGTTTTGGCTATATCAGTTCCCGTCGCCATGTAATCTTAATATTATTTACTTTAGGTCACATAAGTTTACGTACATGGAGCTAGGGATTTCAGATATCAATTACGCGTATGCAGCTGCAACAGTTGTATTTGGCGTGCTTATTGCCCTAATCGTACGGGCAGTTGTTAACTGGCTTAAAACAAAAGCCGGAGAAACGGAAACGAATTGGGACGATATCATTATTGCAGCAATTGGTACCCCGGTCCAAGTCGCTATCGTTGTTGTCGCAATCTATTTTGCGATCAGTCATTTCGGCATTCTTCCCTCAAACCTGCAATGGCTGCTTGATCCACGGTACGTTACTGCATTTTATGTTGTGATCGGTGCATGGATCATCTCATCTTTCCTGCACGATATCATTGTCATCTATGGTCATGAACTGGCTGAAAACTCGGAGGGTGATTGGGATGACCGGTTAGTAGAGCTGCTCGAACTTATTGTCAAATATGTGATCTGGTTTGCAGCTTTAATGGCCGTCTTGTCCATCTTTGAAGTGAATATTACCCCGTTCCTTGCAGGTGCTGGTATCGCCGGGCTGGCTGTTGCTCTGGCAGCGCAGGATCTTATCTCTAACTTCTTTGGCGGGGCAATTATTACCGTCGACAAACCGTTCAGGATAGGCGACCGTATAAAGGTAGACCAGTATTATGGGGATGTAATGAGTATCGGACCGAGGAGTACCCGCTTAAAAACTTTGGATTACCAGATTGTCACGATACCCAATAACAAGATAACTACCAATGTAATTGTAAATTATGCAGAACCAGATCAAAAAATCAGAATTATTATCCCGGCTTCTGTAGCCTATGGTAGCGATCCAAAAAAGGTAAAAGAGATCCTGCTTGACATTGCACAAAATACTATTAAAAATACCGAATACCTTCTTGAAGAACCAGCCCCAAAAGCATTTTTTTCAGAGTTCCAGGATTCCAGTCTGAAATTTATACTCTACGTCTGGGCACGCAAATATAACCTTCCTGATGAAGTAAAAGATTCCATCAACACACAAATCGCAGAACGTTTTGCAGCTGAAGGGATTTTGATCCCCTTCCCGCAGATGGAAGTGCGGTTAAAAAAATAACTGCAATCTTTTTTTGAATTATCAGAGATATTTATCGGTCAATGTGCTGGAAGTCTTTAAAAAAAGGTGTTGAAATAGATCATTTTACGTGAGTATTGTTAGTTATTCTGCCGTAAAAAAACCAAATCTCTGATTTGAAAAAATCAACAAACCCAATTCAGCAGTTGGTCCCATCATCAGTCAAACAGAAAACGCTCATCAAATCGTGCAGTGGATCGTTTCAGGAAACGACAATGAAACAAAAAGAGCTAAAAAACGAACAACACTACCGAGGCCGGTACATATCATAGTAATCCCGCGGAGCTTCAAGACTGATATGATAACTATCGATATATGCAGCAGTGATGATCATATACATATCCGTATTGGACACTTGTACAAGACGGTATGAAGTACCACGGTTAAAGATCTCCTCTCCTTCAATGATGATGCCATTTGATGTATAGCAGAGGGCCATCTGGAATTTGCCATATTGTGGATTTGTATTTGCTGTAACGGTGGTATTGATTAGCCATAATGGGTAAGGTACGGAAAAATTCTTTGTAAGGCCTCCCTGTTTTCCATCTATATATGCAAAGGGAACCCACTCTGTTTTTTGCGAGAGAATATCTGATGCGCCGTATCTCTGCATATTTTCGGGAAGTTTAAAGACCGGGTAACTGAAGGGATTGTCGGTAAAAGTGATCCGATACAGTGGGGCATCAGTTACTACTGGTATGGGTGTTGGTTTGGCAATGGTCGTTGTCGGTGTCGGGTATACGACTGTTGGAACCGGAAGCGGGGTTGGTGTTGGGACTTGAGTTGGCTTCTCACCAATACTCTTGATGGAAGAGAGGTACTGGGGGTTTGCAAGTACGGCTATCACCAGCACAATGACAAGACCGACAGCAAGGGTGATTATGTCGCCTTTTTCCACACAAAGTACTGGGCGATACTCTATAAAAATTATGGTGATGTTTTCCGGATAAAAAAAATTTCCGGAATTACGGTGCAGTTTTTTTTAGGTTCTATTTGGTATTTGTGATTCCCCAACGAAAAACCACGGATATTTTTTATGCATTTGGCGAATAACTGATGTGTATGGAGCTGCCGGGAATTCAGACGTGGATTGTTTTTTACCTGATCTCGTTTGTTGTTCTTTTATGGGCAGCGTTTCTCTCAGCAAAGGGTATCATGCTCTGGGTGAGTCTGATGCTTGTCATTGTTATTGTGGGCATTAATTTTTACGTGGTGTTTCTTCAGCTCAAGCTTCAGACGTCCCGCAAGCAGATGCAGCATGACCTGACTAAAGATTTTGTTCGTGGTGAAAAACTGGTAACGGATGACCGGCCAAAACATTAGGCGCTCATTTTTTTATTTGCGTTGCACACTTGCCATGTTCTCTGCAATTGGATATTGCCTTATGAGGTACTGCCTGCACAACGAGCAAAACTGCAAACGTTTTTTTTTAACCAATGCACAGGGGAAATTTTTCAATAATATTTTTTTGTCGGTATGATACAATTTTAACATCTATTCCCTGTCATTAAAATATTATTAAACCTTGCAGAATTGCATGGCATATCTTTTTATAATAATACTCCCTGTTTAAAAGAAATGGATATCCGTCCAGAGCCCCAAAAGAAAATTCTGACTCTCCTTAAACTTCACCGCAACGGGCTCACAATAACAGATATTGCCAATAAACTTAAACTCAACCGGAACTCAACAGCAAAATATCTTGAAATGCTTCTTATCTCCGGAGAGGTTGCCCTCAATTCATACGGCCCTGCAAAGGTCTACACGATCTCACACAAGATGCCTGTATCAGCCATGCTCAAATTTTCTGCTGATTTTATTATCATGATCGATCAGGAAATGCGCATTCTCGATGTTAATGAGAACGCTCTTACGGTTCTTGGATTACCCAGAAATGATCTGATCGGAAACCGGGTAGATGATCTTACCTCCCCTATTATCTCGCGTCTTTCCATTCCGGATGTTTTTAAAGAGATCCAGGTAACCGGAGAAATCCAGAGGGAATTTGTCGTAACCCGACAAAACGAAGATTACCATTACCGGGTTCGTCTGATACCAACGGTATTTGATAACCGGGAAGAGGGAATGACGGTAATTGGAGAAGACATCACAGAACAGATTCGGTTTGAAGAGCGCCTGATGATCTCTGAAGCACGGTTCCGTGGCATTGTTGAAGACCAGACCGACTATATCTGCCGTTGGCACCCTGACGGGACTATCACGTTCATCAATGAATCCTTGAGCCGTTACCTTGGAATCTCCAGTAAAGGCGTTTGCGGACAGAATATTTTTTCCTATATATTCCCTGAGGATCACGGTCTTGTACGGGAAAGGATCACTGATATAAATAAAACCAAGCAGGGCATGTATACTGAAGTTCGGATACTGGACAGAACCGGAAAGTATCGCTGGCACCAGTGGAATACCCGTGGGTTCTATGATAAAAACAGCACCCTTACCGAATGCCAGTCTGTGGGGCGGGACATCACAGAGCTTAAAGAATCGCAAGAAGCGCTTCGTCAGAGTGAATTATTGTACAGGACCATTCTTGATAATATTCAGGACATATACTACCGCTCTGACAAAGATGGCAACCTTATAATGGCCAGCCCTTCAGCGTCAAAACTGCTGGGCTACGATTCTCTTCAGGAAATAATCGGGCAGAATATTGCTGAAAAGTTTTACTATTCATCTCAGGAACGCAAACAATTTCTGGAAACTATTTACCGGGAGAAAAAAGTTACTGATTATGAAATTACCCTAAAAAAAAGGGATGGATCTACGGTAATTGTATCCACAAACAGTCAGCTCCTGTACGACTCAGAGGGAAATATCACTGGTGTTGAAGGGTTTTTTAGGGATATTTCTGAACGGAAACGGATCGAATTGGCACATATTGAGAGCGAAGAGCGATTCCGGAATGTGGTAGAGGACCAGACCGAATTTATCTGCCGGTTCACCCCCGATGGAATCATCACGTTTGTCAATGATGCATATTGCCGGTATTTTGGATTGAACAAAAGTGCGTGCATCGGGAGTCCACATAAAGTGGTTTTGCCGGACGAAGATGCCGGGTTGATGAAACAGCATCTCGCTTCACTTACTTTAGAAAATCCCACAGGGACGATCGAACACCGGGTAATTTTGCCTGACGGTAAAATACGGTGGCATTTCTGGACAGATCGTGCAATTTTTAATACCGACAGAAAAGTAATAGAATACCAATCCGTTGGAATTGATACCACAGAAAAACAGGAACTGATACAAAAAATCCGCGAAAATGAGGAGCGCTTCAGGATGATCACTGAACTCTCTCCATTTCCTTTATCCTTAATCGACAGTTCAGGAAATTACCGGTACCTGAACAAAAAATTCGAAAAAATTTTTGGGTACACAATTACTGATATTCCCACAGAAAAAGACTGGTTTTTAAAGGCATTTCCCGAAATTACTGATCGCACGAACGCAATTAAGACCTGGAATCAGGATCGTTGTGAAGATTGGGATCTGGCAAAACCCCGCTTATTTCCGATTACCTGCAAAGACGGGTCTGTCCGCCAGATCCATTTCTGTCCGATTACCCTTAAAAGCAGTGAACAGTTTGTCGTATATGAAGATTTAACCGACAAAACAGAATCCGACCGGCTGCGCTCTATACTTGCATCGATTGTGAATTCTTCAAATGATGCGATAATCGGAAAAACACTTGACGGCACAATCCAGAGCTGGAATAAAGCTGCGGAACGGTATTACGGCTATCTTGCAGAAGAGGTGATTGGAAATCATATCAGCCTCATTATTCCTCCGGAATTTCGCGATCAGATCCCCCTCTTCCTAAAGAGGGTGGCGACTGGTGAGACCATTGAACGTTTCGATACGATCCGGCTACGAAAAGATGGATCCCGTGTTAAAGTCAGTGTAACCCTTTCACCCATCAAGGATGAAGAAGGTCACATTATCGGTATCTCTACCATTGCCCAGAACATTGATGAAAGGAAAAAATCTGATGCCAGCCGGGTTTTCAGGCAACTTCATTCCCGCTAGAAAGCCTTATGGGGTCACTTGTTTTTTGGGGCCTTAACAAGGGATTTAGCATACAATTTCCGGGCAATCCCAGGACATAAATGGAGCCCCTTTGCAGGAGTAAAGCCAGATCTGTGTGAATCAGACCAAAAATGAAAACGGGATGATATGAGATATGAGGCGATTTCATTTGTCAGTGTGAAGAAGATCCCGCACCTTGTGGGGATAATTTTTCTAATGATTCTTCTGCAGCAATCTTCACATAACCGTTATCTCGTTTGACAACTTCCTGCAGACTCTTTATCGCCTTTGGATCGCCAAGTTTTCCCAGTGCTGCTGCTGCAGCAAAGCGCACGTCCTGATCCGGATCTCTTAAGAGTGATACAATGGAGTCCACGGAATTGGTAGCTCCGATATTTGCCAGTGCATCAGCAGCAAGGTACCTGACCCAGCGATCATCATCTGCGAGTGCCTGTACGAGAAATTCTGTTGCCGGTTGCCCAAACTTTTCCAGATCTACAACGTTTTTCCACCGTTCAAGATTATCCTTTTTTGCAAGTGCTGCGACTATATTCTGCATAGAACGACTCCTCCCCGCTTGGGGATGATGAGTAGTCACATAAGTAATATTATCAACATTTGCCAGTAGTTATTGCATGGCATATATGAAATGCAGTGAATGATTCCGTCGTAAGAGCCGAAAAAGAGTAACCTCTTGATATGGTGGATCGTTTTTGGATGTTTAAAAGAAGGGGAACAATCTGTCTTTGTCT
The DNA here is from genome assembly GCA_964590895.1 of uncultured Methanoregula sp. Classification (GTDB taxonomy): domain Archaea; phylum Halobacteriota; class Methanomicrobia; order Methanomicrobiales; family Methanospirillaceae; genus Methanoregula. Next base: position 278,992 of record CAZPYV010000001.1, on the reverse strand, counting down.
GGATAGATTTAGCCTGCCGGGGATTATCCTGGAATTGTACATTCCGGGAAAAATTATTCCCGAAGATACGAAAAAAATGCAAAATTTTTTTAAAAAGTTTACAGTTTGATTATTGTTACCGTTTGTGCGCTGACGGGGATGATCCTGCTTTTCCCGCACCAGATTTTTTATCGGGTTCTCCGAGTTTCAAGAGTGCTTCTTCAGCGGCAATCCTAACAAAGCAATTATCCTTCTCACATGTCTGTTGGAGTGCTGGTACAGCAGAAGGATGTCCAATGGTTCCTAGTGCATAAACTGTTGCAAACCGCACATCCTGATCATTGTCATTTAAGAGTTTTACAAGTGGATCAATGGAACGCACATCCCCAATGTTACCCAGTGCGTCGGCAGCCATGTAGCGTACCCACTTGTCGTCATCATGCAATGCCTTGTGAAGGTAATCAACCGCTGGTGTACCAAAATTTCCAAGAGCAATAACAGACATCCAGCGCTCGGGTCTGTTCTTGTCTTTTAACTGATTGAATGTTTTTTCCATTTTTTCTTCTCCAGTCCCACCCTGTTGGGATGAATCATAATGTCTGGGGGGATATATTGAATATTTGCAAAACGATAATGCACGGCATATATGAAATGCAGAGAAATATTCTGACGTGAAATGTGAGAAATAAGGATGTTTTTAATGTGGTGGGTCTTAACAATTATTTGTAGAGGATTTTTTAGTTGAGAAATCTATTTCAGGAATCCAAAAAAATTAAGTAAGACGATTGAAAATGGATTTAAATGAGTGTTGGCGATTTGCCGGTAATTTCCCGCTTTGTTCATTTGCAACAGCAGCAGGTTCTCAGCCACATGTCAGAACATTGTTACTCTGGAGTGTCATGAATGATGCCTTCTATTTCCATACCGGCGCTTCAACACTTCTGGCAAAAGAAATAAAAAAGAACCCAAAAGTGGAGATCTGCTTTTTTGCTCCACCGGTACCGCCCCTTACGGCCCGGATGATGCGGGTGACTGGATTTTGCGAGTATGTTGAGGATAAAAAATTAAAAACACGATTGTTTAATGACCGTCCGTCATTAATCTCTCTTGGTTATAGCGGTCCGGATGATCCGGAGATTGTCATATTTCGTGTGCACTCCGGTGAAATCAGATTCGTTACTATGGAAACTTTCTTAATAGAAAAGGACAGTTCACCAATCATTTTCTGAACAAAAAAACAGAACACAAAGAACAGGAAATCTCAACTAAATCACCAATCCTTTTTACCCATCTGAAATTACTCTTTTTAAAAACACCTGCCGGACCAGCACCAGACGCCGCGATTATAATTGACTAATGCAAAGAACACGTTTATTACCGGATTTTCTGGTTGTGTCAAACAATCAGCAATCTTGTTCACAAAATCTTGTCTTACAAGCCCACGCCTAAAAAAAAGGAAGACAAAATATTTCGGGAGAGCCCGATGCATGAGGTTATCACAGAAATCAATTCCACGTGATGGTTGTCCATATCAGGATGTACGCTTTACACCCGTCTGTATGCCCTTATCTGATCAAAGATTTCACGAATAAAAAAAGGAAAATCTACTAACCCCTCAAACCGTCTTTGCAGGTTCCTTTCTCACAAAAATTTTCTGTGCAGTATTTTTCGCAGTAAAGAGCCCGTCTACTGCCCGTCCGAGATATTCTGTCTTACCCATGATATAGTAACCATCAGCCACAAGTGCGCCATGGAATGTGCGTGCGAGTTCATCCTTTTGCTTTTCATTGAAATATATGGTCACATTACGGCAGGTGATGAGATCCAAATACCGTGAGACAGGGATACCAGACATCAGATCGTTTGGGGTGAACTTGATTAAATCTTTTAAATGTTGTTTGGCCTGGAAATCGCCATTAGGAAGCTTGTTGAAATGCCGGTGAGTCTGGGTCTCGGTGAGTTTAACCATGGCTTTTGGCGAGAAGATACCCTCTTTGGCTTTACCCAGCACCACCAGATCGATATCAGTGGCAAGGATCTGTGCGGATATTTCCTTGTTGATTGACATCATTTCGTGGAGGATCATGGCAAGCGAATAAGGTTCTTCTCCGGTTGAACAACCGGCGCTCCAGATCCTGAGACGTTTTCGCTGTTTGAAAAGATCGGGCAGGACTTCTTTTCTGATCGCATCATAGACTTCAATGTCGCGGAAAAATTCTGTAACATTAACGGTTAGCGCGTTTCTTAACAATTCGAGTTCAGGAGTAGTTATCTTGAGGTACCGGAGATACGCCCCGTAGTCTGCAGAATTGGTAGAGCGCATCCTTGATAAGAGACGGCGCTTGATATAATCCTCTTTGTAACTCGAACACTGGATCTTTAACGTCTGTTCAATGTATCGTTTCAGGGTATCAAAATCGTCCATGTCTGCCTCAGGATGATTATTAAGCATCACCAATGATTTCGCGGTTTTTAAAAGTTTTGGGGATTTATTGGGGTATCATACCGGAAAAAATTTTTTCCATATCAATCCAGATGAGCAGTCCTTTGCTCTTCTTCTCGTGATCATCGCTCTTTAATTTGATAATCCCTTTTACAAAACCTGAGATCTTTGATGAGGCATTGTCCTGTATCTTTTCAATATCTTCTTCTGGCACCTGAAAGACACTGCTCACATTATCGACAATGATCCCGACATTATTTTTCTTGGCAGCTGCCGGTACAAAGACGATAATTTTCTGGTCCTTTCTAATCTCTGGGTCTTCCACATCCAGAAGTTTGTTTAGGTTGATGATGTAGGTGATCTCACCGCGAAGGTTGAGCACGCCCGATACGAATTCCGGAGCACGCGGGATGGGGGTGATAGGCATCATCACCACAATTTCCCGGACCAGCTGGATGTCGAGTGCATACCGTTTACCGCCCAGCGCGAATTCTACTACTTCAATTATTTCGTCCATTCCGGATCTTCCGGTTGCCTGAGACGATGCTTCAGCTTCTGCCATTTAAGTTTTCCTCGCTCTGATTATTTTGTGTATCTGCCATTTTTTTCTCATAGTGTTAATCACAGCTTATGCCCCCCGGAACATCTCTTCTGGAACCGTAATTTCAAACCGGGCACCGCTGCCTGCTGTACCGGTCTCTTTGATGGTGAGACCGGTGATGGAGAGCACTTCTCGTGAGAAGAAGAGCCCGTAGTTGATCCTGCCGCCCCGGCTGTGCTCAAAGATAAGTTCTTTTTCTTCTTTTGCGATACCCGTTCCATTATCTTCACAGGTAATTACGAGCACCTTGCCTTTCTTTTTGGAAGAGAAGGTGATCGCAGTAACCTTTCCCCCATGCTGCACTGAATTTTCCATCAGGTTGCAAAATACTTTTTCAATGAGATCGTCGGCAAATATTTTTGTCTTGTCAACCGTTACTGACAGGGTAATTTTTCCAAGATTCACTTCGGTTGCTGCGTCCCTTATGCTGGTGCCAAGGTCCTTCCACTGCGGGGGACGGATGCCGATGTTCTGGTAGTCGCGGGTGAACGTGATCTGGCGCTGGATGGTGTTTGTGATCTCTTTTTCCTTGTCGAGCAGTTCTAAGAGTTTTGCATCTTTGGTCTGGCGCTTTGCGATATCGAGATAGGCAAGGAGCTTTGTGATGCCGTTTAAGATATCATGGCGCGTGATGCTGTTTAAGAGGACAATCTGTTTGTTTGCCCTGCGCAGCGTATCTTCGGCACGCTTCTGTTCATGGATGTCGGTAATCATGCCCTGGTATCCGTCCGGAGCTCCCGCGTGTTCAACCGGTTTTCCTGATGCATGTACCCAGCGGAGTCCGCCATCTTTTGCAACGATACGGAATTCAAACGGGCTGATATTTCCGCTCTTGCTCTTATCAAGACCTTTGGTAAACGAGACCAGATCCTCACTAAGGACAAAATCTGCTATTGGGCGTCCGAGCAATTCATCCGGTAAAAATCCACAGATGGGAGTAATCGCAGGAGAGATATAGGTAATCACGCCATGGTCATTGATAGTAAAGATCACTTCAGTGATATTATCGACCAGCGCCCGGTACTTTTCTTCAGATTCTACCAGAGCTTTTTCGATCTTCTTATACTCCCGGATTCGCCGTTCCAGTTCAACATTTGTTTCATTTAAAAGATCGGTGCGCTCCTTAACTTTACTTTCAAGATCATTCTGGTAGGCTTTGATTCCAGTGATATCGATAAGGATCGTGCCGATACCCTTGCCTCCCTGGTCAAAGACCAGTGGGAGGACTTTTATCCGGAACGAATGGACCTTTCCGTGGATCTCGATCTCTTCTTCAAAGATTTTTTCTTCGCCTTCGAGTGCGGATTTTAGTGTGTCGAGATGTTCATCGGTAAAATACTGGGCTAGCGGCGAGTGGGTGAGCTGCACGCCCATGAGTTGATTGCGATCGAGCTGGAAATAGGAAAGAAGAGCGTCGTTTACCTGCTGGATGAAGAGATCTGCATCAAGGATCAGGATCAAATCCGTCCAGACACTGAGCATCTGGGAGAGCGGTACCCGCTGGGAAATGGAGAAGAGCTTTGCAGGGCCCAGCGTGCGCATCTCTGCCTGTCCCGAAACCACCAGCAGGTTGAGGTATTTTGCCGCAGTGCCACGGTTCATCGATAGTTTCTGGGAGACATCTTCAATGGTCATCCCCTTCGGGTTGCGCTCCAGCTCGTCACGGATGCGCAGGATTTCATTATCTTTTACCATGCTTTCGTCATGCTCCCACCCTTATAGATTCCGCAATTTCCCCTTTGCGGCGATTGGTAATAGTTATCATATTTGTTCATCTATTTTAATCATTGCTTATCATCATCATAGCACAGTAGATTTATATAGCATGCTTGACAAAAGATTGTTTCGCCCACATTCCGCCCGGAGTTCCGGGTATTTCGACGGCACGCCCCCGGCATGCGCCTGGGTGTGCCCCAACACAGCACGGGGTGCGGGGCAGGGTACATCGTGGCCCTGCATCCCAGCCTTATCAAGCGGGAGAATGAGGGAAATCCAGTAATGCATGAGGAAAAAACGAGGTTTTAAAAAATGAGTTTCATTGATGACATGAAAATCGGGAAGAAACTGATCGGGGGATTCCTGATCGTTGTGCTGATCCTCGTCGTTGTGGCGGCGATCGGTTACATGAACATGGGAGCATTGGATAAAGCGGATACTGAATTGTACCAGGATCGTACAATTCCGCTTGGACAGTTGGGATCTGTGGATGCAGATCTTCAGCAGATGCGGGCTGAACTTTACCGGTATGTCTATGTCCCTTCCGCACGGTCTTCAACTCAAACAACAATTGCGAATTTGCGGGTCAATATCAAGAAAGAGCTGGACGCGTATCGGGCCACATCTCTGACCCCTAGTGAGAAGACCAGTTTAGCGTCGTTTGATGCAAACTATGCTCAATGGGATAAGCTGTTTGATGATGCTATTGCAGCCGCTGACAAAAATGATATGAGAACGGTCGATGCCGCTTTAACTCCAGGTTCCCCGCTTATCAATGCACGGACTGGTGCGGTCGCCGCAATTACAGATCTTGTTAAGATCAATACGGATGAGGCAAAGAAGCTCTCCGACGCCAACACTGCGCTCTACAACAGCAGCAGCATGATGATGATCATCGCAACTATCGTTGGTGTCATCATCGCGATCGCACTCGCACTCTTCCTCTCTAAGAGCATCACTGCGCCTCTTGACCTTGCCAGCAAGAACTTAAAAGAGATGGGCATGGGACACCTCGGCAACCGGATGAAGATGAGCCGGAAGGACGAGATCGGTGAGATGGCTTCGGTGATGGATTCCTTCTCGGATGATCTTCAGAACAATGTGGTCGCAGTAATGAAGAAGATTGCCGTTGGAGATCTCTCAACCGTTGTCAAAGCCAAGGACAATCAGGATGAGATCAGCCCTGCTCTTATCACGATGACAAATGCTATCAATGCGATGACTGAAGATGCCAGAATACTCGCAAAGGCAGCAGTTGATGGGAAACTCGACACCCGTGCTGATGTAACCAAACATCAGGGTGATTTCAGGAATATCGTTGAAGGAGTCAACAAGACGCTCGATGCAGTTATTGGACCCCTCAATGTTACGGCTGAGTATGTGGACCGTATCTCCAAAGGTGACATCCCCCCGAAGATCACTGACAACTACAATGGCGACTTCAACGAGATCAAGAACAATCTGAACAACTGTATTGACGTGATGAACGGCCTCCTTGCCGAGACCAATGGACTCATTAAAGCTACAAAAGAAGGAAAACTTGACACACGCGGCAACTCCCAGAAGTTCCCCGGAGGATGGGGTACGCTTGTTGGCGGTGTCAATGAACTGGTCGATGCATTTGTCCACCCGATTAATGTTACGGCAGAATATGTGGACCGGATCTCCAAAGGCGACATTCCTCCGAAGATCACAGACACCTACAATGGCGACTTCAACGAGATCAAGAACAATCTGAACAACTGTATTGACGTGATGAACGGCCTCCTTGCCGAGACCAATGGACTCATTAAAGCTACAAAAGAAGGAAAACTTGACACACGCGGCAACTCCCAGAAGTTCCCCGGAGGATGGGGTACGCTTGTTGGCGGTGTCAATGAACTGGTCGATGCATTTGTCCACCCGATTAATGTTACGGCAGAATATGTGGACCGGATCTCCAAAGGCGACATTCCTCCGAAGATCACAGACACCTACAATGGCGACTTCAACGAGATCAAGAACAATCTCAACAACTGTATTGATGTCATGAACGGCCTCCTTGACGAGACAAACGGACTCATCAAGGCAACCCAGGACGGGAAACTTCAGACCCGCGGAAACGCCCAGAAGTTTAACGGTGGATGGGGCAAACTGGTTGGCGGGGTCAATGACCTTATCGAGGCTTTTGTACATCCAATCAAAGTCACTTCAGAGTACATAGACAGGATCTCCAAAGGGGACGTCCCAAAGAAGATCACCGATACCTACAACGGCGATTTCAACGAGATCAAGAACAACTTAAACAACTGTATTGATGGGCTGCAGGGGCTTGTCGAGTGTGATCGTGTTCTCCATTGCATGGCCATGAACGATCACTCCCAGAAAGTCGAAGGGAAGTACCAGGGTATCTTTGCCTCGACCGCCGAATCGACTAATATGGTCCGCGAACGGCTCCTTGGTGTGACCAAGCAGATCAACGAGATCTCCATGGGAGATACCAAAGAACTGCCAGATCTCATAAAGGTCGGGAAACGGAGTGAGCAAGACCACCTGCTGCCTGCGATCATAAATTGCCTTCAGACCGTTGAAAATCTGCTGGTTGACTCTAAGATGCTGGCAAAAGCCGCAGAGGAAGGAAAACTCGATACCCGTGCGGATGCCAGCAAGCACCAGGGCGAGTATAAGGTAGTTATTGAGGGTATTAACAAAACTCTGGACTCTGTGATCGGCCCACTCAATGTGGCAGCGGAATATGTTGACCGGATCTCCAAAGGTGAAGTCCCAAAGAAGATCACCGATACCTACAATGGTGATTTCAACGAGATCAAGAACAACTTAAACAACTGTATTGATGGGATGCAGGGGCTTGTTGAGTCTGATCGTGTCCTCCATTGCATGGCAATGAACGATCACTCCCAGAAAGTCGAAGGCAAGTACCAGGGTATCTTTGCCTCGACTGCGGAATCGACCAATATGGTCCGCGAACGGCTCCTTGGTGTGACCAAGCAGATCAACGAGATCGCTATGGGAGACACCAAAGAACTACCAGATCTCATAAAGGTCGGGAAACGGAGTGAGCAAGACCACCTGCTGCCTGCGATCATAAATTGCCTTCAGACCGTTGAAAATCTGCTGGTTGACTCTAAGATGCTGGCAAAAGCCGCAGAGGAAGGAAAACTCGATACCCGTGCGGATGCCAGCAAGCACCAGGGCGAGTATAAGGTAGTTATTGAGGGTATTAACAAAACTCTGGACTCTGTGATCGGCCCACTCAATGTGGCAGCGGAATATGTAGACCGCATATCAAAAGGAGACATACCTGCTAGGATCACTGACAACTACAACGGCGACTTCAACGAGATCAAGAATAACCTCAACAACTGTATCGACGCAGTCAACATGCTCGTAGCCGATGCAGCTATGCTCGCAAAGGCAGCGGATGAAGGTAAACTCAAGACCCGTGCGGATGCCAGCAAACACACCGGCGACTACAAGAAGATTGTTGATGGTGTCAACCAGACGCTCGACTCAGTTATTGAACCGGTCAATGAAGCTCTCCGCGTATCGAAAGGATATGCAACTCAGGACTTCACCACACGTGTGGACAACAACCTCAAAGTGCCCGGCGACTGGTTAGCCTTCAAAGAAGCATTGAACAATATCGGGGTTGCAGTTTCAACCGCAGTCACCAACATCAGTTCTCAGGTAACCGACCTTGCCGCAGGAGCCGAAGAGGCGAATGCCAGCGTTGAAGAAGTTACTGCAGGTGCAGGTCAGGTAGCAAAGAACACCAGTGCGGTCAGCACCAATGTCGAGAAATCAATGGCGGGTATCGAACAGGTACAGAAAGCCATGGAAGATCTCTCCCGCACTATCCAGGAAGTAGCTACTCGTGCCGATGTCACCGCAAAACTTGTGCAGGACACCACCACGTACAGCAAGGAAGGTATGGACCTTGCAAGGAAGACCGAAAACGGCATGCAGGGGATCACCAAGTCTTCAAACGATGTCAATGTCATCATCCTTGAGATCAAAGGACAGATGGACAAAATTAGCGAGATCGTCAACCTCATCACCGACCTTGCAAACCAGACAAACCTGTTAGCCCTCAATGCAGCCATTGAAGCAGCAAGGGCTGGAGATGCAGGACGCGGATTTGCAGTTGTCGCAACTGAAGTCAAGTCGCTTGCAGTCGAGTCACGGGCATCAGCAGAGAAGATCTCTGAGATGATCAACAACCTCCAGTCCAAGACCAACAATGCAGTAGATGCAGTCGCTTCTGCCAACACCGGAGTCCGGGAAGGCAGTGAAGCCCTGCATGACACCCTGAGCAGCTTCACCAAGATTGTCGAATCGATCGACCAGGTGAGCAAGAACGTCAGCGATGTAGCAGCTGCAGCTGAAGAACAGGCAGCTTCGGTCGAAGAAGTAACAGCCAGTGTCAATGAAGTGAACGGTCTGATGCAGAGCACGGCAAAGGAGTCAACTGATGCCGCTGCGGCAAGCGAAGAGTCAGCTGCCGCAATTGATCAGATCTCAAAGGTCATTGGCAATGTGAACAATATTGTTGACAAAGTGACCAAAGAAGTCTCGAAGTTCAAGTGCTGATTCGGGGGTACTGAAATGGCAAAATCTACAAAGCCAACAGAAGAGGAAAAAATCTCCTCCTCCCTTGCTTCGGCTACAGAAGCTGCTGATAAAAACCAGTCCATAAAAGAGACAAAGGCGGGAAAACATGAGAAGGGAATGTTGCAGGTCGTTGAGTTCCTGCTCGGAAACGAGCACTACGCAGTTGACCTCTTCGATGTCAAGGAGGTGGTCGAATACACGACCATCACAAAACTCCCAAACAGCGCCTCCTACATGAAAGGTATCATCGATCTTCGTGGCGAGATCACCACGATTGTGGACTTAAAAGAACGCCTGCATATTGCTGCGGGTGCTGAGACAAATGATGAAAACAGCCGAATCATCGTTCTGGACGAAAAGATCACAAAAGCCAAAACAGGGATTATGGTCGATGATGTGACATCGGTTTCAACCTTCGATCTGAGCGATATCGACAAGACTTCAGCCGGTGATGCAAACGATGACACGGCGATCCTTGGTATCATAAAAAAGAAGGTCAAGGATAAGGACCACGAGAAGAACGAACTGATCATCTGGGTCGATATCAAGTACCTGCTCAAAGATATTGGCGAAGGAATGTCACTCACGTGATCCATTAAAAAATTCCAGGATTAAAACGAGGATGACCATGACAGCGACAGAAGGAATCGTAAAACCCACCGGCCAGCCGGCCCTGACAGATGGGCCGGCCTATGGCAAGGCAACTGCCCAGGCAGCGGGCCCGACCGGAAAAGCCATTCATGTGGTGGAGTTCCTGCTCGGAAAGGAACATTATGCAGTCAACTTAACCGATATCCGGGAAGTTGTTGAATATACTGCCATCACCCCGCTTCCCAATGCACCTGCAGCTGTACAGGGTATCATCGATTTACGTGGAGAGATAACAACCATCCTTGACCTGCGGGAGCGGTTGAACATCGCTGTTCAGGAAAATCTGGTAAAAGAAACTTCCCGCATCATGGTACTTGATGACAAGATTACACGGGTCAAGACCGGTGTGCTTGTTGACGATGTCCTTGCGGTATCCACGTTTGAACATACCGATATTGATATCAACAAGGATGGCGGCAACTGGGGAGACCCAGCGATCCTCGGCACCATCAGAAGAAAGACAAAAGAGCAGGAGAAAGAAAAGACCGACCTCATCATCTGGATTGACATCCGGCAACTTACCCAAAGCCTGGATGAAAAAAAGAAGGGAGTGTAAATGATAAAATTGTCCTTTTTTTTAGCGGATAAGCTAAAAAAAATACAAATCCGGTATTCCTTAAACACCCTTATCTGTAAAAAAAGGACTATTATGCATTTCACAAACTCCCCGTATCCGGACAACATGAAACACGATACAATGGTCACCATTACGATGAGGAATAAAACAATAAATCCGCTCCATTGCACGGGAGCGATGAGACTTGTACCATGAATAAAATACCCGTACTTCTTATCGATGACGATAAGGATTTTCTCCAGATAGGAAAAGAGTTTCTCGAAGATGACAAGACCATCGCGGTTGAAACATCGCTTTCTGCTGAAGATGCTCTTCAAAAGATCACCGTGCAGCATTTCGATGTAATCATTTGTGATTACCGGATGCCACCGGGCATGGACAGCACCGGTTTACTCAAAGCCATGAAGGTTAAGGGTATCGATATCCCGCTCATTGTGTTTTCAGGATTTGCGCGAGAAGACTATGCCGCAGAAGCCATAAAAAATGGTGCTGCATTCTATTGCCAGAAATCAGCCCAGCCTGATGTCCAGTATGCAGAATTAAAGAACTTAATCCTGCACCTGCACAGATGCAGGCACGCAGAGCAGGCACTTTTAGTAACTCAAAAAGATTTTGAGTCCTTTTCCTATTCGGTCTCCCATGACCTCAGGGCCCCTTTAAGGATCATTGACGGCTATTGCAAGATCCTCTCTGACAAATATAGTGCCAACCTGCCGGCAGATGCCCAGCAGCACATCAGCCGTCTCCGGGCTTCTACAGCCCGGATGGATGCGTATTTTGAGGATTTGCTCCAGCTCTCACGGGCCGGTCGCCGTCCTATGAAAAACGAGCAGGTAAACCTGTCCTCCCTTGCAAACACTACCCTCCAGAAACTCCCGCACCCGATGCAGCCATCACAATTCGTTCAGGAAATCGAAAAAGATGTGATCGTGCAGGGTGACAGGGCACTGCTCGAACAAGCAATGCAACAGATCCTTGACAATTCCTGTAAATTTTCAAAGAACCGGTCCCCGATCAGTATAGAATTTGGCAGGAAGTTAATCGATGGCAGATCTGTTTGTTTCGTCCGGGACAATGGAGAAGGATTCGATTCAGCGAATGCAAAAGACCTGTTCACGCCGTTTAAACGGTTCCATCCGGAATCGCAGTTCCCCGGCACCGGTATCGGGCTTGCAATCGTTGAGAAAATTATCAGCCGACATGAGGGAAGCGTCTGGCTTGAGAGCACAGTTAATGGCGGGACAACGGTATTTTTCACGCTTAATGATGGGGGCCTTGGACCTCCAAAGAGGCCTGGATGACGAGATACGCCACAAATCGAATAACAGCCAGATTCAGGATCGAGAATGAATTGTACAATAATGAACAGGAAATGAGGAGGAAAGAAACAAAATGAAAGATGAGATCAGAGTATTAATGGTTGAAGACTCGGCAGATGATGCATTATTTGTTACTGACGAGCTCGTGAAGGGCGGTCTAAAAATCCAGCAGCGAAGAGTGGATACTGCCCGCGATATGAGAGACGCGTTAAGCAAGGATACATGGGATATCATCCTGTGCGATTACTCCATCCCCGGGTTTGGGGCTATGCCTGCCCTTGCCCTATTAAAAGAAATGAACTGTGACTTTCCCGTCATCATCATCTCCGGAGTCATCGGCGAAGATACCGCCGTGGATACAATGCGGGCAGGAGCTCACGACTTCATTGTCAAAGGGAAGTATGCCCGTCTCGTTCCTGCAATAAGGCGGGAGATTGAGGAATATACCCAAAGAAAGGCCCGGGAGGCAGAGACCGCAAAGCAGAAACATGAAGCGGAAAAACAGCGCCAGCTCGCCTTTACCATGATCATGCAAAATCCCCAGCCGCTCCTCATCATTGATAAAAAATTCAATATCAAACTGGCAAACGAAGCGTTTCTCACCCTGAGCGGATATACTGAAGAGACGTTGCAGAAGATGAATATCCGGGAGTTCAAAATCTTAAAAAAGAGCGGGCACAATCTCAAGGAAGCATTAGCAACCAAGAAAGGAGTGACCGGGCAAGTCACGGTGGAATTTCCCAAAGCCACTCACGATCTGGAACAGCACACAATCCCCCTGCTTGACAAAGAGGGGGAGATTGTGAGCATCATGGCAGTGTACAATGATCTCACCGAAAAACTGCTCGAAGAAGCAAACCGCGAGGAACTGGCCAACTATATCTCTGCTTATCTCTCCTCTATAGCCGACAACCTGGTCAAACTCTCCAAAGGAGACCTCGACTTTAACTTAGAGATCTCCCCTGCTTCGAAAACAACAAAAGAGGCACGGGAATGGTTCCTTGGCATAAACAAAAATCTTTCCGATGTAAAAGAGGCACTCGGACTTCTGGTCTCTGATGCAAATTCGCTATCAAATGCTGCTGTTGAAGGCAAACTCGACACGCGTGCAGATGCAGGCAAACATCAGGGCGACTTCAAGAAAATAGTATCCGGAGTTAACGACTGCCTTGACGCAGTGATCGGACCTTTGAACGTGGCAGCCGAATATGTAGACCGGATCAGCAAAGGCGATATCCCGTCAAAAATTACCGATAATTACAACGGTGATTTCAATGAGATCAAGAATAATTTAAACAACTGTATCGACGCGGTCAATGCACTTGTTGCTGATGCCGGTCTGCTCTCAAAGGCCGCAGTTGAAGGTAAACTTGACACGCGTGCAGATGCGAGCAGGCATCACGGCGACTACCAGAAGATCGTCAAGGGTGTGAATGACTGCCTTGACTCTGTTATTGGTCCGCTCAATGTGGCAGCCGAATATGTAGACCGGATCAGCAAAGGCGACATCCCGTCAAAGATTACCGATAAGTACAACGGCGACTTCAATGAGATCAAGAATAATTTAAACAACTGTATCGATAATATCAACGCCCTCACTGCCGATGCCAACATGCTTGCAAAGGCAGCAGTTGAAGGCAAGTTAAAGACCCGCGCTGATGCAGGCAAACACCAGGGCGACTACAAAAAGATCGTTAATGGGGTAAACTCAACGCTTGACTCGGTAATCGAACCCGTCAACGAGGCATTGCGGATCTCAATTGAATATGCCCAATGTAATTTTGCTGCACGGGTGGATGAGAAATTACAGGTATCCGGGGATTTCCAACTGTTTAAGGATTCACTGAACAACATCGGTATTGAAGTCTCAAAAGCAGTAGTCCTCATCAACCAGCAGGTAGCTGAGCTTTCCGATGCAGCAAAAGCTGCCGACAACGGAGTGCGTGATATCTCTGTAGGGGCCTCACAGATTGCAAAGAATACCGGCCAGGTGAGCCAGAATGCTGAAAAGAGCGATCACGGAATAGAGCAGGTCTTAAAAGCCATGTCGGACCTCTCATCAACTGTTGAAGAAGTCGCCTCCTCGATGGAGTCGGTTGCGGGTATGGCAAAGAACACCAATACGCTCAGCGATAACGGTGTCAAACTTGCTGGCAAGGCAAACCAGAGTATGGGAAGGATCAATGATTCAACAAAGATCGTTGATACGAACATCTTAGAGATCAACAACCAGATGAAAGAGATAGGAAAGATAGTCAAGCTTATCCGCGATATCGCAAACCAGACCAATCTCCTTGCGCTCAATGCAGCTATCGAAGCGGCACGGGCTGGCGATGCAGGGCGAGGGTTTGCCGTTGTTGCTGCCGAAGTCAAATCGCTTGCACAGGAATCCCGCAGCTCGGCAGAAAACATAGCAGCAATGATCGAAGAACTCCAAAAGAGGAGCCAGAAATCCGCAGAAGCAGTAGTTCAGGCCACGCAACAGGTGACACAAGGCAGTAAGGATGTTGAAGATACCCTGACCGTCTTTAACCAGATCGTAGAGTCTGTGGCAAAGATCTCCCAGAGCAGTTCGGATGTGGCAGCAGCAACTGAAGAACAGGCCGCAAGTGTTGAAGAGATCACCGCAAGTGTCAATGAAGTCAGCAACCTGATCCAGGGCACGACAAAAGAAGCCGGTGATGCAGCCGCAGCAACAGAAGAGGCGTCGGCTGCGCTGGATGAGATCACAAAAGTTGTGGGAAAAGTAAATAGTATTGTTGTGAATGTGAGCTCGGAGATGACGAAGTTCCGGGTGTAGGAGAGCCACTTCACTTATGCGACACCGTGGCTGTATTATCCTCTCCCCTCCTCATTTTTTTTACCTATTGATGTAAAACATTATTTCGTGCATTTCTTAATTTTTAATTCCTAATTATCAATATTTTAGGATAAGGGTGAGGAATGGGAATGTAAAAAATTCATGCGATGAGTTATCGTATCCAACGGGTCGTCAAATCTCACGTAATGCGGACACAAATATCGGGTAATATATCAAATTTTTTCACCCCCCGAAAAAATGACCCTCATATTCGCATTCCAATGGCGTTTCCGGGGTCCGGATGGGGTAAACTAAGTGGCAAAAACAGCCTCGATTTAATGGCCTTTGGCGGCCGATAGGCGACGGGCTTTCCGTTTATATTTGGGCAATCCGGGCAAATATCGGGCTGTTTTTCGCGGGACCGGAATCCGATGGTTTTACGGGGTTTTCCGGATAAGGGGTATGGCAAACGGAGCCCGAATCGGGCTTGTTTTCCCTCAGGGTACATACCCCCTGATTATGGAGGTCTCCGATTAGGGATAAATGCCCATTTTCACTCCGGTCCTTTAAGCAAGGATTCGGACAAACGCTTGAGAAGAGTTTTTAACACTACCGGCCCCAGCACGGCCTCTGCTTCTTTTCGGTATTTCCGTGCAAGACAATTGACAATGATCCGATTTCCAAGCGAGGTGGCCCACATTCCCCCGCGTTGTTCTGTACCGATCAGCTGATTTTGCTCCATTTCGGATAGGATGACAGTCATTTTTGACATCGGTACCGAGCAGGACCGGGCCAATACCCGCTTCGGAGGTAGACGCACCCGGACCCGGTCCGGGAAAAAATCTACTTCCAGGGATTTTTCTTCACAAACCTGTATCCGGATTGCAGCATCAAAGATCTGCTCTGCGGTGATGGAGTCAATCATCGGTGAGGAGTGTATTATCGCATACAGTTTAAATCAGTTGGTATATCAGATAAGTTGTTAAAAGAGAGGGAGATTGTTAGGCCGGTTCAGGCAGTGCTGTCAATGCTATACGGTGGAAATCAACCCGATAATCTGCTGCGCCGAGACCGGGTCAACAACCTGCGCCAGCACTAAGCCCGCCATTGCCACGAACAATGTCCAGAACACCTTACGGACCTGCTCGTTCTTCCCGAACGCCTCGATAACAACCTCGACATCCGCTTGCATCGCCCGCTGGATCAGCTTTGGCAGGAACACAAAGAGCGGCAGGAACAGGACCGACGCCCCGATGAACGCGAGCGTGATATCCGCCCGGCCAGCAAGTAAGATCCCGAGCGGAACCGCAAAAACCCCCGCCAACATCGCCGCCATTCCCACCTCACCGAACCAGAAATAATGCCGCTTCTCAGCGTAATTCAATCGTTCAGCATCTGTCAGCGCAGACAGATTGAAGATGCCCAGCGTGTGCAGCATCCCGTACCAGACCGCGTGCGACTCCTCCGGGTCTGCAACAAGACCCAGAAAGAGGATCACGATCGGCACGATAAGGATGAGAAGAGGGAGGTGGGCCAGAACAAAGACCAGTCCGAGCAGGCACCCGGTTCCGCAGATGGCGGACCGGGTCTGCATCTCATTCTCAAACATCATCCTCACCCGGCACGATAGTAAGTTCGAAGACCGGGCTCGTGTAACCGTGGTTTGCCGGGCTGAAATCCCTACGCATTCCCTGCTGCCCCATCTTCTTGCGGGCTGTGCGGATACGGATCGTATGGGTGCCCGGCGCCCGGGGATAGACCCTCCGGCCATCGCTGTCCCGCATCATCTTGTAGTAGGGGATATCGAACCAGTATGGCCAGAAGCGGATACCTCGCGGGAGATTCGTTCCCCGCTCCAGGTCCTGCAGCCATAGGGGCGTCAGGTTGTCGTAGCATACATTGATGATAAGATCCGCATCCTCCAGGTCGGGGTTCAGGTCCAGCTCGAAAAAGATCGGGTTGCGTCGGACTTCATCGAGCGTGAGGGGCGTATCTCTGGTGAGCGGTTCGAGGCCGCTCAAGGTGCCCCGGTATAACCCGACAATGGTTGCGACCGGTTGCATTCTCGTATCAGGTATCGCCTTGTCAAATTCCATAATAGTCCTCCTTGTGGTGTTCGTGCTCGGCGCGGAGTTTCTTGAACTCCTCAACGACTTCATCATATTTACCGATCTTCTGGTAGATGGCTAACAGCATGGGATAGATCGGGAGTACGGCTCCCAGTACTATCGCTAACAGTTCAGTTTCCATAACGGCCCTCTTAAAAAAAGACGAGAGGATCAAAAAAAGAGAGGGAACTTTTTTTAGTCTCCTCTCTCCTTTCTAGTCTTTTCGTCCAAAGCGAATCTAGGCGAGTGCCGCCACAGTGTCTGCCCAAGTCTCAACCTTTGTCCGGATGGCTTCATCCGAATATGACGTAAGTGTCAGGCGTTTGCGGCTGAAAGTAATATTGAACAGTTCGCCGTTTGGGTCATGGCACCGGATGGTCGCACTGTACGTCTCGCTGTCAGTGTCCCGGACTGCAGTGCCGCCGTGTGCTGTGACGAGGGCTGCGCTTGCGGCAAGTGCTGCTGCCCCTGCGGTGAATCCGGCAATGGTGCCAAACCTGCTGGAGTCGTTGCCGATGGTCTTTGCTTCGCTGTCCTGGTACACGACTTTTACCGTGTATTCTTCCCTGGTCTTTTCGACCGGGTCATGGGTTACACCTGCGGTCATATACGATACACATGCGAACGGGTTGTCGGTGATGACCGACTGGACGATCGAGTTGAACGTTGTTACGTCTTCAATCTGGCTTGCGAGTGTGCGAACTGCGCTCTTGGTTACATTGCTCTGTATGAAATCTGCCATGTTCTTTCCTCACTTTTTTGTTGTTCTTGTTGGGAGGGTTCACTAAAACCTTCCCGTTGTGTCGCGGGGCCCTTTGACATACCAGTATGGAACGTTATTGGGTATCGGCGTGACTGAATCCTGCATTTTTTCTAAAAAAGGGACGGGTTTTGCAGGGGATTGCACGAACCGGCCCAGATTGATGACCCGTTCTCGTTTGCCAAAATGTAAACGTTAGAACAGAGGCCTTGATACCCTCCGTTTTCAAATTCCTACCCTATACCGGGTTTAAAGGAAAGAACGAAATTTTGTTTTATATACCCCCTTGTGCCCAAACAACAGATCCCCTTGTTCCGTCAGTGCAGTGGAAAAAGAATGTCAGATTGTTGCCGGATTTTCCCTGTGAATAGATGAAAAAGGAATGTGTTGCCGGGGGTTCTTCGTATGATTGCATAAAAAAAGGAGATCCCGGTCAGGGATTTCCCAACTCTGCCGGTATCGATGAAGGCCGCCGGCTTTTTGGTTTTTTTTAGATTACCCTGATCTTTTCCCGCACCGGCTCTTCGTGCAGGTTTTGTTCCCAGTCCTGGCTGACGGCCGTGCGGTCCTCATGCGGATCGTGTAATAATGCTGTTTGGTACGGATCACGGAGATGCGGAACGTTTGTTCTCCCCGCTGCCAAATTGCCCGGGCGATGATGTGCGGCACGAGATAGAGAGGGATATCCTGTTCAATGAAGGGATATCTCTTTGAAATTCTTCGGGAGACTGATGCGGAACGGGGGCGGACCGTTATTGGGAAAGCGACCGGGTGGCTTTTTGTTGCGGGTGCCGGTCTGCATTCGGGTCTCTGCGTATCCGGCATCACTGTTATAGGAGAGATCGGAATCAAACCCTGCTGTAATGCATTGCCGGAGGTGCGGGGATCTTTACGGCCGACTTTTGCCGGGAGCGTCTTATCAGTCATGATCTCCCGGATGGATGGTGATGGAAGAACCGACTGAACAATCGATAATATAGGCCCCTGGACAGAACCTGTACCTTGTACTGCCTCTACCTGCTGCATAGGTTCACCTTAGTCTTTCCCTTGTGTTCGATCCAGATCCCCTTTGAAGATAGCGCTGGGCATTTCTTGTGCGCTTTCTGCAGCTGCTTATGCCTGTTCCAACGTTCAAACATGGGAGACCTCCCGGAGGCCGTCTGCCAGCACTTCGAGACAGGTGAAGCGGCCGTTGTTCCTGATCCAGATCTCAAGGTGGAGGGCAGTCGTTTTTGAACCCAGCGGAAAGAGTTTGCGGAGGAGCATGGCGTCAATCTGGCAAAATTCTTCGGTTGCGGGGATATCGGTGAGTGGCCTGGTTGTCTGTTTGAGTTTGAGGTAGAGCATCTCGGTGGTATTTTTCAGTGCCATGAGATGGGCCGGCTTATGGCGGGAGGCAAAGCAGGACCGCATGGGCACAACCGCATATCCCTTCTCTTTCAGGATTGACGTTGCCGCACGCTCGATGGGCGAGAGCCGCACGGTATTTTTCATGGTGCTTCCTCCATAAAAAGACGCACGGGCAATTTTCCTGTCGGGGGAATTTCCTGGATCCGGTCCGGGAGGATCGCAAAGCAGCGGTACCCGTAATGCACCGTATAGAGCCAGATCTCGTACCGGATCGGGGAATCCGGGTGACGTGCCATTTCGGTGCGATACCGCAGGATGACCTGGGCAAAGCATTCTTCCACCCGGTAAATGTTTGCCAACCGGGCGGACATCTTATAGATCCGGATATAGCGTGTCTCTTTAGACTTGCCGGCAACGAGATGAGCCGGCGGCAGCCGCTTGTCTTTCCCTACCGGGATTATCCTTACCCCATATCCGTCAAGCCTGAGCTGTTCGCAGGCTCCCTGTTCCAGCACAATGCAGCGGCGGCTCGTCATGATGCCACACCCCCGCGTGGTGACAGATATCCTGTCTGGTCTGCCCCGGCAACGGCTTTACATCCGATACCCGGGTGTTTTTCAAGTGAGGAGATCTTCTGTTCAACGTTGACGATTCCTGGTACGATAACGTGGGTTCCGATATTGTTTCCCTCTGCCACGTACTGACCTGCCCATTTATTCCCCGTTCCTGGAGAAATGTTCTGCATATTGTTCACCGATCTTTATTCTGGTATTCCCCCGCATTGCACTGTGGAAGCGAGGAGCCTTTCACTGTGTCCCGCTCCCTGTCTCGTTCTTAACGCCGGTCTTTAAAGTCTGGCTGGCAGAGCCCGGGCTCATGCACTTATGTTTCTCCCCGGACTCACCCGACAGCGGATGCCCTGTTGGATTGCTGTCGTAAAAAGCGCCCAGACTTTTTTAAAACCGGCGTCTACCTATGTATTTCAAAAAGAGCATAGTACTGTGGTGCGGTAACCTGTCCGCAATACCCGGTACTAAGGCTGGTCATATGGTTGCATGTTTTGATCCGCATCAACCCCTTCACCATAGCGACAACGATCCTTCCGTTGACCAGGAACCTGACCAGGGTCCGGGCACGCTCTTTTGTGTGCCCGAGACTGCGGATCTTCGTTTTTATCCGGTGGAGGAGTTCTGCGATCATTGTAATAGTAGTCCGTTGGTATAGTCGCATATAAACTAATTGGTCACTACGAGAATTTTCGCAGCTATTCTGGCAGGTATGCTGAAATCGGGGCCTGGATTGGAGTCGGATTCGTATACACGGGAGGTTACCGATCAGTACGCGGCTGCGGGCTGGAAGAGACGCGGGCAAATTGGGCTGTTTTTCTGTAATTGCGAGAAAAAAACGGGGCACCTGCCGCATTCCGAAAAAATCAACCCCCTCCCCAAAAACGGGGAGCTTCTCCCGGATAAGATCCTGGGATTGATACTGTTCTGTCATTTTCCTAATCATCCATTTTTTTAAACATCTGTCTGAAAAAAATCGCCCCTCCTATGCCCATTCCTGCTGGGTTTAGCATGTCCGGGGGGGCTGAACTACGTGGCGAAAAAAGCCTCGATTTAATGCCCTTTGGTGGGCTTTGGGCGAGGGGCTTTCCTGCCGTATTTTGGCAAACGGGGTGAGATTAAGGCACTTATTTTCACATTCCGGAACCGAAGGGTTTTAGAGGGGGTTTCCGGACCGGAATCCGGCAATCAGAGCCCAAATTGGGCGTATTTTCTCTGTGTTACATCACCAGTGATACCAAATAATCTAACCTGACGGGAGAACCAAAGAATACCTTGTCCTATCCCATCATAATCATTAATACCATATACGCCCTTTCATCTTTTACCGATTTCGACGATAAAATAAAAACCCGAATTCCTAAAAAAAACGCGATGATTCGTGACATTTCAGCAAGTGTTCACTTCTGTAATTAAGAGCGCACAGGAAAATCTGCAGTTACCATGTTACGGATTTTTTCCACAGCATATAAAAACTGGCAAACGCCCGCATAAAATTTTAAAAAAAGGTAAGAGACAATGAAAAATCCGATGAGTTCTCTGACGGAAAAAAATCTGGAGATTACAGGACAAGTCAAGTCAAGCCAGGAAGAGTGCATGATGGCAACAGTAATCCGTGTCCTCTACGTTGATGACGAATCCGATCTGCTTGAAATCAGCAAACTTTTTTTAGAGGAATCCGGGGATTTCACTGTCACAACCGCTATCAGCGCAGATGAAGGGATCCGTCTGCTCGAACAGGAAAAATTTGACGCCATTATATCCGATTACCAGATGCCGGTCACGGACGGCATCCAGTTCCTTGTCGAAGTAAGGAAACGCTTCGGACCGATCCCGTTCATCCTCTTCACCGGGAGGGGCAGGGAAGAGGTAGTCATCCAGGCGATCAACAGCGGAGCAGACTTCTATCTTCAGAAAGGGGGCGAACCGGGCGCACAGTTTGCCGAACTGACGCACAAGATCAAGGCAGCAGCGTCCAGCAAAAGAGCGGATGATGCGCTCCGGAAGAGCGAGGAGAAATACCGGCACTTAATCGAACATTCGAATGAGGCAATCGTTGTTGCGCAGGACGGGATGCTGAAGTTGGTCAATCATAAAACGATCGAATTCACCGGATATTCAGAACAGGAACTCTTGTCTATGAAGTTCTCTGCGTTTATCCATGCAGATGACCGTGCGATGGTGGTGGAGCGGTACCAAAAGCGGATGAAGGGAGAGGAGGGACCGTCCCGCTACGCATTCCGGCTGAGCTCAAAGGACGGGAGCACCCGGTGGGTTGAGCTAAGCGTCGTAGTGATAGACTGGGATGGACGCCCTGCCACGTTGAATTTTTTAACTGATATTACAGAGCGCAAAAGGGCAGATGATTCATTAATAGAAGAGCAACATTTTTCAAAATTAATATTAGACAGCCTCCCCGGAATATTTTACCTTTATACTTACCCTGAAAATCGATTGATAAGCTGGAACAAGCAGCATGAAACCCTGTTGGGCTATACGGCTGAAGAGATCAAAGGCAAGTTGGGTACGGACTTGCATCTTCCGGAACACAAAGATGCCGTCTTGAAAGCCATAGATGAGGTAATGGAAAAGGGTCAGAGTTCTATTGAAAGCACACTGTTGGCAAAAGATGGTCGCCTTATACCCTTCTTCTTTACGGGTGTAAGGTTTGAGGCACCGGGTCAGCTTTATTTTATGGGGATTGGAATTGATATCACCGAGCGCAAGCGGGCAGAAGAAGCGCTGCTCAAAAATACTGAAGAACTCCATGCATCCTATGAGGAACTGACCGCATCTGAAGAAGAACTGCGGCAGAATATAAACGATCTCAGCAGGACTGAGCAGGAGCTCCGTGAGAGCGAAGATAAGTTCCGGGTTATCGCTGACTATACCGTGAACTGGGAGTCATGGTTCGGGGCGGATGGAAAGTATATCTGGGTGAGTCCTTCAGTAGCACGGTTTACCGGTTATACGCAGGCAGAGATCCTGGCAATGCCGGATTTTATCTCAACCGTGATTGCAAAAGAAGACCGGACTATGTTTACCGAACGCTTCAGGGAAGCCATACATGGCATCAGTGGGGAAAACTTTGAATTCCGATACCTTGACCGGAATGGCACGAAAAACTGGCTGAGTGTTTCCTGGCAACCGATTGTCGACATGAACGGCAACTCCTTTGGCACCCGTGCCAGCGGTCATGACATCACCGGACGCAAGAGGGCAGAGGAAGCGCTGAAGGAAAGCGAGGAACGCTTCAGACTCACGCTGGATGCAACCAATGACGGAATCTGGGACTGGGACATTCCCACGGGAACGGCTTTCTTCAGCCCCCGCTGGTACACCATGCTTGGCTACGCACCCGATGAGATGCCCGGATCGTATGCAACATGGAGATCACTGATCCACCCGGATGATATAGGTCCGGCCGAACAGATAATCCAAAACCACGCAGAACGAAGGGATGGTGGCTACAGGGTCGAATTCCGGATGCGGACAAAAGACGGCAGTTGGAAATGGATCCTCACCCGGGGGCAGGTTGTCGAATGGGATGCTGACAACAAACCTGTACGAATGGTGGGAACGCATACTGATATCACCGAACGCAAACGAAAGGAAGAAGCACTCCGTATAAATGAAAACCGACTTCAGATGACGCAGGAGATCGGTCATATCGGATGTTGGGAATATGATATAAAAACCAACCAGATGTGGGGTTCTGAAGAGGGTTGTCACCTGTTCGGGTATCCCCGTATGGCAGGTAGTTTCCCGATTGAAAATTTTGCATCCTGCATCACGGAACCTGAGTTGGTTCTTAAAGCGTTCAATGATTTGATTAATGAAGGAAAAGAGTATGACCTTGATTTTGTTATCAATCCCAAAGACGGCTCCGCACAAAAGACACTCCATTCCATAGGCACACTCGAAAAGGATGAACAGGGCAACCCGGTAAAAGTTAAGGGAATTAACCATGATATCACGGAACGCAAAATGGCAGAGGAAGCGCTGCGGGAAAGTGAGGAACGCTACCGTGCAATTTATGATCAATCCCCAATTGCCATTGAACTCTATGATGCTACGGGCGCACTGGTGCATGTCAACCCGGCGTGTCTGAACCTGTTTGGTATAGCGGATATTCAGGCAATCCAGAATTTCTCTCTTTTTACTGATCCGAATATCACCGATGAGCGGAAGGAGAAGCTGCATAAGAAAGAAACGGTACACTACGAGGGACCTTTTGATTTCGAAAAAGTAAAAACCCTGGACCTGTATCCCACGAACCGGGATGGGATCATCTGGTTGGACGTGGTCATCACCCCACTGGGAAACCCTGCGGATCCAATCGCTGGGTTCCTTGTGCAGATTCAGGATATCACCAAACGCAAACAGGCAGAGCGGGAACTTGCATCCTCTCATGTGCAACTGAAAGAAGCCCATCGCCTTGCACACATCGGAACCTGGGACTGGGTTATAGATACCGATACCGTAACCTGGTCCGAGGAACTCTGCAATATTGCCGGTTGGGATCCCTCTCTGCCAGCGCCCACCTATGCAGAACTTCCGAATATCTATACACCCGCCAGCTGGGATCTTCTTTCGAATGCGGTTACGAGAGCGCTAACAACCGGTGAACCGTATAATCTTGAACTGGAAATGCTCCGTCCGGATGGCAGCATGCGATGGACAAATGCATTTGGAGCGGTGAAACGTGACACGAATGGAAAGGTTATTGGGTTTCATGGCACGGTTCAGGATATCACTGAGCGCCAGCGAGCGAAAGAAGCTCTCCGAGAGAGCGAGGAGAAATACCGGGCGCTCTTTGCCGCTGAATCTGATGGCATCTTTGTGGTTGACAAAGAGACCGGGACAATCATTGACTGCAATGATGCCATCACTCCTATGTATGGTTACCGGAAGGACGAGGTGATTGGTCAGCCCAATACAGTCATGTCAGCCGAGCCGGAAGCCACCCGTGCTGCAACACAGGAGTTCAAAGGTCTCATCCCAATAAGGTACCACAAGAGAATGGATGGCAGTGTCTTTCCGGTTGAGATCACGGCAAATGTCGTCTCTGTGAAGGGGCGCGATCTGATTGTTGCTGCAGTCCGTGACATCACCAACAAAAAAGGGGTTCAGGATGCATTACAGACATCCGAACTCCAGTACCGCCGCCTGTTTGAAACTGCACAGGACGGTATATTAATTCTTGATGAAGAGACGGGGACGATCATCGATGCAAATACGTTCCTTATCGAAATGCTGGGATACCCGCTGGAGTACTTTGTAGGTAAACATCTCTGGGAAGTCGGGTTCATAAAGGACAAAACCCTTGCCCAAGACGCTTTTACTGAGCTGAAAACGAACGGTTATATCCGGTACGAAGATCTTCCGCTGGAGACAATAGATGGGCGGAGTATTGACGTCGAGTTCATCAGTAATGTTTACCCGGTGAACCATCACAAGATCATCCAGTGCAACATCCGTGACATCACTGCACGGAAACGTGCGGAAGATGCACTTGTCCTCTCCATTAAAAAAATTTCCCTCCTTTCCAGCATCACCCGGCACGACATCAACAACCAGATGACTGTTTTACTGGGATACATCAACCTTCTCCAAAAGAAGCAGCCCGATCCCTCAATCAGCGACTATATCCAGAAAATAGCAACCGCTGCACAGCGCATCTCATCCATGATCCAGTTCACTAAGGAATACGAGAGCATTGGCGTCAAGGCTCCTGCATGGCAGGACTGCCGCACACTCGTAGACACTGCGGCAAAGCAAGTCACGCTCGGAAAGATCAATGTGAAAAATGATCTCCCAGCTGGACAAGAAATTTTTTCTGACCCGCTGGTCGAGAAGGTCTTTTACAACCTCATGGACAACGCAGCGCGATACGGCGGGAAGATCACGAACATCCGGTTTTCTGTTGAGGAACACGATGACGATCGTGTTGTGGTGTGCGAAGATGACGGCGATGGTGTCGTTGCTGAGGAGAAAGAGAAGATCTTCGAGCGGGGCTTTGGGAAGAACACCGGACTTGGATTGGCCCTGTCCCGGGAGATCCTTGATATCACCGGCATCGCCATCAAAGAAACCGGAGAGCCGGGTAAAGGAGCACGATTCGAGATGACGGTGCCGAAAGGAGCGTGGCGAATGACGGGGAAGGATACATGATATCTGCAAAAAAGAGTAATTGGTCTATCAGAAGGAGGATGATCCTTCTTCTCATCCCTGCAATCATTATAGTCCTGATCATAGCAACACTGTTCTCGCTCCAGCTCAGCAGTGCGGCGGAGAAGAATGCTGCATATGATAATACTCGCAACTCTGCAAGGGCCTATGCCCATGAGTTCAATACCGGGATGTCAGATAACCTTGCTAAATCCCGTACCTTCTCATCAGTCCTTAATCATAATACCGGCATGACCCGTCAAGGGGTGTTTGATATTCAGCATACCCTGCTTGAATATAACCCAAACGCGATCGGTATTGGGGTAATATTTGAGCCGGGAGCTTTTGATGGACAGGACAGCCGATACGCCAACACACCCGGTCATGACGCATCCGGGCGGTTTGCATCTTACTGGAACCGGCTGAACGGTACCGAATCACTCATTCCCATTGTGGATATCGAGACCTCTGACTGGTACACCATCCCTAAACGGACACAAAAAGAGATCGTCATGGAGCCGCAACCTTACGAGAATGTGCTCATGACTTCCTATATCACCCCGATCATAAAAAACGGAACATTTGCCGGTACTGTCGGGATAGATGTTGCTCTGGAAAATATTGACCGGACGGTCAGCCAGGTAAAAGTATTTGACACCGGTTATGCGTTCCTTGTCAGCAACTCCGGTATTTTCGTCTCAAGCCCAAAGAAGGAGTATATCGGTAGGATGTCCCTCAATCAACTCAGCCGCGAAAAGAATAACCCCAATCTGGCGGCAATGGCTGCGGATATCCGCGAGGGAAAAGAAGGCTATACTGAAATGGCTGACCCGTTCACCGGGAAAAACGTTGTCATGTTTTACAGCCCAATCGAGACCGGTAACTGGAGTATGGTTGTGGTCGCACCCACTGACGAGATGCTTGCAGGTGTTGCGCAACTGGGCGGTGTCCTGCTGCTGGTCGGGTTATTCTCGATCGTGGTTGTCGGGGGCATCATTATTATTGTTGCGCGGAACCTGTCAGAACCTATTGTCGCTATGAGTAAGACAGCAGATCGAATAGCATCCGGTGATCTTGATGTTCATGTGACCGAACAGGAAGGAGAGTTAGGTGTACTTGCGAACGCATTCAATAACATGACAGCCAGTCTCAAACATACGCGTACTTTGCTGCTTACTTCCAACTCAGATCTTGAAAGAAAGAACCTGGAGCTGGGGGCATCCAACGAGCAGCTGGCGGCAGCCGAGGAAGAACTCAAAGCGCAGTTCGATGCACTCTTAGCGAGTGAGATAAAGTTCCGGGAAATCTTTGACACAATAAATGACGGAATCCATATCCATGAGATTGAACCTGATGGCAAACCAGGAAAATTCATCGAAGTAAATGAAGTTGCATGCAGGATGCTGCAGTACACACGCGAAGAACTGTTGAATCACGGGCCCCTTGATATTGTCACCGATTATCACAATCGACCACTTAACGAGATCATCGGGGAATTATCTTCGACCGGGCACGCAACCTTCGAGACAGGGCACCGGAGAAAAGATGGAACCATTGTCCAGGTCGAGATCAACTCCCACGAAGTTAACCTCAATGGAAAACGAGTAGTGGTAGGTGTGGTCCGAAATATCACCGATCGAAAACTCGCCGAAGACGCTCTCGTACGGGTCAACCAGAAACTCAGCGTACTTTCGCAATTGACACGACAGGACTTAACCACGCATATGTTTGTCCTCAACAGCTTCCTTGAAATAGCCAAAAAACAGGCAAAAGGGCAGGATGGAATAATAAAGAATATTGAAAGCGGTGAACGAGCAATCCGGTCTATCAGAGAGGTAACAGAGTTTACCAAAGATTACCAGAACATGGGGGAAAAACCACCGAAATGGCAGAATGTCAAATTGGTGTTCCTATTCGGGCTTTCCCATATATCGATTGGTGAGATCCGACACAGCCTTGAAACTGAAAACCTCGAAATCTTTGCTGATCCATTACTCGAAAAGGCGTTTCAAGGCATATTAGAAAATTCAGTTGCGAACGGAGGCCACGTAAGCCTTATCCGGGTATGGCACAAAGTCACTTCTGACGGGATCACCATTGTCTTTGAAGATGATGGTGTTGGTATACCTAAAGAGAAAAAGGAGCGGATCTTTTTGCGTGGTGAAGGGGGCCGTGCCTCTGTGCGGGGTCTCTTCTTTGTGCAGGAGATTCTCTCAATTACCGGCATCACCATCCGGGAAACCGGTGAACCGGGCAAAGGAGCCCGGTTCGAGATGATCGTACCGAAGGGAGCGTGGCGTATGACGGGGAATGGTGACTAATATGGCAGATAAAATCCGGATCCTTTACGTTGATGACGACCCTATTCTGCTGAAAACCGCAAAATTCTACCTTGAAAGAAAGGGAGAGTTTATTGTCGATACGCTCACCTCTGCCAACGAGGCTTTCACACGGATAAATACGGCACAATATGATGCCATCGTCTCCGATTACCAGATGCCGGGAATGGATGGTATTGAATTTTTAAAGAAGATACGAACCTCGGGAAATACAATTCCCTTCATACTCTTCACCGGGAAGAATCGCGAGGAGGTTGTTATCACCGCCTTAAATGAAGGAGCCGATTTCTATGTCCAGAAAGGCGGGGAGCCCGAAGCGCTGTTTGCCGAACTTGCGCACAAGATCCGACAGGCCGTCAAGCAACGACGGGCAGATGTGCGCATCCGGGATCATGAGCGTAGGGAAATTGACATCATCAACTTCCTCCCGGATGCAACATTTGTCATTGACCGTGAAGGAGTCATCATTGCTTGGAACCGTGCGATGGAGGAAATGACCGGGATCGACAAGGGTGACATGATCGGTAAGGGAGACCATGAATACGCGATCCCCTTCTATGGCGAGCGAAGAAAGCAGCTTCTCGACCTGATTAATTTCGATGATGAGGAGTTACGAGCAAAATACCAGAATTTCACAAGAAAAGGCCAGACCCTGTATGCGGAAGTCTTTACGCCGGCATTATACGGTGGAAAAGGGGCATATGTATCGGCAACAGGATCGCCACTTTTCGATCTTCAGGGGAACCGCATCGGCGCCATAGAATCGATTCGTGATATTACCGAGCGCAAACAAGTTGAGGCAGCGCTACGAGAGAGC
The DNA here is from genome assembly GCA_964590895.1 of uncultured Methanoregula sp. Lineage (GTDB taxonomy): Archaea > Halobacteriota > Methanomicrobia > Methanomicrobiales > Methanospirillaceae > Methanoregula. The sequence goes on along the minus strand of CAZPYV010000001.1, from coordinate 250,184 downwards.
AGGCGCCAGCTTGACTCAATGGCCACTAACATTCCCGGGGTTGTCTTCCGGTTTTACGTAAACCCGGACGGAACCCCCGGGTTTGATTATATCAGCGGGCGCAGCCTGGAGATTCTCGGTCTTGAGAATGACAAGGCAACATTTGAAGAGCAATTCACTCATGGGGTAGTTCCAAAAAACCGTAATCGGCTTATCAGTTCGATTCAGCACGCCGTAACAACAAAAACCCTGTGGGAGTTTGACAGCCCGTATATCAAACCCTATGGGGAGAAGATCTGGATTAGTGCGGTATCCAGCCCGATAATGGAAAATGACCGGCTTATTTTTGATGGTGCTTTTTTTGACATTACTCAGCGTAAGCGTGCCGAAGAGGAGATCCGTAAGAAAAACGAAGAACTCCATGAATCTAATGAACAGCTGGCCGCTGCTGAAGAAGAACTCAAAGGACAGTTAGACGCACTCGCGGAGAGCGAACGGCTGATCCGTGAGAATGAAGAGCAGGTCAGGAATAAACTTGAAAGTCTCCTGTCCCCGGATGGAGATATCGGTAACCTGGATCTTGCCGATATCATCGATGTTCAGGCAATCCAGGCAATGATGGATGATTTCCATGCTCTGACGCATATCGGCATTGCGATTCTTGATATCAACGGGAAAATCCTGGTTGCCACTGGCTGGCAGGATATCTGCACAAAATTCCACCGGGTGAACTCCCAAACCTGCGCGAACTGTGTGGAAAGCGATACGTTCCTCGCAAGCGGGGTTGAACCGGGAACGGTCAAACGCTACCGGTGTAAAAATAATATGTGGGACCTCGTGACACCCATAGTTATCGGGGGAAGTCATGTGGGCAACCTGTTCCTGGGCCAGTTCCTGTTTGAGGATGAGTCCGTGAACGATGAACTCTTCCGCTCCCAAGCGGTGCGTTACGGATTTGATGAGAGTTCATATCTTGCTGCACTTGACCTGGTCCCCCGGTGGAACCGGGAAACGGTCGATACGGTAATGGCATTTTATGCAAAGTTTGCCCGGATGGTTTCTACGTTAAGTCATAGCAATATCACGCTGGCCCGGACTGTGACTGAACGGGACACAACACTCAACTCGCTCCTTAAGGTGAACCAGAAACTCAATGTCCTCTCCCAACTGACACGACAGGACTTAACAACCCAGATCTTTGTCCTGAACAGTTACCTTGAGATGGCAAAAAAACTGGCGAAAGGACAGGATGGCATTATCAAGAATATTGTGAGCGGTGAACGTGTGGTCCGGTCTATAAAGGAGATAACGGAATTTACCAAGGATTACCAGAACATGGGGGAAAAACCACCCAAATGGCAGAATGTCAAACTGGCGTTCCTCTTTGGACTTTCCCATATATCGATTGGCGAGATCCGGCACAGCCTTGAGACAGAGAACCTCGAAATATTTGCCGATCCTTTGCTCGAAAAGGCGTTCCAGGGTCTTTTGGAGAATTCGGTAAAACACGGGGGGCATGTCACCGTAATCCGGGTATGGCACAAAGTCACTTCTGACGGAATCACCATTGTCTTTGAAGATGATGGTGTTGGCATACCTCAAGAGAAAAAGGAGCGGATCTTTTTACGCGGTGAGGGGGCCCGTGCATCAGTGCGAGGTCTCTTTTTTGTACAGGAGATTCTCTCCATTACCGGCATCACCATCCGGGAGAATGGTGAGCCGGGCAAAGGGACACGGTTCGAGATGACGGTGCCAAAAGGGGCGTACCGGTCCGGCTCTGTGCAGTAAAACCAGAAACGAATGGCACAATTATTTTTTTGATGGGGGGAATACGGCTCAATTTTTCCCGTTCTAAGAAAACCCATGCGATGAGAGATCGGGTCCCGCTGGTCGTCAGTCCTCACTTCAGGAGGATACAAATATCGGGTAATATACCAAATTTTCCCACTCCCCGGAAAAAACGACCTCGATAATGGCCCTTTTTAGGGCAGATCTCCCCTCAAACGGGTCAACCTCCGGGAAAAACCAAACACTGTAGAAGGGGCCTTGGCAACCCTCGTTTTTCAAGTCCGCTAAGGTCTTATTTCGGCAAACGGAGCGATATGCAGGCACTTATTTTCATCCTCCGGAACCTGATAGGGTAGGAGGAGGTTTCCGGGCCGGAATCCGGCAATCTGAGCCCAAATTGGGCTTGTTTTTCTCTGTGTTATATCACCAGTGATACCAAATAATCTAACCTGCCGGCAGAACCAAAGAATAACTCCATCCTATCCCATCATAATCATTAATACTGCACACACCCATTCATCATTTATGGATTTCGACGATGAAATAAAAACCGGGATTCTTAAAAAAAACGCGATGATTTGTGCCATTTCAGCAAGTGTTCACTTCTGTAATTAAGAGCGCATAGGAAAAACTTCAGTTACCATGTTACGGATTTTTTCCACAGCATATACAAACTGGTAAACGCCCGCATAAAATTTAAAAAAAGGTATGAGACAATGAAAAAATCGGACGCCCCTTCTGCCGGAAAGAATAGTCCGGATATAACATCAC
>CAZPYV010000001.1:32107-247546 GCA_964590895.1 uncultured Methanoregula sp. | reverse complement strand
AAGTCAAGTCAAGTCAAGTCAAGTCAAGTCAAGTCAAGTCAAGTCAAGTCAAGTCAAGTCCAGTCAGGAAGAGTGCATGATGGCAGCAGTAATCCGTGTCCTTTACGTTGATGACGAATCCGATCTGCTCGAAATCAGCAAGCTGTTCTTAGAGGAATCCGGGGATTTCGCCGTCACAACCGCCATCAGCGCAGATGAAGGGATCCGTCTGCTCGAACAGGAAAAATTTGACGCCATCATATCCGATTACCAGATGCCCGTCATGAACGGCATCCAGTTCCTCGTTGAAGTCCGATCCCGCTTCGGACCAATCCCGTTCATCCTGTTCACCGGCAGGGGCAGGGAAGAGGTAGTTATCCAGGCAATCAACAGCGGAGCAGACTTCTATCTCCAGAAAGGGGGCGAACCGGGCGCACAGTTTGCCGAACTCTCGCATAAGATCAAGTCAGCCGCGTCCAGCAAAAGAGCGGATGATTTGCTCCGGAAGAGTGAGGAGAAATACCGGCACTTGATCGAACACGCGAATGAAGCGATTGTCGTTGTGCAGGACGGGATACCGAAGCTGGTCAATCATCAAACGGTCGAACTCACCGGGTATTCGGAACAGGAACTCCTGTCCCTGCCATTCTCTGCGTTTATCTATCCTGATGACCGAGCTATGGTGATGGAGCGGTACCAGAAGCGGATGATGGGCGAGGAACTTCTTACCCGCTATGCCTTCCGGCTGAGCTCAAAGGACGGGAGCACCCGGTGGGTTGAGCTAAGCGTTGTAGTGATAGATTGGGATGGGCGTCCGGCTACGCTGAATTTCTTAACTGATATCACGGAGCGCAAACTGGCAGAGGAAGCGCTGCTCAAAAATACCGATGAACTCCATGCATCCTATGACAAACTTACCGCTACTGATGATGAACTTCGACACACCTTGAATGCACTGGCAGAAAACGAAAAACTTTACCGTACCCTGTTCCATGAGATGCTCAATGGTTTTGCAGTCCACGAGATCATCTGCGATGAGAACGGCACACCAGAAGATTACCGTTTTATTGATGCGAACCCGGCCTTTGAGCGGATGACCGGACTCAACCGTGATGATCTAATCGGTAAAACCGTGCTCGAAATATTGCCGAATACTGAACAGATCTGGATCGAGCGGTGCGGGCGTGTTGCGCTCACAGGAACCTCGGATCATTTTGAGAACTATTCGCAGGAATTTAAAAAGTTTTATGAAGTGACGGTTTACCAGAATGCCCCGTATCAGTTCACGACCTTCATATCTGATGTTACGGATCGTAAACGGGCAGAAGACTTCCTCAGAAAAAGCGAGCAGCAGTTCCGGGCGCTTTCAGAAAACAGTCAGGACTTTATCATGCGGTATGACAAGGAGCACCGACATACCTATGCAAATCCAGCGTGTCTCCGTGTTTCGGGAATGACCGAAGAACAGTTCCTCGGAAAGACGCATCATGAGCTGGGGTTCCCCCCAGATCTCTGTGCACTTTGGGAACCTGCCATCGACCGGGTGTTTTCCACCGGCCAGCCATACAGTGAAACATTTGCATGGACCGGTGCTTATGGGGAAGTCGTTCTTGACTGGCAGCTATTTCCAGAAAAAGATGACCAGGGCTGTGTTGTTTCAGTGCTGGGCGTTTCCCGTGACATCACCAAACGCAAAGTGGCAGAAGAAAAACTTCTCGAAACTATGGAATATCTCAACAACCTGTTCGATTACGCCAATGCCCCGATCATCGTATGGGATCCAAACTTTGTAATTACCCGGTTCAATCATGCGTTTGAGGACCTGACCCTCATATCTGCGCAGGAAATTATCGGGCAACGGTTAGATATCCTGTTCCCAAAAGAGAGCAGGGACGCATCACTACTTCATATCAAAAAGACTCTTGAGGGCGAACGGTGGGAGACTGTTGAGATCCCGATTCTCGTCAAAGATGGCAGTGTCCGGACCGTACTATGGAATTCGGCAAACATCCTTGATACTCATGGCAGGATCATCTCCACAATCGCTCAGGGTGTCGACATCACTGAAGGCAAGCGGGCAGAGGTGGCGCTTAAGGAGTCTGAGGAGTTTTTACACAAAATTATAAACACCCTCAGCGATCCCATCCACGTCAAGGATCGGCAGCACCGGATTATCCTTATCAATGATGCCGCGTGCAGATTGTTTAACCGGTCCCGTGATGAAATTATCGGAAAAACCGCGTATGATCTCTTCCCCAGAAAGGAAATGGCCGATGTCTCGTGGCAAAAAGATGAAGAGGTCTTTACGACAGGAAAGGAAAGTGACAATGAAGAGACCAATACCTATGCTCATGAGAAGACCCTTACCGTTCTTGTCAAAAAGACCCTGTACACTGATACTGCGGGAAACAAGTTCCTTGTTGGTATTACAACAGACATCACCGACCGCAAGCGGGCAGAAGAGTTATTGCAAAAGAGCGAGGAACGGTTGAACCTGGCTATTGAGGGGGCACACCTCGGACTCTGGGACTTGAATTTTGTCACCAATGAAGTTATCCATAACCGGCAATGGACGGAAATGCTCGGTTTTTCAAGCAAGGAGATGGACACTCCTTCAAGGTGGTGGCAGGAACGGGTGCATCCGGATGATTATGCCCTTGTCAGTAAGAGTAGTCAGGACCATATAGCCGAAAAAACTCCCTATTTTGACTGTATTTACCGGATGAAACACAAGAACGGGAGCTGGAGATGGGTGCATTCACAGGGAAAGGTGGTCTCGAGAGATACCAACAACCAGCCGGTCCGCATGATTGGAATCAACCAGGATATCACCGACAGCAAACGGGCAGAAGATGAGATCGCCACATTAACGAAACAGATCGAGTTCATCCTCGGCGCTACAAAAACCGGCATTGACATCATCGATGCGGAATTCAATATAAGGTACATTGACCCCGCGTGGCAGAAGATGTATGGAGATCCGTCAGGCCGGAAATGTTACGATTATTTCATGGGGCTGAAATGCCCCTGTCCCGGGTGCGGTATTCCAAAGGCACTCGAGACAAAGCAGCCGGTTATTTCCGAAGAAATCCTCACAAAGGAGAACAACCGGGTCGTACAGGTGACCAGCATCCCGTATATGAACGAAACGGGTGAGTGGCTGGTTGCTGAGATCAATGTTGACATCAGTGAATTTAAACGGAAGGAAAAAGCGCTGATAGCTGCAGACCAGGAGATCCGACAAACCAAGGAAATGTTCAGGGCATTTCTCGATCACTCGTACGATGCGGTATTCATCCATGATACCGAAGGTAAGGTACTGGATGTGAATGTTACCACACTCCGGTTATACCGGGTAACTTATGAAGAGGCACTCAGGTATACGATTGCCGATTATTCCGGCCCGGCCAACACTATTGAAGAGGCTCATGAACATTGGACCCGGGCTCTTGCAGGTGAAGACCAGTTTTTTCCCTGGCAGGCCCGGCGTCCGAACGATGGAACAGTTTTTGATGTTGAAGTGTATCTCACCAGTATCACTCTTGATAACCGCCAGATGATTCTTGGTAATATTCGTGACATCACCGAGCGCAAACGGGCGGAAAAAGAGCTGTGCGAAAGCGAAGAACGGTACAGTTCGCTGTTCTCCAACAATTATTCTGTTTCACTCCTTATCGATCCGGATACCGGCAGGATTGTGGATGCCAATGCTGCAGCCTGCAGGTACTACGGGTACTCAGAAGAACAGCTTGTGGGAATGGGGATCTATGAGATTAACCGGCAGGATAAGGATAACGTTATTCAGAATCTGATGAGAGCAAAGAATGAGAGGCACTTCTTCTCAACCCATTTCCTTGCAGACGGAAAACTGCGTAATGTTGAGGTCTATTCCGGTCCAATCATCGTTAACGGAAAGTCACTGTTCTATTCCATCATCCATGATGTGACTGACAGGGTAAAAGCTGAAGAAGAACTGAAAAGCAGCAGGCGTTTTATCGAACATACGCTTACTACAACACCTGCTCTTATCTACATCTACGATATCGTTGAAGGCCGTAACGTGTATACAAACCGGGGGATTTTTGAAGCGCTCGGTTATACCCCCGAAGAAATCTCTGCTATGGGGCAGGATCTTTTTTCCAGGATCCTTCATCCGGATGATGCGGGAGCGGTAGGACAGCATCATGCCCGGTTTTCAACCCTTCCGGATTCCACGGTTGCGGAGATCGAGTACCGGATGAAACATGCTGACGGGTCATGGAGATGGCTTCACAGCCGGGATGTTGTTTTCCAGCGGACAGCGGATGGGGCAGTGAAACAGATACTGGGATCTTCTATTGATATCACTGAACGTAAAATGGCTGAAGAAGCATTGCAAGAAGCCAACAAGAAGCTCAACCTGCTCTCTTCCATCACCCGTCACGATATCAACAACCAGCTTCTGACCTTGAATGGATTCCTGGGAATATTACACAGAAAAGTTCCCGATCCAACACTTGAGGAATTTTTCTCAAAGATGACAAAGGCGAGTGAACGGATCGCTGCCATGATCCGGTTCACCAGAGAATACGAAAGCATCGGAGTCAATGCCCCTGTCTGGCAGGACTGTCGCAAACTCGTGAACACTGCGGCAAAGCAAGCCCCGCTCGGACATGTCATAATGAAGAACGATCTGCCTGAGGGACAAGAAGTGTTTGCGGACCCGCTGATTATGAAGGTCTTTTACAACCTCATGGATAACGCAGCTCGGTACGGGGGGAAGATCACAACCATCCGGTTCTCGTTTAAGGAACGCGGTGACGATCATGTCGTGGTGTGCGAAGATGATGGTGTTGGTGTTGTTGCTGAAGAAAAGGAACAGATCTTCGAGCGGGGTTTTGGGAAGAATACCGGACTTGGTTTATCCCTTGCCCGGGAAATACTTGATATCACCAAGATCACCATCCGCGAGACCGGTGAGCCGGGCAAGGGAGCAAGGTTCGAGATCACGGTACATAAGGGAGCGTGGCGAACAGCCAGTAAGGGTGCATGATGTCAGAGGTTATTTGTGTTCTTTATGTAGATGACGAACCCGACCTGCTCGGTATCGGGAAGCTCTTTTTAGAGAGATCGGGAAATTTCACGGTAACGACATCCCAGAGCGCATCCGAAGCGATCCGGTTTCTCGAACGGAAAAAATTCGATGTCATCATCTCAGATTACCAGATGCCGGTGATGAATGGTATCCAGTTCCTTGTTGAAGTGCGGTCACGCTTTGGACCGATCCCCTTCATACTATTTACGGGCAGAGGAAGGGAAGAGGTAGTCATCCAGGCAATCAATAGTGGGGCGGATTTCTATCTCCAGAGAAACACTGATCCCGGTGCACAGTTTGCCGAACTCTCACATAAGATCAAACAGATTGCTTTCCGGAAATTTGCAGAGGACGCGTTATGGAAGAATGTGGAGAAATATAAACGCGTAATCGAACATACGGATGAAGCAATTATCGTCGAACAGGATGGGATGATGATGTTGGTTAATCCCCGGGCAGTTGAACTCACCGGTTATTCCGAAAAGGAACTTCTGTCCATGCCGTTTTCTGCAATTATCCATTCTGATGACCGTTCCAAGGTGATGGAAGATTACAAGACGTGGATGAAGAATGAGGATTCTGTCTCCCGCTTCAGCTTCCGGTTGAGTTCAAAGGATGGAAGCACCCCCTGGGTTAAGATTGGTAGTGCCGAAATCGATTGGAATGGACGCGCTGCCACACTGAATTTCTTAACCGATATCACCGAAAGAAAAGAACTCGAAATGGAGATGGAGTACCATGAGCAGGAACTCGTTCGATACTCAATGTCGCTTGATGCGGCGAACAAGAAGATCATGTGTCTGTCTTCTATCACCCGCCATGATATCCTCAACATGATTACTGCCATTGTTATGTATCTCTCCCTTGCAGAAGAGATGGTGAAGGATCCTGTCGCGCGTGAGTATCTCCTGAAGATTGATCGTATCGCCCAACTAATCCAGAAACAGATCCAGTATACCCGTGACTACCAGAGCATTGGTGCAAATTCCCCTGTCTGGCAGGATTGCAGGATACTTGTAGACTCAGCTGCAAAAGAAGCCTTGCTTGGAAAGATCACAGTACGAACAGATCTTCCTGCCAGTGCCGAAGTGTTTGCCGATCCACTGATTGTGAAGGTCTTTTACAACCTGATGAACAACTCGGCTCGGTACGGTGGGAAGATCACAACCATACGGTTCTCTGCTGAGGAACGCGATGGCGTTCATATTATGGTGTGCGAAGATGATGGCGAGGGTGTGCCTCTTGAAGAGAAGGAAAAGATCTTCGAGCGGGGCTTTGGGAAGAACACCGGACTTGGCTTAGCCCTGTCCCGGGAGATTCTTGATATCACCGGCATCACCATCAAAGAGACCGGCGAACCGGGCAAGGGCGCACGGTTTGAGATGACCGTGCCAAAAGAGGCGTGGCGAACAACGGGGATGACAGACGGCCATCAAATCATACAGGTATCCAAATGACATCGCATGTGACAGACCAGATCTATGATACTTACCTTGCCGCGCTTCTCGCAGGCGACCGTGCCGGATGTACTACCATTGTCCAGGAGCTCAACACCGCAGGCATTCCCATAAAAGACCTGTACCTGAACCTGTTCCAGCGTTCGCTCTACCGGACCGGAGAACTCTGGGAACACCATAAGGTCTCGGTCTCTGTCGAGCACCTTGCAACTGCCATCACCGAGCGACTGCTCATTCTCGTAGAGCCAAAGTTATTCAGCGGTCAACCCCGCCATCACTCGGTCATCGTCGCGTGTGTGGCAGATGAGTATCACCAGCTCGGGGCACGAATGGTGGCCGATCTCTTTGAGCTTCACGGCTGGCGTGGGTATTTTCTCGGTGCCAACACACCGGCCGAGTCACTCATAACAATGATCGAACAGAAAAAACCGACACTCATAGCCCTCTCGCTCTCTATCTACTCCAATTTACCGGCACTCATAAAAGCTCTGGATGCGATCAGCGCACAATACCCGGATCTGCCCATCCTTGTTGGCGGTCAGGCATTCCACTGGGGCGGGAAAGACTTACTCAAACAGTACAGGAATGTCACCTTCATAGCATCAATCGATCAACTTGAACAGGAGATGGAAAAATATCATGACCGGTGATCCTGACCCCATACCAGAGATCGGCAGGCGTTTTCTTGCCGATACAGCAAATATCGTAATGCTTGTGCTTGACCCTGCAGGTAACGTAAAGTATGCAAACCAGTATACAAAAAAACTGACCGGTCTCCCTCTTGAAGGAGGTCACATCAGCGCGATGCTTCTGGTCGATTCATGGAATAATTCAGATCACCGTTCCCTGTTAGAGCAGTGGAGGGATCAGACATCCCTGCACCTGATGAATGTCAGAACTGTCGGGAACCTCCCCCAGACACTGAATGTAACGGTCTACCCGATCGATGAAGGATACCTCCTCTTTGGGCAGAAAGATGATGCCGAACTGGACCGGCTCAACCGGGAAGTGCTGGCACTGAACCATGAACTCTCCAACATCAGCCGGGAACTGAACCAGAAAAATGCAGAACTGGCTCAACTGAATATGTTAAAAAACCAGTTCCTCGGTATGGCAACCCATGATCTGCGAAATCCTGTCGGGGGCATCCTGCTCTACACGGAGTTGTTGATCGATGGTTCTTCAGAAAGCCTGAATGCTGAACAGCTACAGTCCTTAAAGAACATCCACTCTTCTGCACTCCGGATGAGCCATGTGATCAATGATTTTCTCGATGTCAGCATCATCGAGTCTGGTCACCTCACGCTCGATATCCAGAAAGTAAACCTTGCCGATCTCGTCAGCAGTGTACAGACGAATGTGAGTGTGTCTGCAATGAAAAACCAGATCCGGATTGATACGGTATTGGATCCGGCAACCCTGACAATAAGGGTGGATGGACCAAAGATAGAGCAGGTGTTTACCAACCTTTTAAGCAATGCGATTGAATATTCAGATAAAGGGGGATGCGTGACCATTCGCAGCCAGCATGTAAACGATGGGGTCCGGTTCCAGGTTGAGGATCATGGCAAAGGTATCCCCCCTGAGAAACAAAAAAAGTTATTCGCGTCATTTGATAGCACTGGAACCAAGAAGAAAGACGGTGAGCGCAGTATAGGGCTTGGGCTGATAATCTCCCGAAAGATTGTTGAAGCACATGGGGGGAAGATGTTTGTAGAAAGTGAACCGGGAAAGGGATCGATCTTTGGCTTTATCCTGCCGGATTCCTGCCAGAATCCCGTCAGGGCTGGCAATGAAAATTCCATAAAAAAACCCGGGCTTTCAGGATCAGCCAGTCATTCTACCGACAAGTTCCCCGGCGAGATAAAATTAAGAAAGGAGTGATGAATGATGAAAAAAGAAGAACTGATACGATCTGCACAGCTGCTCAAGGTACCATCGGCAACGGCAACAAAAGAATTTGATAAAAAAATTGATGCAGTAGCAGCTGAGCTCACCCGCAGGATGCTGGCACGTCCTGATCTTGAACGGCTTATTGGAGCAGATAACCAGTCAATGATGGAGAACAATTCCCGCAACTTCTGCCGGTTTATGGCAGCCCTTTTCCAGAATTATGAACCAGCGGTTCTTGTAGAGACCGCTCTCTGGGCTTTTCGTGCGTACCGGGCGCATGGATTTCAGATAAGTTACTGGCCTGCCAATCTCGATACTCTGGTACAGATCCTCAAAGAGGAGCTTAAGGAGCCAGCGTACGGTGAAGTATACCCATTCTTCGATTGGCTGATTGTCAATATTCCCGCATTCACACTCGTGAGCGACAGTGCGTTACAGGAGGGTCCGGGTGGTTTTGAACACGGATAATTCCGATCAGGTGAGCCGGGCTGCACCGTCACCGGATCCGACAACCATCCTTGTGGTGGATGATGATCCGGATGTGCTCTGGTCGACATCCAAAATACTCCGGGATGCCGGTTTTGTGATACTGGAAGGTGCAGGAGCCGTTGATGCAATAAAACTGACACTGGAACATTGCCCGGCACTGGTTCTGCTTGATGTTGAACTACCTGATGGAAACGGGGTGGATGTCGCCCTCCGGATTAAAAAAGATCCTGCACTATCCAGTGTTTTTGTGGTTCTCTGTTCCGGAAAACGGATCTCAAAAAGGGATCAGGTGGAGGGCCTCAATCGGGGACTTGCAGATGGATATATTATCCGCCCCGTGGGTAAAGACGAACTTATCGCACGGATTGACGCTTTTCTTAGAATCCGGGCTGGATTAGAAGCCCTCCGGCAAACCAACAAAAAACTCACTCTCCTCTCCAGTGTCACCCGGCACGATATCAATAATCAACTGACGGTGTTGATGGGTTTCCTCACCATTCTCAAAAAGAAACCGTCCGATCCTACATTCAATGATTATTTCGTGAAGGTTAGCAACGCTGCACAACGCATCTCTGCTATGATTCAGTTCACCAGTGAATACGAGAAGATTGGTGTAAATACTCCGGTCTGGCAGGAGATCCGTACGCTCACAGACACTGCGGCAAAACAACTCACGTTCGGAAAGGTCGAGGTGAAGAACATACTTCCTGCTGGTGCGGAAGTGTTTGCGGACCCGTTGGTCGAGAAGGTCTTTTACAATCTCATGGATAACGCGGTGCGATACGGAGGGAAGATCACGACCATCCGGTTTTCTGTTGATGAAAGCGATGGCGATCATATCGTTGTGTGCGAAGATGATGGTGAAGGTGTTGTTGCTGAAGAGAAGGAAAAAATTTTCGAGCGGGGTTTTGGTAAGAACACCGGGCTTGGTTTAGCTCTTGCACGCGAAATCCTTGATATGACCGGCATCACCATCCGCGAAACTGGTGAACCGGGCAAGGGAGCGAGATTCGAGATGACCGTGCCAAAAGGTGCGTGGCGAATGACGGGGAAGGGAGACTTATGGCAGTGATATCACACTCATGCCGATCCCGGAACAAAACGTGTAGAGGTAAAAAACGATGAAACAGGATATCCCGTGGTGGCTTATTATCGCTGTATGCATCCTCATCGCCGGTATAATCCTCACCGTCTGGTCTGCCCAGCAACAGGACCAGACAATGCGCAATGATCTGATCCTGAAAGCCAGTATTGCAAATTCGGGAATCTCAACCGGACAAGTTGCATCATTGAGCGGGACTGCAGCCGATATTACTTCGCCCGAATACCAGACATTGAAAGCGCAGCTCGAAAAAATACATGCATCCGATCCCGCGTTCCGGTTTGCGTACCTGATGGGGCAGCGGGAGGATGGTACCGTCATTTTATATGCAGACTCGGAACTCCCGGAATCAACGGACTACTCTCCCCCTGGTCAGGTATACACCGAAGCACCTGCCGTTGTCAGGTCTGTGTTTGCAACTGGGAATAGGGCAAATGAAGGGCCGTACACGGATCGCTGGGGGACATGGGTGAGCGGGTTTATTCCGGTAACCGATCCTGCAACCGGGCGGGTTATTGCAATCTTTGGCATGGATCTCAACGCACAAAACTGGAACACAACAATTTTCAAAGCCAGTCTGCCTACGCTTATCTCCTCACTCCTCATCGTTCTTCTTGTACTGGTATCTGCATTATTCCAGCGCCGCAGTGATGAGGAGAAACTTCGTCTTAAAATATCAGAGGAGAAATTTTCCAAGGTGTTCCATGCGAATCCTGCGCTCATGGCAGTATCCACTCTTAAAGAAGGCAGATTTCTTGATGTAAACTCAAGTTTCCTTGCAACGTTTGGTTATCCCCGAAACGAGGTTATTGGAAAAACAACATCGGATCTGCACCTGTTTTTTGACACGGCCCAGGAAGATTCCATAATCCGCCAGATCCAAGAGACCGGGCAGGTTCGTAATCAGGAAGTAAGATTTTTCCGGAAGAATCAGGACCTGTTAGACGGATCTTTAACCTCAATTACTGTTGACATTGCTGGTATCCCCCGTTTATTAACTATCATACTCGATCTTACTGAACGCAAACGGGCAGAAGCTGCCCTGCAACGACAAGCAACAATACTTGCTATCCTCAATAATGTCATCACCACTGCAAACAGGGCCCAAAATCTCGATGAAGTCACAGAAAAAATAGTTGAAGATATAATGCGCCTGCTGGACTACGACGCCGGGGGAATATATCTCGTGGACCCTGGTAGCACAACTGCGACAATTATTCATTCAAAAAATATCCCCCTGGCCTTCCTTGAAGAAGTAAAGACCGTATCAATAGTTAAACCCCCCTACAACATTCTGTTCACCGAAGGAACTCCAATCATCAGCTCACATTATGATGAATTATACCCGGACCGTTCTAAATTATCAGGGTTCCTCTCGTTTGCCACGATTCCCATTATTTCACAGGGAAAGATAATTGGATCCCTAAACGTTGCAAGCCGGAAACGTGACGAGATATCAGGGCAAGAGAGACAGGTCCTCCTCACCATTGGACAGGAGCTCGGCAGCACTATCGAAAGACTGACAGCGCTTCGGTATTCAGAAAATGCGGCACACAACCTCCTGACCCTGTTTAATTCTATCAATGACATGGTCTTTGTACTTGACATGCAGGGCAGGATTAAAACCGTAAACAATGCCGTGAAAAAGACACTTTTGTATACCGAAGAAGAACTCGCTGGTACTGATGTTTTACTCATCCATGTGCCTGAAAGGCGTGATGAGGCATTAAAGAATGTACAGGGAATGATAGCAGGAACCATTGATTCCTGTCCTGTACCCATCCTTGCAAAAGATGGCACACGTATTGAGGTCGACACAAAAGTTTCCAGGGGCACCTGGAATAACATAGAGGTAATTGTCGGGGTTAGCAGGGATATTACTGAACGTAAAAAGGCAGAGGAAGCGCTGAAAAAGAGTGAGGAACTCTTAAACCTTGCAATCACCGGGTCAGGTGCTGGTCTCTGGGATTGGAACGTGCAGACTGGGGAAATGGTGTTCAATGAACGCTGGGCAGAGATCATCGGGTACTCCTTAGATGAGCTGCAACCGTTATCCATTGCTACATGGACAATACTCGTCCATCCTGATGACCTCACGGTATCAAATGAACTTCTCAGGAAGCATTTCGAAGGAGATCTCCAGGACTATGAAATAGAAGCGAGGATGAAGCACAAGGATGGACACTGGGTATGGGTGCATGACCGAGGAATGGTGACCCAGTGGGACAATGATGGAAAACCACTGCGCATGACCGGAACCCGCCTCGATATCTCCCGGAGGAAAGCCCTTGAAATGGAGATAGAGTTCCACGAACAGGAACTGATGCAGCATTCAGCCATGTTGTCACGCGAGATTACCGAACGCAGGCGGATTGAAGATGAGATCAGGACAATTAACCAGGAACTGGAGATACGGGTCAGGGACAGGACCAAGGAACTTGCTGAAACGGTGCGGAAACTACAGGATGAAAATACAGAACGGAAACGGGTAGAAGAACTCATTCGCCTTGCTAACCGTAAACTTGCCCTGATGAATGAGGTGAGTTATCAGGATATCCAGAATAAAATCACTGCTCTACGGGGCTTTGTCAGCATCATCCAGAAAGCTAATAATGAAGAAGTAAGACAGGAATATTATAAAAAAGAAGAAAATATTCTTAAATCCATCCATAACCTTATCAAGAATACAAGGGATTTCCAGAAATTGGGCGTTGATAAGTACCAGTGGATAGACATGGAAATGGTAGTCAGCCGGATTAAATTACCGCAGGGTTCGGAGGTATCTCTTACATCCGACCTCCACGGTCTTTCTATCTATTCCGATCCCCAGGTATCTAAGGTATTTGACCTTCTCGTTGACAATGCTGTAAAACACGGTAAAAAAATCACCCGCATCTCTATTTCCTGCAGTGTATCAATGGAAGATATCACCATTGTCTTTGAAGATGATGGGGTTGGTATCCCTTCCGGAGAAAAGGCCCGGATATTTGAACGGGTTGTTTCTGGAGAAGGAAAATTCGGATTATTCTTTGTACATGAACTTCTTATCCTGTCAAGCATGACAATTACTGAGAATGGAGAACCGGGCAAGGGAGCACGGTTTGAGATCACGGTACCTAAAGGTGCATGGCGAATGAAAGGAAATGGTGCATGATGACCGACACACTCCGGGTCCTCTACGTTGATGACGACCCTATTCTGCTGAAAACCGGAAAATTCTACCTTGAGCGAAAGGGAGAATTTACTGTCGATTCGCTCACCTCTGCCAACGAGGCTTTCACACGAATAAATACGGTACGATATGATGCCATAGTCTCCGATTACCAGATGCCGGGGATGGATGGTATCGATTTTTTAAAGAAGATACGAGCTTCTGGTAATACGATTCCCTTCATACTTTTCACCGGTAAAGGTCGCGAAGAGGTTGTTATAAATGCTTTAAATGAAGGGGCCGATTTCTATCACCAGAAAGGCGGGGAGCCTGAAGCACTGTTTGCCGAACTTGCGCACAAGATCAAATCGGCGGTAAACCGGCATACTGCTGAAGATGCATTACACAAGAGCGAAGAGAAGTACCGCCGCATTGTAGAAACTTCCCACGAAGGTATCTGGTCGATGGACGAGCATTTCGTTGCTAACTATGTCAATAATCGCATGGCAGAGATGCTGGGGTACTCAGTTGAAGAGATTCTCGGAAAAACGATCACATCATTCATGTCCGAAGAAGAACTTGCCGACAACCAGAAAAAACTCGGGCAACGGATGAATGGGCAACCGGGCTACTATGAACGACGGTTCAAGGCAAAGGATGGGACTATTCTGACATTCAATGTTTCAGCAACACCGATTATGGATGATAAGGGTCTGTTTAAAGGCTCCTTTGCGATGCTGACCGACATCACCGCCCGGAAACGTGCCGAAGAAGAGCTAAAAAAGAATGCCGAAGAACTCCATGCATCGTATGAAGAGATTACTGCAACAGAAGAAGAACTACGGGCAAATTTAGACCAGATGACCCGGCAGGAACTGGAACTCCAGGAATCAAAGCAGAAACTTACTGATATTCTTGACTTCCTGCCGGATGCAACATTTGTCATTGATCGTCAGGGAATGGTGATCGCGTGGAATCATGCAATGGAAGAGATGTGTGGCATCAAGGCAGCAGAAATACTGGGAAAAGGGAATTACGAATACTCAATCCCGCTTTACAAGGAACGCCGGCCCATCCTTGTTGATCTTATTTTTCATGATGATCCATCCATTGCAGCGAAATACCCTTCATTGAAAAGGGATGGACAGACTCTCATTGCAGAAGCAACAATCCCAGATCTTTACAATGGCAGGGGGGCAACGATATGGTTCATTGCAGCTCCCCTCTGCAATAACCGGGGGGAAATTGTTGGGGCAATCGAATCCATCCGGGATATCACTGATCGCAAACAGCAGGAACTGGCCCTGCTCAAAAATGCCGAAGAACTCCACGCGTCCTACGAAGAGATTACTGCAACGGAAGAAGAACTCCGTGCAAATTTAGACCAGATGACCCGGCAGGAGCAGGAACTGCGGGAATCAAAGCAGGAACTTACTGATATTATTGAGTTCCTCCCTGATGCAACGTTTGTCCTTGACCGGCAGGGAATAGTGATCGCGTGGAACCATGCTATAGAGGAGATGACCGGAATCAGCAAGGAAGAGATGATCGGCAAGGGAGACCATGCCTACACGATTCCTTTCTATGGTGATCGACGAAAGCACCTGTTAGATCTTATCGATCTGGAGGATGAGGAACTCCAGGCAAAATACCAGCATGTCACAAGAAAAGGCCATACCCTGTATGCAGAAACCTTTACTCCGGCTTTATTCGGGGGAAAAGGCGCATACGTGTGGGTAACGGGATCGCCACTTTTCGATCTTCAGAAAAACCGTATTGGCGCCATAGAATCGGTTCGTGACATCACTAAACGCAAACAAGCTGAAGAAGAGCTTAAGGAAAGCAGGCGCCAGCTTGATTCAATGGCCACCAACATTCCCGGAGTTGTATTCCGGTATTATGTAAACCCCGACGGGACAACCGGCTTTGATTATATCAGCGGGCGCTGCCGTGAGATTCTCGGTCTTGAGAATGACAAGGCCACATTTGGCGACCGGTTTACTGAGGGTATCGCTCCAGAAAACCGTGAAAGGTTCCTCAGTTCGATTCAGTACGCAGTAACTACAAAAACCCTGTGGGAGTTTGACAGCCCGTATATCAAACCCTCCGGGGAGAAGATCTGGATTAGTGCGGTATCCAGCCCGATAATGGAAAATGACCGGCTCATGTTCGATGGTGCTTTTTTTGACATTACTCAGCGTAAGCACACCGAAGAGGAGATCCGTAAGAAAAACGAAGAACTCCATGCCGCCAATGAACAACTGGCCGCTGCTGAAGAAGAACTCAAAGGACAGTTCGACGCACTCGCGGAGAGTGAACGGCTGATCCGTGAGAATGAAGAGCAGGTCAGGAAAAAACTGGATAGTCTTCTTTCCCCGGAGGGAGATATCGGTACACTGGATCTTGCTGACATCATTGATATTCAGGCAATCCAGTCGCTGATGGAAGATTTCCACTCAATCATGCACATCGCCAGTGCCATTATTGATCTTCACGGAAACGTTCTGGTCGCCACCGGCTGGCAGGATATCTGCACAAAATTCCACAGGGTCAATCCTGAAACGTGTGCAAACTGTGTGGAAAGCGATACGTTCCTCTCAAGTGGGGTTGAGCCGGGAACATTCAGGATCTACCGGTGTAAGAATAATATGTGGGACATTGCGACCCCCATCATCGTAAGTGGGAAGCATATGGGTAATCTTTTTTTGGGCCAGTTCCTGTTTGATGATGAATCCGTGAACTATGAACTCTTCCGCTCCCAGGCAGTGAGGTATGGATTTGATGAGAGCTCATATATCGATGCACTTGACCGGGTTCCACGATGGAGCCGGGAAACGATCAACTCGGTAATGAAATTTTATACAAAGTTTGCCCTGATGCTCTCTTCGTTAAGTCATAGCAATATCACCCTGGTCAGGACCGTTACTGAACGGGATACAACGCTTAACTCCCTTCAGCGGGTAAACCTGAAACTCAATGTCCTCTCTCAACTGACACGACAGGACTTAACTACCCAGATCTTTGTTTTGAACAGTTACCTTGAGATGGCAAAAAAGATGGCAAAAGGGCAGGATGCGATTATTAAAAATATTGAGAGCGGTGAACGTGTGGTCCGGTCTATCAAGGAGATTACGGAATTTACCAAGGATTACCAGAACATGGGAGAGAAATTGCCAAAATGGCAGAATGTCAAACTGGCGGTTCTCTTTGGGCTTTCCCATATATCGATTGGCGAGATCCGGCACAGTCTTGAGACAGAGAATCTCGAAATCTTTGCCGATCCCCTGCTCGAAAAGGCGTTCCAGGGTCTTTTGGAAAATTCGGTAGCGCACGGGGGACCTGTCACGCTAATCCGGGTCTCGCACACGGTCACTTCCGACTGGGCCACCATCGTCTTTGAAGATAATGGTGTTGGCATTCCAATGGAAAAGAAGGAGCGGATCTTTTTACGCGGTGAGGGGGCCCGTGCCTCTGTTCGGGGTCTTTTCTTTGTTCAGGAGATTCTTTCCATTACTGGCATCATAATCCGGGAGAATGGTGAACCGGGCAAAGGGACACGGTTTGAGATTACCGTACCGAAAGAGGTGTGGCGAATGAAAGGGACGAATGATTGATGACCGCAAAAAAGAAGAAAGAACATGAGAAGAACGATGCGGGTATCAAACGTTCCGGACGAAATTTGAGTGATGCACCAGATGAGCAACTCACCAGATTCAAGGCAGTCCGCGAAATTTCGGACATCGGGTTGGCAGAAAAGGTGCAGAAGAACCAGTATTTATACCTGAACGGTACACTGGAGATCACAGATTCAGCGGTCTTCTCACTTGATCGCAAGTACCGCCCTACCAGCTTCAACTCTCATCATGCGATGGTGATGAAGAGACTCTACGATGCAGATATCGAATTGGGGAGAAGCATTTTTGATTACCAGTCGGTCAAAGAAGACCAGGTAAGAGCAAAACACAATATTGGCCGGGCACTGGCTGGAGAGCACGTCACTGAGGAAGCATTCTCCGGAGAAGAGGGACGCTCGTGCCACTATTTTGAGCAGGAGATCAATGCACTTCTAAAGAATGCGGGCGAACAGGAAAAGTACAGGATGAGTCCATGAACGATGATCTGCACGAGATTGTAAAGACAATGAGCGTGATACATGGCAAGAATATCTCCCGCTATGACGAATCCTTCCTGTTAAAATCCTTAGAAAAAAGAATGGCTGAAACCTCCACTCCAACGATTGCAGACTATTGCAGGGACCTGTCAAAAGAGCAAGGGGAAGCTGATGAGTTATTCCGAACACTCAACATCACCTACAGCGAGTTTTTCAGAAACCAGCTCACCTTTGCCGTACTGGAACAACGGGTTCTGCCACGACTCATCGATGAAAAACAGGAATCCGGCTCAGTCGAGATACGGATCTGGTCAGCAGGGTGTGCCGCAGGACAGGAGACGTACTCGGTTGCCTGCCTGCTCGATGAACTCCTCTTCGCAAGGAAAACATCCCTCTCGTATCGCATATTTGCAACCGATATCTCAGAGAAATGTCTCGCATATGCAAGACGTGGGGTGTACGATGCAGCGGCAGTGCAGAACGTACGACTGAAGCATCTCCAGTCCTGCTTTGAATTGCACAACGGGGTCTATTCGGTTGACAGGCGCATCAAAGATCTGATAGAGTTCTCTTTCTATGACCTTCTGGATGAGCGCTCCTCAAGTCCACCGGGAAGCATTTACGGGGATTTCGATCTCGTGTTCTGCAGCAACCTGCTCTTCTATTACACGCCAACAATCCAGCAGTTCATCCTCTCCAAGGTTTCCCACTCCTTATCGAATGGCGGGTATTTTGTGACCGGAGAGGCGGAACGGGGGATTGTTGAAGCAACAAACCTTGGAGAAATTTCCCCCATGAGTGCCGTGTACCAAAAAACACAGGAATGTAAGGTGATGATATGAAAGGAAAAGATCTGAATATCGGCACGCAACTGGGCATTGGTCTGGGCATCATCCTTGCACTTGTCGTCCTGCTGGGTGTAGTTGTGGTTATTCAGGAAGCAAGCCTGTGGGAGGAAACAGCCGGTCTCTACGAACACCCGCTTCAGGTGAGACGGGCTATAGGGGAACTTAATTCTGATATCCTGATCATGCAAAAAGGGATGAAGGATCTCGTCCTTGCTGACAATGATCTGGAGATAACAGAGAGCATCCAGTTGATTGATACAAAAGAAGCCGATGCCTATAAACAATTTGATATTCTCTACAACCTGTACCTGGGGCCCCGTTCCGATATTGACACGTCCTATAATGACTTTGTTGCGTGGAAATCCAACCGCGATGAGACCATACGACTACTACGGGCAGGAAATGTTGCTGAGGCAGAAAAACGCATCAAATTCACCGGTGTCGGGGGCCTTCATGTTGATAAAATGCTGGCTGATATCTCGAAGATGAGTGATTTTTCAAAAGCGAGGGGCGATCAGTTTTATCTTGATGCTCAACAGCACCAGGATGATTTGAAAATCCAGCTCGCAATCTTTATTAGTCTCATTCTTCTCCTCATACTCGGTGTCAGCTATTTCCTGTTAAAAAAGATCCGGGATCCACTCAGGGAACTGACCCTTGTGACGGAAGAATACCGGAGAGGGCGGAAAGATTCCCGCAGCCGGTATGTGTCCACCGATGAGATCGGCGTACTCTCTGCATCGTTCAACGGACTTGCTGATATTGTTCAGTCAGAATTACAAGGTAAGGAGAACGCTGCCCGTATTTCAGAAGTCATGCTCCGGGAAGAAGAGTTGCCATCATTCTGCCGGGAATTGTTAGCCACGCTCCTTATGTTTACCGGCTCTCAGGTGGGGGCGGTCTACCTGTTAAACTCTGAAAAGAACGGTTTTGAACTCTTCGAATCGGTCGGGCTTAAGGATTCACGCAGGGTATCGTTCTCGATTATGGGGAGAGAAGGAGAGTTTGGGGCAGCACTCTCAACGCGGCAGATCCAGCATATCATGGAGATACCGGAGGATACACGGTTTATCTTCTCGACAGTCATTGGGGACATAAAACCACGGGAGATCCTCACCATCCCGGTTGTTTCCGGGCAAGAAGTTGTGGCAATGATCTCGCTTGCCAGTGTCCGGTCCTACTCTCCGGGAGCAATCCGGCTGGTCACTGACAGCTGGGGAATCCTGACAGCCCGTTTCAATGGCGTGCTGGCGTTTAAGAAAGTTACAGAATTTTCCGACATTCTCGAACAGCAGAATAGCGAACTGACGGAGAAATCCCGGGAACTGGCAGCGCAGGCCGAGGCCATGCGACAACAGAATGCTGAGATGGCAGTACAAGCAGAGGTCATGCGGGAACAGAACGCTGAGATGACCATTCAGGCAAATATGATGCGGGAGCAGAATACCGAGTTAGAAGTCCAGAAAAAGCAACTCGACGATGCCAACCGGTTAAAAAGTGTCTTTTTATCGAATATGAGCCATGAGCTCAGGACACCGCTCAACTCGGTCATTGCCCTCTCAGGTATCCTGAACCGCCGGCTATCAGGTACGATTCCGGAAGAAGAATACAGTTATCTTGATGTGATAGAACGAAACGGCAGGCACCTGCTTTCCCTGATCAACGATATCTTAGACCTCTCGCGGATCGAAGCAGGACGCGAAGAGATAAGCCTCAGCCATTTCTCGGTAAAAGAACTGGTAAGCGCAGTGGTAGCAATGATCGAACCGCAGGCAACTGAGAAACATATCGCTTTGAACAACCGAATAAGCGATACGCTTCCTCCCATCACAAGTGATCTCTCCAAGTGCCAGCACATACTACAGAATATTGTTGCCAATGCGGTGAAGTTTACGAACGAGGGCTCGGTGGATATCACAGCAGCAGTAACAAGCGATGAGCTCCATATCACCGTAACAGATACCGGTATCGGCATCGATGAAGAATCACTACGCTATATCTTCGATGAATTCCGGCAGGCCGATGAACGCATAGCCAGAATTTACGGGGGCAGCGGTCTGGGCCTGTCCATTGCAAAGAAATATACCCGGCTGCTCAACGGCAGCATTGATGTGCAAAGCACCAAAGGCCGGGGTTCGGTGTTTACCCTGCGATTGCCACTCACCCTCTCGTTGAATCCGTTAAAAGAAACTCCCGTTGAAAAACCAGAATCTTCCATACGTGTCAGAGCAGGTGACCCGTCGTCTTTACCTCAAGCAAAAGAACAGACAATTCTTGTAGTAGAAGACAGTGAACCTGCTGTTATCCAGATCAAAGATATTCTTTCCGTACAGGGGTATAAGGTCCAGGTAGCGCGGAACGGCAAGGAAGCCCTCGAACAGATTGATCGTGAACTTCCGGATGCCATGATTCTTGACCTGATGATGCCGGAGGTGGACGGCTTTACGGTCTTAAAGCAGATCCGGGCCAATGAGAAGACGGCTAGAATTCCGGTACTTATCCTGACGGCAAAACACATAACAAAGGAAGAACTGAACTTTTTGAAAGGAAACCATATTCACCAGCTGATCCAGAAGGGAGATATCAGCAGGAGCGGGCTTTTGTCAGCAGTCTCAACAATGGTATCGTTGCCCCGTGGCCAGGAAAAACCGGTTGCAGAAAAAACTGCCCGCCCGGAAATTCTTAAACGGCCGGTGATCCTTATTGTCGAAGATAACCCGGATAATATGATGACCCTCCGGGCGCTGCTTAAAGACCATTATACCCTAATCGAAGCTACTGATGGGCGGACAGGCATCGAGCATGTTCAGGCACGAACGCCGGATCTAATCCTTTTGGATCTTTCTCTGCCGGTCATGGATGGATTCACGGTGCTGGATGCGATAAGGAGAGAGGAGCACTTAAAGCATATCCCGGTCATTGCCGTGACTGCCCGGGCTATGAAAGGCGATCGTGAGGAGATCCTCTCGTATGGTTTCAATGGCTACCTCTCAAAACCGGTAGACGGAGCACTGCTTGAGCAGATGATTCACGAGGTATTGTATGGAAAATAATGTTCCGATCATTGTCGCCATTGACGATAATAAAGACAACCTTGTAGTCCTGCAGGCTTTTGTTAAAGATGCCTTTTTCGGCGCCATGATTTTTACTGCAACAAATGGCAAAACCGGCATTGAACTGGCGCTAGAAAAGAACCCTGATGTGATCCTGCTCGACATCCTCATGCCCGGGATGAACGGGTTTGAGGTCTGCATTGAATTGAAAAAAGATCCGCGCCTTTCACACATTCCGGTGGTCTTTCTCACCGCATTAAAAGACGATAAAAAGAGTCGAATCCGGGCGCTTGAGGCAGGAGGTGATGGATTCATCACCAAACCGTTTGAAGAAGCAGAGCTGGTTGCCCAGATACGGGCGATGGCAAAGATCAAAGCGGCAAATGTTCAGGATCGGCGGGAAAAGCAAGACCTTACGGTTCTTGTTGCACAACGAACCGCCCTGCTGGAACGTGAACTGGCAGAACATAAAAAAACCGGGCAGGAACTTGTTGAGGTGAACCGGACCCTCGAGCAAAATAAAACAGCTCTCTTAAACCTGCTCGAAGATCTGAATAGAGAGATAGGAGCCCGTAAACTCATCGAAGAGACCCTTGTGCGGGTGAACCAGAAGCTCAATGTGCTGTCAGACCTGACCCGGAGGGACTTAACCAGCCAGATTTTTGTCCTTAAAAGCTATCTTGAGATCGCTAAAAAACAGGCAGCCGGGCAGGATCACATCATTGATAGTTTACTAAAAATCGACCGGACGGTCCGGTCCATCAACGACATTACGGAAATTTCTAAGGATTACCAGGACATGGGGGCTAAACCTCCGGCATGGCAGAATGTGAACATGATGCTGCTCTTCGGACTGTCCCATATCTCGATTGGGAAGATTCAGCACAGTCTTGAAATAGAAACTCTTGAAATCTTTGCCGATCCCCTGCTTGAAAAAGCGTTCCAGGGCCTCTTTGAGAATACGGTTGCGCACGGGGAGCATGTCAGTTACATACGTATCTGGTATGAAGTGACACCGGAAAGCGTTGTCCTGATTTTTGAAAACGATGGTGTCGGCATCCCACATGAGAGAAAGGAGCGGATCTTTTTACGCGGTGAAGGTGTCCGCACTTCCGTGAGGGGGCTCTTCTTTGTGCGGGAAATTTTAGATATCACCGGCATCACCATCAAAGAGACCGGAGAACCGGGCAAGGGAGCGAGATTCGAGATGACTGTGCCAAAAGGGGCGTGGCGGATAACAGGGGATAGTGCATGATGGCAGCTACAATCCGTGTCCTCTACGTTGATGACGAATCAGATCTGCTCGAAATCAGCAAACTGTTCTTAGAGGAATCCGGGGATTTCACCGTAACAACCGCCATCAGCGCAGATGAAGGGATCCGTCTGCTCGAACAGGAAAAATTTGACGCCATCATATCCGATTACCAGATGCCGGGGATGGACGGCATCCAGTTCCTTGTCGAAGTAAGGAAACGCTTCGGACCGATCCCGTTCATCCTCTTCACCGGGAGGGGCAGGGAAGAGGTAGTCATCCAGGCGATCAACAGCGGAGCAGACTTCTATCTCCAGAAAGGCGGTGAACCGGGTGCACAGTTTGCCGAACTCTCGCACAAGATCAAGGCATCGGCGTCCAGCAAAAGGGCGGATGATTTGCTCCGGAAGAGTGAGGAGAAATACCGGCAGCTGGTTGATCTTGCACAAGAGGGCATCTGGGCGATTGATGACAACGGGAACACAACATATGTCAACCGACTGATGGCAGAGATGCTTGGGTACTCGGTGGAGGAGATGCTGGGTGCACATCTTTTTTCTTTCATGGATGATGCAGGAAAAACAATCGCTGCAGAGAACATGGAACGCCGCCGCCAGGGAATTAAGGAAGAACATGAGTTTGAGTTTATTACAAAACAGGGAGCCCGGATCTATGCATCTTTGTCAACGGGTCCGATTACTGATGAGAGGGGAATCTACAAGGGTGCCCTTGCCGTAGTCTCTGACATCACCAGGAGCAAGCAGGCTGAAGAGGCCCTAAGGGAGAGCGAGGAACTCTTACGAGATATCCTTGAAAAAAATCCACTGTCAATTCAAATCGTGGATAAGGATGGTTTCACGCTAAAAGTAAACGCTGCACATACCCGGCTTTTTGGTTCTGTTCCTCCGCTTGATTTTTCAATTTTTGTTGATCTTGTAACAAAGCAACCCGAACTTGAGAGTCTGATCTCCCGGGTGAAAACCGGTGAACTTGTCGTGTTGCCGGATATCAGGTTCAATGCGCATGACACGTATCCTGATCACTCGGATGTTCCTGTATGGGTGCGTGCAATAATTTTCCCGTTAAAAGACAAGTCTGGCAGACCGGAACGGTTTGTCCTGATGCATGAAAATATCACCGGGCGCAAAGTGGCAGAAGAAGCGTTAAAAACAAGCCGGGTTCAGCTTACGGAGGCGATGGATCTGGCACAAATGGTGAACTGGGAATTTGATGTTGCTACGGGTATATTTACCTTTGATGACAGGTTCTACGCTCTTTATGGCACCACTGCGGAACTCGAAGGCGGCAACCAGATGCCGGTAGATTTGTATGCCAGAAAATTCGTTCACCCGGACGACCAGTATTTAGTAGCCGAAGAAGTGAATAAAGCCATACAGGCCACTGACCCCGGGTACATATCACAGGTGGAGCACCGGATAATACGCAGGAACGGTGAGATACGGCATATTGTTGTGCGTTTCGGAATCACGAAAGATAAAAACGGCAGGACTATCAAAACCCATGGTGCGAACCAGGATATCACCGAGCGCAAACGGTCAGAAGAAGTGCTTCATGAGAGCGAAACCCACTTCCGCACCATCATCCACTCGATGCAGTTTGGCATCGTTATCATCGATGCAAACACCCACACGATTCTTGATGCTAACGATAAAGCTCTCGAAATGATTGGGAGCAGCAATGACGTTATTGTTGGCTCGGTCTGCCACAGATTTATCTGTCCTGCCGAATTGGGTAAATGTCCGGTCACCGATCTCGGTCAGAACGTAGATTCCTCTGAACGAATCCTTCTCAATATGAGGGGGGAGAAGGTACCCATCCTCAAAAGTGTTATCAGGACAACGCTGGGTGGAAAAGAGGTATTGATAGAATCCTTCATCGACATTAATGAGCGCAAAGTGATTGAAGAGGCACTGCACGAGAGTGAATCATTCAACCGTGGTCTTGTGGAGAACCTGCCCGATTATATCGTTGTATACGGGCAGAACGGGAAGATCCTTTATGTGAACCCGGCCGCGGCGAGGGCACTTGGGTACAATGCGGAGGAATTGGTCGGCACATCCATGCTCTCATACATTCCAGAGGAGCACCGCGAGAAAGTGATCTCAAGGATGAAACTCCGCCAGGAAGGGCGTGAAGTTCCTGCCTATGAAATCGATATCGTTGCACAGGACGGACACCGTAGACCGGTGACCGTGAAGGGCACACCGATCAGGTATCACGACAGCCCGGCTTTCCTCGTGCTTCTCGTTGATATTACCGATCGGAAACTGACGGAAGAAGCGTTGCAGGAGTCTGAACGCAGATTGAAGGATATTATTGATTTCTTGCCGGATGCCACATTTGTCATTAATAAAGACAGGCACGTGATCGCATGGAACCGGGCTATAGAGCAGATGACCGGCGTTTCCAATGAGGATATTCTCGGCAAGGGCGATTACGCGTATGCGGTGCCATTTTACGGAAAAAATATCCCGATACTGATTGATTCACTTATTTCAGAAGGCGACACGATCGATTCCCGGTATAAGAATGTAAGAAACAAGGGAGGAACCACTACCGCTGAAGTATTTGTGCCGTCCATACGGAATGGGGACGGGGCATATATCTGGGCAACTGCGTCACAACTCCATAACCGAAAAGGTGAACTTATTGGTGCCATTGAATCTATCCGCGATATAACTGATAAGAAACATGCGGAGATGGCGCTGAAACAGAGCGAGGAGCTATATCGTAATGTCGTAGAGGACCAGACCGAATTCATCTGCCGCTTCCTTCCGGATGGCACTCACATCTTTGTCAACGATGCGTATTGCCGGTATTTCAACAAGAAACGAGAGCAGATCATCGGGCACCGGTTCAAACCCATAATTCATCCGGAAGACCGAAAAAAAGTTGCGCAACATATTGCCTCAATAACCCCTGATCATCCTGTTATAGATATTGACCAGCGGATCATTATGCCTGACGGCAGCACCCGCTGGCAGCGATGGAGCGACAGGGCAATCTTTGATACGAATGGCAGGGTTGTTGAATATCAATCGGTTGGCAGGGATATCACCGAACAAAAAGAACTCGAACTGGAGGTGGAGTACCATGCGTTGGAACTCAGGAAATTATCAACATCACTCACAACAGCAAACAGGAAACTCACCCTCCTCTCCAGCATCACCCGGCACGACATCAATAACCAGCTCTCGGTGCTCGTAGGGTACCTCCGCATTCTCGAAAAGAAAATGCCAGATGCTTCATTAAGTGACTATTTCCAGAAGGTCAGCACCGTTGCACAGCGCATCTCCTCGATGATTGAGTTCACCAGAGAATACGAGAATATCGGTGTCAATGCTCCCGCATGGCAGAACTGCCGTACGCTCATAGATACCGCGGCAAAGCAAGCCCCGCTCGGACAGGTCATAATGAAGAATGATCTGCCTGACGGACAAGAAATTTTTGCTGATCCGCTGATTGTCAAGGTCTTTTACAATCTCATAGATAACGTGGTACGATACGGCGGGAAGATCACAACCCTCCGGTTCTCTGAAGAGAAACGCAATGGCGATCAGATCATTGTGTGCGAAGATGATGGTGTTGGTGTCGTTGCTGAAGAAAAGGAAAAGATCTTCGAGCGGGGTTTCGGGAAGAACACCGGGCTTGGACTGGCACTTTCCCGCGAGATTCTCTTAATCACCGGTATCACGATCAAAGAGACCGGCGAGCCGGGCAAAGGAGCCCGGTTCGAGATGACCGTTCCAAAAGGGGCGTGGCGGCTTGTTTTAAGGGTGTAAAAGCCAAAAAAATGCATATACTTCGTTTCCCATGCAAATGTATATGCTACTATAAACATATGGTGGATAGTAAAGGGAAATCATGCAAAAAACCGGGTACCTAATTTGTGCAATCGTTGTCATTGCCGCAGTTGCCGGGTTTGCTGGTTGGTATATCATCCCTTATGCACAGCCGGCTCCAGCACCGGACAATCTGGTGATAACTACCGGATCTCCCGAATTTTCTGCACTGACACTTGTTGCTGCCAAAAAAGGTTTTTTTACAAAATACGGGCTCAACGTCACCATGAGGGACTACCCATCTGGTATTGGCGCTGTTGATGAACTTATGGCCGGCAATGCAGATCTTGCGTACGCAGCAGAGTTTGTCGGTGTCAGCCTGATCGGAAAATACCCGGATCTCAGGATAATCGGCAGCACGGCAAAGTGTGATGTGATCTCCATAATTGCCCGGACCGACCGGGGGATTGTCTCTCCCCGGGATCTGCGGGGTAAATCTATAGCCGTGCCAAAAAACACCCAGGCTGAATTTTTCTTAGGGCGTTATCTCACCCTCAATGGTATAAATTATTCGGATATTATCATTCATTATCTGGCCCCTGCTGACCTCTTACAGAGTGTTGTTTCCGGACAGAGCGATGCCGCCATCATCTGGGAGCCCAACGTCCACACCATCGAGCAGCAGCTGGGAATGAACAGCACGACATTTCCTGCACAGGGCGGCCAGCAGTTTTACTGGCTCATCTATACACGGCCGGATGTTATCCGCACCCGTCCCGATGTGCTGGTCAGGTATTTCCAGGCTCTTGAAGAAGCCGGACGTTATCTTTACCTGAACGAAGATGAATCAAAGGCGATTATACAAAATCGTGTGAACCTCCCGACAAGCTATGTAAATTCGCTCTGGAAAAAGAACCAGTATGTTCTCTCCTTTGACCAGTCACTCATCATTGCCATGGAAGACGAATCCCGGTGGATGATTAGCAACAATCTTACAGATAAAAAAGTGGTGCCCAACTACCTGGATTATATTTCCATGGAATCATTGCGCACGGTAAGCCCGGTATCGGTAAACATCATCTCAGGTGAGAAGACAAAATGAAGATCGGGACCCAGTTTACCCTCGCGACGCTTATTTTCTGTCTCATATTTATACTGATTGGCTTTTCGCTCATTTACACACACAATGAGGTCAACCGGATTGGGCAGCAACAGGATATAGCACGTGATGTGGTTCGTGGTGCGTACGAACTCAGTTACTTATCGAACGATTACCTGTTCCACCCGGAGGAGCAGCGACAGAACATCCAATGGGATTCGCGGTTTGCCATGTTCTCCAATGATGTATCCCGGCTCTCTGCCGATACGTTGGAACAGAAGATACTCGTCAATCGAATCATGGCAAACAAAAACCGGCTGCACGATGTGTACACGCAGTCAGTTGTCGCGATCGAGGCATCGAAGACAACACAAGGGCCGGCTGCTGATCCGGAACTTATTGATGTTGCGTGGAGCCGGTTTATCGTCCAGAACCAGGCAATCATCTTTGATGCTTCACACCTCTCGCAGTTATTGAAAGAAGAATCTGATTATCTTCAGAATATCAACACGGCTCTAATCTTTCTTTTGATGGTTTTTCTGCTGCTGTTCCTTCTCACGAACACGGTGTTCATCAGACGGCGCATATTACAGTCAATATCTGCCATAAATGACGGGACAACGATAATAGGTAAAGGAAACCTCGATTTCCGGCTGGATATCTCTCATGATGATGAGATTGGGGATTTGTCCGTGGCTATTAACCAGATGACTGCAAACTTAAGCAAAGTAACATCTTCAAAATTTGTTCTCGAACACGAGATAAGCGAGCGTAAAAAGGTTGAAGATAAACTCCGCGAGGCTCGTAACAACTTAGAAATCCAGGTGCAGAAACGAACGGAACAGCTGACAGATGCCAATAAGGATTTACAAAAGGAGATTATCGAACGCAAACGGGCAGATGATGCATTGCGGGAGAGCGAGAAAAAATATCACAATATATTTGATAATGCAATCATTGGCATCTACCAGACTGCACCGGAGGGCCATCTTATCAACGCCAACATGGCCATGGCCCGGATGCTTGGCTATGAGAATCCTGACGATCTGCTGGCAGAAATACACAACATCACAGAGCAATTGTATGTCAATCCCGAGGACCGTAAAGAAGTGATTCGTATTATCAGGGAACACGGTATAATGGAGCATTTTGAAGTTCCTGTCCGTCACAAAATGGGAACAGAGATCTTTGCCTCTGTTACCGGAAGAGCGGTGAAAGATGCAAACGGCAATATACTATTTTATGAAGGTAGCATTGTCGATATCACCAAAAGTAAACGGGCAGAAGAAGCGCTCAACAAATCTGCCCGGTACACCCGCAACCTGATCGAAGTCAGCCTTGACCCGCTTGTCACCATATCTCCTGAAGGAAAAATTACTGACGTAAATGCAGCCACCGAGCAGGTAACGGGATATACCCGTGATCAACTGATCGGTACTGATTTTTCGGATTATTTCACTGATATCGAGAAAGCAAAGAAAGGATATTTGAAAGTGTTTGATAATGGTGTTGTGAGGGATTACCCGCTTGAGATCCGGCACAGGGATGAAAAAATTACCCCCGTTATGTATAATGCGACAATCTATCGCGATGAATCAGGAAATGTTCTTGGAGTCTTTGCAGCGGCCCGCGACATCACCGAACGAAAAATGGCGGAGGAATCTCTCCATCAGGCGAACAAGAAGCTGACCATTCTCTCCAGTATCACACGGCACGATATCACCAACCAGCTCACGATCCTCATGGGATTCCTCACCATTCTGCAAAAGAAGCAGCCCGATCCAACCCTCACTGAGTATTTCGCAAAGGTCTCTGTCGCGGCCCAGCGCATCTCTTCCATGATCCAGTTCACCAGAGAATACGAGAAGATTGGTATCAATGCTCCTGTCTGGCAGAATTGCCGCACTCTCGTAGATACTGCAGTTAAGGAAGCTCCGCTCGGGAAGATCGTAGTAAAGAACGACTTCCCTGCCGGAGCCGAAGTATTTGCAGATCCGCTCGTTGTCAAGGTGTTTTACAACCTGATGGACAATGCGGTGCGATACGGTGGGAAGATCACGACCATCCGGTTCTCTGTCGAACAACGCGATGATGATCATGTTATGGTGTGTGAAGATGATGGCGACGGTGTCGTTGTTGAGGAGAAAGAGAAGATCTTTGACCGGGGCTTTGGGAAGAACACCGGACTTGGCTTAGCCCTGTCACGTGAAATCCTTGATATCACCGGCATTACGATCAAAGAAACCGGCGAGCCGGGCAAAGGAGCCCGGTTCGAGATGACCGTTCCAAAAGGGGCGTGGCGACTCGGTATGCATTAAAATCCATAGCGAAATAAAAATGATGGACTTTGTTTCCTTTTTATCTTCCTGCATTATCTCTCATTGCGTTTTTTTCAAATCCTGTAGTGGATCAAAAAAGGTAAACGGATATACAATGTTATACCGTTACAAAGAATATTCTCTCAAGTACAATTTAATAATTAATCCATTGAATGTTAGTGTGGAGCTTTGAAATATGGTTAAGATTCTCGTCATTGATGACTCGTCTTTTCAGCGTAAGATCATCTGTTCGATCCTCAAAGAAGACGGTTATGAACTGGTAACCGCGGAAAATGCAAAGGATGCGATGGAATATATTTTGAAAGATGCTCCCGATATCATTGTTACCGATCTCCTGATGCCGGAATTCGATGGATTTTACCTTCTTAAAAAGATAAAAGACCGAAATATTACCATCCCGGTCCTTGTTGTCACATCCGATATTCAGAAACCCACCCGGGAAAAATGTTACCTGATGGGGGCACAGGGTCTGATAAACAAGCCATTGCACAAAGAGTCCCTGCTGCCTGCAGTGAAAAAAATTCTTGCCGGGGAAGTTGTGTAATGGAACTTGATGCAGATGCAATTGACGCAATGCGTGAGCTCATCAATATTGGCGTAGGCCGGGCTGCCGGTATGCTCAATGAGATCACCAAATGCCCCATCATCCTTCAGGTCCCCTCAATCAGGATTGAAAGCCTGGAAAATCTTTCCGGCAGCCCGAATGAAAACGCCCCTTCGCTCTCAACAGTCTCGCTCCACTTCCAGGGCCCTATGTGCGGTGTTGCTGCACTGGTATTTCCCCCAAAAAGCGCAGCGCTTCTTGTTACTCTTATGACGCAGGAGGGTGAGGAGGCACAGGATCTTGATCTCATGCGCACTGAAACCTTAAAAGAAGTTGGAAATATCATCATCAACGCGGTTATGGGATCGATTGCGAACGTCCTCGAACAGCACCTGAAATATTCCCTCCCCAACTACCAGGAAATCCGGATATCTGCCCTTGCCCAATCCTTAAAAAAAACTGCTGATAAACGCGTAGTGCTCGCCAATGCCCACTTCCATCTCCAAGGTACCACAATAGATGGAAATATCTTCCTCATATTAGAGATCGGTTCAATGGATGCACTTTTAGAAGGCATTACACGAATGACTCCCCGGGATTAGTGATATGCCACCGGAAGAAATCCCTGCTGCTGACTGGTCGCAGTACGATATGTTACCTGTAGGCATCATTGTAATCCGGAGCGATTATTCTATTCTTTTCTGGAATGACTGCATAGCAGACTGGACGGGTCTGTCAGCACGTGAGATGATTGGTACAAACCTTCTGCAAAGGTTTCCAAACCTGAATAAAAATGTAATAAAGGGAAGGATAGACCTCGTTTTTGACGGGGGTCCGGCAGCGATCTTTTCCCCGCAGTTTCACCCCCACATCATTCACGCAAATCATCCAAACGGAAACCTCCGGTTCCAGAGTACAAAGGTTGTCCCGCATCGGGCCGTTGGGGGACTCACTGCGACTATTGTTATTGAAGATGTGACCGATATTTTCAACCAGACCCGCAAATATCGGGATTTAAAAAATGTTGCTGAAAAAGAGCTTGAGGAGCGCAAGAGAGCAGAGGCCGAGATGTCCCGGCTTGCATCTATAGTCGAATCATCCGATGATGCAATCATCAGCAAGAACCTTAACGGGATTATTACCAGCTGGAATTACGGCGCGGAGTTATTGTTCGGATATGCAGTGTGGGAAGCTCTGGGAAAAAACGTCTCGTTTCTTTCCCCTGCGGACCGGGCAGAAGAATACGGGGAAATTTTACAAAAGATTAAAAACGGCGATCATATCAGTCATTTCCAGACAAAACTTGTTACAGCAGACCGCAGGATTCTGGATATCTCACTCACGGTCTCACCGATCTTTGACACCCAGGGGCAAATTGTCGGGGCATCCTCAATTGCCCGTGATATCACCGAGGCGCAACAGATGGATCAGGCGCTGCGACTGGCAAACAAGAAACTCAACATGCTCAGTTCAATCACCCGGCACGATATTATCAACCAGCTTATGGCACTCAGGGCATACATCAATCTCATTCAGGAAGAGATCCATGACCCAAAACAGTCAGATTTTATAAAAAAGGCAGATCAGATCGCAAATACTATCGGAGATCAGGTTGAGTTTACGCGTGCCTACCAGGATATCGGAGTAAAATCGCCCGTATGGCAGCAGATTCCTGCCGTAATAACAGAGGCAATTCTCCCTCTCCAGAAAAAAGGCATATATGTAGATCTCAGCGGACTTAAACCCCTAGAGATTTTTGCCGATCCGCTCCTGCAGCGAGTGTTTTATAATCTTGTTGAAAATGCACACCGTCACGGGGAACATGTTACATCCATCCGGTTCCGGTATGAAGAACGGATAGAAGGACTTGTCATTATCTGTGAAGATGACGGGGTAGGAGTTCCTGCGGAATTCAAAGAAAAAATTTTCCGTAGGGAATATTTCAAGCACACGGGGTTTGGTATGTACCTTGCCCGGGAAATTCTCTCGCTTACCGGTATAACCATCAAAGAGACAGGGGAGCCGGGCAAGGGTGCACGGTTTGAGATTACCGTGCCGAAAGGGGCATACCGGTCCGGGGGTGTGCAGTAAAACCTAAAACCGATTGGCAGAATAAAATGGGGAACTCTTCTCTCTATCTGATGGTCATTAGCTGACAACAAGCAGACAAAAAAACGAATTTTTTATCTCGGATTATAGTGCAAGTTCAATTGCAATCCGAAGGTCATTATCAGAAAAAGGCTTTTTTATGTATCCCTTGGGTTTTGTATTTACCGCACGTTTTAAGACATCATCTTCAGTATGAGAAGTCAGGTAGATAAAGGGAATTTTTGTCTTTAACGACAGGAACTCACCCACACTTATACCATCCATATGTCCTTTTAATTCAATATCCAGCAACACGATATCCGGCTCTTTCTCTTTGATCAACTCAATGGCTTCAACACCGGTAGCCGCTGATCCGCAGATCGTGTATCCAAGCTTACCCAGTCTCCACTCGATCACTTTTGCGAGTATTTCATCGTCTTCAACAAAAAAAACTTTAGCTGGTGTCATTACATCTCCGTTGTAAAGAGATATCGTTATTATGTTTATTGTATAACCATTCAATATCAATTTGTTTATCCGTGATCCCTTACGTGAAACAACGGCAGATTCCAGCCGTGGGAAATGAGCATGAATCACCGTTTTAGAAATGCCCGGATAGTCACCATCCTGTTAATTATCCTGATGATTTTCATAACGGGTTTTTCCTTCATCGTAATAGATATCATGGCAAAAAATGCTCTTCTTGACGTAACACGTGATGAACTGAAAGGATCTGCATCGATCATCGCCTCACAGATAAATGGCGATACATTTGCCCGGATTCAACCTGGCGATGAATCAACTCCTGCATTCACTTCCCTGCGAAGTACGCTTGACACGATAAGGCAATCCGATCCATCTATCCGGTATATCTATACGATGCGCCAGAAAGGGAACGCTGTTGAATTTGTCGTCGATGCCGATTACGGTATTCAACCGGATGCTGCAACTATTGGAGAAATATATCCTTATTTTGCACCGGACCTGCAGAAAGGATTCCTGC
Organism: uncultured Methanoregula sp.; assembly: GCA_964590895.1. Taxonomy (GTDB): domain Archaea; phylum Halobacteriota; class Methanomicrobia; order Methanomicrobiales; family Methanospirillaceae; genus Methanoregula. Next base: position 214,261 of record CAZPYV010000001.1, on the reverse strand, counting down.
AGCCCTCGGCCGGAACCGAATTTATCACGGATAAATGGGGAACTACCCTTTCAGGTTATGCACCGATACGGGATAGCAGTGGTCGCGTTGTTGGACTTGTGGGTGTAGATATGGATAGCCATAAGGTGATCGAGAGGCAGCAGTTTAACAGCATGACAAATTATGCATTGTTAATCATTATCCTGGCACTCTTTTTATTAGGCGCTATTCTCACCGATATACACAGGGCCAGAGTAGAAATAATGATTGAGCGTGCAAACGGCAAACTAAATGTATTGAACAATATTATCCGGCATGATATTTTCAATACCTTAACTGCGCTGATTGGGTATGAGGAGATGGCACAGCAAACCGATACGATGCCAGAAGTCCAGAAAAAACTGAATACAATTGTAGCTCTTACACAAAAAATCCAGCAACAAATTACATTTACCCGGGATTACCAGAATCTTGGTCTTTCCATGCCGCAATGGCAGAATGTCCAGAAAATAATTACCCGGGAGATTTCTGTTTCGAACACAACAGGGGTCGTAATTACCATGGATTTTGGCGATCTTGAAATATTAGCCGACCCGCTTTTAGAAAGAGTGTTTCATCACCTGATCGATAATTCAATCCAGTATGGCCAGACGTTAACAAAGATCCATGGGTATTACCAGAGATCAGGCACCGGCATTATGTTAATTATTGAAGATGACGGTATTGGAATACCAACGGATGAGAAGGAAGCAATATTCAAACGCCAGTTCTACAAAAATTCTGGTCTGGGGCTCTTTCTTGTTCAGGAGATCCTCTCTATGACAAATTTTTCAATACGCGAGACCGGAGAGCCGGGGAAAGGCGCAAAGTTCGAGATGACGGTGCCGAAAGGATCATGGCGGATTTCCCCTGTGCAACAAAGAAGTGAAACCTGACACACGCAGAAATGCACAGCAGTCCTACAAGCTATGGGGAACACTCGTTGGCGTTTTTTAATGAGCTGATTGATACGTTTTTAAAGGTTCCCGCAAATTTCGTTACAGTTCCGGTATGATCGGGCAATTCCGATCCACAGGACCGGTTGATTCATCCATTGCCTTTTTCTTTTCGTTTCTTAATCGCGTTCTCTGGCAGCGAGTTCCCGGTGTTTTTTGGCATCGGTGTAATTCGGATTAAGTAAAAGGGCCCGGTCAAACGAAGCGATTGCATCAGAATAACGGCAGAGTTTACGGAGCACAACACCGCGACTATACCATGCCACCGCATAATCCGTTTTAATGGCAAGTGCCTTATCGTATGAATCGAGGGAGTCTGCGTACCGGCCGAGATCATCGAGCATCGTTCCACGCAGCACCCACAACATATCGTTATCAGGTTCAAGGGTAAGCGCCTTGTCAAACAATGCTATAGCTTTTTCGAGGTCCCCGAGTTTGGCAAAATCAGCACCTTTATTGAAATTCTTTTCAGCCCGAGCCTGCATGAATAATAATCTGCAGTTGATCAGATTACTCTTGTGATTATTCTTCGTACATCCCGTTAAAAAGCGATTGTTGGGGTAAAAAAATTCATTGTGAGAAAATAAAAAGAAGAAAAAATTTATTTTTTATCAATGAAAAAAAGAAGTAACCCGCATAAATCCATACACCACAAGCATGGCTGCGGCAAGCACAATCGCCCGGTTGTTGATCGCATCCACAAACTTCATTTTGTATGCCGGGTTCTTCATTGCCTTTACTACCGGGTGAACAAAGAAAAGACCGAACGGCACAAACGGCAGAAGCCAGAAAAAGCCCGGCTCTGATAGTGCAAAGACCGCAATGATGCAGAATGCGCAGGCCATAAACGCGATAGTTAAAAAAAATGCCGCCTGTTCACCGATAATTACGACCGTATTTTTTCGCTCGGTCCGGTCTTTCTCCAAATCCCGGATCTCGTTTCCTAGTTCCCCTACTGCCCCGAATATTCCAAGCAGAACCACATAGACAATTCCTGTTAGATCCAGCGGATGATACAGCACGTACCCGAGCAGACCATAGAGCGCCGGGAACAGGGCATGGTAAACCAGGTCGAGCCCGGCAATATTTTTTACTTCTATCCAGAACGAATAGGTGATAAAAACAAACAGGACTACGAGTTCTATCCCGAGAAGGGACAAAGGCAGGAATGCCATGCAGACAAGAGAGATTGCCAGCAGAACTGCACTGACAATTTTGGCAGTCCGGCAGGTCATGGACCCATCGGCAAGCGGGTTCCTGGGTTTTGCAGAACGGGCATCGAGTGCCATATCCGAGATATCGTTAATGACAAACCCAAATGCCGAGGATGCTGCAACAAAGATGAGGAAGAGTGGAAAGGAAAGATCGAACCGGCCCGCAGCAAGAAGCGCACCAAAAATTCCGGCAATCACAAAGAGGATGCCATAGGCTTCAAATCGTATGAGTCGTTTTAATGGGTGATAGATATTGATCTCTCCTTGATGGTGTTAAACGCGTGTAATGATGTGGATTGGAGAGAATTTATTGATTCTGACTGAATTTATTTCCGGCATATGGGATGTGAGATTTTTTAAAAGATACACTATGTATGGTGTGTATTTTTTTCAGGAGATATGCGGTAAAATTCACAGTGCGAAAAAAAGGGTTAAAACCCCATCCACAACCATATTCTCCACCCCTACGACACCATATTATGCCCGATGCCCGGGATCTCTCCACCAGATCCGTTGAACTCGCCGAATCCAGTCAATACGACGAGGCACTCGCACTCGTGAACAGGTCAATCAAACTCGACGCCAACAATGCAAACTCGTGGTATAACAAGGGAATAATTCTTTTTTAAAATGGGCAGATACCAGGATGCTTTGAACTCATTTGCACAGGCAGTCGACATTGACCCGGAATTTATCGCGGCATGGTTCAATGAGGGCTTATCACTCATGCATCAACAGAAATACCTTGAAGCGATTCGTGCATTTAACAAATTATTGAAGATCCATCCACACGATGACCGGCCACGCGACCAGCTGAATCTGGCGCAGAGGAAGATTATGGAGTCTTGGAGTCACGCTGTGGACTCTATGGAGAAACAAACGAAGTTGGGCAAGTGAGGGTATTTTCTTTAAGATTGATTTTGGCTGTGCGTTGTCCGTGCATGTTATTTTGCATCGCCATAAGCGTTTTTTTGGCTACCCTATATTAAACTATTGATATTGGTGACCAAATCCTCATACTATAAGCACACAGGATGTACAGCCTTTCTATAGAATGGTTAACGATCTAGTTCTCGTTTCAAAAGTACTTGATGTGCTCAAGGGAGCTCCTAAGCCCCTCCCCATATCCGCCATATCTCGTCAGGCCGGTCTCGATCGCCATACGGTCTCACACCTTCTTGAAATACTCAATATGAGCGGCCAAATCATCTGCCTCCATCAAGGGGCGGCAAAAAAATACTATATGGATCAGAATTTTCCTCATACAATGTTCCCATTGGCATCTGCTGATCTTATCGTCATTGTCGATGACGCGTTGAATATTATCTATGTGAATGAGACTGCAACACAATGGATGAAGACACCTATAGGAGATCTCGTAGGGAAGAAACTTGATTCAATCTCCCATCCTGTCCTCATTCAACCGGAGATCTTCAGGAATTTAAAGGAGGCCGACTCGCAGAGGGTGGTTCACGTCACACTCAAATCCTCAGGAAAGGACGGGATTCTCTCCTATCCTGTCACCATTACAAAAATTAGTATCCCGTACAAAGAAACGGGGTTCCTCATCATCATTGAGGAGGCCATCATCAATAATAAAAATGCACAGGCATCTCTCGGAAGAGAGTTGCTGGAACAACTCAACCCCGGCCTCATAGTAGCTGACTTACAGGGAGTGATCATGTACGTGAATCTCTCCTTCATGTCAAGTTTAGGATATTCTGATGAATCGGATATTCTTACTCATTCTATCACAGACATTTTCAGTGAAGACTCGCGGTTCATCGAAGCGCTCGTACACCTCGGTACGAATAACCCCCACTTTCACGAGAGATCATTTAAAAAAAGGGATGGCAGTCTCATATTTTGTCTGGTGCACTGGGAACTCATCAAATCACCCTCGGGTGACCCCCTTTACATCTCCGGTATAATGCTCGACCTGTCCGAGAGGGAGGAACTTAAGGACAAGATCGTGAACCTCGAAAAGCGGTATCAGGATATTGTTGAAAGCACTTCCGATGTGATCTGGGAGACAGGAGTTGATCTCTGCTACACATATGTCAGCCCTGCAATCACCACATTGACCGGGTACCTTCCAAGGGAACTGGTGGGAACTCCGCCATTATGGCTGTCAGATAAAAAAAACGGAGAATCTACGATAGATTTCTGGTCCTTATTAAAAACCTCAAATAAATGTACATCCGCTTTCACCAAGCAGCATTCTTTGAAACATAAGAACGGACACCGGGTAATTGTTGACACACGTGCCATTCCCATCCTCTCTTCTGCGGGAGAATTCATGGGCTATCGTGGTATAGACCGAGATATCACTGAGAGTACAAGGGTTAGAGAAAAGCTTCGTGAGAGCGAGAAAAAATTTCGGTTGCTTACAGAAAATGCACAGGACATGATTTACCGCATGTCCCTGCCGGATGGGAAGTACGAATATGTCAGCCCCGCAGCGTTACAACTGACGGGGTATACCCCAGAAGAATACTACTCTGATTCCAATATTTCAAGAAAACTTATCCACGCAGACTGGCAGGAATATTTCAAAAAAGAATTCGATGCCCTGCTAAAAGGTAATATGCCCCCGTTGTATGAATACCAGATCATTGACCGGGCTGGAAAGATCCGGTGGTTCCAACAGAGAAACACCCTGATTAAGGATGAACTTGGGGTGCCTGTGGCAATCGAAGGGATTGTATCGGATATTACCGAACGCAAGCAGATAGAAGATGCGCTGCAGGAGAGCGAAGCGCGGTTCCGTGGCATTACCGAGAGAATTTCCGATTTAATTATCGTGCTGGATCCAGAAGGAATCCCTACATTTGTATCACCATCCATTACTTCGATCCTTGGATTTCCTCCAGAGTCCTATATCGGAAAAATGGCAGATTCGGACATTATTCACACAGATGATGTTTTGAAAATAAATCAGGCAATGCAGAATCTGAAGAATGGAAGCCCTGAAGAGGAAATTGAGTTCCGAATGCTAAAAAGTGATGGGTCGTATGCTGTTTTTGACGGAAGAGGAACTCCCATTATCAAAGATGGAATTTATACCGGACTTCAGGTAGTTGCACGGAACATTACCGAGCGCAAACAGGCGGAGGTGGCGCTGAAGGAGAGCGAGAACCGTTACCGCACACTGATTGAAAACATGCCCGATGGCATAATCCTCCACAGTCCGTCTGGAAAAATCTTGTATGCCAACAACTCAGTTGCATCCATTTTGCACCTTCAGGATCCCGGCGAATTAACAGGAAAAAATGTCCTGGACTTTGTTGATCCGGATTATCGAGACAAAGTTAGTGCAAGAATGGAAGATGCTATAGAAAAAGGAGACCCGATTCCCCTGAAGGAAGAAGTGCTCCTCTGCTCTGACGGGACCCATGTTACTGTTGAGAACCAAGGGTGCCGGATTCTTTTCCGCGGGGAATATGCCACACAGGTAGTTGTCCGTGACATTACCAAACGCAAACTGGCGGAAGAGAGACTCCGCGTCAGCGAGCAAAAGTACCGCGACATTTTTGAAAATTCAGTTATTGGGTTATTCCAGACTGCACCCGGTGATCGGCTTATCAAAGTAAACAATGCCTTTGCCCGTATGTATGGTTTTTCAGATGCTGCAGAATTATTAGCTACCAATTCGGATGTGGGTAGCCCCCCATATGCCAATCGTGAAGACCGTCAGGAAGTGCTCCGTATTCTTGTGCAGAAAGGGAAAATCGAGAACTATGAAACACTGCACTGTAAACGGGACGGGACCCGGTTCTGGGTATCGATAACTGCACAGACCATCCGGGATAATGAGGGGAACGTGCTCTTGTATGAAGGCACAATCATCGACATCACCAAGCGCAAACTGGCGGAAGATGCGCTTTTACGAGAGAAGAACTATTCGGACAGGTTGTTCGATGCACCACACGACACGGTCTTTTTGTTTGAACCATCAACGGGAAAACCTATACGGTGGAACAAACGCTTCTCTGAAGAGAGTGGCTATACCGATGACGAGATAGCGGGCATGAAAGCACCCCGCGATTTCTACGATAAGACAGATCTCATCAATGCCACAGAGGCTATGGCGAGGAATTATACAGGAAACGTCACTGTAGAGTTATCCCTTGTGACAAAACAAAGAGCGCATATTCCATTCGAGTACTCTGCTACCCCGATTGAAACGGCAGATGGCAAGACGTTACTTCTTTCTATAGGCAGGAACATCACCAAGCGCAAACAAACTGATGAAAACCTTGTTGCCACGTTGAAAAGAACCCGCGACCAGCAGGCAGCGCTTAATGAAATCTCTTTCTCACCGCACCTTTTTTCTGGAGATGTGCATGGACTATCAGCCAGACTTACTGAAATTTCATCATCAGTGCTTAGTGTGGAAAGGGCGAGTGTCTGGCTGTATAACAACAACGAAGATGAACTGCGATGCATTGACCTGTATGAGGTCATGTATGACCGACACTCCTACAAGGATGTACTGAAACGTCGTGAATATGTAAATGAGTTTGATGCTTTAAGCAAGGCAAAATTCATCGATGCCGATGATCCTTTGACCGATCCACGCACGGTGGGATATGTGAAGAGTTACCTCAAACCGAATCGTATTACCTCAAAGTTGGATGCAGTGATATGGGTAACCGGACAGAATCTCGGGGTTCTCTGTTTTGAGCATGTTGACTGTTCGCATCACTGGGAGAGCGATGAGATTACATTTGCCTGCCAGCTTGCCGACCAGATTGCAATTACCCTGCTGAACCGTGATCGTAAGTGGGCGGAGGAGGCGATTAATCAGGTTTCCGAACGCTTGACGCTGGCAACGCACGCTGGCGGTGTAGGCATCTGGGAACTGGATCTCGTTAATAATATTCTGATCTGGGACGACCAGATGTTTCAGCTCTACGGGATCTTGCCGGGGACATTCAGCGGCACGTACGAAGCATGGCGTGCGGGAGTGCACCCGGGTGATCTCGCGCAGAGTGAGGCAGAACTTCAGTTGGCATTACGTGGTGAAAAAGAATTCAACAATGAGTTCCGCGTTGTCTGGCCGGACAAGACCATCCATCATATTCACGCCCGTGCCCGCGTACATCACGACACTTCTGGTAAACCCATAAGGTTGCTTGGAACAAACTACGATGTCACCGAGCGTAAACTGGTGGAAGAAAAACTCCGTTTGAGCGAGCAAAAATACCGCGACATTTTTGAAAATTCTGTAGTGGGTTTATTCCAGACGGCGCCTGGCGGTCGAATAATCAACGTGAACGATGCTTTTGCCCGCATGTACGGTTTTTCAGATGCTGCAGAAATGTTAGCTGCAGATTTGGATGTTGGCAGTCCCCCCTATGCCAATCCAGATGAACAGCAGGAAGTGCGCCATATTCTTGCAGAAAAAGGGAAAGTCGAGAACTATGAAGCTCTGCACCTCAAACGTGACGGGGGCCGTTTCTGGGTCTCGATAACTGCGCGGATAAAACGAGATACTGAGGGGAACGTGCTCTTGTATGAAGGCACAGTCATCGACATTACCGAGCGCAAACGGGCGGAGGAGGCACTGCACGAGAGCGAGTCATTCAACCGTGGTCTTGTGGAGAACCTGCCCGATTATATCATTGTGTACGGGCAGAATGGGAATATCCTTTATGTGAACCAGGCCGCGGTGAGGGCACTTGGGTATAATGCGATGGAGTTGGTCGGCACATCCATGCTCTCATACATCCCAGAAGAGCACCGGGAGGAAGTGATCTCAATGATGAAACTCCGCCAAGAAGGGCGTGAAGTTCCTGCCTATGAAATCGATATCGTCGCACAGGGCGGGGACCATAGACCGGTGATCGTGAAGGGCACACAGATTAGGTATCACGACAGCCCCGCTTTCCTCGTACTTCTCGTTGATATTACCGAGCGCAAACTGGCGGAGGGTGCGCTTGCGCTTGCCAGTAAAAAACTCACCCTGCTCTCCGGCATCACCCGGCACGACATCAACAACCAGATAACGATCCTCATGGGATACATTGCCATTTTAGAGGAGCAGCAGCCCGATCCTGCACTCAAAGAATATTTTGGGAAAGTGTCTACCGCTGCACAGCGGATCTCTTCCATGATCCAGTTCACCAAGGAGTACGAGAAGATCGGTGTCAATGCTCCCGCATGGCAGAACTGCCGCACACTCGTAGACACTGCGGCAAAGCAAGCCCCGTTCGGTAAAATCATGGTGAAAAACGATCTCCCTGTTGGAATAGAAGTGTTCGCAGACCCGCTGATTGTCAAGGTCTGTTACAATCTTATGGATAATGCGGTGCGATATGGCGGGAAGATCACAACCATGCGGTTTTCTGTTGAGGAACGCGATGGTGAACATGTTGTTGTGTGCGAAGATGATGGAGATGGTATCGTTGCTGAGGAGAAAGAAAAGATCTTTGAACGTGGGTTCGGGAAAAACACCGGGCTTGGGTTAGCACTTTCCCGGGAAATTCTTTCAATTACCGGCATCACCATCAAAGAGACTGGGGAACCGGGCAAAGGTGCACGATTCGAGATGACCGTACCGAAAGGGGCGTGGCGGATAGTCAGGAAGAGTGTTTGATGGCAGCGGCAATCCGGGTCCTCTACGTTGATGACGAACCCGATCTGCTCGATATTGGCAGGATGTTCTTAGAAGTATCCGGGGATTTCACCGTAACAACAGCACTGAGCCCAGCCGAAGGGATCCGGTTACTCGAACAGGAAAAATTTGATGCGATCATATCCGATTACCAGATGCCCGGCATGGACGGTATCCAGTTCCTCGTTGAAGTGCGGGAACGCTTTGGACCCATTCCATTCATCCTGTTCACCGGCAGGGGCAGGGAAGAGGTAGTCATTCAGGCAATCAACAGCGGAGCAGACTTCTATCTCCAGAAAGGCGGCGAACCGGGCGCACAGTATGCCGAACTCTCGCATAAAGTCCGGCAGGCTGCCTCCAGAAAAAGGGCAGATGATGCGCTCAATATCGCACGTATGGCCTATTGGGAATATGACGTTGCAGCAGATCTGTTTACTTTAAATGATAAGTATTATGCACTGCATCGTATTACGCGGACCCAGGCCAGCAGCTACACTATGTCTGCGGAGAAGTTCGTTAAACGTTTTGTATACGGTGATGATGCAGCCCAGATCGATCTTCAGATTAAACAGGCATCGCAAACTAAGGAGACCCAATATTCCGCGGTCTTCGAAGTACGCATTGTCCGTGATGATGGAACGATCGGCTGGGTGACGATTCGTTTACATCCGGAAAAAGATGCACAGGGCCGCACGATAAAGATCATAGGTTCCAGTCAGGACATAACCGAGCGCAAACTGGTAGAAGAAGCGATCAGGGAAAGTGAAACAAGGTACCGTCATATTTTTGAATCGTTTGAGGACCTGTATTTCCAGACAGACTTAAACGATCTTATTACGGTGCTTTCTCCTTCCCTTCATCGTCTCACAGGTTGGATGCCCGAAGAGTTGATTGGAAAGCCGGCCACGACATTGTACATCAACCCGGAAGGAGAAACTGATCTTCTCAATGAGATCTATAAACGCGGAAGTGTAAGAGATTACGAATTGCTGCTCATTAAACGGGACGGATCATACGCGCCAGTATCACTGGCCGCTACCCGAATTTTTCATTCAGATGGTAATCCGGCTGGTATAGCAGGGTCTTTGCGTGATATCACTGAACGAAAGATGGCGCAGGATGCTATAATGCTTACCCGCCAAAAACTGAACCTAATGAATGATATTGCACGGCATGTAACCCGCAATATGATCACCGGGATATTAGGCTGTGTGGATATGTCAAACGCCACATCATCTCCTGAAGAAAAGATGCATTTGCTCAAAGAGATCAAAGATCTCACCCGCGCCATCCAGCACCAGATTGAATTTACCCAGGATTCCCAGGATGACGGCATCAACCAGCCATTATGGCAGAATATCAAAGTGGTAATCGATAAGGTAGTGAAGAATTTTAAAAATAATACCCCGGTTCTTTTACTATTTCATGCCGGAAATATTGAGATCTATGCTGCTCCCCTTTTCGAGAATGTCTTTTACATTCTGGTGGATAATGCGGTGCGGTATGGAGGGAAGATAACAACCATCCGGTTCTCGGTAAAATACAGTGAGAGTGAAGCGGTCATCATATGCGAGGATGATGGCGTGGGTATTCCTGCAGGAGAAAAGGATCGGATCTTCGAACGAGGATTTGAGAAGAATAATGGTTTCAATCTCTTCCTTACCCGTGAAATTATTAGAAAAACCGGCATCAGCATCCGGGAAACTGGCGAACCGGGCAAGGGAGCACGATTCGAGATGACCGTGCCAAAAGGGGCGTGGCGAATAGTGGGTGGTGCATAATGGTAGTAAAAAAGAGGGAAGAAAAAGCAGAGGGCCAGAATGCACGCATCCATTCGATAAAGGGGGATGCAGAAACGCAACTCGCACGCACCCCCCCAAAGAATTTTCCAGACCGTTCAGGGAAAAAGGCAGAGAAACATACTCCCGATATTCAGATCCACTCCATTGAACATGAGATTCCGGCAGATGAACTCAGTATCACGAAGCTCGCATTTGAAGAATCACGGGACAAATCCCTTGACCTGTATGAGTTTGCCCCGCTGGGCTATTTCACGCTCAATGACAAGGGACTGATCACTGATGTGAACCTTGCCGGGGCAACCCTCCTTGGTATTGAACGAAACAAACTGGTAAAATCCCTATTCAGGAAATGTATAGCAGAAAAAGATTCTGTTCTGTGGCATAGATATTTCTCAAATGTCCTTAAACAGGGCCCCATACAGTCCTGTAATCTCACGCTTCTAAGGGGCGATGGTTCATCGTTTCCTGCAAATCTGCAAGGGATACGGATCACCGGCATCGGAGGAGCCCCCATCGTTCGCGTTGCGTTCACTGATATCACGGATGTCTGGCAAGTGGAGGAACCATTGCAACAGGCCCTTGACAACCTTGAGACACAAGTCCGTGAACGTAGAGCTCAACAGTTCGATGCTACCCGTACGCTACTTACAGAAAGTGGAGAACGGAAAAAAACTAAGGTAACACTTCCAGAAATCGCGAAGAAATACCGGTTGATTGCGGAACATGCACAGGACATGATTTACCGCATGTCCCTGCCTGATGGGAAGTACGAATATGTCAGCCCCGCAGCGGTACAAATTACTGGTTATTATCCTGAAGATTACTACTCTGACCCGGGTCTTGCAAGAAAACTCCTTCATGATGACTGGCAGGATTATTTCAAAAAAGAATGGGAAGCTCTGCTGAAAGGAGATATGTCCCCCTTTTATGAATACCCGATTATTGACCGGGTCGGAAAGACCCGCTGGCTAAACCAGAGGAATGTGCTGGTCAAGGACGAAAGCGGTCAGCCTGTTGCAATCGAGGGGATTGTGACCGATATTACCGAACGCAAACACATGGAAGATGTATTGCGGGACAATGAAAGGAAGTACCGCTCCATCTTTGACAACGCGGTTATAGGGATATACCAGGTCTCAAATGAAGGACGGTTTTTATCTGCTAATAATCGTGTGGCTCAAATCCTCGGGTACGAATCTGCTGACGAACTCATTGAATCGATAAGGGATATCGACACACAGATTTACAAGGATCCAAAACACCGAAAAGAAGCAAAGCGGATTTTGTTAGACTCAGGAGTTCTTGAGAACTTTGAAGTACCCTGTCGGCATAAGGATGGACAAACGGTTTGGGTTTCATTAAATGCAAGACTTGTCCGTGATGCCGAGGGCAATATCCGGTACCATGAAGGAACCTGCCAGGATATCACCGAACGCAAACAACTCGAACTTGAGAGGGATTACCATGAGCAGGAACTCCTTCAAATCTCAACATCGCTCGACATGGCGATCAAGAAGCTCACCCTCCTTTCCAGCATTTCACGGCACGACATAAACAACCAGCTAACGGGAATTTTGGGCTATGTGGATATGCTGCAAAGTATGGAACATGAACCTAAAATTAAAGCTTATTATCAAACGATTTCAGCCGCTGCACAACACATCACTTCTTTGATCCGGTTCACTAAAGAATACGAGAAGATTGGAATCAATCCACCGTTGTGGCAGGATTGCCATGCACTCTTAAACTCTTCAGCTAGTGATGTTGCAATAGGGCATATCCGGCTCATAAATGATCTCCCTTCCGGTGCAAACGTTTTTGCTGATCCGCTCTTTGCTAAAGTATTTTATAATCTCCTGAACTTCGCAGTGCAGCATGACAGTAAAATTACAACCATCCGTTTTACTGTTGCGGATCACAATGAGAATAAAATCATTGTTTGTGAGGATGATGGTGATGGTGTTCGTGCTGATGAGAAAGAACGGATATTTGAACGCGGGGACGGAAAGAACGCTGGCGTTGGATTGTTCCTTACCCGGGAGATCCTATCAATCACCGGTATAACCCTCAAAGAGACCGGGGAACCCGGGAAGGGTTCACGGTTCGAGATCGAGGTGCCAAAGGGAGCGTGGCGATGACATACATCGACGTTCTTAAAATATTCACCGGAATTTTTATGTCATGGTGCATAGGAAAAAGAGAATTCTTTTTACTTTACCATTCCGATGCAAGGAACCGTTTCGTTAGGGGTAGTGGAGGTTATACTGTATGACAATACTAAAATCGATTCTTCTTGTTGAAGATGATATTGTTGATGCGATGTCCGTCAAACGGGCACTTAAGGATATCAATGTAACAAACCCTCTGTGTCATGTTGAAAATGGCGTAGAAGCACTTGAATTTCTCGCAGATAAGGAAAAACCAAAACCGACAATCATACTCCTTGACCTCAACATGCCCAAGATGGGGGGGATTGAATTTCTTTCGATTATGAAAAAAGATGAGGCAATAAAGAGGATCCCTGTCGTCATTCTCACGACCTCCCGGGCAGAATGCGACAAAATCCGATCCTATGATCTGGGTGTTACCGGGTATATGATCAAACCCGTTGATTACCAGCAGTTTATGGAAGTGATCCGGGCAATGTGTATGTACTGGACGTTGAGCGAAGTAGCTGAATGAAGAACAAGGATCCGTCTTCCGGGTTCGGAAAGGAACTGGCAGTCGTTGTAATGGAAGATGATCTTGTCGACAAGATGGCATGTATCCGGTTAATGTGTGAACTGTGAGAACTCTTATCATCTTGAGATGCTGGTGCCTCAACGTTCAATCCTGATGAGTACAATGTAAAAGTATCAGGTAATGGCGGCAACATTACGGCTCAAGGTCCGTTATACTGCAAAAAAAAAAGAATTTTCAAATCACCGCTTGCAATCCAAATCCATTAGCCACTCAGACATTTTCTATTTCATACGTGTTCCCCTCCTTGAAAAATTATGTAATTATTCAGTAGCTCCTTTGAACCTATGATTCACATTATTTCCCAAATTGTGCTTTTATCAAAGGAAAACACAAGGTAACATAATAAAAAATATTTTGCAGCACCCCCCGCTCCCCAAATCCCATTTTACCATAAGATTCATAAGATTATGCAAAATTTCAAAATATTTTAGCCATGCATCAAAACGTTTCTCACAAAAAATCCCAAAATAATCCTAGCACGGGCAGATTTTTCTTAAAAATATTTTTCCGGTCCGGATTTTTTTATACTCGCGAATTTTATCAAATAATTTAAAAAAAGTTTTAGCGGCTCACAAAAAAATACGAAAAAATATTTCCGGGCGTGCAAGAAAAATCCAGAAATTATTTTAAAAAAACTTTACACACCCTCCCTCGTAAACTAGAATTATTCCCCCTTTAAAATCCTGATAAATCCTTTAAAAAACCGGATTCTCCGACGTGATCGCAATAGTGGGCAGCCAAGGGCATTTGCAGACCGTTTCTCCCAAAAAACACCCTGAAATATGTGTCAAAATCTGATGCCCGTAGAAGCCCGCTAATTTAACATATTTTATTCCGTTTAAATCGCTTCGTTTTCGAAAACAAGCAATATAATCGTTATTTTTTCGAGAAGTTGACACCCCTTCCTAAAAATTGGAAAAACGGGTCCGGAAAAAGACAATCGGAGCCCGAAAATGGCTCAGAATAGATCATCTTTTTGAGGGGAAAATTAACCGGATTCTTGCATTGTCTGACATGCACCGGACCCCCTGTTAATGCAAATACTCCAGGAGTTTTACAATCGAACAGGGGGTCATTTTCACATAATTGCAGCCCATTTTGGAGAGATACAGAAATCAAAGCCCGTAAAATGCCCGGATTAGGGGTTTTTGCGATCGCAGTTAACTCGGTTTTTTTAAAGGGAGGAAATGGTCATTTGAGGGTAACCATTTGCTACGCATTACCTATCAGAAAATTTGGAATGGACAAGTACTATCAACAAAAAAAATTCCACTACCAGATATGTAAAAAAAAATTTAGAACAGAGCTGTGGCGCTGATGTACAATGACTGGATGATGAAAACACCTAAAGGGATCTTGGAACAATTCAATACTTTTCGAGAAACAATACCTATACACTGATACGAGGATTTTTTAAAAAATGGCACAGGTACTACTCTCACCACTGAGCTGGGGACTCGGTCATGCAATGAGAGATATCCCGATAATTAAAACACTCCTTTCCCACCATCACGAGGTCACTATCGCTGCGTGCGGTAATGCCTTAAACGCTCTCAAACAGGAATTTCCCCAGTGCCGGTTCATCGAGTTTGAGGATTACCCTTCCCCATACAGTTCGGGCAGCCTGTTCCTCCCAAAATTCTTTTTGTATCTCCCCATCCTGCTCAAAGCAGTATCAAAAGAACGACAACAACTTGCAAAGATTCTGGCAAAGGATCGCTATGACCTCATCATCAGTGACAACCGGCTGGGTGTGTATTCCTCAGAAGTGCCCTCCATCTTCATCACTCATCAACTGCACTACCACATGCCCTTTGCTATTTGGCCGGTGGAGCTCTTCGCACTCCGCATCAATACGTACCTCCACAGGAAATATGACCGGATCATCGTACCGGACAATCCGCCGGGTAATCTCTCCCTTGCAGGAAAACTCGCCCTGCCCGGATCAGCTGACACACAATCAAAGGCCTTCTTCTCCGGCATTATCACCAGCATACAAAAACAGGTCTGCACAGAGGATTTGGATTATCTTGTCATGATCTCGGGACCTGAACCCCAGCGGACAAAACTCGAAGAGCTCCTCCTCCCGTCCATACCAGAACTCGAAGGTAATTGTGTGGTTATACTCGGGAGTCCCAAGAGAAAGACCGAAATTACGGGAACCGACAGCTGCATAGTAAAAGGATATGTGTCCAATGAAGAGAAGGTGCAGCTCATGAATCGCGCAAAGTTTGTCATTTGCCGGTCGGGTTATACAACAATGATGGAACTGGCTGAACTTCAAAAGAAAAAAGGTCTGTTTATTCCAACCCCCGGACAAACCGAACAGGAATACCTCTCCTGGTATTACCAGAAGAAGGGCTGGTTCCATTCACAAAGCCAGTACAAGCTCAATCTCGCAGTTGATCTGCCAGCGGCGCAAGGATATTCCGGGTTTCCTGACATGCCGTCAACGCAAGAAAATGTCCACAGGCTCTATAATGAACTTCTGGCAGACTATTTCTAAATAGCCTCACTCACTTAAAGACGGTTAAAATAGTGCGAGAGCACATCTTTGATCCATGGATGATCTGGTGCTGACCGGGACTCTGGCCCTCATTGCATTTTTTGCAGTCATCATTGTCGGTGTTCTTGCAGTGCTCTTTTTTCTCTCATGGCTCTGGAGCTCAGCGATTTCAGGAAATTACAGCAGCATTTTTTTGAGTCTTGTTGCAATCATTGTCGCAGGATGTGCTTATACCGGTGCTGGCTACTATCTTCAGGCAAAAGGATGGATTTGATCCCCGCATAAAACGAGATAATATCCGGCAAAGTTTGCGAGACTGAAATCTTTTTGCCGGTATTTTATCGGGATGTCCACATGATCGCAACGATGATTGCAATCGCAAGAACAAGTGCACTTCCAAGAACAATCACAAGCCGGTAATCCGAGCCGTTATTCTGGTCTCTTTTATCTTTCATATTTTTCTTTGGAGTGGTGTCTTTTCGTTTGGGGGAGGGTCTGGGCATAATGAGTAAAAGGAGGTGGGATTCATTGGCTGATAAGGATACTGGAATTTTAAAAAAAAAGGTTAGTGGAACCGGTAACCGAGAGTCTGGACGAGCACCATCATCTCCCGCACCTGTTCATCCTGTTTCTGTGTCAGCTTGCGCCCCTTTTGGATCAATCGTCCCATTCGGACGATCTGCATGCGCTGCTGCTGGGAGAGTGCTCCGGAGTGGTGTGACCATTTTAAGAGATCGAACCATTGCTGGCGGTTGAATGAAATGCCATAACCGGACGGGGGTCCAAAATCGTCCAGAGTTTTTACCTGATCCCCCGCATTTCCCTCCTCATCTTCCGGTTCCTCCTCGTTATCATCGTCATCACCCATTGCCTGTTTATCACCCTGTTCAGATGCTTCCCGTTCATCAGCATCCTGATAATCTTCAGGTTCGTCTGTAGTTTCAAACTCTTCGTCAGGTTCTTCCTCATTAGTCATAATTGGAGTTTCTGCTGCCGGTGCTGCATGAGGATGAACAGGAACGGGTATTTGTTCTACGGGTGTCTGAGGAGTATCGTCTTCAAACAGATCCTCAATTCCCGGAGACATCGAAACTTCCTGACTTTTGTCAGGAATGACTTCTGCTTGTGTTTTGGGAAGGTTAGTAGTAATCACTGCCTTTGGAGTGGGCATGATCTCTGCAGGCAGATCGGTCTGTTTGACAACAACTGCCCATTTGCGTTCCCGCTCCGATGCCGTTTTTTCTATACCTGACAGGGACTGCGCCATCTGAGCTGCTCTCTTTTCAGTAGCCGCAAGTCGCTCCTCATCATTCATGTGGTCTTCCCACTCATCAGCAAGAGCCGTTCGCGCCTGCTCGATCTCATTTGCGAGTGCTTCTGCCCGTGCTTCTGCTGCTGCCTTGTCAGACTCAAGTGTCTTTACCTTCTCTTCAAGGTCCCGCTGCCGGGCGAGCGCCTGCTCAAAACCCTGGTTGAGTTTCTCTATCGTTGCCGCATGCAGGTCAACGTGCCGTCCATGTTCCTCTTTTACTGTTTTAAACTCAAGCTCAACATGCTCCTTTGCATGGGCAGCAGCTCTCGCCTTATCAGCCGTTGCAGCGTGCAGCAGTCTCTCCCTTTCAAGGGCTGCTTTTAATCCTTCCCGCTCTGCTGCGGATCGGGCAATGTCTCCCTCAAGCTTGCTGCTGACCAGCGTAGATTTTTGCAGGTTCACTTCTGCGGTGCGACGGATCCTCCGCTCGGTCTCAAGTTCGGCTTTTGTCCTTTCGAGATCATCCGAGAGCGACCGGGCCTGCTGACCGGTCTGCTCCTTTCCCTGAACAACAGCGTTCAGATCATGTTCCAGTTGATCGATCCTTACAGATGCAGCATTGAAATCTGCCAAAAGGACTGAAGTGAGATGAGTGGCTGCCTCAAGATCCCGGTTCAGCCTCATGAGATCATTCCGGTGAACTTCGAGATCCGATTTGGTCTGGTCATGTGCACCGCGAACCGATTGCAAGTTATCGTCCCGCACCCGGATCGCCGCATTTAAATGTGCTTCAGCAGCAGCACGCTGTTCTTTCTCACTATCAAGTGCAGAGCGCATTTCCTTGAGCGCTGATTTTGTCTTTTCCAGATCTTCTGAAAGTGAACGAACCTGCTCACTGCTCTGGTCCTTTACCTGCACAACTGATTTTAACTCATGTTCAAGCTCTTTGATCTTTGAAGATGCTGCGGTAATGTCACCCTGAAGTGTTGACCGGAGTAATGTTGCCGCCTCAAGATCGCGTTTCATCCGTAAGAGATCATTTTTATGCTGATCGAGATCGGTTTTTACATTTTCGTGCGCACCGCGAACCGATTGCAGGTTTTCATCCCGCTCGCGAATCGCTTCATGTAACTGTTTTTCAGTAGCTGCATGCTGTTCTTTTTCAGCGTCCAGTGCCGACTGTACCCTTTCGAGCGAAGCGGTGAGTGTCCGGACTTTTTCATTACTTTTTTCAGTGAGTATGTTTGCATCAGCGATCTGCTTTTCAAGGGATTGAACCTTCCATTCACGCTCTTCGATCTCTACCCGGGTCTCATTGAATGCTGCAGTGACTGATGCCGTAGAAGCTGCGATTTTTTTACTGTTCGCGTGAGCTACTAAAAGCTCATCTTTGAGAATTTTTAATTCCCGTTCCTGTGAAAACATTGTGGCAACAGCTGAGTCAAACCGTACTTGCAAATCATCGAACTGCTGTCTTTTTGCGTTCGCATTAACATCGTGAGTTGCAATTAATTGTTCCAACTCATGCCTAAGATTTTCCAGTTGCTTCTCAGTTGATGTGCACCGCCCGCTCTCGGCTTCAAGATCGACTTTTAACCGGAGAATCTCTTCGGTCTGCTGCCGGGCTGCATCCTTTTGCTCATTGATAAGACGTGTCAGATCCTTTTCAGACAGGGCTTTTGCCTGTAGTACCGACTGTATACCCTCTTCTGCTACACGAGCCCGGTTTTTCTCTGAAGATAATTGCGATGCCAGTTGTTCTTTTTCATCCGTGAGGGTCTGAAGTGATGTTTTGAGTTGTCCGATCTGCACATCTGACTCTTTTACTGCGAGATCGAGTCTGGCAGAACGGGTTGTTTCTTCTTTTAGTGCCTGGGCTTTTACTTCAGACTCTTTTATTTTTTCATCAAGTTCTTGTGATTTTACATTGATCTTCTGCGTAAGGCTCGATATCTTTTCGGCTAAATCGGAATTTTCTGACTGGAAAGATTGGGTGGTTTTCTCTCTTTCCTCTAACAAAATGCGGATATGTTCTTCTGCGGTAGTGAGGAGTTTTTTGGTCTCTGCCAATTCTTGCGAGAGGTGACCGATTTCAGCAGTTTTTTCATCATGAGCCTGTTCGATCTCTTCAAATTCTCCTTTGAGTGTGCGTTCATCGTGCTCTTTTTTCTTAACACTTGCACTGAGCATTTCAATGAGCCGGGCGTTTTCAATACCTGTTTCTTCAAGTGTTGTTAACCGTGAGGAAAGTGTCTGAATTTCTGTATTCGCTGAGGAAAGGTCTTCAGAATTCTTGACTGCGATCTCAAATGCAGACAAGAGAAATTCCAAAAGTTTCCTGCGATCAGCAGTGACAACAAAGATCTGTTCGTCATGCTGGATCTTAAACTGCGTTTTGATCTCGTCAATGGTCTGCCGCTCAACGGGTGTCAGGAGCAATGTTTCGATCTGGGAGAGAAGGTACGGAGAGTCATATGGCTGGGCAATAAAATTGTCCCCATTGCTGTCAAGTACGTACAACAGATCACTCAAAGAGGATGCGCGTGTCAGGATCATGATCGGAATCATCCAGAGGTTATCATCAGACTTGATCTGCCGGCAGCAGTCATACGCCTGCTGACCCAGGGAGATAGTGTCACAGATAATAAGGTTGGGTTTTCCTGAGTGAAGGGTATCGATGAGATCAGTCCCATCGGTAAAGAGGGTTACCCGGTACTCCTGGTGCTCAAGCGGTTCGATGAGCTGCTGTGTCCCTGTTTCACTCCGACCCAAAACAAAAATATCAATGATACTTTCGTTTCCATCTGATAGAGGATTATTCATCGCAATCTCTCGCACGGTTAAACTCTCACGGTACTCTTATGCCTTAATATATGATTTTATATACTGCATTATAGCACTTCTGGTCGAAAAGAGATGGCTTGGGCCTTATAGCGGCAAAAACAAGCGAAATTTACAAAAAATAAATCTGCAAAAATGGGGTATTGTACATAAACTCTGCAGGACAGGATCAATGGCTGCGTGATCGATTGCGATTGTTACACCTTTTTTCCCCTCCAGACAATACAAATGTGTCGCAGTCTGCTGCGGGAAAGAGTTCTCATCACAAAATGCCTGTATCAGGTGATCGGGTTGCGCCGTTCCATCCAGCAGTCAATGAGTGCCCGTGATATGCTTAAGGGCGGTGGTATCGTGGGAAGATTGTCGCGGCTAAACCATCCTGCAGATATGATCTCATTGTTGTCGATTGTGATCTCGCCTTCGGCATAATCTGCCACAAACCCGATCATGAGCGAGTGGGGAAACGGCCACGGTTCACTGCCAAAATAGCGGATATTTTTAACCGTGATACCCACTTCCTCTCTTAACTCCCGGTGGACTGCATCTTCGAGATTTTCCCCCGGCTCTACAAAGCCGGCGATTACACTGTGGAAATCGGGTGGGAAGCGGGGGGAGCGGGCAAGAAGGATCTGATCTTCTTTTTCAACCAGCACGATGATCGCAGGTGAAAGCCGTGGATAGGTGATCTGGTTGCAGTCCGAACAGAATTTCGCCCGTTCGGTTCGCAGCTGCCGGGTTTTTGCTCCGCACTGTCCGCAGAACTGCGTGGTGCGGTCAAAGTCCATGATCTGGATTGCAAGAGCTGCAATCGCCATTTCCTCATCCGGCACCCGCCCGAAGAGTTCCCTGACACCGGAATATTGCCAGTCAGCAGGAAGTGTTGTACCTGCAGCAATCTCAACTGCGTAACATGCGGTTGTATTCAGGTGTCCCAAATACTGCACTCTCAACACCGGGCACACGACATCAGCAGGATTTGTTTTATAAAAGATGGTTGGTGTATCTCCGTTTGTTACGGCAACACTGCTTTTACTGACAATCACAAAAAGGGCTCCGCTTACCGGGATCGCATCTGGCACGGGAAATTTAAAGACCAGTGAATCAGCTGAAAATTTCGCTGTATGGACCATGATATTCAGGGGAAATTCCGGGGTTTAACCCCCGGAGCTTGACCGGTGGTTGGATCAATAAGAATATCAACACTTCCCTTCGGGGCACGGGTTGAGCTGCTTTTGATCAGGTTCCCGTTGTTGTAGATTTCGATAGTGAGCGTATCTCCCGTGTTTTCCTGCTTTTGTGCAAATGCATGGACAGGGCGATCACTCCAGAGAATTTTATAGATCCGTACACCGGAGCCATAGGCAGGGTGCATGATTTCAGGGTTTCCTACTTCGCCAATAAAGGTTCCCGGATATTCTATGCGTACCCATACTCCGTCAGCAGGTACCAGTGTCGGGACCGAAGTAGGAGTTGGCTGAACAGTCACAATCGGAACAACAACCGGTGGCGGTGTTTGACCGGAGTTCAGCAGGTTAAATGAACCGATTGCCACCACTCCGACCACCACAAGGATGACAATGATAATTGCGGCGTTCTGAATGGTGCGATATGTACTCTTTGGAATTATTGGAACCGGCGGAGTGATTGCAGCAGGAACAGAATCTGCATTGGGGGCGGGTGATCCCACCAGTTCATGATCCCCAGAGCAGACGTCTTTGTTTATTTCTGTCAACGGTTCTTCAACGGTCTTATTGACCGGTTCTGCGTTTGAATTTTCATCAATATTTCTTCCGTCCGTGTGAGTCGTTGTGGTGATGATTACAGGAATGACCGGTGAAGGAGTTGTTGCAGTCCGGACGGCATCTGCCCATGCCTGTGCAGCATCCGTAATCGTCGGGGTTTCATTTGTCACAGTTGCAATTTCCTGAGGGGGAGATACCGGTTCTTCTTTATCCGTAATTTCTATGGTGTCATTTGGTCCGGTTGCAATTTCCTGTGGAGGAGATACCGGTTCTTCTCTATCCGAAATTTCCGATTTTTCATCAGCCTCAATTGCAAGTACTTCTGGCGGAGATACCGGTTCTTCTTTATTTGGCACATTCATTTTTTCCGGTTCCGGCGGAAGAAGCCAGGGAGAGTCAAATGGTTCAACCATTTCAACATTTTTTAACGGTGCAGATTCTTCAATTCCTGAAAGTATTCCCCCAGCCACAGGAAATTTTACCGGCACTGGTGTTGTTTCAGGTCCGGTCCTCTCCGGATATGCCTCCATGACCGGTTTACGGGGGCTGAAAGTCTCAATCATATAAGTGGCTGACATCCGCGGCTGGATGGTCTTTACCGGATCATAGGGAAGAGTGCCTGAGGAGAGTGCGCCATTCCGGGCTCCGGCAGCATGAATATTGAGTGTAGCTGCCCATTCATTGCATTCTTTTGATCTTGATTTACCTTTTTGCCGTACGAAGATGAAGTCCATTGGTTGCGGTGCACCAGACCCTGATGGATCCATGTGAGACAGGGTGAAAACAGGTTCCCCTTTCACATCCATGCCGGCGATAACGGTGATGATAGAATCAAGCGGGATTGTCCGGAGATGAAACGGATTGACGGAATTATCGATAAGTATGAGACGCCGGCTTGTAAGCATCAGGTCCAGAGACTTGCCATCAATGCGGATGTTTTGCGTGGACAGGATAAGAGATTCGTCTTTGGATAAGTACGGGTCGCCCATGATTCCTCAGCAGGTTACTACACATATGTGCTGTCCGGGGCAATATGCTTTTTAGCTGGTACAGTCAGTAACTGTTTTAGTGTGACGGATTATAAATTTCTGATGAATGGTGAATGGGGAAATTCGGGAGTAACCCTGCGCAAGGTAGGGTAAAATAGCGCTACCGTGTTCAGGTATCGGGAAAAACAGCAATCATTTGAGCAGACCGTTGGAACAACACTCAATCACAAACAGTATTAGATTTTTTTATTGTGCATAATGTTTACGCTCAATTGAGGATGTTTCTTTTTGTTTTTAACAATTCTAAACGCAGGAATCATTCAGTACCCTGTAGCATAATACCAGCCACCCTCTTCCCTGACATGGACTGGCACATTGTACAACTCACCAATTTTTTTATCGGTCAGCATCTCTTTCTTTTTGCCATCGTGTACAAACTTCCCGTCACTCATGAGAATGATGCGGGTGATCTCCGGAATAATATCGTGCAGGTTGTGCGTCACAAGAATGAGACCGGTGCCGGACTGTGCGATCTTTCGTAACAGGTTCCGAAACGTGTGAAGGGCATGCAGGTCAAGACTGTTGGTGGGCTCATCGAGGATGAGGGCTGCCGGGCGATGTACGAGCGCTCTTCCGATAAGGAACCTGCGGGCTTCGCCGGATGACATCTCGGTCATCGGGCGTGTCTGCAGGTGTTCTATCTCTAAAAATTTTAAGATCTCATCAGTTCTCTTTTCCATTGCCGGAGTCACCGTGTGGTTGAAAAGCCCGATACTGGAAAAGAAACCGGATAGTATTACCTCTCTGCCCGACACCTCCCGTGTGTAAGCGAATTGCAGATCATTGGATACAATCCCAAAAAAGGACCGCATGGCAAAGACATCCCAGACTCCCTCACCTCGGATCCGGAACACCACACCATCTTGGAGTTGGGGTAATATTCCCGGTTTACCGTTTTGATGAACGATGATTTTCCTGAACCGTTTGGTCCGAGGATTGCAATATGCTCCCCCTCATGAATGGTAACCGTGAGGGATTCGAGCACATTCTTGTCACCTTTTATGACAGTGACATTTTCAAATTCGAGAAGCGGGGAATTGCGAGTTTTTTTACAGGAGTTTTTTTCAGTCATTTCAGGTATTTCCAAAAAACATTTCGACAATACGGGTGGCATATCTGGATGGGAGTGCAATCCTTAGATGACAATACCATCCTTTGACTTTTTAAAAAACCCTGGCAATCCTGATCGTATACTCCCGCCCTTTGCTATCGGTCACATAGGAGAGCGTTCCTCCTGCACGATCACAGAGTCGCTTAAGAAAGCCCGCACCCGTTTTCATTGTATCCGAAGCAGTGCACCCGGTTCCACCGAGGCTGATGATGGCGTTGTTGTCGTCACGGTTTATCTGCAAAGTGATCGTATCAGCACCGGTACCTACAAGATCTTCGAGGATATAGGTGACGAGATCCGTAAGATCATCATGATCAAACGCAGCTACAAGCTGTTTTTCTGCTGAGGAGAACGTAAACGCAACATCAGAGAGGAGTGGCTGCATACCGATCCGTCTCAGGAGCAGACGGGTAAAAGTTGAATCTTCGTCATCGGAAGATAGAAGATCGTCATCGGAACAGGAAGGAACCGAAAGCCCCGTCACCAGTGCCTCAAGGTGACGGACAAGGTCATATTCAGCCAGTTCGCGGGGGGGACAGAATCCGCGGAGCATGGTAGTGTAATCCGATAGCAGTCGTGCCGCCCTTCGGGCAAGTGCCGGATCGATGATGTGCGCAAGCTCTGCCCCGTCAAATGACCGTTCGAGTTTGGCAATTACCTGCCCCGCCTTGAGTGCAAGGTGAATAGAAACGCCCCTTCGCTTATGGTGCTCATCGGCAAAGGAACGGAACGCTTCGAGCAGTTCATCGATTACGTCTCCTTTTATGAGACGACTGACCTCAGCTGCAACATCCTCTTCTCCAAGTTCCTCCATCACATACGAGACATAGTAAAGCCGTCCGGCCATGATCGTGAATAGCTCGTTGACCTGCTCCATGCAGTCCTCAGCAAACGCAGCGGTCTCGACCGATCGCTCTTGGTTCAGCTCTGCAATATTTTCAAGCGCCAGCGCATCGGTGCGGATGGCTTCAAACATCCGCTTGGTATCGGCAGCGGTGATCACGCGCCCGTGGCCTGGCAGGACAAAATCTATCCCGCCTTCGGCTATGAGTGATTCAATACCATAAAGAGAACGGATAAGGGCTGACTGATCCCATCCACATATACCGGCAATCCCCGGGTTTGCAGCAAAGAGTACATCACCGATACATAACAGCCCGCCCATCCGTATGCAGATGCTATCCGGGCTGTGACCCGGAGTATGATACACTTCAAGAGAAGGGCCGGAACCGAACTGGATGAGTTCCTGTGCCAGACCTCCACGAGTCTGTCCCCGGGTGATTGTGACCGTTGCACCGTTTGAAAATGCCAGTGAGATTGGGACTGAAAAAAAACCGGCCCGTTCTTCCGTTATAATGGGTAGCGCGATCCTGACTGGTGAGATCTTCTGACCCAGCAGATCTGCCTGTGTCAGTTTCCCATCCCCGCGTTCAAGCGCGAGAGCACCAGCTTCCTGAACTGCAAATACTGCAACATCCGGGTGTGCAAACGCAGGTGTGCACTGCGTGCCGATGAAATGATCGAGATGGGCATGAGTGAGAAAGACAAAGAGCGGCCGGTCTCGTTCTTCGCGGATCTCTTCGATCACCAGTGCCAGCTGTGCTGACTGTTCGGCAAGTCCACCAGGATCGATTAAGAGTATAACATCATCCGTTTGGAACAGGTATGAATTAGAAGAAGTGGTGTCAATCTTTCTTATAAGTGGGTAGATCCGCGCCCCGTGGGCACCCGGTACCGGCTGCCATGACAGGGAAATAAGGGGTGCGTCACCACCCGGCAAGCGCTTCGCCCTCGGAAGGATAAATAGAGAAGATGGAGGTGAACCCGGCAAGTTTTAAGATCTTGTTCACTTCAGCTGCTAATGCACAGAGGGCATACTTGTCACCGGGATTTTTTAATTTCTTTGCAGTTGCAAGCAACACCCGCAGTCCACCGCTGCTGATATAAGTGACTGCAGAAAAATTGAGCAGAATCTTCCGGTTCCCACCCTCGATCTCCTTGTTGATCGCTTGTTCAAGTGCTGGTGCAGTTGCGGTATCGATCCGCCCGGCTACAGAAAGTATTATTGCGCCGTCACGGGTTGCAGTTGTAATTTCCACAGTATTTCCCTCCATTTCTGGTATTTTTTTACCAGTGAAATAGTTCTGATAATTTTTTGGTGTTTTTAAAAGATAATGCTATTGCCCTATTATGCCGCTTTTCAAAGGATCTCTTTACTCACTTGCAGGAAATTAAATTCTGTATCGTCTCTTTACTCATCTGCAACCGGTTACAGGATGTTTGTCATGTTTCATCGCAAGCACTATCAGGGAGCACGATCACCATTTAATAAGAAAAAAATTGACCGCTCACTGGAGTTGTTGTCATGCACCGCATCATCAGTCAGAATTTAAACGAGATTATGAGGATATGCAATTACCGTAAGGTTCTGCGTCTAGCCGTTTTTGGATCAGCAACCGATGACCGGTTCGATCCAGATAAAAGTGATCTTGATTTACTTGTTGAATTTGAAAAGATGCAACCAGCAGAGCATGCGGACCAGTTCTTCGGACTCGCAGAGGATCTCGAACTTCTGCTCAATCGCCCGGTTGATCTTGTGGAGCCAGGACCAATACGTAATCCGTATTTCCGCCAATCCTTAGAAGAGACTCAGGTTGTAATTTATGCTGCCGCATGAGACGAAGAAATATCTTTTTGATATTGCAGAAGCGTGCAATCTTATCGCGCAGTTCACCAGCGGTAAGACCCTGGCAGATTATAAAAGAGATCCCTTACTTCGTTCCGGGGTGGAGCGCCAATTTGAAATTGTCGGAGAAGCACTCAGTCAGGCAATCCAGAAAAACGCCTCGCTTGCTGAACTGATCAGCAACCCCTCCCGGATAATTTCCTTTCGTAACCGCCTCATTCATGGGTATGCAAATATTTCAGATGAAGTTGTGTGGGGTGTGCTTGAAACCAACCTTCCCGTGCTCACCCGTGAGGTTAAGAATTTGTTGGAAAATTCCGGGGATCCACAATAAATGCGTACTTTTTTTATTTGTCATAACAATTTTTAACTTTGTGACGATAGAAAAGCCAGAAAAAATGATTTGCAGGTCTAAATTTTCCTTTCTTGGTTGTGAGACATTTTGGCTTCATGCGGGTTTGTTTAAGAAATCCATATTCAGGACGTGACTATTAAAAGTGCCGGTGTGCAATAACATATTTGAGAATAATTATGTATGCAACAATTCTCTCGTTCCTGCGGGTTCTGCACCAGTTGATCGGAGTGATTGTTGTTTTCACCTGTCTCCTTATCCGGAGCAGATTTGTCATTGATGTGCCTGATGACTACCAAGCCATAAAAAAGCAGAACCAACACCTCCTCGTTTTTTGTATCCTGTCAATCTACGGTACATTTAGTGATGGAAAAATGTTGGGCGCGCTTGTCCATGTGCGTGAACCCGGTTTAAGGATCCTACGGGTGAAATAGTTATGGAAAATTCAAAATCCTTTACAATCGATTCCGATATCCTTGAAATCCCCAAGGTATCCATTGCCCTTGAACAGGCATTACGGGTTCATGGTTTTTCAGAGGAGGAAATTTTAGATTCCCAGCTTGCGGTAGAAGAAGCAATAACAAACGTGATCGTGCATGGGTATGAACACATCACGGGAAAGATTGTGATCACCTGCCGCGTCACCCATGGGCTTGCTGAGGTGCAGATTGAAGATTCTGCCCCGCCATTCAATCCCCTGTCTATTCCCGATCCGGATATTTCCGGTGATATCGAAGACCGGAAAATTGGTGGGCTGGGTGTTTTTTTGATACGGCAGGTGATGGACGATATCGTATACCGTTATGAAAATGGGAAAAATATTCTTGTGATGGTAAAAAAGAAGATCGTGTAAGGGAATCCTTCAGGCATCCTTAACAATGTCCTGGATATAGGCAATACCAATTTTCGCCTTACTCAGCCGGGTGCTGTCTAACAGGTGCCGCATATCGGAAAATTCCCCATCGGTTACAATCTTTTTTACCTGCGTGTTCAAGTCCAGCGAGGCATCGTAGGGGATATTTTTAAAGACTACCCCGTGATTGTGCAGGTACATTGTTTTTGCCGCACCTTTGTTCAACGGGTTGGCGTAGTAGAGCGATGAGAGTTTGTCCGCGGGAAAATGTGAAAGATCGGCTGTAAGATCGACACCAATACCAAAGCTCACAAGCGTATCGCCTTTGTGTGATGTACCGGTATTAGATGCAATCCACTGGTGAATCTGTGAGGGGTCCATGATTGATAACCCCCCGGGAGGTGCCGCTTCGACAACCGGGGATTTTTTAATACCTGAACTGGAAAGTCCGGCAAGCACACCCCAGATGGTCACAGCAACAACCCCGTGATAACTTTTCACCCGTTCTTTAGATGATGAGAATATTGTCTTATAAATATCCGAGATACTTATGCCATCAGGCCGGTTTGTTTCGAGCGTGAAGTACTCGTTAAACGGACCATCAAGCGTGACATTGAACCCGGTATAGACTGAAACATCACTGTCATGATCCAGCGGAGTTAAGAAATCCGGCGTGTTATTTTCATCGGTCGGGAGCCAGACCATCGATCCATAGAGAGTAATCATCTCGCCCATCAGGGGCATTGCCTCTTTTACATTTGCACCGAGAGCCCCAAGACCCAGCGAGTAGGTAATCTCTGAAAACTTTTTTGATTTGATATCGGATTCTGTGATCTGCGAGTACAGTACCTTGTTTAAGTCCCCTAATACCCGCAGTACGGGTGGCGTGGTCATCCAGCCCGGTTCCACCGTAAGCTGAACGCCCTCTCCCATGATCTTTTTGTAAAAAATTTCATTAAAAAGTGTCAGGTTCTTTCGTTTATGGACAATATCTTCAACCGCGAGATCAACTGTCGGGAACATATCAAAGACTGAAGAGAACCCGGCCATATCGAGCACTTTTTTCGGGTACTCGCCGATAGCAGCGACAGCAAACCGCCCGTTCCTCCGCTTCATCTCTTTTTTTAAGCCATTAAATATTCGAATCCCACCGCTGCTTAAGTATCCTGTTCCCGACAGATCCACAACCAGTTCCTTATCATCATCGTGGAGTGCTTCACGCGCCCAGCTATCCAGCTGCTGGGCCCCGAATGCATCGAGTCTTCCCGACACATAAAAGATAACTACCCCTTCCTTTCTCTCGCTCCGTGCTTCCATATGAACTCTGTTGAAGTATATCCCTCTCTTGGTTTTTAATGTTGGGTCTCTGTTTTTTTAGAGAATTCGGGGAACTGGGATTTTACCGTTTCTCATTTGTTTTTTAGGAATATTACCGGGCTTTCTGGTCTGCCGGTTTTTTTATTATGATCGTATCGTTCGCTGACACGAGATCATCGCGGACAGTTTCTTGCTTGGGTTTATCGGCCCTGCGATTTACGTTCCTACCTCTGTTTTCATTACTTCCACAATTAATTCAGCTGGCGATGAAGATTGATACATATGCGTTGATCGATTTGTTCGGCAAGAACGTGCAGGTCTAAAAAGTATTCTGAACCTTTTTTCTGATGATGGCCCGCGGTGTGGACACGGTGATCACTCCACAGATTGGAGGATTATTGCGGGGTGTGAGATTATTACAGGAATAAGATGATGAGAATCAATGTTTTCAATGTCGGATGATCTGAAAAGAGGAATCATCTATAAGGAAATAAGATCGAGAATGGCTCTTTTCCCCTCCATACTATTATGGGCCGATCCCGGAGACAGGTAACGGTTCTGGTGAATTATTTCACGTATTGGAAAAAAGCCCCGATAATAAAATAAACCGCTATCAGGGCTCCTGCCACATTACATAGAAGGACAAAATCAACCCCCCCCTCATTTTTGTATGGCACGCTAACCTCTTCATCTTCGGATGTAAAAGACGCTTCTTTGCTGGATGCTTTGGATTTTTTTGCCATGATAGTTCTCTCTGTCATTATGCAACGAATCTTTTTAAAAATATTTCTCTTACCCTACAAGATAATATCGCAAAATTGAGAGTGGATAGCATCGTTTAATGTTGCGATTCCCTCTATCAAAAAGGGTTAAGTAGGGATCTGTTCTGCACAACTCTTCAATAAAATCCGACTCCACAACTCCATTCTGTGGAAATGCTGGATGACACGCCAAAAAAGGATTAATCTTTTGAGATATACCAGCCGGTCTGGGTTTCGTTGAGCACTTTCTCCGTGGTCTTCTTCGTCAGCAGGCTGACGATGATCATGGCAAGGAGAGAGATGACAAACGCATAGGCTGAGAAGTGCAGGGGAATCTTGGCAAAGTCAGTGCCGAGCGCGACAATCTTGAAGTAATTGAGGAACCCGAAGAGAAGGGCTGCGAGAAGTCCAAGTGACATGCTGGCAAGCGCTCCCTCGCGTGTTGCCCCTCTCCAGTAGAGGCCGGCGAGAAGCGGAACTGCGAAAGTGGCGAGCATGGTGCCGATACCCATCCAGATCAGGATTGCGAGCATCTCTGGAGGATTGATCGCAATGATCATAGTGGCAAAGGCGGAAACAACCACGACTATTTTGGAGAGGAGTAAGACGCTCTTGTCATCCGCATCCGGCTTGAGCACTTTCTTGTAGATATCCCATGAGAACATGGCGCCGATGGTAAGCATCAGTCTGTCTGTGGTGGACATGACTGCAGCAAGGACAATAACGGCAAAGATTGCCCAGAGAGCGATGATGGGCATGGCGTACTCGATGCCGTACAGAATAACAAAGTCCTGCGCATTGGGCACCGCAGGAAGGGTGAACATGCCTTCCTTGACCATCACAAGTCCGGCAAACCCGGCAAATTTCAGAAGGAATATGACTGCGCCATAGAGTACGAAGGCGATCAGCGGGGACCACTTGAAGTACTTTACATCTTTTATCGTGAGCACGTTATTGATGACGTGTGGGGCGCAGGCAAGACCGAGACCCAGCAGGAGTGCAAATGAAATAATATAGGGCGGGGCAAATGCGCCAACCGGGTTCCACGGCATAACAAGATTCGGGTTTACCGTTGCGATGAACTCGTTAACATGGGTAAAACCACCGGCCTTCCAGATGATGATCGGTGCCATGACCAGCACACCTATTATGAGGATAATTGCCTGGACCAGTGACGCCCATGCGACCGCATAAAGGCCGCCGATAGCAGTGTATGCCATGGTGACAACCGTTGCTATCAGGAGGGCCAGCCAGAGCGGGATCTGGAAGAGCCATATCAGCACAATCGCAATTGCCGTATACTGCCCGACAAGATAGATCAGCGAGACAATAATGCCGGCAACCGCACTCAATGTCCTGAGAGCCGTCGGACTTTCGAACCTATGTGCAAGGTAATCCTGTACGGTAATGTAGCCTGCAGTCTTTGCTACATTGTGGAGCTTCACACCAAAGAAGATGATGCATATACCAATCGAGAGCGGGACAAAGATCTGCTCCCAGATGGTTGGCCAGCCGGCCTTATACCCGAGGCCCGATACCCCGAGAAGCGACATACCTGAGCAGACCGTGCCTATCATTAAAAGTACAAAGACCCAGAAGCCGAGTTGCCTGCCGGCAACAAGGTAGTCTTCCGTGTTCTTGATCTTTTTCGATGCCCAGACACCGATACCGAGCATGGCAATAAAGTAAAGACCAACAACAGCGATTGTAAGAAAATCCGCCGCCATTTAATCATGCCCCTTGAAGGTTATTCCCCAGTACAACAACAATACGGTGATAATGAGCACAACACCACCGACGACAAAAACTGTGATATCCGGTAACCCAAACATAGTACCATGTTAAGGTGTAGCATGCTACCATTTAACATAATCGAAATGTTACGAGCAGGGTCCGCCCTTGTACCTAACTATTAAACCCTGGAGCAGCACCCATTGACTAAAAGAAGACAGGGGCAATGATGCATTCATTAAAATATGTTTAATACCGCCCCGTGCTAAACTATAGCATAGTAGATAAAACCGGCATCTTTGGGGGTATTAAAGCATGCTCAGTCTCTCGGCAGTGACCAAACAGATCGGCGGTCTTACCGCGGTGAACAAGGTAGACCTTGAGATTGGAAACGATCAGATCGTAGGTCTTGTGGGCCCAAACGGTGCCGGAAAGACAACCCTCTTAAACATTATATCAGGAATAACTCCTCCAACTTCCGGGAAGGTATCATTCTGTGGTGAAGACATCACCGGTATGAAACCGGATCGGATCTGCCGGAAGGGGATCGCAAAGACGTTTCAGATTGCTGAATCCTTCCCCGACTTAACCGCAAAAGAGTGTGTGATGATCGGTGTACTCTTTGGAAATGACACGGCACCTGGTATGAAAGAGGCACAGTCCCAGGCACTTTCTATCCTTGCTGATGTAAACTTCCCACTGGAGAAGGCTGAAATTCTCAACCGGAACTTAAATGTCGTTGAGCTCAAACGCCTGCAGCTTGCCCGTGCACTCGCATCTCGTCCGAAACTCCTGCTGCTCGATGAACTCACCACAGGTCTCAACCCTAAAGAGAGTAAAGAGGCCGTGGAGTTAATCCGGAAGATCCGGGACACGGGTATCTCCATTCTCATCATTGAGCACGTCATGAGTGTCATCATGGGGGTCTCGGATCGTATAGTCGTGCTCGATCACGGCGAGAAGATCGCAGACGGCCGACCTTATGAAGTTGTGAACAACCAGCAGGTCATCGATACATATCTCGGTGACTTCAACGCGTTTTAACCAATGGGAGAAAAACATGCTTGCAGTGACCGACCTCAATGTTTTTCATGGGAACCTGCAGGTTGTCTGGGACCTGAGTTTCCATGTTAAGAAAGGCGAACTTGTGACTCTGATCGGACCAAATGGTGCCGGGAAGACAACGACGGTCGAAACCATTATCGGGCTCAACCGGAAGGCCTCGGGCTCAATTGTATTTGAAGGAGAAGATATCCTCGGTAATCACCCTTACGATCTCTTTAAAAAAGGGCTCGCACTCGTCCCGGAGAAACGCGAGATTTTCCCAAAAATGCCGGTCGAAGAGAACCTCCTTCTTGGAAGGATCGGACAAGATGAAACAGAAAAAACCCTTGCGCATATTTTCCAGCTATTCCCCATTCTTAAGGAACGTAAACACCAGATGGCCGGAACACTGAGTGGCGGCGAACAGCAGATGCTTGCGATCGGCCGGGCACTTATGTCAAAGCCCAAACTCCTCATCCTCGATGAACCCTCAACCGGGCTCTCACCCATTTTAGTCGGGCAGGTTTTCAGGTCTCTCGAACAGCTTGGCAGGGAAGGTATGACGATCCTATTGCTCGAACAGAACGTCCGGCACGCGCTCGATATGTGCCAGCGCGGGTAT
Organism: uncultured Methanoregula sp.; assembly: GCA_964590895.1. Classification (GTDB taxonomy): domain Archaea; phylum Halobacteriota; class Methanomicrobia; order Methanomicrobiales; family Methanospirillaceae; genus Methanoregula. The sequence goes on along the minus strand of CAZPYV010000001.1, from coordinate 181,043 downwards.
GTGCTTGAGAACGGGAGGATTATCAAAGAGGGAAAGGCCAAAGAGCTCAAGCGCGACTCGCACATCCAGAAGGCGTACCTCGGATTCTAAAGAAGCGGGTCAGTGGTTATTCGGGCTATCTTTAAGAAAACCTCAATTCGTCAATAGATTTTTAACCATTCTTACACTAAGAAATTCAGAAAAACTGGTAAATTTCCTCTTGAGAAGAATGGCTCTGATACATCCGTAAATATTTTTAAAAACCTATTAACAGGGTCGAGCATATGACGCGTATCGACCTTAGATCCGATCTCATCCATCTAGATTAATAGCCGTCAGATTCATTCAAAAAAAGAATATGGATTGGATTTTTTAAAGGGGGAAATTTATTCCCTTTGTGGCTCTGCCATAATCTCTTTCCTTCCACGTCCCTTCCACCATACCTGTAAGCGTTCCGGTAAGTTCACCAGCCCCTTTGGCAGGAAGATGATCGTGAGGATAAGAATGAATCCGACGATTACATATCTCCCGAAAGTGAGCCCGGTTGCCTTTAAACCCTCCCAGATGATCGTGAGCACAATCGTCCCGATGACCGGCCCTGCAAGTGTGCCAAGACCGCCAAGAATTACAAAGGTAATTGGCCAGAACGAATTGTCAACACCATACAATTCCGGTGTAATGTAACCGATATGATGGATTTGCAGCGCCCCGGCAACTCCGGCAAGGTATGCACTCATGGCAAACGCAATGAGCCGGTAGCGGACAGGATCTACTCCGGCAGCTCGGGCTTCTAGCTCGTTCTCCCGGATTGCAAGGAATGCAAGGCCTAGACGGGATTTCATAATATACCAGATTGCGATTAAAGATGCAATGGTAATGACAAGTATTGCATAGTATTCAATGAGCTGGTATCCGGGGATGGACGGGCTTACAAGCCGGGGCGATGCTATCCCATCCCAGCCACCTGTCATCGGGGCGAGCACACTGACTGTCAGTGCCTGGACGATGATGGCAAACCCGAAAGTAACCATCGCAAGGAACCACTCTTTGAGCCGGACGCAGGTAAGCCCGATGAGTACTCCAATGAACGCGGCTACTGTGGCCCCGAGAAAGATGGTAATGAACGGTGAAATCCCGCTCTGTATCGCAATCAGAGTTGAGGCATACGCACCGATGCCGAGGAACGCGGCGTGACCGAGCGATCCCTGACCGGAGTAAGCAAGCAGGTTCCAAGCCGATGCAAAGATAATGGAGATGAGCATCAGGACAAGGAGATTCAAGAGGAACATGCTGTCAGAAAGGAACGGGAATGCTGCCGCAATGGCAAGTGTTGCAACAAGTCCGTATTTTATCAGTTTATCCCGTCCGAAATTCATAATCTTACTCCCCCTTCTCGCCGAATAATCCGGTTGGCCTTACCACGAGCACAATGATCAGGATGATGAACGAGACTGCATCTTTCCATACCCCGCCGAGATAGAATGCCGCGCTGTTCTCGGCGATACCCATTAAGAGCCCGCCAATGATAGCGCCCGGAATGCTGCCAAGCCCGCCAAGGATAATGATGGCAAAGGCTTTCACTGCGGGAATAGATCCCATGTATGGGTTGAAGACCTGCCCGCTCACTACCCAGAGCGTTCCTGCCGCAGCTGCAAGTGCGCACCCGATGCCAAAGCTGATTACATCGATTCGCTCGACATTGATCCCAACGAGCATCGCGCCTTTCCGGTTCTGGCTTGTTGCCCGCATCTCCATGCCAATCCTTGTCTTTTTTAGGAAAATGAACAGGGCAATGAGGATCGCAGCAGTAAACGCAATGATGATGATATAGTCAATTGGGACATTGAGCGAACCTACAGGAATTGTGATACCATCATAAGGACTCTTTACGCTCTGCCATGCATCCCCCCATATCATCGCAGCCCCGTTCTGGAAGATATAGATGAGTCCGATGGAGAGAAAGATTTCATTAAGTTTGCCGGTACCGAGGATCGGGCGGAAACAGAGCCGTTCGACAACTGCTCCGATGGTGATGAGGGCGAGCATGGACAACAGGAGGATTACATAGGGATTGATGCCGGTTAAAAGAAAGACGGTTGCTGTGATGTACGCACCAATCATCAGGAACTCACCGTGCGCGAAGTTAACGATCTTCATAACGCCGAATATGAGGTTGAGACCGGTGGCAAGCAGGATATAGATACAGCCGGCATAAAGCCCCCAGAACATGATCTGCAGAAATATCCCAATGTTGTCCAATGCGGTCTATCCCCCTTTTCTTTATGTTTTTAATTCAGGCGGCCTGTAATAAAAAAGGAGTGTATCGGATTTCAAGCACTTCCGGCTTTGTACCAGGAAGGCAGGGTAAATTCCGTTGTCTTGAGATTGTCCGGCCAGACGATTGTGGGCCGTGTCTCACCGAGGGTCTGGTTAAATGAGAGCTGTTCCATCCAGAGGTCGAAAGTCGATTCCCGGAAGTCCGGTGAGAACGAGATGGTCTGGTCTTTCATTGCCTCTATGACTTGTGGCATTTTCAGGTTGACGAGTGCCTGCCTGACCGTTGCCTTGTCGGTGGTTCCCGCATTGCCGATCGCCTTTGCAGCGATGAACACACCCTCGTAAGTTGATGCTCCCATCATGTCCGGGTAGGAGCCAAACCGGGTAAAGTATGCCTGCTTATACGCACTCTGGCCATCCGCGACTGCACCGGCGGGTGCTGTATAGGGAGAGAACCTGCTCTCGATGATTGCTCCATCCCCATACTGCCCCAGATCCTTGTAGAACTGGGAGTTGTCGTTGTTTTCAACATTTAAGAAGATCGTATTCAGACCGATATCCCTGCGTGCCTGCGTGATGATCGGAGCTCCTTCGTTCGGGAACGCTGCTATGTAGACAGCATCCGGGTTTGCTGCCTTGATCGCGGTTAACGGAGTCCGGAAATCGCTTTCGCCCATCTTGAAACTCTGTTGGGAGACCAGCTGGATATTGAGCTTGTTGTTAGTGATGGTGTTGTTCACCGCAGTTTGCACGCCTTTACCAAATGCGGTATCCTGGTAGAGTAGTGCTAGCCGGAGCGGGCGGTCCGCAGCAAAACCAAACTTCTTTGCAATCGCTGACCGGAGGATCTGGTCTATGAAGGTCGTAGTGTACTGACCGTAGGTATCGGTTGTCGGGCAGTGATGGAAGATATAACTGGTATCGATGTCAGTGCGGTGGGTAATGATGGGACTCGATGCGCCTGTAACGATGTAGGGTACCTTATACTCCGCGATGGTCTGTTCGTACGCGGAAGTTACCGCGCTTGAGTAACCTCCGACAAGGATGTCTACCTTGTCATCGGTAATCAGCTTGGTTGCTGCTTTCTGGCCGCCCGCTTGTGTGGATTCGTCGTCTCCAACGATCAGCTTAATCTGTGCTTTTGTTCCGTCTTTTAACGTTACGCCACCAGCGGCATTGATCTTATCGGCTGCAACTTGTGCTGACTGCCACATGTTATTGCCAACATTGCTTGCCGGGCCGGTCTGTGATACGATAACACCGACTTTTATTATGCCCTGAGATCCCGATGATGTCTGCTGCGGAGCTGCCTGTTGGGTGCAGCCGGCGATAAGTGCGGCTATAACCAGCAAGACTGCGATGAGGAGAACCTGGTATTTCATTTCAAATCCCCTATGCTATGATATAGCATGGCATAGTAACTGTCGATAGCTGACTTAAAAAAAATATCGTTTTTATTTTTAGATATCCGATTTATGAAAATTCCAGGCAGATTCATTAGTACGAGGTGGTATCATACAGACAACGATCTGGCTGACATAAAAATATCAAAATAGTATGAATTGCTGTTATCCGTGTCTACACGTATCGCCAATTGTATCATCTTATGCAGAAGAGAAATGAATTCCGTTGATTGTCCACTTCTACGGGAAATCTTTTCTTGGATGAAAAATTCCCATAATCTCCTGCTTTATCAATTCCTCAGGAGTACTGCTGAAAACTTCGAAATCCGCCTTGGCCTGTGCAAGTTCCCGAGCCCGCTTTTCTACTGCAGGCCTGAGTGTTATTCGTTTCTTTAAGATATTTTCCTGTATCCTGTGCAGCTTCAGGGTTCCTTTTAAAAGATCGCGTTCAACTGGTTTTATCATCGGTTGGTACTTGTGAATCAGTATCTGGAGATCGGATCGATCGATTCCTTTTGTGGGATCGAAAAGGAAATTTCTCTCCATTTTGTCCCGCCACGCAATGAGTTCATTTGTAAGGGTATTGTCCAGCTGGGGAATACCGAGTAACTGATTTCGCGTGATATCAGCAGCAGTCCTTATTCCTAAAGATTTTAATATGTTTTTTAATCCGGTATTTAGCCGTGGTAATGGACATGAGTCTATGCTGCAGTGCTCAAGAAATTTTTTTTGCTGCCGTTCTTTTAACGTTTGCTCTAATGAATGGAGGCCGGCCTTGTAATCCCGGTCGATACTTTCGTATTTTCTTTTAAGATCCCGCAGTTCGTTCAGCTGGGCGATAAATGCTGAATCACCCGCTTCGGCATTCCACTTTTTGTTCCACAAATCCCACATATACCGGGCGCTGGTAAGATTTCCTAATCTTTTTCTCTTTTCGCCAGCAACTTCGCCCGGATACAGGAACAATGCCATCACAACAATGACAACGGGCAGGAGCATGAGATAGTCCGTTATCATCTCACCGAGTGCCATCACCACGCAGCCAGAAAGTATTGCTATGCCAGCAATCTGGCGAAAATTCCGAAAGTTAAGTGATCGCTCCATATCCGGAGAAAGCGGCACCAGACGGGGGATGAATGTGCCAAGGCTTATGTGCGGAATCGGGCCTGGGGATGTGATCGCCTCTACCTTCTCCCACTCGCGCCGGAGATCGATTTTTGTAATACTGTCTGCGCTTAAGAACAACAGGAGACCGGAACTCTCTTCAAGCCTGCACCACGGGCATGTCGCAAGTCCGGAATAGTAACTGTGCACAGAGTCGGCATTGCACCGCCTCATCCTTTTTTCAAGGGATTCAAATGCGTCCCACCAGTCTCCGGCAACAGGACGACCGGAATATCGGGCTCCTGCCTCGGCAAAGGCGCGTTCGAAAAGCCCGGCAATATCATTTGGGACAACGGAAAGGCCAACAGAGTTCGGCGGAGGAGAGATAGATTTGAGGGGTGAATTTTTCCCGTATGCAAACCGGAATTCGGCAATAGCCTTGTCTAGCGGCATATCCTCTTTTCCCTCGTAAACGCCCGAGAAGGGATGCCTTCCAAAAAAGAGAAGCTGAAAAAACAGGATTGAAAGACCGAAATTGTCATGGTTTGCCGTCCGCTCCATCTTAAAATTTTTTGAATTTTGGATCTCCGGCGGAGTGAACTGGGCTACGCCAACTTCACAGTAATAGAGTCGTTCTTTTGTCCGGACCTGGAAAGAGTCGCAATCGATCAGCCTGACGCAGGCCTCATCGTTGACAAGTATGTTGCCTTCGTTGACATCTCCAATTACGTATCCGAATTTATGAATTACAAAGAATGCGGCTGCGAGGTTTTTTGCCGTGCGCACGAGAAACCGCCAGTCCGCGTGAGGAAAATGTTCCTTCCTGTGCATTGGCCCGTAAACTTTGTGCACCGGTTCGTAATTACTGATTTTTGGCATAAGAAAACCAACAACCGGACCCCCTTCGCGGGCACGGAGCACATCCGTTGGCCAAGCCGAAATGCTCTTGAGTTCGTCATTACACCCTCTCACCATTAAGAGTAATTTCTCCTGCTTGTGCACTTCAAGCGGTTTATGATAGATCTTTGCAACAAGATCCCCGTGAAGAGGAAGGATCTCATACACATCCCCTTCACCGCCGCTCCCAATCTTTTTTCCGAGCAGTATCCTTGTGCCGGAACTATCTAAAAATGGCTTGAGAGGAACAGACGCCATAAAGTCAACCTGTCATGCGCACAGCAAGGACGAGTGTCTTATCATCATCACTTCTTGCGGTGATATCGTCCCGGGAAAGGAATAGACTAAGCTGTGCAGAAAAATCAGAAAAATCATCGACCGGGTTCTTTTTCAGAACATCGAAGAGCGGTATAAAAAAGCCAGGATGGGCTTTTTTTTGCGCAAATGATAAGACAAGGTTCTGCAGGCCATCAGTGAATAACGCAATTTCATCCGGGGATTCAGCGTGATTGACATGCAGGTGATCGAGATACTGTTCATCCGTGATAAAAAATGTAGTGTTTGCGTACTCTCCTTGTTCTGGCCAGAAAATTGTCTGATACTCCCTGTTAGAACCGGTCACGATTGCTCCGTCGCCAATCTGGAAAAAGATCGCATGGTCTTTTCCTGCAACAGAGCCGAGGATTGTACAGGCATATTCTCTTAATCTCTTCCCGCTTTCCTGTGAATCCTCTACGATTGCTTCGCGCGATGCGGTGATCCAGTTCCTGACATCTTCATGAGTAATGATTGAGAGATCGCCTGTCTTTCGCACCGCATCAATGATTTTAGCATAAAGCGTGACACTCGCAATCTCTGCCCCGCGACCGCCGTCAGTTGTGCTGCCCGCGCCATCTGCAGCAATCCCGATAAAAAATTCGGAACCCGAGAGCAGGACTGTACCAGCCCTGCAGAAATCCTGCCCATTCTCACCGCGATCGGTGTGTGCTTTACCGGTTACAGATGTACAAGTAACCTTCCATCTCATATCTCACTCCAGCCAAGAGGTGGAGAGAGCATGATCCGGTCCCCGGGATTGCTCCGTGAAGCTGATTTCATTGAGTTAGAGAGCCACTGGAAAAATTCGCGGAATTTGAGGCCCTGGAGTTTTACCGGGTCCCGCACGGATATCTGTTTTAAGATCTTCATGTCTGCCTTGTGTACCCCAATGGCAAAGAATGCAAAAGATTTTGCATCCTCACCTTCACGGACCATTGCAGCAGCAGTCTGCCATGCATCGGTGGGTGCACCGTCCGTGATAAGAAAGATCCATGGCCGATAGAATGAGATACCGTTTGCCCGGTATTGTTCTTTTCGGGTTTTTATGAGTTCGATTCCTTTTTGTATTGCTTCTCCCATGGGTGTATCGCCTTCGGCCTTGAGCTCCGGATCAAAGAAACACTCTGCCGTATTGAACTCAGAGATGAGCCTGACCGGGCCAAAAGAGAGTAAGGCAACCTCAACACGTTTGATTGCGAGCGAATCGGTCTGCAACTCATTGTAAAATTCGCGTATCCCGGCATTGAGTTCGGCAATGGGTTGTCCGGCCATCGATCCGGATGTATCGAGCAATAAGAGGCAGGGGCATCGCGGCTCCGGGTTCTCTGCAAATGTCACCGCTCCCAGTGGCTGCTGGTCGGGGAGGATTAAGTTGTCACTCATTTAAGTTCACCGTAAAATATCGGTAGTAATTCTATTAGGTGTATATTCTATTTAGCGTTCTTTGGTTTAAAAATAAATTTTTTTTGCATTAAGTGTCCGATACAGTGTGTATTGCAAAGCATCAGAATATTCTAAAAAAAAATGACATAAAAAACCGGTTTAGTAAAATTTTATCGTCATACAAAAAGCAGACAAAAAATTTTAAAAAAAATTATTTCCCACCCGAAACCATCTTTGATCCGCGTAAAATCCCAATTGTTCCGGTCCTTACAAACTCCTTAACCCCATACTGGCGCAGGAGTTTTTCGAGTGCATCAATTTTGTCGGTCTCGCCAATGACCTGAAGCACAAGCGACTTGGGGCTGACATCAACAATAGAAGCCCGGAAGATTGTTGCGATCTGCATGATCTCTGCCCGGGACGTACCTTGTTCTGCCGTGACTTTGATAAGTGCAAGTTCCCGTTCCACCCGCTCGTTTTCGGTCAGATCTGAAACTTTGATGATATCGATTAACTTGTTGAGCTGTTTCATTATTTGCTCAACTTTCGCATCGTCACCAATAACCACAATCGTAATCCGGCTCATGCCCGGTTCTTCGCAGGGACCAACTGCTAAGCTCTCAATGTTGAATCCCCGGCGAGAGAAGAGCCCGGTGACTCTTGACAAGACACCGGCCTTGTTCTCAACAAGGATCGACAATGTGTGTGGCTTCATCGCGGGTGACCTCCGATCATCTCATTGATCGCAGCACCGGCAGGAACCATCGGAAAAACATTCTCTTCGCGCTCGATCCTGAAGTCCATGACAAACGGACCATCGCAGTCAAGCGATGCCTGGAAAGCCGGAAGCACATCTTCTGGAGTTTCGACTCGCATGCCTTCGATACCGTAAGCCTGACCAATTTTCACAAAGTCAACCGGTGGCAGCTCGGTAAAGGAATACCGGTGGTCAAAGAAGAGCTCCTGCCATTGCCGGACCATACCGAGATACATGTTGTTTAAAATTGCAATCTTTACCGGAATATTATTTGCAGCAACGGTTCCCATCTCCTGGATGTTCATCTGGATACTGCCATCTCCGGCAATAACAAATGTCGGAACATCGGGCCGGGCAAAATGCACCCCGATTCCTGCAGGAAAGCCAAAACCCATGGTACCCAGTCCACCGGAAGTAATCCATGTCCGAGGGTTGTGGAAGCAGAAGTGTTGTGCAGTCCACATCTGGTTCTGACCAACTTCTGAAACAATCACTGCTTTGTCTTTCACAAGTTCGCTCAATGTCCGGATGACAAACTGCGGGTGTAGTCCTCCGGATGTTGGGCATTTGAGCGGGTGGTGCTGCTTCCAGTGCTTGATCTTCTTTAACCAGACCTCATGGGCACCCTGCTTTTTCATGAGAGCGAGCACATCTTTTAAGACTGCCTTGACATCGCCAACGATCGGCACATCTATGCGCTTGTTCTTGCCAATTTCAGCCGGGTCGATATCAATGTGGATGATCTTTGCATGGGGAGCAAAGGTCTCGATCCTGCCGGTCACACGGTCATCGAACCGGGCACCTATTGCGATCATGAGATCGCATTCAGTGACGGCAAAGTTTGCGTATTCGGTACCATGCATACCCAGCATACCAAGGTTGAGCGGGTGATGGCAGGGGATGCAACCAATGCCCATCAGTGTAGTCGTGACCGGAATGGATGCGAGCGTGGCAAACTCCATGAGTTCGGGTGAGGCATTCGATGTGATGATACCACCACCAGCATAGATGAGCGGGCGCTCTGCGTGACCGATCAGTTCAAGGGCTTTTTCGATCTGGCGTTTGTGCCCTTTGTAAGTGGGGTTGTATCCGCGAAGTGTTACCTTATCGGGCAACTTCACATCCTCTGCCATTCCTGTACTCACATCTTTTGGAATATCGATTAAGACCGGTCCTGGTCTTCCGGTACCAGCGATATAGAACGCTTCCTGTACAACCCTGCTGACATCGCCGGCACTTTTTAATAAGTAATTGTGCTTGGTGACCGGCAGGGTGATACCAGTGATATCTGATTCCTGGAACGCATCGTTTCCTAAAAGACTCGTTGGTACCTGCCCGGTAATGGCAACCACCGGCGTTGAGTCCATGTATGAAGTGGCGATACCCGTGACAAGGTTACATGCGCCGGGACCCGATGTGGCAAGGCATACCCCTACACGACCGCTTGCCCGTGCATACCCGTCTGCGGCATGCGCTGCTGCCTGTTCGTGCCGTACAAGGATGTGCCGCAATGGTGAATCATAGAGTTCATCATAGATAGGCAACACCACTCCCCCTGGGTATCCAAAGATGATTTCGGTACCTTCGCGCAGGAGTGATTCAACGAGTATTTTTGCCCCGGTCTTCATGTTCTTCCCTCAATAATCTGTTCATGCCGGCGATCATCGCCTCGACACTCGCCATGATAATATCCGTGCGTGCGCCGCGTGAAGTAATTATCTTCCCGTCTTTACTTAATCTTACTGTCACTTCAACCAGCGCGTCAGTGCCCCCGCTGATCGCATCGACGTGATACTCTTCAAGCCGTATATCAGCCAGTTCTGCAACCGATTTTCTGAGCACCTGCATAGCTGCATCTACCGGCCCGTCGCCGGTTGCTGCCCCGGTCATCTCTACACCATTAACCACAAGAGTAACTGAGGCAGTTGGTATCATGTTGCTGCCCGAGATAGCGGTAAACTGTTTCATCTTAATGACAGGTTTACATTCAATCACGAGCACAGCATCTGCAACTGCCATGAGATCGGTATCGGATACCCGTTTGCCTTCATCACCGAGTTGCTTGATCCGTTTTAAGATCTCCTTGAGCTGCGGTGCATCCGGACTGTACTTCATCTCATTGAGCGCTGCTTCAACAGAAGCAGAACCGGAATGCTTGCCTAATACAATCCGCCGTTTACGGCCAATCTCTTCGGGCTTGATCGATTCATAGGTAGATGGCTCTTTCATAACCCCGTGTGCATGAATGCCACTCTCGTGAGTAAATGCCATCTCGCCGACGACCGCTTTGTTAACGGGTAACGGTACACCCGTAAGGCGCGATACTAATGAGGAGAGATGATAGATCCCTGCCTTTTTTATCCCGGTCTCGTATCCATAGAGCACTTCAAGGGCCATGACGAGTTCTTCTAACGCTGTATTCCCGGCTCGTTCACCCAGTCCGTTGACGGTTACATGCGCACAACCCGCACCTGCTTTCAGTGCGGCTACGGTATTTGCAAGCGCAAACCCGAGATCATCGTGACAATGGATGGATAATGGTGCAATATGGCTGAGCGGGGGAATAATTTCTGCGATCTTCTCGGGAGTTAAGAGCCCTACCGTATCACAGAAACAGAGACGGTCTGCCCCACGCTTTACACCTTCTGAATAGATCTCATGCAGGAACACCTGGTCAGCCCGTGAAGCATCTTCTCCGGAAAGTTCTACAATAAGTCCCCGCCCTTTGGCATACTCGACGGCATCCCATGCCATCTGCGCTACCTGTTTACGGGTCTTTCTCATCTTCTTTTCAATGTGCAGATCGCTTACGGGAATGACAAGATGGACAGAATCGGCACCGAAATCGGCAGCTGCATCGATATCATGATTCAGGGCCCGCACAAACGTGCAGATCTCTGCAGATAGGCCGGCCTCTGAAATAAGTTTCATTGCATCCCGTTCGCCAACAGATGCAGCAGCCGAGCCGACTTCGACAACATCTACACCAATATCAGAGATGGCAGTTGCAATCTCAAGCTTCTGTTGTGGGGTTAAAGAAACGCCGGGCGTCTGTTCCCCATCCCGTAAGGTAGTATCAAAAAAACGTAGCCTTTGGCCCAATAAAACAACCACTCATGGCAGAATTCACCATGAATACAAGTGGGGAAGGGAAATATTTATACATTGTCTGCTAGGTTTTTGAAACAGAATCAATAAATTCCGGTAATTGCCACATCCGGTAAGTGCAGGTATACAAGCCTGCTTCTTTGCCCATGTAAGAGAAATCACAAAATGACACTGCCCTCATCATTTATTCCAGAAAATTCGGCAACTATTGCAGCTACAATCAGATCAGATTGTGTAAAATTTTCCGCTGCACGTACAACCGGAGAACTTGGGAGCCTGATTTCTTCGGTAGTGCTTCTTTATTCGCCTAAAGATATCGAACAGATGCGGCAGAATTTTAAAGAAAAGATCCGGAATGTATCACCGGAATATCGTAACCGCCTTGAAGAAAAGATCACCGAACACCTGCTGGGCACATGGCAGACCATGAGACTTATGCAGCAGCAGGGTGCATTCGCTCCCATGAAAGAACCGGTGCCCGTAGAAGTGAAGTCGTATTGGGAGATGGTTGTCGTGCAATGCAGTGATGGGGATGGGATCCGGCTCCGGTTCCTCAAGTTCCTTATCGCCGGTTTTTGCATGTTTGTCTGGCACGAACCGGGGCATCCAGTTGGCACCCCATTTCCCGGGGGTGACACGGTCAAGTATATCGAGGGTGTGTATTATTGTCCTGTGCGGGAGAAAGCAAACGATGTTGATGCAGCTCTCTGCCCATTCTGTCCCGCCCACCAGACGCCGGCAATCGGGTATCTCAGGCCTCCGGTGAACCCGAGCTCACACCAGAAACAGGAGTTTATCCGGAACTGTCACGATTTTCATAATTTCAACGGGTAAAATGAAATTCTCCATATATCTATAGAATTACCTCTTTTTCCCGTTTATCGCTTTGATTATTTTTAAATTGTCAAAGAACTGGTAAAAACAGTTATATTTTACCGGTACACATTCTACCATTAACGCTCTGCCGATTTCAGCTTTTAAGAAGGTGCAGTCTTATGGATACCCCCCCGATAATTTCCCTCGATGAACCCGCATTGTATATCAACCGTGAACTGGCATGGATACGGTTCAATCGTCATGTTCTGGATGAAGCTCTGGACACGACACATCCTCTCCTTGAGCGGGTAAAATTTCTCTCAATATTTGCCAATAACCTCGATGAATTTTTCATGGTGAGGGTGTCAGGACTCCAGCGCCAGTTTGCAAAAGGTGTCCGGAAGTTTCCTCCTGATGGCATGACTCCTGCCCAGCAGTTGGATGGCATACAGCAGGCCTTGTTACCTGAACTGCTAATACAGAGCAACTGCTGGCATGACGATATACTGCCCAAACTGGCACAAAATGGTATCCATATACACAACTATCGCGATCTTGATGAACGCCAGAAAACAGTTATGCACCGCTTCTTTATCGATGAAGTCTATCCGGTTCTCACTCCTCTTGCTTTTGACAGTTCGCACCCGTTTCCCTTCATATCCAATTTATCGTTAAACCTTGCCATCATCGTACGCGATACAAACAAAAAAGAGTTCTTTGCCCGGGTAAAAGTGCCAACCAACCTCTTCTCACGGCTCATACGTATTCCAGATCCTGACAGGAATTGCCGCAATGATAAGCAGGTTCATTTTGTGTATCTCGAGGATCTCATTGCAAATCATCTCGACATGCTCTTTTGCGGACTCGAAGTGATAGCTTCATATCCTTTCCGTATTACAAGGGATGCTGACCCGGAGATCGAAGTGGATGATGCTTCTGACCTGCTCACTACCGTCGAAGAGATCATGGAACAACGGGCACATGGAAATCCTATAAGAATCGAAGTCGAGTGCTCCATGCATGACAGCGTCTGCCACATGCTTGAGAATAAGCTGGTGGTAACCTCAGCCATGATCCATCGAGTCGATCACCCAGTGGGAATGGCTGACCTCATGCAGCTCCTCTCTTTGGATCGCCCGGATCTCAAAGATGCTCCGTTTACCCAATCCCTTCCTGAAGACCTTGGAGAAGGCAGGGATATTTTTTCTGCCATCCGTCAGCACGATATTCTCCTGTACCAACCATATGATAGTTTCACTCCCGTAGTCAATTTTATCCGGCAGGCAGCAAAGGACCCGGATGTGCTTGCCATAAAAATTACTCTCTACCGGGTTGGTCCCAACTCCCCGATCGTCAAGGCGCTCATGGAGGCACGACAGAATGGAAAGGCAGTGGCCGCTCTCATTGAGCTCAAGGCACGCTTTGACGAAGAGAACAATATCGGCTGGGCTCATGCTCTTGAGCACGAAGGTGTTCATGTTGTCTATGGGGTAGTCGGGCTCAAAGTGCATGCAAAGCTCTGCATGGTGGTGCGACGAGAAAAAGATGGAATACGCAGGTATATGCACCTGGGTACAGGTAATTACAATGCCACAACCAGCCGCATCTATACGGATTTTGGATTTTTGACCTGTGACAAGCAGATTGGAGAAGATGTTGCTAATCTCTTTAATTTTCTGACCGGATACGCACGGATTACGAGTTACCAAAAACTCCTCGTTGCCCCGGTGACCCTGAGAAAGGGCATACTCGCTATGATCGACCGGGAGATCGCAAGTCACCAGCAGAAAGGAGGGGGACACCTCATCTTCAAGATGAACGCGCTCGTCGATCCGTTCTGCATTGCCGCACTTTACCGTGCATCCCAGGCGGGTGTGAAAATTGATCTCCAGGTCCGTGGCATCTGTTGCCTGCGACCAAAAATTCCCGGCATCAGTGATAATATTGAAGTGACTTCGATCGTTGGCAGGTTTTTGGAACATGCCCGGATTTATTATTTCCACAATGGAGGGAACGAAGAAGTGTATCTGGGTAGTGCAGACCTCATGCCAAGAAACCTTGATAAACGTGTTGAAGTGCTCTTTCCGGTTCAGAATCCGGAGATCCGCAATGCAATCATATCGCAAATTATCCCCATTCAGCTTAATGATAATTGCAAACTAAGAGTATTGCAAAGTGACAGTACCTATCGACGAGGCATTCCGATAAATGATGCAAAATCTCTCAATGCACAGGAATGGTTTTTAAAACACAGCGGTTGCTGGTATCATGATAGTAACTAAAAAAACCGTATCCGGAACGGAAGAAAAGAAAGAACCCGTGAGAGCTGCCTGCTATTTTGGTAAACAACGACTGCTCCCCCTTCTTGAAGCCTTTGCTAAAGAGTCTGATGGAGTAAGAGCAGCAGAAGATATAGAATATATTCACCGTATGAGGGTCGCATCCCGCCGTCTCAGAGCCGCGCTCCCCCTATTTTCTTCCTGCTTTCCGGAAAAAAACTATGCCCGATGGTCTGAAGAGATTAAGGAAATCACCCGGGCATTAGGAGAGGCACGGGACACAGATGTCCAGATTGCGTATCTTACCAAATACGAGAAACGTACAGAAAAATACTGGAAATCCAAAAAACCCGTCCGGGAAGGCAATGCTCCTACTATCCCTGCCGTTCAATATCTCAAATCTGACCTCCAGAAACGCCGCGGGAATCTCCAGAAAGATGTGCTCTCTGCACTGGATAGTTTAGAGAAAAGTCATGCCATTGATGATATGCGGGATGCTTTCAGTCAACCCCTCCCCCCGATGCGGGGTGTGTTGAAACGCTATTTTGCCTATGGAATCTCACCGGTTGCTGCTCAAAGGATTGAAGAACGATTATGTACACTCCTTGCCTTTGAACCCTGGGTCTCCCACTCCGAAGCCGTTGCAGAACATCATGCCACCCGTATTGCAGCAAAAAAACTCCGTTACACACTCGAAGTATATGCTCCTGTATACAGGCTCAATTTAAAAAAACCGATTTCACGGGTCAAGGCATTACAGGAAATATTAGGAGACCTGCATGATTGTGATGTATGGATCGATACCATAACCCGGCTCCTCCTGCGCGAACGCTCGTTTCTCCGGACCGAAAATGAAGAAAAACGCCCTGATACATTCACGTTATCGAGCCTCAAAATCTTTTTAACAGAACGCGAGAGGGAACGGCAACAACTCTACCGGTATTTCGTACGCTACTGGGCGTCTTTGAAGCGGACACACATCTGGAAAAACCTCCGAATGACGCTTGACTCCGGCAGGAAAAATAGTTTCAGGCCGCTTGCTCCGGTGCCAGTAGACGAGATACGGACTGCTGTCGGCATCATATCCGAAGATTTCCCCGGTGGACAGAAGCACAGCCTCCACGTAACGAAACTCTCCCTGATGCTGTTTGACAGCTTGCAACCCTTCCACAAGATGAATACCCGGGACCGGTTCTTACTAGAATGCGCCGGCATGCTGCACGATATCGGATGGATAAAAGGACGCAAAAACCATAACAAGCGCAGTGCAGCCATGATTCTTTCCGATGAACGTCTCCCGCTCGATCTTTCAGAGCGCGGCATTATTGCTCTTGCAGCGTTTGCTCACCGTGGTTCTGCCACTCCCGAATCACAGGGTTTTTTTTATCTTCTCTCTTCCGCATTCCAGAAAAAAACTCTTCAGCTAACAGGAATACTTCGTATAGCTGATGGTTTGGATTACCTGCATCTTGGGACTGTACAGGAGGTCCACTGTGTTATTGGTGATGGAGAAATTGCCTGCGATGTAATCGCCAGTGCCGATGTTTCTGTTGAAAAGCAGCGTGCTCGTATCAAATCGGACTTATTCATTCGGGCTTTTGGCAGGAATCTGGTGATCCGGTGAAGATGAAACAATCAGGTAAGAATGGTCGTGTGGTTGCATTCATCGATATCGGTACCAATTCTGTCCGCCTGTTAGTCGTCCGTCTCAACCCGAATCATTCGTATACTATTCTGACTCGTCAGAAACAACAGGTGCGCTTAGGTGAAGGAGAATTTGAATATGAAGAGATTCAGCCAGAAGCAATCGAGCGTGCTGTCATCGTCTGTAAAACACTTACCGATCTTGCCCGTACGTTCAATGCCGAAGAGTTTGTTGCTGTAGCAACCTCTGCCATGCGTGAAGCGGGAAACCAGCAGGAGATAGTTCACCGGTTGCGACAGGAAGCCCAGCTTGATATTCGTGTAATATCAGGACAAGAAGAAGCCCGGCTGATCTATCTCGGTGTCTCAAGCGGTTTGCACCTTGACGGAAAACGGACTTTTTTTATTGACATTGGTGGCGGAAGTACTGAAATTGCTGTTGGTACTGAACGTGATTACCAGTTACTGGAGAGTTTCAAACTCGGGGCAATACGCCTCTCAAACCAGTATCTGCCTGCTACTGATACCGGCCCCATTTCACCAGAACGCTATAAAAAAATTCAGCAGCATATAAAAAACAGTATCATCCGGTCGGTAAAGAAGATACGTAAACTCTCTCCGGAATGTGCAATTGCAAGTTCAGGAACAGCGATAAATCTTGCCGAGATTGCACAAAAAGCCATCCACCCTTCCGGCAGTTCCGAGTTTGTGCTTACCTACCGTGACTTAAAAAAAGCAATAGGTATCATCTGCTCCCTGCCCATTGAACAGCGCAGGAAAATTCCCGGCATTAACCCGGAGCGGGCAGATATCATTGTTCCGGGAGCTGCCATTCTCGACACGTTCATGCAGGAATTATCCCTTGATTCAATAACGGTCACCAGCAGGGGATTGCAAGACGGACTGCTTGTGGATTATCTGTCCCGGATGGATGAATTTCCCCTTTTAGGCGAACTCTCACCACGCCAGCGCAGCGTTCTTCAACTGGGCAGGTCCTGTGGCATCAATGAGTCCCATGCCCGGACAGTAACTGCATTAGTCCTTGCCATGTTTGACAGTGCAAAAGAGCAAAACCTTCATACCTTTTCTGGTGCTGAACGAGAACTTTTAGAATATGCTGCGTTTCTTCATGACATTGGATCATTTATCTCGTATAACAATCACCAGGCGCACTCCTATTACATCATAAAAAATTCAGAACTGCTGGGTTTTGACTTAAAAGAAGTTACTTTCATAGCCAATCTTGCAAAGTTCCACCGCAAAAAAAGCCCGCGGAAAAAGGATCCCGAGATCCTGGAACTCGATCCGCATGAACAAGAAGCCCTGAGGTTGCTCTCAACATTTATCCGGTTAGGAGAGAGCCTTGACCGGAGTCATGCGGCTCTGATTAAACATCTCCGTTTCATTGCATCAGGAAATGATGACATCCGTCTTGAAATTGTTGCGCGGGGAGATTGCCAGCTTGAGATGTGGGGTATTGAAAGCGAGAAAAAATCTTTTGAAAAAGTATTTGGCAAAAAAATTATCTTTGATATTATTGGAGATACAACTTCATCCAGAAAACCAGGTTTTTTTTAGTGCCAAAAAATATTATACTGCTGTGCTGATTGCGCATATGACAGCATCCTTAATTGCCGGCGGGAGGTATATCCCATCCTGCAGAGCAGGTAAGACAATGAGAATAGTTTTCTTTCCTTCGGGGGTTGCAATGAATCCTTGTAACATTGCAATGCCATCAGGTGATGCCAGATATTTTTTTGCTGCTTCCTGTCCTTCTGCTATTGACAGAAAACTGCCAACCGCCCCACCCATGCCACCAAGACTTCCAAAATTCATTTAATTTCACGTCACTTGTCATTTGACTCTGACATGGTATTTCCAGTTCCAGTTAAAGATGGTGGTGGAGCGGATAATGTTAAAAAAAACACGGATCTAAATGAGAAAATTATGGTGTGCCAATCAGCATCTGAACATCGGCATTGACATCATTTCCCGACATCTCTATCCGGTAATTTCCTTTTTGCCGCACCATAAAATTCTGTTTTGTGACATACGTGTAATCCTTTCCAAAACCCTGCTTGTCAAGGATCGCTCCGGATCCTGCGTCGAGCACTTTGACTTCGAACCATGCGTACGGACTGGTCTCGGTTGTATTCATATATTGTTCATTTTTAGTGCCGATATACACTAACCGGATCTGGTTAATCATCGTCGGTGTAAGGTTGAACCGGATATACAATGGAGGCTGTGTGAGTTCATGGGCAAAATTTACTTTCTGGCCAAAGGCAAATTTCTGGTTAAGGGTATATACCTGTTCGTAATCCTCTTCCAGGCGTTCATCTTTAACAATGATCGGAATAATGGGGGTTTCTGTTATGACTGTGGTGTATTGTAATGTTGGCAGTGCAGTCTGCATAATGGTGGGAGTCATAGTCGGTGAAGGAGATTGTACAAAACCGTCATAAGATTTCTGGTTTCCTTTGAGCAGGGGTATTCCTACAAAATAGGCAATAGCAACAATGACAAGAACGACCACAATCCCTCCGATGAACATTGAAGTCCGGGGGATTTTGGGTCGAACTGGAGGAGATCCAGTGAAGGATGACGGAGTTATGGGAACTTGAGGTACAACAGGGGTTACCGGAGCTGATGAACCAGTGACGTGATCCATGGGAGCTCCGCACTGAACACAGAACCTTTTGCCAGCGGGAACCTCTGCACCACAGGATGTACAAAACGGCATATGATCACCATTGATTGCAAAGGATTGATACTTTTACTTTTTGGTTATCTCAGAAAAATTTGAAATTTAACGACAATCACCGGGTAAATTAAAAATGAGTTGGGAGTTGCTTTTTTACTGCGTCCGGTCTTTTTTATTTTATCAAAGTAAAAAAAACGAGTATTGCCTATTCATTCCGCAGCATCTTATCAATCGAAAGCGCTGCACTCTTTGCCGCACCCATAGCAAGAATTACAGTTGCCGCACCGGTGGCCACATCTCCGCCGGCAAAAACCTTGTGCATGGAAGTGCGGAACTCATCATCAATAATAACATTTCCGCGTTTGCCACGTTTTAGTTCGGGAATCTCGCTGATAAGGAGCGGGTTTGGTCCCTGACCGATTGCAGCGATAAAGACATCAGCATCGATGGTGAAATGACTGCCCTCAATGGGAGCAGGTTCCGGCCTGCCGGACTGGTCGGGGTCACACATCTCCATGCGCACACATTCCACTCCGGTTACTCCCTGATCGCCAACAATCCTGACCGGGTTGGCACACATGACAAATTCAATGCCTTCTTCCTTTGCCCGCAGGCTCTCGGCTTCACGGGCCGGGAGATCTTCTTCCCGCCGGCGATAGACAAGTGTGACTTTTCCCCCAAGCCTTCTTGCTACACGGGCCGCGTCCATTGCCACATTTCCTCCGCCGGCAACAACCACGCGACTGCCTCTCTTGACCGGAGTATCAAAGGCCGGGAAACTATCGGCATGCATCAGGTTGACACGGGTCAGGAACTCATTTGCCGAGTACACCCCAGGAAGATTTTCACCGGGCAGACCCATGAAGTAGGGAAGACCCGCACCAGTGCCTAAAAATACCGCATCGTAACTCATCAGTTCTTTTACGGTAACACTGCGACCAACGAGATGATTGAGCTTCAGTTCGACGCCAAGTGACAGAACCGCGTCAATCTCTGCCTTGACAATCTCCTTGGGCAGACGGAATGCAGGGATGCCGTACATGAGCACCCCGCCCGCTGCATGGAGTGATTCAAACAAGGTGACATGATAACCCATACGGGCGAGTTCGGCAGACGCAGTCAGCCCGGCCGGGCCGGCGCCTACTACTGCGACCCTTCGTCCGGTTGATGCCCTCTTCTTTGGGAGCACCCTGCCGTTCGCTCGTTCGGTGTCGGCAACAAAGCGTTCCAGTTCGCCAATCGAGATCGGTTTTTCCTTGAGACCAAGGAGGCACTCGCCCTCGCACTGCACTTCCTGCGGGCAGACGCGACCACAGATGGCCGGCAGCATGTTCTGCTCTTTTATGATCGCAGCCGCTTTTTTGAAATCTCCGGCAGCCACTTCGCAAATGAACGCAGGGATATCGATGCTGACAGGACAGCCTTTCACGCAGAGCGGTTTTTTGCACTGGAGGCAACGTTCGGCTTCAGCTATCGCTTCTTCTGGAGTAAAGCCTCCGTCCACTTCATTGAAATCATGGATGCGCTGGTCGATTGGCCGGTCATGCATGGTGATCACCACCTTTGCAGGAACAGATGTGTGCATTATAACGTTCGAGTGACTCTTTCTCCTCGGGCTGGTAGGTGCGAAGCCGTCCCATCAGAAGGTTGAAATCGACTTTGTGGGCATCGAACTCCGGGCCGTCCACACAGGCAAATTTAGTCTCGCCATCGACAATCACCCGGCACGAACCGCACATTCCTGTTCCATCCACCATCACCGGATTAAGACTGACAAAAGTTTTGATTCCTGCGGGACGGGTCACTTCGCAGGTGACTTTCATCATCATCGCAGGTCCGATGATCCAGACAGCATCAACTCGTTCTCGTGCCATCACCTGCTTGAGCAGGTCAGCAGCAAACCCGTGAAAGCCTTTTGTGCCGTCATCAGTAGAGATTAAGAGTTCATCACAGGCTTTGCTCATCTCATCTTCTAATATGAGCAGGCCTGCATTGCGTGCGCCAACAATCCCGATTACTCGGTTATCTGATGCCTTTAAGGCTCGGGCGATGATGGGAAGACTTGCGGTACCAACGCCCCCGCCGACCAGCACACAGGTTCCAAACGTGTGGGTCTCACTCGGTTTTCCGAGAGGACCTGCTACATCTAAAATCTGATCGCCTGCCCGGAGAGCAGCGAGATGGGTTGTTGTCTTTCCAATGGTCATAAAAATAACACGGAAGAAATCTCCATCCACTGCAGAGATGGTAAGAGGAATGCGCTCGCCTTTCTCATCGATCCGGAAAATCACAAACTGTCCGGCTTGTGCATGGTGGGCTACATGCGGTGCCTTAACCCACATCTGGTAGACTTTATCGGCAAGCTGCCCGGCTTTTTTTATGGAATACAACCCTGTCACTCCTTAAAATAATTTAAAAATTCTGAACCATTCAAGAATACTGGATTATAAATTTTCTTTACAATCGCTTAATCTTACGCACACGCACTGCGACACCGCGCTTTGAGCGGAGCATCTCATCTGCCGGCATCGCAGCCCTGCCCGTGGCAAGAGCACGCGCACCCACAACCAGCACTTCATCACTATCCCGGATTTCAGGGTCAGCCCGCATTACACCCGGAGTCAGCACATCGCCTTCGGGAATGAAATCGTCGATGTGCACCCGGTAACCCTGAGAAATCAGGTTCCATCCGTCAATAGTCGGGCGGAGCATCCCCGTACCGGTATCAATCGAGAAGAGCTGGAGATTATTCCGGCTATAGAAGACTTCGGGAAAATGACCGCGAAGCGTAGTTCCCTTGATGTCGAGATCGATATTGAACTGGTATGATGCCATACCGTGCAGCCGGTCATCCTTGATCCTGCGTTCTCCGGCAAGGGCTGAATCCAGTGCATTGAGGGCAACATCACTGGTGGGCCGTTCCTCACAGGTACATTCAAGCGTGATTCCTGCTGCCTCAGCGGCCTGCCTTGCAACTTTTAAGGCCCCGCCTTCGAGATGGGCGATGATGCGGCGATATGGGTGACGCTTGAAATACCTTATGAGGATGCTGCTGATGAAGGCACATTCCTCTGCATCCCAGTAACCGGTAACGGGCACATCGTAGTGACCGGCCGGGTAGACCGTCTCAAGTTCC
Organism: uncultured Methanoregula sp.; assembly: GCA_964590895.1. GTDB lineage: Archaea > Halobacteriota > Methanomicrobia > Methanomicrobiales > Methanospirillaceae > Methanoregula. The sequence continues at coordinate 159,238 of CAZPYV010000001.1, read as the reverse complement.
CGTGGCACAAGTCCGAGCGGGGAAGTGACAATCAATTCGTGTGCCCTGCCACCAATTGCCATCTGGAAGCGCTTGTGCGTCTGGGAGAGTGAGTAGGGTTTTTTGGCTGAACAGGGGAGGAGGACGGCAACATCTGTTTTGGGCGGAATATACCGGGTAAGCACACGTTCTGCAAACCTGCGCACTTCCACCCGCTGCATAGAATCGCCGGAGTTTGCCCGCATCACGCCACTCCGGGCAACCGGTTGGGCTGCGTCCATGAACGGGTACTGGTTGTCAAGGTGGCGCATGATCGCTACCTGACTAGCGTTCATCCGACAGCGGGACTCGATGAGATCCCGCAGTTGGCCCTGCTCGATAAAGCGAGTAATGAGTGCGAGTTCCTGCAGAAGTGCGTTACGGTTATGTTCTTTGAGATTTTTTGCTCTACAGCCGGCACAGGTGCAGATGCCAGTCTCCATTGCATCAGCGGAAAACTCACCATCGGCTGTGCAAAAGAAACCCTGCGCAGATTTGAGATCAACTGCGATGAAATCAAAGAGATCAAAACCTGAGTAGCAGAGGATAGCTGCTGTTGAGGGGATGGCAGCGGCGGTTGCGTACCATGCAGTATCAGATGGCGTCTTTAACTTGAGTGCAACCAGCCAGTCCACATAATTCCGGGGATTTGCAAAAGCGGTATGCCAGTTGGCCACCATCACACAGTCGCCGCTTACTGCAGTATTATCCAGCTGGGGATGGATGGTGACCGGTATCACGCCTGTTGCCGGGAGAAATTGTTGTGCTACAGCTGCCGGTGCACAGATGGGCATGTTGGCGTTCTGCATAGTACAAAGCGCAGGAAAGATCTGAATTGTATCAGCAGCTGCCGGAAGTTTCAGTTCCGTCCCCTCATGTCTGAAGAGGCCGGTCCGGCCGAGGCCGTCCCTTTTACGGATATTAAACTGGCTCATTCGAGCACCTCACAATCGGGAACTTCCTGTCGCAGGATCGTTTCCCAACGCTTGCTGCACGATACTACAATGCGGGTTTCCGGATGGCTTTCAACCAAAGTTTGTATGCCCCGGCATCCCTGGCGAACCATCGCGTCGTCCCATTCGGGTATCTCACTCTGGCCTATGGGGAAAGTTTCCTTGAGTTCTTTTGGATATGGACCGAATGGGGGTTTGAAGAGGAGCATATCAGAAAATTCTTCGCGTGCATCGCCATCGAATGCCACATGCACTTCTCTTCCAAGCCGGAGACGGGCGAGATTCTGCTGATAGCGAAACACTTCGGTCCGCCTGCAGCTCTCATCGCCCCTGTAGAAGAAGCGGCGCTTGGAGGTGCGGTCAGTTTTTTCAAGCTCTGTGTTTTTGAAGAGCAGGGCCCGGTAACCGGCAAGCAGTTGCGGGTGACCACGGCAGCGCTCATCAACCAGTTCCCAGAGTGAGCCGTCAGTAATAGCCTGACGGATGCGGGCGATCTCGGCAAGAGTCACATGCAGATTGTGGAGCGCGAGCAGGCGGTCGCGTTGCGGTGAAGTGCGGAGTTCTTCAACCGTGTGGGTGCGGCAGATATTGCAGGCGCAGGGGAGATCTGCGAGTTCATCGATCTTGTAACTGCCATGCACGGTCATGTACCGGCCTTCCTTGGCATAGAGGGCATACGCAGCGGAATCAAAAAGATCACAGCCCATAGCGGTTGCGAGCGCGAACATGGCAGGATGACCGGCTCCGAAAAGATGTACACATGCAGCTGGAGAGATTGTGCGCTTAGCTGCCATCACCACACTGACGAGATCCCGGTATCGGTACTGCTCCATTAAGGGGACAACGGCACCAATCGGGCAGAAAGTAAAGCCAAGATCGGTAACTTCCTTTCCTGCCCGTTCCCGCAGGTCTTCAAAGATACCTCCCTGGACCGGGCCGGCGATAGGGGCATCATTGCCAAAGACCTGTCTGGCCTCAGCAAGGCGCTGCATGGTGATCGCAAGTTCGCCTTCTGTGGTCTGCCGGTCGGAAGCAGGGGATGTGGGAATATCAAGTGGAACCCAGATGTCACTTTTAATATCGCGCTGGAAGGAGAGGGTTTCTGTATTGGTGATAGAGACTTCGCCATACACGGACAACTGGAACGAGCCCGAGTCGGTCATGATGACGCCGTCATAATCAAGAACTTTGTGCAGGCCTTCAGAAAGGGCACGTTCACGGTACTGTTTGCTCTGGGAAAAGATGTACGCGTTTGTAATGATCGCTTCAACGCCCATCTTCCTGAGTTCTTTTGGTGTAACGAGCTGGAGATGGGGGTTGATAACGGGAAGGAGCGCAGGTGTCTTTACAATTTTTTTGCCAACAGTTAACTTCCCGCAGCGACCGGCAATATCGCTGTACAAACTCTCGAATGAAATTCCCATATGGCACCCTTAATGTGCCTTTATATGTGCGGTCAAGAGGTTAAACGGTTCCCTTCTTCTCGGAAAATATCTGGCCTTCAAAGGTCATGAGTTCAATATTTTTAGAAGTCCAGCATTTACCCGACATTCCGGCTTTTGTACAGGTATGGTCAAGGAACGTTGTACTATCCCAGCCGTACTCGGTTGCTACCTGCGGGAGCAGGAGACCGCTCGTTCCCATGCCCCGCACGATCAGGCCGTGTTTTCCTACCTTGATATTTGCCGGGCGATCTGCCGGTTCACATAACAGGGGAACCGGGACGGTAAGAACGGTAACTTCAAGATCGATTCTTGAGAGTTCCTCTTTTGATACTGGCGGGAATCGTGGGTCTTCAAGTGCTGCGGCTTTTGCTGCATGCTCAATGGCTTCCCCAAGTGGCATTACCGGATAGGGCAGACCTATACAACCGCGAAGATCGCCGGCACGGGTTAGTGTGACAAAAACGCCGCGTTTGGCATTGAAGACCGGTGTGAGTTTAAGGTTAAGAACCGGTTTTTTCATAACCGCGTGTTCTAGTGCGCTGCGTGCGAGCCGGATTGCAAGTGTTCCTTCTTCAGCTGTCAGCATACGTTGATCCCTTCCCTATATTGAAAGTCTGCTTAGTGCAACTTGGATAACAATGTATCGAACCATTTGCATGCTGCTCTGAATATCATAATGCATATAATACTAAGTGATTCAGTTCCTTTTTTTAGACATTGACATTGGATTCATGAGATGTGGGATCTCTGACGACAAATTCCTGAAATTCATCTATCCGGATTGTCGAAATAGCGCTGCGCTTATCTGCCCGGAGAGACAATATATGAAGCGAGAGGGAGAGAGCGGCCGACGGTGACTTAAGTGTCGCTGAGGAAAGTCCCCCCACCCACCGGTCACGCAGCCGTACGCAAGTTCGGGTGGCGAGAGTCACGGCAATGGCACAGAAACGACACGGCCTGTTTTTAGCAATGATGCGATCGAGCCTTTAAAGGCAAGAAGCACGGGCAACCGTGCGAGTAACTCGCTGAGCGTCTGAGAAACAGGATACGCTGGAACGACGAATCCCTGCGGGTGCAAGCCAGAACAGGGCAAATGGATAGTCCGGTATCCGCCCGGGTATGGCGCAGAGCTGAATGCCGCTAAAACTAAAGGAGGCTTACTCCTCCCACTCAAACTTTCCACTGTTGGCAGTCAGGTTTTTGCCGGTGAACCGGTAAAGATTGTTGTATTGTTTTTTTGTTCTGTGAATTTTTCTCATTTGGCTGTACAACAATTGGCATGAATCACTTGACCGGATATATGAATCACCCGTGTAAAATAAGAATGAAAACAATACATTATGATGAGTAATCAATCAACAGGTTACCAATTCATTCAAGTAGAGGGTTTTTTCAATGCTTGACATCAGGTTTGTAAGGGCTAACCCGGATGCAGTAAAGGCAGATCTAAAAAAACGTAATGATACCGAAAAACTCGCATGGGTTGACGAGTTGTTAAAAAAAGATGCCCGTTCGCGCGAACTCAAAGGGGAGACGGATCTGCTCCGCCAGCGTCGCAATACTATTGCCCGCGAGATCAATGCCGCACGAAAAGCCGGTCAGGATGCAACAGCTCTTATGGCTGAAGCTGCCAATCTCCCGCAGAAGATCAAGGACTGCGATGCGGAGCAGGAAGAAAACGCAACAACAATCCGCTCATATTTAATGCGCCTGCCAAATCTCCTGCACGATAGTGTCCCGGTGGGAAAAGATGATACCGAAAATGTTGAAATAAAACGCGTTGGTACTCCAAAAACTTTTACTTTCGAACTCAAAAACCATGGGCAGCTCGCCTCTGATCAGGGTTGGGCTGATTTTGAACGGGCCACAAAGATATCCGGTGCCGGTTTTTATTTCTTAAAGGGGAGTCTTGTTCTTCTTGATATGGCATTGCAGCGGTTTGCCATTGATGAACTCGCTGCAAAAGGCTATACCCCAATTATCCCCCCCTATATGATCAATCGCTCTTCTTACGAAGGGGTCACCGATCTTAATGATTTTGAGAAAGTAATGTACAAGATCGATGGCAGCGATTCATATCTTATCGCTACCAGTGAGCATCCGATAGGAGCTATGTACCAGGATGAGATCTTTGAAGAAAAAGATCTGCCATTAAGGCTTGCAGGGATTTCGCCATGCTTCCGTCGCGAGATTGGCGCGCACGGTCTTGACACAAAAGGCCTGTTCCGTGTTCACCAGTTCACAAAAGTCGAACAGTTTGTCTTTTGTAAACCTGAAGATTCCTGGAAAATTCATGAAGAACTCTTAACAAATGCAGAGGATATATTCATAAAACTCGGTCTGCCTTACCATGTTGTCAATATCTGTACCGGAGATATCGGAACCGTTGCAGCCAAAAAATATGACATTGAGGTATGGATGCCCCGGGAAAATGCCTACAAAGAGGTGGTCTCCTGCTCGAACTGCACCTCTTACCAGGCGGTGCGACTCAACATCAAAGTTCGGGATAAGAGTGAGTTTGAGCTTAAACAGCACCTCCACACCCTCAACTCAACTGCGATTGCCACATCGCGCGTTATGCGTGCAATTCTTGAGAATTACCAGGAACCGGATGGCCGCGTGCAGGTTCCCCCGGTGCTCCGCCCATACATGAACGACCGGGAATATCTTTGATTTTTATTAAAAGGCAGGTTTTTTTTGCAAATCCTTATTTTATGAAGATAGCGTAGATAATAGTAACAAGGGGTAGTATGGTTTTTCCGGAACTGGGCAGTGATGAGTCTGTAATCCTCCAGGCTCATAATATCAAAGTGAAATCGGTTGTGTTTGAGGCAGTTCTCACGAATAAGCGTCTTTTACTTATTGACGGCAAGAAAGGTCTCATACCTCCTCAGGAAATCCAGATTATAAATATCAGGACAGTTGAAGGCGGCGAGAATGCAATTCGTGATCCAATCCTTACGTTCTCCATTTTGACGGTGGGAGGTACCGCGCGCCAGATGATTCTCACTTTCCCGCGCGTAGCCAGTGGAGAGCGAAGGCGCGAACGGGATGACTGGTTAAAGGCACTCACAGCACACATATCATCTGTTGATAATTACCCGGTAGTTCCTGATACAACAGAGTCCGATCAAATATCTTCACAAAATACTGTGATAACTCCCCCCTCACCCCCCGTTAGTCCCGTCCCCTCTTCACCAAAGAAGAAGATAGAGATCACCCGGCCCATAAGAAATATTGTTGAATCCGCACCTTCAATGCCACGACCCGTTGAGACAACAACGCTTCCTGTCGGTTCTTTCTGTTCGCGGTGTGGAAGTCGGGTTCCCCCGGAATCAGTGTTTTGCAACCGGTGCGGGACTCCGGTAGTAAGCTCAACAGATGTACCTGCAGTTCCCCAGCCAATTATTTCAACCACACCGGTTGCAGCACCGCCCGTAATTCCGCAGGCAATCATTTCAACCACACCTGTCGTCGTACCGTCCACTGTTCCTCAGGTACAGATTCCAACCCCGCCCGTTTTTGGTCTTGGTGGAGATCGTAAAGAGAGCACGCTTGATGAGGTCATTCACTCGATCGAACCATTGATTGAAGATTCAAAACCCCGTAGCAGTGAACCTGCACCACTCGTTCCCCGTCATTATCCGGCTCCCCCACCCGTAGTAGAGTCTCCGGCAGTTGAACCCCCTTCAGTTGTCCCGTTGACAGGACCAGCCGCGCCGTCCGTTTCAGGTGAACCAGTGCCTGCCGATTCCACTCCGTCTACATTACCCCCCCCGACACCGCCCGTGGTGCCAACACCTACACCCAAAAAAGGAAAATTCATTCCTATCGCAGCGCTTGCAATAGTAATCTTAGTAGTCATTGGTGGCATTGTAATCTTTTCGAATTCATGGGGAACAATTCCGTCAACTCCCGTAATCACCCCGACACTTACACCCATTCCCACAACAATTATTACAAAAACTGCTACCCCGACTCCATCTCCCACACCAGTTATCACCCAGGAAGTAATCCCGACTCCAACTGCACAACCTCAATTTGCCATTCCTCCAAATGGTGTCTGGGTGCGTATTACTTACTCCGGTAAATACAGCGGTACGTTTGGAACTGCGGGCAGCCAGTCTCCGGTAGACGACACGGGTGATCATTTCTATCCGGTATCAACGATTGACGGCCCTGTTGTAGCATCCATCCAGAAAATGGACGGGTCATCAAATGCGCTTTCCGTTGAAGTGTATAAAAATGGTGTGATGAGTGGCAGTGATACAACAAAATCACCCAGAGGCACTATTGATATTCAGGTTGATCTCAAACCAAAACCTACGCCAACCCCTGTCCCCTCTCTAACGGTAAGTCCAACGGTTACTCCCGTTGGAACAGCAACAGTGAATTCAACGGGAACCGTATAGGATTTTATCCATTCTTTTTTTTTTAAAATTGTAAAAATGCATCGGGCGGACGGGTGCCCGATGAACGCATGTGTTTGTCGTGCCAATCATGTGACTGAATTGTAAAATCGATTATTCAACGATTCTTAACAAAAAAAAAGATGCCGTAGTGGAAAATATTTATGGCCGCCGCTCTCTGGAATAAAATTTAGAGAATAGAACCCTTTGTAAAGTGCTGCTATGGGGATTCGAACCCCAGTCGCGGGCGTGAAAGTCGGTATTTTGAACAGCAAAATCCCAATGCTCCTCAAAATGGTGATTTTGATTCGCACCGCATGATTGGCCGGACTGACACCGCGCACACAATTTATTTTACCGAAGATGATCTTGGGGCCTTTGTCACTTTCCGAAGCCGCGGAGTATTAATCCATACCCAGCAGGTCATTGAACAGATTACCTATGTAATATGGAATCATCTCCAAGGGGTCATCAACGAATCATCACTCAACAAGCTTGCCGATCATTATTGCAAAACACTGAAAAGTGACAGAATGATGGAGAGGAATTTCCAGTACACCCGTGCCTTCTTCACGTATCTTTACAAGAAACGACTCGATCCAATGATCCTGGCATACCTATCCATTTTCGAGAAGCCCAAGGCCAAGAGGAAATTCAAATTATTGACGTCTCGAATTATCATTGACGAGGATATACGGAATGCTCTTACGGCATTACAAGCGGATACTTCGATACAGGACTCACGTAAAGCCAATTTCATGGCATTGATACAATTCCTAGCATATTCTGGGCAACGACCTATAACTGCAAGCAAAGTATCAATGCAACAGTTAACGGAAGCCCTCTCACACAGTCCTCCTGTGTTGAAAGTCGAAGCATCCCAAGATAAGATCGGTATGGAGCATTATGTCCCTATTCATCCCAATCTCATCGGCAGTTTGACTGCGGTTATTAATGACACAGACCGGTTCTGGGACCGTACTGGGAAGGTTGATGGTTCATATCGTTCATTCGACTACCTTGGCGCATGTAGATGGCTCCGGGAGCATGCTATTCCAATGAAGCATACCAGCGGGAAACTTGAACTCAAGGATATTAGAAAATTCTTTGAGCAGAAATCGGATGAGGTCGGGTTCAATGATGCAAATAAAAACTTCATCATGAGTCATGGTGTCAGCAGTATCAACTGGCAGAGTTACAAGCAGTTCCTTCCAGAGAATGTGTATAAACGGTATATGGCATGCTGGGGAGATGTTTCATTATGACCCATTACACTGGTGAGGAGTTGTCGATCACTATCTGATGGGTTAAACTATCGCCGCGAATAGATAACGTTCGACAACGACCATGCAGCATAGATCTATCAATGGGATCAGATTACTTAGAATTATCACCGTATTTTGTGTCGTACCACAACTTCAGGTATTTAAATTGAAGTTCACGGTTCAGTTCGAGAAGTTCGTTACACATCTCAAGCAGTTTTTCGATCATTTGTTTTCTTTCTTCCATAAGGTACATCAATATGTCCATATCGCTCATGGCAATATCTCCTCCGCATATACGACCGTATCAAGGGATTTACCCCACATGACATTACGTTAGAGTCTTTTGGATTGGTGCGATTTGCGGTTAATTTACTACCATATTCCGAAGGATAATGATGAGGTATGTGGAGTGCGAAAGTGGCAGGGTTAGTCATGCCCAAAGTATTCTCCGGCTACAACTTTTATCAGCAAATTTTTCCGGAGGTTGGTTTTGTCAAAAACCCATTTCAATTTGCAATTCGGGCTCTTGCATCAATTCACATCGAACAGGAGAACTGCCATCAGAACGCGTTCAGTAACCCTTCAAAGGCATTGTAAGTGGGGGGGTCTTCACTTGAAGTGGCGATTCTTCCCGCACTGGCCAATTGTACTCTCTAATTTGGATAGTTGTTAGGCCATCGGTGGATCTTTATGGAATTTGGGCTGTTGACCTCATCTGGACGGAACCGCAATGCCAGCGTCTCGCCCCGCCAAAAGGGGAGTAGGCACGTCATACCTACCATGCGAACACAGTGTCTTGACCCTGGCACCCAGGGGCATAGGCACGGGCCCTCTATATGCATACATCAAAAAGGTATGATGGATCGCCCATGACCCATCTGTTTACTATTTCGCAATCAATCTCTGTTGCGTTGTAGGTCCGTGGTATTTTTGCGCTCATTTGTTGAGCCTGCGGCTCGGATCAGTGCACATAAGCCCGGACGCTCATCCAATCGCCTACGAGTCCCCTCCAGGTCCGTATGAGTGCAATAGCTGCAACCCGGATCATAATGAGTCACATGCCCGGAATCATTGTCCCATCCATAACCTTCATCCCCTCGCCGCTACGACACCATATTATGCCTGATGCCCGGGACCTCTCCAACAGGTCCGTAGAACTCGCTGAATCCTGTCAATATGACGAGTCACTCGATCTCGTGAACAGGGCAATCAAACTCGACGCCAACAATGCATACTCGTGGTATAACAAAGGCATAATTCTTTTCAAAATGGGCAGATACCAGGATGCTTTGAACTCATTTGCACAGGCAGCCGACATCGATCCAGAATTCACCGAGGCTTGGTACAACAAGGGCTTGGCACTCATGCATCAGCAGAAATACCTTGAAGCGATTCGTGCATTTAACAAATTATTGAAGACCCATCCGCATGACGAGCGGGCACGCGACCAGCTGGATCTGGCCCAGAGGAAGATTATGGAATCCTGTAGTCACGCTGCGCAGTCTACTGAGAAACAAACAAAGTTGGGGTAGAGAGGTACGTTCCCAGAAGTAAACGGAGCTGCGGTGATTCTGCCGTGCCCACCATTGCGGTTCTGTTGGCAGCATCAACAACTAAAACCAAAATTAATTAAAAAATTATTTCCAACCAAAAATATTTCTTAAAAAGCTGGTAATTTTATCCAAAATATTCCCTTGTTCCTCTATTTTCTGGTTTTGTTCTGCAATTTGTTTTTCAAGTGCTGCAATCTTCGCATCATAATTAGGAGTTGGTGTAGGGATTGGAGTTCGTGAGGTTAGGGCTGTTACTGGCGTTGATGTAGTATCTGAAGTAACTACTGTTATCGGTACGGTGGTAGGTACGGTGGTAGGTACGGTGGTAGGTACGGTGGTAGGTACGGTGGTAGGTACGGTGGTAGGCAAAGTAATAACTATTGGTGCGGTGGTGGGTGCTGTTGTCAGTGTGGTAATCGAGCTGATCACTTTAGCTGTCCGTTCTACCTTTGTTGTAGCAATCGCTGCGCCGTTATTACCCATTTCCTGTATACGGACAATTGTTTTATCTGCTGTTTGAGTGACCGCCGGCGCTTTGCCTTCGAGGGTTGCCCTGACAGCAACGGTCCCCGAACCTTTGTAGGCAAGTTCAAAACCCGTGATGGTGAGGGTCTTTCCACCCACTGAGGGGCGTAAATTTTCAACACCGTTCACTGATATGGTGTAGGTCCATTTAGGATTTTCAAGTTCAGTAAAGAACTGGAGATCATCCCCACTGGGAAATCCGGATGTGTCCACCTTATATGATACTGTTACCGGAGTGCCAGAAATCAATGATCCTGAAGGATCTACTGAAACCGAAGATACAGAAAATGCAGATGCTATCCCTGTTATACATATCAGGCATAATGCGATGAGTATTATTAGTTTCATATCTACACCATACATTGGCCTAAAATAAAATGGTATCTTATAATTTTTATCTTGTACAATGAGATTATTCATCCACCATTGATGGTAGAACTCGCCATGGTGGTTTAAAAGGCAAAAGTCCCTGTCAATGCACAAACATACCCTCCAACTGAAAAGAAGTGCCGTTTTGAAATGATCTGTGAAGCGGGACTGTTTTCACAATGCACGGATCCATGTTTTACCTGCAACGAAGGGGCATCCTGTAGACTGCCCCGTCCCTTTTAATGGCGGGAGGAGTGCGACCCGGAGGGATGCTTGTACATCCCCGTAAGTGAGCAAAGCACGGGAGGCGGGTCCCGTGGCCCAGCGGCCTGAGGGAGCACCGCTTCAGGGTGCGAAGGTAACGAACCGCATCAGCGGTGAGTCCGAGCCCCTGATGCGTCGTGCGGACGAGTCACTGAGTGTACTGCATGAGTACGATCAACAACAACGAATACGATGCGTAGCATGGTGTGAGGAGTGTGCCTAAGCAGCCGCTGGCGCAGGAGCCTGCGATAAGCCAGGGGCATCATCCTACCAACAGGGCAACACCGTGAAGCAGTGAGGTGATGTGAAGCGAGCCGGAGCCTCAGTGAGGACGAGTGAACATGACCGAGCGTCATCAGGCCAACCGTAAACCGTAGTTCAGGACATTAAAATTGTTGGACGGATTCAAAAAAATATGTTGCACTACTAATGTACCAAAAAGTAAATGTTCAGATCACTCTTTTTTATCATTGGATATTATTTCATGCAATTTCGTAACCTGTTCCCGGAGCCAATCGCGTTCTGTTTTTAATTCTTCAATCACTTCGTTTTTATGTTGAATCACTTCCTTCATGTGGTTCAGTTCAACCACGATGATTGCCATATCACTTGGCATCGTTTTTCTATCAGTTGAACCATCTGCCTCATACCTAGAGGATTCTAAAATGACTTTAGTAACTCCTGATTTTTCCATTACAGTACGAGTATTTTGATCAATGAGTGGTTGGGATGAATAATACGGTTCTAACGTAAGATGATCGATAGTCCGTCTCTTGTGTATGTGTATTGCAACAGCACCTATGACAATTACCCCGATTGAACAAATGAGGAGGAGTGGGTTGAACAAGATTTGCATATTCATGGGTTCTGTGATTGCATCACCGGTCTTTCCTTTTACAGTAACATCCTTCACAACCGCTGCGATTATCGGTTGTGCATTGGTGCTACCGGATGAACTCGTTTGAAACAATCCGATCCTGGTAAAATGTGCAATTGATGCTGTAACACTTTTGGTTGCACTATTGACACGTGTATCAATTGGGTCCCAGGTTTTTGAGCTCGGATTGTACTGTCGTACAGATAATTTTTCAAGATTCAGCGTATTCCATTTTTCTTTTGGAATGGTAAAAACAAGAGTTGCCGGTGGATCAAAAGATGTCCCATCTGGACCAAATTCGTAGGCATACCCAACAAAGTCAATACCGGAACCCGATGGGAGAGAGATATCTGTTGCGGGCAAAGTGTTAATGCTGATTTCAGGGATTGGATTTCCAGCGCGGTCTTTTACTGTAATGCCCTTATTCAATATGAACGCAGCAATTGAGTCCTTTGAGAGAATGGTGACGAGACTGGAAATGATCGTGTTGGGTGGGCTTTTGGAGTCAGGACTTCCCAGTTTTCCAGTCCCGATAAATGTCCGAGGCTGAGTGGGATTTGATGAGGTGAAAGATCCTGAGGACCCTCTACTACTTCCTCCCCCAGAGGCGGAGGAACTGCTTACGGTGGATGTTGTTGTGACCAAGCCAAATGTTGAAAGACCATTGGGTGAATAACCTTCAAAAACCATTCTTCCTGCACTATCATAACCCGCAAATGTTGTATCCAATACCTGACTGTTGCCATCATCACCGGTCCGTATAAGCCGGATAGATGAAATTCCCCCATGTTCTGTAACCCATTCGGGGCTGATGCTCATCTGGATGGTTGCATTTGCGATATTTGTTCCATCCGCAATGTTCTGCCGCTCTACGTTCAAGGTGTATGCCACATCATCTATCTTGAGGCTGCTCGTTGTTGCGGCAAGCTGAAATGAGGTTGAGACGGCACTGGTTGGTTGTTGAGATATGGTGGTGTTGATTTGTGCACCATCGGGAATATTGTTGAGATTTGCCTGAATTGTGGCTGTCACTTCGCCAACGGTGTTGATGTTCTCCGATACCGGTTTTGTGTTCAACTGAATTGACTGAGGCGTGAAGATGAGGGTGCCATCTTCTTCATTTTCATTAATTGATCCTGCAGCAGGCATTATTAATGAGAAAGTAGTGCTTGTGATAGTAACTGTGCTCCCGGATACTGTCATGTGAGAACCTGACGATTCAAGTTCTGCGATACTGATGTTAGCTTGAGATGCCGTACCCGGGGATGCAACGGTAAACTGTAAGCCAACCATCTGAAGATTGTTCGAAGTTTCTATTGGGGGGGTATTTTGACCGGGGGATGTCCCGGTAACTATGGTGAGATCCCGCTGTTGTGATACGCCAGTATTGAAGGTCGCAGTTTCACCCGCAGAAACACTGTTTATTCGAAATACAATTGTTTTTCCCAGATCTGTCTCTTTACCCTGAACAATAAGGCGATTCTTGAAATTTCCTGCACCGCCATATCCCCCAATAGACGTGGTTGTGAAGGTGCCGACTTCAACTCCATCGATCAAGGCAGTTATTATTGTCCCTATGGGTGCCGATGCTCCATTGATCGTTATTGTGCCATAGAACTCAGCGGGAATGGGTGGATACGCCGAAACACTGCTGACTAAAGCAAAGATGAAGATCGAGAAAAAAATAATTTTACTGATTTGCGTCATAGCAACCACAGTTAACTGCTAATTGCAGCTATATCCCCACCACTGCTCTTCATGAAAAGCCAGTACCCTTTTGTCGATGTCATCAATCTTGTATCAGCAAAAATACCGCTTCCACCATTGATGATAGAAATATCAGAGATTTGCTTATCACTATCGAATCCAATGAGCGTAGACCATTTCTCATATACTGAGAACAATGCGTCCCGAGCAGTCGCTGGATTGGTCCCGGTAGAACCAATGGCATTCCATCCAGCATATAATTTCTTGGTCGGTGGTGCTTTCAGGGGGTCTGTATCCGGAGAGATTTCCACACCGGTTGTACTGTTGGAATATATCCAGATACCTTCGAGAGGTAGAATAGTATCGGACTCGCTCATAGCTTTCCATGTTGCAGTTTGGGCATTGAAGGTATAGATCGAGCGCCCTCCTAAATCTACATCAGAGAATATTGAGGCGTTGTTTTTCCCGGATTCGAGCTTGAATGGTGTTGAGATAAAGTTCCAGCCTTTTGAGAGAGAAATGACGCCATTGTCGGATTTTGAGATAATCGAAATGTTATCTACTGCAGATACGGTCTTTCCTGTGTAACTTGCTCCACCAAGCTTGTAGTTATCGTTCATTGAGTTGAGTTTGGATGTTGCGTAAGCATAGTAGGTTCCTGTTGGGTATGCAAAATGACCATCGGCATCAGTAGCGCCGGTTGACCAGTTGGCAAGCATGCCATACGAGTTGTATGTCGAAGGTGCGGTACCCCAAATCCAATTCGGGCTTTGGAATGACACGTTCTGTTTAAGAAGCGTGTTGTAATATCCACCAGTGCTGGTTGAAGCGTTTAACAGTCCAGTAAGAGTTGTGCCGGATGTGTCTTTTACAGTGATATCAATGTAACCTTCGCTGGCATTGTTCATCTGTATCCATCTGCCAGTGTCACTCATTCCTGTAGTCCAAGAGGGACTCTGAGACCAGCGGCGTGGCCCATCCCACCCACCACCCAGTGCCTGCCACTGGTTTGTAACAATCTTAAAACCAAGGTACTCTCCCTGCACAACAGACTTACCAGATGCAACATTATTAACTGTCGTCGTATTGGATCCAAAGTCCCAGATTGAGAGACCAAGAGTTGGATCAGCAACCGTGAATACAGCAGGTATATTTGCAAAACCGGTAGACTTGTTGATAAGATACCAGTTACCGATACCCACACCAAAGACGGATGGAGATACTGTAAAGTCGTTGATACCAGTCAATGTAACTGCGCCTAATGTTGGAGAGGTTGTACTAATTGTTGCTGCTGATGCCCACCAGCCAACGGAGGGATTGATTTTATCTCCTGATGTTTTTGCAGGATTATTACTTCCTGCTGGGTCGTAATATACTCCGTTAGCGATCGCAGCAGTCAGGTTCAAACCTGATTCTCCGATAAAGATCGTTGCGCCCTGCGTGATGTTCTGCCTGACTACGTATGCCGATACCGGCATAACTGCAACGAGAAGGAATAGTGTAATCAGAACACAGATGCGAAAAAAGATCCGGGGGCTTAAACGAATTTGCATCAGGACACACCATAAAACATAATATTTTGTATAATAATATTATTTTTTTATTCTGTTTTGTCAAACGATAAATCTAACTACATATTTTTCATCAGGTCAGCACCAAGGTTCATTTGAGTGACGATGATGTTTGGGTGGGTGCCAGCGGGTCCACGGAGCATTTGTTTAGTGGGTGGCATTTCCAGTACATAAAAAAAAGAAGATTACATCAACCCCGCTCCCCAACGATCCCACTCGGCAGTGGATCAAAGACCCACGCGATCGCATCAAGCCTTTGTTGTACTTCAATGAGATTGCCGAGCCCCTCGCGGTCAGCACGGGCTTTCCATGATGCAATAATTTTATCATGCCTGCTACGAAGGTCCTGCGCATTGGCCTGGAGCACGAATGCACGGTGTTCCATGTCACTTATGGAAGTTCCCATCCGTTCGAGTTGTTCGAGGACCTTTACCGGCATAGCATCAAAAATAGTGGTCATGCCTCCACTCCTGCAACTGCACCAGTCCCGACATCATTGGCAGCGATCGGATCAGAGACACCAATCATGAAATCCGCTGCTTTCTCTGCCCTACCTGCTGCATACATCACGAGATCTGCATCGGTCTTGATCGCTGTCACCCAGTTCTGGAGATACGCTGCCTGATTCCTGACAATGGCAGATGAGTCAATGCCCGTTAATGCTGCGAGGTAGGCGGATCCAATCTCGGCGACCAGTTCCTCGCGTCCGTAAGTATCGGAACCAAAGCATACTGGGTCTGAGCGCTGGAACCGGTTCAGCCGGGGTCCGGTGGAGTGAATTGCCTCGTGAAACAGGACCGCATAGTAGTGTTCGGAGGTTTTGAACTGGTTGATATCCGGACATGTGATAGTATCCGTTTGTGGACTGTATGCAGCCCGGTGTCCTGCGGTGATTTTTATTTTGTGTAGGTCTATGTAGTCGTGAATTACGGTATCACAATTTAAAAGATGTGCATTTTCTTTCACATCGGGGAGTTTGTAGCCACGCTCTATGTAATCCGTTTGTGCGACGTTGAAAACAATAAAAGCCTTTAGGAACCGAATCTGCTTTGCGTGCTCCACCTCATCGCCGACATCATTGATCTTTGTGTCGATTTTCACAGTCCGGCCTGCGTAGATAATTCCGTAGCCGTGCTCACCCTTCTGAACCTGCAGCCCAGCGGCGATATACTGGCGGTAGGTTGCCCAGAATGGCAGAGCGTAGGGGGTGAGCCCCAGGATGAACCTGTTGAGCCCGGTGTAAGACCTGCCGCTAAAGAGGTTACGGGGTCCATTCTCTGCCCACGGTTTCAACCAGGGGATTTTGCCCTCTGATAGGGCTTTTATGATCCGTTCATTAATTTGGGCTTTCACATCGGCGGCTTTCATGCTGTCGCCTCGGTCTGCGGTTCTATTCCGACATGTGGCACTTCGTGCATGGTCGAGACATTTGCATACTTCCTTTCGCCGTTGAGCACGCTGCGTATCTGGGCAAGCGGAGAAACGTATTGCATTCCGTTTATCGAGTAGACAACTGCTTTTCCAGATCTAGTGATCCATGCCTTCCCGACCGGTGGGGCATCCGAATTTTTCATCACATCTGAAATATCGTAGACGGCGGCTGGCCAGTGCTCATTGAGCCTCCTGACCTCGCTTACTGGGATCACTGCCATCATGGTTTTAATATCGATACGGATTGATCCCTCATAAAATCGGGCAGCCCCAATATGTGAGAATTTAACCTCTGTGTTTGCGTTCATAATTTCACCAGACCAGCCCTCGTGTAAATTCCCCGGCTGGTTCGATGTGTGCTTTGGAGAATTTCGTTGCGAACCGCAGTTCGCAGGGGGGCATCAGGCACATTTGGGAGTATCTCATTTCGGTTCCCCCAGTGCGGTCTGGTATTCTGCTTTCGATACATCAATGATTAGCGTATACACGCTGCCATTGCCATCTACCTCGCTGTGGTTAGACATCGAAAAATGCTTGATGATGTACACGTGCCGCGTGGCAGCGGCTCTGCATGTGCCCGTACACAACGGTTCACCGCAGGTGAATATCGTAGAGGTGAGTTTGAGAACCAGGGTTCGCATAATCTTGTAACTTGTAAAGACTTGCTCGTGGCCCGGTGGGTAGCCCTTGCCCGTGGTGCAAGGAGCCTTGGGTATGCCTCGCGGCAGGGTCCCATGTGTTCGTGGCGTGGCAGCCCGAAAACACTGGGTGTGACCCTAAAAGCAGATCGTACGCCTCCGCTCGCTTGTGAATGCCAACGATTTCTATACGTGTACTTATTATTATAGCCTATTTAGATTATATCTAGAAACTATATCTAGATTAACAATTTATGTGTAAATATTCAAAAATATAAGGATGGCCAAGGCAATCAAAGATAATATAAAATTACGGGTATTGCTCGTAACCCCGATCCTGTGGAAACCGTTATGGTTGTTAATGCGTGTAAAAATTACGCTGGAATGGAGTTGGGTTGGTGATGCAAATCCCCAAATTTATAACCGCCAGTAATTAACTCAATAATAATATAAAAATCAACTCACACTTGAGCAGTGCTTGCTGGGGGTTTGATCGCATTTATTTCACGTCGGTGTGGGGGGTTTGAGGGGGTTGGTTGACCATCCCCCCATATGGAATGATATAATATTTCTCACACATTGACTTTAGAGAAACCCCCCTAAACCCCCATTTTACGTTATAAATATGCCTTTTAAGAAACCCCCCATTTATCATCTACACCAGTTCTTGTTTTGCAAGGAACCAATTGAAAACCTTATGCTGATTTTTTCCTTTTTGGAGCGTTAGTCCGCTATTGAACTTGCGTTCATTCATGCGGGATAGTGCTTTTCCAAAGGATTTGGAGAAGTCTTTCTTCCCACACCATGCATCAGCCATAACATCTGGCAAAAGGTCAACCAATCGATCGGAACCATATGCCACGTTCGATGAATCTCCTTCCTTCTGCATAAAGAAATGAATGTCTGCAACAGTTACGGGTTTAACACCCCAGATCGAGAACCACTTCTCGAAGAATGCTTCCCATTGTGGGCCATCTGCATCGGCTTGTTCATACATCTTTTCTGTGTTTTTAAGGAATCCATCAACTTTACAGTATCCAAGAATTCCACCAACCGTATTGCACCAGCCGTCAAATCCACCAACTTTAGGAACCGAGGCATCCGGCTTCGGTCTGCCTTCAAGGATCCACCCGCGTGCAATAGTCAGGATTGCCCCAAGGATACAACCACGTTCCTGAAGGACCCATGCCATTAGGTCCGGGTGTCTGTAGTTAGTGCGCTGCCAGGGTCTTGCGCTCTGTGCATTGAGTCTGACCCAGAAACACCGGCGCGGAAGGTCGCCACCCAACTGCAGGTTATTGCCAGTAGAGATCCAAAACATGGTGTGTGGAAACGTGACGTTTTCACTCCGTCCCAGAATCCGATCTGTCCATATATTTGCTGTCAGTACAGCGGCAAGGGAGGGGGCATTTAATTTCGTCTCTACATTATCCACGATCGCAAGGTTCCGACCTTGTGCCAGTGTTGAAGTAATAGCCTTCCTCCATGCTGCATCGTCTTCCGGTGCAGTCATAAGTGCAGCAGATCGACCTGTTGCGACCATGGCGATAACTTCGGCAAGGAGTGTTGCCCCGGTGCCTGCCTGTGGCTTGTCAATGATAGCCATTGGAACAGGGCCGCTGATCATTGGTCGGAGAACTGCTGTTATAAGGGCAGCCATCATATTGGCCTTGCTTGAATCGTCAACAAACGGGAAATCGACAAAGATCTCCTTGATCAGGTCAACGGCCTTATCGATATCTGCCTTGCTGGGCCGGTTGGGTATCGGTGGTATTATTAAACCAGACGCCGGCGCGTAAAACAGCCGGGTCATCTCATCATATCCTTTTTTATTAACAATGCCACCATCTGCGAGAACAATAGGAGCCTCAACAATGCCAGCGAGCGGGGGTATGGTGTACCATTCAGGCAGGTTCATGAGATCCTTCACGACATCGATTGGTGGGTATGCAGGTTTCTCTACTCCC
Source organism: uncultured Methanoregula sp. (assembly GCA_964590895.1). GTDB lineage: Archaea > Halobacteriota > Methanomicrobia > Methanomicrobiales > Methanospirillaceae > Methanoregula. The sequence continues at coordinate 140,246 of CAZPYV010000001.1, read as the reverse complement.
CTTAAATCCATCTTCACAAAATCGACACAACGTTCAAGGATACCACGAACCCCCGACTCTGTGATGATTGATATGAATGGATTATCATTCTCGTCAAAGATTACACGGACGAGGAGATGTGCACGGTTAAAAACAAATGGTGGATCGTTTGCCTCAGCCAGTCCATCCAGAGTAATGGAAGTTTGTGTTTGAAGTGACGATTTATTTACAACAACCTTCCAGATGCGGCGATCAGGCTTGTCTGCTGCAGCCTCATAGGGATCGTTTTGCTCGCACATTGCCACCAAATCTTTTACCTCATCACCACGCTGCGTTAGGATGCGGTTAAACTCTGGATCAAGAGTAATCCCCATTGCTGCTGACTCGGTCATGCCCGCTCCACGGAGAAATCCCCCTCGGGCATGTTGTAAGATTCGTCGTCGCCTTCCGGAGATAGATTACTAATGTTACACCGACTATATTTGGTTGTAAATACTTCCTCCTCATTAGGTACCATTTTCTCCTCGCTGCTAACGCGGAGATCATCTTTTTTCATATCAGGACACCTGCCATTCAATGATTGCCCATCCTCTGCGTTGCAGGACAATAGCCCCTGCCTGATGGAATTCATCAAATGCGACAAACTCCTCGCGGGTTACTAGAATAGGGGACCTGGAATTACCGATGATTTTAACGTCGGAGTTTTTTACAGTCGGTTTTATATTCCTTGTGCTCTCAACAATTATTTTGTTACATGAGGTAACGGGTTGCGGGATGCTTTGGACGGCGCCCGCACCTTCTTTTGGTTCAGTTTTTGTCATCTTGTTTATGTCGTGTTTTTGTATATTCCTCTAACTTTTCCCTAACGAACTGTGAAAGGTTCGTCAGGCCCATTTACCGCGCTGATTTTACTAAGTCGTCCGGTGCATAAATCGCGTTTTTGAATTGCTGCATGTTGTTTTGCTCTGGTCCGGTCCGCTGTCGTAAGTTGGAACCTTGGATCAGGTCTAGTTCTATTTTATTTAACATTTGTAAATCCTTAGATCGAGTTTATTTTGTTCTGCAGTGCTGTTCGAATTGTCTCTGAGAGGTTGATTCCATATTTTCGGGCATCCAATCGGAGCTGGTATGGCATCACGACAGTCACCTTGGACTGCAGGATGTCACTTGAGGTCGCCTTTGTAGGCATGTGTTACACGTTACGCCACGGCTTTAAAAGGGAATGTCTCTCATGGCGTGTTTGTGTTGTGTATGCCCAGAATGAGCATACGCTAGACCGTAATGGTTCTGTTCAATGAAAAAATGACAAATAAGCTATAGTATATCACTTAGGTTTGTGAACAAACCGGAGTACTAAAACGTAGTAATAAAACAAGCTTAGTTCGAAAACGTAGTACGAAGACAACCGGAGTACCGTAAAGATAGTGCGTTACAGAAACCGGAGTACTATATAAAAGACGCTATGAAAGCATATAAACCTGCCTATTTGAAGCCGGATTTTGAAAAAAACGCGCATAGCGATAAGATTTTGGACTCAACAAACCCAGTGTTGTTCATGGAGAAGGTTGCCACCCATCGCATATCGTTACAATCGTCGAAGGAAAAACATGCCTATCCTATAATCAGATTGCCTAAAGCATTCCGATCGGTTGTTGGATCGAGTGCAGATATCTTCACTACGGAGTATCTGGGTCAGCAGGCATTTTTGGTAGTTGTAGGCAACCAAGTAGACAACTTAAAAGGTTATCTATCCAAAAATCATGCAAATTCATGTGAAAACACAGGCAAAGTCAAGATCCAGATCTCCAAGGAAATCGCTCAGAATCAAGAAGAAAGGGGGACCGGGGGGAATTCTTCTCCCCGATGCTGCTATGGGGATTCGAACCCCAGTCGCGGGCGTGAAAGGCCCGCATGATTGGCCGGACTACACTATAGCAGCGAGTTGCTCTCTATAATTACCCTGCGGTTTATAAATAGATTCTGGAGGGAAACCGAGATTTTTTTCCACACAATTTTCTAATAATATTTCTTTTTTTTAAAATTTTCTTGCCAAAAAAAAATTATTTTTTATTAATAGGATAACCTTCAGTCTCTGTTATGGTTTTGAATGAGGCCATAAGCTGCCGCGTAATCGGTCCGGGTTTACCACTGCCAATTGTGCGCCCGTCCACCCATGTGATCGGCGCAACTTCTGCTGCAGTTCCGGTGCAGATCATCTCGTCAGCCGTATAAAGATCAAAATACCCGATGTTCTGTTCCTTTACCGTAATACCGAGTGATTTGGCGAGCTCAATTAACACCATACGGGTAATTCCCCGGAGATTGTTGAGCGTGGGCGGGGTGATAATCTCTCCATTTTTCACAATATAGAGATTATCGCCAGAACCTTCAGACAGGTAACCGTTTGTATCAAAGAAGATGGCTTCATCTCCTCCTTTATAATTCGCCTCGATCTTTGCAAGAATATTGTTTAAGTAATTGAGACTTTTGACATTCGGGGGCATGGATTCTGCGGGATTGCGGCGCACAGAAACAGTAACACCCTTTAAGCCCTTCTCGTACAGATCGCCGTACATCGCACCCCATGTAACAGCGATGACGATAACTGATGGCTTTGGACATTTGCGCGGATCAAGTCCGAGATCGCCAACGCCCCGGGTAATGATCGGGCGAATGTACGCATTGGTTAAATTATTTTTACGCAGTGTTTCACAGATCGCTTCGGTTAACTCTTCTTTTGATATCGGGGGTTGGATATCAATGGTCTTTGCTGAATCAAAAAGACGGTCAAGGTGTTCTTTTAATCTGAATATCCGCCCGTTATAAGCGCGGATACCTTCAAACACACCATCTCCGTACAGGAACCCGTGATCAAACACAGAAACTTTAGCCTGATCATCGGGCACATATTTCCCATCATAATATATGATCATAGTTTCTGGTAGATCGCGAGGGTTTTTGTAGTTTTTTCTTTTGTCCGGGTTTTTTAAATAAAAATGACTGATTTTTTTAGAGATCAGGATACCGTTTTCTTCCGGCATGTTTTGACAAAATGTTTGAGCATTCCCTTACTCCCTACCGGGTGCAGGTGGGTATAACTGCCAAGTGTGTTGTCAGTGACTGCCCCATCGAGATTGTCACGGATACCGATACCCCGGCTAAGACGGTAAGCATATCGCGTATCGGGAGACAGCACGACATCCGAGTGGTGAAACTCATGTCCATGGAATTGTGCTGCTCCCAGAGGAGAGAGGGCATTGCTCGTACCTGTCACATAACTCACAACCCTTCGGGCAGGCATCCGGGTCTCTCCGGAAAAAACCCCGCACATTGCATAGCGCTGTTCTTCTGCAGATCCCTGCCAGCCGGCACTTAAGACAATGCAATCGGTGACATACATGAGTCCCCCGCACTCAGCATAGATTGGTGTTCCGTTCTTTGATGCCGCTCGGATTGCATTCCTCATTTCGTGATTGGATTCCAGTTCACGGGCATAGAGTTCCGGGTACCCGCCCCCAATGATATAACCGTCAGCATCAGGAAGACGGTCGTGCACCGGACTGAACATCACCGGCTCAGCCCCCAATGATAAAAGTACATCAAAGAGATCGGCATAGTAGAAATTGAACGCTTCATCGAATGCCACACCAATCTTTACATCCGGTTCTATTGTCCTGTCAAATGACGGTGAAGCTTGTAATGGAACATTACTTTCTTTCATTAATGAGAGCAGCCGGTCAAGATCCACGTATTGCCCGATTATATCAGTGATTGTCTGAATCCGGTTATCGAAATCTCCTTTTCCGGTCCCCTCACGGTAGGGCACAAGTCCGAGGTGGCGCATGGTCAGCTGCATCTCTTCCATCCGGGGGATTGCACCAATGACCGGTACCCCGCAGTAATGCTCAATGGCAGCAACTGCTTTTGCTTTGTGGGAGCCACCTTTCACATTGTTAAGGATTACACCCACAATCCGGATTTTCGGATCAAATGCCAAAAAACCTTTGACAAGAGCTGCAGCACTGCGGGTGATACTCTGTGCAGATACAACAAGAATTACTGGAAGATCAAGTTCTTTTGCAATCGCTGCGGTGCTTCCCACATCGGTTAAGGCATCAGCCCCTTCATACAAACCCCGGACCCCTTCTACAATAGCAATTTCAGCACTGCGGCAACCGTAAGAGAAAATTTCATGTATCTGGTCAGTTGAGAGAGCGAAACTATCAAGATTACGGCATGGTCGGCCGGATGCAGCGGCAAGATAGGAAGGATCAATATAGTCCATTCCCACTTTAAATGTCTGGACGCGGTATTTTTTTGCCAGAAGCGCAGTGATTGCAAGCGTGATACTCGTCTTGCCGCTTCCGGATCGATCACCCGTTATGAGGATCTGTTTCATCATAGACTCCGGAGTACCGCCCCGAATTCACTCTCAACAATCTCACGGACTCCCAGAGTCTTTGGGTGAAGGTCGATCTCCACCATCACATGCTGGTGTCCGAGATCCTTTAACGGTTCTACCTGCCGTGGACCGTTCGTTATCGAAAAGCACTCAATCCCTGTAGTATATTCCATGGGTATCGCGTGAGGTACACCGGTAATTAATGCAAATGAAGGGGCGATCTCACGTAAACGCTCTCCGAGAATATCGCCATTAGCGCCGTACTCATCAAGCGCACCTATCACTTCAATCTTCAGACCACGGGTCGTCATTTCTTCAAGAATCCGCTTTGCATCAGCCCGTACTTTGGGAAGTCCCCGCTGGTCAAGATTGGCAATATAGGTAATATCTGCATCAGGGCAACAATCGTGAAGTGCAATCAGTTCATCGGCAAACATGTACGCAGTCTCTTTCTTTGCGTTCATAATCGCAACCCCCTTTGCCCCGCTTCGCGCGCATTGTCGCAGTTGCTCTGCTGCCACATGTTTCAGATCCCCGCGGGAAGGTTCGATATAAGATTTGCAGGCAGCGCCGCGAAGTCTCTCAACTTCATTTGCTTTCTGCATCAGGAACTGCTGGCGGATTAATTCCTCTTCACTTATCCAGCCAGCCAGCTGGGCAGCTTCAAGCGTTGCAAGTACGCCAGCGATATTTTCAAGAAATCCTGCATGTATGTCAACTGCAATTGTAGGGGTTGTGATACCCGCACCGTCAATAGCTGACTGCAGGTCTTCTCCAATAATCATAGAAACGCAGGTGCCAACCACGATCATCTTTTTTGGAGAGAAGTGATCCTCAGCATACCGCAGCACATTCTCAAGCGATGCCTGACCTCCGAATATAAATTCATTGTCCGCAAGAGACGTGGTGAGCACCCGTATACCATCTTCTTCCAACAGGCGGGCATGCTTGAATGAACAACCTGACGGACCGTGAAGGATCGCGACATCGACTTCAAGATCGCGGGCAGTATAGAGCGCAGCAACAATTGAGCTGGGGCGGGGGTGCATGTATTTCATTATTATCATCTCCAGGTTTTTACTGCAAGAACAATCGATCCATTGTCGGTTTTTTCCATGGCAGCTTTTCGGCCTTTTTCAAGTGTCGTGCAGTGAGTATCAATAATATTTTTAACCGACAGGTAACCTTCTGAATCCGTATCCGGAATCCGTCCCACCCAGATCACTTTTGTGGGACGTACCTTCTCAATTGCAGAAATGACCTGGTCAGAGGAGAAACCTTCACATACTGCACCATCACCCTCTACTTGTCCGATTACAAGTGTCAGTTCTCTTGTCCCGGCCAAATGCCGTGCATACCGGGCGGCACACTCCGTTGTTGCGATATTTGTTCCGCTGTTTGCATTGTCTACAATGATGAGTTTCTTTTCATGACTGACTGACAGCCTGCCGGGAAGCGCGGTAAAATTATTGAGCGGGGTTGGATCTACATTGATCATCAGTGCAGCTGCTGCGGCAAGCATAAGGGGAGTGCGGTAGGGAGGCAGACTGAAAAGTTGATTTGTCAGGACAAAACAATTTCCATCCAGTTCAACCGTGCAGTTCATACCATCGCACCAGGCAATATCTTCAATGTGCATAACATTTTCATATTTACAAGATATGCCGTCAGCAACAAGGACTCGTTTTGCATGTGCCAAAGACGCAATTTTTTCTTTTATCGCGCGCTTTTTTCCAGCAGCAAAGGGGTAATCTTCTGCTGAAGTTATGATGGCGAGATCCCCGGCTCCGGTAACCCCAAGAGAGCACTCTGCCAACAGCCACCCTGAAATAGTGTTGGCATATTTTGCTGCTGCAAGAACCGATGCCGGAGTGATACTCCGCTTCCAGACTTGATTTTTTGCCGGGTATGCATAGGTTCCCGCCGAAGTATGCAGCACACCATTTCCTTTCAGGATATGGGCAAGTGCATATGCGGTGGTGGTTTTTCCTCTAGACCCGGTGATCTCGATCATCGGTGTGGGGATTTTTTCTCCGAGTAACCGCCGCACTGCCTCATGATGGGTGATAATCGGAGCACTACGGTTTGAAAGGAGTAAATGATCCGGATCCATATGAACGGGTGCAACAATCAGATCGTAGGTCCGGTTTTTTGCGTTCTTTAGAGTTTCCGGAGTGGAACCGGTATATACATCCACTACATCAACGACATTATCTGCATCCGCATACGAGTCGCCGATCTCTTTACCCCCGTGGATTGTATCCAGTACCAGGATATGCATAAAAAAGTTATAGGTTTGTGAGGGCTTTTGTTGCATTCTTGACCATCAGATCGGCAAGCAGGGGGTCACTACCAATCGGGTCTGCGTACATGAGTGGAATGGATCTCCCATTCATTACAAAGCTTCCTTTCTTGACGCCTTCAGGCAACCCGATCTCCCCGGGTATATCTTTTTCTATGTGAACCCCCCGTGCAAGGAACAGCGGGACTACAACCAGTGCGTCAATGGGTTCATTCCGGAACTCATTGAGAGATTCCTTGATTGTGGGTTTGTTCATATTCATAAAACCGCACTTTACAATAAAATTCGTATTGCCTGCCTTTATCATTGCGGCGGTTTTCTCAACAAGATCCTGGTTGTAAGGCATCGTGCTTCCATGCCCTACGAGTAACATTCCCTTTTTACCCATGTGTATAACCTCAAAATTTATTTTTTAGGCGTTTTTTATAAGGTCCGGTTGATTCGACCCCATATTTTTTACCTGTATGAAAAATGTGTACTGATAGTAATAATTTTTATCGTTATTGATCGGTGATTCGTAACACTAATTCAATACACTCATTTATCTGCGCGGACACGTTTCACATCATCTGTTGTTAAAGTAAAAACAGTAGCGAATTTTTACATAATCAGAAAATTTTAAAAAAATCTCGTTGAAATCCCGAAATACCATGCAAAGTAATTAGTCAGATAAGCTTCAACGGATATGAACTCATGATGGATGCATTTGAGCGTTTCGGGCTGCTCATCAATGATCGGGTTGTTAAGACACCTGTGGGAATTGCATCCATGGCCGGCATTGTCGATGCTTCCTATGTGATCGAACGAACAGCTCATATAGGCTTTGCTTTCATTGGAGGATATTCGATCGATCTAAAGACTTTGGATGCAGCAAAGAGCATAGCTGCAAAAGGAGATCGCAGGGAATTCTTATACGAAGATCCGGTTGAAGAGTTGACAAAGCAGATCGCAAAGATGGAAAAGAACAATGTCATTCTAGGGATCAATCTGCGTGGAAGCACACCAGAATCCTTCAGAACTCTGGCAAGCGTAATAGGAGACAAGGTTGTGTATGAGATCGATGCTCATTGCCGTCAGCCTGAAATGATTGCCGCCGGGTGTGGAGAGCACTACTTAAAAAAACCAGATGAACTTGAAGCTGTTGTCAGGGCGCTAAAAAAAGAGGGTGTAACGGTCTCGGTGAAAATCCGGGCTGGAGTTGCTGCTGATGATCGTCAACTTGCAATAAAACTGTGGGGGGCCGGTGCAGATATCCTGCATATCGATCTCATGGATTTTGGCTCTGCAAAACTCCGGCAGATCAGGAATAGTTGTCCATTGATGCTGATTGCCAATAATTCCATAACCGGTTTTGATAAGATGAAGGATATGCTCTCACACGGTGCAGATCTTGTCTCACTAGCCCGGCAGTCAGATATTCGTACCCTATCCGGTCTTGACGCAGCCATCACCCGCTACGCGGATGAAGAAGGATGGTACAATGCACCGAAGCAGCTCTGTCGTGGGGGAGATATCCGTGCACTGGCGTTCTGCTGCATGCCGGTAAAAGAGTGCCCCCTCATCCCGACATTGTCACGCATGGGAATAACAAAGGAAAATTACATTCACATGAAGCAGGAAGCCGTAAAAGGCATACCTCTTGAAAATGGGAAGCAGACCTGTTTTGGCAGTCTTGCCTGGTGCTGCAAGACTTCATCGCCCTGCATGTTTCGGGATATGACATTAAAACAGGAAGGATTATCAAAGAAAGAATATATGCGTCTCAAACGTGATCTCTCTGATACATTGATGTGCGGTGTTTTTCATGACATGCCTTCTGATGAAAGCAGCTGAACAGGCCCAGCTTGCCATGATGCTGGAAGTCTGCGCATTTCCAAAACCCGGAAATGTTGATCGCTGCCATGATTATCCGGAAACACGTTTTGAACATTTTTTAGCATCCACCATATTTGCACGCCCGGCGCTTGACGAGGCAGAGGTTGGAAAAGGACGGATTGGGGAGATCATAAGGCATGCAGTCGAGCAGACAAGTTGTCACAAAGGGGGAAACACCCACTTTGGTGCATTCATCCTTTTAATTCCCCTCGTATACGGTCGTTCCATTGAAGGAGCAATGAAAGCGATTGAACGAACCGATACCTCCGATGCAGTTGCTTTTTACCGGGCATTTGGCTTAACAAAAGTCCACACATGTTCCGATGATGAACTTGATGTGAATGATCCAAAATCGCTTGCGGTGTTACGGGATCGCGAGATGACACTTCTCGATGTCATGCAGCATTCCGCTGCAAACGATATGGTGGCACGCGAGTGGGTTACCGGATTTCCGCTAACCCGGAGGGGTGCAGATCTGCTCAAACAATTTGGAACAGGGCGGCAGGCAATTGTCCAGATGTTTATTACGCTTCTTGCACAGGAACCGGATACATTCATTATAAAAAAGCATGGGGTTCCCGTAGCACAGGAGATCATGAGAAAAGCCCGTGAAGTGCTTGATGGGAATGAGACTCTAACAAATTTTGACCAAGACTGCATTGATAAGAATATCAATCCCGGTTCGATTGCCGATATTACGATAGCAGCGATCTTTATCGCGCTGTCGGAGGGGTGGGAATGGGACTCTTAAAACCGGGTATCAATGAAATTATTGCAACAACAGAGTTCAATGCTGCACCCATGGGCATAATTTTTAGAGAGGGAGTTGCCAAGATGGTTGTGTTTTCCGGCAGTCACACCGCAAAAAATATAGAAAAAAACGGGTGGCTGGTGGCAAATTTTGTGTACGATCCTATTCTATACGTAAAAACGGCCTTTGAGGATCTCTCTCATGACGCATTTTTAGAAGAAACAGTCAATGGCAATAAGATGCACAGGTTAAAAGACACGGATGCATGGGCAGCATTTACAACCACCATTGAAAAAAAGACTTCTGAAGCACTGATGGTTACATTAACGCTTAAAAAAGAGATTATTGAAGAAGTGTCTTTGCATCCCGTAAACCGCGGTTTTAACAGTATTATTGATGCAACGGTTCATGGAACAAGATACAAACTGAACCATGATCCGGAACTAAAAAAACAGATCGATTATCACGCGGGCATTATCAGAAAGTGCGGGGGAAAACGGGAACTTGAGGCACTGGAACTTCTGTTGGGATATATTTCCTGACATTTTTGTTCCGATTCTTAAATAAAAAGCAATCCTGCATTTTCTTTCAACCACCATAATTTTATATTGCACAACTGCAACTCACTATATTAGCGCCAGAAAGCCGATTATAATTAAAAGTTACAAAATACCGTGAGAGGCAAAGAAAATATGCGTCCCATCAGTAAAGAAAAGAAGTTCATTTATGATATTTTTATCGCACTCAGTGTTATTGCATCCATAATTATTACTTACATCTCCATCTCCCGTGGAATTTATGATGTATTTCCTTACTTTTATCTTATTCCGGTAGTGCTCATTGCATATTCCCGGCCCAAGATCAGCATATTTGTCACCGTCTTTGTCGGGTGGCTTTATATCGGTCTTGTCTATGCCCTCGGTCTACCGGACACCGGTATATTTGCCAGAGCAACCGTGTGGTTTTTTATTTTTGTCTCGATTGGTGTACTTATATCAACATATTCAAGGGAATACCGGAAAGAAGGTGACAGGAGCTGTGGATCATTTTTCAATTCACAGGCCGGGGCTTTTAGTTATGACCGGGATAGCCTGCTTATCCAGGATCCCAACCTGAAATTTTCACAGTTAATTGGTTATGAAAGAAATGTGTTGCTGTTAAAGACGCTTCCTGAGATTATTACTGAAACCCCAGAGCGGGAATTGTTTCTTTCAAAAGTACGCGACAAGCAAAGGATAGGAGATATTGAAATACGATTCACCTGTGCTGACGGCACTAAACGCTGGGCACTGGTATCTGCCACTGACTGCGCTGAACCGGCAATATATTGTACGGTTGTTGATATCACCGAACAAAAGCAGGCACAGGATTCTCTTATTAATGCAAACCGGAAACTTAACCTGCTCAACAATGTAACCCGTCACGATATCTTAAACCAGCTCACAGCACTTATCGGGTACCTCGAACTCTCGAAAGAGGATATAAAAGATTCACAGATACTGACCTATGTAACTAAAGAAGAACTTGCAGCAAATGCCATAAAAAGCCAGATCCTGTTCACCCGTGACTACCAGAATATTGGGGTCCATTCTCCCCAATGGCATAATATCGCTGAAACCGTTTCACTTGCATTGGCATCTCTCGATACTCATCATATCAAGCTTACCGTGCACCTCGCACCTGTTGAAGTTTATGCAGATCCATTACTTGAAAAAGTATTTTACAATCTGATTGAGAATTCCCTTCGTCACGGTGAACGGGTGAGTGAGATTGAGATCCTGTCAGAGTCTGTCAGTGACGGCATCGACATAATCATCAAGGACAATGGCGCAGGCATTCCGAATAATGCCAAAGAACGAATCTTTCGGCGAGAGTTTTTCAAACATACTGGCTTTGGCCTCTTTTTAACCAGGGAAATACTTGCGATTACCAAACTGACAATCACAGAAAACGGAACATTTGGCAATGGTGCCCGGTTTGTTATTCATGCACCGCAGGGGACATATCGTTCCATTTTAGGAGATAAGGCTGAGGAATAGTATTTTTTTAATTTTGTTCAACGAAAAGGATCCCGTTGGAAATTTTTAATAACTGTTATTTTTTGTTATCTTCCCATCAAAATACATAGTATCGTATTTCCTTACGGGCGTTCCACCGGGTGGGGTGGTGCAAAAATAAACCGAAATCCTCTTCTCTTGCACCACTAAACGATTCTGTATGGTGCGGTATTCTGTCACTATGGACGATTCACTTGCAAAAAGCATTGATAAATCGTGTGAGAAGCGTAAAATTTCCCGATCCGAATTCGTAAATGAGGCGTGCACCTCACAACTCACCAAAAGTACGGGAGTTGGCAGGATTGGTGCAACAACCCTGCCGTCAGCGGGTCCGGTCTTTGGTCCTGAAGATCATAACATGCCGGATTACGATGAAATGTTTCAGAAATTTGCCATTGAAGTACCTGAATATTTCAATTTTGGTTTTGATGTGATCGATGCATGGGCTAACAAGGACCGGAACAAACTTGCCATGCTCTGGGTTGACCAGGAAGGTAAGGAAAAATCTTTCACATTCTGGGACCTGATGCGCCTCTCGAACCAGATCGTAAATATCATGATAAAGTATGGCGTGAGTAAAGGAGACCGTGTACTGATCATGCTGCCACGGGTTCCTGAGTGGTGGACTTTTACCCTTGGTCTTATCAAGCGTGGTGCAGTATACGTTCCTGCTCCCACGATGCTCACGCCAAATGACCTGAAGTACCGGATTAATATCGCTGATATTAAAATGGTCATTACGATGGAAGAGCAGGCCGACAAGATTGAAGAGATCGCAAAGGACTGTCCTTCCCTCTCTTGTAAAGTTTTGATTGATGGCAAACGTAAGGGCTGGATCAATTACATCACCGAACTTGATTACCCTGCACCAGTGTCAGCAAAAATTGTCAATCTGCCCAGCATGAAAAAGACCCGGAGTACCGATCCCCTCGTGATCTTCTTTACCTCTGGTACTACTGGTGAACCAAAGATGGTGGTGCACGACCAGAGTTATCCGCTGGGACACATTGTCACTGCACGGTTCTGGCATGATCTGCGCAAAAATGATCTTCACTTTACGCTTTCAGATACCGGATGGGCAAAGAGTGCATGGGGAAAATTCTATGGTCAGTGGATCGAAGGTTCGGCAATCTTTGTCTATGACATAAGAAGCCGGTTCAATGCAACTGAGATCCTTCCGCTCATAGAAAAATATGGTATCACCACGTTCTGCTGCCCGCCAACGATCTACCGGATGCTGATCTTAGCAGATCTTGATAAATTCGATTTCTCCGAGCTTCGTCATTGCGTAAGCGCAGGTGAACCGTTAAACCCGGAAGTGATCAAGGCCTGGAAGGATGCAACCGGCATGACCATTTACGAAGGATACGGACAGACGGAAACAGTGCTCTGCATCGGTACTTTCCCCGGAATGACGCCCAAATACGGTTCCATGGGAAAACCCTCTCCCGGATGGCATGTTGAACTCCATGATGACAAAGGCAAACCCGTCCCCCTCCATGAAGAAGGAAGAATCGCGATTAAAATCAATCCACACCCGGTTGGATTGTTTAAGGAATATCTTAACAATCCTGAAGAGAACAAAAAATCGTTTGTTAACGGGTATTACTACACGGGAGATAAAGCCTATAAAGATGAGGACGGTTACCTCTGGTTTATCGGCCGGGATGATGATGTTATCAAGTCATCCGGTTACCGGATTGGACCCTTTGAAGTCGAGAGTGCGCTTATAGAACACCCATCAGTTCAGGAAGCTGCAGTGGTCGGTTCTCCGGATGATATTCGCGGCCTGATAGTCAAGGCATTTGTCATCCTTAAACCCGGATTCCAGCCCTCTGAAACACTGGTCAAAGAAATTCAGAATCATGTCAAGAAAGTGACTGCTCCATACAAATATCCCCGCGTAATTGAGTTTGTGGATTCTTTACCTAAGACGATATCCGGAAAAATCCGAAGAAAAGAGCTCCGGGAACAGGAACTTAAAAAAGCATCGAATGAGAATGGTGCCCCTAAAAAGGCTTAAAGACCCCCTATCTTTATTTAATTTCAACCGTAATCTATACAGGCGCGAGGGTAGCCAAGCCAGGTCAACGGCGTCAGGTTCAGGGCCTGATCTCGCAGGAGTTCTTGGGTTCGAATCCCATCCCTCGCACTTTTCTTTATCATTTCGTTTCACCTATTAGTCATGACTTTTGCCAGCAGTATTGCAATGTCAGGGCTCTCTCTTTTGACCGTTAAGTCCTGTTAACGCAACAACCCCCCGTAGACTAATTCTGAAATGATGTGAAAATTTTAGGAATTGAATGTCAGAGAATCAATGATTTTTTGTGCTGCAGAATGAAAATTATAAAATTCAGGAGAATTTGCTATATAGGAAACGGTATAGATCCTGTCACCCCGAATAAAATATACAAACTCGTTTTTCGTTGTGCGACTGCCATCATGTGTAACCATATTATAAGTAACTTTTTTTGCGGGAAATCCTTTGACAGTGATATCGGTTTGTTCAAGGCCAACCACTAACCATCCCCCATTATAAATTTTATTCGGATCCGGGATTTGAGATTGTACATACTCATTCAGCGTTGTGTTCGGCACAATCGGTTCTGATTGAACATTTACCTTTGCTCCACCATTTGTTATGTAGACAGTCGTATTTGAAGAGTCTATTTTCCAGTCCGAAGGATACTGCAGGCTATAGTTATCGAGGTAATTATTGAAAGTATGATAGCCAATAAAAGGATTTTGCATTATGCATCCTGATGACACAATGCACATGCACATCATTACAGAGAGGAGAAGGAGATTTTTCATATAGGTTAGTTTTCCTACACCAGATAAATTAATTTGCCAATTTTGCATGTAGACAGGCTCCAGAATGGACATGCACATTTCTCTCTCTTTTTCCTATTCTGCAGTGTCCTGTTTGATGTGGAAAAACTCAACAAAATCGTTACCTAAAAAAAGTCAATATGATTTCCCGTTTTGCAACAACTGCCGTTCACACAATAGAATTGCTTTTACCGGCAATCATAAAAATTACCGTTCAATAAGCCGTATGTGCTCATCAGTTTTTTTTGCCAGATCGTCTTGTCCCTGCAATCGTGCAACATCTGACATTGCCTCGAGCACGTGTACGGACTCTTCTAAAAACGAGAGAATGTCTGCGGGAAATAATTCTATTCCGTACTCATCTTGCAGGAAAACTGCTATCTGCCGGTGGTCGAGCCCGTTCTCACGGAGCTCAATAACTTTTTTTGAAAACTTTTTTTCAGGGCACCCGCAGAGAGGGGAATCCTTACAATTGCAACGAAGAAAATCATTAAAAAATGATAATATCTGGTCTCTTACCCCAAAATCCAGTGAATCATAGTCAAGGCGCGAGCAGAGCGCTTCGAGCATGGTGCCGGAAAATGCTAGCTCGGGAAGGCGATAGCCGGTGAGCCTTTCTATTTTTTTTGCATTCCGGAACCGTGCCCGGTCAGCGATCAATCCTCGTCTCCGGTGGATTCATCGAAGTTCTTTAACGAAGCCATTGCTTCGCCCATTCGCTCGCACTCGATTAACCATTCATCAAAGAGGGAAGTCTGTTCGAGATCCTCTTTGACATATTTGCTGCAGCAGGTTGCCCCATCAATGACAGCGGCACCAATATTTGATACTGTAGCGAGGGCCTTTTCCATGTCCTTTTCTCCTTCAGCCTTGCCCTTTTTAACAAGCGCCTTGATATCCTTGTCAAAACCACCGGCAAGATAGAGCCGGCAGGAGGCAAAGAGAGCCAGTTTTGGAAGCTGGAGGAGCTCAACAAGTTCACCAATATCGCCAACAGGGGCCGGCGACATCACAATTGCCTCAACCTGCGAGAGTTTGTCAACTGCTTCTTCAAAGGTGTATCGTTTGTTCTGGTAGAGTTTGATGATCTTTAAGACCGATACCGTGATATCGACTGAAAATCCGTCAAGTATCCGGAAGCCTTCGGGCAGATCCTCGCTCTTTGGGTCAACTTCAAAACTCGATTCCTTGAGAGTTTTTACCCAGTTATCCCAGCGTTCCTGGTTGTAAAAAATATAAAATAACTTCAACGGTTCGGGTTCGATTTTTTTGCTCGCCTTTTTCGCCATTGAAGTACACATTTTCATTCTCCTGATTAAATGATTTCGTTGTCAGTACTCTTTTCCAGTAAAAAAACCGGCAGGTTCCTGATTTTAAAAGATAAAAAATACCTGCTAAAGAAGCCGGCACATACCCGCCAATGGTTATCTCTATTGAATATCAATAGTTCATAAGAATATGCAAACCATAGTGGACAAGGGCAGTTTACAGCGGCTGGTGATGGTCAGATATGGTGAGCTTTTTTTAAAAAGTGAACCGGTGAAACATCATTTTATCGGGCTGCTCTTACGAAATATTGGAAAAGCTCTCACCGCTTCAGGTTTACGCAGCCATTACGAAACACCACGGGGACGCATCCTGATCTTTGGTGATGAGCCCGAAAAGATTGCCGATATTGTGTCGCGTATTTTTGGTCTTGTTGATGTGAGCATCTGCACAAAGACCAATGGTCATATCGATGATCTCTGCGCAGAAGCCGTCGCGCTTGCATCAGCGCGCCTGTCATCTGGCATGAGTTTTGCAGTACGGGCAAAACGTCAGCAGAAGAGTGGCCTCGACAGCCAGGAGTTGGGTGCGCGGATTGGATCAGCCATCTATGAGCATATCCCGGGACTTTCTGTTGATCTTGATCATCCCGATTATGAGATCTTTGTTGAAGTGCGGGATTTTGGTGGATTGGTGTATGATTCCAGGATTACAGCTCCAGGTGGATTACCCTCAGGAACGCAAGGGAGGGCACTTGTTTTACTCTCATCTGGTATTGATTCACCGGTTGCATCATGGCTTGCCATGAAACGCGGGTGTGAGATTATTCACCTGCATCTCGATGGCGGGAGATGGGCAGGAAGTGATGTGAAGAGTACGGCTATAGAAAATCATAAAAGACTCTCGAGATGGTGTGCCGGCAATCCGCTTATGATGGTGATTGCAAACAGCGAGCCCCTGTACGACCGGATGCAGGAACTCCGTATCCCCCCGAGATACCGGTGCGTAATCTGCAAACGTTTTATGCTGCAGGTGGCAGCCCATCTTATGGAACACGAAGGGGCACTAGCAATTATTACCGGTGAAAATCTCGGCCAGGTGGCATCCCAGACACTCACCAACCTTTCGGTCATTTCTGAATGTGTGACTGTACCGGTGCTGCGCCCGCTCATCACGTACGACAAGGAAGAGATCATCAACCTTGCCCGCCGGATTGGAACATTTGATACACACCCGGGAGATCTTGCTTGTCGTGCAGTACCCAAGATGCCGGCTACTGCTGCAGTACTGGAAGTTATTCGGGAATGCGAACTGAAGATGGATATCGACACTCTCGTCACACATGCGTGCAAGGAATTACAGTATGTGACCGCACTGAACAGTGAGATTGTTTCGGGAAAATGATAACTGATTACCTGTTGTTGCTAAAAGATTTTCCTTAGTGCTGTTATTTTTCTTTAATGGTAATGATGCAAGGGAAAAACGCAGGTGTTCTTTTCTGGATTTATGAATAAAAAAAAGTTCAGAGAAGTTTCTCAATAGTTTTAATAACCGTTTTCAATGCTTTGACCCGGGCATACCCTTTGTCATCGGATTCTATCACAACCCACGGTGCATATGAAGTATTTGTTCTTGCCAGCATCTCATCAACCGCACTATCATACAAATCCCATTTCTCACGGTTCCGCCAGTCCTCTTCGGTGATCTTGTATTGCTTGAGAGCATCGTCTTCCCGTTGTTTGAACCGTTTGAGCTGTTCATCCTTGTCAATCTCTAACCAGAACTTTAACATCCCCCCGCCACTGCTCTCCACATAATCCTGCTCCATCTCATTGATCTCCTGGTACGCCCGCTGCCATTCGTGCTCAGAACAGAATCCTTCAACCCGTTCGACAAGCACTCTCCCATACCAGCTGCGATCGTAAATGGCAATGTGACCGGCGCTCGGAAAATGCTTGATGAATCGCCGGAGATAATGATATTGTTTTTCATTCTGGTTTGGTGCAGCAACAGGAATCACATCGTATCCCAAAGGATTCATGTACCGCGCAACTCTCATGATATTTCCACCCTTTCCTGCGGCATCCCACCCCTCATAAGCGATAATGAACGGGATCTTTCGCTTAAATAAAAGGTAATGGAGCTCCAGCATCTCGATCTGAAGATTGTTGAGGAGATCCTGACATTCTTCTTTGGAATGTGTTGAATCGGAGGTTGTCCTTCTATGGACTGGGGTTTTTGGGGGTTTGACTATGTTTTTTGTTTTACTTTTCCGTGATTGTCCCCCCTGTACTTCGGCAACCTTTTTTTCAAGAGTTTTTACAAGAGCGGTGTAAATTTTTAAGATTGTATACTTCCGGTCAGTAGCTTCTATCACGTGCCATGGGGCGTAGGCAGTATCTGTATTTTCAATGAACTCTTCGATGATCGGGAGATAGGTATCATAATGGTGATGAAAACTCCAGATCTTTGGCGTTACTAACCACGCGGTCAACGGGTTTCGTTCCCGTACGAGCAGGCGCATCTTCTGGTCTTCTTTACTTATGTGTAAAAAAAATTTGATGATTACCGTTCCATTATCGGCTAATTGTCGTTCAAAATTGTTGATCGAATTGATCTTATCTTTCATTGATTTTTTCCAGCCAATGCTTGAGAGTTTTTCTGCAAGCGCCCTGCTGTACCAGCTGCGGGCAAAAATTGAAATCCTCCCGTTTGAAGGAATTCGCAGCCAGAATCTCCACAGGAACGGACGTGCCTCTTCTTCATCACTGGGATTGTCGATCGCATGCAGATTAAAACCTCGTGGATCGAGTGACTGGATAATTTCGTGAATAGACAGGGTGATTCCGGCAGCGTTCCATCCTTCTAAAACAATGATGACAGGGATATTGAGATCACGAAGTGTCCGCTGGAGAATACTCAGGCGCTCTTTTAAGTCGCCTATTGGTTTTTCAAAGGTTTCATCATCGATCGTCTTTTTCAGATCCAGCTTTTCAAACATCCGATATCACCCCGTTCAATCTTTCCCTGTTATCATTGTCATCGCGTCAGGATAACGAAACATGGGACATATCGGGTATTAAAGCCTACCGGTTATTAAAAACATCCCTATACTGAGAAAAAAATGCTGTGTCCCTTATGCCCGTAGTAAGAGACCATTCTCCTGCGCAATATCGACAAAAACTTCTGCAAGATACACTGCCTGCTTCTTAGTCATTCCGTAAGTGTTGAATTTCCAGATTTTTGTTGCACCGGGAATTACTCCCGTCACACCCTTTTCTTCCAGTGCATTTGAGAAGTAGTAACCCCGTTTCTTGTGCGATTCTGCAATTTTGTCAAATGAACCGATCGTATCTGCCCGTGTCAGTGTGTGCTTCCGTGGCATCTCAGAAAGAATCTTTGTTCCCTCAACTGCGAGGAGTCCATCAATAACGATCCGGTTGTTCTCCAGTTCACGCTCAAAGTGTTTTACACGCTCTTTAACATAAGGAAAAGATGCCATCATCCCAATCAGCGTGACACCCATTAACGTGCAACCCATCATCTCAGGCTCCTTGATTCCAAATTTGCGCTGGGTCACATCACCAATAATGGCAGTTGTGCGAAAGACTTCTGCTGATCGTTCCGCAGTTGTTGCAAGGATACCGGACGGTGCAGGGGCAGACATACTCTTGTGTCCGGAACCGACAACAAAATCCACACCAAGATCTTTGCCATTCACCGGAAGGATACCGACTGTGTAGGCTCCATTGTAAAGCACAGGAATATCGTACTGGTGGCAGACCTTTGCAATGGCTTTTACATCATGCATATTACCGAACTGGTAATCTACATGATCGATGAAGGCAAGAACAGGCACCCGTCCAAACTTTTTTTTCACCTCTTCGATCTTTAAAGCGGTTGCATCAGGAGTGACAATATGCTGGTCGCTTGCAGGAATCTCACAAGCAATACCTCCCGCCCCTTCGACAGCGAGAAACTCGGTGTAGTGGGAGAGCGCAGTGAGCAGAACCGGATCTCCTTTCTGAACATATGTATGGGCAACTGCCTGAAATCCTCTGCGGGCACCAGGCACAGTGCGGACTGCATCCATGTTTAACCATGTGGCAACATCTTTGTGGAATTCTGCGATCGGAGGTTTGCTGATATAGTCAAGCCTGTTCGGTTTGCGGCAGTTATCGCAGACCGAGTACCCATCGCCATAGGCAATCACCGCTTTCATTGCATCGCCGCTCAGTCTTCCTCCGGCCTGGATAGGATCGATATTTATTGCAAGTTCATCAACCTGTCGCGCCTCAATGCCACTTGCGCATCTCATTTGAGCATCTCCGTTTTTAATGAAGCAACCTGTCGTTCGAGATTTTCCAAAAGCCGCTTTGTCTCAACCCGCTGTTTGTCATCGAGATCGTGCTGTGGTGCGGTCTCTCTTAAAATTACCCGGAGATCAGTAAGGGTAAAAAGTGCCTGAAACGTCATGTCAACTGCCCGTTTTGACAAAAGAATCACCTTACTACTATCTGGACTGCCATAAAATTAAGTAACCGCTGTTTTAACTTCCTCTACGCTGGATATATCGTATCTTGCACCGGAACACGTGCAGGTAGGAGTAACTATTGGTATTTATCTGTAAGCAATGCGGGAAGTGTTGCAGTTCCATGGGCGAGATCATCGAAATACTTGAAGAGCTTGACTCCGGTTCATACCGTATCGGATTCTCAGTCACGAGAGAAGAGCGGGTCGTATCAGTGGACCCGGATAAACGGGAGCTATTCCATTTTCCAGACGATAAATCATTGATGCCGATGGCTTGCCCGTTCCTGCTGAATGCCGGCAACAAAAAATATCTCTGCGCTGTCCACACCTCGCGTCCCGAACTCTGCCGTCGCTATTTCTGCTATCGCCTTCTCGTGCTTGATTCACAGGAAAGAACGGTTGGGAGGGTGACTGATGCTTCCCGGTATTTCATCACAGAAGATGCAGACCTTCGCAGGCTCTGGAACAGGGAGATTGCCGGTGTTACGATTATGGATGAAAAATGCTGGGAAAAACATGTAGAACAGACACTCATCCAGTCAGGCTATGTCGTAAAGCTATGAGAAGTTCCGGAATTCTGGGTTTGCAACAAAAAGGCCCGGATGGATAATGCAAAAAAAACTCTGTAAAATTCCTGTTCTAACCGGCACCTTTCTTTATGTTCCTGCGCGTGTAAACATATGTGAACGTTGATGATCAGTTTTTCGTATCTCTGTAAGCATCTCACGGGTTCCCGGCCAACAAAAGGAAATGAGACCGGAAATCGCAGTTGCACAAAAAAACATAATGCCGGGGATTTCTGTACTCCTGATTGCAATGAAAAAATTGCTGAGGCAAAGCTCTCTTGTAATGACGCAGATTTCATAAAAATTCCGGGAATGAAAAAGAAAGTGTAATCTTTTTTAACCGTTTTTTTGTGGATTTTTTTAAGCACCCTTTCTTTGGTATATTTTTCTCATACCAAGTGGCCGACTATTCCCTCATTTGCTCAACATTTTATCATGTAATATGATCAATTCCTACGAGAAGATCCGGTTTAAGGAAATGTAAGCCGGGGGGTCAGATTGGAGTTTAAAAATAAGGTTTTAATCATTGGGTATGGGGCCGTGTCAAAGTGTACACTGCCCATCTTACTCCGGCATGTAACCATACCGCTTGAAAATATCACAATCATTGATTTTAAAAACAAAGCCCAGGATCTCAAAGCATGGACAACGGGAGGTCTCCGTTTTTTCAAGAGAAAGGTAACCAGAGAAAACTTAAACCAGATCCTCTCTGAATATCTCGCGGACGGCGGACTCTTAATCGATCTTGCATGGAACATTGATTGCTGCGAACTGGTGCAGTGGTGTCATGAACACAATGTGATGTACGTGAACACATCAGTGGAAGCCTGGGATCCCGATGCTGAGAAGTTCACTGCAAGCCCGTATGAAAAGACCTTGTATTTCCGGCAGATGAAACTCCATGAACTCACCAAGGACTGGCACGACGGTCCTACCTGTGTCGTGGATCACGGTGCAAATCCAGGCCTGATCTCGCATTTTGCCCGACAGGGACTCTGTGATATCGCGCGCCGCATGATTGCCGACAATATTACTCCGGATCCCGAAAAGATGAAGAACCTGATCCTGGAACAGAATTTTGCCGGGCTGGCTATGGAAACGGGCGTCAAGGTCATCCACTGTTCAGAGAGGGATACCCAGATCTCCCGCTCACCCAAGACCGTTGACGAATTTGTCGGAACCTGGTGTATTGAAGGACTCAGGGAAGAAGGAACTGCTCCAGCAGAGATCGGGTGGGGGACGCATGAAAAAGAACTTCCGGATAAATCTACCATTCCTCCCGTTGGACCAAAGAACGAGATCCTGCTTGCAAAGATGGGAATTAATACTTGGGTGCGCTCATGGCTTCCTCACAGCGAGATTGTGGGAATGGTCATACGGCATGGCGAAGCATTTGGTATTTCAGATCGCTGGACGGTCTGGAAAGACGGCGCAGCAATTTACCGGCCAACCGTGCACTACGCATACCAACCCTGTGATGCAACCATTGCCTCGCTCCATGAGCTGCGCGGCAGGAATTACGAGCTGCAACCGAAATTGCGAATTTTAAACGACCGGGAAATTATCAGCGGGTCAGATGCGTTAGGCGCGCTCCTGATGGGGCATCCCTATAATTCCTGGTGGACGGGAAGCATCCTCTCTATTGAGGAGGCCAAAACACTTGCACCCGGTCAGAACGCAACAACCGTTCAGGTTGGTCTTGGCGTTGTTACAGCAGTCATGTGGATGATCGAAAATCCCAAGCGTGGTTTTTGCCTTCCAGATGATCTGCCCCATGAATTTGTATTAGATATTGCAAGGCCATATCTTGGCGAATTCTACTCAGACGCTTCAGACTGGACTCCATTAAAAAACCGGACGGTCTACTTCAAAGAGAATCCGGAGAATGACTATGACCGGGAAGATGTCTGGCAATTCAAAAACTTCTTATTTGTGCAATGAATGAATCATGTAATGACAAAAATAGCAGTCGATGCAAAGAAGAAGAGAAAGAAGAAAGGGACTGATGACGGGGTACATCATATCAGCGAGGCAAGAAAGGAACTCCTGCAGAACCTTGCACGAGAGCAGGGTACCCCCATCTTTGTTATCGATCACGAAAAACTGCGGGATAATTACCGGGAATTTAGGGAGAACCTGCCAAAAGTCCAGGTCTATTTTGCGGTAAAAGCGAATTCAAACCCGGAGATTGTAAAAACCCTCTATGAGATGGGCAGCAGTTTTGATGTTGCATCCATGCCGGAGTTTATGATCGTTTATGAAAATATCCGAAAAATGCCTGCAAAGGAACGACAGGACTGGATATGGGATAAAATAATCTATGCAAATACGATCAAGCCGATTGAAACATTAGAGGCGCTCGATAAATACAACCCGCTGGTTACGTTCGATAATCTTGAAGAACTCAAAAAACTCCGCCAGCATGCACCCCATGCGGGACTCATACTCCGGATTCGTGTACCAAATACCGGATCCCTTGTGGAACTGTCGTCAAAGTTCGGCGCCCACCCCGGTGAGGCCGTTGACCTTATCGTATCAGCTTTTGATATGGGACTCGTTGTGGAAGGCATCAGCTTCCATGTCGGTAGCCAGTGCACAAATTTCGAGAACTATGTCCAGGCCCTGCAACTCTCTGCAGATATCATCAATGAGGTAGAGACACGAACGGGTAAAAAACTTAGGATACTTGACATTGGAGGCGGGTTCCCGGTAAAATATAACCCGGAGGTCAAGTCATTTAAGATCCTTGCAAAACAACTGACTGCTGAGATAAAACGTTTATTTCCCAAGGATATGCAGATCCTTGCAGAGCCCGGCCGCTTCCTTGTTGCCAATGCCTGCTCTGTTGTTGCAAAAGTAGTAGGTAAGGCATTCCGCGACAAGAAACCCTGCTATTACATCAACGATGGCGTCTACCACACGTATTCGGGTCAGGTTTTTGACCACAGTAATTACCCGGTCCTGCCGTTTAAGGAAGGAGAAACTCATATTTCTGCAGTCTTTGGTCCAACCTGTGACGCCTTTGATACGATCACGCTCTCTGCAGAGTTGCCCGACCTCGAAATTGGCGATCTCGTTTATTCAGAAAACATCGGGGCCTATTCACATGCCTCATCCACGTACTTCAATGGGTTTCCTCCGGCAAAGGTTGTGCACATCAACAAGTGAATATTCTTTTTTTTCAACCTTTTTTTACGGCGCATTGTTCCAGCAGGCCGGGCAGTTCAGGGCATAATCACGAATGCCTTCGTTCCATGGAGTAAACCCGATGCAGACTTTTGGTTTGGTGTCATGAATTTTACAGTACACCTTTCCATCATCAGCCTTCCAAAAGAACGGACAGTACGATAATGTCCGGCCATTTGTATCAGTCCAGTAATCAATGCGGACAACTAGGGGTAGTTCATCTGTAGAAAGATTCCTGCCTGTGCAGCGTTTCCCATCTGCAAATCTAATCAAAACATGCTCAAGGATATCCTGCCGGTCAGCTAAAATCCACGGTATAAGATCTTCTTTTACCCCTTTTTGTCCCCAGCCCCATTTCTCGCAGCACTTGCCGCATTGCAGACAATCCTGATTGGGGATCATGGGAAAAGCACCGGAAAAATAGTTGGCCCGAATAATCTGTATGCATTTTTTGTTACGGGGATCATCAGGTTTCCATAATTATTCTGCATAAAAAACCATTGATACATTACCTGCATAAAAAAACTAAAAAACTTACGCTGATCGGATGTCTTTTGAATTGCATGACGGGCAGGCAGGGCGGGTATTGCCATCCCATGAAAATTCCTCGCCACATTCGTTACAGCAACATTCAGGGCACCCCGGATCAAAAACATAAATTGCAAACGGTTCTTCCTGCATATTTGAACTCATGTTGGATATTGATAGATGGAGATTCATAAAAATAAATCTTGTGAAAAAGATTGGACGGAACGGTATATCTTTTTTTTAATTGTGTGTTTGGCAAAAAAGGTCAATTTTTGTAAAAGTTTTACATTTCCTTATTGACAAATTTAGACATTGAAGGTTTTTTTTTGAACAAAAGAAAGTACAACTTTTATCAACGCCGTTTAAAGATCCCAATCACCATTGAAATAATTTTAGAGAAGAAGCCACCGGATGGCAAAGCAACTGTTTTTTCAGGAATGGACGGATTATCTATTGTCAACCCTTTGGTTTTTCCAGGATTGGACAGGTCAATTCTTGAAGAAATATCCGTTCCGGAACCCACAACATTTGGTTTTGGTGTGCCCATAGCACCAAGCTTCTTTTCGGGAGTCTTTGCAATGATTGGAGGGGGCAAAGGGCGGACAGGGGATTTTTGTTCGCTGACAGGAACTTTCTTGTGAAACGAGACCTGCACTTCACTACTCACATCTCCTTTTAGTGTTTCAGAGGAGAGTGGAGATAGGACGGGACTTGATTTTGGGATTTCGATACCGGAAGACAATCCTGAGAACACCGGGGTATTTCCGGGTAATTCAACAGGAGATTCTGCCAATATCTCCTGTTTAAGATTTTTAAGGGGGAATTGTTCACTACTCTCGTCCTCAAACAGAAAATCACAATCGGTAATTTTTGGAATTATCGTTTTATCCGGCAGATGGACCTCCGGGATTATGGGAATTTCCTTAAGAGTTATTTCATGAGACACATTGCCTTTTGTGAAAGGGACATCTGTGGCAGATGAATTTATTTGACCATCAAAATTACCATATGAATCCGTAAATTCCTGTTGAATGGCTGGTCCAATCCCGCTATCTGCAGGTAGACCCTCTGGTGCGCACCTATTCATTGCAGGGACCGGCCCTGCACGTTCTTTTAGTTCGGTATCCTTTGCAATGGATTTATGCAACTCATTGGAGAGTTCCTTTTCATGCAGGTGTTCTTCTTGAATCCTGCTTTCGATTGCTGCAATAACTGTTTCAAAATCCGTGCGGCTCTTTTTGTCATCTTCATGAACAAGGGAGAGCTGAACCTTCATGTTCTGGAGAAGGCTCATATCCACATCAAGGTTTGTCATCAGTGAGGTAAATTCATCGATCCTCTGCTGACCGATTCCTGCAGATTTCCATGATTCTATGTTCAGGCGGTTAGCTTTCTGACGTGCAAGCACTTTTTCTATCGCTTCGATAAGCTTTTTTGTGTTAACCGGTTTTGAGACAAAATCATCGATGCTGATCCTGTGCTCTTCTGCTTCCTCCGCACTGATCTTTTTTGCAGAGAACATCAGTACCGGGATATGCCTAGTGGCTGGATTTTCCTTGATTCGGGCCAGAGTTTCCCATCCGTCCATGGGTTCCATCATAATATCGAGAATGATGATTGCCGGTTTCTCCTTTTGGAGTATCTCGAGGCATTGCTGACCGCCGTAGACTGCCAGCGGGCGGTAACTCTTTTTTAAAATTGCAACGAGTCCTTCAACGATAAACGAACTGTCATCTACGATAAGGATAGTATCCGTCAAGGATATCTGACTCTCCTGCTCATTTTCTGCTGGTTCTGCTTCATGGTTTTTCCAGAGGTTTATGGGGATTTTGGCGTTTAATATTAAAATCAAGGTAAGGATATCTGAAATAGATATAAGCTGAATTCAGAGATAAAACACGAGGATGGTGCAAAAATATTAATGTTAACACAAAAAGGCAATATACATTGACAGTCAGTTTGACCACCGCTTGCCGTAAACCCACCGGAACACGCGGACTGGAACTAATCCCGCAGTTAAAAAAAAGTCCGGGTAAAAAATAGCAGGTATAATAACCAAAACACAAAATAATACTCATGCTTCCCGCTCACGTATCGCGGACCGAGCGCATACTGCTCTTCACTGCACTCGTTTTTATCATAATCATTGCAGTAAAGATGACTGCATATGTCATCACCATTTTTTTAATGTCACTGTTCATCGCACTCCTTGTTCTGCCATTCCAGTACTGGCTGAAAAAAAAAGGGTTGTCAGATTTACATGCGGTTCTGGTCATCACAATTGTTGCAACTCTTGTAGTTCTTGGAATCCTTTTGCTGACAATCCTGTCATTCAATACTCTTATTTCTGATCTCCCGCAATATCAGGCAGAACTCAATGTTCGTCTCCAGGATATCTCAGCTATACTATCTTCTTTGGGATTTTCCAGCAACTCAAGCTGGGCAACGGAAATCAACCTTGCAAATATCCTTTCCATGGGACTTGTCGGGATAATGAACATATTTGACGGTCTTATGTTTCTCTGCTTTGTCGGGCTAACAACTTTTTTTATGCTGATCGAAGCATCGAACATAACCGGGCGCCTCGAACAGCGGTTCGGGAAAGATTCTGACACTATGCTGCAGCTATCCCGTATGACCGGCTATGTCAGTGATTTCATTGTGGTAAGAACCGAGACCAATTTCATACACGGTGTGCTCTTTGGCGGATTTTTAGGAGTTATGGGTGTGCATGGAGCAATCTTTTGGGGAGTTTTGACCTTCATCCTTGGGTATATCCCCTATTTCGGGCTCATTATCGCAGCAGTGCCGGCCATTTTTTTTGCCTGGATCCAGTTTGGCATACCCGGGGCGCTCGCAGTGATTGCGGCAGTCTGCGTGCTTAATTTAGTTGTGGAAAATCCGGTTTATTCCTATCTTGCTGCACGAAAATTCGAAATACCAGCCCTGATTGCAATCCTGTCTGTGATCTTTTGGGGATGGTTACTGGGACTTGTAGGAATGCTCTTTTCCATCCCCATCACCCTGATTGTGCTGCTGATCTTTCAGATGTGTGACGAGCTCCGCTGGATCAATGAGGTGCTTGGAGTCAGTCATCTCTTTGATGATACTAAATGCAAAAAGTCAGATCAACCACCCGTATCTCAAAAAGACTGAGAATGTTTTTTTAATTTTTCATGATCATTGCTCAGAGTTATTCCACCCATTATGCTTTACGCAATGAACACCTATATTATAAGTATAACACTAAGGTTTTGGCAAACAGGAACGCCCTCATAATTGAGGTTTTATCCCTTCCCCATTCACTGCAAAATCCTTTTTATCCACATGACCGAACATGAGGTCAGGTATGTATTTCATCCTGGCAGAACACCAAAAAAAGATCTATCCTTTAAATAATGATAAAGAACTCCATAAAACCCGAAATTACCGGAACCCGAAGCGGGTATGTTATCCGGTTTACCTGCCCTGTCTGCTCGACTGAAAATGCAATTGTTAACAAATCCCCGCGGGATCATTACAAAGAGACACGGGATGCTGCATGCAAGCTGTGCAAGAAGCGCTCCCGCATCATTACTCCCGGCATGCATAACACGGCATAGACTTCCATGCAATCGTTTTTTTCCTCGCACATGCGCACAGATTTTTTAAAGTTTGTTTCCTGTCAGAAAATACCAGGCAGGATATTTTTAATGTTATAAATGGCTTATTGAAAAATAATTGATTTTATGACGTTGCTTTCTTTAAGTGAAGGTCAAGCACGCCGTTTTTAAATGTGACTCCGGCTCTGACCTTTGTTACCGGACAGGGCAGCGAAATGAGATGGTGCATAGAAAAGAATCGCTCTACAGATGGGGTGTTTCCATCATGAACTTCTCCATTGTCAACATGTCGTTTGCAGGAAATTTTTAAGCTATATTTGTTGACCAGATCTACAGAGATTACTGTTGTATCCATTCCGGGGATCATGTCCAGGGTTACTATCACTTCGTCATCGTACTCCGAGACCTCCGCGTTTAAGTTATGTGGGTAACAACACAGGATTTCAGAACTTTCTTCTTTTGGCAACAGCGGATTGTCAGTGGGTTCAAGAGCAAGCTGGAACAGGTAGTCCATGGATGCTTTGAGTTCATCGAGTTCGTCATAAATTGATCGGTGATTACGTCGTACCATTTTTCTACCTCCTCTTTTTGTTGCCCAGGTGCTGATTCACCTGGATACTTGGACGAGTGTTGTTTATGTCAATATAGGTATCGTTTTGATCTTATGACGTTCCATGACAGGTATGGTGTGATGCTGACTAAAAACCAACAAAAACAGACAAGCACAAAAACACTGCAACCCAAAAAAAATGTGAAATAAACTCTGATACAAGTGATAGTCTGAGGCAGACCAACGAGAAAAAGCAGATGATTAACAATCTCTACAAAAAAAGAAAATCACCATTGATCTACCCGGAAAAATAAAAAAAAATATGGATCTATCAATACTCCATTACATCCGGTTGCTGGCTTAAGATCATGATATCCTGTGTATTTTCAAGCAGTCCCGCAAGATATTTTTTAACCCATTCTTCAGTTTCATACTCGATAAATGGACGATATGAACCCTGAATTGCGGATTTATCTTTTTCAAACCGCAGCAAACCAATTGGAGATCCCCCGCGTTGTATCAGCGTATTCAAATCCTTAAGGGGAGATTTTGCTGAACTGAATACAAATTTTGTTTCTGTTGTAAAACCTACCGCTATTGCCACTAAAAATGTTTTTTTTGCTTCTTCAAGCATCTCATTGACCAGATCAGATGTCTTTCTCATGTTCCTCGTTACAAATGATAGTGACTCATCGCATAAATAAGTCGTTAAATCCGGATTTGTTATCCCATGGAAACGTATAGCCGGACATAAAATTCATTTGATTCTCTTATTGGCGGAATATAACAATGTTGATTGGGGACAAACAAGCGGGTTGCACCCCTCTGTCCATTACCGTTCTCATACATATCCGCATCCGGATCTGAACCGATCCCCATAACTTGAATGAAGGAGTATTCTCATGTATGGATATGGAATTCAAAAAGAAGTGGGGCATCATGTTCAAGGCATTCATCATCATGCTTCTCCTTCTTGTGGCAAGAACATTGATCGATGTCTACGGCTATGATACGGTACCTATCAACCCGGTTGTGGGGGCTTTTATCACCGGTGCCATCTTCACCATTGCGATCATCTTTACCGGCACATTTACAGATTTTAAGGAGAGCGAAAAGATAGGTGGCGAACTGGCAGCGTCATTAAAAGCGCTCTACAATGACAGCCGTGTGCTTCCCTTGACAGATGATGCACCAGCACGGGTCTTTCGCACTCATGTCCGCGAACTGCACCGTGCGATCAGCAGCTGCTTTAAAAACAACAACTTCAATCTTCATGATATCAATCACGAGATGAACAAAGTAAATAATGACATACGGACCCTGGCTTTTCTCAATGTCGCTCCGCCATTGATTGCAAAACTGAGAAATGAACTGGGGGCCATTGATAAGATGACCAACCGTGTCGAAGTGATCATTCGGACTGATTTTATTCCTGCTGCCTATGCGCTTGCTGAAGTGGCAACAGCAGGAGTAATCCTTTTGTTGTTATTTGTAAAAATCGACCCGATGATAGAAGGAATTGTCATCTTTGCAGTCATCAGCGTAATGCTCATCGGTCTTTTGCTCCTCATCAGGGATATGGACAATCCGTTTGAGATTGGGGACCACACCTATGCCGATGTTGACTTAGAAACCCTCGTCTATCTTGATAACTACTTTGATGAACAGGATAATGAGATGGAGAAGTTACAGTCCGGTGCGCCATAGGAAAATATCAGCGCATCATTTTTTACCCTACCATTTTTCGAGAATTTTTCCCATGATTGTCCGATCAGATTTTTTCCATTACAATATTCTCTTCAGTTGTTTTGTTCTGTAACTTACGAAACACGATCTGGTGAATTATTGGATTAAAAAAAGATCGATAAGATACCTGAACCCTGAAAGAAAATTAAAAAATGAGATAACCCCTCATTCATCTGATTCCTTTTATCACCATCAGGGTGATATCATCAAACTGGGGCACATCACCGGTGAACTGCTGTACGCCATCGAGGATCTTTGTCAGGATTTCACGTGCAGACAGCTGGGCATTCTGCCGTATAATTGAATACAGTCTCTCTTCTCCAAACATCTCTACCCCGGCATTGATCGATTCTGTAATACCATCGGTGTACATGATGATGACATCGTCCGGCCCGATATCAATGGTCCGGGAATAATATTCCCGTTGCTCAACGGCACCCAGCACAATTCCCGTAGGCAGGAGTTCTTCTAAGGATCCATCTTTGTTTCGGAATACTACGGGGGGGTTATGGCCCGCATTCACATACGTCAGGGTCCGGTTCTTTTCAGAAAGGGTTCCGTAAAAGAGGGTGACAAACATACCGGCCTTTGAATCCTGAGCAATGATATTGTTCGCATCGAAAATAGCACGGGCCGGATCGCGATGCCAGAGCGCATTTACCCTGACAACAATACGGGATAATGCCATGAACAGCGCAGCAGGCACTCCTTTTCCGGAAACATCGGCAATCAGGATCCCAAGCGTTCCTTTCTCAAGTGGTATGATCTCAAACGGGATCACATCAAAAAAATCACCCCCCACCTCTTTTGCCATCACACTTCTTGCTGCGATATCAAACCCGACAATCTGGGGAATAATTTCGGGAAGAAAACTCTGCTGGATCTCTGCTGCGATCTGGAGCTCTGCTTTTGAACGGGCAAGACGCCCTTCCATCTCACGGCGCTCGGTAATATCCCGTACCGTTTCTATGGCCCCGGTGATATTTCCATGAGGATCATAAAGCGGACTTGCCTTGGCCCAGAAATACTTTCCCGATACTCCCAGTTTTGGGATGAACGTGTCTACCACCAGCGTATCTCCTTCCCGCTTTATATGGGTATACCGGCTCTCCACCTCAGCTTCTGGCATGAGAATAAGATTTGCCAGCATCGGTTTTTTCTCACCATAGAAGGGAAGAGCGTACTCGTAATCTCCTTTTCCCACCATGGATTTTGCAGACACGCCAGTCAGTTCTTCCATAGCCCGATTCCAGGTGATCACCACGCCGTCACTGTTGATAACAAACGTGGCATCCGGTAAAAAACTGATGATCTCTTCTAAACTCTGGCGGGAGCGGGTGATTTCCTGCTCTGCCCGTTTCCGGTCAGAGATGTCCCTTATTGTTTCGATTGCCCCGGAGATATTGCCGTGGGGATCATAGAGCGGACTTGCCTTAGCCCAGAAATATACACCCCCGGGCCGGAAGTTTGGGATGAAAATATCTACAACAAGGGTGTCGCCAATCTTCTCAATCGTGTCATACCGCTTTTCGATCTCCACTTCCGGCATGAAGATGAGGTTTGCAAGCATCGGTTTTCTCTCGCCATAAAACGGAAGAGCATACTCGTAATCCCCTTTTCCTATTATGGCTTCTGCTGAAACCCCGGTCAACTCTTCCATTGCCCGGTTCCATGCAATCACTTTTCCTTCGATATCGATAACAAACGTGGCATCCGGTAGAAAGTTGATAATCTCTGCCATCCTCTGGCGGTTTTTTTCTATCTCCTGCTCTGCTCGTTTCCGTTCCGTGATATCCCGGATCGTTTCGATGGCGCCGATGATGGTGCCCTGCGAGTCATAGAGTGGACTTGCCTTGGCCCAGAAATATACACCCCCGGGCCGGAAGTTTGGGATGAAAATATCTACTACAAGAGTGTCGCCAATCTTCTCAATTGTATCATACCGCTTTTCGATCTCTGCTTCCGGCATGAAGATGAGATTGGCCAGCATCGGTTTTTTCTCACCATAAAACGGAAGAGCATACTCGTAATCTTCTTTTCCCAGCATGGCTTTTTCAGAAACCCCGGTCAACTCTTCCATTGCCCGGTTCCATGCAATCACACGTCCTTTACTATCGATAACAAACGTAGCGTCCGGTAAAAAATCTATAATCTCTCCATGAAATGTCCCATCCCGCGGTCCCATAATCCTGCTCCTGTTCAAGAATAGACCGTTATTGGGTATGAATATTCTTTTATCCTCTCTTTTTTCAACAAAAAATATCAAAAAAGATAATATCGTGGTATCGATAACCAATAGCTATGAAACTCACTGAAACACAGAAGGCAGAAGTAATTGAAACCGTGCACAATTACGGCTCGGCATACCAGAAAAAGGACATAAAAGCATTATTGACTATATTCTCTCCTGAGATTAGCGGGTTTGGCAGCGGACCTGATGAAGTTGTGCTAAATAAAAAAGACTTTACCCGGCAAATCAAGCGCGATTTGAGCCAGGCCAAATCAATTTCGGTAAAATTTTCAGAAATGAAAATTTTTGGTGAGGGGCGGATTGCATGGGTAACTTCAAAAAGTAATATTACTTTTACTCTTGACGGAACAAAAAAACAGACAATGAGCGGAAGATCAACAATTGTATTGCGAAACACCGGAAGCCGTTGGGTAATTGAGCAGGTTCACTTCTCCATGCCATATCTTGAACAGTCTGCGGGGCAATCGTTTCCCGGTGCATAAATTTCCATGACAAGACTGGCACTAAAGAAACTATCCATGTATCGTTTCATCTCTATTATTCCATCATCACCTTTTTTTCTCCGTTTATCGGGTGGAACGGGTCTTTTTGGTGAATAAAATGTGAAAACAGATCAATATACCTAATTACCAAAGGGATCGATTATCAGATTTACTATGAATCCGCATTTGGTGCGGCAAACAGAATTCTAATCAATAGGAGTTATCATGGCAGTATTCCGGTACGAGAACAAATATGCGGCACCGACAAAAGAGCAGCGCGAGCGGTATATGACAGGAGAATATGAAGAGCATATCTTTGGCCCGGATGGAAAAATTCTGTTGATCGCATACGATGAAGCAGTATACATAAAAGACGATATTGAGGAAGTCCGTATTCTTTTGACCGGGGTCAAGGACACGCAGAAAGCATACGATGAGGTGCGCAGACTCATTGAGCACTACAATCAGAAGAACGAGGAAGAATAAGCGTTTGTCTTTGCAAAAGAATACTGATTTACGATACGGTTATGTAGTTCAAGATGCTGTCTGGACGTGCGATTTTGTATACTTGGCTATTACCATACTGCCGCCGCAGAAAAAAATGCCATAATTAATGTAGTACCTCTTTGTTAATATCCGGTAAATGTCTGATGTCCTGCAGATAACCCGGAAAAAACACGATTTCATTGATGTGGTATGCATGTCCGGCAGGCTTGATACCAATACGGCCATCGAAGCGGATGCAGAACTCAAAAACGTGATTGCATCAGGAGCACAACAGATCGTTCTCAATTTAAAAAATCTGAACTACATCAGCAGCTCCGGTCTCCGCATACTGATCGTGGCCTTAAGGGAAGTGAAAAAAAAGCAGGGAGACTTAAAACTTGCCTGCTTAAAACCTGCAGTAAAAGAGATCATACATATTGCAGGATTTGACCGGCTGTTCTCATTATACGACACAGAGGAAGAGGCGGTTAAGAGTTTCACGTATGTTGCGATTGATGAAAAAGAGAGACGTATTCTGGATGCGATCGTTTCAACGCTGGATATCGATGAAGACCGGCGGCGTACTGAAGGAAGCCTTCAACAATCAGAAATCCTGTATCGGGCAATATTTGAAAATTCCGGTACAGCAATGGCCATTGTTGATGATGATCTGACCATCTATCTGGCAAACACCGAATTTGAAAAGATGGTTGGCTACACAAATAAGGAACTGGCCGAAGTGATCAGCCTGCTGTCCTTTGTTGTGGGTAATGACCTTGGCGTAGTGACGGAATTCCATGAACTGGTCAGAAAAAAGGCAGACAAACTACCACAACACTATGAGTTCAGGCTTAAAGCCCGTGACGGCAATATAAAAAATGTTTACGTGATTCTCGATATGATCCCAGAGACACCGCGAAGGGTGTATTCACTCCTTGACATCACAGAGCTCCGGAAGATCGAAGAAGATCTCCGCCACGAACTGATAAGAAAACGGGAATTTATCATCCTTGCCGCTCATGAACTTCGCACTCCTCTCCAGCCGGTCATGGGATACCTTCACCTTGTTCTTGAGGATCCGGATTCCTATGGTCTGAATGCGGATGCAAAAGTAATCCTTGGCAAATGCTCAAAAAATATTGATCTGATGCGGGAGATGATTGAGCATATTCTCAAATTGAGCAGTCTTGGATACGGCCCTGAACAGATGCTGCCAAAGTTCAAGCCAAATTACCGTGAAATTTCCCCGCGACAACTGCTTATCTCGTATATCTCTGTCATCCGTTGTTCCAGTGACTTTGCCATAGATATCACAATTCCTGACGAATTAAAACTCATCACGGACAGCGAATACTTTTACTTAATCATCCAGAGCCTGATGTATAATATCATCAGGTATACCAAAACTCCTGCAAAAATTGAGATCTCGCATTATGACGACAAAATCAATAATTATTTTACAATCCGAAGCAGCAGCGCCGTCATCGCGCAGGAGATCATACCAAATGTATTCAAGCCATATTATGTGGGCGATGAATCAAAGCTGCTGGAAAAATCCGGCTTTATCGGGCTGAGTCTTCCGGTTGCAAAACAGATGGCAGAAAA
Organism: uncultured Methanoregula sp.; assembly: GCA_964590895.1. Lineage (GTDB taxonomy): Archaea > Halobacteriota > Methanomicrobia > Methanomicrobiales > Methanospirillaceae > Methanoregula. Next base: position 105,247 of record CAZPYV010000001.1, on the reverse strand, counting down.
GTTAAACGGGGATATTACGGTAACCAGTAATCCCGAGAATGGGACGGTATTCATGCTGGTATTACCCAAATCCGCAACACCGGGTTAGTTTATTTTCGGCTCAACTTTTTTTTTGCTCACGGGAAGACCTCTGGAACCGGGATTTATTTTTAAGCAATATCTGAAAAACTGGTTTTTTAAATGAATACGGGAGATGGTCGATGAGCGGAAGCGAGCGCAAAAAATGCAATACTCTTATTTTGGGTTTGTGATAGTGTTCCCAGGTTAATCGTCGTTAAAATTACAAGAAAAAATATTATTACTATTACATTATAGTTTCAAGTTTCTGTTCGAGGACTGCAAGACCCCTTTTGACATCATCAAGATTCTTGCCACCGGTAAGGATGATCTTTCCTGAAGAGAAAATAAGAACAACGATCTTGGGATCTTTTATCCGGTATACCAATCCGGGGAACTGTTCGGGTTCATACTCGATATTTTCAACATTGAGCGTGACAACGATCTTGTTGAGATTAATGTGTGTGCCAAGATTGTAAGAACAAACCATATTGGTCACTGCAATTTTTGGCTCTTTCAAGGGTTTGATACCCGCTTGTTTTAACGATTTTATGATGATTGCAAGTCCGTCTGCCAAGGCCTTGTCGTTACGGATACCGGTGAGCACAACCTTACCTGACGAAAAGATCAGGGCCGCAATTTTTGGATCCTGAATACGATATACCGCGCCGGGGAATCGTTTCTTATTGAGTTCGCAGTTCTCGATCTTTTCTGACAATACAACAAGATCAATGGATTCGGCTATTACACCGGAAGCAACAATGTTCTCAATCTTTAAAGATTCGTACTTTTTATCAGTCATCTCTAATCTATGATTTTCTCTGCATCATAATACTAATGGACAACCTTTATGATATGTCCCATTTGTCCGTTCCGGCATTATTAAAAAACGCATCAAAAAAGGATGGATAGTTTTGCATTCATACTTAACGCAGTCATTTTTTTAATAATTCAAATTTTTTTTCGATCTCGTGCAAAACTGTCGATACTCATGCAGGTTATTTTAGTTTTTCCTGCCGGCTCAGCACGAGCCTGCCTTCCCGGTTCTCATCGGACCTCCGTAAACCGGTACGCTCCCTTTGGCACCATCATCTCAAACCGTGCCCCTTTGCCCGGCTCACCGGTTTCGCGGATGGTGATGCCGGTTATATCAAGGATCTCCCAGGCAAGGGCTAAACCAAGCCCGGTATTTTTCCCAAAACCCCGCTCAAAAATCTTTTCCTTCTCTTCAACAGGCACACCTACACCATCATCTTCGCACACAACGACATGATTACCATCGTGGTCCTCAACAGCGAACCGGATGGTCGTGATCTTCCCTCCGTATCGCACCGCATTGTCCATTAAGTTATAAAAAACTTTGACAATCAGCGGGTCTGCGAATACTTCTATTCCGGCAGGAAGATCGTTCTTCATTATGATCTGTCCGAGCGGGGCCTGCTTTGCCGCAATGTCTATGAGTTTGCGGCAATCCTGCCAGACAGGGGCATTGACTCCGATGCACTCATATCCTTTGGTGAAAAGGATCTGGCGTTCCATATTTTGCGTAATCTTCTCTTCTTTTTGGATAAATTCAGACAACTTTACTGCATCACCGAGATATTTTTTTGAAATTCCCAGATACCCGTTTAATGAGAGGAGCTGGTTCTTGAGGTCGTGCCGGGTAATGCTGGAGAGGATATTGAGCTTCTTATTTGCCTGCCGGAGTGCCTCTTCTGCCTGCTTACGATCAGTAATATCCCGGATGGATTCGATTGCTCCCATAAGATTCCCGTCTGCGTTATAGAGCGGGGATGCCATAAACCAGAGATATGCTCCCCTGCCCTTATTGAGGTGCGGGATAAAGATCTCGGAACGTCTGGATCTTCCTTCCTTTAGCATGAACGGATATTTTGCCACAACTGCCGGGTCATCGTGAAGTACGAGATCGACTGTGATCGGACGCCGTTCGTGGTAGAACGGGAGTGCATATTCATAATTTGCTTTCCCGATCATCTGTTCTGCAGGAACACCCGTCATCTCCTCCATTGCGCGGTTCCATGCAAGGACCGTCCCGTTTTTGTCAATGACAAGAGTTGCATCCGGCAGGAAACTGATGATATCCATCATCCTGCGTTCTGATTCTCGCAGCGCTTCTTCTACCATTTTACGGTCAGTGATATCAATAGAAGATCCCAGTATCTGTTTCACTGCCCCGTCTGGTGTCCGCTCAAAAATAATGTCCCGGCTATGGAGCCATCGCCACGACCCGTCAGCATGTTTCATCCGGTACTCGATCTCCAAAATCGTGGAATCCGGAAGGTTTGAAAACCGGGCGTGATGCTGTACCACCCATCCCGCATCTTCAGGGTGCAGGATTTTTAAAAAGAGATCCTGCCCCATAACAGAGATTTCTTCTGGGGTATAACCGAGCGTCTCAAAAATCCCCCGGTTTGTATACACGTTACGGCCTTCAACGATATCGTAGATGTAGATAAGTGCAGGTGTTGTAGTAAGTGTATGTTCGATGAAACGCCGGCTGCTTTTCAGTTCTTCTTCAGCTTTTACCCGATCGGTCACATCATGGATAATGGAATAGAACAGAGTCTTTCCGTTCACACGAATTGGGCCGGAATAGATCTCGACATTCCGCTGTTTTCCGTCAGAAAGGAAATGGGTTGAGAAGAAGTGTCTCTCTTTTTCTTTCTTTGCCTCTTTAAGATTCCGGATAACTCTTTCCTTGTCGATCCTGTTAATCTCATAGATCCCCATTTCCCTGATCTGCTCAGGGGAATATCCATAATATTTGCAAGCTGCTGCATTGGCATCCACAATCATTCCGGATTCAGGATCGATCAGGAGCGAGATGGAATAATTATTGGTAAAGAGCGAATTATATCGCTCTTCGCTCTCCACGAGCGCCATTTCCATCCGTTTTTGCACCGTGACATCGCGGACGGTTCCCTGGAACCCGATTACATTGCCTTTACTATCTTTCCGTATGACTGAAGAGATTAGGGTATGTATGACGCTCCCGTCCTTTTTCTTAATGTCCAGCGGGTAATCTTTAGTGAATCCCTGCCCGGCAATGGCCCTGAGATGTCGCTCTCTCTCAGCAGGATTTACGTACAGGTCTTTGATCCGGATACTGGAGAGTTCCTCACTGCTGTCATAACCAAGGGTTTCTAGTGCGGCATCACTGAAGTCAATAAACGTACCTTCCGGCGATGTGATAAAAACAAAATCCCTTGATGTGGAGAAGAACGCCCGATATTTTTCCTCGCTCTCTGTAAGCGCGTCCTCAATCTGTTTGCGCTCGGTGATGTCGCGCCACGTGCCCTCAACCCCGAGCACTTCGCCGGTTTCATCGAAATACAGATAGCTGCTTGTAGCAACCGAAAGGGGCGTCCCATCCTTTTTCTTTAAGGTGACTTCGTAATCGGACACGGAACCATGTTGGTATAAATCATCAAGAAAACTCCTGCGTTCGACCGGGTCGAAATAGAATGTATCAGCAATGTTTTTACCGAGACACTCCGAGAGGTGATCATACCCAAGATTTTTCGCCCAGGACGTGCTTGCAAGTATGAGCCTTCCTTCAGCATCACTCCTGTAGTACACATCGTGTATATGCTCAAGCAGATTGACATATTCATCATGGGCTTTATGCAGTTCCTGCTCCGACCGTTTGCGATCGGTAATGTCAGTGGCAATCTCAATGCGCACAATTCTTCCATCAGTCCACCGGATAGCATTGTCATGGCATTCATACCAATGTCCGTTGATGGTATTCTGAAACTCCCAGATCAGGATTCCGGTTGGATTGCCATCTGAATCCAGTAATTTTTCATTTGTGCAGAACGGGCAGGGGCCTTTCTGATTCACCTGAAGTGATTGCCAGCAGATTTTTCCGGTCAGATCGCCCCAAATCTTCCTGCCATACTCATTCACAAACAAGATTTCATGGGTTTTCATATCCGCTACGTAAACCAGCGCATCAAGACTGTCCATGACCGTCCTGAATGTAGCGAATGATTCTGCTAATGCAGCTTCTGCCCGTTTGCGCTCGGTGATGTCCCGTCCCATCGAAATAACAGCAGGCTCCCGGTTGTACGTAATCATGCGGCTGCTGACTTCTGTTGGTATGCGGATACCACCTTTTCCACGATGTACGGTATCAAAAATGATATGCCCGGCCTGTTGCAGTTCGTAAATGCGGTCCTGGACTTGTTCGCCATATTCAGGATCATCAATGTCAACAGGACTCATTTCCAGCAGTTCTTCACGTGAATAACCAAGCCTCCTGCAGAATACATCATTGACTTCCAGGAACCGGCCATGCATATTATGGATAGCGATCGCATCGCCTGCGTTGTTGAATATGGCCCGGAATTTCTCCTCGCTGTTCCGCAGGGTCTCCTCCGCATGCATGATGTCCGAGATATCCGTAAACGCAATACGGACGATGTTCGTCCCATCACTCCTGGTGATCCGGATACCTTCAAGGTGGGCAGGGAACACTGAGCCGCCTTCCCGTAGGACCATAAGGGTGCAGGTCTGTTTTTCCTCCTGCTTCAGCACATTTAAAAAATACAAGTGCCATGGGTCAGCATCTTTTTTTGTAATGTGTTTACTGAACGGTGCCTTGAGCAGTGTGCTCCGCTCAACGCCAAGGAGCTTTGCGCCGGTCAGGTTCACATCGGTGATAAGCGCCTTGTCACTGAGCGTGACATAGCCCAGTGGGGCAAAGTCATAGAGGTCAAGGAACTTGTCCCGCGACTCTTCGACTGCAAATTTCGCCTCCTTGAGTTCTTCTGCCTGCGCCTCAAGCTCGGTCTTGTGAATCGTAAGATTTGCTTCCGATAGTATGAGCCGTTCCAAGGATGCCCGGTCTGCTTCCTCCGCCCGTTTGCGCTCGGTAATATCCTGCAGCGTGCCATGAAGCCCGATGACTTTTCCTGTCTCGTCACGTTGCACACCCCCAAAAGCATTGGTCCATCGTATGCTGCCATCCGGTCGGATGAGTTCCAGTTCAAGGTTGTAAGATTCACCGGTATTGAGTGCATTTGTAACCGCAGCGTTGAGAAGATCCCAGCTGGCAGGAGTATAGATACGCGGCAGCTCTGCATACGTGGGCGCGGGAAGTGATGGATCCCACCCGGAGATATTGCAGAGTTCCTCAGACCAGGTCACGGTATCCGTTTCTATAACCCAGTCCCATGTCCCGATATGGGCAAGGCGATGGGCTTCTTTCAGGTTCTCATGAGCAGATATCAATTCCTGTTCTGCCCGTTTACGTTCGGTGATATCAGTATGCGTTCCCACCATTCGTACAGGTTTGTTGTCAGCATCCCATTCGACAACCTGCCCCCGGGTGAGGATCCATTTCCAACTGCCGTCTTTTGTCCGCATCCGGAATTCGACCCTGTAGCCACCATCCCTTCGTTCTGCGTGGTTTTGGATTATCTGTTCGGCCGGACCTATATCATCCGGGTGGATCAGTGATCTCCATGTTGCATACGATCCGGGCATCTCATCGGGTGCGTAGCCAAGCATGGTGTACCAGCGGGGGCTGAAGAAAGCCGTTCCCGTGGGAATGTCCCAGTCCCAGATTCCGTCATTGGTTGCATCCAGCGTGAGTCTGAAGCGTTCCTCGCTCTCACGGAGCGCCTGCTCGATCCTGCTGAGATCGTTTACATTCTGCCGCAGTTCTTCTTCAGATGCGGTCAGTTCCTCATAGGATGCATGAAGTTCTTCGGTATTTTTGAGCAGCGCTTCCTCTGCCAGCTTGCGCTCCGTGATATCATGGGTAATATTCAGAATATGCGGCACACCATCCAGTTCAATAATTGAAGTGGACATCAAGCCACAAATCTCCCCACTTTTGGTAAGAAAGCGGGCCTCGTAATTTCTGACTTCACCTTTGGCTTTTAATTCTTCGACAATCTTTAACCGATCTTCCGGGTCTTTCCAGACATTTATTTCCAAAGAAGTTTTACCTGCGACATCCTCTTCCGTATACCCGGTTATCTCGGTAAATCCCTTATTAATTGAGATAAACATGCCGTCACTGAGACGGGTAATGCAGATCGAGTCGGGGCTGGTGAAAAAAGCCTTCCTGAATTTTTCTTCACTTTTACGCAACGCCTCCTCCGCTTGATTGCGCTCAGTGATATCAGTTAAGAAATTCAACGTGGCCGGGCGCCCATCCCAGTCTATCACGACAACGCTCAGTTCAACCCACCGGGTACTCCCGTCCTTTGAGCTCAGCCGGAATGCGTAGCGGGACGGCCCCTCCTCTCCCTTCATCCGCTTCTGGTACCGCTCCACCACCATCGCGCGATCATCAGGATGGATAAATACAGAGAACTGCATGGACAGGAGTTCCTGCTCTGAATATCCGGTGAATTCGATCGTTTTATGATTGACCAGTTTCAGCATCCCGTCCTGCGCAACAACGATTGCCTCATTCGAATGTTCGATTAAGTGTCGGTATTTCTGCTCACTCTTCCGGAGCAAATCATCCGCTCTTTTGCTGGACGCCGCTGCCTTGATCTTGTGTGAGAGCTCGGCAAACTGTGCGCCCGGTTCGCCTCCTTTCTGGAGATAGAAATCTGCTCCGCTGTTGATTGCCTGGATAACTACCTCTTCCCTGCCCCTGCCGGTGAACAGGATGAACGGGATTGGTCCGAAGCGGGATCGGACTTCAACGAGGAACTGGATGCCGTTCATGACGGGCATCTGGTAATCGGATATGATGGCGTCAAATTTTTCCTGTTCGAGCAGACGGATCCCTTCATCAGCGCTGATGGCTGTTGTGACGGTGAAATCCCCGGATTCCTCTAAGAAGATCTTGCTAATATCAAGAAGATCTTGTTCGTCATCAACATAGAGGACCCGCAGCACCGCAGTCATCATGCACTATCCCCGGAGATTTTGCGCCCATCAATATCAATTACCATCAGGTTGACGACCCCCCCATCACCTTCAACATTTTGTACTGGCACTGCAACTACCTGTGCCCGGAACGGTAAACCTTCATTATGCAACATACGCAACTCGCACGATTGCCGTTCCCCGGTTTTAACAAGTTCGTTCCGGAAATGATAGAAGATATCCTGATCATCTTTTACAATATACCGGCTTATCGACGTTTTTTTAAGGTGATGCCGGTCCACACCCAGCATTGTTGCTGCAGTGAGATTGGCATTTATGATTAAACCCCGCTCACTGAGCGTAAGATATCCTGCGGGTGCCAGATCATAAAGTTCAAAATACTTATCATGAGACACTTCGAGATCCCGCTGTGTCCGGCGCAGCTCTTCATTCTGTGCCTCCAGTTCAGTCTGGTGAATCTGGAGATCAGCTTCAGTTTTCTGCAGATTGTCTGACGATATTTTCAGGTCGTAGCGGGATTTTTCCTGCAATACTTCTTCTACCCGTTTGCGATCCGTGATGTCACGGGAAATTGCGAGCAATGAAATGATACTGCCGTCATCGTCGCGTTCCGGAACTATACGGGTATTGAAATACCGGAGACCCGCTGGCGTGGGGATGGACTGCTCGACTTCCTGTTCAACGCCGGTTTCGAGAGTTCTCCGCAATGACACATCGATGAACTGGCTCTGTTCAACAGATGTACCGAACTCGAGCGGTGTCTTTCCGAGAAGCTGGTGAAACGGGATTCCCAGTTGTCGCTCTACTGCCGGGTTACAGTAGATGTAACGCAGATGGGAATCAAAACGCACGATCATATCTGTCGCATTCTCAACCAGTGTTGAGAAATCATGTTCGCGATGGCGCAGTGCTTCTTCTGCCTGCTTACGTCTTGAGATATCCATATGCACAGATATCCAGACCTGCCCGTATTGCGGACTTTCAAATGTCGAAACCGCAGCATGACACCATAACGTAGTCCCATCCTTCCTGACATTCAGGACTTCACCATTCCATACCCCTGTCTTCCGGAGATTACTGATAATCTCATCTGCTATGGTTTGAGAACTCTTGACACCGGCAGCATTGATCGTGCTGATATGTTTGCCGATAAGCTCGTTTGTGTCGTAACCAAACATGGTCTCGAAGCGCGGGTTTGCATATACAATAGTCCCATCACCTTCCTGGACAAGCACCACACCTTCTGCCATATTCTGAACAATCTCACTGTGCTGACGCAGCGCATCCTTGGTTTGTTTGTATTCAGTAAAATCATGAAAAATACCAAGGATACCTATGATGATGCCATTATCATCCCTGAATGGTGTTTTTGAAGTAGAGATCCAGTGTTCTCTGCCATTAACAACATACCGCTCTTCGATTAACCGGGAGGTTCCCGAAGCCATTACAGCCTGGTCATCTGCCCGGTATTTCTCAGCCAGATCATGGGAATAAAAGTCAAAATCTGTCTTTCCTGCGATTGTGTCAGCACTAATGCCAAGATCGCGGGCATAGTGTTCATTGCAGGATACATACGCAAGTGAAGTATCCTTAACAAAGATCTTATCAGGAATATTTTCAACAAGAGTTCGGTACTTGTGTTCACTCTCTTTAAGTGCTGCCTCTGCCAGTTTACGTCTCGTGATATCTACATATGTGCCATCGTAGATTATCGCGCCACTATCTTTATTCCGGATAGTTCGCGCATTTATTGAGATCCAGAACCGGGTCCCGTCCCGTTTGAGATGCTGGGTTTCATAGTTCTCGATCTTCCCTTTTTCGCTAAGAATCCGTAGCACTTCTTTTCGGTCTTCAGGATTGGCATAGAGTTGCCTGCTGATATCCAGTTTAGCGGATAATATTTCTGCAGCATCAGAATAACCATACATACGGGCAAACGCATCATTTGCATCGATCAACTGGCCTTCCGGTGTACTTTTAAATAATCCTAATAACGATTTTTCAAAAATATCACGATATTTCCGCTCGCTCTCCTTTAATATGTCTTCAGTTTTTTTCTTTTCGGTAATGTCCTTTGCAAAACAGCAACAGTACTGCTGGTCCTTGAACTCAAGGAAATTGAGCACTATTTCAACAGGTATCTTCATTCCTTTGATTGATCTCAGTATAGTTTCGAATGTGTACTGATGGTCCTTTTTTATTGTCTCCCAGATCTCATCCCAGGGTAAGGGAAAAACTCCGGAAAAAATTTCCTGAAACGTTTTTGAGATCACATCACGGTAACGGTAGCCCAGTAATCTCTGGGCTTCCTTGTTCATATATATAAACCTGCCATTATGAGCGATCCACATGATCATATAGGAAGCATTGTCCATGGCAAACTGGGTGAACTGAAGCTGAAAATGGGTTTTCTCATGGCTTGCGATCTCAGTATAGATTTGTTTGTTCAAATCCAGGATTTCAGCTTTTTTCTCCCGCAACAGATCCTCTATTTCTTCAGCAGACTTGACAACTTTCTGTTCGAGTTTTTTAATTTCTGTTATGTCAATACCGGTAGCCTGGTAGCCTATTGAATTTCCATTCTGATCCGACAATTTCCGGAATTTCCATCTCTGCCACTGGGAATTCCCTAATGGTGTTATCACTTTTATTTCCACTGAGGCAACCGGATGGGCAGAGTTTGTTGAGTGAAGTGCTTTTTTAATCTTCTAATACTCGCTTTCTGGAATAGACGGGCGCCACTTATTGCCAATCAGTTCTGTCTTTGTTTTTTGGACGAGATCGCTGTAAGGCCGATTGACATAAATAAGAGTCCCGTCAAGCGAAAGGCGGCAGATATATTCTGTTTCATCGATTCCGGCAAGTAGAACGTTTGAGTTGTTATCCGTACTTTCCCCGCTTACTGGTTCCTGTTCAGGATCGATTATTAAGGAAACACTATTATTCCCGTCCTCAAAAAAGACCGGGCTAATAGTGAGCGTGCAGTGAATCAAACGATTATCAGTTTTTATTGATGCGGGCGTCTTTGATTCCTTTCCCCTGATACCTTCTTTAATCAAAGTCAGCAGATCGGGATGGCTCTGCACAACAAATGGCAGAACCTCAAGGGTTTTTCCGATAATTTCCTTTTTTGAAATTTTTAACAAATGAGTAAAAGAATCATTAACATCTGCTGTTGCAAGTCCCTGGTCGAAAATAATTACATGGCTTTTTGTCAGTTTCAGTACAGCTCCGGCAGGTAATTTGTTGGCAAGGCAATAGATCTTGGAAGGACCGCTCCGCTTTAAGGTTAATCCCCCTTGCATCTGAAGCATTTCTAAGTATTTTGCCGTAGAATTGCGGTTCATGCCAAGCAATGCTGAAATGTTACGGATCGTCAACCCGTCAGGATTTTCTGATAATAGTTTACGGATGGCAGTAATCTCATCGGGAAATTTTTCAACAGCCATGGTAATACACCATAACCTGCTGAGTAGTATTTATTTTTTGGCTGTGCTTTGCACTAGTGCCTTGCATATGGTCGAGTTTATCAACCCATTTGTAATAGTAACATTCACCTCCCGGTACAATATCGAGTGAGTGAATGATCTACGGGAAAATGTGACTGGTCATAAGCAGCAGTTCATGGGAAGTCTTTTCAGAAGATCTTCAGTGCATTGCAAGGCTTAATTTCCCCTTTCAGAATCAGGACTTCATTTCCGGCAGGAATATGATCATTCCAGCAACCTTAGGAGCATGAGAGGTGTAAAATGAAAGAAAAAGAACTGGCACAAAAAAATGCTGCGCTCTGGATACAGTATTCATCTCTTTCAATCGGCCGTAGCAGCGGAACTGAAATTCTCAATAACGGGGGGTATGCGACCGTTCCTGTAATAATGGCAAATGGTTCCCAAAACACTGCAGGACAGGAACATAAGGAAAGGGTTAGGGGGGATATCATAAAATGATGGAAATTGCTCCAGAAAGAATTGAATCATTCAAACGATGCACGTCTTCAAATTTTCAAAATTTTCCGTTCTTTGATTTTGACGAAAAAGAACGGGCATATAAATTACGTTTTGAGTCAGGAGTCCATGTGCTGAAAAATGAATGCCCTGGCAAAAAGAGGATTTTATGAAACAAAAAAAAGCAGGTACACGAGCGATAAAAAAAACTGATAAACTGGAAGAGAAAGGATCTGAAATACCTAGAGAAAAACAAGAAGAACAGACTGTGCCAGACGTCTGTTTCGGTTTTGAAGTGCACCAGCCGTTTCGGCTCAACCGTCATTTCTCACCCGACTCAAAGGTAAAGAAAAATGATCTTCCTGCACTCTATTTTGACGAGCTGAACAAGGAAGTATTAGAGCGGGTATCAGAGAAGTGCTACGTGCCTGCCACATTAAATATTCTGGAAAAATTAGACGAAGGCTTCCGCTGTGCATTCTCATTTTCAGGAACGTTAATCGAACAGTTAGAGAAGTGGCAGAAAGATGTTCTCTCCCTTTTCGATGCAGTAGCCCGGCATAGAAATACCGAACTGCTGGGTCAGACTTACTACCACAGCATTGCCGGCTGTTTTGGAGACAAATCAGAGTTCATCGAGCAGGCAAAGTTGCACAATGACCTGATGTATGATCTCTTCAAAAATCGTCCCACTGTTTTTGAAAATACCGAATTCACGTTCAATAACCAGATCGCCACTCTTGTAAAAGAAATGGGCTATGCCGGCATCTTCACAGAAGGCGTTGACCGCATTCTTGGCTGGAGAAGCCCGCACCATATCTATACCTGCAACGACCTGCCAGTCCTCTTAAGAGATGTCCAGCTCTCCGATGATATTGCATTCCGGTTTGCCAACCGTGGCTGGGACAAATACCCGCTCACTGCAGACATCTATGCCGGCTGGCTTTCCGGCACTACCGGAGATGTTACCAATATCTTTTTGGATTACGAAACTTTCGGGGAACACTTCTGGGAAGAGACCGGAATTTTTGGATTCTTATCCCACTTGCCCGGCGAATTAAAGGATCGCGGAGTAAAAACCATCCTGCCATCAGATGTCTTAAAAAAGTATCCACCTGTCGGTACAATCGATGTCCACGATACCATCTCGTGGGCAGATATCGAGAAGGATGCTTCGGCCTGGATGGGGAACGAGCGGCAGCACACCGCCTATTCGGCAGTCCAGAAAGCTGCAACCTATGCCAAAGACAAGCAGATCTGGCGGTATCTCCAGACCAGTGATCACTTCTATTACATGGCGTCGAAGTACGGTACCTGCGGCGAGGTGCACAACTACTTCAGTCATCACGAGGCAGAGGATGCGTTCCGGACGTACATAGCGATCCTTGCCGATTTTGAAAAGCGCAATATCAAAGGAATGAAGAACAGCGGGTCAGCAAAGACGCTGCGGACTTTGAGCCCGGACGAAGCATTCCACTTTACTTCGAATAGCGGGTATGTCGGGTACGCAGCATATAGTCTCGACCAGTTCTGTGATCTGTTGAGAATTGTGCCGGGCGACTCGATCATATATCACCAGACGCGGGGGGATTTTGCCAACTGGATCGAAAATACACTGGAAGATGAGAAACTTGCTGAGGATGTGAGGAAATGCCCGGATCGGCAGGATCTGTTAAACCTGATCAACGAGAGGAGGGCAGTGCTATGGAGTCACTTAACGTAGCCTTCTTCTGCTGGGAATCCATGTATGCCGAGCGGGTCGGCGGACTTGCCAGTGCTGCAACCAATCTTGCAGAGACTCTGGCAAAAAATCACGATGTGCACTTCTTCACCCGTGGAACAATGCCCGACCAGATAATCAATAATGTCAGCTACCATTACTGCCAGCCGTATGGCAGCAACACGGTGCAATACTGTGAGGACATGAGCAACCAGATGGTAGACCAGTTCAAAGGATTTGATCAGAAAAGTAAATTCGATATCCTGCATTTCCATGACTGGCATCCGATCCCTGCACTCCACAAACTTCAGGATCGTGATACAATCCTTACGTTCCATTCCACTGAATACGGAAGGAACGGCAACCAGCATGGGGACTGGTGGGACTACAAAGAGATCTCCGGCAAGGAGTGGTATGGCGGGCTGATCGCAAAGAGGGTGACTGCCGTTTCCACGGTCATGAAACATGAGGTCATGCAACTCTACAATGTGCCCGAATGGAAGTGCGATGTGGTTCCAAATGGCATTGTACCACGGCAGTACCGGGCAAATCTCGATCCCGGTGAAGTGAAACGGGCATACGGGATCCACCCGTACGCACCGCTGATCCTGTTCATCGGGAGACTGGCGTACCAGAAAGGCCCGGACCTGTTCATAGATGCAATAAGAAAAGTCTGCCAGACCCGCTGGGATGCAAAAGTCATCGTTGCCGGTGACGGGGGAATGCGACATTCCCTCCAGAAACGGGCACGTGACCTGCCGGTAAATTTTGTTGGTTATATTCCGGATTCGGAGTATATACGTCTCTTAAATGCCTGCGATCTGGTGGTGATCCCGAGCAGGAACGAACCGTTTGGTCTTGTGCTGCTCGAAGCCTGGAGTGCAGAAAAACCGGTTGTTGCCAGTGATGTTGGCGGTCTCTCTGAGAACATCGACACGTTTGTCAACGGTATAAAGGTTCATCCGGAATCAGATTCGCTCGCTTGGGGGATCAAAAACGTAATCGATGATCCAGAGAATGCAGAATCGCTTGGCAGGCGGGGGCGAAGTAAAGTTGACCGGCAGTTCCTCTGGGGACCGGTTGCCCGGAAAATGGAACGTACGTACTCCTGTGTGAACGCGTAGATCCATTTTTTAAAATGGTATCGTTGTTGAACAAAAAAGTCTGATGACAGGATAATTTATGTCTGTTATAAAAAGTCTACAAAAACCAGAATCGCACAGTAACAAACTTCCGGCACGAAGGCAAAGGCCTGTAACCAAATCAGTAAGCCTCCTGAAATTCAATGTACGAAACAGTCTTTATGCTGTTGAAATGAGGGAACTTAAAAAAGTGATCATGGATCTGATCTCAATCCAGAACGTTACCGCTCGATCAGTAACAACCCATTTTATTAAGAGAAACCGTGGTCAGACCATTATTTTTAATCTCAAATCGTGCCTCAGTATCCAGCAATGCGATAAGAAAAATAATGGAAACACGAGTATACTCATTTTCAATGAAACAATTCACAACTCTCAAGTTGGGATTCTGGTCCCCGGAACACCGGAGATATTGCAATCAAATGTCTCGTGGTCAGAATCGGATGCAGATTCTTATGATGGAGACGTTCTGCCAGTCCGGGCGATTATCAGGAATGGTAAGTCAGTCACCAGAAATGCTGTTGATGATATAACCTTGATTGATATCAGGAGTCTTGTTGAGAACTGTATAGTCCGGTTGAAGTATTGGGAAACGGAAGGGATCGCGGCACTGGCCGCATGATCCCGATGTAAAACGGTCATTATATTTTTTTTAGCGCAAAACTCTCACTTTCATTCTCAGAGTGTGTATATTTCGGGAAATGGACGGTCTTAAAAAATATTCCTGGACTTTTTTGGGTGATGGTTCAGGTTGTGGATTTTGCAACGGGTAGATGGGGGTTTTGGATGGATTTTTTCACCATTTATCTCTCATCAGAGATGCCATGTGTCGGGGGTACTAAACCTGAGGAAAAGAAGTCCCCATCGGGCTCCGATTGCTGGTTTCCGATCCGGAAACCCCCTCTAAAACAATCGGGTTCCAATACATGAAAATAAGTGCCCGTATATCGCCCCGTTTGCCAAAATACGGTAGAATTGTACTTGAAAAACGAGGGTCGCCAAGGCCCTTTAAATCGCATTTGAGTTTACCCAATGGTTTACCCGTTTGTGGGGAGATCTGCCCTGGAAATGGTCGTTAGCGAGATCGTTTTTTCCGGGGGTGATATTTCACCATCAATTCATCTTTTTCATGGTGGAAATTACTGGGTGAACCATGGAAAATAATCGGGTGACAATCAATATTTTATCTCTGGTTCATGAGAATGCCCAGGTATTTTTCGCAATTATAAAATTCCTATAAAAAAAGATTTGTGATTCAGGCATTACTTCTTCTTAGCTGCTGCCTTTTTAGCTACAGGTTTTTTTGCAACTACCTTTTTAGCTACGGGCTTCTTAGCTGCTGCCGCCTTTGCTACAGGTTTCTTTGCAACTACCTTTTTAGCTACGGGCTTCTTAGCTGCTGCCGCCTTTGCTACAGGTTTCTTTGCAACTACCTTTTTAGCTACGGGCTTCTTAGCTGCTGCCGCCTTTGCTACGGGCTTTTTTGCCACTGCCTTCTTTGCTTCCGGCTTCTTTGCCGCTGCTTTCTTTGCTGCTGCCATGTGATTTCCACCTCCTACCGGAATAGGTTATATTTTTTTTAAATTTATGAATTAATAAATATTTTGGTCGCAATAGCATTTTTACGCATAGAATTGGGGTAAACAATCCTTTTTGTTCTGAAATTAAGGCACAATCAGACAAAAACGAATGATCTGTCTGATAATTTTTAAAATGCGCAATCCTTCAATATACACCCGGATTTGTATAAATCTGAATATTTGAACAAATTTGAAATTTTTTTCCGTCGTTTTCTCTAACGAGACCGCGCATGCGCAGCACAGACATTTGAGCAGTACTTTTTCCATCACACAATATGCTGTTTAATAAGTTACCCGTATCGTTTGAGATTGTTTATTCACTCCGCCAAAAATCACTTAACGGGAGGAATTCATTGACTGCGATCAGTGAGGCACAGGACTTAACGGAAAAACTTTGGCAAACTTGTTGCGGTCGATAGTATTGCGAATATCAACTTGATTGGTCCTTTCTATCCTTGCACTATCTATGATTAACTTTAGCATCGTTCCGCAACAAACAACCGATATCGGGAGCGTCTGTATTCATCTCTTCCGGTTTTATCTTTCCTGCGCCCATCAGTCTTTTCTCTCCCCAATACGCCAAGCACCATCGGGAACCATTATCTCAAACCGGGCTCCTTTGCCCGGCTCGCCGGTCTCTTTGATCGTGATACCGGTAACCGCAAGGATATCACGGGAAAGAGCTAACCCAAATCCGGTGTTCTTGCCAAAACCCCGGTCAAAAATCTTCTCCTTTTCTTCAACAGCAACACCCTCGCCATCATCTTCGCACACGATAAGATGGTAATCGCCGGGGTCTTCAACAGAGAACCGGATGGTTGTTATCTTCCCGCCATATCGCACCGCATTGTCTATGATGTTGTAACAGACATTGGCGATGAGAGCATCAGAGAAAACTTCGATGTTGGCAGGAAGATCGTTTACGAGTCGGAGGTGTCCGGAAACACCTTCTTTTTTTGCAGCATCCACTATTGCACTCACATCTACCCATACAGGCGTATTGACTCCGATCTTTTCGTATTCCTGGGTGAACCGCACAATAGAAGAGATCCGGTCTGTAGCAATCCCAATCTTTTTAAAATACTCATGATAGGATGAGTCTGGCAGCTTATTTTCCAGAATTTCAAGATATAACTGCAGTACAGTCAGCTGGCTGATGATGTCATGTCGCGTGATTCCGGAGAGTAATGTAAGTTTCTTGTTTGCATCATCTAACGTCTGGTTGTAAAATTTCATGAGTTCCTTTTCATGGTACTCCATCTCCTTCTCAAGCAACTCACTTTCCCCTAAAGCTTCTTCAGAATGTTTCTTTGAAACAGCGTAACGAATCTTATTCGAAAGCTCTGCAAACTGACTCTTGGGCTCACCGCCTTTTTGAATGTAAAAATCAGCCCCGTTGTTGAGCGCCTCAATCACCACATCTTCACGCCCTCTGCCAGTGAAAATGATGAACGGGGTTTTATTTTCCAGGGTTCTGATCTGTTTGAGGAACGTGATGCCATCCATCTCCGGCATCTGGTAATCCGAGAGGATGGCATCATATCGTTCCATCTTCAACCGTGTGAGTGCTTCAGAAGCCGAAGTGAGTGTATCAACAACAAAAGTTCCGTCCATTTCAAGGAACAGCTTGCCGACATCAAGCAGGGAAGGTTCGTCATCCACATAGAGAACCCGGATTGTACCGGTCATTTTTCTTTCGTTCCCCCCATTCGCCACATAACTTTTGGCACGGTCATCTCAAACCGGGCTCCCTTGCCCGGCTTACCATTCTCTTTGATCGTGATTCCCGTGATTGAGAGAATCTCGCGGGACAACGCTAAACCAAGTCCGGTATTCTTCCCAAACCCCTGTTCGAAGATAATTTCCTTTTCTTCTGCAAGGACCCCTATCCCATCGTCTTCGCATATAATAAGATGTTCATCGTTACGTTTCAGAACAGAGAACCGTATTGTTGTGATCTTCTTGCCATATTGCACCGCATTTTCCATAAGATTGTAGCAGACCTTGATAATGAGCGGGTCAGCAAACACTTCCAGACATGCAGGAATATCGTTTTTTACTATGACCTTTCCCAGCGATGCTTGCTTTGCTGCAGTCTCAATGAGTATGCAGGTGTCGTACCATGCAGGAGCTGAGATCCCCAGACTCTCGTATTCTTTGGTGAACTGGATCATGGCATAAATCCGTTGTGCAGCGGTTATCGCCTTCTGGCAATAATCAATGAGATCATGATCCACCTGCTTTATCGCTACTAATTCCTGATATCCCAGCAGCACCGTGAGCTGGTTGTTGATGTCGTGCCGGGTGATACTCGAAAGTAAGAGGAGTTTTTGGTTTGCCTGCTGGATTGCTGTTTCTGCCCGCTTTCTGTCAGTGATGTCTGTTGCATGGGTAAGATTTAAGATTACTTTGCCTGTTTCATCTTTTATCGGATTTGCTTTAGCGATAAAATATAATGTTGTGTCCGGTAAGGGAACTTCGACCTCTATGGTCTGGGTAACTCCGGTTTCAAATACCCTGAGGTTTGCTAATTGACGGTGATCTGCATGCTCTTTTGGGTAAATGTCCCAGAATGTCTTTCCAATAAAATACTCAGGCGTCTTATCAAAGGTTGATGCAAATACGAGATTGGTAAATTTATACTCTCCATTTTTATCTACGCAAAAAATCGCATCGCTGGAAGATTCGATAAGCGAACGATATTTCAATTCGCTGTCAAAAAGCGCCTCTTCTCCCCGCTTCTGCTCAGTGATATCCCGAATGGATTCAATGGCCCCAATTACCTGACCTTCGTCGTTATAGAGAAGGGATGCCTTTCCAAGCAGAACGGAATATCTCCCTAAAGGACGGGGAAGTGTGGTCTCTGCAATGAGGATCCCGCCCTCTTTTTTGATGACTGCATACTTACCCTGTGTGAGTTCTTCGTCCAGAGTGGATACGAGATTTATCAGGATCGGACGACGCTCGCCATAAAAGGGGATGGCATATTCATAATTTCCCCTGCCGAGCATCTCAAGGGCAGGAACACCAGTCATCTCCTCAATTGCTTTATTCCACGCAATCACAATTCCGTCAATATCTATTGCAAAGGTCGCATCAGGGAGGAAATTAATAATATCATAGAGTCGTCGCTCGGTATCCTTTGCCAGTTTTTCTGTCTTGTGGCGGCTGACTGCCATTTTAATCTTATGCAAGAGTTCGGCAAACTGTGACTTTGGATCGCCGCCTTTCTGGATATAAAAGTCAGCACCGCTGTTGAGTGCTTCAATGACTATATCTTCCCTGCCTCTTCCGGTAAAAATGATAAACGGTGTATTATTACCCAATCCTTTGAGTTGTTTGAGGAACGTGATCCCGTTCATCTCCGGCATCTGGTAATCGGAGATAATCGCATCATATCGCTTTGTTTTCAACTGCTCCAGTGCGTCGATAGCAGATGTGAGCGTATCGACCGTAAGCGCTCCTCCTTTCTCAAGGAACATCTTGCCGATATCAAGCAGGGAAGGTTCGTCATCAACATAGAGGATGCGAATTGGTACTGTCATTATTCACCCTTGCCGGTCAAACGCCACATTTCATTTGGGTAGATTTTTGATCTAATTCCCGTATCCTTGCACCGAGCCGCATTTTGTGTATCGTTATCACTGCATTTAAGTTTCTGCCTGGTACCGATCCGCCGTTTTGCATGCCGGGTTTCTGTGATCAAATAAGAGCACAGGGACACGTTCTGCTGATATGCGGCCCGGACGGTCATAAAAAACCTGCTACAAGTATGAATCTATTGAGGATCTGCCACCTGTCAATCTTTTGTTTCAAAATATTTGCTTCCTGTTTCTGACTATTCATCTGATTACTTATAAAATGGATGAATTTTTTTATGCATCAGGAAATTATCCAAATTTTCTTGTGGGAGGTGATTTTTTTAAAAGAAAAATACCCTTTAACGAGTTCATTTTTCAGTGATTGTAAAAGCAGAGCATGAAGTGTATTTGATTATTTGTGTCTTATGAAAGGGCAATCTTACGCTCAAAGGGTTGATATTTGACGGGCAATGTAAAATCGCAGCAAATTATTTTTAGGTTCAATCCAATAAAATCCAATACAATTTTTTATACTTATTGATCAGTTACGAGGATTTTATGAATAAGACACAGCAGCTAATTTTAACAATTGCCGTCACCATCAGCCTCCTTGCCGCTGCGGGGTGTATGGGTACTTCTGGCACTGTACAACCAGCCGCCTCAAGCGTGGCAATCCAACAGATTCCCACGGTATCGTTCAATGCAACTCCCGTCCAGTATAAACAGGTAAACGGTGTGACGCTGGGATACAGGGAATTCGGATCAGGTGAACCCATTCTCATGATCCAGGGATTTGGCAATACCATTAATAACTGGAACGAGACTTTCATTGGCATCCTTGCCACAAAATACCATGTCTATACCTTTGACAACCGGGGAATGGGATACAGCAGTGACAGTAATTCGACAACAACTCTCTCCCAGTACGCCGATGATGCTGCAGCACTCATGCCTGCTCTTGGTTATGACAGCATGCATGTCTACGGTGTCTCTATGGGATCTTCAATTGCCCAGCAGCTGGTCATCGATCACCCTGAACGTGTAAGAAAGCTGGTACTTGATTCTGTTACCTATAGCGTCCGGATTCCCCAGACAAAACTACTACGCGATGCCATTGAATTAAATGCAGTCAATCCTGCCCAGTCTGAAGGTGTTCACAAGGAAGCAAAGGCAAACCTCATATGGAACGGGTCCTATGCTAATCTTTCCGGTATTAATAAAGATGTCATGCTCGTTGTGGGTACCGCAGATGTATTGACTCCTGAGTCGGTTACCGTCCAGATAGCAGGGCAGATCAATGGCTCGTGGCTTGTGCGGTTCAAAGGACTCCCGCATGTCGGGTCCCATTATGCACCGGTTGAGTACGGGAATAACGCCCTGTATTT
This sequence comes from uncultured Methanoregula sp., assembly GCA_964590895.1. Lineage (GTDB taxonomy): Archaea > Halobacteriota > Methanomicrobia > Methanomicrobiales > Methanospirillaceae > Methanoregula. The sequence goes on along the minus strand of CAZPYV010000001.1, from coordinate 84,962 downwards.
CCTCAAGACGAATGAGTCGCCGCTGGGCAAATAATTTTTTTTAAAATTCGGAAAAACGTTATCCCGACACTGGATGAATAATGGATGGAAATTAAAATGGATGAGATAGCAACAGATGAAGAACCCTGTGAGCAGTGCGGACTCTGCTGTCGGATCTTCGGCCCCAATATTACGCCAACACCATCGAACGTATACATCTGGATGGAGCAGGGGCGGACTGATATCCTGCGCTGGTTTGTTGCGTTCATGGAAAAAAGCACACCGGTAAATTGTGCGGACCTTAAGGCCGAAGACCTCGGGTACATTGTTTCTGTCGACATTCGAAATCCCGATACCGGTGAGTATGTAACGGTCTGTCCGTTCCTGCGTCGCGTAACAAAAGAGCGATACCTTTGCGGGATTCATCAGGTAAAACCCGAAATGTGCTGCACGTACCAGCCATGGATTTGGGGCGAGACATACTTCAACCGTTGTAAGGGACTGGGGAAGTCAGGACATATCAGCAAATGGCCACTCTGATCCGGAAATATACTACCGGTCGCATTGACTGTGACAGGAGGGTTAGGGGTTTAATTAATACATTCTCTATCAGACAATGATGAGAAATGAAAACAGGTTTTTTCTTTTTTAATATCTTTAAAAAAATTATTGCAATGTTCCAAACGAGGTGTTGGCATACACAATATCGTTGTTGTACCATGTCAGGTATAATGAAGAATTGGTAATCTCTTCATTTCCCTGTAATGGATAAAGATGCAGGTTAATTTTTACCGGTTTTTTCATCTGTTCCTGATTATTTTGTGAGTATGTCCAGTAAATATCCCTTACATTATCGTTATCCACAGGATTTCCCAGTATTATTACTTCAGAAGTTGATGGAATGACCCGGATGAAATATCCAAAATTTGCAGACCATGTATGCCGGCTTGCCAGTAATTCCCGGCCAGACAAATTCGTGATCTCTAACCGCAATCCTTTTGCGGAGGATAGATGAGGGGAAAAATACGGTTGATCCGGTCGGATTTTAATATCTCCTGAAAAAGTATCCGTATTATTAAAAAACTGAGGGATTGCAAAGGGAATAATGAGGAAAAATCCCACTACCAGAATCGTGAAAACAACCACACTCATATGAGGGAATTTTCTCATTCCCGGAATTATTCCGGTAACTTTTTTCCCGATATTCCAGCCTAAACATGAATAGATGAAAAGCGGAATACAGGTAAGCCCGATAATTGTTGCAAAAAGCCATGAATATTTATTCGGAATCAATGGCATTAACATGATGAAAAACAGCAATAAGCCTACCCACATCGGCACTAAACAAAAAAGCAGTATGGTGCGCTGGAAATCACCCTCATACCAGGTGATGAGAGTGTTATTATGAAAAGTAATTTTTTTCCAGATCTTCTCTGAATCCCTTGCCTGTATTATCAGGCTGAATATAATTAAAAAACAGATAGTTAAAAAAATTGCTCCAAAAAAAATGATTATTGAAAGGAACAAGGGAAGAAAAGTCTGTGTATCGGTTATCCATGTGGCCCCAAGAATCCGTGTCCCCATATTGGGTATGAGGGATATCATGGTTCCGGTTATCCCAATCATGGTAAAAAAACGAAAATTATCCCATAAAAACTGCCGGATTGTAAAAGGGGGTTTTTCCACTTTTTTAACAGAGAGAGATTCACTATCTGATGAAGATAGTTCTCTACCGCAATCGGGACATTTTTTCATTAACCATTGAGTAAGATGTTAAATTTTATAAATGATCTTATGTGGATGGAAATTTTCCGTCAGTTTTTTAATAGCGCCTTAATATGCTTCATTTGTCCGCATTGCAGGTTTATAGTTATGACATGTGTATGGATGGATGACTAATCGTTTATTTCACCAAAAAAAATGCAAAAAAAACGAGAGAAAAGGGATGCAGAATTTAACCTTGAGCATTTTTGTGTCAAAGATTACATGCAATGCTGTGCAGCTGCCTGTGCCGCAGCAATGCAGCTCAGTGTCTGGCCAGCACCACTGCACCGGAAGTACGCACCATCCGATGTGTGATAATATGCTGCTGTAGTATCTCCGTGAAGGCCGCTATAGTAGCAGGTGCATGACTGTAATTGGCAGCTGCCTGCGGGTATCCATCCGGAACACTGCAGGTCCTTCTGGGCCGGGCAGCCGGTACGGTCATCCACCGGAGCATTGTATATGACTACGGTGTTAGAAACTGAAGATGAACCCAAGGACTGCGAATGGCATTTCCCGTCATAGTAATACGGGTACCCTGATGGGCAGCAGTAACCGGCGCTCGTGTCGTATTTGTAATATCCTGAAGAACACTGGTGGCATTTACCGTCATAGTAATACGGATACCCGGTCGGACAGCAATGCCCCTGGCTTGTAGTATATTTGGCATACCCGGAGGTGCATGAACCAGAACCCGTCCCGCTGCTCCCGGAAAAGCTGTTCTCTAAACTGTCAAGACATCCACTGAAGAGCACCAAAATAATAATTATACCTGACAAAGTACAAAGAGACAATCGTGCAAACTTCATGTTTTTCACCCTGTTCACGGATTCTACTACAAGTTTTTTCGTGCGTACCCCGAATAATTATCGAGATTAGGAATCTTTTAGCTCATTAATCTATTGTTCACCGGTTAAGGACTGCCCCGGTAATTTGATTGCGAGGCAAAACTGGTTTTATTACAACTCATTTCCGGTAATAGCGCTATTGTGCATCCATGGGCCGGTGTAGAGGAGCGTCTTGGTTTCACAAAAAACGTATGAAAAGGCCCACCTCCTAAAAAATAGCCACGGGGGAACAAAAAATAGAAACTTTCGTCTGGTATCATTGTGAGATATAAAAAACGAGGAGGCCTTTTCCCTTGTTGAAAATAAATTATCTGACACAGGCAGATACAAAGCGTTAATGTGTCGTAGCGTAATATTTTAAAAAAATGCCGGGTTTTTTTAATGATAAGAAGTAGCGGGATCCGCTAAAGATCCACTTCACTCCTGCAATCACCCGGTTTTTCCATTAAAAAAAGGGGATGCAATCGTATGAAAACGAATAAACTGACAAGTTGTGTTCTGATATGCTGCCTGATCCTCATAGTATTTTCTTTCATGGCTGGATGTACCCAGAAGGGATCAGAGCCCGGTGTAGCAAACATTTCCGGCATCGTGAAGACCGACGTGGGCCTGATTTCAGGAATAAACCAAAATAACCTCTGGATTTATCGCGGTATTCCGTTTGCGGCCCCACCGACTGGTGATCTCCGGTGGAAACCTCCCGCTCCGGTCAAGCCATGGGATGGTGTTAAGGAAGCACAAATGTTTTCAGCAGAACCTCCCCAGCCGGTCACAAGATCTTATGTTCCTAACATGAGTGAGGACTGCCTGTACCTCAATGTATGGACCCCGGCCCAAAGTGCCAATGAAAAACTACCGGTCATGGTATTTTTCTATGGCGGGGCATTTGGAACCGTAGCTCCGCTTGATACGATTGCGCTCTATAACGGAACCAGCCTTGCAAAGAAAGGTGTTATTGTTGTCACAGCTAATTATCGGCTTGGCGCTCTCGGGTTCCTTGCCCATCCGGAGCTTGACGCCGAGTCCCCAACTAACAGCTCGGGCAATTATGGACTTATGGACCAGCAGGCAGCCCTGAAGTGGGTCCAGCGAAACATTGGATCATTTGGCGGCGACCCGTCCCGTGTGACCATATTTGGTCAGTCGGCTGGAGGAGAGAGTGTTCTTATTCATCTTGTCAGCCCCCTGAGTAAAGGACTTTACCAGCAGGCGATTGTCGAAAGCGGTCCTTTCTGGGCGAACGGTCCCACTATCGATAATGTTCATTCAAAATCTGACGCCGAGCAGTTTGGAGTTGAATACGCAAAAAGCCTCGGATATTCGGGGCCGGGTGCGATTACCCGGATGAGAACGCTAAGTACCGGACAGTTGATCAATGCAACTCCCTGGCCATCGTCCTCATGGGAGCTTACGCATACCCTGCATTTCGAGCCAACGATTGACGGGTGGGTGCTCCCCGATTCCATTGATTCGCTTTTTGGTAGCCACAAGGAGAACCCGGTCCCGCTTATCATCGGGAACAATGCCAATGACGGGACAACGCTCTCTGCAAATGCCAACATGACCGTTCCAGAGTACATAACATTTATCCGGGGCTATTTTGGCAAGGATGCGAATGCGGTATTGTTAAAATATCCTGCAAATTCGACTGCCGAAGTCCAGCTCCAGCTGGCACAGATCATGACGGACTATGATTTTACGGACTCGGTAAAGTTTGCGGCAGGCTCGATGGCAGATATCAGCCCGAACACCTACAGGTACCGATACAGCTATATCCTGCCGGGGCAGTCCTATGGGGCGTTCCATGGCAGCGAAACCTTGCTGTTATTCGGTGTGCCGGTTCCAGCAGATCCGACCGTTGCTGCCAATATCGTTGATCTCTGGACACGGTTTGCAAAGACCGGAAACCCAAACGGTGGGATGAATATCACCTGGCCGAAATACACGAAAGAGAAGGGCCAGTACCTCGATATCAATATTACTCCGTCAGTGACAACCGGTTAACAAATACACATTATTTTTGCTATTTTTCTCATCGCAACCGACCGGGATACAAACGGCAATGTTTTTTATGATAAAATCCTACTCCACTCCATGAAAAACCCTGCCCTCCGATATATTTTCCTTTTCCTTGCAGCTTTTCTTGTGGCCGGCATGGTCTTTATTGCCGGCTGTACCAGCACGAGCCAGAAGACGACCGGAAACCTTGACGGCTTTGATAATTTTGTCAGCCAGAAAATGGCTGAATACGAAGTGCCGGGTGCTGTTGTCGGTATTGTCGAGAACGACACTGTGGTGTACTTAAAAGGATTCGGTGTCCGGGAGATTGGAAAACCGGAAAAGGTTGATCCTGATACCCGCTTCCAGATCGCATCCGTCTCCAAGTATGTCACTGCTGGTGCGGTCGGCTCCCTTGTCGATGAGGGGAAACTTGATTGGGATACACCGGTTGTCACGTACCTGCCAGGCTTTACGTTAAAAGACAGTTACGCCGGCCAGCATGCAACGCTGCGTGACCTGCTCGCCCATCGCGCGGGATTCAAACAATATGACGGCGACCTGCTGGGCAGGCTCGGGTACTCGAACAGTGATATGCTGGTGCGGATGCGCTACTTAGAACCAGGTTCCAGTTTCCGGGAGAAGTACATTTACTCGAATGCGGGTTTTTTCATCGCAGGTGAAACCGCGGCAAGAGCAGACAACCGGAGCTGGGAGGACCTGACAGATGCCCGGATCATAAAGCCGCTCGGCATGACGCGGTCTGGCGCTCACCCTGAGACCATGTACCTTGATAACAACCATGTCTCTGGCCATGCCGGCACCGTAGGAGATGTCCATACTATCCCGCTCGAAGAAGCGGGTTTTCCTGCTGCCGGCCAAGTCGTCTCCACAGGACGGGACATGACACAGTGGTTGCGGATGATGTTAAACAATGGTTTGGTTGACGGAAAGCAAGTCCTCACCCCAAAGACGGTACAGGAGATCCATGCCGCAAGTCTTGTCGCTCCGCACAGCGGGCCCTTAAATGACTTAAACGGGGCAGTCGGTCTTGGCTGCGATTCATACCATTTCCTTGACGAGCGGGTAATCGAGAAGAACGGGGCGCTTGACGGCGTCCGCTCAATTGTGATTCTCATTCCCGGAAAGAAGACCGGTCTTGTTGTCATCGCCAATAAGCAACTGACGATATTCCCTGAAGCGATCCGGGACGAGTTCCTCGAGCGGTACATAGGAAAGAGTGGCATTGACCTGCAGGCCCGGGAAAAGGTAAACCAGGCGGGATGGAACTCGCTCATAAAATCAGTAGAACGGCCGGCAGATGCAAAGCCGGCAACGATCGCTCCTTTAGCCATTGCAGGATCTTACAAAAATGATCTGTACGGCACGATGCTGGTGAGCGAGGGCGCAGATGCCATGAACATGACGTTCCAGATTGGCTTAAACAAGTACCCGGGCACCCTCATGCACGTGACGGAGAATACCTGGTACTTCTCGTTCCCGAACCCGGACGACCAGGTTGGGTATCTCACCTTCAAGAACAGCACGTCAGCGGCAGTCACCGGATTTGACTCAAAGGAGATCGGTCCGTTCTCGCGGATATAGGATCTCCTTTAATTTTTTTTAGCAGGAAATGGAGTTTTAATCATGAGTTGGAAAATAGCAGGACTAATTCTGGTAATTTTTATCTGTACTGCGGGTTGCGTTACATCGCCTATACCGGCAACCGTCAGGCAGGCAGAGGCCTCCGGCACACCAGCGTCACTCACCGGCCCTGATGCTGCGGTATCCCAGAAGGTTGACGAATATATGACAGCGCTTACCAATGCCGGCAGGTTCAGCGGGGCGGTGCATGTGGCACGGGGCGATACCGTGCTTCTCTCAAAAGGGTACGGCATGGCAAACTATGAGTTCTCTGTGCCCAACACACCGCAGACCGTATTTCCCATAGGCTCGAACACCAAGCAGCTAACCGCTGCCGCCATCATGAAGCTACAGGAGCAGGGACATCTGAATGTCACTGACCCGGTCACGTGGTATATTCCCAATGCTCCGAAATGGAAGGATATCCGGATCTACCAGCTCCTGAACCATACTTCAGGGGTCCAGTCAGACGGGGCATTTCCCCTAAACGACCCCAAAGATCTTGCACTCCCGGAGACAATGGAGCGGGTATCCGCTCTGCCCCTCACTTTTGAACCAGGAACCGGCTATACCTATTCCAATAATGGCTATATTGCGCTGAGTGCCATAATCGAGCAGGCTTCGGGGATGTCATACAACGATTACTTAAAAAAGAACATCTTCCTGCCGCTTGGTATGAACAGCTCCGGTCAGGACAATGCCCGGGATGTCTTTTCCCGCCGTGCGTCCGGTTATACCACGATGAATGGAAACCATATCCACTATGACCTCCAGAACATCCACAACTCCTGGGGTGCCGGGTCTGTCCATTCAACAACCGAAGACCTGTTCCGGTGGGAGCGTGCCTTCCATACCCCGGGAGCTATTCTCTCCCCGCAGTCGACAAACGCGATGCTGGAGAACCATTACGGGATTGAGAAGGGGGTCTTAAAGAACCGCACCTTAAATGGCCACGGTGGCCGGAACTTCGGGTTCATCTCGTACACGCTGTATTATCCGGATCAGGACGTGAGTATCATGTTCCTGTCAAACCATGACCGGACCCCGATGGTCTCCCTGACAGGCGACCTCTCGGCGATTGTCTTTGGCGAACCGTATTCCCTGCCGCAGAAGATCGAGCGGAAAGCAATACCGCTGACCGCAAGTGCAATCAGTGAATATTCCGGGACATACGCTCCGGTATGGGAAAAATCATGGACAATTACCGTATATCCTGATGGCAAACGCCTTTTGTACCATTCAGCTATGCCAAGCGAGACGGTCGAGCTCTTCTATGAAGGCAATGACACGTTTTTTGTGACCCCGGAATCAAAAGATTCATTCATATTCTCCCGAGATGCATCCGGAAAAGTCAATGGTTTGAAGATGTATACGCTGGAAGGCTCGTATGATGGGACCGACAAAGTGTTATGAAGGCCGGGATATTCAATTTTTTTTAAGAATAAATAGTGTCTACGGGTTTTTACCAGATGAGTCCGGCCTGTTTGCACGGGCATGAACAGATGGAGGATTGAGGATTAAGGATTCCGACATACGGATTTCAAATCCATCATTTTATTTTCTGGTACACCAACAACCGGATGTAATCACTATGTCAGCGATACACTCCCTCCTCATTCTCATTATCGGAATAGCCATGATACTTACCGCTGGATGTACCCAGCCTGCTGTTGTGCAGCAACAGGTACCCGAAACATCGGCTGTGAAGATAACCAATCCGATCGCGCCCGTTCCAGTCGCCAGCACCGATGGCGTTAACATTGCCTACGAACTTGAATTCAAAACTACGGACGGCATGACCCTTGTTCCGGAAAAGATCGAAGTCATCGACCCGGCCACCGGAAAAACCATCTACACACCTGGTGCAGAAGTGTTAAAGAAGACGTTTATGCCGGCAGCCAATCCCCTGCCAACAGCAGCAGAGATGATAAATGGCACGCTTAAAGTCCCCATCTCCCGTATCTCCATCTGGTTCAAGGTCAGCCCGGATGCAGTGCCGGACAAGCTGATCCATCGTCTCACGCTAAACCGGACTGCGATCGGACTTTCCCCGTTGAGCGTTACCGGTGGTGAGGTTACGGTGAGAAAGGACCTCCAACCGGTGGTCATCGGTTCACCAATGCGGGGAGCGGGATGGGTGGCTATGGAAACCACTGAACCAACAACCCATCATTTCCTGATGCCGGTAACGATTAACGGTGTAACAACGGTTGACCAGCGGTTTGCACAGGACTGGTTCTATATCGACCCGGTCACCGGGCAGGTTGCTCAGGGGGGCGTGAACCTTACCAAAAATTACCTGGGTTACGGCAAGGAGCTGTTAGCGGTTGCTGACGGAACAGTTGTCGATATCCGCGACGATTTACCGGATAATGGGATCTATAAAGTACCACCCTTTAGTTTTGCAACAGGGCCCGGTAACAACGTTGTCATCGATATCGGGAATAACAAGTATGCCTGTTATGTGCACACGATTCCCGGATCAATCCGGGTAAAGAAGGGCGATGTGGTGAAGGAAGGTCAGGTTATCGCCCTGCTGGGTAACAGTGGCCAGTCCGATATCCCGCACCTCCATTTCGAAGTAGTTACCGGCAAACCGATCATCATGGGTGGTGAAGGATATCCCTTTGTGTTCCGCTCATTTGATCTGATTGCAAAGTTCAACCAGACACTTTTAGATAAAAGATCCTCCGCACCGGATTATACCAGCGAGAAGTACTGGTCGGAATTTGGCGATTTTATCCAGTTCAACGTTCAACCGGTACCCCAGCAGAACAAGCTGCAGGAAAACTGGGCTATTGTCAGGTTCCCTTAAAATCCTTTTTTTAAACCCTGCAGAGATTATGGGGAACTTTCACGCACTGGACGAATAATACCAGTAATACTGTGGGGTATGACATAGGATACAATGAAGTACTGAAATTCGTAAACAAGTCCTTAATCTCATATCGCATGCCAGGAACTTTTTAAATCTCTTATACTATTATGGCAATATTTTTACGGGGGATTTTTTAGCTGGTCAATAGACAGAAAGCAATTGTTTATTATATCATGTAAATCAACAATCGAGATGTTTCCATCATGTCAGCGACACACACTGTCCTTATTCTCGTTATCGCAATTACCATGATCCTTGCTGCCGGATGCACGCAGCCTGCAACTGTACAGCAGGCACAAGCGGTAGCCCCTGCCCTTAAGATGACTGTGCCGTTTGCACCGATCCCGGTTCCCAGCCAGAACGGGATCAATCTCGCGTACGAACTCGAACTGGTGCCAGCCGACAGCCAGGTACCGGTTGTAGAAAAGGTAGAGGTTCTCGATCCGGCTACCGGAAAGCTCCTTTATACCGCAGACGGTGAACTACTGGCTGCACTGTATCATCCGGCATCTGTCCCACCGCCAACGGCAGCTGAGCTCCGTAACGGTACAGGAAAACTTTCCCTGCCCCGGGTATCGCTCTGGTTTGTGGTCAGTCCCGATGCCGTACCGTATCAGCTTGTCCACAGGCTCACCCTGAACCGGACTGCCGCTGGTCAGCCTCCGTCAATCATTAATGGCGGAGAAGTTACCGTAAAGAAGGATCTGGCACCGGTGATTGTCGGTTCCCCGATGCATGGCCCGGGCTGGATGGTCATGGAAACAACATCTCCCCTGACCCACCACTTCCGTGCCCAGATCACTATGAACGGGGTAACCCGTGTCCCCCAGCGTTACGCACAGGATTGGGTCTACCTGGACCCGGTGACCGGACAGGCCACGTCCGGGAATGCAACGCTCGCAAGAAATTATCTCGGATTTGGTAAGGAGATCTTTGCGGTTGCAAACGGGACGGTTGTGGATGCCTCCGACGGCCTCGCAGATTTTGAAACGATCTACTCCGCTGCGGGTACCACGTTGGCAAATGCGGCAGGAAATTATGTTATACTCGATATCGGGAATAAAAAATATGCCTGCTATGCCCACATGGTCAACGGGTCAGTCCGGGTAAAGACCGGAGATATCGTCAAAGAGGGACAGGTTCTCGGCCTGATGGGCAACAGCGGGAACTCCGATATTCCGCATCTCCATTTCCAGGTAGTAACTGATATCCCATCCTTCCTTGGTGCCGAGGGATATCCCCATGTGTACCGCTCATTCAATGTGACGGGAGAAGTCAATGAGACTCGTGGAGCAGAGCGCATGACCTCACCTGATTATTCCTTAAAGCAGTTATGGACGGAATTCGGCGATTTTGTCACGTATTTTCCGCAAGCAATACCCCAGAATAACCGGCTTATGCAGAACAATGTTGTAGTCCGGTTTCCCTAAGCCACTCTTTTTTTTTAGCCCGTCCGAGTTCAACGGGAATTTTATCTACTAGCTCCAGACTGGAGCCGGACCTGTGGGTGCATGGAGGATGAAAAAATAGCGAACCATGAACGGGTAGTTGCCGGGGGTGGCAAATGAAAATATGGATAGACACCGTAATGTTTTCACCGGAATCAATCATTAGGTTCTGATGGAGATGCTGCATGAGAATGATAAAAGTCCTGCTCGGGTTTATTATTGTATTATTTATTGTGTTAATTCTGGTTGTTTATCCTCCATCGGTAACTCCTGCGATAAAATCTGGATCTCTTGATACATCTTTAAATTCTCCAAACGGTTTTGTTCAGTTCAACAATGCAGCTAACAACAAGGACATGGGTGTAGAATTAGCTATCCAGGATGACGGAAAGATCATTGCCTTAGGGTACAGCAATAATTCCATGAACGAAGATGTGCTCCTTGCACGTTATAATAAGGATGGAAATCTGGACTCCGGTTTTGGCAAAGGCGGTTTCGTTCTCTATGACGGGGGCGGCAATGACCGAGGGTTAGGTCTTACGCTTCAGAATGATGGAAAAATCATCACTTCCGGTTATACTTATGCTGGCAGCCAGAGGGATGTGCTTGTGCTCCGGTACAATGCCAATGGAACGCCCGATCGTACGTTTGGAACGGACGGGGTGGTCACCTACAGTTCACCGGGTTCCGGAACAGACATCGGCTTTGGAGTTGCAATCCAGACAGATGGCAGCATCATTGTTGTCGGAGAAACATCCAATCAAACTAATCAAGACGCCCTTGTGTTGCGCTATACTACCACGGGCTCTCCTGATACCAAATTTGGTACCCGGGGGGTTGTTATGTACGGGGGGGCCGGCATGGACAGAGGTTTTGCTACCACAATCCAGCAGGACAAGAAGATCATCGTGGGGGGGAAGCAGCGTTGTGAAAAACAAGGATGATGTGCTTGTTTTCAGGCTTAACCCGGATGGAACAATGGATGAAACGTTTGGGTCCGAAGGAACGGTAATATACAGCGGGACTGGAGATAACTCAGATTTTGGAAACTGCGTTTCTTTACAGTCTGATGATAAGATTGTGGTGAGCGGGGCGGTGTCGGAAGGTCGTGCCTTTGATGTTCTCCTGCTACGATACAACAAAGACGGCACGCCCGATATCACGTTTGGCAACAACGGGGTGGCAGTATATGGCGATGCGGGTGAGAAAAACGATTATGGTTATGCCCATGGTATCCAGCGGGACGGCAGGATTGTGATTACCGGATTCACCCGGAATAGTGCAAACGATGACGTGCTGCTGGTGCGTTTCGATCCGACTGGACAACCCGACAAGACCTTTGGTACTGGGGGAATGGTAACGTGGAACGGTCAGGGAAACAACATGGATTATGGACAGGGTATCGCATTGCAGTCTGACGGTAAAATTGTAATAATTGGTTTTAGTCATAATGGTGCTGACGAAAACATGCTGCTTATGCGTTTTATGCAATGAGATGGGTAGTAAAGTGGGTGGCATACTTTTACCTCCTTATAATTGTGAACGGACAAACGGCTGATAGATTGACAGATCTCTGTGTTTTATTATGTGAAATCTGCGGGGTTTCCAGAACGATGGTTGGGTGGAATTATTTTAGGGAAAGGGGGAGTATGAAAAGAAAAGTATAATGCGGATATTGTCTTGAACAATTCTATGAAAAACGGTTATTTTCTACTCATCGTCCTGCTCATTTTCGGAGCGGCCATTGCAACCAGCGGGTGTACTGCAGCGGCACCTTCAGTTCCAACCAAGGTGAGCCAGAACCAGAGTCTTGTTCAGACCCCTGCATCTGTTTCCAATGGAACCCATATGAAAACAATCGGGATAATCGGGGGAATGAGCTGGCTTTCTACTGCTGAATATTACCGGATCATCAATGAAGAGGCCCGTAATAAACTGGGCGGTTTACATTCGGCAAAGATCCTGATGTATTCCGAAGATTTTGCCGAGATCGAAAAATTGCAGACAGAGGGGAACTGGTCGGAACTGACACGGCGGATGATAGCCGATGCACAGCGTCTTGAAACAGGCGGGGCTGATGCGATTGTTATCGCCACTAATACCATGCACAAGACTGCTGATGATGTCCAGGCAAATATTCACATACCTGTCATCAATATAATCGAAACAACCGGAGAGAAGGTAAAAGCAAAAGGGTATACCAGAGTAATCCTCCTTGGCACAAAATATACCATGGAGCAGGATTTCTACAAAGGTCGGCTGGAAAAAGAATACAATCTTACGGTGATTATCCCTAACCAGACTGAACGGGATTACATCCATTCAGTGATATTCGATGAGCTCTGCCAGGGTCAGATTAAAAATGAGTCCCGGGAAGAATTCAAGAGAATCATCAACCGGCTTGCCATTGAAGGGAATGCACAGGGAGTAATTCTGGGATGCACCGAGATCCCGCTTCTGATCAAGCAGAAGGATGTAAATATCACAGTATTTGACACAACGGTCATACATGCCAAGGCAGCGGCGGCATTTGCCCTGAACAAGACTTAATTTTTTTTATCCGGCAATTTGGAAAAAGGCTGTAGGCTGCTACTGGTACCAGGAACCTACACCCGCAGGCAATGCCAAGAATTTTTGCTGTGATTGTAAATGCGGCCTTCATCGTCCAGTATTCATTATCGCAATAAAGAAATGCCGGTAAAAGATACTATGATTTAAACGCAGGAAGCTGATACCATTTCCCAAAAACCCGCCATACTCCTTATATTCGCAGGTCTCTTCTGCATGATCCTTTTAGCCGGTTGTGTTACGTCCCCTCAGAACCAGCAGCCGGAAACCCGGTCCGTGAACACCCCCTCGGGCACCATGGGGGAAAAAAATATAGCCGGCCTCATTCCGCAATTCGATGCATATACCGGACAACTCTTCAGTAAAAGCAAGGTCCCGGGCATGGCAGTTGCGATTGTAAAAAATGACTCCGTTATCTACCTCCGAACTTTCGGGGTTAAGAATCTCACGACCCGGGAGCCGGTTGGTCCTAATACACGGTTCCAGCTCGCATCCATCTCAAAGACATTCTCATCGGCATCGATCGCATCCATGGTTGGCAGGGGAGAACTCTCGTGGGATGACCGGGTTGTTCCCCTGTATCCCGGGTTCCGGCTCTCCGACCCGTGGGTGAGCGACCATGTCACCATCCGCGATCTCCTCATGCACCGGACTGGACTTCCCCCCTATGCCGGCGATGAACTCCAGGATATCGGGTACAACCGCTCAGAAATCATCAGCAAACTTCACCTCGTACCGCTCTCAGGAGATTACCGTTCATCCTATGCATATTCCAACATCGGTATAACCTCGGCAGCAGAAGCTGCTGCAAAGAAAGCAGGGATGTCGTGGGAAGATCTCGTTTCTGATAGGGTGATCATTCCCGCTGGGCTGAAGAATACGAGCGCACGGTTCGCTGACTTTGAGAACGCCGCTGACCGTGTGGATACATATTCCATGATGAACGGGACACCGGTAGCAGGCCCGCTTTTAAACGATGACGTGAACAGTCCAGCTGGTGGTGTGAGCTCTACGATCAATGATATGGCACGATACGCCCGGCTCCAGCTGAACGAGGGTAATATCGACAGGAAACAGATCATAGATGCCGCGGCTATCAAAGAGACCCACCGGCCCCAGAACATCATGAAGACTACCAGCACCAGTATTACGGCCTATGATCTCGGGTGGGAATCTGTTGCAGAGAAAGGGAGGATACGGGTTGAACACGGCGGAGACCTGACCAGCGGGGTCTCCACGTACATCACGTTATATCCTGAAGAGAAGATGGCAATTGTTGTCCTGACCAATGGATTTCCGGGCGGTCATATTCTCAAAAAAGCGGTAATTAATGGTTGGGATGACCTGTACTTTACCGGGGCCGTCCAGAAGGACTGGTACAGCGAGATTGAGACAGGAGTTGCCGCTGCAATGAAACCCGGCGCTTCGGCTGCCGGCCCTCTCGAACCGCTCCCGCCTGCACCGGTTGGTGCACAACCTTCCCGGCCCGCTGCAGCCTACCAGGGTTCATACTCACAGGACTATTACGGCACACTGAAGGTTGAACCGGACACGGGCGGGCTCCGGCTGTATGCCGGCCACCTCACAGAACCGTTTATTCTTGTGCCGTATGACGGGGACACATTCCGTGAGAAGGGGACCGGGACCGCAGTGAAATTCACCACCGGAAATGGGGGTACCATCACGGGCGTCCATGTGGTTATGTTCGAACACCCGTGGGTCAAGGCAGACTTTGTGAAGAATGCCTCATAATTTTTGTTTAAGGCAGAGCTGACAGGAAAATATGATCGAAAAAACCTATTAGCCATCATCACCTACCTCATTTCCATGATAAATCCCCGCAAAGATACTGTTGAAGATACCGATGAAAACCGGCAGATTTGCAGGAAATACTGCAGATCATGCCCAAGCTACAAGCGTCATTCACTTGAAAAATACCCGACTGCCGAACTCTTCTGCGCTCGGGGAAAGTCCTCTGCTCCGGCCATCAAAGAGATCGGGTGCTTCTGTCCGGCTTGTGAACTATTCAATAAGCACCATCTTAACATCGGATACTTCTGCGTCAAATAGGATTCATTTTTTTTAACAGAAAAATCCAATTAAAAAAACCTATTATCCATCATCGCTTACGTTATAATACATGATTGACTCCGGCAAACCGGTTGTAGAGGATACCGAAGAAAACCGGCAGCTCTGCAGAAAGTACTGCACAATCTGCCAGAACTACAAGCGTCATTCGCTTGAAAAGTACCAGCCCACCGAACTCTTCTGCTCACGTGGGCAGTCATCGGCAACGTCGATGAAAATAATCGGCTGTTTCTGCCCGGCATGTGAGCTCTTTACCAAGCACCATCTCCGCGGCGGATACTTCTGCGTACGGCGTTAAGTGTTTTTTCCTTTTTTTTAATTTTCACCCAGGCTTTACCGTAACTCGCCCGGTAACTTTAATATTGGGGTGATTTGTTTTACTCAGTGTAATTACAGGATAGGACTTCCCCCTTCCTGTTAAACTTATGAGGGAGTGATAAATGGTAAGGCTTTTCTCTGACTCCGTTTCTATTTGGTGTTGGATTATGGTTCAAAAAAAGCGGATAGCAATTACTACAGCAATTGGCATTCTCACTGGCCTGTATTGCGCAGGAAGCCTGCTGGTTTTTGCCCCGCCTGGGGTAACGCCAGAGCCCTGGTTCATGGTGATGATCTTTTACGGCCGGACACTCCAGGGATTTGTTATCGGTTGTGCTGATGGAATCCCCCTCATCCCTGCCGTACGGGGAGCGGCTCTTGGGGCAATTTTTAGTCTCCTGCTCTGTATTGTCCCTCTGTTTGCCCACAATTATACCGGTGCCGGGCTGCTCTTTGTCTTTGGGATCATCTATGGGGTCCTTGCCGATTGGATAGCGAGCAGACTGGAGGGTGTGAATACACCGGCATGTGCAGGGCTTTGATAGACTGATAAGAATTACCCTCAAGTCCTCAGCACACAAAATCCCAATGCCCCGATAATATTTCCCGATTCCGGTTATTATCAGATTAAATCAATATTTTTTTATTCCCCGGTGTCAGAGAATCCAATAGATGTTGCTCCCGATACGGTACATGTATCTCATCGTGTTTGCTGCACTCACAGGAGCACTGGTCCTGTCAGCAGGGTGCCTGTCTGGACAGCCATCCGGATCTGTGTCTGCTGTTTCTCCTGGAGAAAGATTGACATTCTATACCGAACAGCTGCCACCTTACAACTACCAGGAGAATGGTACGCTGAAAGGTTTTTCTGTGGATCTCCTCGAAGCAATCACCACAAAGATGGGGACGAAGGTGACCCGTGAGCAGGTGCATCTCGTGCCATGGACCGAGGGATACCAGGCTGCTCTCCATCAGAATAATACGGTGCTCTTCACAACCGCAAGACTTCCGGAGCGGGAGCAGTCCTTTAAATGGGCAGGGCCCATTTATGCCTATACCAATGTCCTCTTTGCACGGCCGGACAGGCAGATCGTGGTTAAAGGTCCGGAAAGCTTAAAGGGATATCGGATCGGCGTGATTGTCGATGACGTCGCCATCCAGCAGCTGCTCGATTTCGGGGTGAACAAGAGTCAGCTTGTGCCCGAGACCAATGTCTCTGCGGTTATTGCAAAACTTAACAGCGGTGAGATAGACTTGTGGGCCTACCCGGAGGCCCCGGGCCGGTACTTAACGGAGCGGGAAACCGGGAACTATTACTCGTTTAAGGTTGTCTATACCCTACAGGATCTGGAGGGTTACTATGTTTTCAACAAAAATGTTCCGGATTCAACGGTAACGTCTTTCCAGAAGGCACTTGATTCTCTTAAAACGGAGAAAGATGCAACCGGCATCACAACCTACGAACGAATCATCGGCCGGTACATCCCATCCATCGGGCTTTCCCATCTCCAGTACCTGACCGAACAGTGGCCCCCCTTCAACTATGAAAAAGGCGGTGTCCCTGCCGGTATCTCTGTAGAGATCCTTGATGAGGTCTTTCGTACTATCGGCGTAAACCGCACGCGGGCAGATGTCCGTATTGTTCCCCTGTCAGATGTTTTTCACCAGGCACAGGGAAATACCGGCACAGTCCTTTTCTCCATAGTCCGTACGCCGGAACGCGAGCCACTCTACCAGTGGGCAGGACCGTTCACCCGGGCCGGCTTTGTGGTTTATGCTCCGGTGAGCAGGAACATCACGATTAAATCTCCGTATGACCTGAACCGATACCGGAT
The DNA here is from genome assembly GCA_964590895.1 of uncultured Methanoregula sp. Classification (GTDB taxonomy): domain Archaea; phylum Halobacteriota; class Methanomicrobia; order Methanomicrobiales; family Methanospirillaceae; genus Methanoregula. Next base: position 67,594 of record CAZPYV010000001.1, on the reverse strand, counting down.
CGGCGCGGTAAAGGATTCTATTGAAAACACTCTTCTCACTGGCCGGGGCGTGAATGCGTTGAACCTTATCCCCGGGCAGGCTCCTGCCGACCTCGTGCGGATGCTTAAAGGGGGCGAGATCGATCTCTGGGCTACCGGGGATATAACCGGGCGATATGAGATGCAGGCAGCCGGGGCAAATCCCGATGCCTACGAGATAGTGTATACCTTAAGCGAGAATGATTTTTATTATATTTTCAGTAAGGATGTCCCCGATACGCGGGTCAGTGCTTTTTCTAAAGCCCTATTGAAGGTGCGAAACCAGAAAGATGCACAAGGGATCAGTGCATATGAGCGGATCATCTACCGTAACATTGGCATCGGCTGCACCCGGCAGTCGTTTACAGATAACGCAGTTGTATCACTCGTCGATGAGACTGCACAAGCGATTGCAAAGAATACACCCGATACGTTCCGGCGCATCAATGCAGGAGAAGCACCTTACCGTAACGCACAGAACCCGGATCTCTATACCTTTGTATATGATACAAATATGACCGTTGTTGCTCACGCCGACAACCTCTTGTTGATCGGATTTTCCATGAAAGGAAAGCGCGATGTTACGGGTAAACCGTTCCCTGATAAAATTCTCGCAGGCGCGTTACAGAACGGGACCGGCTGGGAGGAGTATGTGTACAGCAATCCGGTCCAGCCGAACCTGTACTTCAAGACCACGTACTACCGGTTAGTCCGGGGAAGCGACGGGAACTCCTATATTGTTGGCAGCGGCAATTTCCGGGCCTGTAAATCCTGAACGAGGCTGCCGTCCTGTTTTCCCACCCGTGGATTTTTTTCTCTAGCCAGGACATATGAAGCAGATCCAGCGTGGTGATTGCAACTGAGGACTGGTGTGACGTTTCTGCCGTGGCCTTGGGAGCTGGTGCATTGGGATAGTGGAGATAATAGACACCTGACTTAAACTTGCCATCGCTGTGGGGAGAGTTAGCAGTACCCCCACGCTCCAACTTTTTTTTTGTAGATTCCAAAAACTCCCCCTTCTCCCACCGCCAGCCCGCCACAATGAACAATTGCGACAGCAGGCCGGGAAGCGGAATATGGCCGGTGATGAGGTGCAGAAAAATTTTGAATAGTTTTTATGGATAAAAAAATTGAATTAAATGAACCTTTCAAGGTCTTCAATATTTTTTGCTATCTTTCCTTTAAGTGCTCCAAGAATTAGTGGATTATCCATATTGTCCATTAAATAGCGGGAATCAGTTTTTATACCGATACAATTTTTGTTTAAAGCATATGCAATACCCAATTCTACACAAGCCCCTTCATCCGGAACTCGTCCATCTAAAATAAAAATAAGAATATCTGCTTTCTTTATTTCATCAACATCAAGATCGAAAATAAGCTTTATTGACTTTTCTTTGGATTCTTTGTTATGCAAAAGATCTGCTAATTTTTTCCCATCCCTTTGCGGAAAAAATGTTGTATATCCTTTTTTTTCTATGAATTCATTTACCTGTTCATTGAATCTTAGTTCTGCATGAGAAAACAAAGGTCCTGCAATATAGATTCTTTTTTTCATTTTATGTACCTCTATCAAAAATGAGATTATTCGTGTAGATCTTTGTTAATATTGGGGGTTTAAAGTAGTTTTAGAGTGCTGTGTGAATGTATTTTTTCCCTCGATTCAAAATACTGATAGTGAAGCACGGATGCATGATTATTCAGCAGCCCAATCCTATTGTTTTTATTTTTAATCAAATCGAATGTAAGAATCACCGGTTTTTTCAGACAAGGCCAAATATTTTTTCTAGGCAAATGCGCCGGGTCTTGGAATAGGTATACAGATTATCTCACTTCCAAAATTACCGGAATTCTATCTTGGGGTTATGACAAAAACTCCGGAAGGTTTGGTAGGGGCAACAATAGGCAAGAGATCTCCAGAAAAGGGTCCGGTTCTTAAAAAGGTCAGGAATAAATATCTTCAAAATCTGATTATATTTTTGATGACTATCGCGGAAACTGCAGAAAAGAAAAGTGGTTCGCGACTCCTTTATATTGATAATATCAGAATCCTCCTGATCTGCCTTGTGATCGCTACGCACTGCTCGATTACCTACGGTGGCCCTGGGACGTGGTACTTCATTGACCCGGGCAATGGTACCACAACACCATTCATCCTCTCTGTGATCGATTCGCTTAACCAATCATTCTTCATGGGTTTCTTCGTTCTTGTTTCAGCGTATTTTGTCGTCGGGTCGCTTCAGCGCAAGGGAAGGGACCGCTTCACCCGCGACCGATTAGTAAGGCTCGGCATCCCTCTCATTGTCTGGGTCCTCATCATCAACCCCCTTATCCTGCTGATCATTCTGAATGGTACGGGAACACTTCCCATGCCCCCGGCCTCCCTCTTGAATCCGCTCACCGGCGCCGGGCTCGGGCCGATGTGGTTTGTCTTCTTCCTGCTCGTGGCAACCTTTGCGTACCTTCTCTGGACCGGAATTTGTCGTCCGGATCAGTCCGGTGACGTAAAACCACATCCATTTCCGGGTTTTGCTTCCATCGTTGCTCTCGGGCTCCTTCTCGGGATTGTAACTGCGGTTGTCAGGATCTTCCTGCCCATCGGATCCATCTGGCTGTTCGGTTTTCAGCTTCCGTTCTTCCCACAGTATATCGCGGCCTTTATCATCGGCATTTACGCGGCACAAAACAACTGGTTTGACAATATCCCCTCCCGTGTCGGTAAGACCTGTGCAATTTCGGCCCTACTTCTTGTCGCGGTCCAGCCGGTCTTCATTTACCTGATCACGAATCCGTTGTCAGGACTTACACCCTTCATTGGAGGGCTTCAGTGGCAGGCTGTGTTCTATGCCTTCTGGGAGCAGATGGCGGCAGTGATGATCATCACCGGACTGCTCTGGTTCTTCTCCCGGCGGTTCAATACACAAGGGTCCGTTGCCCGCGCAATGGCCGGAGATTCATATACCGTATACATCATCCACCCGGTCATCCTTATTCTCCTTGCAATACCACTGACAGGCTTTGCCCTTCCCCAGATTGCCAAATTTGCTGTGGTGCTCCCGCTGGCAATCTGCATCTCTTTTTTGTTAGCGCACCTAATCCGTGCTATACCCGGCGTAAAGAAGGTGCTTTAAACAATATGGCTCCCTTTGCCGGAATTATTTTGTCGTGTGATAAGAGGGGTGTCATGCCAAACCTTGTTTTCCCGTATGAGATACCGGTTGGTTATGTCGCAAAAATTACAGCACATTATCATTAGTATCCAATTCTTTTTTTTCTGTACGTTTTTCTGATTTACATTTTTTAAATCTCCATAAAAACGTAATATTATTCATTCAAAGGTCTACATAATTGAATAGTTCATGGTCCGATTGCATTATATTGACAATCTGCGGTGGATGTGTATCCTGCTGCTCTTTCCTGTACACACCGCAACGATATTTTGCGCTGGATGGTACGGCTATTATGTTTCTTCTGATTACTCGTCCACTGCTGCTCATGGTTTCTATGTTTTTGTTGAGAGCTGGATCATGCCGTTGCTCTTCTGTGTTGCCGGAATGAGTACGAAATTTGCGTTACAGAAGCGTACGTCCATTATATACCTGAAAGAACGTGTCACAAAACTCCTTGTCCCGTTCATTTCAGGAATGATTCTCGTCTGTCCCGTTATTGCATATTACGCTTTGAAATTCCACGCTGGCTACACCGGGAGCTTTGCCGGTGCGTTTGTCCATTTCTTCAGCTCAATTCAGGATATGCAAGCCCGGAATGGAATTTACGGAGATTTTAGCGTTGAGCACCTATGGTTTATTCTCTTTTTGTTTATCATCTCAGTAATGGCACTCGGTTTAATCCTGCTTGGACGGAGACAAAAAAGACTTCACCTCAATCTAAAAAACGTAGGTCTTCCGGCCCTGGTCCTTTTATTTATTCCGGTCTGGCTCCTGAACTTTGTCGGCATCGAAGTGGCAGAATATTCTTTTATCGCGTATTTTGCCATGTTCCTCATCGGGTACTACCTGTTTTCGATGGATTCGGTCCAGGTTCAGATGGAAAAATACTGGGCAGTCCTATTAGCTGCATGGATCACCCTGACAATCGGAGGGATATGGATTGGGGGGATAATCCTTGGGCATTCCGAACTATTATGGGGGAATTCTGCTATCTTTGTCTTAACCGGATGGACTGGCGTTCTTGCTCTCATGGGTGTGGGCAGGCACCTGTTTAATTTTACCAACAACTTCGCTGCCTATATGGGTGCGGCATCGTATCCCGTATATATTATCCACCAGGCAATACTGGTGGGAATTGCCTATTATGTGGTAATGCTTACAATCTCTCCGGTTCTTCAGTTCGCAGCCATTGTGATTTTAAGTCTCCTGCTGACATTTGCCTGCTACGAGATCATCAGGAGAATTCCTGTGGTGCGGGCGCTATTTGGGATTGCCAGTCCAAAAAATAATACTTTGTAAATTGTTTAATTTTTTTTAATGATAGTCAATACAATTTTCAATAATTGGAAAAACTACGGTAGAGATATGAACCTGTGCAGAAAAACACATCAGATACTGTGATCTTAAAACACGCATCAGATGTCCCGGCTATACCGATGACCAAACCGGGTTTTTCCGGCATGCAAGCCCGTTTTCTTCTCACTGCTGATGATGGTTGCCCGCGATATGCCATGCGGTTAATGGAATTTGCTCCCGGGGGTCACTGTTCATTTCACAACCATAAAGAAGAGCACGAGATATTTATTCTTGAAGGGGAGGGCATTCTTAAGACCGACAGCGAGTCTGCGATCCGTGCCGGCGATGCAATTTTACTCATGCCGTGTGAATTCCACCAAATCCTAAATACCGGCACGAGCATGCTGAAGATGATCTGTACCGTTCCGCTGTTACCGGGAAAAACAGGCAAAGAGACCACCCCCTGCGTGTGAGAATTTCTCTATAGGGACTGTCGATGTCTCTCATGAGATAATACTCTTCATTTACCCGGGTGAGGGATCGGGGGTTAGGGTGCTTTTTTTTAAGGCACCGTTCAGCGAAATTGTTTTTGCCCGGGGCTTTACTCTGCCGGAAATTGACGATAGCATTTCCTTCTCATGCATATTCGGGTGAAGTCTGCGGTTTATTTTATGAGACGGCAATGATCTATCACAAGAAGGAGTTACATTTCCTATGTCCAGAGTATTGGCATCACCACAAAAATATATTCAGGGACCCGGAGAGCTTTTGAAAATAAAAGACCACATTTCTCATTTGGGCGGACCGGTTCTCTTTGTAATGGGAGGGTCTGCGTACAAAAATCTGAAACAGGTCATTGAGAAAAGTTACAAGGATTCCGGAGCCCTCCTGGTTTTTGAAAAATTCGGGGGAGAATGCACAAAAAAAGAAATTAACCGGATACGAGCCATATACAGAACGCATCGCTGCACCGTGGTTGTGGGAATCGGAGGGGGAAAGGCTCTTGATACCGCAAAAGGTGTGGCATATTATGAAAAAGCCCCGGTCGTTTCGGTTCCTACGATTGCATCAACAGATGCTCCCACAAGCGCAATATCTGTTACCTACACAGAAGACCATGTATTCGACGGAAATATTCTCCTTCCCAAAAATCCGGAATTAGTACTGGTTGATACGGATGTAATCACCCGGGCACCCGTCAGGTTTCTTGTTGCCGGGATGGGAGATGCGTTATCAACGTATTTTGAAGCGAGAGCAAATGCTGCCTCAAATCATGACAATTTTGCTGGTGGAAAATCAACCAATGCTTCTTTAGCACTGGCAAAATTGTGTTATGAAATCCTGATCCGGGACGGCATGATAGCCAGACAGTCTGCAGAAAAACGGGTATGTTCCCTTGAGTTGGAAAATATCATTGAAGCGAATATTTATCTCTCCGGTGTAGGCTTTGAGAGCAATGGCATAGCCTGTGCCCATTCAGTGTATAATGCCTTTACAAAACTCCCCTCATGCCACCATATGTACCACGGTGAACTGGTAGCCTTTGGCACTATCGTTCAACTGGTTCTCGAAAAACGAGCAGAAACAGAGATTGAAGAGGTACTCCGGTTCTGCATCAGCATAGGATTGCCGGTCTCATTTGCTGAAATAAGCACAAGAGAACTTACCCGTGATGAGCTCATGACCGTTGCAGTGGCTGCATGTGGTCCGGGTTCTTTTATGGATAGTGAACCTTTTACTGTGACCCCCGAAATGACGTTTGATGCAATGGCAGCGGCAGATGCTCTGGGAAGAAAATACAAAACAAAGGGCAGGTAATTTTCCGGTCCTTATCGTTTTATCCTTCTTATGGTATGAGTAGTACTGGAGCATCCCCCGCAGCACCGGGCGAGGTATTGAATCACCGGCTGCTTGAGCGTTCCTGCAGGAACTCCCTGCTGTTGATCACCCGGACCCTGTCCAGCCCGTGATACCGGTACTGTTCCTCGGCCAGCACTTCCAGCCACTCCTTGTTGATCCCCCGGGTCAGGTCGTTAAGGATCGTCACCCGGGCGCCATGAGCCAGCCAGCCCTCCATGGCGTAGCGGTTGCAGTAGTCCGCGGCAACGCCTATCAGGGTGACATCGAGTGTGAAGCTGCCCCGCCCGTGGGTGATCATGCGGAGGTACTCATCGCGGCTGGTGCTTTCCCGCGGGTTATGGGGGTCATCAATGAACCGGAACAGGTTCTCATATGCTGTCTTCTTACGGGGATCGCGGAACCGGGCACCAGATGTCTCTTTTTCTGCCCACATGCTGAACCTGTTTTTCATGAGATACCGGATATCCGGCAGGCCGGCAACATCGACTGCCAGCTCCCAGTCCCAGGTTCCGTACTCGCAATGGATAGGGAACTGCCTGCTCTCTTCTGACAGGGCATATTCCTCGGCAAAATGCGTATCCATCACAACGAAGGAATGATCGAAGAGCCCGTGCCCTGCTTCCTGTAAAAACGCTCCTGCCGGTGCGATGATCTGGTGGGCACCGCGGATGGAAAGCCTGCCGTCTTCCTGCAAAAACCCGTTCTGCATGTCCCCGATATCAAGAATCCTGATGGTTCTCACTTGAGATCACTCTTTTGTTGCACCGGGTACTATTTACTCCAGCGAATCTGCTGTCCACAAAGAGGGGGTCTGGAAAAAATTACGATTTCTTTGGAGGAAGTGCCAGGAGGTCATCGTCTCCTCCTGCTTCCCGTTTCTCCATTGACCATCCAATGTAAGAAACCACTACGGCAGTGAGTACCACGATCGCTAACAGGATGGTAGTAGTGGTGGTATTTGGCATGATAACGGTGAGTATTAAAAAAACCGGGATGAGCCCGATTGCAATCATTTTCAATTGTACCTGTGTAACGTGCATTGATGATCACTTCCCGCTTCTCTCTCCTGATGAAACATTACTTGGTTTGCCTCAGAGACTCATATGAGTTTCGGGGGCGAAGGGAAATGGATCGTAATAATCAGCGCTTATCGACAAGCCCGATTTTTTTTAACCGGTATGAAAGTTATCGTAACGTTACGGTTTTTTAGTTGATGGCCTGCTGTATTTTCCTGCATCTGGCCTTATTACCATCAGTTTTCTCCTCCGGGTCTGAGTGCAAACAGGTTATCGGTGAAGACAGATTTCACGTCCATTTGTACGGAAGTAAATGGGCATCACCAGACGGGAGTTTCTCCAACGGGGCTTTGCCACTGGCAATCAGCAAGTACCATATCTATAACCGATGACAACTGCAATCAGTTGTAAGAGTCACCTTATGGAATTTATTTCACTGATACGGCCAAAACGCCTGGATTTTCTCACCACCATGACACACGAAGAGCAGGCAACAATGCTCCAGCACACGGATTATGTCAGGGATATGATTGCCCAGGGAAAAATTTTCCTTCAGGGCAATGCGCCTGATGGTACAATCAGCGTTCTCATATATCGTGTGGATTCAGCAATAGAGGCCCGGCGCCTTTTTTACAGTGACCCGGCGGTTATCGCTGGTATCGGTTATCCCGAGCTTTACCCGCTTACTGTCGGGCATATTGCAGCTAACTGATCATTTTCTCCGGGCTTAGCCCCACACGAACCGGTGTATGAAGACGGGGCTTAAGTTTAGGCAGATTGCCGGATAGTGAGAAACGATCCATTGGCAATCGCAATTGATGAGAGTCAAAGTGGAAGAGGAAGATATTTCGCAACAGTCCTCTACAGAAATATATGGTTGAGCTGGACCCTTTTTTCTTCAAAATAAATTCCTGGTCCTTTACCAAACACCGGGTCTGGAACCGGTGCCAGCGCCAGTACTATTTTGAATACATCGCCCCGTATGTCAAATCCGCAATGGTCGTTGATCCTGAAAAAATTAAGTGGCTCAAGACCTTCACTTCTAAATTTGTTGTACAGGGCCAGCTCATTCACGATATTATCGACCAGCAGATCCAACGCCATTGCGAGAACAAGCCGATGGATCTGGCCGAGGCAATGAATGAGTTTACAAAAAAAGTTTTACGCTACAAAAATATTGGCGGCGAAACATTCACCGAATATCACAATGGCGAAAAGATCCCGGGTTCATTTTTTACGTTCATTGATGAGAACGGGAAGACCTGCCTGCATACCTTCTTTGGGAAATGGCCGGACTACATGAACCGTGAATGCCTACGGCACGAGACGTTCGATCATTTCACGATCGGTGATGTGGGTGTTACGGTCAAGGTGGATTTTGCCGGCAGGATGCCAAATGGTACGCTCATCATCACGGACTGGAAGACCGGCAGGGACGATGACGAGTACGAGTCGGAACTCCAGATGGCGGCATATGTACTCTGGGCTAAAGAGTATTACACCATGAATGTCAATCACATCGGCACCGAACTTGTGTTCTTAAAGACAGGCGCAACGAAACCCTATGCCTTCTATGAGGAGCAATTGCGCGAGGTGCAGGAAATGATCCCCCGGGAATTTGCGGCAATGAACGCTTCCTATGAATATGGGGATTTCCCGGCCCGGCCTTCGCAACGGGAGTGTCTGAGTTGTAAGTTTGCGGAGATCTGTTCTGAAAGCAAAATGTAAAAAAGGTTTTTAGGATTTTAATCAATTAAAACCTGAGGGCGTTTAGATTTTCACGCGAACCAAATCTTTAATCTTTGAAAAATTCTAGGCTCTCGGGGTTGTATCAGTTTCAATGATCAGCGGAATGATAAAAGAGGGGTCTAAGAAGAGGTCCATGAATCATCTCGAAGAGCGCTGATCCGTTCCGATGAAAGTTTCTTCTTTAACTGTATGGGCTCGAAGCTAAGCTTCTTCTCGATGGTCACCCAAATTCGTTCTCCCTCACGAAGCTGGATCTTGCCAACCGGTTTGAGAACATTATCCTCATAGATGCATTCAATTGTCTTGCCGATTCAGTTCACCTCTTTTGTGTACTGGGATATCGGTCGGGGATATTATAGGGTTTGTGTACGGTTTGTTACTGGCCGGTCCTGGCGGGACGGCCAATTACCGGAGCCCCGGGATGGGGAAAGGACTGACTCGGTCTTTTTGTATGAGCTCCCTATTCGATAACGCCTCTTCTGCGTAATTCAAAATAACATTTTGCACACGCTTCCACATCAGCGCCGGCATTGTGGCTGCCGGTAAATTCTTCGTTGAACAATTGCAGGTGCAATTCGGTTAAGGTCGGCCACTTGTATCCATACCCTGAGGGTTTGGGGATTTTGCACCACGAGATAATTTCCCGGGGTTTCATGGTGCAAGCAGTTTGTTTCTGCATGAGGTTTGTTTCCAGGTTGCACCGCATGAACTCAGTATTGACAATCGGCAGATCAAAATCGAGATTATGGGCAATAATTATTTTTGCTTTTTCAACATCGGCATTGAACTGCGGGAGCACTTTGTGCAACGAGATTCCCTCTACTTTCGCCCGCTCGGTCGTTATTCCGTGAATCCGGGCAGAGTCCATCGGTATGGTGAAGTCTGTCGGATAGATGATGAAACAGTTCTGGCTCTCCCGGTTGCCATCGGTATCATAGAGAGACCATGCCAGCTGGACAATCCGGGGCCATTTTTCTGTATCGTTTGTTGCGTAGTATTTGGGGAGACCGGTGGTTTCGGTGTCAATGAAGAGAAGCATCCTTTTCATTCAGGTATAATTGTATTTGATTTTGTCGAATGATTTTTTGATATTTTTCTTGTTCCCCCGCCAACACCGCCAGCCCGTAGCCACCACGATCACTCGCAGCCTCACGAAAAGATAGGGACGGAAAGGGAAGGACTAACTCCGGAGGTCTGGGAAGGGACCGTAGGAAGGCAAGGTCAAATTGAAAAGAGAACTCGTCGGATACCGACATGAAATTGAGCAAATACTAGGGGTGAGATGAGATGAGGATGAGTGTAGAGTTCCCAAACCTATTTCTCCGTCGTAGATCATCTTTCAATAAAGAGGTACAGGTACCAATTCCGGCACAAAACCACCCCATTCCAGCACAAGCATTTCAAAAACCTTCAGAATGAGCCCCGTTCGGAGGAATTCGGCATATTTCAGGCTCCAAAATAAACGCTAATAGACGCTATTGGAAGGCAGATCTCTTGTCTGATGGGCTAAAGTAGGGGAAAATGAAAGGAAGGCCTGTTTTGGAGGTCAAATCGAAATATCTTCACGTCGGACATCGACGTTAATTTTACAATATCTTCCGGACCCCCTGTTCATGCAAAATATCCAGGAGTTTTCGATCGAACAGGGGGTGATCTGAGTGTAAACGGAGCCCGTTTTGGGCTTTGTTTGGGAATTTTGAGGAAACGGAGGCCATGCCGTGCCCGGATTGGTGACGTTGTTAAGTGCTAAGAAAAAGAGGGTTTTTTTGGTTTGAGTAAGGGGGACTGCAGGACCGGAAAAGTTTGCGGGAAATATTTTTTTTTCAAAAAGTTTTGAAGAATTTTTTTCCGGTCATAAAAATTTTCCGTGAAAATAATTAGAGCGGTGCGAGTTGGTGAGGGTGCTAAAACGTTTGTTTTGGAAAATTATTTTTTTAAGAGTAGTCGAGCCAGGACCTGACAAGAGGCAGTGAGGGGACCGTAACGCTCCGGTCCAGTATGGCGAGAACGCAGTGTACTTCATCAGTACAAACGAGTCCCCCCTCGGGAACTCATAATTTTTTTTGATCACGAGCATTACACGCAAGGCTCCGTACGAACCTCTTGTCTTCCTCGTTTTTCCTCCTTAATCACCGGAAAAAAGGAATTGGCATGACAGAACTCGCCAAATCAGGAACCCCGATGATTCATTAAAAGTCCTCACGTTCACGGCCGGCCTCCTGGGAACGGTTACGGTTTTCTTATCAAAGGAATACGGACCGTTCGCGGGAGTTTAAGGATACCGTACTTTTTTTACGGATTTTTTTCGATTGGTTTCCAACAGAACAACACAGAAAAAGATCACACGATATAAAATACACAAGGATTCCACGAATTTTGGTTGTTACCTTCCTTCAAATCTCTCCTGATGCGGGAGGTAATTTCTCTCTCCGGATATCGGGATTACCGGGCAAAAAAAACATATGAAGGAGCGCTGTCACCGTATTCATTCGTGGCAATAAAAGAAGAAAAAATGAAAATAGTTCAGGCATTCACGTCAAAGCGGTTATTGCTAATATGAAATGGGCGTGTGTATGTTCTTGAGATCCTCTGATCTAAAATTATCATTCCTGGTCGTGGACTCCGGATATGAGAAGACATCGATCTCACCAGTCTGCCAGATGACTATCTGGTTGACCTTTTTCCACTGGGAACCAGTTGGCCCGGATACGACCCTGACAATATCATACGACGCAAGCTGCCGGTCCCCGGCAGCATTCAGCACCATGGGCCCACTCGCGCCGACATAGGTGTTCGTATGCCGGATCAGCGCCTCTGCAAGCCCGTTCCGGGTCATCGGGGAACCCTGGTTGTCCATGAGGACATCCTTGGTAATCCAGAGTCCGTCGTAAAGGGCCACCGTCCCCCCATCCGGTTCATGCCCAAGGCCACTCTGGATTCCGGTGTAGTCCATTCCCAAGGGGGCTCCCCAGATGGTCCCGGTCAGCTTTACATCCGATGCAAACCTGGCGGCTGTACTATTGCCCTTCAGCGCCGGGATGCCGGTGTTGCCGTCACACCCGAACCAGCGGACTTTGGTAAGGTTCGGTTTTGTTGCAGCCTCGTTCATGATATCGCCAAGCTCCCCCAGCGTTACCGCATAAATACCGGTCGAACCGGCACCGTACTTTGCGATTGCCTGGCCTGCCCGGATGTCGAGCAATGAAACCGTTGCATTGAAATCCCGGGTTGCAGGATCGTACCTGACGCCCTCAAGGGTGACCCCGCCGTTTGCCATGAACGTCTGCCCGGTCACATTGGTCAGGTCATTGCCCCACATATCGCCCCGGTAAACCGGGACAACAGCTTTCATGTTTTGAGCCGCAAGCATAATTCCCATGACGGTACCCTGCGCACGGTCGCTGGACAGCAGCCTGAAGATGGAATCGTTCCGGATGGCAAGGGAATGCGCGGTGCTTCCGGTTGCCCAGACCAGCATCCCGTTGGCGTCGGTAAAGTCCTTTATCGCCGCGAGTTCGGCGCTTGATTGCTGGCCAAGGATCATCCGGGTCCCGTTTGCGTACAACTGTTTCGTGATGGCAAGGGCAGTTGCCGGATTGCTTCCCGTGTCGTGGATAACAACCCTGACCCGGGTCGGGGACCCAAGATCCTGGTAATAGCGGTTGATGTCGCTCTCGGCAAGGAGCAGGGCGGCCTTTGCTTCCCCGCCCTGTACGGATAAGCTGCCGGTCTCATCGACAAGGGCATCGACCCGGATCTCGTGCGAACCCGGCTGGCCTCCTGCATTCTGGGATGCAGGAGCGGTACACCCAGAGGCAAGAATTGCTGCTACAACAACCAACACAACCGGAATCAGGTAAAACTTCATGATACTAAAGAGATTGAATTGAATAAAAAAAGGTTGTGAAATTTATCTAGAATATTTATCTGATTATGTAATAATCAGCGGGTGGAAAAATTCTAACAAAAAAAATATTTCTGCCAAAACGGGACTGGCCCGGGGGCCGGGCCCTGCCTCGTACGATTATTCGGATTTCCCTGTTTTCGCCAACTTAAAAACGATCCAGACTTACAAAAGTCGATTGTTTTTTCCCACCCCCATGGGCAGATGCCGGGTAAGAGGGTGTCTGTTTGAGAGAGTGAATCACATCATTCACAGAGTCGACAGGCATTGCACACCGGTTACATAATTCGGCAAAGATTCTGCTTAAATCCGGTAAAGTTCCACACCTGTTGAAACTCAGGGCTGGCTGGATCCTTGCGTTACGGTGCAGCCATGGGTCGATGAGTGGGGGTTTGGCCGGTTGGCGGGACCGGCTCCTTACATGCGCTTACCAGTGTTTTTGGGAGATTATGCGGTACCCTAAGATCAAACTATTATTTTCCAGAGAATCCCGGAACTCCTGCTCACATCGCCGGTCTGCCGCCACCACGTTCAGTCGCAACCGCAAGTACATATAGAGACGAAGGGGGGGAGACAAACTCCTTAGGTTTAGGAAGGGGTATTATAGGGTAGCACAGTCAAAGTGAAAAGATGGCCTTTTTTAGATCGATTATTCAGGTCTGAAACTCATGAGAGACCTGCACTCTGCCAATCCCATTTCTCCGTCGGAGACACCCGCCCAAAACCCTCCATGATCCAAAAAAATGTGCGTAATTCAGCAAAACAGGATGTAAATTCATTTTTTACTGCCAGAAAATGCTCCGGATTCCGGAAAATTACGACGGAGAGACAAATGTGCGCAATTAGGCGCAATTGGATGGACGATAGATTGACGGATGGAGGGACGTGGGTGGAAAATGAAAAGAACCCCCTTTTTGGGGTTCAGAGCGAATTGCTCTCACGCCAAACATCGATGAGAATTTTACGCATTCTTCCGGACCCCCTGTTCATGCAAAATATCCAGGAGTTTGCGATCGAACAGGGGGTGATTTGAGTGTAAACGGAGCCCGTTTTGGGCTTTGTTTGGGAGTTTTGAGGGAACGGAGGCCGATGCGTGCCCGGATTGGTGACGTTGTTAAGTGCTTATGGAAGGGGGTTTTGGGGGGGGGTGGGTAAGGGAGGCGAGGGTGAACTTTTTTTTTATTTCAGGGTTCACTTAAAATTGTTTCACGTAGGTTCTGCTTAAAAGTTTTCAATCAAAGTGTGGCTGAAAATTTTCTGGCATGGTCTGGTTGATCGGTACGCGACATTCAAGCCGGGTCCGGAGGATCGATTGAAATTTTCCGGGAAAGGTCCGGCATTTTTTTCCAATCAAGGTCTGCTCGGAATTTTTCAATCAAGATCCGATTAAAAAATTTATGGGAGATTGTGCTGTACCCCTACACCCCAACAATTATTTTCCTGATATTCTCAGAATCCCCGCTCACTTCTCCGGCCCAAAGCAACCTGTCCCGCATGGGTATTTACACCGGTCTAGAGATCCTTTACCATCAGGGAAATCCCCCCATCAAGCCCGGCAAAGAACCGCTTTCCGTTCATGCTGAACGACTCATACGCGAAATGTCCCGCTTCATAAAACCCGAACTGTTCAAACACCCTTCTGGAGGCAGGGCTGGTGCAGTCGGTGATGACCTGACGGAACCCGCGGTTTTGTGCATGGGCTACTGCCTGCCGGATCAGCGAGCCGGCAACCCCCAGGTTCCGGTACTTCCGGCTGACGCCAATATGGAAGATGTGAAACAGAATACCGCGGGAGGCTGTACTCGTGTGGAGCGTGTGCTCTTCCAGTTCACTGATCATGGCTATATCCTCGCGGAAATGCTCAAGAAAGGCAAGAACTTCCGGGCTCTCGTTGGTGTAAGCTTCGTTCAGATCCGCATGGTCAAAACAGAAGATGAAACCGGCGATATCCCGCGTCTTCTCATCGCGGGCAATAAAGCTGAGGTCTTTTGTGACCATTGACCGCAGGTAGAACTGTGCGTAATGGAAGAACAATGCCGGTTCCATGACATGGCGGCAGGATGTTGGTTCGTCGGCCCGGAAGACTTCCGTATACAGCCGGGCGGCTGCTTGTACGTCCGGTTCTGCCAGGGGTACGATGACAAGGCGGGTAGCGGAGCCTTTGGCATGCCGGCTTTTCTGCCCGGACGGTATCTCTCCCTCATCGGCATGAGAGTTTCCCATACTTTCAAATCTTGCTTTACTTCCGATCAATAAATATTCATCGTTTAAGAATCCTCCCGATACCGTATCCGGGCTGATAAAACCCTGGTTTTTTCACCGGTTTTTTTAAACGATCCCCACAAACCGCAGGGAGGCAGGATACGGCTCCGGCAGCGGGATACATTCATGGGGGGGAGGCCGGAGTGTTACCGCATGTTCTCAAAAAAAAAGAAAATTTTTCAGCTCTTCTTCTGCAGGAGCTGGATGATAAAGGTTTTCGCTCCATCCCCAACAATGATATATCCTTTCACCTCAACCAAAAACGATAATAACGTCAAAACGTCCCCGTCTCCGTGAAATACAGCAATCCCTGAACAGTATTCCCTCCAGTAAGTTGCCGGGCCGCCGCAACATACACCGATAACGAAAGAGCATACTCCTCTGCAACAGCAGCATAATCAGAAGAAACCTCACTCTTGTAATCAATCGCAACCCACGACTCATCCTCAAGTTCACACAACCGGTCGATCTTTCCCGTCACCCGCTTCCCATCATCCGTAACAACAAAGGGCACCTCACAGTAAGACCGCTTCACCCTCTTCATCAAATCCGAAGCGAAGAACGCAGAAACGATTTCCTCACACTGCCGGACATGCTCCACCGAATACTCGCCGTACTCATTCAGGACCGTTGCAACATCCCGGCCACGGAGCACCTCATGAATAATTGTGCCCTTAGTAGGACCGGAAACGCCCGGCAAATATTTCGAAACTCCCGGCTCCCGGGCATGAACCGATCCCTTCTCTAGCTCCGAAACAGAAACAACCTTCACCCGCTCCGGTCCGGCAGAATACACCGGCGCAATCCAAGTCCCAACCTTCCCCCCACACTCATCCGGCACAACAAGAAGCGCAGGAGAGACCCGCCCAGTCTCAGCAGGAATCACCAACGGATCCGAAACAATCGAAAGACGCAGTCCGGAAGGCAACACCAGCCCCCCCGCAACAACCGCATCCCCCGTCACCGACAAAGCAGTAAACACCCACTCAATCCGGGACCGGCCAAGATTAAAAGATAATCCAGAATCCTCCGGTGCAGTCCCGCTCATGAACAAATGATCCCGCGCCCGGGTCAGGGCCACATACAACAAACGCTTCTTCTCGGCCCGCTCCTTCTGGCGCTGCAACTCCCGCAGCATCACCATGACGGCACTCTCGGTCATCTCGTAATTGTCAGCGGGGTTGGGGACTTTCACGCCAACGAGGAGCGAGTTGTCCCCAATCATGATGGGGCCGGGGCGGTCCCGGAAGCCAGAGCCCATGTCCGGGACAAACACTATTGGGAACTCCAGACCCTTGGCCGCATGGACCGTCATGATGTTGACGGCATTTTCCGCAAGGGCATCGAGCGGTGCCTCGCCCTCCCGCTCGTCCTCGTCCATAGCCTGCCGGAGATCGGCAGTGAAGTCCGCAAGCGCATAGTTCCCCGCCTCCTCGCGGTTCCGGGCCATGCTTACCAGTTTCTCGATATTGGCAAGGATCTGTTCCCCGGCCGGTAGTGCGGCATACACGGTATAAACCCCGGACTCCGACAGGATCCGGCGCAATAAAGAGACCAACCCGGAGCGTCCGGCGTACTGCTGCCATGACGAGAGCAGGTCGTGGGCCCGGGTTGCTAGCCCGGCTCCGGTCCGGTCCGCGTAAGTAACCAACTTGTCCCAGAGCATCCGGCCGTTCTCCTGCGCAATGCTGAAGAGTTCCGTATCCTTTAGCCCAAAGTACGGGGATCGCAGGATACCCGCAAGGCTGATGTTGTCGTGCCGGTGTTCGAGGAACGATAGGATATTGCAGAGATCGTACACTTCCTGCCGGTGGTAGAACCCGGTCCCCCCGTGGACATAGAAGGGGATCCCGTACTCGCCCAGCGCCGAAAGGTAATACGAGAGGTTGGTCCTCGCCTCCAGCAGGATTGCGATATCACCGTACAGGGCCGGGCGCTGTACGAACGAATGGTCCGGCTCCTCCCCATACACAAAAAGCGGCTGCGCATTGACGATGCTGTGGATCCGCCGGGCCAGCATCCCGGCCTCGTTCCTTTTCGTTCCGGCCGTATCGCTTCCTTTCGGGGGGAGGAGGAGTTCCACCGAACCGGCATGAGTTGCGCGGCTTTCAGATATCCGGACCGGCTCGTACCCGAACTCCCACGGCTTTTCTGCTGAGGCAAGCAGTTGGGAGAAGATGAAATTCGAAAGACCGATCACTTCCTTTGTGCTCCGGAAGCTGGTGTCGAGGTTCACCACCCGTCCCTTGCAGGTCGCCGCAATGATCTCCTGCGCCTCCTTAAAGCGCGTCACATCCGCATCGCGGAAAAGATAGATCGACTGCTTGGGGTCTCCGACAATGAAGAGGCAGTCCGTTGCCGGGGACGGGGTCCCGATGATTGCAAGAATAATATCGAACTGGGCGAGGTCCGTGTCCTGGAATTCGTCAACTAGGATGTACCGGAACCGTGGCATGAAATGCGTTGCTACAAGTTCTCGCTGCTCAACGAAGAGCTGCCGAGCATGGAGGATCAGGTCAGAGAAGTCGAGACCCCCGGCTGAAGTTTTTCCATTGCCAGCGAGTTCTGCATACCGGGAGAACACAATCGAAAGGTCCCGCAGGAACCGGACCGACCCGGTGATCACCGGGTCAGCGGTATCAACAGTCAACCGGAAGAGGGAGTTTTTCCGTTCGATGATCTCGTACAAGTCCTTCCGGGCTTTCTTGAAGTCCTCAAGATCTGATTCCTTCCAGATCTTCTTGCTCCCGATATTGCCGGGCTTTTTCTTAACCAGATCAGTCGCAGCCGAACAGAACTCTCCGGGGTTCACGGGCGCAGCAAGCCGGGACAGGAGGGGGCGAATCTCCTGCAGGAATACCACTGCCTTGTCATCGACTCCCTCGTACGCGGAGGCAAGGCCGAGCAGGGTACGGAGGCAGGATGAGAACGAAGGATCCTTTCGCAGCGCTGCGATCTCCGCGTCGCGGAACGCATCGACTTCCCGTTTCCACGTATCGAGCACCTTGTTTTCATCGGTAATAAGAGCTGCAAAGAATTGGGCATACTGCTCCCGTTTGCCGTAGAGTGCGGAGAGTATCGTCTTCAGGCCGTATTGTTCCGTGATGGAGAGGACATGGACCAGCGCCTCATTCACCGGTCCATCCTGCCGGGTGTGGATCAGTTCCTCGTACGCGGTGCTGTGGATACGGGACGTCTGTTGTTCGTCCAGCACGGCAAAGCCGGGTTCAAGGCCGGCCTCGATCGGGAACTCCCGGAGCACCTGGGCGCAGAACGAGTGGAAGGTCTGTACCGGTGCGATCATGAAATCCTCGGCCGCCTTCTCCCACTGCGGTCCATTCTGTTTAAGAATCTCGGCCCGGATCCGCTCCTTCATCTCAGCTGCCGCCTTGTCAGTAAAGGTCAGGGCAAGGATCTGCGGCACTGTCACGTTGCGTGTCTTGAGAAGGTCGATATATTTCCGGACCAGCACATAGGTCTTACCGGTGCCGGCCCCGGCCGTGACTACCATGCTCTTGTCATGCAGGGTGATCGCTTCACCCTGTCGTGGTGTCGCTGCCATATCAGGTCTCCTCCGGCACTTCAAAGATCCGGTAGGGATCGAAACGGCAGATCCGTTTGAACTCGCAGTACTGATTCGGGCATTTCTCATCTCGGGGGAGCGGGAAGCTGCCGTTCCGGATACCGTCGATATAGGTAAAAGCACAAGCCCGTGAGTACTGTATCATGCCGGCAAAATCCTTGGAAACCCGGGGCCGGGTGATCATCAGGTCCTTTGCGGCTGAATCCGCGAGCACAATGCTCCGGTCCACGTCGCGCCGGATCGTGTAATAGCCCCCGCCTATCCCGTGATTACCGGTGATCTTCTCAAACGCGAGCAGGTAGAGCGGCAGTTGCAGGGCAGTTCCCGCCTCTATATCTTTTGCCTTGGGATGCTGCGAACCGGACTTGTAATCATAGATCAGGAAATATCCGTCCGGTGTCAGATCGATCCGGTCGATACGGCCCCGGATGAATGCCTTCCGTTCGCCATCCGGTGAAGCGAGTTCCACCGGCCCGGGGGATGATGCCGGGTCGTCCGATTCCGTTGTTCCCATACCAAAGGAATATTCGAACAGGGACGGTACAAGGGGTGAACCCGATTCATCCGTTTCATGCACCAGGAATCGTTCGAAATACCCGGGACCGGTATGCCGGTCCCCGAGCATCAGGATCCGGGTAGCATCCCAGAGCGGGCTCTGGAATGAGTACGTGTCGAGTTCTTCTGTTGCAATCCGGATGATCATGTTGGTCGCATCCACCAGTGACGCGGGATTCACCCGTGTCTGGCCGGAAGAACGCCACTGCAGGTAAAAGGTGCTCAGGATATCGTGAATAGCCGTCCCGCGATCGCCGGCCGAGAGATTCGGTTCCACCTCTGGCAGTGGCGTGAGATTGATCACCCGGTTTAAGAAATATTCTAACGGGCAGTTGGCATAGGTCTCAAGACTTGTCGGGGAGTACACATGCTTACAACCATAACGTTCAGCAAGCACTTCACGGATCGATTCATCGGAAAGAATCCCATCATAGGGAGAATCACACACGCCCCGGCGATAGAACCGTTCCATGTTGATCCGTTCAACCAGATCGCTGATCCCCAATGAATCCGGTATCAAACTGAGTGCAATACAGATCTCATCATCGCGGATATCTGTACCGGCCCGGACGGCCGCAGTGCGCCGGGAGGCCGGTATGACACTGGCATTAACCGGCCACGGCTGATCACCGGTCCTCATCCGGACCCGTTCGAAAAATGCTGACGTAAGCAACGGCTTCTCCCCATCAGCAAGCGGGGCACTGAGGTACACGGTCTTCTGCGCCGAGAGCAGGGCTGCGATGAAATAGTATTGTTCTTCGTAAAGAATATCAGAAAGCGTACGAGTTCCCATCCTGGCATTCTCAAGGGAGTTCGTAAAAGGGAGACGGGTGGTGAGACGGGGAAAGGTGCCTTCGATAAGTCCCCCGATAAAGACTACCGGAAACTTCAGGTGCGGGCATTCACGAAGACCAAGTACTGCAACGCCATCGGAATCATGCCGACCACTTTCATCCTGCTCTTCAGCAATGGACGAAATAAACCGGGAAAAGTCCTGGGGAGTAATACGCTCATCCGCAGGGATCCAAGTGATACTGGCGAGAGATTCAAGGAGATTGCTAAATTGTTTATACGTTTTAATCTCCCGCTCTTTTGTCTGTTCATCCGGCGCGGTATAGCGTTGCGGGATATTCCAGGTCTTTAAGAAGTTCTGGAATCCATTAACATGATCCTGAAGACTTTTCGTTCCGGAAAGTGCATCCAGGTCGCGGATGAGAATCCGCATCCCTTCCTGTACACGTTCCACGGTATGAACCGAGATGCCCGGGTAGTTCTTTACTCTATCCGGGTTCTGTAACTCCTGGCAAAGCCAGCCAAGCTGCTTCTCCCAATCGGGACGGGGACCGTCAATACGGGCATACCGGGAAACAAGATCGACTTCACTGACATTCAGGTGCGAAGTTCCGCCCGGTACTGCGTCATTCCGGAAATAGGGACTGCCGATAAACCGGACAATATTTTCGCGGGAGTGCCCGCTGGCAACAAGACCGGCAATGCCGACAAGGAACTGGATGACCGGCGCCCGGGAAAGTTTAGGTCCGACTGCAGCGTTCCATGGAAGTCCGAACTCTCCAAACACCTCTTCAATAAGACCATAATCCCCGCGAAGATCCGGAAACACCACAGCGATATCTGATAGAGGAGTGCCGGCATCATTCAGCCGGCCAATCTCCGCTGCGATACCATATACTTCGGAATAGCGCGAGGGAAATGTCTGCACCCGGAAAAAATCCCCGGCTGCGAGTGTCACGGTTTCTGAAAAAATGCCGGTGATTGTTGAACGGAGTGACAACGGATCGATTACCGGTTGGGATCCGGGGGGGGTGCCCGCCGCAATCCGGCTCCGGAAAATATTCGGATCGAGCCCGTCAGGGAAAAAGAAGAATGCGTTCCCTGCATGCGACGTTATAGTCTCAAAAAGATCCTGTTCAAGAGGCAACGGTTCGTGAAATCCATAGATAAATACCGTACTGAGCGGGGATGATTTGCAGCGGTCCAGGAAATCAATCGTCCACTCAAGAATAGTATCGCCATCAACAAGATCGAGTTCCCTCAGACGGTTACGGTATTTCGTAATGATTATGTCAAGTTGTTCACTCTTCTGGCTCTGGAGTCCCATGAGGCATTCAGGAAATGCAACCTTTCTTGTCAGGCTGATATTCATGAAAGTGATGAGATCATCAATAGTTCCCGGGGATGGATAATCTCGTGTTATGAATAATGAGACATCATCAGCATGCTTCTTAAGAATATCGGAAAGCAGGAGTTTCGATTCACCTTTTGACAGGGACCGCTCGATTGTCCTGTTCTCTTCAAAAAGAATCTTACAAAAACCATCAAGAGTACAGATTCGCGAAGATACGAAAGGGATATTTTTCGCAGTCAGATTATCGGCAACATCAAGAACCAGTCGATGAGTAGGAAGGAGCAGCCAGCTCGTAAAAGGATCTTGCCGTGAGGCTGATACAAAACGGTCAATAAAATGATCCAGCTGTTCCCCGGGAAGTCCGTAATACCGGGTATCATCCCTATCAAAGGAATCCAGGGAAGATTGTGCTGGCATACTATGTGATCAACCTGCCGGAAGAAAAAAGGGCGGGATTTATTCCAGGAACTTATCGAGGGGGATATTCTCTATCCGTTCTTTTGTCACTGCCGTTACATCAATCTCACGGGCTTCCGCTTCCTTTGTTATTACCTTGACATCATGCTCAAGCTCTTTAATCGGGATAAGTTTCTTGCGCTTCTCCATAGGGGGATTCATCTTCTCTGCTTTCTCATAGTCCACAACCTTCTTGAGGATCTCTTCAGGCAGGGATTCGCAGCTCTTGAGAAGACCAAGGAATTCATTGAAGAAGTACGTGTCAATCTGCATCCGGCGTTTCGTTGCATGCGCGAACTTGCCAATAACATGACAGATCTTCTCCCGGTCTTCAGGGCTCAGCTGATCGACAAACTGGTAATCCTCGATCTTTCTTAAGGCAAGAACAACCGGCTCAAGACATTCGTGGGTGACAATATACACCTGGTACTCAGCCATATCCAGGTGAAAATCAGTCAGGAACCCAAGCGTGTTTGCCGGGACAACGAGGAATATATCCTTCTTGACATTCTCTTCCCTGGTATACTTCTTTGCCGCCTCGGCCTGGTTTTTAATATACAGGGGAAAATTCCCAAGCTCATCGGAATTTTTCGGGCTCTTGGCATCGAAGATGACATACTGGTCTGCGATGATGACTGAGTTATCCGGCTTCTTGCCGGACACAGGGAATTTTTCCTTGTCACAGTATTCTATGGTGTGCCGCTGGCAAATCGACCTCAGGGATTGTTCAACAACTTCCTCGTGCTTCTTCCATGTCTTTTCCATATCAGCAAATTCCGATCGGATCTCTGCGTCCCTTTCGGACTGCACCCGGAGCCGGTCATCCTCTAACTGCTTTTTAAGAGACATCAGTTCAGTGACACGGGCATCATGTTCGCGGGTACGCTCCTCTTCTTTCTGCCGGAGTTCAGCGAGTGTTTTCTGCGCGTCGATCCACTGGGAATTCAGCTGATCGTATTTTCCTAATGACGCGGATAAGTCCTCTTTTAACTGGTTTATTGCCTGCTGGTTTTTCTTATCAGCAGCAACTAATCCTCCGGAAAAATTTTCTTTTTCATTGATCTTTGCTTGCAGATCCTCATTCTTTGCTGCAAGCATGACCATGTCGCTCTTGAGCCGGAGAATGTGATCCTCGCTGTTGACCTGGGCCTCTGCAATCGTTGCCCGATCCCGTTCTTTTTCAATGATCTTTTCATTCAGTGACTGGACGCGAATTTGTTCCGATGAAAGATCCTGCTGGAGACGGGCTACCTGCTGCTGCTGGTACTCCAGACGCTGGGTGAGATCCCGGTTCTGTGAAGCAAGACCGGCAATCTCCTGATCCTTTTCCTGTATAGTATTCTGGAGCCGCTGGTATTCCCCGAACGCATCGTATCCCTGCGACACGATTCCCTGCCACGAAAAGATCCGTTCAAAAAAGCCGACATTCTTTATTCGTTCAAAAAACCTGCGAAGATGTTCGAAAGGGGGAGCGTCCATAAATTACACCTTAAAGAAAATATTCTCTCAACAATTGAAGAGTTCTTGGAGAGTACTGCTTATTAACATACTGGGCGAGGGATGAAAATGATTTTTTCCTAATCAGACCCAGATTATTTATTCCCTTTTTCACATGAATTCCGTGGCAATGATAGTATATTTTTATCTCAATCCGGTGAAGAGCTACAATAAACATTCCATGATGAAATTGGAAACAACGCTAAGATTAGAGAAAATCGAGAAATGGTCGGACTGCCATAAGAGATTTGAATAATTATTTCTCATCATGAAAACTGATAGATGCAGGAAAAAATATCGGGACAGCGCACGCCGCGTGAAGGAAGTCACATGACACAGACCACCCGGCCATGCATCCTCCTATCGGTATGATACCACCATGCCAAACTGTCCTTTTTGTTCCAGTGAAATGGTGTACCCTCTTCTCAATACCTGGCGGTGCAAGCGGTGTAAGAATATCTGGAAAGAGGGAGAAAGCCCGGACCTGACCGCTGCCAGTGTGTCAGTACTGCCGGGCACCTCGCGGGAAACCCGGAAAAGGACCGAGCCATTAGAAACGAGGCTCGAGAAAAAACTTGAAGAGATCCTCACCCGGTACGGGGGAAAATTCTGCATCGTCACCATGACGTGGCAGGCTTGGGATATTTCTCCCGAATTGTTCAGGACATACTTGAAGCGGTGTGTGAAAAACCGTACCCTATCAGAAACAAAGGACCAATACGGACGGATATGGTATTTTCGGTGAGGGAAAAAAGATCAGATTTGCCATGAACCCTGAAACAAAGAAAAAACATCCCAAATTCTCCCTCAACCGCAAAGACAAACCAATGGAAGAGCTGGTGAAAGGGACGGACAAGAAAACATTAGCCATCTGGGCAGTTGATTGCGCAGAACGAGTCCTGCCGTACTTTGAAGCGAACTATCCCGACGACCACCGGCCCCGGAACGCACTCATTGCACTCCGGGCATGGATAGCTACCGGGGTATTCAGGATGGCTGACATACGCGGGGCCTCGCTTGCTTCTCATGCTGCCGCCCGTGAAGTTGGTGAAGATAACGCCGCCCGTTCGGCTGCCCGTGCCGCAGGTCAGGCAATCGCAACTGCCCATGTCTTCACGCATTCTCTTGGTGCTGCATATTATGCCCAGCAGGCGGTCTGGAGAAACGCAGACCCCGCTTATGCTGAGGCTGACGTAGAAAAAGAACGAGACTGGCAGTACTGCCGTCTGCTTGAATTGATACAATGATAAATTATACCGGGACTATACGCAGTAAAAGGAAAGTCCGATACCCATGATGGTAAAACCCTGCCGCATCCTAGGAACCATCTTCCTTCTCGGTATGATCGGCATCGCCCCGGTTCTCGCCGATACCTGGGAGAACAACTGGGCGCCATGGGTAACCAATACCACCACCACCTCAGCAAACATCAACTGGCGGCAGGATACTGCCGGGAGCGGAAGTATTGCCTACGCAAAGACCAGGGATTATTCCCTCACCGGCCGCTTCGATACAACGGTTACCGATATGTCAGCAACCCCCTACCACCATGTTCTGCTCAACGGCCTTGGACCGGGAACATCCTATACATATGTCGTAAAACCGTCCGGCAATCCCGGCATATTTTCCCCCCGTGCATTCCGAACCTTACCCGAAACCGGTCCGTATACTTTCGTTGTGATCAGCGATGCGCAGGATGGGGTTGCATACAGTGAAGACCTGCGTTTCCATTACGTCGCAGATGCAATAGCAAAAGAGTTAGATGTCCTCTTTATCCTCTCGGGCGGGGACTATGCACGGTTAGATAACACCGTTCGCTGGAGTATTTTTTTCCACAATGCTGACGGGATGCTTTCCAACACTACCATCTTCCCTGCGATCGGCAACCACGAATACCATGATATCAACCATGGGGATGCACCCACTCCCGCCACAAATTACCATTATGCGTTTCCCGGCCCCCTCAACTACAGTTTCGACGTTGCAGGGATCCGGTATATAGTCCTTAACTCTCCGGACCCAAACGAGGCAATTCTTGCTCACACCGACAACCCGACACCATCATTAAACCTTACCCTAAGTCATGTCTCCTGGCTCCGCAGCCAGCTGGACAACCGGTTACTGGGAACATTCACCCTGCATCACAACCCTGACTGGCTGGATGGCTGGACTACTGTTGAACCCCTGTATGCACCATGGGATTCCTTGTACCAGCAGTTCGGCATCAGTGCTTCATTCGCCGGCCATATTCATACCTACCAGCGTTACTCAATCAATGGTATCCCTTATTTCATCGTCGGCAATGCCGGGGGTCCTGCTTCAGAGATCAATGCCACCCTTCCGTCGGGGTACCAATACGGGTCAACACGCCGGCTCGGATATCTTAAAGTAACGGTTGACCCAGCTAATAACTCAGCAACCGCCCGTGAAATTGTGGTTGGTTATGCCTATTCGGATGACGACAACCTCACGCCGTTCATCTATCCGTCACCGGTCACCGATGAAACAATTACCTTTCCCCTGAAACGATCGCTTTTTGTGGATAACAATCCGAAAATGGCTACAACAATGCCGAAGGATGAAACGGGAGGGCTATCCCCATTCATTCTTGCCGCAGGACTTGGCGTCATAATTGTTATAGGTACGATAATCCTGTTAAAGAAAAAGCGATAATAGGCCCGGTGAATAATCCATCCCAACCCGGGAATGGATTCCGATCTACTTCTCCTCATCCAATCCGGTAACCTTTTTTCCCAACCTCGTCCAACTATCTAATAGATCAGGGAACCCAATGACCGATGAACCAGCCGTCCCACTACGTCGTATTCCGCTCGACCGCGTCAGCGTAGTGATCGATTCTGTGTATGCATTTGCCATGACCCTGCTCGTACTGACAATCAATATCCCCTCAAAATACGAGCACCTCAAGGATGTAGCACCGGTCTACAAGATCCTGGTGGGTGTACTGCCTGATCTGGTCCATTACTTCATCGCCTTCTTCATCCTGGCCATACTCTGGTATTTCGAGCACCAGCGTTTCCGGGCATTACGGTTCCTCGACCGTCCACTCCTCTGCTTAAACATCGCCAGTCTCGCGTTCGTCTGCCTCATTCCCTTTTCTACAAACGTAGCGGGCGACTACCCCCTCGACCATCTCGGCGCAATCATCTTCGAGCTCAACATTTTTATTGTCGGCATGATCGCTTTTATCCAGTGGATATATCTCCGGCAAAAAAGAAGAGACCTCGTCCCGGACCTGAGCCCTGCGCAGATCTCCCGTGAGATAACATGGTCCACAGTCTTTCCCGCACTCTCATTTATCGGGATCATACTTGCTGTTCTTATGATCCCCTACAGCCTCAGCATCTATATCCTCATACCGTTCATCATGGCCTTTCTCTTCTGGAAAGATCCTGTACAGGTTAAATGAATTCTCCTTCCCGTCCATGAAATCCTGGGAATCAACGGGGCTCAAGAAAAAAGAGCGTAGGATAAAGAAAAAGTTTGACAGTTGTACCGGATAAATTGCTATCGGGCCGGTTTAACGCTATTCAACTACGCCAGTCAGCCAAATGTGAGAAATAATTGAAGATTACGGATAGATTCAACACTGTATTCTGATACTATCACAAAAAAATATTTGTCTTTTCCATGAGATAACGCTCATGCACCCAGCAATTTCAGAACAAACGTCTGGCACGCCAGCAGGTGGGGACGATCAGCTTCTGAATGGGTCCATGCAACACTGAAAAGTAAGAGCAGGGCATTGTCGAGTACGGCATAAAATTCATGATCATCATCATGTGCTGCTAGCGGGGGTTTTGCGAGCAGACTATACTCTTCCGGCCGGAATACTTCGTAGGTAAGCGGACGGGGCAGTGACTTGTCAATGAGTACGGCATGTTCTTTAACAATACTAAAAGCCCGAACTATAGTTGCCTCCTGACCCACATCCTCCATCTGCCCGATAGCAGCGGCGACAGCTCTTCGCGCAGCTTCCTTGTACTCCCCATGCGCAAACTGGACAAAGACGACCGCAGCATCATGCGCGGTATCCGGACGTACACCGGTGAATGAACCGCTGGTCTGGTCGATATAGGTTTTGACGGAATCTGCGAGTTGCTTTCCCATGGCAGCTGCAGTGCCGGGTTTTCCAAACCGGTACTTCAGACGGATGAGTAAGATGGTAAGACTTACCGAATACAACAGTTGGAGGGTTACTCCAACCGAATACTCTGTTGGCACAACAAAGAAAATGATGGCATAGATCGGTGTTGACAATGCCACAATATCTTTTTTTGGCCGGATCCATGCAAGGTATGTCAAAAGACAGGATCCAATAATGCAACCGATAGCAAAGAACTGGAAATTAATCTCAAATCCCAGCATCCACAAAAGGATGCCAATAAAGGTTGCACCAAAGGATGCAACCGGTATAGCAATCTCTAAATATCGCTCCGTTTTGCGATCAATGTGAAGGGGTTTATCATCAATGGTCATAGTATGTGATCCTGATTGTCCCAAGGTAAAAACAGATTAAAACCGGATAAGATCTGATATTAAACCTCATTCCGGGGCTTTAATTTTTTTACGGATTGATACGCAGTTGATGACCGGATCCCCGGTGACAATATACCTTTTGATTACCTGTCCGAGTATCTCAACGATATCATTCACCTTCACATCCTCATCAGGAGAGGTAAACATCTTTACCGATATCGCACCGGACCGGTCGGCTACGGTATATTGCGGACGGTTCAGGAACTGGAAATGGACCTGTTCCACTACACCTTCAACCCGTACCACTTTTCCCACCATGCTCTCATTGATCAACTTGATCCGCACGTTCTTTGCCTGAACCTCATATATCGGTTGAAGATCAGCATACTCACTGCGGCTCATATAGTTAAGCGCAATGGGGATGACAAGAAGCATAAACAAACCAGGTATCAGCCAGATGAGCTGTGACCTTACCTCCGCATTGTATATGGAAGTAACAAGTAAGAGAAGAGTGAAGAATACAAACACCGCAATTGCGACGATTGAAACCTTCACATTGACTTTTCCAATTTTCATTAAAAAGATTATTTGTGGTTAATCTACTTCAGTGCTGCGATCTCTTTGCGGAACGCAACCCAGTAGATGATACCAACAAAGAACAGGCCACCGACGATGTTACCGATAGTTACCGGTATAACATTTGCCGTCCACATGTTGACCCAGTTTGCAGTTGTTGCGGTACCTGTTAAGCCCGCAGTCATGATGCCCGCAGGAATAAAGTACATGTTCGCGATCGAGTGTTCGAATCCGCTGGAAACGAAGGCCATGATCGGGAACCAGATACCAAAGAATTTGCCGACCATGTCATCTGAACAAATTCCTAGGAGGATAGCGAGGTTGACAAGCCAGTTGCAGGCAACGGCCTTTAAGAATGCGGACCACATGCCCATCATTCCAACATAACTAACCTTTGCACCGGCAATTGCTATTGCCCTGGTACCGAAGGCAGTAATTGTAGCAGCACCCGCTTCATTGAACGTAACAAACGGACCGTTTGCACAGATATATGCCCAGACAACTGAACCTATCAGGTTTCCGATATATACCCAAATCCACAGGTTAATGACCTGTGTCCAGCTGATCTTGTGGATAAATGCTGCCATCGGGGCGAGCATTGCATCGCCAGTGAAGAGCTCAGCACCCGTAAGAACGGTGATGATAAGCCCAACCGGGAACACTGCACCAAGAATTAACTGTCCCATACCTGCAGATGCAAAACCACCGGGAACTGCGCCCGCGGTAATTTGTGCTGCGGTATAGACAATACCTGTACTGCACACTGTTGCAAGAGCACCACCCATGGCGATGTATGCGCCGGACATGAATCCACGAAGGACCATGTTCCATGCGGGCAGGCCTACTTTGTACTTACCGGCATCGCCAGCCTTAGCGACGATTGCTACCGGAGGATGAAACACCATTTTTTACACACCTCAATAGTCCACCTATACCAGCAACGTATTAAATCACTTTTCCGTATAGGTCAATTTACACTCTCTTGTGTGGATATTAATAATTTTCTAATTGTTTGTCGATTGGACACGTGTACAGCAATGAATAATAAAAAAGCATTTTTTTCAAGTTAATGAAAAATGTTTTACGAAAAAGGATTATTAATAAACTTATTGAATAATCATAAATCGAAAAATTTTTTAGAAACGGTGCTACTGGTGATAAAAAAAGATTTTTCTTATGACGCGCAGTCGGATGAAAACAAAAGTACATGTCATTTTGTTCTGCATTGTCCAGCGAATTTGCCTATTTTATTCTGTCGTAAAAAAACCTGAAGAAAACAGATCATTTTTTCATGCGATTTTTTCGCTGGGTTGCCAGTTTTTAAAAAAGATAAACCGTTAAACAAAAAAGGTCAGATGAACAACTATGAAGTATGGATAAGATATCTCAGATCGTTTTAGTGTTGGGCATTGCTATCACAATCATCCTCTATTTTATTTTCGATATCTACCTTGCCGGAATCTTTTTTGTACTGGCAATTGCGTTATTTATGTCGTTACTGATTATGCAGGATAGTAAATATCTTCCTGAGGTAGCCGCAAGTCTGGCCGATGATGCCAAATCAATTATCTTAAAAAATACCGGTAACTCAACAGCATTACATATCCATGTGGCTCTTGTTCCTATGAATACCGAGTATGATGTAACGTCACTTGCAGTCGACGAAACCCATACATACCCGCTCGATTCGATGATTGAGGACGTCAAAGTTGTTGTAACATTTCAAAATGAAAAAAATGGAGGGTTTTCCCAGACATACGCATTATCAGCGTTGGGAAAAGAATTTGATCCACTTAAACCGGTGATTCCGATGTTCAAATGGAAATAATTTAACATCATAAAAATATCTCCACCCGGTAATTTTTTTATAACCCATGAACGATTTGAGGATTAAGCGGAGACATTTAAAGGATTATAGAATAAATCTCCGCTAAAGCAGTTCATCAGCAAACAGCATAATTTTAGAGCAAGAGTAGATCGCAAAAAGGAACAATTCCTATGAGAAAACCCCGGTTCCCCCCAATGGTAATTGATATTATCCAGACAGCACTATCAGCCTGCGATGGGATTGAATTCTCTAATCTGGCAGCCTGCCCATCATGCGGTGGGGCAGTCCGTGGATATGACATGAGGAGAAAGCGGTTTGCCGCAATTATTGAAAATGACAAGAAGCGTATCATTCATATCAGGGTAAAACGATTCTACTGTAAATCCTGTAAGAGACTCTTTGAAGCCGACGAACCATTTTATCCTGATACCCGCATCGGATCACCCATTATCGATCTCTGTGTAACCCTTGCAGCAACGATTCCCTTCACCCGCACGGCCACCTATCTATCTCTGATGGGGATCGTAATCGATCGTGGCAGTGTCCGGAACTATGCTAATAGGGATTTTGGAGAGATTCCAACCGCTGATATGTTCGGCATGCGCATTCCATTATCCATCTTATCCATCTCTGCACTTGCTGCCAGCACAAGTGAGGGGTGTGGCATCATAGGGGCAGAAGTTCTCGCAGCCTGTGGTTTCCCATCCGCACACCGGGCAGCGCTTCACCGCCTGTCGACTGGGAAAAAAGGGGAGCAGCGGCAGGAACAGAAAGAGAAAAAAGAACGGAAGACCGAGCGCCCATAAGACAGCGGTGATAAATATCGAGCCGATAAACAGGATCAGGCTCAATTTCCACGAATTCATGGGTTCACTTCTTTTTTTTTGGATTAGAAGATGATGGAATTTTGGAGCAAAGGGCCAGTTCCCGCACCGCATATGCCGGAAGGGCATCGGCAACCGGTCCCAGAATCTTTGTTAAGTCTGTTCCGTCAAGTTCGGCAGAAAATATTTGTGCACCGATGCCTGCCACAATAATCTGCCGGGCACCGGTCTCTGCAGTCACCTTCCGAACCTGATCACATATGAGGTTCCGCTGCACTTCCCAGAATTGTTCAGCTACCTGCATGGCCCCCTGGTTCCCAATCTCTTCCAGATCGGCACAGACTACGCGGGCGAGCCGGCGCAGGGATGTAGTTTTTGTTTTTTCTTTCTTATCCGGAGTATCGCAGGAATACTGGTCCGGGCTGATATGATTAAGGACCAGATGCGCATCCGCACTTGCGGCGAAATATTCTGAGCTGACCGGGGTTTTCACCCCATTGAGAAGAACCGATCGGAGGAGAGTGGCAACATTTCCGCGGAGCATACCGGTATAGATGAGATACCCTTTCTGGAGACGCAAAAGATCGGTGAGACCGGGCAGCAATTCAAAACAGGCAAGCGGGATGATATCAGCAGTGGTGCTGCCAATATCAAGAAAAACTGCATCCGGATATTCCTCCCGCAGGTAGGCTGCCGATGCGAGCCAGTTCGCTGCTGCCAGCTGGGGTACTGCCCGTTGATGGAATTTTGCATCCATGCCGTAAAAACAGGCGCGGGGAAAGGCTCTCCTGACTGCATCCACAATAAAGGAGATGCCTTCTAACTTGTTTGAAAAACTGTCAGCAAGCTCGCCGCTCATGACAACGGCTGCCTGATCATCCGGTGAAGTTACGTACTGTTCGAGTATTGACGTGATCGGTGCATGCTCCCAGAGCGGGCAGTAATGGATGTGGGTACCGCTCGCATTGACAATTTTGAGATTTGCCCCGCCCACATCAATGCCGATCATAGTGAAGTGACCTTCCCGTGCGTATCAAAACGGACGCTGCCTTCAAGATGTACCTGTTTTGGACCTCCACCTTTTGAAGCATCTATAAGAATATCTGCTATCTCTTCTTTCATGCAAGCCGCAATACCGACAAGACTTGTGGTGATCCGGGGGTTCACGTCCACCACATATACTTTATCGGCAACAACCACATCAACGCCGCAGTAACCCTGACCCCCAAGTACAACTATCGCCTTTTTAGCGGTCGCAATGATCTCTGCTTCCCTCTCCGGATGAACGGGTGTCTCTCCACCAAGATATTGAATCGCGCCATCCGCTGCATGCCCGATATGCTGCCGGTTCACGGCAAGTACGAGCGGGGGATTTCCGGTAAAATAAAGACATGCATCACCAATGACCCGGCTTGCCACAACACTCACCGAAAAATGTTCGCCATCAATATACTGCTGGGCAAATTCCCCATCTCCCACTGGTCCCGCAGAAACCCGTACCCCAAGCGCGCCGCAGCCTTTTATCGGTTTTAAAACGCGCTTTCCAGAGTTGATTTCTTTAGGTACTGGTACACCATGTGACCGCAGAATTTTTCCTGTCTGCACTTTGTTGGCACAGAGAGCAACTGTCATAAAACCACACCCGAGATTGTGCGTGTGCTGCTCAAGAATCTGCGTATATGCTGAAAGCAGGTGGTCAGGTGCAATCACAAGTCCCATAGCACACTGCGGCGCGAGGCGTTCGATCTCTCCGGCAAAATCCCCGGTACCGGGTACCATGACTTCATACCCGCAGCGTTCAAAACTCTGTTTTAACGTTTCTAACATTGCTGCACCCTCGGGAGCAAGGGAGGGGTCATGACTGGTAGCATATTCTGCGAGCAGGACTTTCATCTTTTTTATGTATGCGCTTTAAGAAAATTACCCTATCCGATCGGTGAACTATTTGTGGGGCAACATCAATAGAAGATGCACATGAGACCTAGTATCCTGCTCACAAATGATGATGGTGTAAGTTCAGTCGGGCTCTGGGCGGCGTATGAAGCGCTCGTCCCCATTGCCGATGTAACTGTTGTCGCCCCGGCAACACAGCAGAGTGCTGTTGGCAGGTCTATCTCAATTTTTGAACCTCTGCGGGCAAATAAGATCAACATCAACGGTATTCCGGCATGGTCTGTTGCCGGCAAACCAACAGATGCAGTGATCATTGGCTTGTATGCACTCAAACTCACTCCTACAATGATTGTCAGTGGGATCAATATTGGAGAGAATCTCTCAACAGAGTCTATCATGACTTCTGGTACTGTTGGGGCGGCCCTTGAAGGTTCTAACCAGGGCACGAAAGGTATTGCATTCTCTCTTCAGGTTGAGGATCAGGGCGACAAGTTTGATGATCCCCGCAACCTTGGACACTGCTTCGATGCTTCAAAAAAAGTTGTACATGATGTGGTTTCCCGCGTACTAAAACATGGGTTCTCTCAGAATACGGACGTGATTAATGTGAATATTCCCTCGGAAATAAAAGGCGGGTACGAGATCACCAGCCTTGCATCCAAACTGTTTCACACCGGTGTTGAAAAACGACTGGATCCCCGCGGGCGCCCATATTTCTGGATCAACGGTCCGCTCTATGAAGATGCCAAAGAAGGTACAGATGTGCATGCAATCCGGAAGGGAAATGTGTCAATTACGCCAATTACTCTTGACTGCACCTCCTATGCGGCAGTGGAAGATACAAAAAAAGTTTTTAAGAATTAATTGACTGCTCGCGGTAGTATGGTACTTCAATAATTGTGAAGTTACCTTAACCGCTTGCGATATATCTTATTTATTCACAAATCCCTGTCCACTAACCCTTTTTTTTATAACGAGAGGGGATAGTAAGTCCGTTCGTATGCTAAGCGAGTGCCGGCACTGGGAGAGATTAATACAACTACCGGGATCAGATTGCGCCATAGTATTGTTGCTGGCAGTTATCAGAACTCATACTGAACACATAACATCATCTTAACAAGAATACACCACACATCACGTCTGATGACTGCTATCAGAGAGGAGATCATAAAGGGGTGAATACAATTTTTGCGTAGATTGTGCTGTGTTGTATAAATCCGGAAAGTGCTTAATAAAAAACGGGTTATGCCATTACAGGTTCGGAGAACGTTCATTTATACATACTGCCGAGCGGATTGATATTCATTGAGGAGATCGTTGTGCTGGGGTTTGGTGAAAGTATGCAGCGATTATAAAAAAAGATTGATAGGAAGTTCGTACTCTGTGCGGGGTTGTGCCCGAATTGCGTGCAGATGGTGAGGGACTGAAAAAAACGGAGCCCCATAATTGAGTTAATTTGTTTCTATTGACGCCCTATGCTTTTGAAGAACACACTGATGTGATACATTTACATTTTTTGGATTGATCAAAATCTTTATCTATCAACAATTAATTCATAACCTTTATTCATCCAGCCGATAAAAACCCACTACAGGTTATTCGGTGGGAAATCTTGAACGAATACAGAAAAGGGAATGGTTTTGGAGCATATCACTTCTGTATAATCTTTTTGTTCCTCATTGTAATGATTGTACCCTCTGCCACCGCAGCCGATACGATGTTCCGCGTCAACCCCCTGCATACAGGTGTTTTTGACAATGGTGGGATTGTGCCAACCAATAATGTGTTGTGGCGGTTTGTAACAGGAGATGCTGTATGGTCATCACCCGCAGTATCAAATGGAACCGTCTACGTCGGGAGTAAAGATAACAGCCTGTATGCCATCGAAGCGGTTACGGGCACGGAGAGGTGGCGGTTTAAGACAGGAAATTGGGTGCGTTCATCCCCGGCAGTATCGAATGGAATTGTGTATGTTGGGAGTGATGATAAAAATCTGTATGCCATCGATGCAGTGACAGGAACGGAGAGATGGCGGTTTGAGACAGGAAATTGGACGTTTTCATCCCCGGCAGTATCAAATGGAGTTGTGTATGTTGGGAGTGATGATAACAACCTGTATGCCATCGATGCAGTGACAGGAACGGAAAAATGGCGGTTTAAGACAGGAAATGGGGTGCGTTCATCCCCGGCAGTGTCAAACGGAGTTGTGTACGTCGGAAGTGGCGATAGTTACCTTTATGCCATCGATGCAGTGACAGGAACGGAAAAATGGCGGTTCAAATCGGGAAGTTATATATCATCATCCCCGGCAGTGTCAAACGGAGTTGTGTACGTCGGAAGTGGCGATAGTTACC
>CAZPYV010000001.1:0-32007 GCA_964590895.1 uncultured Methanoregula sp. | reverse complement strand
GGTTCAAATCGGGAAGTTATATATCATCATCCCCGGCAGTGTCAAACGGAGTTGTATATGTCGGGAGTCATGATAATAACCTATATGCAATTGATGCCGAAACAGGTAAGGAGAAATGGCTGTTGGCGACGGGAAATTTCCTATTTTCATCTCCGGTAGTGTCAAACGGAATCGTGTATGTCGGCAGTTACGATAAAAACCTGTATGCGGTTGGAGAGACATCAACACGTCCGATAACAACGCCGACTGTTACACCCATTACGGATCTGTGTTCATCCCCTTCAGGCTGTAAGGGTCCAGATTTGACCCCGCTAATAGTCGCTCTTCTCGCAGTATTGTTCGTTGCCGGGGGGGGATATGTTATCTACCGAACGAAGAATAAATCCAATGGTGATCAAACTCCCAATGAAATAAAAACAATTAGCCCGCACCCATCATCGACTTATTCAACGAAAAAACCGGAGCTTACACTCACTCTGGGTCATACCCAGCTCATTGCAGATGATTGGAAGAGGATGACAATTCAATTGGTGAATCGCGGGAATGCCCATGCAAAAGATGTACGGTTAACCTTCTCCGATGAATTCGACACAAAATGGATAAAAATGGTAACCCTTAAAACCGGAGCAGCGACCGAGTTGGACATAGGAATCCGACCGAAATTGAAAGGAAATATTCCACTCGAAGTTACGGCAATATATCGTGATGACAACAATAAGGAATATCGTGAAACGCACGAATTCTGGATCGATGTTGTTGAAAAGGGTACGACCATACCCCCCCCATCTGAAAACCCCTCGTCCCCTATCAGTCAGTTTACCCCCAAACCCCTTACGCTCAAAAAATTCCCGCCGGATCTATCTGACCGTTATACCGAATCAGAATTCATCGGCAAAGGTGGATTCGCACGGGTGTTTAAGGCAAAGAGGAAAGATGGGAAA
Source organism: uncultured Methanoregula sp. (assembly GCA_964590895.1). Taxonomy (GTDB): domain Archaea; phylum Halobacteriota; class Methanomicrobia; order Methanomicrobiales; family Methanospirillaceae; genus Methanoregula. The sequence goes on along the minus strand of CAZPYV010000001.1, from coordinate 31,066 downwards.
TATGTTGCAGTCAAGATCCCCATCTCAATGGATGCCGTGACCGGCAAATCATTTATTGCAGAAATGCAGAACTGGACGAATCTTTCACATCCAAACATTGTCAGACTCTTTGATTTCAATATCATGCCAATGCCCTATTTCGAAGAAGAACTCTGCGACAGTGCACTTGCTGATCAGAGTAAACCCATTGAAAGTGAAGAGGCTGCTTGGATTCTGTTCAACATTTGTGAAGGACTCAAATTTGCACATGACCGTAAAATTATTCACCGTGACCTGAAACCCCAAAACATTCTCTTAAAAAATGGTGTGCCAAAGATTTCAGACTGGGGTCTTTCGCGGATCATATCAGAATCAACAACCACATCTGCCACCTCGTTCACACCATATTACGCAGCACCAGAACAGATCAACAATCGGGCAAAAGACGGACGGACTGATATTTGGCAGCTTGGCGTAATTCTCTACGAGCTGGTGACCGGAATGTTGCCGTTCAAAGGCGATAGTATGATCGAGATCGGTATGAATATCGCCACAAAAGATCCCATACCCCCTCGTGAACTAAAACCCGAGTCACAAGTGATCGATCCCGTTGTCATGAAATGTCTCCAGAAAGATCCGGCAAAACGTTATCAGTCAGTTTTCGAACTACAAAAAGATCTTGCAACATATTTGAGGAAAAATTACGCAGAACTGTTAAAAATGAGTCTATCAGTTCAGGATTACAACCGATCAGCATACTATTGCGGCGATCTCGTCATGATCAATTTACTAACTGGCGATATCGCAATGTCATACAAGTATCTACTCGATCTCGTTCATTATTCCAATGGCGATGTTAAAGATGAAGCTCAGGAATTATCCGAACAGATTAAAATGAGGATGGAGATGGGGATAACCGAAATTCCGGACGAACTCATCCAGAAGGCTGAGATCATTGTACATAAAGTGAGCGTGGGGTTTAGAAATATTTCACTAACGTCGGTAGTATAACATATTTTGTTGAGACTACACATTCTGGTCTATCTCATGATCATAAATAAGCATCCACCCGTTCACCGGAATAGACCTGAATTTGATTCAGGATAATTCCCCAATTCTAAATCTGCATAGTCCACTTTTCAGAAGCACCCATGACGATAAGGAAGAGAGTTTACATCACCGACAAGTGTCGACCCATTTAACATATCCCGGATTAGACGGGGTATGGGACCCAGAGATGCCAGCAGACGGTGAAAACACAGCAAAAATCTACATACCTTTTTCTTTACAGTCCTGCATACACTAGACCATGAAGTGGGCATTGCTTTCCGTCTGGGACAAAACAGATATCGTAAAACTTGCGCAGGAACTCAGTCGACAAAAATACAATATTATGAGTTCGGGAGGGACCGGAAAAACACTGGCAGAAGCCGGCATAAAATTTACTGAAGTATCAAGTTACACAGGCTTTCCAGAGATGATGGACGGACGGGTCAAGACACTGCACCCGAAGGTTCACGGGGGACTGCTCGGACGAAGACAGATTGACGATGTTGTTATGGCAAAACATGGGATTAACCGGATCGATCTTCTGGTTGTCAATCTCTATCCGTTTGAGAAGATGTCTGCAAAAAAGATGGAACTCGAAGAGCTCATTGAATATATCGACATAGGGGGTCCGGCTATGATCCGGGCAGCAGCCAAAAATTATCGGGATGTTGCGGTTGTAGTTGATCCAGCGGATTATCCATCGATCACAAAATCCATCCAGAGAAACGACATAAGTCCTGACGAGCGCCTGATGCTGGCAAAGAAGGCCTTTGCAAGGACTGCTGCTTATGATGCAGCGATCAGTAATTACCTCTATAAACTCGATGCGGATTTCCCAACAACATTTACCGTCCAGTATACTCATGGCAGGACATTACGTTACGGTGAGAACCCCCACCAGAAAGCAGCGGTGTATGGTACCTCCGGAATTGCTGGTATCGAGCCCATCCAGGGAAAACAGATGTCATACAATAATTACCTTGACGTCAATGCCGGTGTCGGACTCCTGCGGGAATTTGATGAACCTGCAGCTGTCATTGTAAAGCACAACAATCCCTGTGGCGTGGCTGTTGATTCTGAAATTTTTTTAGCGTATATGACTGCTCGCGATGTTGATCCGGTATCTGCCTATGGATCTGTGGTCTCATTCAACCGCGAAGTGGATGTGAAGCTGGCAGACGAGATCTGTAAAACATTTGTTGAAGTGATTGTTGCCCCATCGTTTTCCAAAGAGGCTCTTGCAATTATGAAAAAGAAAGATACCATGCGAGTCCTCGTTCTTCCCAAAAAAGAAGAAGCCGATGAAGTCAGGACAATTGATGGGGGTATTTTAGTACAACATACTCCGAAATATCAGGAGCACTGGGAAGTTATCACCGACCGGGATCCCACTCCTGATGAGATGAAAGCTCTTCAGCTGGCATGGAAAGTCTGTAAACATACAAAGAGCAACACAATTATTTTTGCCGACCAGAAACGCACGCTGGGAATCGGTGCCGGACAAATGAGCCGCGTTGATTCGGCAAAGATTGCCATCGAAAAAGCCTGTGCTCCTCTCAAAGGTTCATCAGTAGCTTCCGATGCTTTCCTCCCGTTCCCAGACACTCTTGAAGTGGCTGCACTGGCCGGAGCAACTGCGCTTGTTCAGCCGGGTGGATCGATTAGGGATAAGGAAGTGATTGAAGCAGCAGACCGCTTGCAGATGGCAATGGTTTTTACGGGCGTTCGGTACTTCAGGCACTGATTATCCGAATTATTTTTCAGATTGGAACCCGAATTTAAGATAAATTTATATTCTGCGAAGTTATCATACTTTATTAAATCGTTTGTGGTTGAAAAGGCTACAATTGATTTTGGAGTTTGGTGAATTTATGGCAACTACAGCGTATTTAATCAAGAATTTAGGCATAATGAGCGTTGCAAAATTTGGTGCAATTCTTGGTCTGATTTATGGAATTATTATGGGACTTGTTATGGCCACGGTTACTGGGGCTATGATGGGTTCAATAGGGGGAGCTATTGCTGCGGCCATTGGGACGCTCATTATTACTGCTATCGCGGGACTGGTTGGTGGGTTCATCACCGGTGCAATTGTTTCATTCATTTACAACTTCGTTCTTGGATCAATGGGTGGAATCGAAGTAGACCTTGAAGTTAAACAATAAACTTTTTTTTTAATTTTAAAAAATTCATTGGCAATTGATATCCTTCATGATATCATAGAAAGAAGTCATAGAAACTGCAGACCACTTGCAGATTGCAATGGGTTTTTAAAGACGTGCGATACTTCAGGCACTGATTATTTTGAATTATTTTCTTGAGTCTCCCCAGAATTTAAGATAAATTTATAATCTGCGAAGATATCATACCCTAGTAATCGTTTGTGACTGAAGAGAGCACGGGTGATTATCAAAATTAGATTGTGGTGAAAAAAATGGATTACGGAAGTATGGTTGGAGAATCCTTTGAATATGCAAAGGAAGCTGTTGTTGGAAAGTGGAACAAGTGGATAATGCTTATTATTGCAACAATTATTCTGGGCATCCCGCTTGCAGGGTATTCCTTAAAAGTTCTCAGGGGAGACAAGCCCGCACCTGAAGTCAGTGACTGGGGTACCCTGTTCATTGATGGTATCAAGTATTTCATTATTATGTTGATCTACATGATACCAGCTATGATTGTCCTTTTCGTTGTTGTTGGTGCATCAGTTCTCGCCACAATGAGCAGCAACCCTTCAGCAGCAATGGCCGCAGTCGGGGGTATACTGTTTGGATTGCTGCTATTTTTTGTCGTTGCGCTGATTACTGCGATCTTTGCGATCATTGGAGCAGTCCGCTTTGCACGAACAGGAAAAATGGGAGAGGCATTCAACTTCTCAGAAATTCTTGGCACCATTGGAAAAATCGGATGGGGGCCATACATTATTGCTCTTATAGTCCTGTTTGTAGTTCAGATGATCATTGCATTCATTGTCTCGATTATTATGATGATCCCGTACCTGGGCCTTATTATCTATATCTGTTTAATGTCGCCCATCATGCTTTTCCAGACACGCTACATCTGCCAGCTCTACGACAGTGCCGGTGCAGCATAACCAAAAAACTCTTTTTTAAGATTTAAAGGTTACAAACCTTAAACGTCAGACTCTAAAACAGCACAATGATTATTTTACAGGTTTTCTTCCGCTCACACAGATATTATACGCCAGCTGCGGAACCCTTTTCTCAATGAATGGCTCGACCTTTTTAGCGAAGTTAAAAACCGGATCGATCATATCGATATGGGCAAAGGAACACCAGGACACACCCACGTCCGAAAACCCAGCCTCCGAGAAGAGACTGATCATCTCGTCCTTATCGTAATAGTGCTCACCGAAATCTTTCATGAGAATATGCGTAAACTTCAACATCTCGCTGAGTTGGTACATAGCCGGAATTCCCCGGGTAATAAGTTTTTTTCCTAAGGTGCAGATAGAAAGGACCCCGCCGGGTTTTAACACCCGAAAGGATTCTTTTAGCATCGCATGAGGATCTTTTACGTAACTGAACACAAGAAGGCTGGCAACAGCTTCAAATGAATTATCAGAAAAGGGGATCTTTTCACCGGTCCCGATAATAAATTCGCTGGTCGGACATCTCCACTGTGCCCGCGAGATCATCTTTCTACTGATATCGAGTCCCATAGCAGTCCCACCGGTTTTAATGTATCTCTCTACAAACAGTCCGGTTCCGCATCCAATGTCTAAGAGTCTTCCACTGCGGGGTAACGGGCGCATTATCTGGCTACTGACGTGCGTGTGGTAGCTCCTTCCACGGTGATGATCGTAATAATGATCATACACATCGGCAACGGAATCATAATGGTGCTGGACTTTGTCATGTCTTGTTGTGCTCATGACAACACCGTATGGACTTTTGTAGCAAATGCCCCAATCTGGACAAATTCATTGTTGCCGTGTCGCATACGCAGTTCGGCATCGGCAAGTGCAATCGCAAGTGCCGGGTGATTGTATTCCCTTTTTGTGATAATTCTGATTTGTTCGAGCACTTCACTACCGGACAATCCGTAATCTATCATCAGGGATTCAAGTCTTCTGACAGCGATACGAATATCTCCGTCTTTGATAGCCTTTACAGCAGAAGCCGAAACGTTTGCAGTTTCTGATTGATCAATTTCATAGAGACTGTGGCATTTTCCGGTCTCTAAAGCAACCTGCAACAGAAGGATTGCCCGGCGCATATCCCCATGAGCTGCCTGAACAATCAACTCCAGATCATCTTCCGAACAACCCTGTTTATCGGCTGGCTCGTTTTCCTTTATCGTGCGAAGATGTTGAAGCATCACATCTTGATCAAGCGGGGCAAAGAACAGCGGAAGGCATCGGGATGCAATGGCAGGAATTATTGAACTCTGGTTGGTTGTAGTAAAAATAAACCGACAGGTACCGCTCGACCGTTCCATAATCCTTCGTAATGCCTGCTGGGCATCGAACGTGAGTGTGTGGGCATCTTCAAAGACCATCAGCTTGAACTCTGTATCCAGCGGGCGCAGGGAGGCATACCATTTTATAATATATTTGAAATTGTTGATAAATGTCAGGTTTTTCTGGTAGAGATGGGCATACCGTTCATCCTGTTCAAGGAACGCTTTTCCCTGGGAAAAAAGGTCAGCGGTCTGGAATACCGATGTGTTGAGTTCCCAGTTTTCCCCGTACAGTGTTCTTGCAAAGCACTCGACAGCCACACTCTTACCCGTACCATGCGGTCCGGTGAGGATGAGATGGGGTAGGGTGTGATCTTTTGCAAACGAGGATAAAAGACGGATTGACGGCTCCTGTCCGAGAATTTCTCCAAATTCTTTCGGACGGTATCTCTCAATCCATAGCATGACAAAGCCTCAGGGTTATCTCACGTATTGCTTCTGACAAAAGATAATGATTGTCAACTGATTCGATGAGTTGCCTGCACTCAGGTTCGGATAGTTCTTTGCAGGCACGGGTTATACCGGGGAGTGCCCGGGTGAGCTCATCGACAATGGTAAGTGTTGCGAAACGGGCAGTGCGGGAGAGCGGATTTAAGTCAATAGCAATAACAGTTTTTCCCATGCGCACAAGCGCTTCGCACCGGTCTCCGTCTTCTAAGGGAACCAGCACAACATCAGCAGAAAACATTCCTTCATGTCGGCACCACGCCCGGTCATGGGAGAGCGGCAGTAACCGCTCTGCTTCTCCGGAAAACACGTCGCAGCCATTATCGCGGAGCAGTTCTTCGATCTGCTGCACTCGTTCTTCAGTCCTGTGGAAGAGGTTTACTTCTACAATTGCTCCGCTTATCTTCTGGAGAGCAGCAATCTGTTGTGCTGCGAGTGCTGCTGTATTACCGTTTACTGAAATCACCGGGTGGCGTGCGGAAATCAGCATTGCTGCTGCGATTCGTTCAGCAAGCTTAGCACTCTCTGTTGTCTTCTCTCCAATCAGGTAATCGAAAGCTTCGCCCCTGCCATGAGCGGTGAGCCCTTCTAAGGATAAAAGACCGGAACGGGCGTACTGTGCAAGTTTTTCACGGGTTATCAGTGAGTGATAACGCGGGTGATCCTCTGGAATCATATATTTTCCTCCACGATTCTTGGGCCGGTGGAGGATACATGGAACTCGTAGACTTCGCCAAAATAAGCGAGGATTTCTCGTGCTTTTTTCCCATAGGCAAATACCCCATCTCCAAGCATGGTCATACCAGCCGGAACATTTTCCTGATCACATAAAAGAAAAACTTTTTTTACCGAATCCGTGATGAGTCCGCTCCGTTCTGCAAACAGTTTTGATTTTGTGAAAAAATCCCGGGCATCACAAGGTGATGCTGATGGAAATGCTGACGAAACTTTTTCCATTTGGGATGGTGAACCAAGAACTGTTGGGGTATGAATCGGTCCAAAACTTACCGAGTACAAGGGTTCAGGCAGATCAAATTTCCGTTCAATCCTCGCATCGATTCCCGGACCATGCCTGATCACACGCCCGCCTCCCTGAGCAGCTGCCACATCGCCAAGCCCGGTCCGGTGTTCAACCTCAATTTCATGAGAGTGGCGGGCAATATCCCATGGGGTTAAATCGAGTGTGAAAAGACGGTTTAAAGCAGTAGCCGATGCAAGAAGGGCAGCAGCAGAAAGCCCGAATCCTGCACCGATTGGCAGATGACATTCTGTTGTGATGGATGCTGTCACTCCCAATCGTTCCATGATTGAAGTGAGGGGGGGCGATGCGTGTGAGATGGTAGATAGCGTTCCATCAACGGCCCGCCTTCTGATAATGACCAAGGGTGTCTCTGCGTGCCGGACGATTGCTGTCACTCCTTCTGTTATGACAATTCCCGCACCAATACTTCCCGTAGTCAATGTGGAGCTCCCCTCTATTTTTTTAAAATAGCCGGATATGTGGCCCGGGCAGAATGCTACAACACTTTTTTGTCTGATGGGGAGCCCTCCATAAATATATAAAATTGTTAGGTGTTTTTCCTCATTAATGATGTCTGTCCGGGAGTCAGGGAATTATGTAAGAACGTTTTTTTGATTCAAACGTAGCAGGGGATAAAAGATCCCCCATCAATCCGTGCAAGCTATTCCTTTTTGTCTCAAGCCGCATGCATTCTAAAAATCGCAGCCTGATATTTATTGTACCAATTTTTCCCAGATAGCAACGGCGATCTCTTCTTTTGTCCCATTCAGCGCAACCTTATCCCCACGCATCACTATCACATACTCGCCGCATTCACTCCCCATGGTTTCGGGAGCATTTATCAGAACCATTTCTATACCCCCGCCAGAAATCATGGCATCTGCAATTTTTTCCTGATCTCTGCCCAGTTTGAATGCTATAGTCCGGGGAGAATATTTTTTTATGACTTCGTCAAGCAGTTTTGGGAGAGGGTCGAGATCAATATGAACCTTCTTTCCGCTGGGAATTTTTCCGTTAATTTTTTGTGGGGCAAAATCAGAGATGGCAGCTGCACTGATATACACATCCGCACCTTTCCCGACAAAACTTTCATGCACCGCAGTGCGCATCTCTTCAGCAGTCTCGACATACACATTGTCAACGCACGGAAATGTATCCCGGTGAACAACGGTCACATCCGCACCCAGACGATATGCCTGAAGAGCGAGTGCTCGTCCCATCAGCCCGCTCGATCGGGTGGTCAGCACACGGATGTCATCCACCGGTTCCCGACAGGCACCACTGGTGATAAGAACACGCTGTCCTTTGAGTGGCTTTTGTAAGACTGCCCGCTCGCAACTGAGAACAATTTCTTCAGTATCAGCAATCTTGGCCTTTCCCTCTTCAATGTTAGGTCCGGCAAATTCCACACCCCAGAGTTTCAGGCGCTCAATATTTTCAACAACTGCCGGGTGACGATACATGCTGTGGTGCATGGCCGGAACAATGATTACCGGTTTCCTGCTGCCAATCGCAGTAGTGGCAAATGTTGTAACAGTGGTATCATCGATACCAGAAGCAATTTTTCCCAGGGTGTTTGCCGTGCACGGAGCGATGAGCAATAGGTCCGCACTTCCCTCATCCCCGCAGTACTGCACATGCTCAACCATGCCGGATAACCGCTGGACAGTCTCCCTCCCGCTGGCATAGGTGAGTGCATCCGGGTGGATGATACCGGTTGCCGCAGGGCTCATCACCGGCTGGACAATTGCGCCACGACGTCGTAGTGCGTGGATGAGTTTTACTATTTCAACAGCAGCGATACTTCCGGTGACTGCAACAACAATTTGTTTTCCGGCAAGTGTCTGTACAAGGGTCATTGGAGAGTCACATCCTGCACCACATGCCAGTCATGTGGCCGGTATTTCTTCACTTTATGTACAATAATGGTGGCAGAAAAACCTGCGCTCTTACACATCTCGCTGATCTTATTTTCCACACTGCCGATACTATGCACATGGATGGTGCTTCCCGTCTCGACATACTCCAGTGCATCTGGCAGATAGTTAATTGCGTCAAAATGTCCCATGAGGATCCGGTTGTAGATCCCAGAGAGAAGTTCCTTGCAATCACCTAAGGATACTGTCACAAAATCGGATAACCCATTCACCAAAACATTTTGTTTAAGGTAATCAAATGCCACCGGATTGATCTCCATTGCATGAACGTGCCCCCCACTCCCAGCAATAGGTATCGTGAAATAACCGATACCCGCAAACATGTCAGCAACCCGTTCTTCACAATCACTGTCCCGGACAAGTGTTGCCACCCGCATTTTCTCTAGACGGTTTCCCTGCGAAAACATCACTTTGCGAGGATCTAAGTTATAGGTATATCCGTTCTCATGATGCCGGACTTCACCGACCTCTCCCCAGAGAACTTCGGTTGATGGTGTCCGTGTAACCTCATTGAGTGACACTATCCAGAGCACCCCACGCGGCTGACGGAATTTTACGATCTCTTCAACTTCAGAGCGAGCAGGCTTTTTTCCATGAATCACGGCAATTTCACCGATCATGAAAAAACCTCTTCCCTTGTAGCGTTCTCTTGTAGGAATCACCTGGTCAAATGCGGCATCGTCTTTGACCGGCACCCAGAGAGTCTCACCCTCTGCATATGGACTCCGGCTCCGGTCGATCCAATCTTCTTCCTGAATCGATCGGATCTTTTCCTTTGGTACCGCTCTGACGCGCATTTCTTACCTGACTACAACGATCTGCTCTCCATCGCGTAAGATATTGAGGCGATCACCAGGCCGGGCACACATCCATGCAAATTTTTTAAATTCGATTGTATGACCGGTGTCCGGATCCAGAATCCCAATGATATCCTTGTCAGAAAATACCACCTGTGCCGGTATTGCATTCCGGGCATTGCCTATGATCCGCTCCACATCTACATCTTTTACTGCACGGAAGCTGCCGTCAGCAAGATCCATAACACGGATATGATTTGACTCAACCCGGTCAACCTCGGCATATCTTCCACGGGATAAGATTACATCCTGCTTCTGGAAACGGGGAATGCGTAGTGCGTACGTGATACGGAAGAGTTGCCTCCCGCTCTTTTCTCCCACCAGTTTTGGATGGGTGGTGTACCTGCCCCCCAACTGGGCAATGATTGCCTTGCAGATCAGGGTTCCGATATGTTGCGATCCAATGATGATGTCAATACCGTCATGAATCTCGTTCATGTCATTGATAAACGAGAGACGCTCTCCTCCTGCCTGAAGATTATCTTCAACCTGTTGCGCAATTAAGGAAGCCTGCTGGATCTCGTACTTACTGGGAATCCTACCATCAGCGCGTACCTGCACAACACCCTCATAGTAACTTCCGCTGATACGGTTACAGCGATCGCATTGTTCCTTATGCCAGACAAGTTCTACCGTGCATTTCTCTTCAACAGGTTTGTTGTACAGTTGACCACGGATGACAAGATATGCGCGTGATCGGTTCACGGTCATATCCACCACCGTAACATCGATTACAACCTTTTTCACATCAGGGTGAAGGTGCACAGCGGATCTTGCCAGCTCTGGTGCAAGATCGGCCCGCTCCTTTGTTGAGTCCGTCCAGGTATTTCCAATTTTAATCGCATCGCAGCTCGGGCAATGAGTGTTCTGTGCACGTTTGTCACAGGAGAACCATTTGGTACTTTTAACCTGGCACTCACTGCAAAGCCCCTCGTTATCTGTTGTTTTGCCACATTTCGGGCAGAATTGATCCTGAATACTCATAGTTAAACCTGGTAGATTTGTGCGTGGGGCACTTTTCCTAACATGATACATTCTGAACGGGTAACAAGGTTCAAAGAAATTGCAACGTTAACTGCACGCTCGCCCATTAAGTTAATATTTCCCGCTTTTTTAAGCGCTGCCCGCACTTCTTCTTCGCTTGCCGGGGTAGTGCCATAAAATGAGTCGTGGACGCTGACTGAAATCTTCTCATGGGTAATTGTGGTATTGATAAGTTCACGGTCGCAGACCGCAACCACATCCGCTGACCCTGGGAAGTGATGAATTTTTAAAAACATTGTTCATTTAATGGGCATTATGGCATGAAAAAGGTAAGCAGGAGAATTATCCCAGCGTGATTGCAACACCATATACTTTCTCAATAGTTTCTGCATGAATGCGGAAACAATCCTCTTGAGAGATGATGCCGTTTTTGAGCAGCAGGTTCGTATACCGTGGCACCGATTTTGGTCCAATCACTGCACCTGGCCGGGAATTTTCATCCATAAAATCACTCTCGAGAGTAAACGGTCGTTTCTCCCGCGCAAGCTGGGAGATTGCTTCGTGTTTAGCGATAAGTGAAGGATGCAGGGGGGTATCTGGAGAACCATAATGTTTTACTACCCGCTCTATTGGTACCTTTGCCGCTTGTGCCATCGCCACAACGTCATCACATGGCCCACTTTCTGCATGAATCTGGAGGGCGCAATTGCATTCCGCAGCGAGACTGAGCGCGTGTGCAAGCACATCATTGGATGCCGCAAGGATTGCCGGCTCTACATCATAGTGTGGTCTCCCGCTCTTGAGTGCAACGGCTTTTCCTGCATGAATATAACGGGCTGCACAGTCAAGACCGGCTTTCATGACTGCTACTGCCTGTTCAAGGTTCATGCGTTCAGTAAGACGGCTGATCTCTGCCGGGTGAACGCCCAGTATCGTAAAGACAACAAGACCAGTACCGGAAACGAGGTTTGCAACCCGTAATGTTTCATCAAAGACACCAGAATAGTCGGCACCGCATTTTGGATGAACAGAAAGTGACCACGAGGGTTTTGATACAAGGAACATATGTGTTCCGCCAGATCTCAGGAAATCCTTTGCAGCTTCAAGGCCCCGCCCGTTCACAGGATCGATGTGTATGTGATCATCAGTTATGGGAAACGCCGGGGATTTCATTGCACTCCACAATTTTCATGAGGGGATAGCCAGCTTCGGGAGATAATCGCGCCCGACAATAGGTAAACTGGACACGAGTGATAATTTCTACATCGAACATCAGCCCGGAAAGTTCACTATAACCAAAAACATTCTCTGTCATCAGGCTGCGATTGAGATGAACGGTTATCTCTTCGACAAACGGCTGGAGGATCACTGCTTTTTCTATCGCCGTCTCTACACTTGATGCGGAATTCCTGGAAACAGGAGTGCCCACCCACTGGTGGTACAGTGCACCGAGTTTGATCCCCGCTTCAAAGACTGCCTGTTCCCTGTCAGCTTTCATACTAAACCTCATATCAACTGGATGGTTCCCTGCTTGGGCTCCATAGCTTCCCCATTTCGCAGGAGCATATCAATTCCCTCTCTCGCTTTATCCCTGCCAAACCCTTTGGAAGCAACCGCGTCGATAACCATCTCAATTCCGGCACGTTTTCCTTCTCCGCCAATATCACGGATCGCATCTTTGATCGTCCGGACAAGATCCCTCTTTTCTTTAGAGAACCCGGTGGCTACCTTGTCTATATCAAAGGTACCGGTCTTTGCATCGTAGGCAACCTGGCGCAGGCAGGCATCAACGATATGGATCACCCGTTCCGCATCGGAAATCTCAATGTTGTTCGAGAGCCGTATGCGGGCACTTGCCTCTGCAAGGCGGACCAGCGCTTCGAGTTGCCGGGCTGTGACGGGTACTGCTTTGTTGGGTTCAGCAAGTCCCCGGAGACTGAGATAATACTTTATGATGGCATCCTTTGCTTCAGTTGAGAGTATAGGAAAACAGGTGCGTTTTGCATAGGCAATATATTTCCGGAACAGGGCCGGTTCAATATCCGGCATAACCGGTTTGAGATGCTGCAGGATAATTTCCGGAGTTATACCCGGGATGGGTGTTTTCTTGTTCTGTTCGATCATCTCACCGACGCCGTGTGTCTTTATGATATGCTCGGCAATGGCCAGATCCCGCTTTGGTTCCGGTTGATCAGCCATGATAAAGATCAGGTCAAACCGCGAGAGCAGGGAGGCCGGCATGTTGATCTGGTCAGAGATATCGCCAAACATATCAAATCTCCCGTACTTCGGGTTTGCCGCCCCAAGAAGTGCACAGCGTGACCTTAAGGTTGCCGTGATACCAGCCTTTGCAACGCTGATGGTCTGCTGCTCCATTGCTTCGTGCAGGGCGGAACGATCTTCTTTCTGCATCTTGTCCATCTCATCAACTGCAGCAATACCCATGTCAGCAAGTACGAGTGCGCCAGCTTCGAGCGTCCAGCGCCCTTCCCCGAATTCATCCTTGACAGCCGTTGCGGTCAATCCGGCTGAAGTCGATGACTGCCCGCTCGTGTAGATGGCACGTGGGGAGAGTTTCACCACATACCTGAGCAGCTGACTTTTTGCAATGCCAGGGTCACCTACGAGCAGGACATGGATATCACCACGGAGACTGGTCCCGTCAGGCATCTCCTTTCTGATACCTCCAAACATCTGCAGCACAATTGCCAGTTTGACATTGTCGCTTCCGTAAATTGATGGCGCAACCGATTGGGTGACCATACGGTAGATCCTCGGATCCTTACTTAGAGCATTTATGTGATCTTCGTCTTCATTATCGATATCTACTTCATCAAACTCCTTTTCTGCTCTCTCAAAAGAGTTACATTCCAAAAAGATATCAAAGACGGTACTTTTCTCGCCTTTATTCATCCGCTGAACTGAACGGAGGATTCCATTTACAGTAACCCGTTCACCCGGTGATAATTGGCCTGAAATATCATCGGTTATGTCGACATCAAGTGTCTGGGGTTGTTCGCCTCCCCTGAGTCCTTCGGGGGATTCCTGTATCCTGAGTTTCTGGGAGTCTACAAACTTTGAGCGCTTGGGTAAGAGTTCGAGCTTTTTGAATGCACAACCATCGGTGGCGCACCCATCGGGTTCAATGTATTTTCCAAACTTCTGTTTTTTAACCGTAAAATGACCGGCCGGGCATTTAAAAACGGCTTCAAACATGCGCGGGCGGACTTCGGTGGTCTTTCGAAGGGTGCCTTCAATTGAGACAAATGTATTGATATCATCAGAACGGATCTTGCGGATTCCGGTCTTTACCGGGAGATTTACAAAACGTATGTTAATTCCTTTTGGCTCTTTCCCATCCTTTGTTCGTATGAGCTGGCCGCTTTTTATGGCCTCTCCAACATCTTCTAACACTTTTCCGGGATTTTCGAGCAGCTCATCGGCCATTGCGATGCCGGCTTTACCGAATCGCTCGATATCCCTGTAGTCAATGTAAAGAGAACGCTTATGAGGATATTCACGCGATATCTCACCCAATTCTTTTTTATACCGGCTTTTCAGTAACCGGCTCCAGTCACTGGTCTTATCGGATTCTTGCAGCTCAGGAGTTTTGTCCATGGTTCTTCTCACGTGTTTTTCTGTGCGGTGAGCACAAACCGTGCAAGGAGCGCTTCTAACTGGATATCGCTGTTTGCACCTTCAGAAAGCCGGAAGTCGGTCTCTCCGATATGGTCGATCAATTGCACTTTTAAACTCCGGTCCATGTCCCGCTTGACAAGCGCACGATAACACTGGTTGATGAGTTCGTTTGGTGCGATCCCGCGTTCGTGCAGGAGTTGGTTGAGCAGCGATTCGGCGGCATCAAAATCCCCTCCCAGTGAGAGAGCCAGCAGTTCATTGATCTCATCGGGACGGGCAGTAGAGGTGATCGCATAGATCATCTTCTCATCGATCGTAGCACTGATGATCGCTCCCCCCTGCAGCGCGTTGATTGCCTTTCGCATATCTCCCTGTGCAATATACACAATTGCATCCATTGCACCGTGAGTTATGCTGAGTCCTTCTTTACCGGCAATTCTTCGCACTTCTTCCTTTACCGCTTCTGCGCCAAGAGGTTTGAACCGGTAGATCGCGCACCTGCTCTGGATCGGATCGATGATCTTTGAGGAATAATTGCAAGAGAGGATGAACCGGCAGGTCTGGGCATACGTTTCCATCGTCCTTCTCAGTGCAGCCTGCGCGTCGGTTGTTAAGGCATCGGCTTCATCCAGAAAAAGGATCTTGAATGTTGCGTCGCCGAGCGGGGTGGTGCGGGCGAACTGCTTGATCTGGTTTCGCACTACATCGATGCCGCGCTCGTCAGAAGCATTCATCTCACGGAAGTTCATCTGGAATGAATCCTTGTAAAACTCCTTTGCAAGTGTGACTGCCGCAGTAGTCTTTCCCACACCGGCACTTCCAGTAAACAGGAGATGGGGGAGGTTTTTGCTTTTTACATAAGATGACAATCGCTCCACGACCTCATCCTGACCTACAATATCGGCGAGTCTGGACGGGCGGTATTTTTCTATCCAGATGGTGTGGCTCTCCTCCATGGTGTCTCCTCATCTGTTGAGAATTTTATTATGAGTTAATGTATTTTTTATTGTTATACTCATTTTCATGCATTGGAAAATGAAGTATTCTTTTTATGAATGTCATAACGTTTATCATAATGGTTTTGAAATTACATTCATGCAAGGAAAATATCTTTTTATCACTTTTTGCGTAATTTTTCTGCTTATTGCCCCCGCTGCTGCAAACCTGAACAAAATTGCGGCCGGTTCCCCAGTATTCATTGGTGAAAAAAACGTTGATATTTCGTCTTCCTTATATGGATGCAGGATTATCGCATGGTGGCAAAACGGCACTTCTCCGAGTGGATCCCCTGCAAAAAATGTTACTCTCTTTGAGATCAATTCCGAACCGTATAATATTTATCACTTTGATTTCAGCCCGGAAATATTTGCCGGATACACCGGCACATGGTACTGCGATGACAAAAAACCCAATTTCCCGGTCTTTGATCTCCGTGATCCACAGATTTCGCTTAAGGTCTGGGATATTGATAAGGATCAGGATGTTACGGGAATGACAATCCCGCGCGCAACAAATATCACCTACCGCATTGATACCAATCTCTACCCCGCGCTCAATTACTTAAATCGCCCCAACTTCAATCCGTCCGATGCTTTTTTCACAGTGAAATTGATCGATCCACTGAAGCGGAACGTTCCCAACATCTATACCGGAACCTATGGACTCGCAAATACCCAGATCTTGCCCTTTGAAAACAATCCCTATTTTACGTGTTCTACCTATCTCTGGAAAAACGGAAATGCCTGGGATCATGCTGCACGAAATATCCAGGGTGACCCAATCTATCCTCCCGGTACCTATTCATTCACCGTAACCCAGAACCTCAATAATATGCAGGAAAGTTATGGGATTGTTGGAGTAAACGAATCGATAGGAAAGACAAGTTCCTCAGCAACGGTCACGTTCCTTCCCGGAGAACCATTGGTGATGACCACCCCTTCTGTTACGGTCGCAACCACGTTACCCAAAGAAACAATTTCAGTACCTGCAACCACGATCACTGCAACGGCAATACAGACTTCATCCACTATTGCAAAAAAGACCACGTATACTCCACTTCCGGTATGGATTGCGCTACTCGGAATTGGTATTGTAGGATTCCTTGCAATAGTACGGCGCAATAGATAACAGGTCTTCCAACTATTTTTATCATATCTGAAGTCAAACGATAGATCAGGTTGATTCAGATGAATTTTCGTTTTGTTACAGCATGTGTCCTTGTCCTGCTTTTCGTTTCCGGTCTTGTGAATGCAGCAGAAACTCCCACAGGACTTCAGTCGGCCGGTGCGCTCTACGATAAAAGCGTTGATCTTGCAAATGCAGGAAAATATAATGAAGCGTTACTGGCAGCCGATCAGGCACTTGCGCTCAATGTCAGCTCTTTAATGCCGGTAATACAGGCAAATCGCGCGGGGATACTCACGGTAATTGGTAGATATAATGAAGCAATCGTGGCCGCTGATGCCGCATTGGCATCGGAAGGCAACCTGACTACCACGCATTCCATTGCCTGGTATAACAAGGGAGACGCGCTCCGGCATCTCGGCAGGGCTGATGAGGCAAAGACTGCATTTGTCCGGGCACAGGCTTTGGACCCGACACTTCTGCCTCCAAAAGATCTGCCTGTTGTGGTTAATCCGGTTACAACAATGGTAATTCCACCATCCAAAGATCTGACTGCTATTGCTACACAAATTCCAACTACGGCAAAATCCCCACTCCCTTGGACTATTTCTGTTGGGGCGCTCACACTTGTGTTTGTTATTTGTGGCGTTTTCTCTCGTAGCAAACGATAATATTTCTCTTTTTTAATTGCCCCATACCTCAATATTGAAGTAAAACTCCCTCCAATAGCATGTATATGCAGTGCGCCAACATCTGCCAGCGTTTCATTGTAATTTTTATCCTTCTTCTGCTCTGCACTGCGGGATGCCTGTCATCTCCTCTTCATCCCTTTATCCCTGTCACAAAAACACCTACACCAGCAAATGGTACGGCAGTAACTCCCCAAGTAAAGGAGACTTCATATGTCATTGTGGAAACCCCAGAACCGGTCCCTGCAAATGTTTCTGATAAATCCCCGCAGTCTTACCAGAATCTTGTCATTATTCCCGGCCCAACGGATTCCATCGCAAACCGGCGATTTGATTTCCGCTATCGTTCCGACAATTATGTTGTCAATATACCCGTCAATACTTCACTTTACCGTGCCGCTACCATCTCTCCTAATAAACAGCAAGTGTTTGGGTCTGAAGATTTCGGGTTCCTGTATCACGAGATGATGGAAGACCCGGCTCTCGACTCATTTTATACTGATGTGCTAAAAGAAATACGAAAAACCCGGTATAAAGGCGGCTATTACCTGACCGATGATGAATATCTTGAGATGGTCACCAGTTTTGTCCAGCAAATCCCCTACGATAATACCACAGCAGGAAACCCGCGCTACCCGGTGGAAGTTATCTTTGATGGGAAGGGTGACTGCGATGAAAAAGCAATCCTCTTAAATGGTCTCCTGTCCCGCGAAGGTTACGATGTTGCCCTGCTGGCGTTTCCCTCGCTCAAGCATGTAGCTTCAGGAATCCGGATTAATATCGCTTCGAACAAGCCATCGTTTCGTGTATTTTCGGATGGAAAACGGGATTATGTTTATATCGAGACGACCACCACCCGGCTCATTGGTTTTTATGGGGATGACTACATTCAAGTGCCCCAGCCCATTGTTGTTCCTGTCGGGACTGGCACACTCCAGTATACCAAGATCAATTATTTGATGAAGATCTTTTTCGATATCCAGACTATGGAAGATCAGCTGGCGATACTGGATGAGAAAGCAGGCACATCCCGTACGCTTGGGGGAGAGGATTACAAGGCGGCAGTCTCGTATGTTAAAACCTACACATTTGTCATGTCCACAAATGATGTTGACGCGGCATGGACTGCAATCAGAAATAGTGAGCTGCGCCATCATACCACGTGTGTGTCGTGTGGCTGAAAATTTGCAATTGTAATGACTATATCTTGAATAACTCATCCTGACCATTTTAATAGGAATTATGGAAGGGGCATCAAGGGTATTTGCCGGGGATTTTTCCGGTTCAACCCTATCAGTTCAGGTAGATGACGGGCAGAGCGCTGCCTTTGTAGTAACACCCTGCGGAATCTGGTGCCGATTTGTGTATCTTTCCGGGGCAATGACTGAGATTACTGAAACCGGGGATATGCTGCGATGCCGGCTTGCAGATCCAACCGGAGCATTTAACCTTGTAATCGGAGGGAGGAATTCACCTCTTGCTGAGCAATTCAGAAAAATTCCCGTGCCTTCATTTGTTACCGTAACCGGTCGTGCACAGTTGTACCGCAGGAACGATATTGTGGATCTTTCCATTCGTCCCGATCATGTGGTTGTTGTGGATCGTACGGTCCGGGATCAATGGACACTTGCAACTGCAAAAGCAACACTTGGACGACTTGAACAGATCCATCTTGCCCGCCAGGGCCGGTGTACCGATGAACATATCCTAACTGCATACCGGCACTATGCTCATACAGAAGTACAACTACAAGCACTCGCTGACATAATCGGCAGTGCAGTGCAGAGCATCAAACCCACAGAGCCCGGTTCACCCGATACCCCCATCCAATCAGAGGTTATCCAGTCGCATTTCCGTGAACGGGTAATGGAGATCATGAAAAGTACCAGCAGTCCCCGGGGCATTGCCATAGAAGAGATCATCCGTCTGGCTGGTGAACAGGGAATCGTTAAGGCCGAAGTACTATCAGCGATAGAATCGTTAATCGTTGAGGATGAATGCTACCAACCCCAGAAAGGATTTGTAAAACCATTATGAAGATGGAATTTATCGGGGAAGGGCCAGCACTTGTCATCGAAGGCGAGCAGCGTATGCTCATTGTTGCAGACCTCCATTTCGGGATAGAGGCAGACCTTGCTGCACATGGCATGCATTTTAAAAGCCGGAGTGAACGCAGGCTTGAACGTCTGCATAAGGTTATTGACTTGACAAAACCGGATGAGCTGGTATTGCTGGGTGATGTCAAACATAGCATTCCATCACTCACATGGCAGGAGTATCATGAGATGCCAAAGATTCTCGATTCATTGAGGACAAGGTTACCGCTCCATGTCTTTCCGGGGAACCATGATATCGGCATCGAACGATTCCTGCGTGAGGGAGAAAGCCGACCCAAAGACGGGGCAGTCCTGGATGGTGTGGGATACCTGCATGGGCATATGATCCCGTCACCAGAACTTGCAGGGCATCTTGTGGTTATTGGTCATCACCATCCTTTGCTCTCGCTCAGGGATGAGATTGGTTGTGCACTCCAGTCACCGGCATATCTCCGGGCAGGAATTGAATCCGGAGATCCTGGAAAGGAACAATCCGTAAAAAACAGTTTACCATCCCGTGTCCTGTTTATGCCTTCGTTTAATGAGATTGCCGGGTACGACATTCTCCAGATCATAAAAAAACCCTTCTCTCCGCTCTCGCGGCTGATGAAAAAAGAAGAGTGCGAGATCATTCTTGCCGATGGGACGTACATCGGACCTTTGCGGGCATTGATCACTGATGAAACAGAGTGAGTTACTGAATCCAGTAGTGCAGGAATGCATAAAAAAACGCGGGTTTACTCAACTGTCGGATGCCCAGAGCAAAGCAATTCCCCTGATCCTTCATGGAAAACATCTCGTACTGATTGCTCCAACCGGTACCGGAAAAACTGAGAGCGCGATGTTTCCGGTCTTCAATGGTCTGCTGTCGTTTCCAGCCGGGGGAGGTTTCAAGGCGCTCTATATTACCCCGCTTCGCGCACTCAACCGGGATATCCTTTCCCGAATGCAATGGTGGTGCGGGGAACTCGGCCTCACCGTCGGAGTGCGGCATGGTGACACCCCTATGGGAGAGCGGCGCAAACAGGCGCTTTCTCCTCCCGATCTCCTGATCACTACTCCGGAAACTGTGCAGGCCCTTTTCATGGGAAAGCGTCTCCGTCAGCATCTAAAGCAAGTCAGGTACGTGATTGTGGATGAAGTCCATGATCTGGCAGGCAGCAAACGCGGTGCACAGCTTTGTGTTGCGCTCGAACGCCTGCATGTGTATGCCGGTGAATTCCAGCGCATCGGTCTCTCGGCAACGGTAGGAAATCCTGATGAGATCGCCCGGTTCCTCTGCGGTGCCCGACCGTGTTCTGTTGTGCAGGTACCGGTAGCTAAACACTTGGAGATCTCGGTAAAGTACGTGGGCGATGATTTCAAACACCAGACAGACGTGCTCTCAAAAGCGTTAAAGCGCGAAGGTTCAACGCTGGTATTTGTTAATACCCGTGTGACTGCCGAGGCGCTGGGACACGCACTCTTTGAGCATGGGGATATTGAAGTGCATCACGGATCGCTCTCTAAAGAGGTGCGAATCGATGCAGAAGAGCGTTTTAAAAAGGGTGAGATCCGGACCCTCATATGCACTTCATCCATGGAACTGGGGATCGATATCGGCCGGGTCGACCACGTGATCCAGTTTGGTTCCCCCAGAGAAGTTGCGCGACTGGTGCAGAGAGTGGGACGTGCCGGTCACCAGCTTAATACCATCTCCCGTGGCGCAATTTTTGCAACCGGTTTTGACGACCTGCTCGAATCCCTTATTATCGCAAAGAAAGCCAAAGGAAATGAGATTGAGCCGGTGGTGCTCCCGCGGATGGCCGCTGATGTGCTCGCCAACCAGGTGGCTGCAATCGCCGTTGAGTACGGTGAGATCGAGCGAACGGCGATTTTAGAAATTCTTGAACGCACCGCTCTCTTTTCCGGATGCGAAACCCTGCTCACAGATGTGTGCCACCAGATGGAAGAACATCGTCTCATCAGAAATGATGGGGGGCGAATCATCACTACTGCACGAGCAAGGCGTTACCTTTCGGGCAACCTCTCGATGATCCACGATGAACGGAAAGTACCGGTCTTTGATATGGTCTCCCGCAGAACAGTCGGAACGCTCGATGAGTCTTTTGTTGTTGGCTGGGTGCACACCGGTGCTGTGTTCATTACAAAGGGTCAACTCTGGCGCGTGCTCGAGATTGCTGACGGAAGACTTACGGTCGAGCCAACAAAAAAAGCACAGGGGGAGTTGCCTTCATGGGAAGGAGAACAGATTCCGGTACCGTTCAATGTTGCACGGGAAGTCGGCGTTATCCGCAGAACCCGGAAAATTTCTGATTACACTAATGAACATGATGGAATAGCATTTGCAAAAGCGTTCCTTTCAGAGATGGATAAGAACCGTTCACTTGTACCAACAGATCATCTCATCACGCTTGAGAATACCGATGAGGGTGTTGTCTGCAATGTCTGTGCAGGACATAAGGCAAACGAAGCGCTCGGGCGAGTGCTTTCCATCCTGATCTCTGCCCGTTATGGGACAACCGTTGGCCTCGATCTGGATGCCTACCGGATGCTCCTTCGTCTTCCGTCATCAATCCGGGCCGCTGATGTGCGGGATCTTCTTCTCAATCTTGATCCAACTCATATGTCCGGCATCCTCAGACTCGCATTGAAACGCACTGCGCTGTTCAAATGGAAACTGGTGCAGATTGCAAAGAAATTCGGGGCAATCGATACCGATGCAGATTACGAGAAGATAAGCATCCACCGCCTTTTGGATTTCTTTGATAACACGGTAGTGCAACAGGAAGCATACCGCGAGCTGCTCTCAGATTACATGGATGTTGATACCGCTGCTGCAATAGTTGCCCTGATAAAAGAAGATAAGATACGCGTAGAGCTGGGTCCCCATTCCCTGATAGGGGCAGGGGGTCTGCTCTCGTCCCGGGATCAGATTCCTCCGCCAACAGCAGACCATGCGGTGATTGCAACATTGAAGCGACGACTTGAACTGGATGATGTGGTACTTGCCTGTATGAACTGCAGAGACTGGAAGAGCAGAACCGTAGTCTCGCGTGTTCCGGAAATACCCCAGTGCCCGAAATGCGGGGCTCGCCTGATTGCAGCTCTCAAACCCTTTGATGAAGAACAATATGCAATGATCCGTAAGCCAAAGAAGAACGCAGAAGAACGTGCGGTCGAACAGCGACTTATTAAAAGTGCAAATATTGTACTCTCCAGCGGGAAAAAAGCAGTGATTGCACTTTCAGCGAGAGGGGTTGGTCCGGAAAATGCTTCCCGTATTCTTGGAACCCAGGCTGAAGGTGATGCATTCTACCGCGAGATCTTAAAAGCCGAACGGACGTTTATCCAGACACACAGGTACTGGTCATGAGAATAGTAAAATAAGGATAATACACAAAAAAATATAAAAAAAGTGTAAAAAAATTACATTATGCTTTCGAGCTTCTGTTCGAGGAAGTCCAGACCCTTCTTGATATCTTCTAAGTTCTTTCCTCCGGTTAGAATGATCTTTCCAGAAGAGAAGAGTAAGGCGACAATCTTTGGATCCTTGATACGATAAACAAGACCGGGAAACTGCTCAGGTTCATACTCGATATTTTCGAGATTGAGCGTGATGACTACTTTGTTGAGATTGATAGATTTGCCGAGGTCGTACGAACAGACGATATTTGTGATAGCAACTTTTGGTTCCTTATGTATTTTGACACCGGCACTTTTAAGAGACTTCATAATAATATTGAGCCCTTCAGTGAGTGCCTGCTTGTCACGGATGCCGGTTAAGACTATTTTTCCTGAAGAAAAGATCAAAGAGGCAATCTTGGGTTTCTCTATACGGTATACGGCGCCGGGGAACCGTTTTGTATTAAGCTCACAGTTCTTGACCTTTTTTGACACTTCATTAAGATCAATGGAATCGGCAATTACTCCGGATGCTACGATATTTTCAATCCTTAATGATTCGTAGTTTTTATCAGCCATCAACTATACTATATTTTTGCCAAAACCATAATACTAATGGTCAGTCTTTTTATTCTATCATCATCGGTAAATCTGACATTTCCAACAACCTATGTTAATTGATTAGGGGGATTATGATTAAAAAAATGAGATTTCATATCAATATCACTGTTTTTATGTGGTTGAACACCCCACAATACAGGTTAGATAATTTTAAGAGGATCATCGATGTGTGTTGCAGTTCCCGCAGAAGTGCTTGAAATAAAAGAGGGAAATATCGGTCTTGTAGATTATGGGGATCTCAAACAGGAGGTAAGACTCGATCTGGTGGATGTGAAAATCGGCGAGTTCGTCCTTGTCCATGTCGGATTTGCCATCCAGCGGCTTTCCCGGGAAGAAGGTCTTGAGACCCGGGAAATATTCAAACAGGTCTATGCTGCACTGGAGGATTGATGCACGAGTTATCCATTGCCTATGATCTGTACGCTACCGCACGCAAGGCAGCCATTGAGAACAATGCAAAATATGTAAAACAAGTCAGCGTAGAAGTCGGAAAGATGGCGATGGTAAATCCAGAACAGGTAACTTTTTTGTTTGGAACAATTAAAGAAGACGATCCACTTTTTGAAAAAACATTGCTTGTCTGCACTGAGGTAACTCCCCAGACTACCTGCACCTGCGGATATTCCGGTGAAGAAATATATGTCTGCCCTGGGTGTGGGGCGTTACCGAAAATGGTAAAAGGCAGGGAAATTGTGGTCACAAATATTGAGATCGAGGTTGAGGACTAAAATGAAAGTCAATATGATGCACGGGGCCGGCGGAGAAGTGATGGGCGAACTTTTACAAACGCTCACGAAATTTACGCATAACAATGCCGGAGGTATTGGACTTGAGGCAATGGATGATGGAGCAGTCATCCCGTTTAATGGAAAAAACCTTGTCTTTACAACAGATTCCCATGTGGTTCGCCCAATCTTTTTTCCCGGAGGAGATATCGGAAGAATCTCTGTCTGTGGAACAATCAATGATCTCGCAATGATGGGGGGCCAGCCAATCGCGCTTTCCTGTGGCATGATCATTGAAGAGGGATTTGAAATCGCTGATCTTGCAAAGATTGTTGCGTCAATGGATGATGCCCTTGGTGAATGCGGAGCAAACCTTGTCTGCGGAGATACTAAAGTGCTGGAGAGAGGGGCGCTTGACGGTATAGCTATCAATACTTCCGGTATCGGCATTGCAAAAACGGTTGTAAGAGACAATGGTCTAGTCCCCGGTGATGTGATCATTGTTTCCGGCACACTCGGGGATCATGGTCTTGCCATTATGGCACACCGTGAGGGTTTTGATCTCGGTGAGCAGATAAAATCTGATGTGGCTCCGCTTTGGAATATGGTTAAAAAAGCGCTCGATGCCGGCACCATTCATGCGATGAAGGATCCAACACGCGGGGGGTTTGCAAGTGCAATCAATGAAATGGCAAGAAAAAGTGGTGTCTGTGTACGAATAGAGGAAGATAAAGTACCAATACGAAAGAACGTAAGGAGTGCTGGAGGTATGCTGGGTATCGATCCTCTTGAAGTGGCAAATGAAGGAAAAGTAGTAATGGGGGTTCCGGCTTCCTGTGTTGATGCGATACTAACTGCCCTTCGCTCTGATAAATACGGAAGAGAAGCTACCGTTATCGGAAACGTCACGAAAGGTGCCCACGTCATTATGGAAACATCCATTGGCGGTGAACGATTCATTGAGCCGCCGATGGGTGATCCAGTACCACGGGTATGCTGATTTTTCCGTTCCGGAGTTTTCAAACTTATTTTTTGTCACAAAGGTGAAAAAATATATCCGGTGAAGCGTATTATTTGCAGATAGTATGACACGATCTTTTTATCCGGCGATACGCTCTTATCACACCCGGACAAATATTTTATCGTATATAGGAATTGAACCGTGTCTTTGTTCCGACCACCAATCCTGTACGAAAAGAAAAATCCGTAATCTTAAAAAAAAACGCGTGGATATCCGAGTCTGGTCAAAGGAGCGGGATTTAGGGTCCCGTCGCGCAGGCGTTCGCAGGTTCAACTCCTGCTCCACGCATTTGTGTTTTTATTAACACCGCCCCTGATTGAATTCGTTTATTTGTAATTATCTTATTTAAAATTTAAAAAAAGTCACAGAAAGGATTGATCTTTGAATGAAAAATACTGCCCATTCCACCATTATTTTATAGATAGCACGTTAACATCTGGTTAGTTCAGAACATAAAAAAAGGATCATAATAAAATGATTTAAAATATTTTTTAGGTTGAATTTTTTATGTTCGACAAAACACTTCAACGGTTAAAAAATAATCCACACACTGTTTCCTACGTTATTTACTGTACACTAATTATCGCTGTTGTTTTGAATTTTTACATGCTCTTTTTTAGCCAGACGATTATATTTGATCCACTGTTTTATTTCCCCATTATTCTTATTGCATATTATTATCCCCACCGCGGTGTAGTTGCTTCTGTAAGCATCGCTGTATTGTATCTTGCAATGGTACTGGTGTTACTCCAGGATCCTGCAAAAATTGTACTAACCTGTATTGGACATGCAGGATTATTTATTATCGTTGGGTTCGTCATCTCGTATCTCATCACCACATTCCCGCATGAATTTGCACTCTATAACCTGCTTGTAGAAACCGTTGAGCGATCAAGAATAAAAATTACCGTAATTCCATCTCTTATTGTCATTTTCACATCGGTAATCTTCCTCCTGAATTTTATGGTTCTTCAGGCAAGCCATACGGTCATCTTCGATCCACTGTTTTATTTCCCCATTATACTTATCGCATATTTATATCCTCGAAGGGGAGTTATTGCATCGGTAATTATAGCAGTACTGTATATTGGAATGGTCAATGTAATACCTAATTTACCTGCAGAAATTACGATTACCTGTATCGGACATGCTGGATTTTTTGTTATCATTGGGTTTGTCGTATCGCATCTCAATATCTGTTTTTCACGGGAAGGACCAATCCATGAACGATTTGCAAATATTGTGGAGTCCTCCGGATACGAAGCATACCTCGGAGTGACACCCGATGGCATGGTTACAGACTGGAACAAAGGTTCTGAACTATTGTACGGGTACAAAGCGCTTGAGATCGTTAACAGATCAATTTTCATGCTTATGTCACCAGACCGGCCAGATGACATCAAGCACCTGCTCGAAAAGATACAAGAAGGCACCGGTATCGAAGAATATGAAACAGAACAGATGACAAAAGATCGGCAGCTGATTCAGATCTCACTTACGGTCTCGCCCATAACAAATTATCGTAACGATGTAATTGGGGCCCTGGTTCTCGCACATAACATTACAGAACGCAAATTAAGGGAACGGGTGTTGGCAGAGAATGAAGCCAAACTGCGTGCAATGATTGCAAATATTGCAGATGTTATTGCAATTATCGATATTAAGGGAAAAATCCGATATATAAGCGAAAATATCGAAAAACTATTCGGTTGGAAGCCTGTAGAGCTTGTGGGACTCTCACACACTGAAATTGCACACCCTGAGGATGTTGAACGAATCATAAACGTTTTTCATAAAATATTAGAAGAAGAAAATTCCTCAACGACCATTGAATATCGCTATCAATTAAAAGATGGAATCTTCCACACCATCCAGCTTACAGCAAAGAATCTTGTTCATGATCCCAATATCAAAGGCGTTTTAGTAAATTTTCATGACATTTCGCAACGAAAACTGTTAGAAGACACCTTAATGCACGTGAACCAGAAGTTAAACGTGCTCTCCCAACTGACACGAAAAGACTTAACCAACCAGATATTTGTCCTGAGCAGTTACCTGGAACTGGCAGTACAGGATGCAGAAGGACAGGATAAAGTTATTGAGAGAATACAAAACAGTCAACAAGCAGCCCGGTTGATCAATGAGATTGCAGAATTTACCAAAGATTATCAGGATATGGGTGCAAAACCCCCAAAATGGCAGAACGTGAAGATAGTATCGTTACTGGGGCTTTCACATATATCGATTGGAAAGATCCAGCACAGCCTCGAAACAGAAAATCTCGAGATCTTTGCCGATCCCTTGCTCGAGAATGTATACCAGCGTATTTTTGAAAACTCAGTTACTCATGGCAACAGTGTCACGAAGATCCGGGTATATTATAAAATTTCCGCCGGAAGTGTTACCATCTACTTTGAAGACGACGGCATAGGTATCCCAAAAGTGCACAAGGAACAGATCTTTTTGCGCGGTGCAACTGCCCGTTCAGCTATGCGAAGTCTGATATTTGCAAAGGAAATTCTCGATATTACCGGTATAACCATTAAAGAGACCGGAGAACCGGGAGCAGGTGCACGGTTCGAGATGGCGGTGCCTGAAGGGGTATGGCGTTTTTCCCGGAATGGTGAATGATGACAGAAAAAATCCTCGTCCTTTATGTTGATGATGAACCAGCCCTTCGTGATATCGGCAAACTGTTCCTTGAGCGTACCGGGTATTTTTCTATTGTAACGATTGACTCAGCCTCTGCTGCCTTAGTACTCCTCAAAAAAAGGCATTTCGATGCCATTGTTTCTGATTACCAGATGCCCGGTATAGATGGTATAGGATTTCTAAAATCCGTCAGGGCACAGGGTGACAAAATATCATTTATTATATTCACCGGCAGGGGCAGAGAAGAGATTGCCATCGAAGCGCTCAACAATGGCGCAGATTTCTATCTCCAAAAAGGTGGGGATCCAAAATCCCAGTTTGTGGAACTTGCCCACAAGATCCGGACTGCTGTAGAGAGACGCCAGACTGAGAATGCGCTTGCAGAGAGCGAGGAACGGTTCCGTGGCATCACTGAGAGAATTTCTGATCTGATCATTGTTGTAGATCCACAAGGGTACTCAACTTTTGTTTCTCCATCCATTATCAGTATCCTTGGAAATCCCCCGGAATTTTATTTCAAAAAAATCGTAGAGTCAATTAACATACCGGCAGAAGATGCAGAAAAGCTGCGGTATGCTTTTGAGCGGTTAAATAACGGAAGCATTGCGGAGCACCTGGATTTCCGCGTGAAAAAGAGCGATGGATCCTTCGCTGTTTTCGATGGGAGGGCACTACCCATTTTTAAGGAGGGTGCCTATGCCGGAATCCAGTTGGTAGCCCGGGATATTACCGATCGCAAGCATGCAGAAGAGGCATTGCAGCAGGCAAACCGGAAACTTCATCTTCTTTCTGGTATCACCCGGCACGACATCAAAAACCAGCTCATGGTATTACGGGAGTATATCCGGATCCTGCAAGAAATGGTTCCTGAACCTGCGCTTGAAGGGAATTTTACCCGTATAATTAATACGAGCGAGCGGATTGCAGAGATGATCCAGATTACCAAAACCTATGAGAACATAGGTGTCAAAGCTCCAGTCTGGCAGGATGTCCGATCATTATTCGATACCGCAGTCAATGATAATCCGGTTGGAAAGATCCAATGTATCAACGATATCCCAACCGGAACTGAAGTTTTTGCCGACCCGCTGATAGTCAATGTATGTAATAACCTAATCGATAATGCAGTCCGATATGGTAATAAGATCACAACCCTCCGGTTTTCGGTTCTTAAACGGAACGATGATACGATTATAATCTGCGAAGATGATGGGGTTGGTGTTCCTGCTGAAGTTAAAGAAAAGATTTTTGAGCGGGGATTTGGGATTAATACTGGTCTTGGATTAGCCCTTTCGCGGGAGATCCTTGATATTTCTGGCATAACCTTAAAAGAGACCGGAGAACCGGGGAAGGGAGCACGTTTTGAGATGACTGTGCCAAAAGGGGTGTACCGGTTCGATCCGCCCAGATAAATCCAATAAAAATAGCTTGACGTTCGATCCTAATCTCCAACGTGCTTCATAACCAAATCCATAACAATTCTTGTAAGCAAAAAAAGTGCGGTTAAGGGAACAGCGACACTCCTCATTATCAAAAATATGGAACTTTTTTTATTGCTTTTCTCTTCGCTCACTGACAGAGTTTTAACACTTTAACCCCTCGCTTTTATCGATTTAATAACCCGCTCTTTTTACTCTATTGTATGGAATGCCTGCATAAACCAATGGAGATGAAAAGAATGGAAGTACATATACTGAAATATGATGGCGAGAAAATAACCAAAATCCAAAAAAAAATTGAACTGATTTTTAGCAGGGCTAGTACCTGGGATGATATGACAATCTCAGAACGATACAACATCACCAGTGACGGCGATTTGATTATGATCATTCGATAATTTGTCCAAAATCGCATTCAATGCAGTGGAGGGGTTTTGTTGTCAATTATGGATTAGCAAGATTCCCGTATGAGCTATCAGCGGTTAAGAGAAGTGCATATCTAAAAATTAAAATGGATCAGGGTTTTCCACCAGGAATTGAACACGCACCGCTTGTACAGGAAAGACCTGAAGCACAATCGCCGCTTGTTTTACACGCAGACCCGGGGCCGTTTCCGCCCATGGATCCGGATCCCGGCGCGGTAACCGACCCTGTATTCTGCTGCTGACTTTGTCCCGCACCCGGTTTCACACAATAGCCTGCATTGCAGGACAATCCACTGAGGCAGTCAGCGTCCCGCGAGCAGTCTTTATTGAACGCTTTTTCCACAGTCCAGTCATTGCAGTTCTCACAGGGTTTGCAGGCATGATACTTCCAGACCGTACCAGGATCCCCCTGGAGCAGGGATTCTGCTGAATAGACTTTACCCTGTCCTATCGCGATATACCCAACACCAATCTGGACATCCCAGTAGTCCTGCGTATTATCGGAGTCATGCCAGATTACTTCATACATTTTCTGGTTCCCCGAACGGGTGAGAACCTTATTGTCAAGATTGATAAACGATTTTTTAATTTTGGAGGCAAAATACGCTTTTGCATCCGATTCGCTCATCGTAAGAGCGGGTAAAGCGCTGATCATTGCGGACTGCGATTTTCCGGAAACGTTTGTATAAAACACCGCAAGCTGGTACTGTGAGAAATCTATGGTGTCCGGAGAATTTTCGCCCATATGCCCTCCGATTCCTTTCGGCTTTTCTTCCCAGTATCCAATAATGTAGTAGTCGAGGCCGGGTGCACGTGGCGGTTCACCCACTCCGGTCCATTCGGTTTTTTGTGAATCTATTGCAGGACCAAATGCTGTGGAGAGATCGTAATAATAACCCGGATAGGGGTTGCCAGCAGGAAGGATCTTGGTCATCCAGTTGGGCGGACGTATGGAGTCTGGCGGATTGACAAGAATTTTATTAATTTCTGTTAACATCTTTTGTTTAAATACCGGATTGTCACATGCAGTACCTGCACCAAACGCACCCTGTTCTGACTGCGCGGTTGACCCGGTTGGTTTTTGACCCTGTGCACCGCTCAACTGGCTACATACTGCGGCATGATCACGACAGTATTGTTCACATACCTCCTTATTGGCCGAACAATAAGCAGCACATTCCGCAATGGAGGCACAATTATTGGGCCCGGTAATGCCAACCATTGCCCCTCCGGAAATGTTTTTACCAGTCGCACCAGCAACAGGCACAGTGCCAGATGGATTGACACACCCTGCAGCAACAACGAGAAGTGTTAAAAAAATCACGAGCAGGAAATACGATAAATGTCTGAGTGATTTCATAAGAGTATGTCTAAAACCCGCTCATAAAAAAAGGCACGTATTTGAAACACTCTTATCTTATAGGACTTACGCACATCCTTCTGAAAAAAAATTAGAGCGCATATTTCGGATTA